>DATFGP010000057.1:0-25564 GCA_035249365.1 Pyrinomonadaceae bacterium | reverse complement strand
CAGGACAGACCAAGACAGGGAGTGAGACCACTGTGCTTCCGCCAATCAACTACACGGAGTTCACTTTGCAGAACGGCCTCCGCGTCATTCTTCATGAAGACCATTCGACGCCGATTGTGGCCGTCAACGTCTGGTATCACGTCGGCTCGAAGAACGAAGTGCCGGGTCGCACAGGCTTTGCGCACCTCTTCGAGCACATGATGTTTCAAGGCTCGCAGAATCTCGGCAAGATGGAGTTCATACGCCTCGTCCAACAGAACGGCGGCATACTCAACGGCTCCACGCGCTTCGACTTCACCAACTATTTCGAGATCATGCCCGCGCACAAACTTGAGACGGGCTTGTGGGCTGAAGCCGACCGCATGCGCGGGCTCGCCATCACCGAAGAGAACTTGAAGAATCAACAGGGCGTCGTCGGCAACGAAGTCAAGGTCAACGTCCTGAACACGCCCTACGGCGGCTTCCCCTGGCTCGACATGCCGCAGTATGCCAACACCAACTGGTACAACGCGCACAACTTCTACGGCGACCTCGCGGACATCGAAGCCGCCAAACTCGAAGAGGTGCAGCAGTTCTTCAAAACTTACTACGCGCCGAACAACGCCGCGCTTGTCATCGTCGGCGACTTCAACGAAATGGAAGCGCGTGCGATGGTCGAAAAATATTTTGCGGGTATTCCGGCGTCGAAACTTCCTGCGATGCCCGACTTGACAGAGCCGCGACAGGAGACAGAGCGCCACGCCGTCAAACAAGACGCGCTCGCGCAACGCCCCGCGCTCTCCTTCGCCTACCACATGCCGCCGCGCAACACGCCCGAATATTACGCGATGGGCTTACTCGACCAGTTGCTCTTGCAGGGCGAAGACAGCCTCTTGAATCAGGAACTCGTCAAACGTCGCGCCTACACAGACACGGTCGCGGGCGGCACGAACCTGCTCGGCAACATGTACAACTATCAAGGCCCTATGATCTGGCTCGGCTACCTCTTCCACGATCAGAAGACGAAGCCCGAAGAGATCATGTCGGCGGTGGACACTGTGGTCAAAAGCGTGCAGGACAAGCCAATTGATCCGAAACTACTCGCGCGCGCCATGACCAAAGTGCGCTCCGACTTCTACGACACGCTCGGACAGTTGAACGGTTTCGGTCGCGCCGATTTGCTCGCCAGCTTCGCGCTCTTCGACGACAACCCCGCGCGCATCAACACGCTCGAAGCGGAGTTTCGCAAAGTGACGCCGCAAGTCATACAGCGCACAGCGCGCGAATACCTGCGCCCGGGCAATCGCACGGTGCTCACCATCGTCCCGAAGCCCGCTGCGAGCGACGCCAAACCCGCGAGCGAATAGCAGACGCGCCCGTTCAACCGAAGCATCAATGGAGATTTTCACATGAACTCGAAAAAGTTTTTCGCCCTCGTCAACGCTTTAGCTTTAACCGCGACGCTCGCAGTAGCCTTCGCGCCGCAGGCTTCCGCGCAGAAGCAACAACCGCCCGCAGGCAGCGCCCCCAAGCCATTCACGCTGCCCGCCAAAGAAACCTTCACCTTGAAGAACGGCGTGCAGGTTACGCTCGTGCCTTACGGTTCGATCCCGAAAGTCACCGTCAGCGCCGTCGTGCGTTCGGGCAACATCAACGAAGCGCCTGATCAAGTCTGGCTGGCCGACGTGACGGGCGAGTTGATGAAGGAAGGCACGACGACGCGCACGGGCGAAGCCATCGCCGAAGAGGCTGCGCGCATGGGAGGCAACCTCGGCATCAGCGTCACGTCGGATCAAACGTCCTTGACGGCGGACGTGCTCTCCGAGTCCGGGCCGCAACTCGTCGCGCTCATCGCAGACGTGTTGCAGCGTCCCGCGCTTCCTGCGTCGGAACTTGATCGCATCAAGACCAACTTCATACGCAACCTGACCATACAGAGATCGCAGCCCGGCCCCATCGCGCAGGAACGCTTTCACAAACTGCTCTACGGCGATCATCCATACGGTCGCATCTACCCGACCGAAGAGATGATCAAAAATTTCAGCATCGCCGACGTGCAGAAGTTTTACAAAGACAACTTCGGCGCGGCGCGCACGCACATCTACGTCGCGGGACGCTTCGACTCGGCCGCCATGCGACGCGCGATCACGCAAGCCTTCGGCGCGTGGGCGCGCGGCACGGACGTGGTCGAAAACATCCCGAAGCCCGTCTCCGTGCGCAAGATTCACTTGATTGATCGTCCGGGTGCGCCGCAGTCAACGCTCTACGTCGGCCTGCCCGTCGTCGATCCGAGCCACAAGGATTACGTCGCCATGCGCGTCACAAACGCCTTGCTCGGCGGCTCGTTCGCCTCGCGCATCACCTCGAACATACGCGAGCAGAAGGGCTACACCTATTCGCCCAACAGCCAACTCACGACGCACTACCGCGACGCCTACTGGGTCGAAGTCGCAGACGTGACAACAGCCGTTACCGGCCCTTCGCTCAAAGAGATTTTCAAAGAGATCGAGACGCTGCAAAAAGAGCCGCCGAGCGAAGCCGAATTGCAGGGCATCAAAAACTACATGGCGGGCATCTTCACCATCCAGAACTCTTCGCGCGGAGGCATCATCGGCCAACTCGCCTTCCTCGATCTGCACAAACTGCCTGACACGTACCTGACTAACTTGGTGCAGAACGTCTTCGCCGTCACGCCGCAGGAAGTCCAACGCATCGCGCGCGAATACCTCCGCAGCGAACGCATGGCAATCGTCGTCGTCGGCGACAAAGCGCAAGTCACGAACCAACTCACCGAGTACGGCGACGTTACCAACTGACCGCGCCGCCGAAGGTAAGGCAGGAAAGGCACTCACCGCAGAGACGCAGAGAGCGCACAGGGGGCGCAGAGAGTTAAGATTCTATTCAACTCTCTGCGCCCCCTCTGCGTCCTTTGCGTCTCTGCGGTGAAGTTTTTTGAAATTACTCTCCGGCCTCTTGATTTGTTCCTCGCCGCAGGGCAATAATTACTGCCTAACTCGTGCCTCGTCTTCGTCGTATTTCCAACGAGCATCACACTCCGGCCAAAGGAAATTTATGAACTCAGCCAAACCCCCTATGTCTCCACGCTTGAGCGAGAGCCGCGCGATGCGTGCGCCGCTCGTCTTCGTCGCGCTCGTCCTTATCTTGACGGCGTTTGCCGCGCCTACTTTCGCGCAGCAGGCGAAGAAGACGCCCGCGCCTGCGACCGCCGCGCCGGTCAAGCAATACACCATCGAGCAGTTCATGGACACGACCCGCATCACGGGCGCGGCCTTCTCGCCCGACGAAAAACAGATTCTCTTCTCAAGCAACAAGACGGGCATCTTCAACGTCTACAGCGTCGGCGTCGCGGGCGGCACGCCGCAGCAACTCACGCGCTCGACCAAAGAGAGCACCTACGCCGTCTCCTATTTCCCCAACGACTCACGCATTCTCTACACCTATGATCGCGGCGGCAACGAAAACGATCACCTCTACGTGTTGTCCGCCGATGGACGCGAGCAAGACCTCACGCCCGGCGACAAAGTCAAAGCCAACTTCCTCGGTTGGAGTTTCGATCTCAAATCGTTTTATTACTCGACGAACGAACGCGACCCGCGCTACTTCGACATCTTCAAAATGAGCATCAGTGATTTCAAACCGACGCTTATCTTCAAAGACGAAGTAGGCTACGACTTCGGCGACATCTCCAACGACGAAAAATACATCGCCTTCGTCAAACCCAACACCACCACAGACAGCGACATGTATCTCTACAGCACCGCAACGAAGGAGTTGAAACATCTCACGCCGCACAAGGGCGAGATCAATTTCAGCCCTCAGGCGTTCGACCCCGCCTCGCGTCATCTCTATTACCTGACGGACGAGCAGAGCGAGTTCGCACACGTCGCGCGCTACGATCTGGCGAGCGGAAAGACCGAGGTTGTCGAGCGCGCCCCCTGGGATGTGATGTACACATATTTTTCGCGCAACGGTAAGTATCGCGTCGTCGCCATCAATCAGGACGCGCGCACCGTGATGAGAATTTACGATCAGGCGACCGGCCAGCCCATGGCGCTCCCGCAACTGCCGAACGGCGACATCACGGGCGTACGCATCTCGCGCAGCGAACAAAAGATGGCCTTCTATCTTAACGGCGACCGTAGCCCAAGCGACTTGCACATCTACGATTTCTCGACGCGCAAAGTGACGAAACTCACCAGCAGCCTCAACCCCGAGATCAACCCCGCAGACCTCGTCAACTCGGAAGTGATTCGTTACAAATCATTCGACGGCGTGGAAGTGCCCTCGATCCTCTACAAGCCGCACGGGGCGAGCGCGCAAAGTAAAGCGCCCGCGCTCGTCTGGGTACACGGCGGGCCGGGCGGCCAGACGCGCACGGGCTACAGCGCTGTTTTGCAGTATCTCGCCAATCATGGTTACGTCATACTCGGCGTCAACAATCGCGGTTCGAGCGGTTACGGCAAAACCTTCTTCGCGGCTGACGACGGCAAGCACGGGCGCGAGCCTCTGTGGGATTGCATCGAGGCGAAAAAGTATCTCGCCTCGCTCGGCTACGTTGACGAATCGAAGATCGGCATCATCGGCGGCTCTTACGGCGGCTACATGGTCTTGGCCGCGCTCGCCTTCAAGCCCGAAGAGTTCGCCGTCGGCGTGGACATCTTCGGCGTCTCAAACTGGGTGCGCACGCTCCAGTCAATCCCGCCCTACTGGGAGTCGTTCC
This sequence comes from Pyrinomonadaceae bacterium, assembly GCA_035249365.1. GTDB lineage: Bacteria > Acidobacteriota > Blastocatellia > Pyrinomonadales > Pyrinomonadaceae > JAIVJZ01. The sequence goes on along the minus strand of DATFGP010000057.1, from coordinate 20,844 downwards.
GCAAAGCACTCTACAAAGAGATGGGCGACCCGACGACTGACCTGGACAACCTGCGCGCCATCTCGCCGCTCTTTCACGCAGACAAGATTCGCCGCCCGCTCATCGTCCTCCAAGGCAAGAACGACCCGCGCGTCATCAAGCCCGAGTCCGACGAGATCGTCGAAGCGGTTAAAAAGAATAACGGCGTCATCGAATACATAGTCTTCGACGACGAAGGGCACGGCTTCACCAAAAAGGCCAACGAGATTCGCGCCTACAAAGCAATCCTCGATTTCCTCGACAAACATTTGAAGGGAGCAGGCAGGATGGCGGCAAGCAACTGATGTAGATAAGAGGTAAAAAAAGAGGCCACCGTTATTGGTGGCCTCTTTTAACTTTGTAGTCTGTTTAGTCTATGACTAAAAGATTCTTACTTACGGGATTAAGTAGGGTGTACGGGGATCGAACCCGTAGCCTCCGCCTTGAGAGGGCGGCGTGGTAACCAATTCCACCAACACCCCATATTTTGTCAACTACACCATAGCACTTCGATGAACTCGGTCAAAAACTATGTGGGTTTTGACTCGCGGAATTATAGCCTACCGTTGCGGCATCGTCCAACGCGCCCGACATCCTAACCGCGTGCGCGAAGCGAGTGTTATTATACTTTCGCGCTAAAGGCGCGAAGACGGCGGACGGGCGCGCGTGAGTGTCGTCGCTGCTCGAATCGCACCGGAAGCCGGCAGCCCCGGCAAGAGCGTCTCTCCCGAACTATAAATCTCAGGCGGTTCATTCATAGACGAACTTATGCAGGACATTTCCCTCGACAGCACGGGCGCGCCGGATGCAACAACGACCGGCGCGGATTTCAAACTCGGCATCGCGGATTTCACCTACGCAGACCTCTACCGACCGGAACGACTGCGCCAGCTAACCGCCGTCTTCTACGCCGAACTCCACGAAGCCGACCCGACGCTGCACGACGCGCTTGTTGCCTACACTAAAGCGCGCGGGGCGAACTTGAAAGGCACGAAGGCCGAGTCGGAACTGCTCATCGCCGCCGCGCCTCACCTCTCGCGTTTCGTCGCGCGCTTGTTTGGTGTCGAGCGCGAACGCGCGGCGCACTTGGAATGGATAAGAGCGCAAGACGCCGTGTTCGCGTTCAAGAACTTCATCACGCGGCGCGCTTTGAAGCGCGTCCCGCCGGAAAAGGCTCTCACCGTTGATGCCCAAGCGACCGACGCCGCGCTCGATGTTTTGCGTCGCACAATTTTCCCGGACACCCTTGCGGACGACGCGGAACTCGGCACGGCGCGCATGACCGTGCGCCTGCTCGCGTGGGAAGAACTTCTGACGAAGCGGGAAGCATCTGGCGATGGCGACAGCGGCGGCGAAGTCTTGCGCGAGATTGCAGAGGCGCGCGGGCGCGCGACGCGGACGGAGGCGGAAGTTGCGCTGAAGGAATTTGAGATCGACGCTGGCGGAAACAAAGTGCCGGACGCGCCGGATGAGAACACGATGTTCGTGAAGTCTGCGCTTCGACTCGTAGAGACGTGGGCGTCGGTTCATGCGACGCAGGAAGCAGCGAAGTCGCGTGTGCGCGGCTGGGTCAGTTTTCGCGTGCCGCATCCTTTGAACTACGAGCACCTCGTTCAAATCGAGCGACCGGACGCGGAGTTGCCCGAACACATGCGCGGCCTCGAACAAAACTTGCGACGCCGCGACGGGTTCGCCTTGACGGATGCGCGTGCGACACGTCGCGAAGTGTTGGACGAAGTCAACTATTGCATCTATTGCCACGAGCGCGACAAGGATTCGTGCTCGAAGGGCTTGCATGAACGCGACGGCTCTACGCGGCGCAACCCGCTCGGCATCGCGCTCGAAGGCTGCCCGCTCGACGAAAAGATTTCCGAGATGCACGTCCTGCAACGCGACGGGGATTCTCTGGCGGCGCTTGCGCTCGTGATGATTGATAACCCGATGTGCCCGGGCACAGGGCATCGCATCTGCAACGACTGCATGAAGTCTTGCATCTTCCAGAAGCAGGAGCCGGTCAACATCCCGCAAGCCGAGACGGGCGTGCTCACGGACGTTTTGCAACTGCCCTACGGTTTTGAAATCTACTCGCTACTCACGCGCTGGAATCCTTTGAACGCCAAACGCCCGCACGCGCTTCCTTACAACGGGCGAAACATACTCGTCGTCGGCCTCGGCCCCGCAGGCTACACGCTCGCACACTATCTCCTGAATGAAGGCTTCGGCGTCGTCGGCATTGACGGCTTGAAGATCGAACCTTTGAACGCGGAGTTGACGGGCGACGGCGGGCGCGACATACCGCGCGCCGTGCGTGACATACGGGAGATCGAGTCGCCTTTAGACAAGCGCGTGCTCGCAGGCTTCGGCGGCGTGTCGGAGTACGGCATCACTGTCCGCTGGGACAAGAATTTTTTGACGATGATTCACTTGACGCTCGCTCGGCGCGCTGGCTTTCGCTTCTACGGCGGCGTGCGCTTCGGCGGGACGCTTGAGATCGAAGACGCCTGGGAGTTGGGGTTCGATCATATCGCGGTTGCGACGGGCGCGGGTCGCCCGACCATCGTTTCGATAAAGAACAATCTCATGCGCGGCATACGCAAGGCGTCCGACTTTTTGATGGCCTTGCAACTGACGGGCGCGTTCAAAGAAGACGCGCTCGCCAACCTCCAAGTGCGACTTCCCGCGATCGTGATCGGCGGCGGACTCACCGCGATTGATACTGCGACGGAGTTGTTCGCTTACTATCCGGTGCAGGTCGAGAAGATTCTGGCAAAGCACGAAGAGTTGAGCGCGGAGTTTGAAGAAGAGGAAATTTTCGCGCGGTTCGATGCGGAGGAGCGCGGCGTCTATGAAGAATTTCTGGCGCACGGGCGCGCTATCAGGGCGGAACGCGAGCGCGCCGCCGGGCTTGGTGAAGCGCCGGATTTCGTGCCGCTCGTGCGCGCGTGGGGCGGTGTCTCAATCGTGTATCGCAAACGCTTGCAGGATTCGCCCGCGTATCGTCTGAATCACGAGGAAGTCGTCAAGTCGCTCGAAGAGGGCATTAGTTACGTCGAGAACATGAGTCCGACGGAAGCTGTCGCGGACGAGCACGGCGCGGTCGCCGCCCTAATGTTTGAACGCATGCGAATGGACGCGGAGACAGGGAAGTGGAAGGCTTCGGGCGAAATGGTCAGGCTTCCTGCACGCACCGTCTGCGTGGCGGCGGGGACGAGTCCGAACACGATCTACGAGCGCGAGCGACCCGCAACATTCAAACTCGACGAGTGGGGCGAGTTCTTCGCGCCGCACAAGATCGAGCGCGCGGGCGACGGCAAGTTTTGCCTCGTTGCGGCGGCGAAGGGCGAGCGCGGATTTTTCACTTCGTATGAAAGCGACGGGCGGTTCATCTCTTACTACGGCGACAATCATCCCGTGTATGCCGGAAACGTCGTCAAGGCGATGGCCTCTGCGAAGTTCGGCTACGAGGAAGTCTGCGCGCTGTTCGCGGATGAGATCACTGCTGTCGAAAATGAGTCGGCGCGTGAAGATGAGTCTGCGCGCTCATGGTCGCGGTTTGCGCGGCTGGTTGAAAAGTTGGACGACGAGTTGATCGCGCGTGTGGTCAGGGTCGAGCGTCTGACGCCGACGATTGTTGACGTGATTGTGCGCGCGCCGATGCAGGCGAGGAAATTTCATCCCGGGCAGTTTTATCGTTTGCAGAATTATGAGACGGACGCGGCGGTCGTGGGCAGTACGAAGTTGACGATGGAAGGTTTGGCGTTGACGGGCGCGTGGGTTGATAAGGCGGAAGGGTTGTTGAGTTTGATCGTGCTGGAGATGGGCGCGTCGTCGCGCCAGTGCGCGCTGCTCAAGGCAGGCCAGCAGGTCGTCGTGATGGGGCCGACGGGGACGCCGACGGAGATACCGTCGAATGAGACGGTCTTGCTCGCGGGCGGCGGACTCGGCAACGCAGTGCTCTTTTCGATAGCGCGTGCGCTCAGGGAGAACGATTGCCGCGTCGTCTATTTCGCGGGCTACAAAAAAGGCGAAGACCTCTTCAAGCGCGAAGAGATCGAAGCGGCGACCGACCAGATCATCTGGGCGACGGACACTGGCGCTGCAATCGAACCACGCCGTGAGCAGGATAGACACTATCGCGGCAACATCGTCCAGGCGATGAAGGCTTACGCCGAAGGCGAACTCGGCGCGGCGATGTTTGACCTGCGCAAAGTCGAACGCATCATCGCCATCGGTTCGGATCGCATGATGGCGGCGGTGAAGGCCGCGCGTCACGGCGTGCTCGCCGCGCACTTCAACCCCGCGCACGTCGGCGTCGGCTCGATCAACAGCCCGATGCAGTGCATGATGAAAGAAGTCTGCGCGCAGTGTCTCCAACGCCACGTTGACCCTCAGACGGGCGCGGAGTCGTTCGTCTTCTCCTGCTTCAATCAAGATCAACTGCTCGACAGCGTTGACTTCAAAAACCTGAACGACCGCCTGCGCGCCAACACCGTACAAGAGAAACTGGCGAACCTGTGGCTCGACAAACTGTTGAAAGACGCTTCCGCCGGAGCGTGATGGTAGTGCCTTTCAGTCATCGACGCGAATTTTATATCGCAGTTAGAGTAAATCCGGGTTGTCGAGTTTCCGGTTGGAGGCATCTTCGGCAACTTGATCATCGTCGCCTGTTGCCGGAGCGGGCGGGGCGTTTTGCGTGCCGGGTGTGCGCGGGCGCGTCTCGCCGAGGTTGGTGTCGGGATTCTGGAACATCTCCTGCTGGTCTTGGTTGAAAGTTTCGGCCTGTTCGTCCTTCTCTTGCATCCTCTTGTCCTCCTGTTTGAACTGCTCGGACTGATTGTAAAACTTATTCGTGCTTCGCTTGCGCGCGTGCGGCGACGAGGCGGCGGTAGGCTTCGTCGCGTGTGAGATGGAGTTCGCGCGCGGCTCGCTTGAGGGCGGCGCGCGGGTCGAGTCCTTCGGCTTCAAACGCGGCGACGAGCGCGGCGATGTCGGTTGTTTGCGCGTCGCTCTCGCCAGAGGTTTCGGCGACGACGTGGCGGTCTATGACGAGTACCATTTCGCCGCGCGCCGCCGACTCGACGGAGAAGCGCGCGGAGAGTTCTGAGAGACGCCCGCGCGCGATCTCTTCGTGAAGTTTGGTGAGTTCGCGCGCGACCGCCGCTTCGCGTTCGCCCAGGATTTCGCGCGCGTCCGCGAGCGCGGCGGCGATGCGGTGCGGCGTTTCGTAGAAAATGAGCGTAGCGTCGAGCGTGCGCAAAGAAGCGAGTCGCAGGCGTCGCGCGTGCGTGCGCGGCGGGAGAAATCCGGCGAAGTAAAATTCGTCGGTCGGTAGTCCGGAAGCGACGAGCGCGGCGACGAAAGCGGTCGCGCCGGGCACTGGGACGACAGGTATGCCGCGCTCGATGCAGGCGCGCACGAGACGAAAGCCGGGGTCGTTGATGGCGGGCGTGCCTGCGTCGGAGACGAGTGCTATCTTCGCGCCTTCCGCGAGGCGCGCCGTGAGTTCAAGGGTGCGCACGTGTTCGTTGTGCTCGTGATAGCTGACGGTTTTGGCGTCGATGTTGAAATGGTTCAGGAGCGTGCGCGTGTGGCGCGTGTCTTCGCAGGCGACGAGATCAACTTCGCGCAAGATGCGAAGCGCGCGGTGCGTGATGTCTTCTAGATTGCCGATGGGCGTGGCGACGAGGTAGAGCGTGCCTGCTGCGGCGGAATCGGCGGGGCGTCCTGACATGCGCGGTATTGTAAGGCAAAAGGTGACGGCGCGAAGGCAAAAGTGAGAAGGCAAAAAAAATGTAGGCCGGACGACTGTTTGCCGTCCGGCCTACACTTTTATAGCTAACCGCTTGTTGAACCCCCTCGCTCGTTAACTTGATCTTCGACGGTTACGGGCGACCGTTGATGATGTTCGGCAGACGACGCCACCAGTTGTCGTCGTTGCGTCCGTTGCGATTGCGGTCGTTGCGCGGGTCGTAGCCGCCACGATTGTAGTAGCCGTCGTCGTTGCCGTTGTAGCCGAGGCCGTAGGCGTTGGCGATGGTGCGCAAGTCCTGTTTGATCTCGCGCCAGTCTGCGTAGGTGCGCGAATCAACGCGCAGGCGCGAGAGCATGCGCTCGGTGTTGTTGGCTGACTGCAAGAGATACTGCGCTTCCTGATAACCCTGATTGCGATTGTTGCCGTTGTTGCCGACACGGCTGCGGAAACGGTCTGCAGCCTGTCTGAACTCTCTCACTTCGCCGTTGATGCGATCTTCTCGGCGCGTGCCGTTCGTGCGGCTGTTGTCGAGGAAGCGATCCACATCGCGCTCCAAGTTGCGCGCGTTGTCTTTCACGCGTTCGGCCACGTCGCGCAGGTAACGCGTGTCGTAGTTGCCGTTGTTGCGCCCGTAGTAGCCATCATCGCGACGGTCGCGTCGATAGTCGCGGTCGCGCGTCCACTGCGCAGAGGCGATGGTTGGCAGGCAGAAGGCGACGAGGATGGCGGAGACGATTGTCAAAATAGTCGTGCGTCGGTTAATCATGTGCGAACTCCTTAACATGCTGAAACTTGCGGCGTGCGCGTTGCCGTTCAAGGGGCGATTTAATAAGCGGCGGACTCGTCTGTTACAGCCGCGCTCGCCTGTTCGACAAGCGAGACGGCAAACAACATGGCAAGCCTTATGCCAGCGCGACCGGACGTGCGCGGGCGACGTTTAAGTTGATGAAACTTGACGAATTATGCGTGTTTGGCGGGTCGAAGCGAGTTTACGCGCGTTGTATTGTTCCAAAACGTGCAGGCCGTAGCGCATATGGTTTGCGCTCCCGTTCGTCTAGATCAGTTGAGCAACTTTGCGACGTGTTGGCTGACGCGCGCCTCTTCGAGCGCGGGGCGTGTGCCCGTCCGGTCGAGTATGAGCCAGCGCGGCGCTGACGTGTCGCCCGCGTCGTGTACGAGCAGGAGTTCGTCGTCGTCGCGGCGATTGCCGAAGTGAGAGATGCGCGCAGAGGCGAGTCCGCCGCCGCGCACGATGCCGTCGCGCGGCGTGCGCGGCCAACCGGCTTCGACGGTTAAGACGCGCACGCCCGACGTGAGCGTCAAACGGCGTCCCACCATCGTCGAGTTGCCGACGCGGAAACGATGTGCGTCCGCGTGCGCGAGTTCAACGCTTGCGCCCGCGCGATTGGCTTCGCCCGCGCGCGCTGTGAAGGTTGCGAGCAGCCATTCGATGCCGACGCCTCGCGCCACGTCGTTTAGAGCGCGCAGGGCTAGATAGTCCGCCACGTCGCTGCGCCCGCTCGCGTGCGCGCGCTGCTCGGCTTCGGCCAGACGCCGCGCCCATTCCGCCTCAAGTTCGCTCAACTCGGAAACTCGCTCCAAAGATTTTGCCGCGCGTCCTTATCCCACCTTCATACGGCTTGCGCCGTGATGTTATCATGCCCGCACGCTCGAAAGTTAATTTACACACGTAACCATAAACTCCCGACTTGTCTGCATAGAGGCTCCCGAATGACACACCGCCGCGCCCGCTTCCGTACACGTCAACGCACCAGCTTGATTCTTTCGCTCCTGCTCGCCCTCGTCCCGCTCGCCGCAGGACGCGCGAGCGCGCAAACAACACGCGACACAAGACGCACAACGCCTCAACCGTCGTCCGCGCAGACGACAGCCGCGCGGCCGCGACTCGTGCTCGTCATCGTCGTCGATCAGTTTCGCGCAGACTATCTCGAACGCTTCGGCGATCTCTTCGCGACGACGGGCGGCCTGCGTCGTCTGATGACGAACGGCGCGCAGTGGACGAACGCAAACTACGATCACATGCCGACTTACACAGCGCCCGGCCACGCCACCGTGATGACCGGCGCGTGGCCTGCCGAGACCGGCATCGTCGCTAACGATTGGTATGATCGCGAGGTGGGATGCGACGTGTCGAATTCTTCCGACCCCGAAGATAAGCAAGTGAAAGTTAACACCGGCAATCTGTGCCGTATCGAAAAATCGCGCTGGCAACTTTTCGGTGGCGGCACGAACGAGCGCGCTTCCAGTCCACGCCGCCTGATCGCTTCGACCGTCGGCGACGAGATGCGGCTCGTGACGAACAATCGCTCGAAAGTGATCGGCGTCTCCGTCAAGGATCGCGGCGCGATGCTGCCCGCCGGTCGTCATGCCAACGCGGCCTATTGGTTCAGCGCGCTCACGGGCAACATGGTCACGAGCAGTTACTATTTCAACGAGTTGCCCGCGTGGGTTGCGCGCTACAACGAAGCGCGACCGGCGGATAAGTATTGCGGGATGCAGTGGACGCGCTTGCTCAAGGACACGGGCGAGTACGAACGACGCGCCGGAGAGGACGCGCCCGCTTGGGAGAATATCGGCGCGGCCAAAGACACAAACACTTTTCCGCACAAGATCGCAGATAGCCCGACGACTGCGACACGTGACTGTTGGGGCATGCTCGACTACACGCCGTTCTCGAACGATCTGCTCGTAGGCTTCGCGCAAGCGGCGATTGAGAATGAGAACTTAGGCAGCGACGCAGATACGGACGTGCTCACCGTCAGTTTTTCCGCGAACGACTACGTCGGCCACCGCTTCGGCCCGTACAGCCAAGAGGCGATGGACATTGCGCTCAGGACGGACGCACAGATCGGCGCGCTCCTCGATTACGTCAACACGAAAGTCGGTCTGCAAAACACGCTCGTCGCCTTCACCGCAGATCATGGCGTCGCGCCGATCCCGGAACACGCTTCCGCCATAGGGCTGACGGGCGGACGCATCGGTAATACAGACATTATGAACGCGGCACGCAATGCCGTCCGCGCACGCTTCGGACGCAAAGACGAGGCGAAGGATTCCACCGCCGACTACATTTCGGAGACGCTGTCGAATGCCAACATCTTCTTCAACACGGTTGCCTTGAAGCGCGACGGCATCAACCGCGAAGAGATCGAGCGCGTGGTGTTGGAGGCAGTCCTGACCGTGCCGGGCATCAACCGCGCCTTCACACGCACGCAACTTGAGACGGGCAGCGTCTCCGCCGCCGATCCGATTGCGCGTCGCGTCCTGCACGGCTTCCACCCGCGCCGCAGCGGCGACGTGATCCTCGTGCAAGAGCCTTTCAAATATTTCAGCGAGGGCGCGAACCCGATCCCCGCGACACACGGCTCGCCCTACGCTTACGACACGCACGTCCCGCTCATCATCATGGGTCAGGGCGCGGCGGCGGGTCGTTACGCGCAAGCGGCGACGCCCGCAGACATCGCGCCGACGCTCGCCACGATCCTACGCATCCAACCGCCAAGCAACTCTGTCGGTCGCGTGCTCACCGAAGGACTGAGCAGCAAGTAAAACTTTGAAGTGAAACTTTGCCACCCGACGGAAGAATTAGAAGTTTGTTATGAAGATGAAAAAAACGATCTCGAACGTCTGTTTGATAATTTTTTGTGCGGCGCTGATGGTGGGCGCTAGCGTAGCGCAGAAGAAGCAGCCGACGGCGGGCAAGGCAGCGCAGCAACCCGCGAAAGCACGCGCTGCGAAGGGCGACGAGACGGCGCAGAAGGCGGAACTCGAAGCGTTGCTCAAGCTGCCTGTGGCCGAACGCGTCGCGCCGTTGCGAGCTTTCATCGAAGCCAACCCGCAGTCGTCTTTGAAGACACGTGCGACCGAGCAGTTAGTGAGCGCGCACGCGGCGCTCGGCGACGAGCGTTTGCAGACGGGCGACGCGGCGGGCGGAATCGAACTCTTCAAACAGGCCGTCGCGCTCGCGCCCGCGGACATGTCCGACAAGTTGTACTACGAGATCGTTTCGCAATTGCCCGCCAACCTGTTCGTGCGCGGGCAGGGCGCAGCCGCGCTCGAACTCGCGCGCTCGATTGAGCCTGCGGCGGCGTCGGACGCCAAACGCCTGCTCGCGCTCGCAGCGTTTTACATCAGCGTCGAACAGGCGGACGAAGCCGCGCGCGTGGCGCGAGCCGCGATCACGCTCTTGCCGAATCTGGCCTCCGCGCATCAGGCGCTCGGCGCGTCGCATCGTCTCGCATTGCGGCTTGACGAAGCGGCGGCGGAATACGCGCGCGCCGTCGAACTCGATCCGAAGTCCATTCCGGCGCGTCACAGTCTCGCAGACTTGCGCCGCGCGACCGGCAAACCCGAAGATGCGCTCGCGCTCTACCGCGAGTTATACACAGCAGATGCTAAGAACATCTCTGCGCGCACGGGGATCGTGCTCGCACTCTTCGACGCGGGCAAACGCGAAGAGGCGGAGCGCGAACTCGAAGCCGCGCTCACGGACGAGCCGCGCAATTTCTTGCTCTTGACCGGCGCTGCTTACTGGTACGCGGCGCACAACGAGCCGCCGCGCGCTCTTGCGCTGGCCGAACAGGCCGTGAAGATCGAGCCACGTTACACCTGGGCGCAGGTCGCTTTTGCGCGTGCTCTGGTCGCTGGCAAGTTGCCGCTCGAAGCCGAACGCGCTCTGCGCTTCGCGCGACTCTACGGTCGCTTCCCGACGCTCGATTACGAACTTGCGAACGCGCTCGTCGCCGCAGGTCTCTACAACGAAGCGTTCGACGAACTCGCGCGCAGCTTCACGCTCAAAGATGGTCAACTCGAAACGCAACTTGCCGGACGCATCCCGACGCGCGCCGCCAACTTCATCGAACTGCTCGCGCCCGAACGCCGCGCCAGCATCTTTCAGGCCAACGCCGCCGACACGGAAGCCAACGCGCGTGTGATCAAAGGTCTGCTCGCGCTCCATCTCGCGCTCGACGCTACGGCGGCGGGCGAGGGAAGCAACGTAACAACGCGCGACGCATCGGCCATCGCCGCTGCCGCAAACGATTTCGCATCGGGCGCGGACGAGATGCGCGCTTTTCGTCAACTCTACGCGGCGGGTCGTCTGCTGCGTCGCGGCGTGGCGACGCAAACAGTGCTTGAGTTGATGGACGCTGCGCGCCTGAGCGTCGAGGCTGCGATAGACGCACCTGCGGCAACCGTCGCGACGACCGCCGACGAGTTGCGCGACGTGCGCGCCAACGCCATCGCGCAGGGCGCGACGCCGAGCATCCCCACGCTCCCGCGCAACGCCATCTCGAACATCCTGCGCGGGCGCATCGAAGAGTTAACGGGCATGGCGCTGCTCGAACAGGGCAAGACTACGGAAGCCATCGCCGCGCTCAGACGCGCCGTGAGCGTGCTGCCGGAAAGAAGTATCTACTGGCGCACGGCTCAGTGGCGGTTAGGCACGGCGCTCGCGAGCGGCGGTCAAGAACGCGACGCGCTCGCCGCCTACATCAAAAGTTACAACCCGCAGTCGCCCGACGCCGCGCGCCGCGCCGTCATCGAATCGCTCTACACGAAAGTCAACGGCTCGCTCAAAGGACTCGACGCGCAGGTCGGCTCTGCTCCGCCCGCGCGCGCCGCCACGTTTGAAGCGACGAACAACGAACGCCCGAACGTCACCACCACGCCCGCGCCGACCGAGACGCCCGCCGTCTCTACAGCCACGCCCGAACCGTCTCCGGCTAGCACGCCCGACGCTCCGGTCACGAACCCGTCGCCCGCGCCTGAAGCCAGCCCGTCGCCGACGCCCGATCAGCCTGCAACGACTCCCTCGCCCGAAACGCCCGCCGCAACCCCGACGCCCGACACAGAGCCTTCACCTACACCTTCGCCTACGCCAACTCAGACGAGCGCGAACACAGATGCACCTGCTGCGCCCGTCGAAGCGAAGCGCACGCGGGAACGTCGTGGCAGCGCATGCACGCTCGTCCTGGGCGCGAGCACGTTGGAGTTGACTCACAGCGGCGGCTCGGCCAGCGTCGTCGTCAGCCTCGAAGGCAGCACCAACCTCGCGGGCATCAACGCCGTCACCAACGATTGGTCGGACATCATCGTCCTGCGCGAACCGCAAGGCAGCGCCGACACCAACTCGCTCAAGTTCACCGTCACCTCGACCAGCAAAGCCACAGGCAACTTCCGCATCAACTTCAAATCACCCTGCGGCGCGCAAGAGTTGATCGTGACGGTGAAGTAACTTGAATGATCTTGCTTAGGTTCTTAACCTGTGTTTGACTAATGCAGCTAAAATGTATTTTGAAATTATAGGTAAGATTTCTAATATAGAGATCATCGCCATCGGTAATTCCATCCGAGACATTGCGCGTTTGCGTGAGCAGTTTGGAGCGGGACGCTGGCGCAAGCTAAAAGGAATTGCTTCAGTCAGGTTAGTTAATGATAGGATACGAAAAGTAGAACTTCACTGGTACGAAGCACATGGAATAGGTAAGAGGAAAATTAAGATCAAACGTTATTTAGATTAATTATTATGAAGCGCAAGCACACCGATTACAGGTTCGTCATCTGTATCCGCAACGAAGGTTCTGAAGATTTGGAGTTGCGGAAAATCTATCAAGTCTTGCCTGACGAGTCTGCGGCGACTGACGGTTATATCAGAGTGATTGACGAGTCGGGCGAGGACTACTTGTACCCTGAGCAGTACTTCATTCCGGTTGAACTGCCGCAAGCGACCGAAAAAGCCATCCTGTCGGCCTCTTAAATTTCAACAATTAAATAGTTCTGCCTTGCCGTCAGATGTGTGCGGCGAGGCGCGCGGCGATGTGTTGTTTGGGATGCGCGCCGACGATGCGTTCGACTAGTTGGCCGTTTTTGAAGATGAGAAGCGTGGGGATGCTGCGGACGCCGAACCCGGCGGACGTGCGTGGGTTTTCGTCAACGTTCAGCTTGGCGATTGTGTAGCGGCCTTGCGATTCGGCAGCGAGTTCGTCGAGCGCGGGTGCGATCATGTGGCACGGCTTGCACCATTCCGCCCAGCAGTCGAGCAGCACGGGCGTGCCGCCCGCGCCGAGCACATCGCGCTCGAAACTCGCGTCCGTCACCGTGACGGGCTTCTTGCCCGCGCTCGCAGTTTGCGCTCCCGCATCTGCCTTTAACTGTGCGCCGCACCGCCCGCAAATTGCTTGCAGGCTTCCGTGCGCCGCACGATCGTCCACGCGATTCTTCGCGCCGCAATTACCACACGCCACAATCGCCATCTCTTTCCTACGCCTCCCCGTTTGAAAAATGCATGACGGAATTATAGCCGTCGCGGCGGCAAAGAGAAGCAGCGAAAATAAGGGATGAATAAGAAATGAGTTAATGATTCATTGATTCAATGAACTAATCTTGTCATCATTTTTTTCGTCAGACGCGGAGAGGAGTCGCTTGATGGTTTCGACGAGCGACTTCATGCCTTCGGGTTTCTTGAGAAAAATATCTACGCCTGCGGCGCGTGCGTCGCTCCTGCGTTCGGTGGCCGAGAGCATGATGATGGGCGTCAGGCGTCGGTGTTCGAGCGTACGCGCGAGCGCGGCGAGCGCGATGCCGTCCATGCCGGGCAGGTCGTCGTCGAGCAGAATGAGATCGTATGGTTCGTCGCTTTGAATTTTAAGAAGCGCGGCAAGTCCGTCGTCGCAATCTTCGACGCGCCACCCTTCTAGTTCGAGGGTTTCTTTGACGATGAGTTTGACGGGTTGAAAATCTTCGGCGTACAGAATGTTGACGGGTGGCATTCCGGGTAGAGTCCTTTAGTGAGAATCGGGACGAGACGCGCCGCTACAGCAGCAGCAGAAGACGTGTGTGGGAGTCGCTCTGCTATGCGGGGCTGGTCGCCGGAACACGAACTGTCAGAAAGGCGTGCAGGCTCGTGTTCCCGTTTTCTCAATGCAGGAATCAGGCCAGTGCGAAAGAAGGCCGTTTTACGGCGCACCGGCGCGCGGACGCGAAGACGGAAGTGAAAATTTTACTGTGCGTTAATCGCGCTTCGACGGATACTTCTTGATAATGCTGCGCTTGCGTGGCCTTGCGGGCGTTCTTGCAGCGAGCAGGTTCTTGTTACGGTTTTTGAGACGCCAGTTGAGCGATTCGTGGTGTTTGAAACCGAGCAGTCGCGCTGCCGTGGAAACTTTCCCTTGCGAGTCGCGCAGAGCCTTCTCGATCAAGTGCTCCTCGAAACGCTGCACCTCTTCCTTGAGCGAGAAGTTCGCCCAGGGGTCTGCGAAGTCAGCCTTGCCCGTCAGTCTGAGCGCGACCGTCTCGACGGCTTCGGCTTCGATGGTGCTGCCTTCGGTCGCCGCGAGCATCGTCCGCTCGATGAGCGAACGCAACTCGCGCGCGTTGCCGGGCAGCGGCAGGCGGCACATCGCCTCAATCGCGTCGGGCGTGAAGCGCACGCGCTTGCCCTGTCTCATCATCGCCTCGCGTATGAAGTGCTCGGCGATGACCGGAATGTCTTCGACGCGCGTGCGAAGGGGCGGCAACTCAAGATGAAAATTTTGTAGACGGTAGAACAGATCGCGCCGGAAGCGTCCGGCGGCGATCTCGTCTTCGAGCACGCGGTTCGTCGCGGCCATCACGCGCACGTCAACGCGTTCGGGCGTGCCCGCGCCGACCGTGTGAATCTCGCCGTACTCGATGAAGCGCAAAAGTTTGCTCTGGTTGGCCGCGCTCAGTTCGGCGATCTCGTCCAGAAACAGCGTGCCGCCTGCGGCGAGCCGAGCCGCGCCCGGATAATCAGCAATCGCATCGGTGAAGCTGCCCTTGACGTGGCCGAACAACTGCGACTCGATCAACGTCTCGCAGAGCGTCGCGCAGTTGATGGCGACGAACTGGCCGGGGCGACCGCTCCACTCGTGTATCAAGTGCGCGAGCAACTCTTTGCCCGTGCCAGTCTCGCCTGTGAGAAGTGCCGCGCCATGCGAATGCGCGATGGAGTGTGCCTGTCGTAGCAACGCCGCCGTCTGTTCCGAACCGTATGCGAAGCCCGACGTGTCGAACTCTATGTTGTGCGTACGCTCCGCCGCGATCACGCGCCGCGCCGACGCACGCAGCCGTTCCAAAATCCCCGGGTTCTGCGTCCGCGCCAACAAGTGATCCGCCAACTCGTAAACCGCGCGCAACTCAACAATGGTCAGGTGCTCGCCCAACTCTTCCAGCGTCGCCAATTCCGCAACGCCCGCGCCTTCCAGGTCGCCCGCGCGTTCCGCTACATCGAACGCGCGCTGCAACACCGTGCGCGACTCGCTGCGTCTGCCCAGACGCGCCAGCGACGTGCCCCAGGTCGTCAACGATTCGGCTAAGAGAGATTGTTCGTCGCTGTCTTCGAGCGTGCGGACGGAAGACTTGATTACTTTTTCCGCTTCCTCGTTCCGCCCTTCGGCCAGCAGAGCGCGTGCGCGCGTGTCGTCTACCTGGGCGATGCTGCCTTTGTCGTCGAAGCTGGAAAACAACTGGCGTGCGCGTGAGAGGTGCTCGTGGGCTTCGGGGAATCTGGCGGCTTGAAAGTGTAGATAGCCGAGATTGTTTTCGACGCGCGCCCAGTAGCGCGTGTGTCCCGCCTGCTCGAAATAAAAACTCGCCGCCGTGTATTCGACTAAAGCGCGATCAGCATAGTCTTCCCTGTTCTCGCCGACGCTTAAGAGATCGAGCACAATCGCCAGCATCATGTGGTAATTGCCTTTTCGGGCGTCGCTGGCATATCTATCGAAAAGC
Source organism: Pyrinomonadaceae bacterium (assembly GCA_035249365.1). Lineage (GTDB taxonomy): Bacteria > Acidobacteriota > Blastocatellia > Pyrinomonadales > Pyrinomonadaceae > JAIVJZ01. The sequence goes on along the minus strand of DATFGP010000057.1, from coordinate 5,306 downwards.
GGCGCGGCTTCGTTCAGCACGCGCAGCGCGTCGTTGTTGCGGGTCGAGGCCGATTCAACAATTGCCAGACGGAGTAAAGCGACGGCTCTCTGGTCTGTATTCCCCTCGCTCAAATTTGCCAGCGCATCGTGGAGCATTATGCGCGCTTCGCCATAAGCGCCTTCTCTCCAGTAACAATAAGCCAGATCGATTTCGGCTTCGGCTACAGAGTCGTCTGCGCGTAATGATTCAAAAAGGGCGATGCTTTCGCTAATCAGGTTTTTAGCGAACTCCTGCGCGCCCTCGATCTGTCTGGTGCTGCCGAGGAATCCGTTTAAGGCTCCTGCGCGCAGCAGAACTGTCGCCGTCGTAAACTCATCTAAATTATCTGTGTCGGGGCGCTCACCAACCTGTCGCCATAGCTCTCCGAGCGCTTCTCGTGCGGCTTCGTAGTCGCCGGATTCCTCCATCTCTTTGGCAAGACGGCAGCGCACCTGAGCCAGTTCTGCACGGCTGAGAGTAGAGTCATCTAGCTGGTGATGCAGCATTTTTGCTAAATTCATGTAATAATTACCTTTCCGCATAGTTGCTAATTAACTTGCAAGCCCCCGTTCCATTGCCTATGATTCGCCTGAACTTTTGAACGGCTTTATCACACAAGTAAATAGCAAACCGCTATTAACTGCAAATTTCCTTAGGAGAAACCATGAAACACCTTCGACGAATAGGCGTCACGCTCGTTTTAGTTCTTGTCTTCGCCAACGTAACTTCCGCCGATGAAGGGATTATGTATCCCGGGTACGTTCCGCCGCCGCCCCCTCCGCACATGACAACGGGAATCATGTATCCCGGTGTGGCGGATAATAAACCAAATCTCGAGGGCGAGGGCAAAACTGTTGATTTGGCGACGGAGTTTACGCTGAGTCTCGTTCAGAACCTGCTCGCGCTGTTCTAATAGCCCCCGCTCAAATTCAATCTTTAAGTGGCTGCTGTGATTAATTTCAGGCGGCATGGTCTTCGTGTGTCGGTGAAGACGTGGCCTACAGCAGGTCACAGTAGATGTCGGAGAGAGGAGACATCAACAGGGCACGGCGAAGATTAACTGCTAGAGCCTGTTAAATGCAATTGTTTTCTTCGTTTGGGACACATAAAAAGTTTCTGCGCAAGGCGCGGGGGCGATGGTCGCGGTGTCAACTTTCGTAGTAAGATGCGCGTCGAAGGCTTCTCCCATACATCCCGTATCAGTAAAGGAAAGTTGTAATACGATGCTTCTACGTCGCACGTCCCTGCTGTCGTTCGTGTCCGTTCTGCTTTTAACTGCCGCTCAAGTCGCACACGCGCAACAGAGAAACAACAGCGCGCCCGCTGGCAACGCACCCGAAATTTCTTACACCGTTTCGATGCCCGAACCGCACACGCACCTCTTGCAAGTCGAGATGCGCGTGCGCGGCAGTGCAGGAGCGAATCTTCCCGCGCAGCTTGATCTCTTGATGCCCGTCTGGACGCCCGGCTCTTATCTCGTGCGAGAGTTTGCGCGGCACGTACAGGATTTCGCGGCGGCGGACGCAAGCGGCGGAGGCAATAGCCGTTCGCTCGCGTGGCGCAAGATTAACAAGAACACCTGGCGCGTGGAGACGGGAGGCGAAGCGCGCGAGGTGCGCGTCAGCTATAGCGTCTATGCAAATGAACTGACGGTGAGGACGAACGAGTTGCACGACCGCCACGCGTTCTGGAACAACGCCGCAACGCTCATGTACGTTGAAGGGCAACTCGCCGCACCTTCGACCGTGCGCGTCGTGCCGTTCGGCGATTGGAAGATCGCGACGGGCTTGCCTACAGTCTCAGGCCAACGCAACACTTTCCGCGCAGAGAATTTCGACGTGCTCTACGACTCGCCGTTTCTCGTCTCCGACTTCAAGACGATCTCCTTCGAGGTGCGAAACATTCCGCATCGCATCATCATTGACGGCGAGGGAAACTACGACCCCGAACGCATGCGACGCGACGTGCAAAAAATCGTCGAAGCGTCAGCCGAGTTGATGGGCGATCTTCCTTACCGCGATTACACGTTTCTCTTGATGCTCCATCCGTCGGCGGGCGGCGGCCTCGAACACTTGAACTCGACGGCGCTCATCATGCGCCGCTTCGCCTTCCGCCCCGAAGCCGCCTGGGACGATTTTCTCTCGCTCGTCGCGCATGAATATTTCCACCTCTGGAACGTCAAGCGCATACGCCCCGACGCGCTCGGCCCCTTCGACTACACGGGCGAGAACTACACGCGCCTCCTGTGGGTCGCCGAAGGCATCACCAGTTACTACGAAAACATTCTCTCGCGCCGCGCCGGAATGATCTCGGACAAAGAATACTTGACGACGATTGCCAATGCGATTCGCGGTTTGCAGAACACGCCCGGTCGCCTTGAGCAATCAATCGAAGAGGCCAGCTTCGACGCGTGGATCAAATATTATCGCCCCGACGAAAACTCGCTCAACTCGGCCATCTCTTATTACGACAAGGGCGCAATCGTCGGCCTCCTGCTCGATCTCGAAATACGTCGTCGCTCTGCGGGCGCGAAGTCGCTCGACGACGTGATGCGTTATCTCTACAACGAGTTCTACAAAAAGAATCGCAACTACACGCCCGAAGATTTCCAGCGCGTCTCTGAACAGATGGCGGGCGCGAGCCTCGACGATTTCTTCCGACGCTTCGTTCGCGGTCGCGAAGAACTCGATTACAACACGGCCTTTGCCGCTGTCGGCCTGCAATTGCAGACGACCGGCTCCGCGACGGCTGATGCGTCAAAACCCGCCGCGCCCGCCGCGCCGAGAGCCTACTTCGGCGCGAACCTGCGGCAGGACGGCGACCGCCTCGTCGTCTCAAGCGTTCCGGCGGGCACGCCCGCTTACAATCAGGGCATCAATTACAACGATCAGATCGTCGCGCTCGACGGCCTTCGCGTCAACTCGACAACCTTCAACGCGCGGCTCGAAGAGAAGAAGCCGGGCGATGAAGTGCGCATCACGGTCTTTCGTCTAGACGAACTTCGCACCTTCACGATCAAACTCGGCAGTCGCGCCGAAGAGAACTACCGCATCGTGCCGCTCGCACAACAAACGCCCGAACAACGTCGCCTGTTCGATGGCTGGCTCTACACGCTCGGACAGAAAAGCGGTGCGACCGAGTAGTCTCGCTGAATGTTAATGCGCTGATGAACTTCGAGGGTCAGGTAGCAATCGTGACGGGCGCGGCTTCCGGCATCGGTCGCGCGTGCGCGCTCGAATTTGCGCGCAATGGTGCGAGCGGCGTTTGTATAGTTGATCTCGCAGGCGAGGATTTGATGACCGAGTCGGCGCGCATGATTCGAGACGCGGGCGCGCGCGTTGCGAGCTTTCACGCGAACGTCTCGGACTACGGCAAGGCCGAGCGCATCGTCTCGGAGACGCGCGTGCGCCTCGGCGGCGTACACATACTCGTCAACGCCGCAGGGATTAACGAAGACGCGCCCGTCTGGAAGATGACCGAGACGCAGTGGGAGCGCGTGCTCAACGTGAATCTCAAAGGGACGTTCAACTACATACGCGCCGTCGCGCCCGTCTTTCGCGCGCAAAGTTCGGGAAAGATTGTCAACATCGCTTCCATCGAAGCGTTGCGGGGGCGTTTCGGCATCAGCAACTACGCCGCGTCGAAGGCGGGAGTCGTCGCGTTGACGCGTGCGGCGGCGGCTGATCTGGGTCGTGATCAAATCAACGTCAACGCCGTCGCGCCCGGCTTCATACGCACGCCGATGATCGAACGCCTGCCGGAAGAAGTCGTCCTGGATGCCGCGCGCGAAACCGTCACGGGGCGCATCGGCGAACCCGAAGATGTCGCTTCGGTCGTCGCCTTCCTCTGCACCGATGCCGCGCGCCACATCACCGGCGAAGTGATCAGAGTTGACGGCGGGCAAATGCTTTGAAGAAGTGACGAGTGACGAGTGACAAGTGACGAGATAAAATCTTATTCTGTCTTGTCACTCGTCACTCGTCACTTGTCACTGTTCTCTTATGAGTAGCTACCAGCACATTCGTTTTTCGGTCGAGAATCGCGTCGGGCGGATCAGTTTGGCGCGTGCGCCTCTGAATGTTTTGAACATCGCGATGATGCGCGAGATTGGGAAGGCGCTCGAAGAGTGTTCGCGTGTGCGCGAGTTGGTGGCGGTTGTGTTCGACGCCGCGCCCGATTCGCGCGCGTTCAGTGCGGGCGTGGCGATTGAGGAGCATGTGGCGGAGACGATCTACCAGATGCTCGAATCGTTTCACAACATCTTTCGCGCGCTCGAAGTGATGGCGAAGCCGGTCGTGGCTCTGGTTGACGGCGCGGCGCTCGGCGGCGGTTGTGAGTTGGTGGCGGCGTGCGACATCGTGGTCGCGTCGGAGCGTGCGCGCTTCGGGCAACCGGAGATCAAGTTGGGCGTCTTCCCGCCGGTCGCAGCGATCATGTTGCCGCGCGTCATCGGCGAGCGGCGCGCGCGCGAACTCATACTGACGGGCGAGTTGATAGACGCGCCCGAAGCGTTGCGGCTCGGACTCGTCAACTACATGGTCGCGCCCGCCGAACTCGAAGCGAAGGGGCAGGAGATACTCGCGCGTCTGCGCGAACTGTCCGCGCCCGCGCTTGAGTTCACGCGACGCGCGCTCGACATCGCGCGCGGCGGCGAGCGTCTGGAAGATTTGCTGGCGCGCGTGGAGAGTTTATATCTGAACGAGTTGATGAAGACGGAGGATGCCAACGAAGGCGTCCGCGCGTTTATGGAGAAGCGCAAACCCGTTTGGCGCAATCGCTGACGGGAAGCGGAGATGTGAAAGAAAGCATTCACCGCCGCAGACGCAGAGAGTTGGCGCAGAGGAAGCGCAGAGATTTGAAGGAAGATGAGAGCGCAGCCATTGAGACAACGCACATCACGCACGGGTAAGACAAACAATCGACGTCGGCTGAGTGCGTTGCTGTGCGTCGTGCTCGTCGCGGCGTGCCAGTTGTCGGGCGCGTCTGCTGCGGCGTGGGCGCAGCAGACGCCGCGTGTTCGTCGTGCGGTGACGACGAGCGCGGAGCGACGCGAGAGCGATGCACAAGGGCAGCAACTTGACGAACTCGCGCGGCGCGCGATGCTCGTCACGTGTACGGAGCGCGAGCAAGACCCGCAGGGCAGCGCGCCGATTGACGAGATGCAGGCGAGGCCGTCTTTGCCGCTGCGACATGCGGAAGTCTTGGAGGGGGTGGAGCGCGCGGAGCGTCTGCTGCCCGTCGCAAAAAATCTGGCGGCGGAGTCTCTACGCACGCTCTTGCGCGAG
>DATFGP010000056.1:0-1201 GCA_035249365.1 Pyrinomonadaceae bacterium | reverse complement strand
TTCTGGAAGAAAACTGGATCGAGCAGGCTGCACTCTTTGCCGCCGAGCAGGCGGAGTGTGGTGCGTTTGGCGGTCAGATAATTCCGCGTTGGGAGGTGTCGCCGCCGCCCTACGTGCGCAGTCGACGCTACGCGTTCGCGTGTAAGTATCACGGCGAAACCGCGCACCGCCGCCCGTGGCTTGCGGGCGCGGGTTTGGTCGTGCGGCGCGAGGCATTAGTGAGATGTGGTTGGCTCGACAAGCAATACCTCGAAGATCGGAAGGGTGGACGACTTGTCTCGGGCGGAGACATGGAGATTGCTCTTCGCGTCGGATCGATGTATGAACTTTGGTACAACCCCGCTTGCAGGCTTCAACACGTCATCCCAGCGCGCCGCATGTCGCGCGAGTATGTGAGAGGAGTTACGCGCGGACTCGGTGCGAGTAGACACAACGCTGAAGCGTTGCAGTGGACCAACTCTTACGCCGCCTGGATCCCCTACTCGGCAATCCTCGCAATGGGCTTCGCAGCGCGCGGAGTATTGGAACTTGCCCGCGACGCCGTTTCATCGGGGATTGATTTCAAAACCGCATTCAGCCCAACGATAGGCTGGTGCTCGGCTATGTGGACCATGATGCGGATGAACTCCGTGGAGCGGCGTGAACTGCTCGGTTGCGCTGCGCACCGCGAGTCACGCGAGAACGCTATGCATTTGAGAGAAGAAAGATGCAGTTGAGTGAGTCACAGTTGAGAGAGGTGTCAGCATCTTCGTTCGCGTCTGCCTCGGTTACGCGCACGCCCGAGGCTGTCGCACTCGTTGATTGGAGCGAGCTTCTCGAAGACTATCTGGACAACATCGGAGTTACGTTCGAATCATTTCGTGACGAGATGACCGGCGGCTGGATGTTCGGCTACATCGAGGCACTGCGCCGAGTCGGCGTACGCGTCGTGCTCTTTTGCGTGTCCGCACGTGTCACTGAGACCACCCGTTTTACTCATGCTCCGACTGGCGCAAGCCTATGCGTGCTCCCCGCTTCACGCGCGTATCGTGCACTTCGCCGCCGCGTGCTCAACCCTTATGCCACGACTCTCGAAGAAGCGGTCGGGATGGTCCGGGGGCGCGCGCGCCGCGCATGGTGGTCCGCGGCGCGAGAACTCATGCCATATCTTTCGACGCCCGTGGTCATGCTCGCGCGCGAGCTACGGCGTGAGCGTTGCGAC
>DATFGP010000055.1:0-16725 GCA_035249365.1 Pyrinomonadaceae bacterium | reverse complement strand
AAGACCCGCCCGCTACCGCAGGCGGTTCTGACTTCGCCAGACGCTTCTTCGCTTTACGCAGGCGCTTGCCCGGGTCGTCGTAGGCGCGCGCGGCTTTGACCTGAACGAACTCGCCGGTCTCGATGATGTAGGCCGTCAGTTCGTAGCCGTAGACGCAGCCTGTGTCGAGTCCGATGGCGCGCGCGCCGCGACGTACGAAGGGCGCAGGCCAGTGGCCGAACAGCACCGTCCGTTCGCCGTCGTAAACTTCGTACCAGGGCGTGCCCTTCGGACTCGCGCGTTTGCCTTCGAGCGTGCGCAGTTCCGTCAAATCCTTCGCAGACTGATCTTCGAGCGCGACACCCGGACGCAAGCCCGCGTGCAAGACCAGGTGACCGCCGGGCGCGTAGAGCATGAGCGGGAGCGAGCGTAGATAAGGTTCGTAGAGCGCGCGCCCGCTTTCGAGTTCGCTGCGACACTCTTCCTGCTGTTCGTTCAAATGTTTCTTCTTGCCGCGCCAGTAGCGCAGTATGGCGCGGTCGTGATTGCCGAGCACGGACGAAAAACGCGCGTCCGACATGAACAGATCAAGCACCTCGCGACTCTGTTCGCCCTTCACTATGAGATCGCCGACGGCGATGATGCGATCCTCTGCGCCCGCTTGAACTTTGTCGAGCAACGCCAAGAGTTCGTCGTAGCAACCGTGTATGTCCCCGATGACGATGGTGCGTCCGTTCATGTTCCTCTCACACCTATTTTGGTTTATTGAGTAACGAGCAGATTTTAACGCAGAGTGCGCCGCGAGCGGGAGGACGCAGAGACGCGCGGGACAACACACGGCGGTATAAATCGCGCTTAACTTTGTGCTAAAAGTTTTCGACGGGTTTTCCCGAAACTGTCTTTAACGCTTTCACACAATTATGAAATCACTACTTTTGCTCCGCCACGCGCGACCGAGCGCGACCAGCCCCACAGGGCGCGACATAGACCGCCCGCTTGTCGAGGAAGGACGCGCCGCCGCGTCGCACGTCGGCCAACTCCTACGGCAAAAACAGATCAAGCCCGAAGTCGTTCTCAGTTCGCCCGCCGTGCGCGCACGCGAGACCGCCGAGTTGGTTTCCGAAGCCGCAGGGCTTGCAACTCAGACGCGCTTCGACGCGCGCATATACGAGGCGAGCTTGGAGGAACTTTTACAAATCGTCTCGGAAGCAGAAGACGGCGTGGAGACGCTGCTCCTCGTCGGCCACAACCCCGGCCTCGCGGAGTTGCTCGCCAGCCTGACGGGTGAAAGTGCGGCCATGTCTCCTGCCACGCTCGCGCGCATCGAACTCGACATAAATGCCTGGAGCGAACTGCGCGCATCGCAGGCGGGGCGGCTCGTCTTCATCCAGCCGCCGGACGCGTCGCCCGGACATTAGACGACTCTGTTAGACGACGTACAAATCTAGGGAGCGCGTAAGACCGCGAGCGGTTTGCGCGTGAGCGCGTCGAAACTTGAGAGCGCGCCGACCGTCGCCACGAGCGCGACCGTCCCGCCCAAGCCCGCGAGATAAACCAGCGGCGTAAAACTCCAGGGAATTTCAAACACGAAACGCGAGAGCGAATAAGAGAGCGCGATTGCCGCGAGCGTGCCGACCGTGCCCGCCGTCAAACCGAGCATGCCGTATTCCGCGAACATGATCAACAAGAGCACCTTGCGCTTCGCACCGAGCGTCTTCAAGACCGCAGCCTCGTAGATGCGCTGCCACTTCGTCATCGCAATCGAACCGACGAGAATCAACACGCCGCTCAAAAGGACGAACGCGCCGATGAACGAAACGGCGAGCGTCACGTTGTTCAAAATGCGCGTCACGGCGCGCATGATGTCCGCCACGTCAATCACGGAAATGTTCGGGTACTTGTCCAGAAGCGCGCGTTGAAAACGCCCGCGCTCGGCATCTGTCGTGGGGCCGTTGATGGGTGCGATCAACATCTGCGGCGCGGATTCGAGCGCGCCCGGACGGAAGAGCACTAGAAAGCCCGTGCGCGAGTTGCGCCAGTCAACGCGGCGTATGCTCGTGACGCGAGCGGTCAGGCGGCGACCCGTGATGTCGAAAGTGATCGTGCCGCCGAGGTCGAGTCCCGCGAGACCGCGCATCCCTTCTTCAATCGAAACTTCGGGTTCGGGCGACGGTGTAGCATCCCAGAATTTTCCCGCGACGATTGTTTCGTTCTGCTCAAGTTGCGGCCTGTAAGTGACGACGTACTCGCGCCCCAACATGCCGCGTTGCGCGCGTCGCTGTTTGTCGTCCAGATCAATGCTCTGCCCGTTGATGGCTGCGATGCGCGTGCGCACGGTCGGGACAAGCGTGGGGCGTTCGCCCGTCGCGCGCATCACGAGTTCTTCGACGCCCGCTTTCTGATCCGTCTGCACGTCGATCAAAAACATGTTCGGCAACTGCGCGCGCTGTGCCGGATCGAACTCGCGCACGAGATTCTTTTGCAGCGATTGCGTAGCGATGACGAGGAACGCGCCGAGTCCGACGGCCAACACCACCACGCGCGTCTGGTTGCCCGGGCGATAGAGACTGTTGACTGCGTGGCGGAGCGCGAACGAGCGGACGTGTCGCGCGCGACGCACGACGAGTATGACGAGCATTGCCGTCAGTTGCAGCGCAAGCGCCGTCGCCGCCAGTCCGCCCATGAAGAACGCGCCCACGCGAAACGATCCGGCCTGCCACGCCGCGAGCGCAATAAGCCCGCCCACCACCGCGAGCGCGACGAGTACACGCGCTAATCCGATACGACGAAGCGACAACGCGCCGCGCAGACGTCTCAGCCAGTTGCCATCCGTATTGGTCGTTGCGCCGTCGCCGCCTTCTGCGTCTTCGCGCAGCAGCATGTTCGGTTTGATGCGCCGCACGCGCAGAAGCGGCAGCGCGGAGAACAGTAGCGAGATGAGCAAACCGAGCGCCAAGCCCTGCGCGATTGCGCCCGCAGACAGTGCGTAAGTCATGTTCGCGGGCAGCGTCTCCGCGAAACGCCGCGCGACAAACAGCAAAGCCCCTTTCGCCAGCAGGACGCCGAACAAACTCCCCGCCAGCCCCAGCGCCAACACCTGCGCGAGATACACGCCCGCGATCATACGGCTCGACGCGCCGACGCACTTGAGCACGGCGATGGTGCGCTTCTTCTGCTCTATAAAAACGCGCGTCACGTTCGACACGCCGATACCGCCGAGCACGAGTATGACCAGTCCCGTCAGCGAAAGGTAATTCTCCGAGCGCGTGTACTGCTCGCTCAGCCCCTCCTGCGAATCCTTGTAAGAGCGCACGCTGACGAGGCTGTCTCGTAGTCCTGCGCGCAAGTCCGTGACGAGCGCGTTCATCCTATCGGCTGGCACACTCAGAAGAATCTTGTTGCGTGCGCGGCTGCCGAACCCGGTCAAGCCCGTCGCGGCGATTGCCCCGCGCGCGATGAAGACGCGCGGCCCGATGCGAAAGCCGCCCGTCGCGCCCGGCTCTTGCGCTATCACGCCGCGTATCTGAAACGTAGAGTTGCCGATCTTAACTTCGTCGCCGACTTTCAAACTCAAGCGCTCAAGCAGCGACGCGGCGACGACCACACCGTTGTTATCCAACAACGCGTGTGTGAACCCTTCGCCGTTCGCAAGTTTGAACTCGCCATAGAGCGGGTAGGGCGCTTCGATGCCTTTCAACTCGACCATCAACGCGCCGTCACGCGCGTCGTCAGCCAGACGCAGCATCGTCGAAGCCTCTATGGTCTGCGTCTGCGCCAGCACGCCGCGCGCCTGTGCGATGCGTTTGACGCTGGCGAGAGTCCCCTCGTTCATCTCGCGCGACGAATCAACTTGCACATCGGCGGTCAGAATTTGACGCGCCTCCGAGATCATCGCCGCAGACGCGTTCTGAATAGTTGAACGCAACGCGACGATTGCGCCGACGCCGATGCCTATACACAGGAAGAAGAAAAGCAGACGCTTCCAAGAAGCGCGTATCTCGCGCCGCGCCATTCGCCAGATGAATTTCATCGCTGCTGTCCCGCCGTCTCCAGAGCATCTTCGCCAGCAGCGCCTTCATCTTCTTCAGCGCGTGCCGACTCGCCCATGTCGTTCACGCTGCTGCTGCTGCTGTCGCTGACGACGCGCCCGTCGCGTAGCGCGATCCGTCTGTCTGCGAGCGCGGCGAGTTCGTGGTCGTGCGTGATGAGCACGAGCGTCGCGGCGCGCTGGCGGTTGAGCTTCAACATGAGGTCGAAGACGTGGCGACCGTTGCGCGAGTCGAGATTTCCGGTCGGCTCGTCGGCCAGAAGGATCGAAGGGTTGTTCGAGAAGGCGCGCGCAATCGAGACGCGCTGCTGTTCGCCGCCCGACAACTGCGAAGGGTAATGATGCGCGCGCGCCGTCAAATCAACGTCTTCGAGAAGTTGGCGCGCACGCGTGGGCGCGTCCCTTAGTCCTGCAATCTCCATCGGCACGAGCACGTTCTCGTAGGCCGTGAGTGAAGAGATGAGATGAAAGGATTGAAAGACGATGCCGATCTTCTGGCCGCGAAGTGCGGCGAGCGAGTCTTCGTCCATAGAGGTGATAACCGCGCCGTCAATGCGTATCTCGCCTGCGGTCGGCGCGTCGAGTCCGGCGATGAGTCCGAGCAGCGTTGACTTACCGCTCCCCGAAGGGCCGACGACGGAGACAAACTGCCCGTCGGGAATCGTGAGATCGAGCGAGTGCAGGATCGTCAACGTCTCCGCGCCGGAAGGAACTTCTTTCCTGAGCCTGTATAATTCAATCATGCGAAATTTTATTACGTTCAGCTTAACACTACTCGCAGCCTTTATCCTCTGCGCCTGCGGCGACACGCAACCGTCTGCGTCCGTCGCGCCGACAACTAATACTGCGACGCCGACTCCTGAGCAGAAGAGTCTCCCGAAGATCGTCGCGCTCGGCGACAGCCTGACGGCAGGATACGGCCTCGCCCTTCACGAAAGTTACCCGTCGCTCTTACAAGAACAACTCAAACGCGATAATTTTGAATACGAAGTGGTCAACGCGGGAGTTTCGGGCGATACGACCGCAGGCGGCCTTCGGCGTCTCGACTGGGCGCTCGAAGGCGACGTGCGCTTCGTCATACTCGAACTCGGCGCAAACGACATCCTGCGCGGCCTGCCCACCACAGAGATGCACAACAACCTCGCACGCATGATCGAACGCTCACAGGCACGCGGCGCACAAGTCCTGCTCGCAGGCATGCTCGCCCCCACAAATTCCGGTGCAGACTACCAACGCGCCAGCATGGAAGTCTTCCCCGCGCTCGCCAAAGAGTACAACCTCACACTCATCCCCTTCTTCCTCGACCGCGTCGTCGGAATCGAAAACCTCAACCAACCCGACGGCGTCCACCCCAATCCCGAAGGCACACGCATCGTCGCCGAGACCGTCTATCAATATCTCAAACCGATGCTTGAGAAAGACAAGAAACGCTGACGCAAAGCGTGGATTTCTTAGCGATTCGAGGAAGTCCGGCGGAATGGGCGGCTAAAAGGGTGTAAAATGTGGCATCTTTTAGGGCGTACGATTTAAGTTAAGTACTTTATCTGATAAGTGGTTCTGGACGGAGGCAAACATTGGCAGGAAACAGCAGCGAACTTTTCGAAGCGATTCGCTCTCATGGCATTACGACTAAGACGCTCGAACGCTCGGCCACTTGGTCCAACCGACGGCTATTTAGCCTAGTAGAGGAACTGCGCCAGACAACGACAGAGCCTAAGAACATCAGTCAGGGACCCTTCAGTTTTGCGGCGAATGACTCCCTGAGCGGTCGCAGCATCCCATTTTGTACGGGAGAATCGCGCGTAACGAAAGTAGCACAGCTCGCGCGGTTTGCCGCTCTATATGCTGACTCTTTGCTACTCCGCGACCCATTTGAATGGTATCCGGAACCGGAGATGGCAGTTGATAAGGATGGTAACCGAACACTAGTCAGTCGCGGGCTAGAACCGAACGATTTCTCTAATCAGCAGATGCGCCGTCACCTGATTGATGACCTGCGACTCTTGCTATTTCTGGAGCCACTTTTTGCATCTGGTATCGCTGGCTTTAGCGAGTCGGTAATGCATTGGTGTCCTAATTGTGTAAGAGCTGCGGCGGACGACGGGGTCCTTAGCGCATTAGTAGATGAGCCTGATGAGATTGCATGGCAGAAGAGAATTGCCAAGCTCGTGCGCCATATAGAGAAATCGTTTCTTGAACGCGGCACGACGCTTGTTCACCAGCATGGCGACCATGCTCATGCGACTGTTTTCACGCCAGAAGGGATGTTTGAGTACAACCAGGCACAGACGACCCTAAACCTTCCACAGCATCTTGCCAAGAAAGCAATAGAGCCCATTAAAGTGTCAATCCGAGACGCGCGACGACTTCGCCTATTTAACGACGAGATTGATAGGATCATTGATGATATATCGACGCAAAATGCGACAGCGAACCGCTTTAACTGTCAATACATCACCGACCGCGCTATAGATCTAGAGCTAATGGACATGGTGAGCAATAAGCGCGTACGCTCCTTCAACCGTGCTGCAGTAGACGCCCTAAGCCACCCTTTGCCATTCGTTGATCAGGTCCCTCTAGGTAGACTTCTTAAGCTTAGAAAGGATAGCGGTGAGTCTTTTCTGGTATATCGCGACACAGTAAGGAGCGTGTTATCTAGTGCTCAGGGTAAATCTAGCACAGAACTTCGCGAGGCCTTTGATGACGCTATCCGTCCGGAACTGAACAAGATTGATTTAACCCTTAAGAATGCGCGCAGGCAGATAGCAACCTCCACTTTGATTGATCTCACGATTGCATTTGCCTCGGTGTCAATTGCTGCATTTTCGGGATTACTGCCAGCAAAGCTTGGCATCCCGAAGGAAGTGTTAGATGTTGGTGCGGCGCTCGGCGGATGGCAAAGTGCGAAGAGTCTCGCCTCAAAGATCGCAGAGATTCGTTCGACGCCTAAAGAGGTTAACGAAAGCAAGTATGCATTTCTCTGGAAACTGAGGCGGGGTGTCGGAAAGTTATAGCTGGCATTGGGGCGCGCACCTAACAACGGCGTGCAGCCGACCGCGAAATAGTGCGGCTCTCATCCGCAAGATATGAATGACTTGATACATTGTGTGCGCGGCGAGTGATATCTGGCGTTGAATGTTCGTTGTAGAACGTGCATGGTTTAAGCTGTGTTTGGGGAAGATGCTTGCTCATTCTTTGTTGACGACGAACTGCTTGTAGTGGTCGTAGCGTTCGAGGATTAATTTGACGTAGTTGACGGGTTCGATTCCCCGGCAGAAGCCGAATTTGACGACGGGATCGGTGGAGTATTGTTGGGTTGATTTTTGCAGGAGCCAGTAGGAGACATCTTCCCACGCCTCGGGGTTGCCTTTGTACTTCTCCGTCAGGCGTTGCGCGTCTTCGACGTGGCCTGCGCCGCAGTTGTAGGAAGCCAGAACGAATTTGAGGCGTTCGTTTTCATCGGGGATGCGCTTAGACCAGTGCGCCGACAGCCATTGGAGGAAGCGGACGGCTCCGCGCACGTTGTCCTCCGGGTCGCGCGGGTTTTTGACTCCGTGCGCCTCAGCCGTGCGCGGCATCAGTTGGAGCAGACCCGTCGCTCCAGCCCAAGAGCGCGCATCGGGTTTGAAGCGCGATTCCTGAAACGCTTGCGAGGCCAGCAAGCGCCAGTCCCAATTGAGTTCGAGCGCATACTGTTTCAGCAGTTCGTCATACTCGGAGAGTTTGCCCGTCTGCGAAGTGAGATACTTGCTGTCGACGCGCTCTTTGTAACTCCTTCGATCCTTAAAATATTTTTTATAGAGTTGGTCGAAGAGCGCCCCGTTCTGTTTCTCCGCAATCCAATTGTTGAGAGCGTTCAAAAGTTCGGGCGCGTTCTTCCTGACAGCCCACGCGACGCTGTGCGTCCGCCCGACGACGGGACGAACCTTCAAGTTTTTGAACTCGGACTCTTTCAAATCGGCGAGGTTGCTTTGCATGATCGTGAAATCAACTTCGCCGCGCGCAACCTTCTGCGCCAGCGCCTCATCCTGAATCGCGCCGCCCATCTCTACGACATGAATGTCGCCCGATATGCTATCGGACAGTTCGACGAGCGTCTGCTCGTAGGGAGATTGGTCGGGTAGGTGGACAGTCTTGTCCGCGAGTTGGGACGGTCTTGTGATGAGCCGCGCCTGAATGTCCACTTCCGGCAACTCTTCGTGTGGGCCGGGCTGTAGGGCTTTCTCTGTTACCGGATCGGTCGCGGTCGCGGGCTTTTCCTGCTGCACGAGCGCCGGTTCGGTGCGGTACAGAGCATTCGTGAAGGAAACTTTTTGCTTGTCCTCGTCGGTCGGGACAAGGCGCGCTGCGACGATGTCGCCGTCGCCGCTGTTGAGCAGTGGGAAGAGACTTTTCGGATCGGTGACGACGATCACTTTCAGCGCCAACCCTTCGGCTTCGGCGAAGGAGCGCAGCAACTCAAACTCGTAACCGAGCGGTTCGCCACGATAAAGAAAATAGGTTGTGGAATTGTAGGGCGCAAGAACGGTCAGCGTGCTGCGCTCTTTAATCTTCGCGAAGTCGCGCTCGACCGGCTCGACCAGCGACAGATTTGAACGACGATCAATCGGATCGACTTCAGGCAACTCCGGCTGTCTGAAACGCTTGCAAGAGAGGAAGACAAAAATAAGAGAGATGAAGAGTAAGAATGGAACTGATCTGACCCGAACATTCATGGCATGAGCCTTCTTGCTGGAGACGATGCCCCAGTCTTTTACATTGAAGTATACAACTGCCAGACTCGCGGGGGTGCTGTTGTTAGGGGAAGGAATCGAGAGAGCTTTTATGCTAAAAGCGGCGGCGAGTCAACTATTTGTTGCGCAGATTGGTCAACACAATAAATTTTTGCAAGGCCAAGTTTTGACTTAGACGATTGAAGACGAATTGCCTTTGGCGTTCATTTCATATTCCGCACTCTGCACACATCATTTGCCTTCAATCGTTATCGCCACATCGCGTCCCGCCGTCGCAACGTTTCCGTTGTAATCGGCAGCGTAGATGCGCAGCGTGTAGTCGCCTGCGGGCAAGGCGGAAGTGTCCCACGTCGCGCGGGCGGCGCGACCGTGCCGGACGTAGTTCGTCGCTTCGTAGAGGAAGCGCGTGGACTTGCTGCCGTAGACGGTGATGCCGCTCTCGTCTGCGTAGGCGATCTTGACGGCCTCGCGGTCAGGCGGCATTCGATCAAATTCGAGCGTGATGCGCGGCTCGTCGAAGCCGGGCGCGGGGCTGCCGTCCTTTTGCAACAGTTGATAGCCGAGTTTGTAGAGGCCAAGACGACGGCGCGCTTGGTTGCCGTCAACCTGATCGTAAGCATCAACCACGATCCGCACTTGCCCGCGTCCGACGACGAGGCGACCGTCGCGTTTTTCCGTGAGACGCGTGTTGCTCGCGGCGTCGAAGAGTTGTATGCCGTCGCGTTCGATGACGGGCGCGCTCTTGTCTGTGAAGCCGACGAGGGGAAGCCCGAGCGGATTGAGTTCGGCGTTCGGTGCGCCGAAATTCATGTGGACGTGATACATGCGATTGATCGTGCCGAGCGCATCGCCCACGCGAAAGCGCGTGCCGCGTTTGATGCGTATGCGCGTGAGTTTTCCTTCGGCGTCGCGGACGGGTGCGAAGCGCGTCTCGTCAATCAACTTGTCCCGCTCGTCGCGCCCGACGCGCAGGTGTACGTACGTCATTGCGCCGACTCTCAAGCCCTCGTTGAGTTCGCCGTGCCCCCAGTTGGTCAAGGGGTCTTCGACCTTCTCATCCAAAACGGCGCGCACAGTCTGGCCGTATGTGCCGAAGATGTCTATGCCGCTATGCAGGTGATGGCGGCTGTCCTCGGTGTCGTAGCTGCCGCGCACCTCGCCCATCGTCGCGGCCACCTCATGCCAACTACCTTGCGGGTCGAGCGTCCATGGCAGAGACTTGATGCCGAGTACACCGGCTGACAGGCGCGGTAACGCTTCGCTTTGGTCAGCGGACGTTTGTGCGCTGCTTGCGGAATTGTACGTTGGCGGATTCGCGCTCTGCGTCGAAACATCTTTCGCCGCTACAGCGTCGCCCTTACCTTGCGCGCTCTCAGTTGGCGACAACTTGCGCACGAGATAATTTGCGCTGTCGGCGACGTACAAAGCGCCTGTCTTATCAACCGCGATGCCTGCGGGTTGATTGAAGCGCGTTTCAGCAGTTGTTGTGCCGTCGGCGACACCGGAACCGCTGCCCGCGATCAGGTGCGCCGTGTGCCCGTCGGGCGCGATTTGCCAGACGCGCCCGCGCTCGCGCTCCGCAACGTAGAGAAAATTATCGTGCGTGAGCGCGAGACCTACAGGCTCAAACGCCCCGTCGAACTGCGAGCCGTCCGCCGCGTGTACGAGCGCGAGCGTAGAGACTTGACCGTCCGGCGACAACTTGCGCAAGCGATGGTTGCCAGTGTCCGCGATGAACAGCGAGCCGTCCGCCGCAAGCGCGAGCGCGCAGGGCGTGTCGAACAGCGCAGCCGCGCCTGCGCCGTCAGCGTATCCGGGCGCGCTGCCGCCAGCGATGGTTGTCACCTGTCCGTCCGTCGTCGTGATCAGACGTATGCGGTCGTTGTAAGTGTCTGCGACGTAGACGCGCTCGCCGCGCGCATCAACGGCGACGCCGACGGGCGCGTTGAACTGCGCGCTCGCAGCCGCGCCGTCGCGCCAGCCCGCTGTGCCGTCGCCCGCGAGCGTCGTCACAGAGCCTTCTGGCGTCACCTTGCGTATGCGATTGTTCGACGTGTCGGCAACATAGAGATTGCCGCCCGCATCGACGGCTATGGCCGAGGGCGTGTTGAAAGATGCCGCGCCGCCTGTGCCATCCGCGAAGCCTTCCGCGCCGCCCGCGAGCGTCGTCACCGTCGCTGCGACTGCCTTTGCGTCGTCGCTTGCCGCGATCTTGCGTATGCGGTTGCTCTCGCCCGCGTCGGCAACATAGACGTTGCCGCGCGCGTCAACGGCGATGCCGAAAGGGTTTTGGAAGCGCGACTGCGTGGGCGTTTGAGCATCGTCGGTGCCGGGCGAGCCGTCGCCCGCGAGCGTCGTGACGGTTGCGCGCCAGCCCGCGAGGGTCGGCGTCGGACGCTCGCGCCAACGGTAAAAGATGAAGAGGGCGACGCTAGCTGCAATAAGCAGGAGCGCGAGCGGGAGCAGGAGGCGTTTGAACATTCCGATCTACTTGTTCGTGAAAAATTACGTTGTCTTAAGTCGCTTTCTTCGAGGGATGCTCTGTAACAGTATTTCACCTGCGGTTTTGTACCTTAATCTTTCAACTAAAACCTTGGCCTCCCGCAAAGTCTTTGGTGAGCGTGCGTAACGATTCGGATAGAACTTAAAACCATTCCTAATGAGGAACTCAACTTTGTGCCATTGCTTCACATTACTTTTCGGAGGGGCTTTGAAGGCGCGTCCCATCTCCCACATTTCCCTTCCGCATTGTGGACATAGCGGATGATGCTTGCCGAATTGAGATAGCCACATGTGTTGCTTGAAGCTTTTACGGCACTTGAAGCAAGCAAACTGCATCGGGTTAAGCATGTCATGTGCATGTGCATGTCTTTTAAGCATAAAAGCTCCACTCCGAACTACGGCTTCTAACAATATTCTTATCCAGCTTCCGCGTAAAAGTTGTCAACCGGAGCGCGTGTGAAATCGCCGGGGCGGGAAACTTTTCCCCGTGCTTTCTCGAATCTATCAATAGACTCGTAAGCAAGAGTTGGTTTATCTTTTCAGCTCCATTCTGTTTTATTCAAGTCTCGCCGTTCAGGAGTCGTGTTCATGCTGAAATTCCGTTTGCCTCAAGCGTGGGCGATAGCCCTGCTCTTCCTCGCCTGCGCAAGTCTCTCAAACAGCATCGCCGCACAACAGACGCCGACGCCAACCCCGTCGCCAACTCCAACCGCGACGCCCGAAGAACGTTTCGACCCGTCGAAGGAAGCGGGCAGCCCTGCGAAGAACACTGGCACGGCTGCAAAAGATGAGAAGCCCTCGCCGACACTCGGCGATCCCTTCGAGCGGCTCGAATGGCGCAGCATCGGCCCGGCCAACATGGGCGGGCGCACGGCTGATGTTGAAGGCGTCGCGGGCGATCCAGACATCGTCTACGTCGGCACGGCTTCGGGCGGCATCTGGAAGACCACGAACGGCGGGCAGACCTGGCGACCGATCTTCGAGCGACAGGGCACGATCTCCGTCGGCGACATCGCACTCGAACCGAAGAACCCCGAAGTGGTTTGGGTCGGCACGGGCGAGTCGAACGTGCGCAACAGCGTCTCGTTCGGCGACGGCGTCTACAAGTCAACCGACGGCGGCAAGACTTGGCAGCACATGGGTCTGCGCGATAGCCGTCACATCTCGCGCATCGTCATCAACCCGCGCAACCCGGACATGGTTTACGTAGGCGTGCTCGGCCACGCCTTCGGCGCGAACGACGAGCGCGGCATCTTTATGACGACCGACGGCGGGCGCACATGGACGAAGACGCTCTACATTGATCAGGATCACGGCATCTCCGATCTCGACATTGATCCCGTCAACCCGAACGTGCTCTACGCGGGCGTCTGGCAATTCCGCCGGACGCCCTGGACGCACAAGAGCGGAAGCGAGCGCGGCGGCGTCTTCAAATCAATTGACGGCGGGCGCACATGGAACAAGTTGACGAACGGTTTACCGAAACTCATCGGGCGCATCGGCGTCAAAGTCGCGCCGGGCAGCCCGAACGTCGTCTACGCGATCATGGAATCCAAAGACGGCACGCTCTATCGTTCGGACGACGCGGGCGAAAACTGGCGGCGCGTCTCGAATCAAGCCTCAATCGTCTCGCGCGGTTTTTATTACACGGACGTGCGCGTTGATCCGTCGAACGCGGATCGCGTCTATGCCGTCGCGTCAACTTTGTTCGTCTCGATTGACGGCGGGCGCACGTTTCGCTCGATCACCGGGCGCACGCACATTGATTACCACGCGCTCTGGATCGATCCGGCAGATCCGCGCCGCATGTGGCAGGGGCAAGACGGCGGCGTCGCAGTCTCTTATGATCGCGGCGAGACTTGGGAGTACGTCAACAACATGCCCATCGGGCAGTTCTATCAAATTCACGTGGACAATCGCCAACCGTTTTATTACATCATGGGCGGCTTGCAAGACAACGGCAGTTGGACTGGGCCGAGCCGCACGCGCGAGCCTGCGGGAATCCTTAATGACGATTGGCGCATGATCAGTTTCGGCGACGGCTTCTACACTCTGAATAACGACGACGATCCAGACCTCTACATCTCCGAATCGCAGGGCGGCGACATCGTACGCACAGACATGCGCAACCGCGAGCAGCAGTCCGTCAAGCCTTACGCAGAAGACACGGGCGGCCCCGCTGCCGATCAAAAGTTTCGCTTCAACTGGAACTCGCCCATCATCCCCTCGCCGCACGACAAGAACACGATCTATCTCGGTGGCAACGTCGTCTTCAAGTCAAACGACTTCGGCAAGAGTTGGACGGCCATCAGTCCCGATCTCACCACGAACGACCGCGCGAAGCAGACGGACGCGGGCGGCCCCGTCGCGATCGAGAACACGGGCGCGGAATATCACACGACGGTGATCAGCATCGCAGAGTCGCCCCTCAGCGCGGGGCACATCTGGGCGGGCACGGACGACGGCCAGTTGCAGTTGACGACTGACGGCGGCAAGCGTTGGACGAATCTGACGAAGAACGTTCCCAACCTGAAAGACAACTCGCCCGTCTCGCACGTCGAGCCTTCGCGCACGAATGAAGATACTGCCTACGTCGCGTTCGACCGTCACATGCTCGACGATCTGCGCCCTTACATCTACAAGACGACCGACGGCGGGCGCACCTTCCGCAACATCACTGGCAACCTCCCCGCAAACGCGTACGTCTGGATCGTGCGCGAAGACCCGAAGAACACGAATCTGATTTACGCGGGCACGGAACTCGGCCTCTACGTCTCCTACACGGGCGGCAACACGTGGCAGATTTTAGAACTCAAAAATTTGCCGCACGTCGCCATTCACGACATCATCATCCACCCGCGCGACAACGATCTCATACTCGCCACGCACGGTCGAAGCATCTGGATTTTCGACGACGCCACGCCCATCCAACAATGGAGCGACACGGTGCGCCAGAGCGACCTGCACATGTTCGACATACGCCCTGCGCTCCGCTTCACCTCGCGCTTCACGCGCTACGGCATCGGCGACAAACCCTTCACCGGCCAGAACCCGCCCTACGGCGCGCTCATCACTTATTATCTCAAGTCGAAGCCCGACGAGAAGACGAAGGTGCGCGTGGAGATACGCGACGCGCAAGGGAAACTCGTCCTCGAAGAGACGCGCGTGCCGAAAGAGCGCGGCTTGAATCGCTACGCCTGGAACTTGCGCTACGGCGGCGCGCAGGTGCGTCGTCCGCCGACAACCGAAGAGACGCCCTTCAGCGGAAACGCGCGCGGCCCGCAAGTGTTGCCGGGCATCTACACAGTCAAACTTTTCGTCGGCGACAAGTCGGTCGAGCGTCGCGTCGAAGTGCGTCTCGACCCGACGGTCAGCGTGCCCGCCGCCGATCTGCAAATGACGCACGACATGAGTTTGAAACTGCGCGACATGCAATCGACGACGAACACGATGTTGCGCACGCTCGACAGCGTCAAAGGCCAACTACAGTTCATCGAGAAGACCGTGAAGGAGCGTCTGACCGAGCCGCCGAAAGAGTTGACGACCGCGCTCACGGACAGCTTGAAGCGCGTCGATAAAGTGCTCGGCACGCTCTCGCGCCCGCAGGAGGAAGGCGGACTCGGCATCAACCCGGGGCGCGCGCAGTTGATCGACGAAGTCGGCAGGCTGTTCTTCACGATTGACGGGACGAACGCCGCGCCCACTCCGGCGCAGCGCGAGTATTACAACACGTTGCAGACGCGCTTCCGCACGACGCTCGCGGAGGCGAACAAGTTCTTCACCGACGACGTACCCAAATTGAATGCGACGCTGCGCCGCCTCGACGCGCCCACGATTTTCGTCGGCAAGCCGATTGAGATTCCGGCGCAGTAAAAAGCAATGTCTATGCGAAAGAGACTCATGCAAAAGTTAAAAGATCGTTTCGTTGCGGGTTTGTTGCTCGTCGCGTTGTTGGCCGTTCAGATATCGCCGGTTGCACGCGCGCAAAACGGTTCGCTCAGTTCTGATCAACAAGCCCTGCGGGAAATTTTTCAGGAGTTGGTTGAAATCAACACGGTAGACCCGCAGGGCAACGTGACGCAGGCGGCGGAGGCGATGGCGGCGAGGTTGCGTACCGCAGGCTTCGCGGCGGAAGACGTGCGCGTCGTCGTGCCCGCAGGGAACAACAAGAAGGGCAACCTCGTGGCGCGTTATCGCAGCCCTGTTCCGAAGGGCAAGCCCTTGCTTCTGCTCGCGCACATTGATGTCGTCGAAGCGCGCAAGGAGGATTGGTCGGACGGACTCGACCCGTTCAAGTTCACAGAGCGCGAGGGCTACTACTACGGGCGCGGCACGATGGACGACAAGGCTATGGCCGCGATCTACATTGCCAATCTCATACGCTTCAAGCGCGAAAATTTTCAACCCGACCGCGACATCATCGTCGCCCTGACGACCGACGAAGAGACGGGCGACTTCAACGGCGTCGAGTTTTTATTGAAAGAGCACCGCGCGCTGGTGGATGCGGAGTTCGGAATCAACGAGGGCGGGCGCGGTTATCTAAAAGCGGGCAAGCCGCTCTTGAATGCGGTGCAGGCGAGCGAGAAGGTATATCAGAGTTTTCGCCTCGAAGTGCGAAACAAGGGCGGGCACAGTTCGCTGCCCCAGAAGGACAACGCCATCTATCGTCTCGCCGCCGGACTCGAACGCCTCTCGAAATTCGACTTCCCCGTCAACCTCAACGAAGTGACGCGCTCCTACTTCGCGCGCATGTCGAAGATCGAGACGGGACAGATTGCCTCCGACATGCGCGCCGTCTCCGAGTTGCGCGCGAGCGCGAACAAGGCGGCACGCGCTCCGCATCCCGAAGCACGCACGGCGGCAATCGCGCGCCTCTCCGCGTCGCCCTACTACAATGCGTTGCTGCGCACAACCTGCGTCGCCACGCGCGTCGAAGGCGGGCACGCCGACAACGCGCTGCCGCAGACGGCGCGCGCCACAGTCAACTGTCGCATCCTTCCGCAAGAGACGGCAGCCGACGTTGAGCGCACGCTCCGGCGTGTGCTTGCAGACGAACAGATCAGCGTCGCGCCCGTCGCCGTCTCGAAGCCAAGCCCGCCATCGCCTCTGCGTCCTGAGATCATGGGGCCGATTGAGAAAATCACACAACAGATGTGGGCGGATGTGCCCGTCGTGCCGATCATGGGCACGGGCGCGACCGACAGCCTCTTCTTCCGGCAGGTCGGCATCCCCGTCTACGGCGTCTCCGGCATCTTCGACGACATAGACGACAACCGCATGCACGGCAAAGACGAACGCATCGCAGCCAAATCGCTCTACGACGGGCAGGAGTTTCTCTATCGCCTGACGCAAGCCCTCTCGTCCACCGCCAAGTAACTTATAGCGAAGTTAAAATTTTCACCGCAGAGACGCAGAGTTAACACAGAGGGGCGCAGAGAAAAGATTAACTTCTTTCTCTGCGCC
>DATFGP010000054.1:0-1865 GCA_035249365.1 Pyrinomonadaceae bacterium | reverse complement strand
TGTCAGGCTCTTTGGTCTTGCGCAGAGGCGTGGGCACGCAGATGATGACTGCGTCGGCTTCCGCGAGCTTAGAGAAGTCAGCCGTGGCCGACAGCTTGCCGCGTTCGACGAGCGTCTGAACCATTTCAGTCGGAACGTCGGGGATGTAAGACCGTCCTGAGTTGATCGTGTCAATGCGCGACTGATCGAGGTCAAATCCCACGGCGCGCAACCCTCCGCGCGCGAACTCTACGGCCAGCGGCAATCCCACGTAACCAAGACCGATGACGCCCACGACTGCGCGGCGTTCGATTATTTTGCTTAACAACTCTGCGCTCATTCTCTATGTTTCTCCATTAAAACTTTAATCTGTAACCAGCGCGATAAGAACGGGCAATCTTTATGAAACTATGCCCGCCTTGCGCTAGTCAATACTATATTCGATACGCGCTAAATCGTCGCCAGCAACTCGTCGCGGGTGACGGTCGCGGTTCCGACTTTTCCGACGACCACGCCCGCTGCATGATTTGCCAGCACAGCCGCTTCCGCAAGCGACGCGCCCGAAGCGAGCGCAACCGCGAGCGTCGCAATCACCGTGTCGCCCGCGCCTGTCACGTCGTAGACTTCGCGCGCCACGGTCTGGATGTGCGTCACTTCGCCCCCGTCTGTGAATAAAGTCATTCCTTCTTCGCCGCGCGTTACAAGCACTGCGCGACAATCAATCGAGTCGAGCAGCCTGCGCCCGGCTTCGACAAGGCTCGATTCATCTTCGATCACAAGGCCCGCCGCTTCTGCCGCCTCCTGATGATTCGGAGTGATGACGGTGACGGGTTGATAGTGAGCGAAGTTGCGCAACTTCGGATCGAGGCAAACCATAACGCCGCGCTCGCGCGCCTGCTGTAGCGTGCTCGCGAGCACGCGCGCCGTCAGCAGCCCCTTGTTGTAATCAGAAACCACCACAGCGTCCGCCGTTTCGACCTCGCTTTGAAACCGCGCGATAACTCCGTCTTCAATATCTGCCGGGACTGCCGCGCGGCTTTCGCGGTCGGCGCGCACTACCTGCTGGTTATGCGCGATGACGCGGGTCTTGAGCGTAGTCGGGCGCGCGGGGTCAACTACGAGGCCGCTTGTGCCGACATTCAAATCGCGAAACCGCGAGCGCATCCGCTCCGCGTTCTCGTCATCGCCGACGACGCCGACCGGCGTGGGTCGAGCGCCGAGCGCCACAAGGTTCGACGCGACGTTGCCCGCGCCGCCGAGCGCCAGCGTTTGCCGTTCCACTTCGACGACCGGGACGGGGGCTTCGGGCGATATGCGACGCACGCGGCCCCAGACAAATTCGTCGAGCATCAAATCGCCCATCACGACGATTCGCTTGCCTTCAAATCCGCGCGCCAGTTCTTCTGCGCGACTGCGCGATAAAGTAATCATGTTTCAAATCTCAAATTTTCCAGCCATCGCCTTCTAACAGGCTCCTGGAGCCAGTTCCAGGACTTTATCAACCGCCGCGATCACTTCAACGACGGGAATCCGCCTGATCGCAAATTCGTATTCTTCCGAAGTCGAAGCGGCGTTAGTGTCTTTGCGGCTTTCGGTCTGCGCGCCCGATTTGACGATTTTGTAAGGAGAGTCCGTCCACGGGTGCCACACGTTCGCGTTAGACGAGCCGAAGATGGAAGCTACGGGGCGGCCCGCGGCGGCGGCGATGTGCATCGGGCCGCCGTCGTTGCCGACGAACACGCGCGCGAGACCGATCAAAGCTATCAACTCTTTCAACGAAAGTCCCGCAAGCACCGAAGCGCGCGAACGCACCAGCGCCCTTACTTCCTCGGCCAGATGTTCCTGGCCGGGGCCTGCTGTGATGACGCTCGGCAAATTCCAGCGCT
>DATFGP010000053.1:0-162619 GCA_035249365.1 Pyrinomonadaceae bacterium | reverse complement strand
GGCGGCAGTGGTAGAGCCGGAGCGCGAGACGGTGACGAGCAGACTCCCATCGCCTTCGCCCACGCCGTAGGTCGCTGCGCTGAACTGTACGGTCTGCGCTGTCGGAGTTGGCGTCGCAGTGGGTGTTGGTGTTGGCGTCGGCGTCGGTGTTGGTGTCGGATCGGCTGCGGCTTTGTAGCGTGCGAGCGCGAAGTCTCGGCTGCTGCCCGTGTCTGTGTAGCCGCCCGCGACGATCTTGCCGTCGGATTGAAGGACGACGGCGAAGGCTTGGCTGTCAACGCCGAAGAAGTCTGTGGTGACTTTGCCGCCCGTGCCGAAAGTGCCGTCGAGCGCGCCGCTCGTGTCGTAGCGCGCGAGGGCGAAGACGGCGGCGGGTTCGGCTGCCGCCGACGAGCTTGGTTGATCGTTCGCCTTCCCGTATTCGGACGCCTTCGCTCCGGTCACGCCGTCGTCGGCCGCGAAATAAATTTTGTCCTTGTCGTCTTTGAGCCGCCGGGTCAGGGGATGCGCGCTCAACGCCTGATGAGACGCGTCCTTTGTCACAGGGGCGGCGGTGAGATGGACGAAGACGCCTACGGCGACGATGCGGCCATCCGCTTGCAGGACGAGGTCGTTCGCCTGATCGAAACCGCCGAAGTCTGTGACGACTTTGCCGCCCGTGCCGAAGCCTGTGGTGTCGAGCGAGCCGTCCGTATTGTAACGCGCGAGCGCGAAGTCGCTGTTGTTCTGGGAAGGAGACGTGCCTCCTGCCGCGATCAACTTGCCGTTCGGCTGGATGACCAGACCATTGATGCCGTCCGAACTGGCGTTAAAGTCCGTGAGAACTTTGCCGCCCGTGCCGAAGTTCGCGGCGTCGAGCAGGCCGTCGGAGTTATAGCGCGCGAGCGCGAAGTCGCCGGACGACGAGCCGGCGGCGACGATCTTGGCATCGGGTTGGACGACGACCGAGTTGGCAGAATCAAACCTTCCGTCGAAGTCGGTCGTGACTTTGCCGCCCGTGCCGAACATGTCTGCGGGCGTCAGGTCGCCGGCAGCACCGCTGTCGAGCGAGCCGTCGGTGTTGTAGCGCGCGGCGAGGAAGTCTGAGAAGTTCGTGCCGACTGCGACGATCTTGCCGTCGGGTTGCAAGGCGACGCCGAGCGCTCTGTCCTGCGCTGAAGTGAAGTCGGTCGTGACCAGCCCGCCCGTGCCGAACGTGTTGTCGAGCGTACCGTTCGTGTTGTAGCGCGCGAGGGCGAAAGAGGAGTCACCGGTGTTTTGGGTGAACTGCGCGCCGCTCTGTCCCGCGACGACGATCTTGCCGTCCGTTTGCAGCGCGGCGGCGAAGGCGAAATCGTCGCTGTCGGTGGTGAAACTCGTAGAGACTATCCCGCCCGTGCCAAAGGTGTTGTCGAGCGAGCCGTCGGTGTTGTAGCGAGCGAGTTGGAAGTTCGGGTTTTGCTTGCCCTTGAGGCGAATGCGCAGTTCATTGCGACCGATGGCGATGATCTTGCCGTCCGTCTGTGTGAGCAGGGCAGTGACGCCATCTTCGTTGAGCGTGAAGTCGGTCAGGACTTTGCCGTCCGTGTCGAACGCCGTGTCGAGCGAGCCATCCGTGTTGTAGCGCGCGACGCCGAAGTCGCTCTGGCCTGTTATGTTGGCTTCGCCCGCCGCGACGATCCGCCCGTCCGCTTGGAGTGCGACGCCGAGCGCGCCCAAGCCGAAGCGACCGCCCGACAAATCGGTCAGGACTTTGCCGTCCGTGTCGAACGCCGTGTCGAGCGAGCCGTTCGTGTTGTAGCGCGCGAGCGCGAAGAAACTGCCGCCTGCTATCGTGCCCGCGCTACCGGCGGCGACGATCCTGCCGTCCGACTGGATCACTACATCCCTGCCGGCATCTACGAGGCCGAAGTCTGTGATGACTTTACCGTCGCCGTCAAACGAGGTGTCGAGCGAGCCGTTCGTGTTGTAGCGCGCCATTGCGAAGTTATCTTCGGAGGCGACGCTCAAGGCCGTCGAGCCGAGTGCGATTATTTTGCCGTCCGATTGAATGGCGAGCGCGTTGGCCTCTTCAAAACTGCCGCCGAAGGCGGTCGTGACTTTGCCGTCCGTGTCAAACGAAGTGTCGAGTGAGCCGTCGGAGTTATAGCGCGCGAGCGCGAACGCGCTGCTGCCGAGTCCCGCCGCGACGATCTTGCCGTCCGTTTGCAGTGCGACGGCGCGAGCCGCTTCAAAGGTGACGCCCGCAAAATCTGTCGTCACTCTGCCGTCCATGTCGAAAGAGGTATCGAGCGAGCCGTCCGTGTTATAGCGCGCGAGCGCGAAGACGCTGGTGGAGAAGTCTCCGAAAGCGCCTGCGACGACCAACTTGCCGTCGGGTTGAATCGCGATGTCCTCAACCGACGCGCTGCCGCCCGCAAACGGCGTGATGACGAGGCCGTCCGTGTCAAAGGTGTTGTCGAGCGAGCCGTCGGAGTTGTAACGCGCGAGCGCGAACGCGCTGTTGAAAGCCGAGCCCGGGTCGTTGGCCGAACCGGCGAGGACGATCTTGCCGTCGGGCTGGATGACGAGGGCATTAGCCAGGCCGCCTTGCCCGACGGGAAAATCCGTGTTGACCCTGCCGCCCGTGCCGAAGGTCGCGTCGAGCGAGCCGTCCGTGTTGTAACGCGCGAGCGCGAAGTCTGTGCCGGATGAACCGGCCACAACGATCTTGCCGTCCGTTTGCACAGCCACATCTTCGGCGGTGTCAAGCGCGTTGGGAAACGTCGTGTTGACCTTGCCGTCGCCGTCGAACGTCGGGTCGAGTTCACCCGGGACGGCGAGCGCATGTGCAGGCTGGCGTTCGCTCGCGGAATCCGCAGGGCGTACGTATGCGCCCGACACTGCGAACAGGGCGAGGGCGGAGATGATTACGTAAAAGAATAAACGGCGGTGCTGGACGGGGGTGCTTTTCATAACGGCCTTAACATTTCCTTTCATACGGTGCGGGGCAACTGCTCGGCTAAAGAATTTCGTTTGCGTCAGTCTCCTCGGAAAGCGCGTGTGCGGCGAGCGCGAACGGGAGCGTGACTTTGAAGAGAACGATGAGTGTAAAGCCTCAATGAAAACTGAGATCGGCCTTCGTCGCAGTTGGAACGCGGCGACCGAGCCGTTTCGCGCCGGGAGTTCGGGCGCTTAAAGATTTGCGCTACATCTACCAATCTGAGCGAAAAAAAGCAACAAAAAGGGCGACCCGCGCGCAAATTTATTTTCGCGTCATGTCAGTCCGCTCACACTCTGTCGGCGGCAAGTGCATTGACAAGGTTTAGCCGCACGCTTATATTTCGCTTGTTCACTGACCCGAAGCAAAGAACGCGCACCTTCCCGTTTCAATCCGTAGAGACCATGCTGAGCTTGATACTTCTCCAAGCGACGAACGCGGCGACAGCGCCCGCCACAACAGCGCAAGTCGGCGGCCCCGTCACGGCCTACTGGCCGGTGATGATCTTCTTCGTCTTCGCCGTCGCCTTTCCGGTGCTGCCAATCGTCCTTGGGCGCTTGCTTCGCCCGAACGTCTGGCAGAAAGACAAGATGCGCCCCTACGAGTGCGGCATTGACCCGACGACAGAGGCGCACGACCGTTTCACCGTGCGCTACTACATCGTCGCCATGCTCTTTCTAGTCTTCGACGTGGAGACGATCTTCCTGCTCCCCTGGGCGATCATCTTCATGGGCGACGACTTCTCGTTCACCAAATTCGCCCTCGTCGAGATGCTCGTCTTCATAGGCATACTCGTCCTCGGCTACTACTACGCCTGGCGCAAAGGCGCGCTTGAATGGGCTTAACTATAGTGACAAGTGACAAGTGACGAGTGACAAGTTAAAGCTAAAAGCTAAAAACTTGTTTTGATCCTTACTCGTCACTCGTCACTTGCCACTTGTCACTTAAAAATATGGCAGAGCATCCAGAAGGAATCGTACTGACGACTGTTGACGCGATCTTCAACGCGTTGCGGCGGAATGTGGCTGCGCCGGTGATGAACATGTCGCCTGTGCGCGACACGGTGAACTGGGCGCGCAAGTCTGCGCTGTGGCCGATGACGTTCGGGTTGGCCTGCTGCGCCATCGAGATGATCGCGGCGGGCGCGGGGCGTTTCGACATAGACCGTTTCGGCGCAGGCGTCTTCCGCCCCAGCCCGCGTCAGAGCGACTTGATCATCGTCGCGGGCACGGTGACGTTGAAGATGGGGCCGGTCGTGCGCCGCGTCTACGATCAGATGCCGGAGCCGAAATGGGTGATCGCGATGGGCGCGTGCGCTTCGACGGGCGGGCCTTTCGATTCCTACTCGACGATGCAAGGCGTGGATCGCACCATCCCCGTTGACGTGTACATCCCCGGCTGCCCGCCGCGCCCCGAAGCGCTGCTCTACGGTTTGATGCGCCTCCAAGACATCATCATGAAGGAAGCGCCATCCGCCTACATCTTCGACTCCGACGGCACAGTCCATCGCCAGCGTCAACTCGAAGGCGACGGCGAGGACGTGGCGAGATTAGATACCGAACGCGAGGACAACGAAATTTCCACCATCGCCGGTTAACAAAAACACACGCGTCTCGGCGCGCACCTATGAACATAAAAGAAGGCCGCTACTTAAATGAGTAGCGGCCTTCTCCTTTTGGAAGCGCGATCAAGGCTGGCCGAAGCGCAGGCGGTACTCGAAGGAGTTGAGGAAACCGTTGACCATCGTGCGGAAGTCGTCGGGGTGCTCGTTGAGGTATTTGAGCCAGTTGTTATAGTCAGGGTCGGGGTCGCGGCGTAGATAACCGAAGTACTGCATGGCGACGAACGCGGGTCGAAATTCGCTCGCGAAGACTTCATCCGATTCGACGATGGCGCGCAACGTCTGTGCGCGCGTCAAGGTCTGTGCATCGAGACGGCTGACGAGCGCAACGCGTGTGAGAGTCACCTTCACAGCGCCGTCGGGGTTCGCCGGATCGGGCGTGGTGATCTGCGCGAGGCCGCGACGATCCATGAGCGTGTTGACGAAGTCCGTGTTGCTCTTCGCGTCGAAAATGTTCTTGAACTGCTGGCGTCCGACCCACGCGTCGGTGAATGCGGCGCGCTTGGCGAACACTTCGGCGGCGGTGTTGCCGGAGACAGCGCGCATGTCCGGGATGATCTCCGCATAAGTCGGCGTCCGACCGAGCGACAGAGTGTAGAAGCGATAGACGAAGAAGCCTTTGAGTTGAAACTCCTGCGAGCGGAAGAACGAGGCGGAGACCGTGGCGCGATCACACAAGGGGTTATTGTTTACGTCCGTGCAGTTGGCGAGCACGCCGAGCCACGATTGAAAGCCTGCGGAGTCCGGTTCGCGCGAAAGAAAGTCCAGATACTGCTGGCGGACGAAGACGCGCGAATCGAAAATCGGGTTGGCCTCGACGCCCGCGTCGTTGTCCGTGATGTTGAGCGTCGCGGTGCTTTGCGCGCCGAGCACTGCGCCGATTGGGTTGAAGAGTTGGAGTTGCAAACTCTCCGTGTTTTCGACGTGGGCGTCGTTGATGATGGAGATGGTCAGAGTTTTCTCCGTCTCGCCCGCAGTGAAGTAGAGCGTGTCCACGCCGGTCGCATAGTCGCAGCGCGCGTAGGCCGTCGCGCCGACGGCGTCGCAGCGAACGGGCGCGGGGTCGTCAACGGTGCGGTAGCTGACGACCGCGCCGCTCACGAGTGCGCTGGCTCCGCCGCCGCGCGTTACTGTGATGGTCGCTGTAGATGAATTTTCGTTGACCGTGTAAGTCGGCGCGCTGAAACTGAAAGTTGAGGGGATGGGAAACGGCAGCGCGGTGAAGTTCACGTTCTCGCGGTTGCTCCCCAGATTGACCGAAGAGACGAAACTGATGGCGGAAGGATTGAACGCGAAGCCGTCTTTGGCAGGCGAGAGTGTGATGCGCGTATCGGCTGCGTAAAAATGTTGATAACTGCCATCGGCCTTCGTCAGCGTTGCGCGCGAGCCATTCTGCGCTGTGCTGAGAATGATTGTGACGCCCGGGACGCCGTTGTTTGCGCCGTCCGTGACGCGACCCGTGATGCTATAGAGAGGAAGGGGCGTCGGCGGGGAAGGTGTCGGCGTAGTGGTCGGCGACGGCGTAGCGTTGCCCTGCGCAGTGTCCCAGTCGGGATCGCGCTCCTCTTCGCCCGCGCTGTTCGTGACGCGCGTGGGGAAACCGCCGTCTGCGTCCATGATGTAGATTTCGCTGTTGAGATTCTGGACGGCGTCGCGGTAGGTGGCGAAGGCGATGCGCGTGCCGTCGGGCGACCAGCCGGGGTCGAAATCGAAAGACGGGTGATTGGTGATGTTCGTCTGTCCCGTGCCGTCGAACTTCATCGTGAAGATGTCGTTGTTTTGCTCGCCCGTCTGGCTGTTGGTTACGCGGCGCGTGAAGGCGATCTTCAAGCCGTCTGGCGACCACGCGGGTTGAATGTCTAGAACTTGATTGTTTGTCAAGCGCCTGACGTTCGAGCCGTCGGGGTTCATCGTGTAAATCTCGAAGCCGCGCGTGGTGTCGCCTGAGATGCTCGGGAAGTCGCGCAGCGACACGAAAGCTATCTTTGTGCCGTCGGGTGCCCAGGTCGGTTCGAAGTCTGCGTCAGGCGTGTTCGCCGTCAGGTTTGTTTGGTTCGAGCCGTCGGCGTTCATCAGCCAGATGTCGTTGCCGGTACGCACACTGGTGAATGCGATCTTCGTGCCGTCTGGCGACCACGCCGGGCCGTAATTGTTGCCAGTGCTTGTCAGTTGCACGACGTTTGAGCCATCGGCGTTGACGACGAAGATTTGTGAGTCCTGCGAAGGAGAGATGGTGCGGCTGAAAGCGAGCTTAGTGCCATCGGGCGACCAGACGGGGAAGCGAATCTGTGTCTGCGAATTGACGAGTTCGGTCTTGCCCGTGCCGTCTGCGTTGATGGTGTACAGGTTGTGAGAGGCATAGGCGATCTTACCGTTCGGCTTCAACGCCGCCGCGCCCGTCTCCAGCGCCGCCTCAGCGCGGCTCGTGAAGAATCCTGTGAGCATCACCGCCGTCGCGCCTATGAGGAACAGTGCGAACCCGGGCAGTACGCGTCGCTCCAACATAAAATTATAAAAAGACATTTTATGTTCCTCGCAATTTAATTCAGGGCGTCTTAACGCGGCACACCATACGTCGCTTTGCGCGCAAGCCTCGCGGCAGACGTGAGCAAACGAATTATAGCAGCAGGCTGTGAGTTGAAGTTATTGTGCATCGGCGTTTCCGTTCAAGAGTAGTCGCCGCCGCTGTATTGAGGAAAATTACGTGTCGGATTCTTCTCGCAAGGACGCCAGATGGCGCGTGTCGTTGATCGCGTTCACGCGGACGAAGCCATCCGTGCGGATTTGGATGCGCGCGATGCCGCAATTGGCTGTCCCGATCCAGACGGGACGAAGCTCCGGCGCGTCGAGCGCGCCCATCAGGTGCAGCGCTAGTATACATATCGTGCCGGTGTGCGAAAAGACTGCGACAGTGCCGCCCTTATGAGTGGCGACGGCGCGGTCGAGTTCGCGCGCGGCGCGGTCTAAGAGTTGGCGGTAGCTTTCGCCGCCGAGCAAAACGCGGTCGAAGTCTCTGCGCAGGAGCGCCGCATACTCTTCGGGGAACTTCTGCGCCGCCTCCTCAAACGTCAAACCTTCCATGTGCCCGACGCTGCGCTCGCGAAAGGCGTCCGTTTGCGTGATCTCCAAGTTGAGCGCGCGAGCGAGCGGCGTGGCGGTCTCGACGGCGCGCAGCAGATCGCTCGAATAGATCGCCGTGATGGATTCCGCAGCGAGTACACGCGCCGTCGCCTCCGCTTGCCTGCGTCCGAGCGCGGACAGAGGCGTCGGCGTGTGCCCGCCAAAGCGACGCGCGGCGTTGCCCTCGGATTGCCCGTGACGGATGAGCAGGATGCGTGTGCTTTCCATTAGAGAACAGTGACGAGTGACAAGTGACAAGTGACGAGTTAAAGCAAGGACAAAACAAGGTGTCAGCTTTAACCGTCGCTAGAAAATAGCGAGTGACAAGTGACGGATGACGAGATAGAAAGACAAGTTTACAAAACAAGAGTGCTGCTTAAACTTGTCGCTCGTCACTCGTCACTTGTCACTTGTCACTGCTCCTAAGCTGCCACCGTCTCGGCCTTCAGTTTCTCGGCTTGATAGTGTGTGACGAGGGCGTTGATGATCTCGTCGAGTTGGCCTTCCATGACGAGGTTGAGTTGGTGGACGGTGAGTCCGATGCGATGGTCGGAGACGCGGTTCTCTTTGAAGTTGTAGGTGCGAATCTTCTCGGAGCGGTCGCCCGTGCCGACCTGCGAGCGGCGCTCGCTGGCTAACGCTTCGTGCTGCCGTTGCTCTTCCTGCTCTTGCAGGCGCGCACGCAAAACGCGCATGGCCTTCTCGCGATTTTTGATCTGCGATTTCTCGTCCTGCATCGAGACGACTGTGTTCGTCGGCAAGTGCGTGATGCGAACAGCCGAGTAGGTCGTGTTGACGCTTTGCCCGCCCGGCCCCGAAGAGCAGAAGGTGTCTATGCGCAAATCCTTCGCGTCAATCTTCACGTCAACTTCTTCGGCTTCGGGGAGGACGGCGACAGTGATCGCGGAAGTATGTATGCGCCCGCTCGTCTCCGTCTGCGGCACGCGCTGAACGCGGTGCGTGCCCGATTCGTGTTTCAGTTTCGAGTAGACCTTGTCGCCTTCGATGAGCGCGGTGGCTTCTTTGATGCCGCCGATGCCTGACTCGGACGTGTTGAGGATTTCCATGCGCCAGCCCTGACGCTCTGCGTAGCGACCGTACATGCGCAGCATCTCGGCGGCAAACAGCGATGCCTCGTCGCCGCCCGTGCCCGCGCGAATTTCGAGGATGACGTTCTTGTCGTCGTTTGGGTCAGTCGGCAACAGCAACAGGCGCAAGTCTTCTTCAGTCTTCTCCAACTGCGCTTGCAGCGTGTCAACTTCGACGCGCGCCAGTTCGCGCATCTCCTCGTCGTCGCCGCCCATGTCGAACAACTCGCGCGCTCCGGCGAGTTGTTCCTTGAGCGTCTTCCACTCGCGATAACGTTTGACCATCTCGCCGAGGCTGCGATGCTGCTTCGCGGCTTTCCCGTAGGCGGCTTGATCCGCCAGCAACTCCGGCGAGTAAAGTTCCTCAGACAACGCTTCGTAGCGCGCTTCGATCTGTTCTAATTTCTCTAACATAATTTTATGAGAGCGGCGTCATGGCCGCCGCTTCGGGTTTGGGTTCGAGTTTGAGCGATTCTTTGAGCGCGTAGATGGCGACTTCGAGTTGGCGGTCGTCCGGTTCTTTCGTCGTGATGTTTTGCAGCCACAGGCCGGGCAGCGTGATCATTTTGAAGACGAGGCTGCCTTCGCGTTTGGCCGAGAGCCTTATGATCTCGTAGGAGACTCCGGCGATGACGGGCACGAGCGCGATGCGCGTCAGCATGTTCAGCGCGAGCGAGTCGAACTTGACGATGGAGAACAGGACGATTGAGACGAGCATCACGACCATCAGGAAACTCGTCCCGCAACGCGGGTGCTGGCGCGGTTGCACGCGCGCGTGCTCGACCGTCAAAGGCAATCCCGCTTCCCATGTGAAGACCGTCTTGTGCTCCGCGCCGTGATACTCGAAGACGCGGCGTATGTCCTTCAACAGTGAGAACGTGAAGATCATGATCAAGAAGAACGACATGCGAATCACGCCGTCAACCAGATTGAACGCGACCGACGGGCGCACCGGATGAAGATAACCGCGCACGCTGCCCCAGGCGCGCGTGTACCACGCCGCGTCGCTCGTAGTCGCCGTTTGGCTCGTCGCCGTGTTCGTAGTGTTTGCAACAGTCTGAGTTTGCGCCGACGCGTCCGCTTGTGTTCCGGCGGGAACAGCCCAACCGGCGGCGATGAAAAGCGCGTTTGTCAAAACGAGCGGGGCGACAATGAAGAGCATGATGTTGAAGAAGATCGCGAAGACAATTGAGCCGACGACCGAAGCGTTTGCGCCGCGCTTCATTTCGTCCTCCGCGCGTTTTCTCGTCGGCACGGGGATGAGGCCGGGCACGCCGCCCGTGATGCCCGCGAAGTCGCCTTCGCCCTCGACAACCGCCGGAGTCAAAGCGACTGCCGCGACCTCTTGCTCCTGCTCCGCGTCTGCGAAGGCTTCGCTCGCGGAGTAGTTGAGAGCCTTGATGCCGAGCGCCATTGATTGCACAAGCACCGCCGCGCCGCGCAGCACGGGCAGACGCAGGAAGCGATACTTGTCGCTCCACTTCGGCAACTGTGCGCCCGTGAACACGATCTCGCCGTCCGCGCGGCGGACTGCGACGGCGTAGGCGTTCGGCGTCCTCATCATCACGCCCTCGACGACCGCCTGGCCGCCGACGATCAAATCTTTTTCGTTTGCGCTCACGTCAGTTTCGCTCTCTTGAAAGTTGAATGGCCGAGTTGATGCAACGACGCCGACGCGTCAGGTTCGGAGGTCGTTTGCAGGCATCGAAAGTTCTCGGATGCACGGGGACGACCGCCGCGCTTGAGAGCGTCGGCGTCAAATTTGGTGTCGCTAATACTGGCCGAGTGTGGTGTGCTTCATCAACACTGAGATTCGCCCGCCGCAGTTGAAATGAGGCGGGCGAAGTCTTTTGTACGGTTTACTGTTCGCTCGTTGCGGCAGCGGCTGTGGCCGTCTCGGACTTCTTGCCGTAGCGTTTGTTGAAGCGGTCAACGCGTCCGGCGGTGTCCACGAGTTTCTGTTTGCCTGTGAAGAACGGGTGGCAGGCGGAGCAGATTTCGACGTGCAGATCGTCCTTGCGTGTCGAACGCGTGGTGAAATTCTCGCCGCAGGCGCAGACGACTTTGATTTCGTTGTATTTGGGATGAATTCCGTCTTTCATATTTTCCTTCCTCTACAGACAGATGCGAATTTGGGTCACCTGTCAATCCGTTATGATACGTTTTCGGGATTCTTATCGTCAAGTTAGATGGGGATTTATGGCGACAGGTGGCCTCCGGCGTGCGCGCCGGACATGTTTATTGACAATGCCTTAAAGCGCGTGTTAAAAATCCTTCTCGTCCACCGCCTTTGTGCTTCTTTGTC
This sequence comes from Pyrinomonadaceae bacterium, assembly GCA_035249365.1. Taxonomy (GTDB): domain Bacteria; phylum Acidobacteriota; class Blastocatellia; order Pyrinomonadales; family Pyrinomonadaceae; genus JAIVJZ01. The sequence continues at coordinate 151,526 of DATFGP010000053.1, read as the reverse complement.
AGATATAAAAGTCGAAAGTTTGGGGCAGCAGTTTTTAAGATGACGCGCGCTTGCGGTGCGCGTCCCTGCTGCCGGAGTCTAACTTCTTGAGCCGATGAACGACGAACCTGACAAAACTTCATCCCCCGACTCTGACGACCGCGCGACGGAGCAACCCGCCGCGCCCCCCGCCGACGAAACTCCCGAACAGAAACGCGCACGCATGATGGCCGAAGTAAAGGCCAAAGCTGCTGCGAAGATGGCCGCGAAAGGCGGCGCGAAAGCCACTACAGACGCCGCGCCGGAAACTACATCCGCAGCGACGCCGCCACCCGCAGCAACTCCCGCCACGACAACGCCGCCCGCAACAGCCGACGCGCCTTCCGGTGAAACTCCCGAGGAAAAACGTGCGCGCATCATCGCAGAGGCTAAAGCGAAAGCCGCCGCCAAGATGGCTGCCGCGAAGGGCGACGCTGGAGCGACTCCTGCCACGTCCGACGAAGAAAAGGCCGCGCGGATCGCGGAGGCGCGCGCCAAGGCCGCCGCGTTCAAACAGACTGCGGGCGAGAAAGCTGGTGAGACGGCTGCGACGCCGCCCAAGCCCGCTGCTGCGGCTGGCGCATCTGATGCTGCGGCTGCTGGCGCGCCGAAAGCTCCCGTCAAGAAGAAGGAAGAAGGGGCGAAGCCTACGGATGCGTCTAACCATCCGCTCGTCAAGCGCCTGCTCGAAAAGTTGGACAGCGCGATTTTGGAAGCGACGGAATTTCTCGGCCAGTTGTCTGTACACGTCGCGTCGGAGCGCATCGTCGAGGTCTGTGAGTTTCTCAAACGCGATGCCGAGTCGCCGTTCAATTATCTCTCCGATCTCACCTGCGTACATTTTCCCGAACGCGCCGAAGCGCCTTTCGAGGTCGTCTATAACTTGTATTCGATCAGCGCGAATGTGCGCGTGCGTCTGAAAGTCGGGACGACGGATGCGGAGGGCGTCGAGAGCGTGACGGGCGTGTGGCCTGCTGCGAACTGGATGGAGCGCGAAGTCTACGATCTCTTCGGCGTGCAGTTTCGCAATCACCCGGACTTGCGCCGCCTGTTGCTGCCGCCCGACTGGGAAGGTCATCCTTTGCGGAAGGACTACCCGCTCGAACCCGTAGAGAACAACTGGACGGCCAAGCACTTGCCGGAGTTCTCCGACGTGCAGCGCGAACAACTCGAACAACGCCGCGCCTACGGCCTCGAAGCTCTCTCGACGCCCGACGAACGGCGCGTACGCGAAATTTTCCGCGCGGGCAAAGAAGTGATGCCTTTGGACAGAAAATAAAAAGCGTCCGTAGTCAGTCGTCCGTTGCCAGTTGCATGTGGCTATCAAGTCAGCCCCTCAATCTTTAGTGAGCAACTGAAAACGGACGAAGAACAACGGACAACTGACAACGGACAACTGACGGTTTTATGCACCAAGTAGAAGTCGCAACCACACAAGAGACTTTGCTCGACAGCCCGGAGATGGTGCTGAACATGGGGCCGCAGCACCCTTCGACGCACGGCGTCTTGCGCGTCATACTCAAGCTCGACGGCGAGACGGTCATTGATCTCGATTGCGACATAGGCTATTTGCATCGCGGTATGGAGAAGATCGCCGAGCATCGTCTCTACCCGATGATCGCGCCCTACTGGGACAGGCTCGACTACATCGCCGCCGTCTCGAACGGACTCTTGTGGGTGGAGACGGTCGAGCAGATGTTGGGACTCGAAGTGCCGCCCCGCGCGCACTACATACGCACCGTCTTAACGGAACTCAACCGCATCTCCTCGCACCTCCTCTGGCTCGCCACTCACGGTCTCGACATCGGCTCGTTCACAGTGCTGCTCTGGGCTTTGCGCGAGCGCGAAGAGATTCTGAAAATTTTCGAGCGCCAGTTCGGCGCGCGTCTCACCTGTCACGCGTGGCGCATCGGCGGGATGCCGAACGACACCTATGACGGTTTTACGGAAGACGTAACGCAGTTCGTAGACAACTTCCCGCATCGTCTGGCCGAGTATGAGACGCTCCTATCGGAGAATCGCATCTGGCTCGGTCGCACGGTCGGCATCGGCGTCATCTCTGCGGAGGATGCCATCGCCATCGGGCTGTCCGGCCCGGCGCTTCGCGGTTCGGGGGTTGCCTGGGACATACGCAAGTCGCGCCCCTACGCCGCCTACGCAGACGTGGAGTTCGACGTGCCCGTCGGCGAAAACGGCGACACATATGATCGTTATCTGGTCAGGCTCGAAGAGATGCGACAGTCGCGTCGCATCGTGCAACAGGCTCTGGCGAAGATGCCCGACGGCCCCGTCAACGCGAAAGTGCCGAAGATCATCAAGCCGCCCGCAGGCGACTATTATCATTCGATTGAAGGGCCGAAGGGCGAAATCGGCTGCTATCTCGTCTCCGACGGCTCATCGCGTCCGGCGCGCGTGCGCGTGCGCCCGCCCTGCCTGATCAACTTGCAGGCTCTGCGCCAGATGTGCCTCGGCCACCTCGTCGCAGATGTCGTCGCCATCATCGGCACGCTCGACATCGTGCTCGGAGAAATTGATCGTTGACAAGAAAGCAGTGACGAGTGACAAGTGACAGGTGACAAGTCAAAGACAAAAGAACCTCAGTTCTGAAACTTGAAACCTGTAACTTGAAACCCGTTCTTATCTCGTCACTCGTCACTTGTCACTCGTCACTGCTTTATGAGAATTGTGCGTCTTGCCGTGCAGGAGATGACGCGTGAGCGGTTTGCGCCGTATGGGATTTTGCTCGACAGTCGCGGGTCGGTGGAGATTGATCTGGGGACGGGCGCGCCGAGTCTGACGGGGGCGACGAGCGAGCGTCGGCCGTTCGAGTTTCAGTTCATGGCGCGGCACAAGCGAACGATGCAGGTCTTTTCGCCGCTCGTGTCGTCGCGGTCAATCATCTGCGTCGCGCCGCCGTCTGAAAGGGACGCGCCTGCGGTCGAAGAGATCGTCGCGTTTCTGGTCAACGGTCGTTTGCCCTACGCATATCACAAGGCGACCTGGCACACGCCGCCCTTCGCCCTCGGCGAGTGGTCTTCTTACCTCGTCGTTGACCGCGCCGGAACGCTCGACAGCGATTACGAGTTAGTTGATTTGAAGGCCGTACACGACTGCACTTTCGAGATCGATATTTAGAATGCTCTTGTCACATCAAGAGCAGCACGGAAGAGAGGCGGAGTAAATGAGCACTGACCGCACAACCGAAATACTTAATTATTTGAGCGCGATCAGCCGCGAAGTCGGCGAACTGCGCACTGAGATGAACACTCGTCTTGACCGCATTGAGCGCGAGCAGCGTTTGCAAGGGCAAAGACTCGACCGCATTGAAGAAATGTTATTAATCATGCGCGCCGACGTTAGTGAATTACAAGACCGCGTGGGCGTGCTTGAAGGTAAACAAGCCTAGTAGTTGAATCATTCTATGGACATGCTCGCATTATTTGCGCCGCCGGATTTAATCAACGGACTCCTGCTTAAATTGCGTCTGGGGCAGGATACGATCAATTACGTCGTCTGGCCGTTCATACAGATCGGCGCGGTCGTGACGGGCGTTGCGGTCTGGGCGGCTTATGCGACCTACCTTGAGCGCAAGATTTCGGCGTTCATGCAGGCGCGTCTGGGGCCGATGCGCGTAGGGAAGTGGGGGCTGTTGCAGCCCATCGCCGACGCCATCAAACTCCTGACGAAAGAAGACCTCAAGCCTGACCGCGCAGATACTTATATCTTCTTCTTCGCGCCGTTCATCTCTGTGGTTGCGGCGTTCGTCGTCTTCGTCGTGATCCCGTTTGCGCCCGATTGGGGCGTCATCACTGACATCAACATCGGCTTGCTGTTCGTGCTCTCGGTCTCTTCGGTGGGCGTGCTCGCGTTGATACTCGCGGGCTGGTCTTCCAACTCGAAGTACGCTTTGCTCGGCGGGCTGCGCTCCAGCGCGCAGATGGTCTCCTACGAAGTCTCTATGGGCATGGCCTTGATCGGCGCGCTCATGTTCGCGCGCACGCTTAGCTTGTCCGGCATCGTCTCGGCGCAAGGTTTGGATTCCATCTGGTACATCTTCTATCAACCGCTCGGCTTCATAGTCTTCCTAGTGAGCGGCATCGCGGAGAACAATCGCGCGCCGTTCGATCTACCCGAAGCCGAATCGGAACTCGTCGCAGGTTTCCACACGGAATATTCGGGGATGCGCTGGTCGCTCTTTTTCATGGCGGAGTACGCGGCGATGATCGTCGTCTCCGCGATTGCGACTTCCGTGTTCCTCGGCGGCTGGTATTTTCCGTTCACGTGGCGGCTCGCAGCAAATTATCCGCAACTGTTCGTTGCGGTCAGCCTCGTCGTCTTTCTAGTGAAGATGGCGTTTCTGCTCTATCTCTATTTCTGGCTGCGCTGGACATTCCCGCGCTACCGCTACGATCAACTGATGGACTTGGGCTGGAAGTGGATGCTGCCCGCCGCGCTGCTCAACATCACGCTCACGTCAATCGCGATCTTCACTGTGCAGGCGCTCGACGGCTGGCGCGGCATGAACACCGTAGAAGCAATCGCGCGCGGCGTGAACCTGACGGGGACGGGCAAAGCGATCATGATCGCGTTCGGCGCGCTCGGCGTCTTCATCGCCGCAGGGATGCTCTCATACATCAATCGCAGCACGCGCGATTTCAACTTGAAGAAGCAGCGCGTCGGGATTCGACTCGTCAACGCGCCGAAAGGCCAGACAGCGGTTGCCAGCACGACGACGGCTGCCGCGACGGAAGGATAAAGTAAGGAATAAAGTTATGCCGGAAGTTTATGTTCCAGAAGCGACGTGGAAAGAGAAGTTGAAGCGTTTCTTCCTGTTCGATTTGATCGCGGGGTTGAAGCTGACGTTGAAGTTCAACCTCGGCGCGTTGACGGATAAGGACTCTGTTGCGGGCAAGGGGATTTATACGGAGCAGTATCCGAAAAAGCGCGCCGAAGTCGCGCCGCGTTTTCACGGCGCGCCGCGTCTCAACATGGACCCGGAGACTTACGAGACGCTCTGCATCGCCTGCAACCTCTGCGCGCTCGCCTGTCCGGAAGATTGCATTGACGTGATCCCTATGGACATAGAGATCATCACGGCGGGCAAGGCACGCAAGAAGAAGGTGCTCGACGAGTTTATCTTCGACACTTCGCGCTGCATGTTCTGCGCGCTCTGCCAGGAGGCGTGCCCGACCGCCTGCCTCGAACTGACGCAGGAATTTGAACTCGCCACCTACTCGCGCGCAGGCTTCGTCTGGAATCGCGAGATGCTCGAACAGGGACGCGAGACGGTGAAGTACGAATCCTAAAAGCAGTGACGAGTGACAAGTGACAAGAATAAAAACAAAAGTCTTGGCTTTGATCTTGTCTCTAACTCGTCACTTGTCACTTGTCACTTGTCAGTGATCTTATGACTCTCCACGGTTGGGAAGCGGCCTTCTTCTGGGTCTTCGCGATTGCGGCGCTGGTGGCGGCGCTGTTGACCATCCTCGCGCGCAACGCCGTACACTCCGCGCTGTTTCTCATCTCGACGCTCGTCTCTGTAGCCGCGCTCTTCATTTTGCTCGGCGCGGAGTTCATCGCGGGCGTGCAGATTCTCGTCTACGTCGGCGGCGTGATGGTGCTCTTTTTGTTCGTCATCATGCTCGTCAACGTCGGCGCAGAGGAACGCGGCAACGAGGAGTTGTTCAACCGCCCCGTGCAAGTGACGACGAGCGCGATTGTGCTGGTGGTGCTCTCGCTCGGCTTCATCTACGCGATCCGGCAGGGCTACGAAGGGCTGCTCAGGAAAGACAACATTGACACGCCCGAAATGCGAGAGGTGCTCGCCATCAGGCGAAACGCGCGGCAACAGAACTTGCGCCCGGCGGCGACCGGCACGTCGCGCATTTCGGAAGACACGCAACTCGTCGGCGCGAGCCTCTATCGCTACGCCGCGCTGCCGTTTGAAATCGCGAGCGTGCTCCTCTTAGTCGCCATCATCGGCTCGGTCATGCTCGCGCGCACGACCAAACAGGAAGCGGTCACCGAAGACATTGAAGCAAAGGATGAGGGATGAGGGATGAATAAGAAAACCGCTCAACTGAGCGAGTGCTTTAATTCATCCCTCATCCCTCATCCCTCATTTTCTTATGAACCACTTTATCGCATCCGCGCTCGCGCTCGTTTTGCAGGAAGCCCCGGCGGTTGGCCGCTGGCAGACGATCAAGCATGGCGTGTTGGAGCCTGACCTGTCGAAGTTTCTGGTGATCGCGGCGCTCCTATTCATCATCGGCGTGGCGGGCGTGCTGACGCGCCGCAACATCATCGTCATCTTCATGTCCATCGAGTTGATCTTGAACGCGGCCAATCTCAACTTCATAGCCTTCTCGCGCTACTTGCAGGACACGGGCAGCATGAACGCTGTCGCCGGACAGGTCTTCACGGTCTTCATCATCGTGGTCGCCGCCGCCGAAGCCGCCATCGGTCTCGGCCTCGTCATCGCGCTCTACCGCAACAAAGAGACGATCTTTGTTGACAAGATTGATCTGTTGAAATGGTAAAGCGTCCGTTGTCAGTGGTCAGTTGTCCGTTGCATGTGCCTGACGAACAAGTGGCTGACGATTAGAGCGAACAACTGACAACGGACGACGGACAACGGATAGTTCTTATGCACAGACTCATCTGGCTCATTCCGCTTTTGCCGCTGGCCGGAGCCGCCGTCAACGGGTTGCTCGGTCGTCGCTTGCGCTTCTCGGAAACGGTCGTTTCGGCGATTGCGGTCGGTTCGGTTGCGCTCGCGTTTTTGATCGGCGTCGCGGCGGTCTACTCCTACGGCTTCGGCGGCGATGCGCGTTGGCCGCAGCCTTACCTGACGAGCGAGGACAGCTTCGTCTACAAGTGGATTCCGGGCGGCGCAACCGAACTCACGCAGGGCACGCGTGAACGCGCGGAGATGTTGGCGACCGAGAAGGCCATGGCGCGTGCGCGAGAGCGAGCCGCCGAGACGGGCGCGCGTCCGGGCGAGACTGTGGCCGTGCTTACGGGGAGCGAACCCGAACGCAGAGGCTTGGGCGCGTCGCTAGACGTTGAATGGAGTTATCAACTCGATCCGCTCTCGTCAATCTTCATACTCATCGTGACGGGCGTTGGCCTCTGCATCTTCGTCTTCGCCACCGGCTACATGCACGGCGACGCAGGCTTCTATCGCTTCTTCGCCTACCTCGGCCTCTTCATGTTCATGATGCTCGTGCTCGTGATGGGGTCAAATTTCTTGATGATGTTCGTCGGCTGGGAAGGTGTGGGCTTATGCTCATACCTTTTGATCGGCTACTACTTCGACCGCAAGGAGGCGGGCGACGCATCGCGCAAGGCATTCATCACGAACCGCGTCGGCGACTTCGGCTTCGCGCTCGCGGTCTTCGGCATCATCGCCACTTTCGGCTCGACGCAGTACACGCAAGTGATGACGGCGGCGAGCGGCTATCCCGTCGAGGCGCTCGGACGCTTCGGTTTGATGTCTTGGCTCGCGCTCGGCCTGTTCGTCGGCGCATGCGGCAAGTCTGCGCAGATACCTCTGTACGTCTGGCTGCCCGACGCGATGGCGGGGCCAACGCCCGTCTCCGCTTTGATTCACGCGGCGACGATGGTCACGGCTGGCTTGTACATGTTGACGCGCACGAACGTCATCTTTCAACACTCGCAGACGATGATGCTCGTCGTGGCGATAGTCGGCGCGGCGACGGCGTTGTTCGCCGCAACTATCGGCATCACGCAGAACGACATCAAGAAAGTTCTCGCGTATTCCACCGTCTCGCAACTCGGTTTCATGTTCCTCGCGTGCGGCGTCGGCGCGTTCGTCATAGGCATATTCCATGTGATGACGCACGCGTTCTTCAAAGCCCTCATGTTCCTCGGCGCGGGTTCGGTCATACACGGCATGCACCACGAACAGGACATGCGGCGCATGGGCGGCCTTCGCAAGTACATGCCGAAGACTTACCTGACGTTCCTTGCGGGCTGGCTCGCCATCTGCGGCATCATCCCGTTTTCCGGCTTCTGGTCGAAGGACGAAATTTTGTGGAACGCTGCCTCGACCACGCTCATCCCTTACGGCTGGCTGCTCTGGGCGGTCGGCACGTTCACCGCTGCACTCACAGCCTTCTACATGACGCGACTCATCGCCATGACCTTCTGGGGACGTGAGCGTTTCCTCGACGTGCCCGCCGGAGGCCAGGCCGACGAAGCGCACGCGCACGGCTACGACGACGCGGGCAAGACGCACGACGCGCACACCGAATCTGCTGGCGACCGCCCGCGCCACGAACCCGGCGAATACGTCGGCGAGCCGCACGCCACTGCGCACGCGCACACGGACGCGCACGGCTCGACCGCCGCCGTGCATCACGATTCACACGGGCACGGCACGCACATCCCGCACGAGTCGCCGCCCGCGATGTGGATTCCGCTCGCGGTGCTCGCGGTGCTCGCGGTCATCGGCGGCTTCGTCGGCATCAGCCCCGCGTTCACGGGCGGCGCGCACGTCGGCGGTCGCATGAACATTGTCAACTGGCTTGAGCCTGTTGTCTGGAATCCATCGACGCGAAAGTTCAACGCGCCGCACGGCGCAGGCGAGGAACATGCAGCGGCGGACACGCACGGCGAGCCGCTCGCAATCGCGCAGAATCACAACGAGCCTGCGGCAACGACGCCGCACGCCACGCCCGCCCCGCACACCGACGCTGCACCCGCTTCGCACCCCAACACTTCGGCGAAACAACTTGCGCTCGACCCGCCCGGAGAAGCCCACGCCGTCCACTCGCCCTACGGCAACGACACAGGCTTCAATCTCGCGCACTCGGTCGAGTCTTCGCTCGGCGAACGCGGCACGGAATGGTTGTTCATCGTCATCTCGCTCATCGCGGCGGGCATCGGCATGGGGCTTGGTTATCTGTTCTACGTCAAGAATCCGCGCCTGCCCGAAGTGTGGGCGGCACGTCTCGGCGCGCTCTATCGCGCGAGCTATAACAAGTACTGGGTGGACGAACTCTACGGCCTCTTGTTCACGCGGCGCACGATGGACGCGGCGCGCGGCGTCTACGCGGTTGACTCGCGCGGGATTGACGGCGCGGTCAACGGCTCGGCTTGGCTCACGCGACGCATCAGCCGCTACACGGGCAATTTTGATCGCACGATTGTTGACGGCGCGGTCAACGGCATCGCCGGATTCATCAGCCGTCTCATGTCGCCGCTCCTGCGCGCGGCGCAGACGGGACTGACGGCCAACTACGCGCTCGTCATGGTGCTCGGCCTCGTCGTCGCCATCATCGTCTTTTTCAGCGGCGACATCTTGAGCGTGGTGCGCGGAAGATAAAGCGTTGTCCAAAGCTTTGTCCGTTGTCAGTAGTCAGTTGTCCGTTGTTTGTGCCGGATGACGAACTCACTGAGACGTGACCTAAAAAGCCGGGCGACGAGAAAACAACTGACAACGGACAACTGACTGTTGACCAATATGAAAATCCCTTACCTGCTCTCCATCATCACGTGGCTGCCGCTCGTCGGCGCGCTCATCGTCCTGTTCGTGTTCAAGAAGGACAACGCGCGCGCGATCAAGCGATTCGCAACCGTGTGGTTCGCTCTGGTCTTCATCGTCTCGCTCGCGCTCGTCGGGTATGATCGCGCGGCGGGCGGGATGCAGTTCATCGAAGACTTACAGTGGATTCCGATCATCGGCGCGCGCTACCAGATGGGCGTTGACGGTGTGGCCGTTTTGCTCATCGTGTTGACGACGCTCCTCGGCGTCATCGCCGCGCTCTCATCTTGGGAATACATACAGAAGCGCGAGCAGGAATACTACGTGCTCTTGCTGCTGTTGCAGGCGGCGGTCGTCGGCGTCTTCGCCTCGATGGACTTGTTTTTGTTCTATCTCTTCTTCGAGGTTTCGCTCGTGCCGATGTATTTCCTGATCGGCATCTGGGGCGGCGAGCGCAGGCTGTACGCTGCCATCAAGTTCTTCCTCTACACGCTCGTCGGCTCGGTCATCATGCTGCTCGGCGTCTTGAAGATGTACTTCCTGACGCAGGATGCAACGCTTACAGGCGCGATCACTCCCGCCGTCTTGGACAACATCGCCGCGAGCGGCACGACGGCGCGTGGGCTTCTGGATAATGCGCGCACGGCGGCAGGCGCGGGCGGCACGTTCAACATCATGTTCTTGCAGGCGCTCGGCTCTGTTCTGCCGATGGGCACGATGCAAGTTCTGTTGTTCTTTGCCTTCGCCATCGGCTTCGCGATCAAAGTTCCGATGTGGCCGTTTCATACGTGGCTGCCGGACGCGCACGTCGAAGCGCCGACCGCAGGCTCTGTCATACTCGCGGGCATTCTTCTGAAACTCGGCACATACGGCTTCTTCCGTTTCAACCTGCCGATGTTCCCCGAAGCCTCGAAGGACTTGAGCTACTTCCATCTCTTCGGCGCGACGTTCGGCGTGCGCCACATCATGGTTACGCTTGCGATCATAGGCATCATCTACGGCGCGCTCGCCGCGATGTATTTCGTCGTCGTCAAAGACGGCGACGTGAAAAAGTTGGTCGCCTACTCGTCCGTCTCCTCTATGGGCATCGTCATGCTCGGCCTGTTCGCTTTGAACCCGAACGGCTTGAACGGCGCGGTGCTCCACATGATCAATCACGGCATCTATTCCGCCGCGCTCTTTCTACTCGTCGGCATCATCTACGAGCGACGACACACGCGCAAAGTCTCCGAGTTCGGCGGGCTGTCGCACGTCATGCCCGGATATGCCACGGTCTTTCTCGCGATGGCGATGACGGCGATAGGGCTGCCGCTGTTGTGCGTCTTCATCTCGGAATTTTTGGCGATGCGCGGCGCGTTCGAGGCGCAGCCTTGGTGGGCTGCGTGGGCTGCGCTCGGCATCATCCTGAACGCGGGCTACATGCTCTGGCTCTATCAACGCATGTTCTTCGGCCACGTTGACAACCCGAAGAACGAAAACCTGACCGACATGAACGGGCGCGAATGGGCTTACATGTTGCCGCTCGTCTTGCTCTCGCTCTGGATCGGCATCTACCCGAAGCCGTTCATCGAATACATCCAGCGACCCGTCAACGCCGTCGTACGGCACGTGCGCCCAGACTACCCGCTCCAACCCGGCGCGCCCCCTGCGCCGACGACAGCGCGTGCGGAGAACAAATGATGAATGATGAGTGCAGAACGATGAATAAAACGCTTGCCTTAACTTGTCACATGTCGCTCGTCACTTGTCACTCGTAATTATGCTTCTTCAAGCCAACACCACCGCTCTCTTCAGCCTGCGCGATTTGCAGTTGATCGTGCCGGAGTTGATTCTGACCCTCTGCGCGTCGGTCGTGCTCGTGATGGAGGTCTTGCTGCCGCGCCGTGAGACCCGTTGGACGGGTTACTTCTCGCTCGTCGGCACGACGCTCGCCACCCTTTCGCTCATCATGCTCTGGCTGACCCACCGCGAACACCTGCCGCTCGATGCCTTCTACGGCATGGTTCGCATTGATGGTTTCGCGCTCGTCTTCAAGTTGATCTTTCTTTTGGCCGCCGCGCTTACCATCGCCGTCAGCCTCCGCTATCTGGACGTTGAAGGCGAGCAGCGCGGCGAGTATTACGCTCTCGTCCTGTTCGCCACCGTCGGCATGATGTTTCTCGCCTGCGGCTACGATCTGATCTCGCTCTTCATCAGTCTCGAACTGATGGCCTTGACGTTCTACGTGCTCGTCGGCTTTATGAAGCGCGAGCGGCGCTCGAACGAAGCGGGCATGAAGTATTTTCTGCTCGGCGCATTCTCCTCCGGCATCCTGCTCTACGGCATGTCAATTCTGTTCGGCATCGCCGGTTCAACTAACCTCGGCGACATCTCGCGCAGCGTCAGTGCCATACTCGCCGCCGCGCCTCCCGTCGAAGGCGCGCTCGCGGGCGGGATTCCCTTGCGACCGCTTTTGCTGCTCGCAATGATCGCGCTCGCCGCTGGTCTGTTCTTCAAGATCGCCGCCGTGCCATTTCACATGTGGGCTCCCGACGCTTACGAGGGTGCGCCAACTTCCGTCACGGCCTTCCTCTCTACCGGATCGAAGGCCGCGAGCTTTGCGCTTCTGGCGCGCATCTTTCTCGAAGCGCTCGGCGGGATGCGCGCAGACTGGGCACCACTGCTCGGCCTCGTCGCCGCCATCACGATCATGGTCGGCAACTGGGCGGCGGTCACGCAGACGAACGCGAAACGCCTGCTCGCTTATTCGTCAATCTCAAACGCGGGCTACCTGCTGCTCGGCGTCATCGCCGCGAATCGCTACGGTTACGTCGGCCTCGTCGTCTACCTGCTCGTTTACACGCTAATGAACATCGGCGCGTTCGGCGTCATCATCAGTTTGCGTCGGCGCGGCATCGTCGGCGACAACGTTGAAGATTTCGCCGGACTCCATCAGAAAGCGCCGGGCATGGCGTTGATGATGACCATCTTCATGCTCTCGCTCGGCGGCTTGCCGTTGACGGGCGGCTTCATCGGCAAATGGTTTCTCTTCGGCGGCTTGCTTCAACGCTTTGACGCGGAAGGCAAAAGCTGGTATCTCTGGCTCGCGATTTGGGCGATCCTCAACACGGTCGTCTCCTTCTTCTATTACGTGCGCTTCATACGCGTGATGTATCTCGGCGACGAAGCGGGCGACGCGCGACCGCTTTCGTTGTCGCCCGCGCTACGCACCGCGCTCATCGTCGCGGTCATCGGCGTCATCGTCATCGGCGTCTACCCGCAGCCGTTCATCAATCTCGCGCAGACACTGGTGGCTTCGCTCTCAAATGCAGCCTCCGGCGCGTTCGCTCTGAAACAATAAACCTCGCTCCCTGCAACATCTCACCTCAAGGAGATACGCAATATGAAACGAACACCGACCGTCCTTAACCGGCTAATCATCGCGTTAGCCTTAACCACGCAACTCTTCATTTTCGCCCCGGCCACACAGGCCGTCACAGTCCAGGACGCCAACACCACTCACGAAGGTCACGACATGAGCAGCATGCGCCGCTCATCGCGGAGCAATCGCCGCTGCCGCGAGCGTTGCCTGCGGCAGTATCGCCAATGCCTGCGCGGCGTTGCGAATCCCAGTCAGGCGCGCTGCCGCGAGCGATACCGCCGTTGCTTGAGAAGATGCCACAGGTAAAGTCGGCTTTCGACGAGAATTTGCCGGAGGCGATGTTCTTATGAGAGCATCGCCTCCGTTTTTATGTTCTTCTACTACCTCTTCGCCGCGCTGCTCATCCTGCAAGCCCTCGTCTCTTTACGCGGCGGCGTGCGCTACCTGCGCTACTTCCGACACCAACTCTCCGCGCCCGAACCCGACTTCACGCCTTACGCCTCGGTCATCGTCCCCTGTCGCGGCCTCGATCAAGACTTACACGAAAACCTCTCCGCGCTCTGCGAACAGACTTATCCCGCCTTCGAGATAATCTTCGTCGTTGACAGCACAGACGACCCCGCGCTTCAAATTATCGAGCATGTGCGTTCGACTTCGGCGAGTTCCGCGTTTGCGTTGACGCGTTTGGTCGTGGCGGGCAAGGCGGATGAGAGCGGCCAGAAAGTTCATAACCTCATCGCCGCCGTCGGCGCGGCAGACGTTCGCAGCGAAGTCTTCGTCTTCGTGGACACGGACGCGCTGACGCGCTCCGGTTGGTTGCGCTCGCTCGTCGCGCCGCTCGCGGATGAAAAAATCGGCGCGGCGATCGGCTATCGCTGGTTTATCCCTTCAAAGAATTTGCCCTCGCACCTGCGCGCCGTCTGGAACGCCTCGATTGCCTCCGCGCTCGGCGAAAACTCGCGCGCAAACTTTTGCTGGGGCGGCTCGACTGCGATCAGGCGCGAAACTTTCGCGCGGCTCGACATACGTGAGCGTTGGCGCGGGACGCTCTCGGACGACTTCGCCCTGACGCGCGCTTTACAGGACGCGCGACTGCCGATTCATTTCGCGCCCCGCTGCCTCGTGGCCTCGCACGATGTTTGCGGCTGGCGCGAACTCTTTGAGTTTACGACGCGCCAACTCAAGATCACGCGCGTCTATGCGCCGCGCCTGTGGCGGATCGTGCTCATCTCAAATTTACTCTTCGTCGCGGTCTTCTACGGCGGCCTCGCGCTCGCGCTCTGGCGCTTCGCGCAAGGCTTGCCCTACGCGTTGCCGCTCGCGCTCGTCGCCTCAGTCTTCGTCCTCGGTTCAGCCAAGGCCGTCTTGCGCCTGCGCGCTGTCGCGCTCGCATTCGAGCGTGAGCAACAGGTGTGGCACGTTGCGAGCGTCGCGGCGCACGTCATCTTGTGGCCGCTCTCGTCCGCGCTCTTTCTCTACAACGCGCTCGCGGCTGCGCGCTCGCGTCGCATACGCTGGCGCGGCATCAACTATGAATTGAAATCGCCGTCGGAAACTGTCATCATCAACGCCACGCAGCACGAAGACAGAGCGGCGGGAAGAGAACCCGCGCGCCGCGCCTAGAACGTCATGTCAAACAAAGCAGTCAAACTTTTCCAGTTGCTCCGCTCAACCGAACGCGCACGGCGTCTCGGCACGGTGATTTTGTTCGTCACCTCGCGCTGCAACGCCAAATGCGAAACCTGCTTCTACTGGGACGAACTCAACCAACCGGGCGACATGACTTTCGCGCAGATCGAACGCGTCTCGCAGACGATGCCGCCCATTACAGACCTCTGGCTCTCCGGCGGCGAGCCGACGCTGCGGCGTGATTTGAACGACATCATTGATCTATTCGTGCGCAACAACGGCGTGCGCCGCGTCATCATCCCGACGAACGCCATCATCAAAGCACATGTCGTCGAGGCGGTCGGACGTGCGCTCGCCAACAATCCCGAGATTGATCTCTATCTCAACATCGCGCTCGACGGCTACGGCCAGACGCACGACCGCATACGCGGCGTGCCCGGCAACTGGGAGCGCACGCTCGACTGCATACGCGCTCTCTATCCGCTGAAAGAAAAGTATGCGGATCGCTTTCGCCTCAACGTCAACACGGTTGTCTGCGCCGAGAACTACAATGAGATCGAACGACTCTCCGCGTACCTCTGGGAAAATTTCCAACTCGACGGCCACTACTTCAATCTCATACGCGGCGAAACCAAAGCGGGCGCGGCGATCAAGCAAGTGCCGACGGAAGTTTTGCCGGAGATGTACGCCAAAGTCTCGGCCTTGACCAAACGTTACGGCGAACGCATGTTTGCGGACGACGACGCGACGACGCGCTTCGTCAAATCAATCGCCTACGTCGGCGCGATCACGACGCACTATCGCACGCAGCTCGCCAATTTCGACCGCCAGACCGCGTGGCCTTTCCCCTGCACGGCGGGCGAGACAACCGCCGTCATTGATTACAACGGCGATGTGCGCGCCTGCGAGTTGCGCGAGCGATTCGCCACGCTCGCAGATTACGATTACGATTTCGGCGCGCTCTGGCAGAGCCAGAACCGAAGTGAGGAACTCGCCGCGATTGACGGCGGGAAAACTTGTTGGTGTACGCACGTCTGCTTCATACACGACTCCATGCGCCACTCGCGCCGCGCTCTCCTCTACGAGTTGCCGAAGAACTATGCGAGACGCGGGAAATGGTAAAGCGTCAGTTGTCAGTCGTCAGTTGTCCGTTGCATGTGGCTATCCAAGTTATTTACTAAAGATGAAAGTTTCAAGTTAAGTAAGCCCGAACAACTGACAACGGACGACGGACAACTGACAAGTTTTTAAGTTATGCCAAAGCAAGACGAACAGAACGTGACGGGCAAGAGCGGTGTGGTGTATGGGGCGGTGCTGTCGCTGGCGATGTCAATCGTGTCGTGTCTGCTCGTCGGGTGGGCGCTTGATCGTTGGTTGGGGACGAGTCCGTGGCTCATCGTGGTGGGGATCGTGATTGGCTCTGTGGTCGGCTTTATGCAGTTCATCCGTTTGATGTCTAGAGTTTCGTGAAGGATTTTTGGCCGCTCGACAGCCCGCCGCCGGAGCATGTAGAATCTAGTGTTCTACGATGAATGAGATTGCAAACAGCGGCGCGCTCGCAGACGATGTGACGGGCGTAGAAGATGCATCCGCGATGGCCGAGAGGTTGTTTCGCGTGATGACGGGCACGGTTGCGGTCGCGGTCGTTGCAAGCGCGATATGGATGCCGTGGCGCGTGACGACGGGGCTGTTCATCGGCGGCGCGCTCTCTTTGCTGAATCATCATTGGATGCGTACGGCCATCGCCGCCGCGTTCGCGCTCGCGTCGCCAACAGGGGCACGACCGAAGCTCAAGATCGTTCGCTTCATCACGCGTTATTTCATCGTCGCGGCTGCCGTCGTCGTCGCCAGTTGGCTCGACATCGCATCTCTGACGGCCATGCTCGTCGGCCTCTGCTCGTTCGTCGTGGCAGCGCTCGTGGAAGGTTTCATGCAGGCATATTTCGTGATCATACATCGAGAGGAAACTAAATAATGTTCTGGTTGCTGCAAGGGCATGGCGAGGAAGGGGCGGCTCAAGGCGCTGCCGAACACGCCGAGGCTGCCGCCGCGCACGGCGGGGAAGCGGCTGCGCATCACACGCCGCCGCTCGTCGAAGCGGTCAATCATTTTATCGGCGAACCCGTTCATCATTTTCAGGTCAACTACACCGAGCCTTTGTGGAACGAGTACGTTTTCAAACACTTCGGCACGAGCGCGGCTGAGGTGTTCGGCCCGTACACGGTTGACAACGCAGTGCCCTGGTACACGGTGATGTTCATCGTCGCGTGTCTCATCACCGTTGCGCTCATCTGGATTCTGAAGGGCAAGTATCTCTCGGAGGACGAGCCGCACGGCGGGCAGCAGACGCTCGAAGTGACGGTGCTTGCGGTGCGCGACATGGTGGAGAACATCATCGGGCCGCACGGTTTGAAATACTTTCCCGTAGTCGGAACTTTCGCGCTGCTCATACTCGTCTCGAATCTGATGGGACTGTTCCCGATGTTCATGCCGCCGACGGCGCACACGTCCGTTACCTTCGCGCTCGGCATCACATCGTTCATCTACTACAACTACATCGGCGTTAAAGAGAACGGCCTGATGGGACACCTCGGCCACTTCGCGGGCGTGCATTATTTCAGCGGCGCGATACTCTTCATCATGGGGCCTGCGATGTTCGTTATTGAGTTGATCAGTAATGCTGTGCGCCCGCTCTCTCTGGGCTTGCGCCTGTTCGGCAACATCTTCGGCGACGAGCAAGTGGCCGTAAACATCGCGGGGCTTTACCCGACATTCACGCACTGGGTTATACCGGCCTTCCTGATGGTCTTGAGCGTGTTCGCATCCGTCATGCAGGCGTTTATTTTCACGCTGCTCTCGATGATCTACATCGGCGAAGTCTCGCACGCGCCGCACGAAGACCACGAAGACGAGCACGGCAATCAACTCCAGCCCATCGAAGGCGACGAGATTATTGCTCCTGCATTGTGAGAACAGTGACGAGTGACAAGTGATAAGTAACGAATTAAAGACAAGCAACGGGTTGCAGAAAAGTTTTTAGTTTTAACTTGTCACTCGTCACCTGTCACTCGTCACTGTATTTAAGCGTTCTGAGCGGTGCGGGTAAACGCGCTCGCACGCGTTGGGGCGCAAGGGATTGGAAACACTGAGGGGAAGAAAATCGTTTAGGATTGTTGAGAGGCTAAGTTAGGCACGCGAAAAATAATAGCTTTCGCTGTTTGAAAGCGAGCGGGTGTCGGCATCGCAGGAGCGCCGTTGTAAGAGGGGCGGTGGATACCGGATGCGGGCGAAATCATAAAGAGCGCGTGCGCGTCGCTTCGACAGTCCGGTAGGGATTCACCTTCCTCTCTTTTGACATTCGACTCTGGAAAAGGAGAGATGAACATGAATAAACTCAGAATGGCATTCTTCGCCGTCGTCGGCGTGCTGATGGCCGCCATGCCCGCGCTCGCGCAGGCGGGCGAAGCGGTGGCGGGCGACAATGCTTCGAGCGTCGCCAAGTATGCGAAGCTGGCAGCCGGTTTCGGCTTCGCGATTGCGGCGGGTCTGGGCGCAATCGGCCAGTCGCGCGTGGCGGCGGCGGCGGCAGAAGGCACTGCGCGCAATCCGGGCGCGGGTGGTCGTATACAGATTTTGATGATCATCGGTCTCGCGTTCATCGAAACGCTGGTCATCTTCACGCTGGTCATCGTCTTCGCGGCTGTTCGCTAATCGCAGCGAGACACTAACAAAACTCGCGGGCGCGTCTCTTCAGCAAAGAGACGCGCCCGCGAGTGTTTTGCAAATGAAGTGAATAAAGTCAGAGCCGCCTACTATCGCAGGTGGTTCTGACCGGATGTTGCCGGGTACACTTCTCATCTAGTGCTTGCCTGCTATCGCGCTTAGTTGTAATCTCTTTCTCAACATTCCCCTCAGGTTGTCTTGATCGAAGTCAAACATTCCCCCTTTGTAATTCTCTCCCGCGAGCAATTGTCGGCTGGCAATTTGAAGTTCGTGATATTGTGGCGCTCTCGTAAAACTCAAGATTTGAGAGGATGGAAAAATGAAAAAGATAATTTTAGCCTTACTGCTAATGGTCTGCTGCGCGCCGCTCGCGCTGTCCGACACGATCTACTTGCGCGATGGCCGCAGCGTGCGCGGAACCGTGCTCGGTTTCATCGGCGGGCGCTTCGCCGTGCGCGTCGCCACAACTTCGAGCACAACGGGAACTACAGCCGACACGGGCGAGGTGCAGTTCTTCAGGCCGAACCAGATCGAGCGCGTCGAAATTGACGGCCGCTCGCTCGACGAGGCGCGCTTCTCTTCGCGCACCGTCGAAGTCGGCCTTGCGCCGAACTGGATTGACAGCGGCGTGGACGTGCGTCGCGGCGAGCGCGTGGAGGTGAAAGCCTCCGGCACAATCGTCGCGGGGCGTTCGCGCATCACGCCCGGCGGTTTGCGCTCGACCGACCCGACCGCGCCCCTGCCGCGCGCCGCCGAAGGCGTGCTCATCGGCGCAATCGGCAACGAGCCTGATTCGCC
The DNA here is from genome assembly GCA_035249365.1 of Pyrinomonadaceae bacterium. Classification (GTDB taxonomy): domain Bacteria; phylum Acidobacteriota; class Blastocatellia; order Pyrinomonadales; family Pyrinomonadaceae; genus JAIVJZ01. The sequence goes on along the minus strand of DATFGP010000053.1, from coordinate 132,489 downwards.
GATCATAGAGATCGGTATCGGCCGCGAGTTCGTCGCAGACCGCGACGGGCGACTCTACCTGACCGCCAATCGCGGAAGTTACTCGGACGCGCGCGGCGCATACTCCGTGCAAGTTCGCACCGAGCGCAACTTCACTTCGCGCCGCCGCGACAACAACACAGCCTCGCGTAACGACGAAGAACTAGACGACGACATCTTCGGCTCGCGGAGCACGAATCCTGCGCCGGTGCGTTCGCGCGAGCGCGGCGGCGACAATCGCGGCACGATTGATCCGGATCGCAACCGCTCGCCGCGCGAAGTGACCGTTGACGTGCCCGGCAATTCGCGTGGCACGGACACAGGTGTCGAGTTGCGCAGCGGCGATCAAGTGAGCATCAGCGCGTCGGGCACGATCATCGCGGGGCGGCGCGCGGGTGAGGTCACGCCCGATGGCGGTCGCGTCAGCGGACTCGGCATCGTCAGCGCGTATCCCGTTCCGAACGCCGGAGTGGGCGCGCTTATCGGCTACATACGCCTGTCGAACGGGCAGAACACCGCGCCCTTCGTCATCGGTAGCCAGCAGAACTTCGGCGCGCAAGCCGACGGCAGATTGTTCCTGCTCATCAACGACGACAACTACAACGACAACAGCGGCAACTTCAACGTCCGCATCAGAGTGAACTAAAACAGTGACAAGTGACAGGTGACAAGTGACGAGCAAAAACAAGTGATGAGTAATGAGTGATGAGTAAAAGACAATGCCTTTGTTTTAACTCATCACTCATCACTCATCACTCATCACTTTTCTGACTTGTCACTCGTCACTTGTCACTCGTCACTGTTTTTACGTGTCGCGCGGAGGATCGGGTCAATGGTCGGGGCGAAGGGCGGGGCGTAGGCAAGGTCGAGGCGGTTGAGTTCTTCGAGCTTGAGACGAGCGTGGAGCGCGGCGGCGTACACGTCAATGCGCCCGATGATGCCTTCGCGACCGACCATTTGCGCGCCCAAGAGACGCCCGCTCCTATCGTGGACAACGTGCGTTAGGATTTTCGCGCCGCCCGGATAGTAACCTGCGCGTGATGAAGTTTCGTCTTCGATCATGGCAGCGTCGAAGCCTTCCGCATGCGCTTCTTCCAGAGACAGCCCCGTGCGCGCAACTTCCAAGTCGAAAACTTTAACCGCGTTCGTGCCGACTACTCCGGCGAAGCGCGCTTCGGGAGTTGCACCCGCCGCGTTCGCGCCCGCGACCCAACCCTGACGCACAGCGGGCTGCGCGAGCGGCATCCAGACGCGACGACCCGACACGCGATGCAGCGTCTCCGTGCAATCGCCCGCCGCGTAGATGCCCGCCGTGCTCGTGCGCTGGTTCGCATCAACAGCAATCGCGCCGCTCTCGCCGATCTCCAAACCGGACGCCTTTGCAATCTCGTTGGCGGGACGTACGCCGACGCCGATCACTACAACGTCCGCATCGAACGCGCGCCCGCTTTCGGCGACGACGCGCGCGACGCGTCCGACGCGACCCTCGAAGGCAACCACACGCTCGCCCAAAACGACTTCGACGCCGCGCACGCGAAGCTCTTCAACCACCCGGTCGCGCAAGCGGCCTCCGAGCGTGCTCATCATTTTGTCGGATGATTCGATGAGCGTTGTGTCGAGTCCGCGCGTGCGAAAGGCTTCGGCCATTTCGAGTCCGATGTAGCCTGCGCCGACGACGACAGCCGCGCGCGGTCGCGTCTCTTCGATAAACCGGAGCAGACGCCGACCGTCGCCGAGTTGGCGCAGGACGAAAATTCCAGCGAGGTCGTGCCCCGCGAGCGGCGGGCAGACGGCAGCCGCGCCCGTCGCCAGCACGAGACTCGTGTAGGTCAGTTCGCGCCGCTCGTCACCAGTTGCGCGCACGCGCACGATTGAGCGCGCGGGCAGAATCTCCGTCGCCTCCGTGTTCAGATGAATGTTGATGTTGTGTTGCTCGCGGAAATATTCGGGCGTGTGTAGGTTGAGGCGTTCGAGCGCGGGGATGAGGCCGGAGATGACGTAGGGCAGGCCGCATGCGCCGTAGGAGATGTCGGCGGTCTTTTCAAGCACGTCGATATGGAGGTCGGGCGCGATGCGCCGCGCCTGCATGGCCGCCGCGAGTCCGGCGGCGACTCCGCCGACGACAATTAGCTGTTCTTTACTCAAACGTTTAGCCGCCTTCAAACGTACATTGAATTACGAGCGCGTGCAAGATTACTTAAAGATGCGAAAAAGTTAAAAGAAAAACGGCGGCGCGCGTGCCGTTCGGGCGTGTGGCTTCAGTATTGCTTGAGATAGTTTTACCTTGGGGCGTTTGTAGCGGTATGATACGCTTCAGTCAAGAAACTCCAACGAAATCGTTTGTGCGAGGCGAAAGCGTTTGATGAAAAAATGTCCGAAATGCGGGAAGTCTTACGAGAACGCGCCCACCCTATGTCCGGCAGACGGCACAGTGTTAGTCAAAACCGGTGACGCGTTGATCGGGGAGACGCTGGCCGGGAAGTACCGCATCGAGGAACGCATCAACGAAGGCGGCATGGGCACGGTTTACCGCGCAACGCACGTTTTGATGGAGAAGGCTGTCGCGATCAAGGTGCTGCACCCGTCGCTCGCCGCCGACGACAAGATCGTCGCTCGCTTCACGCGCGAAGCTAAAGCAGCCTCGCGCATCTCCAATCCACACGCTCTGAACGTCACGGATTTTGGCGAGTCGGAAAACGGCATCGTCTTCCTCGTCATGGAATACCTACGCGGGAAGACGCTCAAGGAAGTGATTCGCGGCGAGGGGCCGATGCCACTTGAGCGCGTCGTCGAAGTGACGAGACAAATCTGCGGCGCGCTCGACGCCGCGCACGCAGAAGGCGTCGTCCACCGCGATCTCAAGAGCGACAACATCATGCTCGAAGAGGTGGCTGGCGGGAACGACTGGGCGAAAGTTTTAGACTTCGGCATCGCCAAAATTTTGGAAACCGAAGGGCCTGACCCAGAACTCACCGCGCCCAACCTGATCATCGGCACGCCGCAATACATGTCGCCCGAACAATGCTCGCAGGCCAGCGACATTGACGCGCGCTCCGACATCTACAGCCTCGGCGTCATTCTCTACGAGATGCTCGTCGGCCACGTCCCGTTCACGGGCGAATCGGCGACGGCGATCATGTTGAAGCATCTGCAAGAGCCTCCGCCGTCGGTGTTGGACGAGCGCAAAGATTTGCCGCCCTCTGTCGGTCAGGTCGTGGCGCGTGCGCTCGCGAAACTGCCGGAGGAACGCCAGCAGAGCGCGGGCGAACTCGCCGAAGCGCTCGCGACGGCGGCGACGGACGAGGTGGTGGGAGCGACGACGAGCGAGAACGCTTATGCGGGCGCATCCGACACGAACCGCATCATCGTGCCAACCGCACCGCTTGAATCGCGCCACACGTCCAGCAACGAGGCGGAAGACGAAGCGACCGTTGTGCGCGCGCGCGAGCAGTCATACGTCGCGGACGAGCCGGAGTTTTTAGAGATGCCGCCGCCCGCCGCTAGTTTCAACCCCTGGCGCATCATGATTCCGGCGGCAGTGCTCCTTGTCGCCCTGCTCGGAGTCTTCTTCGCATTCCAGCGCAACTCCAACTCGTCGCAGACGAACGACAATTCGCAACCGCTCGTGGTTGACCCGAACGCATCGCCCGTGCAACCGGGCGCGTCGCCGACAGGCGCAGGCGAAAGTAACATCGCGCCGACGACCGGCAGCACGCCAATCGTCGTGACCGTGCCCACGCAAACCACGACGGGCGCGGGAGGCACGACCGCCAACCCGACGGCGAGCGTAGAAGCTACGCCGACGCCTGAACCCACGCGAGACGACGTGGAGAACAGCAACACTCCTCAAGACGACGACTCGGAGGCGACTCCGACACCCACACCCACGCCGCGCCGCAACCCGACGCCGCCACCCGCACGTACTCCGACGCCGGACGATCCGCCGCCGCCAAGTCCGAAAGCGACACCGCCGCCCGCGCTCTCAACTCCGACGACGCTCCCGTCACCGGCAGACAACTTGTTATAGCTCGGCAGCGCGACGCGAGATAGCTTCACACAGGATGGCGCGCATACGCGCTTCGTCGTCAAACTTCAATTCGACTTCCAACACGTAACATGGCAGTGTAAATTTGAGCGCGCGAAGTTTGACGGCGTCCTTCGCAGTCGTCAACAACGCCTGCGCGCCTTGTCGCACGGCTTCGCGCACCGTTTCGTCAACGTCGGCCTGCGTGTAGACATGATGATCCGCAAACGAACGCGTGTAGTTGAGCGCGAACCCTGCGCGGCGCGCGTGCGCAAAGAACGCCTGCGGATTTCCGATGGCGCAAAACGCCGCGAGCGGCTGCGGGATGCTGGCTGCGAGCGGTTGATGAATGTCGGCGGGAGACGGCTGCGGGATTTCGTGCGTTTCGTGCGCGCCACCTGTTGCCTCAACTGACGTTGTTACGAGCGGCGCGATGCGAAGCGTCTCGGTGCGCGCGACGAGCACTGTGCGACCGTCGCTCAAACTCGCGGCGCGCTCGCGCAAGCTTTCTATGTCGCCGCACAGTTCGGCGCGCGTAATGACGATTAGATCAGCGCGCTTCAACTCGCCGATTGGCTCGCGCAGACGCCCGCGCGGCAACAGACGCTCGCCGCCCCACGCATCGGTCGCGTCGAGCGTCACGATGTTCAAGTCGCGTGCGATGCGCAGGTGTTGAAAGCCGTCGTCGAGGATGAACAAGTCGCTGCGCAAATTCTCCAACGCCCAGCGCGCCGCCGCGATTCTGTCTGCGTCGCTGATGACCGCCGCCAAGCCGCGCAAACTCTCCGCGAGCAGGCGCGGCTCGTCGCCTCCCTCGCGCGCCTCCGCCAAAAGGCTTTCGCCATCCGAGACGACGATGCGCTTGCCCGCATTCGCACGTCCGTAGCCGCGCGTGAGTATACAGACGCGTCGCCCCTCGCGCGCCGCCTCGCGCGCCAGCCATTCGACAAGCGGCGTCTTGCCTGTGCCGCCCGCCGTGATGTTCCCGACGCTGATGACGGGCGCTGCGACGCGTTCGACCGGCAACACGCCCGCGCGATAGAGTACACGACGCGCGCCGCCCGCCGCGCCGTAGGCGACGCTGAGCGGTGCGAACGCAAGGTCTCTTAGAAGCATAAAAGCAGAGGTCAGAGGTTAGAGATTAGAGGTCAGAGATTAGTGTCAGAGGTCAACCGAGAGTTGAGACACAATTACTAATTGAGTTTGCCCTGATCTTTATCTGACCTCTGACCTCTAACCTCTGACCTCTGTTCTATCAGTGACGCGAGATATTCGATGGTCTTGTCCGTCGCGCCGCGATTTTGTTCGAGCGCGGCGCGTGCGCGTTCGCCTGTGCGGCGTCGGCGTTCGTCCGTATTTAACAACTCGCGGAAAATTTGTGCCAGCGCGGCGGGGGCGTCCTGTTCTGTAAGCGCGGGCAATTGTATGAGCGCGCCGCGTTCGAGAAAGTCGCGCGTGATGGAAGAAAAGTTGAAGGTATGCGCGCCGGTGATGATGCAGCGCGCGGCGGCTGCCGGTTCGAGTACGTTATGGCCGCCTGTACGCGCGATGCTTCCGCCGACGAAGACGAGCGCGGCGAGCGGATAGACGCCGCGCAATTCGCCGATGCTGTCGAGCAGTACGACATCGCAAGTGGCATCGTCGGCTTTCGGAGACCTCGAACGACGAGCCCACGCGAGGCCGCTCGCGTCGAGCAGTGCGGCGACTTCGTTGAAGCGTTCGGGATGGCGCGGCGCGATGAGCAGGCGCGGGCGTTTGTTGCGATCGAGCGCGGCGCGCGTTTGTTTGAATGCGTCGAGCGTGATCGCTTCTTCCGGTTCGTGCGTGCTGGCGGCGACGATGAGCGGTCGTTCGTCGTCGAACGAGAAACGTTCGCGCAGTTCTGAGGTGATCGCTTGCTCGCCCGTCGCCGTGTCGGCGTCGAACTTGATGTTGCCGGAAACGTACACGCGTTCGGGCGCGAGTCCGAGGGCGCGAATCCTTTCGGCGTCCGTCTCCGACTGCATGACTGCGAGCGTGAGCGTCGCCGTGACGCTTTTGATGAAACGACCGAGACGCCGGTAGTTCTTGAAAGACTTCTCCGAGATGCGCCCGTTGACGAGCGCGACGGGCACGCCGCTCCTCTGGCACTCGCGCAGGAAGCGCGGCCAGAGTTCGGTTTCCATGATGAGCACGAGCGAAGGCTTGACACGGCCGAGCGTGCGACGGACGCTGAGCGCCCAATCGAAGGGAAAGTAAAAAACTGCTGCCGCGTCGTCGCGGAAGACTTCGCGCGCGAGCCTCTGTCCGGTGAGCGTCGTGGTAGAGACGACGAGCGCGTGCGTGGGGAAGCGTTCGACGAGTACACGCGCGAGCGGTCGCGCTGCCTGCGTCTCACCGACCGAAACGCAGTGCAACCAGATTATCTTGCGCCCGCGCGCGTCCGTCTCAGGCACGTCGCCCAGACGCTCGCGCAAGCCCGCCACGTATTTCCCGTGACGCAACGCGTCAAAGAGAAACAACGGCAGCAGCGCAAGGATGGCGAAGGTGAGAAGGAGGCTGTAAAGAAAATACATTAGTGACAAGTGCCAAGAACAGTGACGAGTGACGAGTGACAAGTGACAAGTTAAAGCAGAGGATTATCTGTCTTGACACCTGTCTTCATCTCGTCACTTGTCACTTGTCACTCGTCACTTGTCACTGTTATTTAGCCCGTTCGATGTAGCGGCCTTCCGTCGGGTCGACGCGGATGCGGTCGCCTTCGTTGACGAAGGGCGGGACGGTGATGGTCACACCGTTTTCGAGCGTCGCCGGTTTGTTGACGTTGGAGACGGTAGCGCCTTTGAGCGTCGGCTCGGTGCGCGTGACGGTGAGTTCCATAGAGGGCGGCAGAGTGATGCCGATGGGCGCGCCTTCGTAAAACTCCGCTTGAATCCTCAAGCCCGGCGTGAGCCACTGCGCCATGTCGCCGAGGTCTTCTTCGGTGAGCGCGGTCTGCTCGTAGTTCTCCGTGTTCATGAAATGGTGCTGCGAGCCGTCGGAGTACATGTACTCCATCTCGTGCTGTTCGAGCGAGGCTCTGTCCACCGTGTCGGAGGAGCGAAAGCGGTGCTCGAAGCTGGAACCGGTGCGCAGGTTGCGCATCTTGGTCTGCACCATCGCGCGTAGGTTGCCGGGCGTGTGATGACGAAAATCTATCACCTTGCACAAATTGCCCTCGAAGAGAATCACCATACCGCGCCGGATTTGTGTTGCTGGAATCGCCATGAATTATCTTGCTCCGTATCGAATAAATTTTGCGCGCGTCGCTTGCGCGCTACACGTCAGTCGGAAATAACGCCTTGTCGCAAACTGCGTAGTCTAGCGAGCGCATGTACGCTTTGTCCAGCGGCGAGCCATGCCGAAAGAGTTACGACGCGAGCGCGCTCATTCGCCCGCCGCGTCGCTGCTGTCCGCTTCAAGTTTGAAATAGACTTCAAGCGTCACCTGATATTCGAGCCGCCCCTGTTGCAGCCCGCCGCGCTGTTCCTTCACGATGAACCAGGAGAGGTTGCGCAGAGACTGACGCGCGCGTTTGACCGCTACCTCGATGGCATGGCTGAAACTTTGATCGGACGTGCCGACCATCTCGACGCCTTTGAAAACACTCTCGCCCATATGTATGCTCCTTACGAAATACCGGATCGAATTTTAAGACAATTTGTAAGGCATGAAATCACGGCGGCCAGAACGTGTCAAGGAATGGCTTGTCAGTAGTCAGTAGTCCGTTGTCAGTTGTTTATGATTATGAATGCCAGTTACTAAAGTTTGGATTGAACAACTGACAACGGACTACTGACTACTGACAAATAAAAGAACGGGCGGGCAACTTGCAAACGTCACTGTTTGGTAACGCGTGCCTGCTGCTCGCCCGTCCTTTTCGGAGGAGCCCACCTTCCTGTTTGTAAGAACGCACAAGGACGTGGAAAGTTTCAAAAAAGTCTATAGCTGGAAGCGCGTTTGTCAGGCGGCGCGCGTGTGCGGCGCGCGTCGTTCGCGCGCGACGTGGTCGAGCCATGCCTGAGCCTCGTCGAAGAGCGGGTAGCGTTCCTCTTCGGCGAGGAATGCTTTCGTGTGCGAGTGGCGGCGACCGTTGATGATGCGCGCCGGATGCTTGATGTGGAGCATCTCGTGATAGAGGATGTATTCGACGAACCACTCGGGCACGTCGGGCGCGTCCAGAGTTTTGCTGATGACGATGGTGTTGAAGGCCGGATCGTGATGGCCGAGAATGCGACGCGTGCGACGTTGCGACCATGTGAGCGTGGGCTTCTCCATCTCGTCGTCAAAATAGCGTCGGTTGAGACGCGCGAACAGTCGGTCGAGATTGTGATAGTTGCCGCGCGAGGTGGAGATCATCTTGCGCCCGCGAAGGCGGCGCGCGATGTCGGAGGCACGTTGCACCTGCGGCGAAAACGCGTAGTCGCGGTAGACGCGTTCGTGTACTTGCGGCGTCGGGCGTCGCAGGAGCGAAGCGACCAGCATGAAGGCGAGCGCGCGTTGGACGTTTGCGGGCGCATCGCGAAAGATGTCGGAGAGGCGCACGTAGATGCGTCCCGAACGGCGACGGATCGTGTGTCTGAGTCCGGCGTAAGGGTAGAAGCGAACGTCCACTTCCGGCGGCGGATGGTTGCGCTCAAGCTGCCGGAAGGCGTCCGCGAAAAGGGGGCTGAGATTTGTCTGCGCGGCTGACATAAACGAACCGAATCCTGTGCTGACGATTGACGAATCCAGAACGAGGACTGCGACTGCGAAACCGGCTGGCTCGACGGGACGAAAAACTTCGGGTAGAAACTGCTACCAAACATTGCAACTGGGGCCGGACGCGAGCCCTATATTACGAGTCGTTCCGGCGGGGCGTCAACGCGCCCTTTCGCGCCCGCCGCTAAGCCTTTTCGGAGCATCAATTGGGAGTTGAGAGCCGCCGGAGGGTAGTTGGACGGCTTCACAGGGCGCGGGTTAAGTCCATTAAGAACAAGAGTTTAGATGTTAAGATTCGTCCGCCCGCCGCCGCGCGCCGCTAACTCTTGTGAAATCTATAAATTGTGCCGTGCGTCGGCGACGCGCCGGCTCGCATCAGCCTCGGACGGCAGGCGTTTGCGCCCCGTTTCCTACTTCCGTTATACTGCACGCGCGAGTCGTGTCTCAGGCGTGTAAAATTAAACTTGACAGGCTTTAGACGGGGCGGTAATGATTAGATGACACCCGGCGAGGCGAGCCGCATAAGCCTCGTAGAGACCGCCAAAGTTCCCCGCATCCCGCTCCCAAGTACCAGATGGCAAATCGTAGTTCAACAGCAACGACGACCTCCGAGCGAGCACCCGACGCGCGCGCGCAGTTCGTTTTGTCTGCCATCATCAAAGAGCACTTGGGGACGGGCGAGCCGGTCGGTTCGCGCACAGTCTCGGAACGCTTGGCTGGCGCGGCCTCCTGGAGCGCCGCAACGATCCGCAACGTGATGGCCGAACTAGAAGAGGCCGGACTCGTAGAGCAGCCGCACACGTCCGCCGGACGCGTCCCGACCGACATGGGTTATCGCTACTACGTGGATCACATGCTCGGCGACGCGCGCCTTTCGCGCGCAGACACGGCGGCGATTGACAGCCTGCTCGGCATACGTCAGGGCGAGGGCGGCTTGACGACAGCCCCGAACCGTCTGATGGAAAAGGTGTCGCACCTTTTATCCGAGCTTTCGGAAAACGTCGGCATCGTCATCTCGCCTTCGATGGCCGACAATCGTTTGCAGCACATAGAGTTCGTCCAACTGACGGACGGGCGCATTCTCGTCGTCCTCGTCTTCGCGCCGAACATCGTCCAGAACAAGGTCATACGCATTGACGAACCGCTCACGCAGGAAGAACTGGAACGCACGGCGCGCTATTTGAACGCAGAGTTTAGCGGCAAGAGTTTGCAGGCGATTCGTGCGGAGATTCTCCAACTGATGCGCGCACAAAAGGCGCTCTATGATCGTCTGCTGCAAAACGCCGTGCTCCTGTGCGAACTGAGTCTGGAAGGCGAAGAGGCCGAGAGCGGCGACGTTTACGTTGACGGCGCATCGAACATTCTGGTCAAGCCGGATTTTACGGACATCGAACGCCTGCGCGAGTTGTTCCGCACGCTCGAAGAGAAAACGCGGCTCGTCAAAATTTTGAACGAGTGCCTGACGCGCGAACGCGTCTTCGGCGACGTGCGCGTGCAGATCGGTCGTGAACTGACCACGCCCTCGATGCAGAACTGCGCGCTCATCACCGCGCCTTACCGCATCGGGACGGGCAGCGTCGCGGGCACGGTCAGCGTAGTCGGGCCGATGCGGATCGAGTACGAACGCGTAATGGCGGTCGTCAGCTACGTCTCGCAATTGATAGAACGGATGTTGCGCGAAGAAGGCGCGCACGTCTAAACAAGAGGGTAAAGCGGCGCGCGCACGGTCGCTTTCGATTTCAAGCCAGAGGGTCTCCAAGGTCGAATGGAAATGATCAACGAAAACAGCCCGACTCCGAAACGCATCCCCGTCCGTTTTGTAGATGAAGACGACAACGGCGATTACCGAGCCTCGTCCGAACCCGCAGACGACGGCACGCTCACGCCCGACGAACTGGGGCGCGCTTCGATCTACGAGGACGAAACAGAGATGCAGCGGCGCATTGATCGTGGGGGAGAGCAGGACAGCGAACAGGGCAAGTCGGACGCGGACGAACGCGACACGGCGGGCGGGCCGACGCGCGCGGACATGCCCGAAGAACGCAACGAGCAGGACACGAACCGGCACTTGGGCGCGAATCGTTCCGGCAATGAAGCGCCGTCAGGTAAACAATCTTCCGGCGCGCGTGGCGGCGGCGCGAGTTCCGCGCTGGCGATGCAGGCGGAGTTGTTTGCCGCGCAGGCCGAGTTGGAGATGGTCGAGGCCGAGTTGCAAAAGGTGCGCGCAGAGCAACAGGAGTTACACGATCTGGCGGCGCGGCGTCAGGCCGATTTCGACAACTACCGTAAGCGCATCGAGCGCGAACGCACAGAAACTTACAATCGCGTGGTCGCAGACGTGGTCGGGCAGTTGTTGCCCGTCATGGACAACTTGCGGCGCGCGCACGAAGCGGAGTCGTCGGTTGAGGCGACGGAATCGCAGGAGTTTAGAAATTTCCTGCACGGCGTCGAGTTGATCAGCAAACAATTGAACGGCGTGTTGGCGAATTTAGGCGTCGAGCAAGTGCCGACGGTCGGCCATCCGTTCGACCCGCACGTTCACGAAGCTATCGCTACCGAACAGACGGATGAGTTCGATCCTGATACCGTGATGCAAGAGATCGTGCGCGGCTATCGCCTCGGCGAAAAACTCCTGCGCCCGGCGATGGTCAAGGTGGCAACGAAATAAAGTGACAAGTGACGGGTGACAAGTGACGAGCAATAATCAAGAGCTTGGCTTTAACTTGTCACCTGTCACTCGTCACTTGTCACTCTTAAAAAAGTTATGGGCAAAGTTATTGGCATAGATTTGGGGACGACGAATTGCTGCGTGGCGGTGCTCGAAGGCGGCGCGGTGCAGATCATCCCGAATAAGGAAGGCGGGCGCACGACGCCTTCTGTGGTCGGCTTCACGGACAAAGGCGAGCGGCTCGTCGGGCAGATCGCCAAAAGGCAGGCCGTGACCAACGCCGCCAACACCGTCTACGCTGTCAAACGTCTCATCGGGCGCAAATTCGATTCGCCCGAAGTGCAGCGCGCGCTCGAAACCACGCCGTTCGAGATCACCGATTCGCAAAACGGCGACGCGCGCATACGCGTGCAGGGGCGCGTCTACAGCCCGCAGGAGATTTCCGGCATCGTCCTGCAACGACTGAAAGCCGCCGCCGAAGATTTTCTCGGCGAAGCGATCACTGAAGCGGTCGTCACAGTGCCCGCCTACTTCGACGACACGCAGCGACAGGCGACGAAAGACGCGGGCAAGATCGCAGGTCTACGCATCGAGCGCATCATCAACGAGCCGACCGCAGCCGCCTTGGCTTACGGATTGGGTCGCTCCGCATCCGAACGCATCGTCGTCTACGATCTCGGCGGCGGCACGTTCGACGTTTCGATCCTTGAGATGAATGACGGCGTCTTCGAGGTGCTGTCCACGTCGGGCAACACTTTCCTCGGCGGCGAAGACTTCGACGAGCGCATCATCAACTGGATGGTTGATCAGTTTCGCGAAGAGACGAGCATCAACTTGCGCGAAGATCGCCTCGCCCTCCAACGTCTGAAAGAGGCTGCCGAACGCGCGAAGTGTGAACTCTCATCGCTCAGCGAGACGAACATCAACCTACCGTTCATCGCGGCGGACGCCTCCGGCCCGAAGCATTTCAGCAAGACTTTAACGCGCGAAACTTTCGAGTCGCTCGTCGCAGACCTCGTCGAGCAGACCATCGAGCCGTGCCAGAAGGCGCTCTGGGATGCGAAGTTGCAACCCGATAATATTGACAAGGTGCTCCTCGTAGGCGGCCAGACGCGCTCGCCCATAATCGCGCGCACGGTTCATGAGATTTTCGGGCGCGAGGCTTCGTCCGAGATCAACCCCGACGAAGTGGTGGGGATGGGCGCGGCGATTCAAGGCGGCGTGCTGACGGGCGAAGTGAAAGACATAGTGCTGCTCGACGTGTTGCCGCTCTCGCTCGGCCTTGAGACGCGCGGTGGTCTGTTCACAAAATTGATTGAGCGCAATTCGACGATTCCTTTGAAGAGCAGTTTGACTTTTACGACCGTCGCCGATAATCAATCGACGGTTGAGATTCACGTGTTACAGGGCGAGCGCGAGATCGCGCAGGGCAATCGCTCGCTCGGCAAGTTTGAGTTGGTAGGGATTCCGCCGGGGCCGCGCGGGGCGGCGCAGATCGAAGTTGTTTTTGAAGTTGACGCGAGCGGGCTGCTCAGCGTCTCGGCGCAGGAGAAGACGACGGGACGCCAGCAGCAAATGCGCATCACGCCGACCTCCGGTTTGAATCCCGACGAGATTGACACCCTGATCGCGGAAGCCGCAAACTCTGCGAGCAAAGACCAGCGCGCCAAAGAAGTCATACACATGCGCAACCGGCTCGACAGCCTTTCGCGCAGCGCGCAGCGCACCTTCAAGGAGTTGTCCGCCGCGCTCTCCTCCGAGGAACGACAGGACGCCGTGCGCGTCTTCAGCGAATGCGCGGAGGCGGCGCAATCTACGGATGAGGAACAGGTGCAACGCGCGCTGGCCGATGTCGAGCGCATCGCGACGATGCTGACGAACGCAATGCTCAGCGGCGCAACTCCGGCGACGAGCGGCGTCACGCCTAACAACAAAGAGGCGGGCTGAATTTTTTAAGAATAGTAACAAGTGACGAGTGACGAGTGACAAGTTATAATTGCCTTTGGTTTTAACTTGTCACTCGTCACTTGTTACTGATTTTATAGTTATGAGCAAAAAGGATTATTACGAAATATTGGGCGTCGGGCGCAATGCGACCGAGCAGGAATTGAAGAGCGCCTACAAGCGTCTCGCCATTCGTTATCACCCTGACAAAAATCCGGGCGATGCGGAGGCGGAGGAGTCGTTCAAGGAAGTGGCAGAGGCTTACGGCGTGCTCTCGAACGCGGAGCAGCGCGCGCGCTATGATCGCTTCGGGCACGCGGGCGTTTCCAGTAGCGCGGCGGGCGCGGGTACAAACTGGGGCGCGCAAGGCTTCGGCGGTATCGAAGACATACTCGGCGATCTCTTCGGCTTCGGCGACGTGTTCGGCGGTCGCGCATCTGGCGGCGGTTCGCGCCGTACGACCGGACAGCGCGGCGCGGATTTGCGTTACGATCTAGAGATCACCTTGGAAGAGGCGGCGCAAGGCATGACGGCGCAACTGCGCATCCCGCGCCTTGAGACTTGCGAAACATGCACGGGCACGGGCGCGCAGAGCGGCACGCAGCCCGAAACCTGTTCGACGTGCAGCGGCGCGGGGCAGGTTCGTTATCAACAAGGCTTCTTCTCCGTCGCGCGCACGTGCGGCGCGTGTCGCGGCACGGGTCGCATCATCAAGAATCCTTGCGAGACGTGCAAAGGTGCGGGGCGCGTCGAGCGCGAGCGGCAGATGGAGGTGAAAGTTCCGGCTGGCGTGGAAACCGGATCACGGCTGCGCATCACGGGCGAGGGCGAGGGCGGCGCGCAGGGCGGCGCTTCGGGCGACCTCTACGTCGTCATACACGTCAAAGAGCACGAGCAGTTCGAGCGACAGGGCAGCAATCTTTACGCCGCAGTGCCCGTCACATTCGCGCAGGCCGCGCTCGGCTCGGAGATCATGGTGAAGACTCTGGCGGGCGAGCAGCCTTTGAAGATTCCGGCGGGCACGCAGACGGGCACTGTCTTTCGTCTCAAAGGACACGGCATGCCAGTGCTCGGCGGTCGCGGCCACGGCGACCTGTTCGTCTCCGTCGCCCTGCGCACGCCCACGACGCTCACGCGCGAGCAGCGCCGCCTTCTCGAAGAACTCTCCAAGATCGAAGACCGCGACCTCGAAGACAAAGGACTCATCGATCGCGTCCGCGACATCTTCGGCTAAACACTCAGGCCGATTTTGACCAAGAGCCGTCTCTTCATCGAAGAGACGGCTTTTCTTTTTGGCAGACAGAAAAACACCTACCATAACGTCAGAGACGACGATTTAGAGCGTTTTGCAACGATACAAATACTCGTACTGTCGCGTAACAATACGGACGGCAACGGGTCAGCGGACATCAAACGCCACTTCCGCCAATGCGCTTTTTCGCGTATTTCCCTCACTTTCAAGCGTTTTAGAGTCCGGTCGCGCAGAGGCATAAGGCTTGCACTGTATTCCGGCAGCAAACGGGTGCGCGTCTCTCCCAAGACGGATGTAGCAACGGGAGCGTAAGAAAATGAGAAGAAAAAACCTCGCGGTGTTGGGCATTGTGGCTTTGTTGTTGACGCTCGGAGCGAATGCGGCGCGGGCAGCCAAATTTGACGACGACAACGACACGGAGACGCGTTTGGTTAATGTCCGCGTCGTGGAAGTGGGCGACGAGCGCATTTCCGTTGTAACGCGCGAGGGCGTCGAACACGTCATCGCCGTTTGCCAGATCAACACGCAGGTGAAACGCGGTAAGCAGTACGTTCACTGCAAGGACTTGCGCGTAGACGACGTTGTGACCATCGATCTTGACGAAACGAAGCCGATCAAGTTTGCGAAGAACATCGTAGTCAGGGAGATGGTGGCGGAAAACAAACCGTAGTAAGCAATTCGTATCGCAGAGTTCGCCGGATGAGACGGTGGCGCTCGCAAGAACGCCCCCTCGCACACTCTCCGGCAACAAAGAGCCGCTTGGCCTTCACAGGTCGAGCGGCTTTTAGTTTAGGGATGGACGGAAAGCTGTCCGTAGTCAGTAGTCCGTTGTCCGTTGTTCAATCCTGTCTTTAGCAACTTGTGTGATAGTCACATGCAACGGACTACTGACTACGGACAAAAAACGATCTTTCGTTCCACATTCCTACTTCATCGTTTTTTCTATTGTCTATATCGTATGCGCCCGCGACGCGCGGCGTCTTCTGCGGCGTCTATGTTTCCGAGACGGAGCGACACGTCTGCGTTGAGATCGAGCGAGGCGCGTTCGCCCGCTTGGAGTTTGACCGTACCGGCGGCGGCGATCATGGCCGCGTTGTCGGTCGAGAGATGTCGCGAAGGGAAGTAGACCGGAACGCTGATGCGCTCGCCCGCCGCATGAGCCGCATCTCTCAGCGCGCCGTTACACGCCACGCCGCCCGCTACGATGAGCGTGCGCGGGTGGTGTTCGGCCGCCAGCTTCTCCGTCGTGCCGACGAGAGAGCGCACGACGACGCTTTGAAAACTCGCGGCCAAATCTTTCACCGCCTGCGAAGCGTCGTGGCCTTCTGCCACGGGTTGCAGTCCGGTTTCACGCACGTACTTCGAGACGGCGGTTTTGAGTCCGCTGAAACTAAAATCGGGCAGCCCGTCGCCCATGCGCGGGACGCTGAATGGGACGGCGCGCGCGTCGCCCTCGCGCGCCAGACGTTCGATGATAGGGCCGCCCGGATAACCGAGTCCCAACATCTTCGCTACCTTGTCGAAGGCTTCGCCCGCCGCGTCGTCGCGCGTGCGCGCGAGCACCTTGTACTTGCCGGGTTCGGGCACGAGGAAAAGGTTCGTGTGCCCGCCCGACACGATGAGCGCGAAGGCCGGATACTCTATCGGCGGATTCTCGAAGACCACCGAATAGATATGACCCTCGATGTGGTTGACGCCGACGAGCGGCTTGCGGAGCGCGTAGGCCATCGCCTTCGCGTAACTGATGCCGACGAGGAGCGAGCCGACCAGCCCCGGCCCCTGCGTGACCGCGATGCCGTCAACGTCGCGTTTCTCAACACCCGCGCGCGCGAACGCTTCTTCCACGACCGGCACGATCTTATCCAGATGCTCGCGCGAGGCGAGTTCGGGCACGACGCCTCCGAAGCGTTTGTGCGTCTCGATCTGCGAAGAGATGACGGACGAGATCATTTCGCGCCCGTCGCGCACAATCGCCGCCGCCGTTTCGTCGCAAGAACTTTCTATTCCTAGTACAAGCATGATTGAAGTATCGTTTGAAGAACAGTCTATTGCTTCCGCGCGTAAGTTTCAAATTCGAGACGCGTGGACGTTGAAGATCACTCCGCGCTTTCCGCTTCGTAGAAACTCAAAGCCGAGTCGCCCTGTTTCAGGATACGCCAGCGTCGTATGTTGCCGACGGCGTCGCGGAGCGTGGTCTTGTGATGATGTTCGACGATGAGAATGCCGTCGGCAGCGAGAATCGTCGGGGTGCGTGTACCGAAGAGATCGAGTATGGGCGTGTAGTCAATGGCGTAGGGCGGATCGAGGAAGGCGATATCGTAGGGCGTCGTGCCGCGCGCTTCGACGCGTCGCAGGAAGTCTGCGGCTTCGCTCAGCGCAACTTCCGTCAACTCTTCGGGTACGCCGCACAAATCGAGATTCGCTTCGACGAGGCCGCACATCTTGCGCGAGCGATCAACGAAGGTGACAAAGGACGCGCCGCGCGAGAGCGCTTCGATACCGACTGCACCGGAGCCTGCGCAGAGGTCTAGGAAACGCGCGCCTTCGATGCGCGGTGCGATGACGTTGAAGAGCGTCTCGCGCAGGCGGTCGGAGGTCGGGCGAATCTGCATCGAAGGCGGACTCTTGAGCACCCGCCCGCGATATTGTCCCGCGATGATTCTCATGTTGGGAATGTTAGCACAGGAGATAGAGGTCAGAGGTTAGAGGGCAGTAAGAAGCAAACTGCTTTCACTGATCTCTAATCTCTGACCTCTGTATTCAGAACGAATACTTCAAAGCGATTTGGACACGTCGCGGGGGCGTGATGGTGCTGGTGGCCTGCCCGAAGGCGGGCGCTTCGAGGAAGCGTACGGGCACGCCGAAGTTGGCGCGATTGATGAAGTTGAAAACGTCAACGCGCAGGAGCAGGCTTTGGCGTTCGCCGAGCGCGAAGCGTTTCGTGGCCGACAGGTCGAGCTCGATGACGTTGCCTGCGCGGAAGGTGTTGCGCCCGATGCGACCGTCTTTGGTGAATCGCGCGAGCAGGAGAGACGGATCGGGCGCGTCGAGCCTGAGCGGTTGGCGTCGGTCGCCCGTGATGGTGAGTCCTTTGGTCGTGTCGAGGCGGTCGGTCAGGTTGCCGTCGAGGTTCACATCGAAGATCGAGTTGACAGTGAAGGGCTGGCCGGATCGCAGTTGTCCCGTGCCCGCGAGTTGGAGGCCGCCGAGCAGGAAGCGTATGGCGCGGCTGCTATCTACGAAGCCGGGCAAGTCGTAGACGAAGTTGTAAGTGAAGCGGTGCGGCACGTCGTAGTTGGCGCGTGCGCGTTCGCCCGCGAAGGTGAAACTGTTTTGCGGAAGCGCGGGCGCGCCTGCCAGATCGAAGGTGTCGGAAACGTCGTCGGTCGCCTTCGAGAAAGTGTAGGCCATCTGGAATTGCAGCGAGCGGCGTAGGCGTCCGCGCAGTTGCAACTGCAAGGAGTCGTAGCGCGACTCGGCGGTCGTCTCGTAGCGTATGACCGCGCCGACGCCTTGCACGGGGCGACCGCCGATGAAGCCGCGCCCGTCTTGCGCGATGCGCGTGCCGGGCGGGAGCGCGAAGCCGTAGAAGGCCGGATCGCCGACGATGGGGCGATTGTCTACGAGTCCGCCGCCCGTGAACAATGCGGGCGCGAGGTAGGAGTTGCGCCCCAGGTTGGGCGTGGTGAAGCGTAGAAGATGACGACCGAGCGTGCCTGCGTAAGCAGCGGACGCGACGAGGCCGCGACCGAGTTGCTGCTCGAAACTGACGCTGTAGTGGTGCGCCATCGGCATTTCGAGTTGCTGCTGCGGGATCGTGAAGGCAAAGCCGTTAATGGGCGGGAGGATGCCGCCGCCCGTGCCGAAGCCGTTGACGAGCCCGACGAGTTGGTTGAAGGAGAAGGCCGGGTTGAGCGTGTTGAGCGTGCCAGGCAGAACAAGCGGGACGAACGACGACGGCGCACCGTTATCGTTTCTGGTCGTCATGCCGGTGAAGAACGGCGGGATGAGTTCAAAGCCGCAGTTGTTACGGGTGTTGCCTTCTGGGCAATCGCCTACGAAGCGGCGGTTGCTGTTGCCGCCCGCGCGGTCGAACGTCAAATTGTTCGGGTAGACGCTGCGCGACTGGCTGACGACCGCGCCGAGTATTTGATCGTAGAAGATGCCGTAGCCGCCGCGTATGACTGTGAGGCGGTCGCGCCCGAAGAGGTTGGGCGCGTAGGCGATGCCGAGGCGCGGCGCGAAGTTGTTGCGGTCTGGGTCGAAGATGCCCGTGCGGTTGCCGATGAAGGTGCTCAGACCGGGAATGAGTGCGAGCGACGGATCGTTGAAAGAGTCTTCGATGCGGCGGCTCGTCTCGCGCGGCGGCGTGTTGTACTCGTAGCGCAATCCGAAAGAGAGCGAGAGCGAGGGGCGCACGCGCCAGGAATCCTGCGCGTAGAAGTCGAGTTGGTAGAAGCGCAGGTTGAGGCCGGACTCGCCGTTGCGCGAGAAGGTCTGCGTGAAGCCGCTCGCGGCTGAAGCGGCGGCGAGCGTTTCGGGGCGTATGAAGCCGGGGGACGGCGAGATGCCGTTGAGCTTTCCGGTGGCGGGGTCAATGTCTATGTCAATAGTGGGCGCGCCGCCGAAGGTGATGAGCGCGCGCGCGTTTCGCTCAAGCGCGCTGTTGAGTTCGGTGCGCCGCAAGTCCGTGCCGAAGCCGAGGCTGTGCGCGCCGACGCGCCACGTCAGGCTATCGGCGACTTGATAAGTGTTGTTGACGCGACGTTGCGGGAAGTCGAACACGTCAACGCCTACGGGGTTGAAGCCCGCGATGTTGACTTGCCCGACCGGGCCTAGCTCGCATTCGACGCTGCTCGCAGGGATGGTCACACCCGGCGGCAGCGGCGGGCACGGCAGCGGCGTGTAGATGATAGGGCCGCTGTTCTTCTGAATACTAATTTGTTGGTTGTCGCCCATCCTGAGTTCGGGGCGCGTCTGGTTGCCGATGAGCGGCGCGTTCAAGACGAACGGCACTCCCGAAGGGTAACTCGGCGAAAGAAACGTCGTGTCGCGCGCTTCGTCGAAGACGAGCCGCGTGCGCCCGTAGGAGAGACGCACTTGATTGTAGGCGGGGCGTGCGGAGTCGGGCGCGGTCAGTTCGCTGTTGAAGAAGAGGGA
The DNA here is from genome assembly GCA_035249365.1 of Pyrinomonadaceae bacterium. Taxonomy (GTDB): domain Bacteria; phylum Acidobacteriota; class Blastocatellia; order Pyrinomonadales; family Pyrinomonadaceae; genus JAIVJZ01. The sequence continues at coordinate 112,704 of DATFGP010000053.1, read as the reverse complement.
ATTGTTTTGCGTGCGCACACGTGGCTTGAGCGAAGAGAATATCGCGTTGCTCGTGACGGGGATGACGCGCTCGTCCTGTGTGAAGTTGTAGCGATTGGTGAGCGACTGTTGCCGACCTTTGATTTTGAAGTTGCCGTCAACCTTAGCGGAGAGCACCGTGCCGTGTCCTCCGGCGCGCAAACTTTGCGTCAAGGTGTTTTTGCCGTAGATGCCCTGCGGGTTGTTGGGGAAGGGGAAGAGACTGAAGACGGCGTCGCCGCCGCGCGTGGTCGGCTGCGTCAAAACGGGATCGAAAATAATATCGTTGACGCCCCTGCGCCGGAACGGGTTGAGGAACAGACCCGTCGCGCCCGAGCCGAACGCGCCGCGTTGCTCGACCGTAGGCACGGCGAAACTTTCTTCCTTCGTCGCGTTCGTCTGCTGTCGTTCCGCCGAGACGAAATAAAAGACGCGCTCGCGTTTGACGGGGCCGCCGAGCACGAAGCCGCCCTGCCAGAATGTAAAAGAGTCCTCGCCGCCGCTCTCGTTGCGAACGGTCAGCGGGCGCGGGTTGACGGGAATCACGCGCGCGTTGTCGAGACGAATATCCTCGGCTAGCAGCACGGCTTGATTGTCGCCCGCCCTGAGCTGCGAGACGGCGTTGCCGAAAGCGGTGTCGAAAAAGTTGCGCGCGTTGAGTTGGCTCGTGTTGAGGAAGCCATAGATTGTGCCGTGCGTTTCATTCCCTCCCGACTTGGAGACGGCGTTGACCTGCGCGCCGATGTTGCGGCCAAACTGCGCGGGCGCGAGCAGAGTGATCGCCTGATACTCCTTGATCGATTCAATCGGCTGCGAAGTCAGAGAGACGAAGCCTTGACGACGCACGCCGATGTCCTCGTCGTTGTTGTCCGACCCGTCAACCGTGAAATTATTCGCGCGCGAACGAAGTCCGTTGACGGAGAACTGGCCGGATGAGCCGACGCCTGCGCCGACGCCCGGCCCTGCGACGCTGCCCAGAGTTTGCGGCGGCGGCGCGACGCCGGGCAAGAGGAAAGTCAGCTCGTCAAAAGTGCGTACGAAGGTGGTCGCGCCGAGCGGAAGCGTGGAGACTTCTTCCTCTGTGAACGCGCCGCCGCGCTGGCCGTCGGTCGCATTGATGCGCGCGCGTATGTCTGTGGTCTCTTCGTTTAGCGGCAACGCAGCGGGCGTAGGAGAAGCTGCGGCGGCGACGGGCTGTGCCGGATCGAGAGCGACGGGGACGGGGACGACTTCGCCCGTGCGCGTGATGAACAAACGCTGGCGCACCTCGCGCGTTGCGAAGCCCACAGCCGAGACGCGGATCGTGTAGACGCCGGGGCTGAGCAAGCCTTGATAAAAACGCCCGCGCGAGTCGGTCGTTTTCGAGATGGTTTGTCCGGTCTGACCGTTGATGATCTGAACTGTGGCGGCGACGATGATCGCGCCCGTCTCGCTGTTCGTCACCGTTCCTTCAAACGCGCCCGTCACAGTGTCCTGCATACGTGCGATCCGCACGGTCGAGAGCATGCAAGCGACTGCCAACAGAAAGGCCAAACAAGAGCGACCGAGGGGGGATTTCGTTCTCATATGTCTCCGGCTTCGACTGTCAAAAAATTTATGACGCCCGACGGCAATATGAACTCCGTCCGAGCTTATGGCTGGACTCAAACAAGACTCAAGCGAGGGACGGCTAGATTAACACTCTTCAGCCGATGGCTGCCAGATTAATCCACGCAGGCAAAGATGCGATGGTCAGCCGACGGCTGCCAGACCGAAGCGCGCGTCGGCGCGTACGCGTTCGATGAGGCGGGAGGTTTCGCGCGTGCGGCGTCGCGCGGAGGAGAGGTAGTAGTCGGCTTCGTTGCGCGCTTCTTCGAGTATGCGCACGTCGCGCACGAGGTTGCCGACGCGGAAGGTAGGCACGCCCGACTGTCGCGTGCCCATCACTTCGCCGGGGCCGCGTATCTCCAAATCTTTTTCGGCGATGCGGAAGCCGTCGTTGGTCTCTTCCATGATGCCGAGGCGTTCTTTCGCAACGGCTGTTTGTTTGTCGGAGGCGAGCAGCACGCAGAAACTTTGCTCTGCGCCGCGTCCGACGCGACCGCGTAGTTGATGTAACTGCGAGAGACCGAAACGCTCTGCGTGTTCGATGACCATGACGGACGCGTTCGGCACGTCAACGCCGACTTCGACGACCGTTGTAGCGACGAGAATTTGTATGTCGCCGCGCGTGAAGCGGTGCATCGTCTCTTCTTTCTCAGCAGACTTCATCTTGCCGTGCAGGAGGCCGATGCTGAACGTGGGAAACACGCGGTCGCGCAGGTGTTCGTACATGCGCGTCGCGTCCTTCAAGTCCATCTTCTCCGACTCTTCGACGAGCGGGTAGACGATATAAGCCTGCCGCCCCGCGCGAATTTCACGTTCGACTCCTTTGTAAACTCCTGCGCGCTGGTCTTCGCCTACGACGACAGTTTTGATCGGCGTGCGACCGGGCGGGAGTTCGTCTATGACGGACACGTCGAGGTCTCCATAGACGGTCATGGCGAGCGAGCGCGGGATGGGCGTGGCGGTCATCACGAGCACGTCGGGGTTGAAGCCGCGTTCGCGCAAAGATGCGCGTTGGAGAACGCCGAAGCGGTGCTGTTCGTCAATGATGACGATGCCGAGTTTGCGGAAGGCGACAGACTCTTGGATGAGCGCGTGCGTGCCGATGCAGGCGTGGACTTCTCCGGCGGCGATACTAGCATGGAGTCGCCTCTTTTCGGCGGCGCGGAGCGAGCCGATGAGAAGTTCGGCGCGATGGGGCGTGCGCGCGAGCATGCGTTTGATGTTGCGCGCGTGTTGGTCTGCGAGGATTTCGGTCGGAGCCATGAGCGCGGCCTGATAGCCGTTCTCCATCGCGGCCAGCATGGCGAGCAGCGCAACGATGGTTTTACCGCTGCCAACGTCGCCTTGAAGCAGACGATTCATAGGCACGTCGGATTGCATGTCGTCGAGTATGCGAGTGATGCAGCGTTCTTGCGCGCTCGTCAAAGTGAAGGGAAGTATTTCTTCGAGATGACGGCGCACGCGTTCGTCAATTTCTATGACTGCGCCTTTCGGTTCTTTGACGCGCTCGCTTTTGCGTATGGCGATGGCGAGCGCGACCCAGAAAAACTCCTCGAAGATGAGGCGGAGGTGCGCGGGCGAACGTGCGCGTTCATAGTCGGCGATGGGCGCGTCGTCCGATGGGAAGTGGATGCGGCGTAAGGCTTTGGCGCGCGAGATGAGTTTTTGTCGCGTGATGAGATCGGCGGGAAGCGTCTCGTTGATCTCTGCGTCGTCAATGCGCGCGAGCACGGCGTGCATGATCTCGCGCAGGCGTTTGGCCGCAAACTCACCGAGCTTGCGATAGACGGGCACGCGCCGCCCGACGTGAATCGCGGCGAGCAACGGATCGCTCGCTTCCATCTCGCTCGCTTCCGTTTCGTCTTCTTCGTTAAACGAATCGGCGTCTGCGCCTGAGTCTTCGTCGCCCGCGTCGCTCCGGCGTGCGCTGGCGCGTTCGGCGTCCGCGCCTCCCTGTTGTGCGTTGTCGCCATTCTCTTCGGCGAGACGTAGGAGCGCGTGTTCGGGCGGCGTCCAGATGCCGGGGAGCATTTCGAGTTCGTCGGGCTTGCCTAGACGCAGCGCGAACGTGTTGCGCCGCGCATCCCATTCCCACCTTCCGTAGGCGACGAAGCGCGCGCCGCGCGTGAAGCGTTGACGATTGTAGGCGACGATGCGCGTGGCCTGACGACCCGACACGAACCACCAGACGACTACGGGCTTCGCCGTCCTTTCCGGATCGCTCGCCGTGATCTCAAAGATGTATAGCGGCGGCGCTTTCGGCCCGCGATTCTTGCCGACTTGAAAGCCGCCCGCAACGCGCACGTAAAGTTCGAGCGACGCTTCGACGCCGTCTCTGAGTTCCTCGATGCGCGTCAGGTTCGAGCGATCCTCGTAGCGCATCGGCAAATAGTTTAAGAGGTCTTCGACGGTCGCCTCGCCCGCATCGCGTTTCCCGAAAACGGATGCGAGCGCAAGGCCGAGACGGCGCGCGGTCGGCTGGCCGAAACGCGGGATGCCGCGCCCCACGAGCGAAAGGATCGGAGTGTCGAGCGAAAGAGACATATAGCAAGTGACAAGTGACGAGTGACAAGTGACGAGTTAAAACAAAAGCATTGTCTTTAACTTGTCACTCGTTACTCGTCACTTGTCACTGTCGTTAAGCGTTGGCGGCGCTCTTGGTCGCGCAGTGTTGGTCGAAGGCGCGGGTCAGTTCTTCGGCGATGGTGGGCGCGTCTTTGCCTTCGATCTGGTAGCGTTCCATGATGTAGACGAGTTGGCCGTCTTTCAAGAGGGCGATGGAGGGCGACGACGGCTGGTGGCCTGTGAAATAGGCGCGCGCTTGCGCCGTCGCTTCGATGTCTGCTCCGGCGAAGACTGTGATGGCGCGTGCGGGGCGCGTCGTGTGTTGCATCGCGCGGGCGATGCCGGGGCGCGCTTTGCCAGCAGCACAACCGCAGACGGAATTGACGACGACCATCACGGTGCCCTCAGTTCCCTTGACGGCTTCGTCAACTTGTTCGGGCGTGCGCGCTTCTTCGATGCCGAGCCGTGTCAGTTCCTCGCGCATCGGGCGAATCATGATCTCTGGATAAGGCATAACTAATTTCTCCTCTGTTAATAAAAGTTCTCGCGCAAATTCTAACATAGCGGCGCGGTTTGCAAGGGGCGCGGCGACAGCAACGGCCTCACTCCTTGACGATACGTATGCGACGAACTTCTTCGCCGTCGCCGTCAATGCGTACGCGATAGACGGGCGAGGGCAACGGATAGTTGCGCAGTCGTTCAGCCCATTCGATTACGATGACGGCACGCTCGTCCGAGAGTAGTTCGTCGAGGTCAACGGCATGGGCAGCAGATGCGCCGTCGGCTAGCCGGTAGAGGTCTAGATGGTAGAGCGTCAGTCGCGCTTCGTAACGGTTGACGAGCGTGAAGGAAGGGCTGGTCAGGTCTTTGTCGTCCAGACCGAGCGCGCTGCCGAGACCTTTCACGAAGACGGTCTTGCCCGCGCCGAGCGCACCGTCGAGCAGGATGATCTCGCCCCCGATGAGATGTTCGCCGAGCCATGCGCCGAGTTGGAAAGTGTCTGCGGGCTTGTGCGATGTCCGCCCGCCCTTCGGGTCGAAAGCGGCGTCTGAATCGAGTCCGTGAGTGGTTGTCATGGCTTCTCACCCGCAGCGTCGAGCGCGCAAACAGCTGCGCCGAGATACTTGCCGATGTCGGATGCGACCATCGCGCGCATACCCAATTCCTGTGCGGCCAGATCGCTTGCGAGTCCGGCGACGTAGACGGCGGCGAGCGTCGTATCGAATGCGTCGGCTTTGTCTTTGAGCGCGCCGCGCGATTGTGCGACGAAGGCTGTGATGATGCCTGTGAGAGTGTCGCCCGCGCCAGCCGTGCCCGTTCCGGCGTTGCCTGTCGGGTTGATGGCGACGCGTCCGTCGGGAGCGGCGATGAGCGTGCGCGCGCCTTTCAGTACGAGGATGACTTTGTGCGCGATGGCAAATTCTCTGGCCGTTTTGACACGGTCGGCGAGCGAATCTTCGTCCGCATCTTTTGCGCCCGCGAGACGACGCATCTCGCCGGGGTGCGGCGTGAGTATGAGCGGGAGTTCGTGCGTGCCGTGCAAGTCGGCAGGCCAGGGGGCGAGCGCGTTCAGGCCGTCAGCGTCAATGACGACGGGCGAGGCGCGTCGCGCGACGACGGCGCGGACGAGACGGCGTATGTGTTCGCCCGATGTGAGGCCGGGGCCGATGGCGATGGCATCTGCGCGCGCGGCGAGTTGTAAAGCACGTTCGAGGGCAGTCTCGTTTATGACGCGTTCGCTCTCTTCGTCGTCTTGCGTGCCCGCCTGCGACTCTTGGATCGTCTCCGCAAGTTCTGCCGTCATCACTTCGGGCATGACGCGCGCGGCGACGGCTGGGAGCGCGGACGCGGGCGTGGCAATTGTGACGAGGCCAGCGCCCGCGCGCATCGCAGCGTTGCCGCAGAGCACTGCCGCGCCCGACATCTGGCGCGAACCCGCTATGACGAGCGCGTGGCCGTGCGTGTTTTTGTAGGAGCCGGGACGATAGCGCGTCGCTTCGAGCCACGCGCGTGCGTCGTCCGCTTCGGTCAGGAACAGTTGCGAGTCGGCTTCGGCGACGAGTGCGGCGGGAGAGCCTATGTCTGCAATGAGCAAGTCGCCGTTGAAGAAAGAGGCAGGCGGCAGGACGTTGGCCGGTTTGGGCGCGGTGAAGGTGACCGTCAGGTCTGCATGCACTGCGACGCCGATTGGCTCGGCTGCGTCTGCGTCGAGGCCGGACGGCAGATCGAGCGAGACGATGAGCGTGCGAGCGTCGTTGCCTTCGGAACGTGTCGCACGAATTTGCGCGAGGTGCGCGACGACGGACATGTAAATATTTTCGAGCGGGCGGCGGAGTCCCGTGCCGAACAACGCATCCACCAACACGTCGTAGCTTTGACGCGCGGCCTGAAACTCGCGCCAAGCCTTTTCATCCGTGCATTCCTTGAAAGAAATTTGTGGAGATGTCGCCGACGCAGCAGGCGCGGCTGCGGCGAGTTGGCGCGCGATCTCGAAATTTGTACGTGCGTCGCCGCGCGCGTCCTCGACCCGCCCGAACAAAATCACTTCAACCAGCGCGCCTCGCGTCCACAGTACACGCGCCAGCGCCGCACCGTCGCCGCCGTTGTTGCCGCGCCCGCAAAGTATCAGGACGCGCAGGCCTGTGGCGTCGTGCGAGAAGTGCGATGCGATGGCGCGCGCCGATGCGTTCGCGGCGGCTTCCATGAGCAGGAGGGAGGGCGTGGCGTAGCGTTCCGTGGTCAGACGGTCAATCTCACGCATCGCGGCGGCTGAAACGACTTTTTGCACAGAGGGATGATAAGGAGAGAATTACTTGCGGGTCAATCAATTTAGGGGATTTAGGGAATGCGAGGCGACGACGAACGCAAAAGCCCAAAATGAGGCACAAAAAAAGAGCGCCGCTTTGCGCTCTCCTCCACCGTGCCTGCCGCTCAACTCTCGCCGTCCTGTTGTATTCAAAGAAAATGTTGAATGGGAAGAATTCTCCAGAAAATTTTGTCGAAATTGTTGAAAAGGTGAAATCGAGCGTAAACCGGCAAAAATCGGGCGAAAAACGCAGAACGAGCCGGATTAGTTAAAGCTAATCCGGCTCGTTCTGTTTGCAACTGAAAGTGGTGTTGTTCGGTCGGTCTGCCTAATTTTGTGCGTCTTTGCGGCGTTTACGGATGCGCGCGGCGACGCCCGCTAGCCCCGTGCCGAGTAGGAGCATGGTCGTCGGCTCAGGCACGGTGGAGATTTGCGCCTGCACGCTTGTCACCCCGTTGTTGGTTGAAGGGGGTACGAGCGGCAGAGGGTTGTTTGTCAGGCTGTAAGTGACGCCGTTGATTGTCGTTGAACTGACGGAGAAAGTCACAAGGCCAGTGCTTGAGTTCTGCGTGATCGTGCCGTTGATCGTCCCCACAAGAGAGCCGGTTCCGGCACCGGGGACGGTCTGCGTGATGTTCAGCGTGAAGGTCGTGTTCGGCGCGATAGTTGCCCCGCTGCCTTGGACGATGGTTTGAAACTCGCCGAGGCTGGCAAAGGTGAACGGATTCGCGTTGACCGTGCTGTTAGTCACGCCGGTAAAATTGATAGTGGTCGAGCCACTGCCGGAAGTGAACGTGATCGAGTTAGAGCCGCCATTGAACGATCCGGTGGTCGAGAATGTCACGGGGTCGGCGTTGGCGACCGTTTGACCTGCGGCGAAAATGGCGAGAAGCGCAATGCTCAGGGCGAGCGGTTTGAGCATCAAAGCGAAGTTTTTCATAGTGTAACCCCTACCTCTGTGGACCCTTTTACGGAAGTCTGAAGTAAAAACCCAACGCCCTCCGGCCCGAAAGAGCCTCGCATAAGGCATCTTCCGGCACGGGGGCAAAAACGCGCTAGAGCGTAAAGAGAACAGTGCCGAACCGCACTTCCGCAGCATGTTCTCGAAGAATCAGGGGCGGAGCAAAACCCTTGATCTATCTTCCCTGACGGCTGAGGCAGCGCATGTCCTTATACCGTCAAATCTTTCGATTTTCAACCCTTTAACTGCGAGTAAAGACTCAATGCTGAGGTACTTCCAGAAAAATCCCGATGTTTGGCCTAAAGTTTCCGGCGAGCCTCGCCTGTTCAGGTTCGGCTCGCCGCATGGTTTGTCAAAGAAAAGTTGCCGCCGCAATTAGCGCATGCGACCGGCCTTTACAGGTTCTCGGACGACTCTAAATCCTTAGCCGCTTTGCGTTTGCGACGAATACTGGCTGCCGCGCCTGCCAGACCCGTACCGAGCAGAATCATCGTCGCCGGTTCGGGCACCGCCGCCGGATTCGGCTCTGCGCCGATGAAGAAACTCTCAGGGCCGCCGTCCGCACGCGAAACGCTGGCGATCAGGCCGAGACGCAAATTCGGATTCGCTGCAATCGCCGCCTGCAAGCGTGCCGCAGCAGCCGCGTCGAGGCCGAACGCATAATCCGCAGTGCCCTGACCGTTGCCAACCATTTGGAAATTCTGACCCGGATTGACAAGCGATGCACGGAAGACTTCTGTTCCCTGCTCGTTGAAGGCGGTCAAAATCAGGGAATTGAGCGTCACGTCGCTTTTGGCGGCGGCGTTCGGCTCAATGATGTCGAAGTAGATGCGTATGTCGCTGGCTTGAGTCGCGCCGATTTCGGTGAGACTAACGGTTTGCGTGTTGCTGCCGCGCGTCCAATCGCCCGTGCGCACGTCTGTGTTGGGTGAAGAAACTGATCTGCCCACAGCACCGCTGGCGGTCGTATGATTCTGAATCGAAAGGACGTGTGGCGCACGCGAGTCGCCGCAGCCGCGCCCGACGCCGCACGGGTGTTGCAGGTCAATACCTTTCAGCACAAGGCCGTCGGCATACGCGCTGCTTGCGCCCGCACCCAAAGAAACAATCATCATTACCGCGCTCGTTAATAAAATTCTGCGAATCATCTTTCGTGTCTCCTCTTTTACCATGACCTTGAACTGGCAACCACAAAAGCCAACTAAAACCCGCAAAATGAAGACTTCCAGCGCGTAGTGGATACACGTTCTCACTACGTTTCGAGGTAGTTTTGGCTTCTTGCTATTAAGGAAACCGACAATGCCCGCCGATTTCCGAAAAATATAATCTAATCTTAATAAACTGGCCGGTGAGTCTCGCACGCCAAAAAGCGTTTTCGTCGCGGCTCTGAAAAAATAGTGATTCGAGCGATTTTTCCTACAGAAAATCCCGACCTATTTACGAATGAAGGGTACGAGACGGAGAAAACGACCGACAACGGTACGCGCTTCGGGCAATTTGAACAGGGTTGTGATGGCGAAGTAGAGGATTCCGTAAGGCGTGAGAACCAGAACACCGAGCAGGAGCGGATGGCGCGCGCCGAGCAGGAGTTTGATGCCCCAGGCGATGCCCGCGCTGAGAAGTGCGGCGAGCCAGAGTTTCGAGATGTAGGCAGCAGGCAGTCCCGTACGACCGATGCGCCGGTTCAAGGTGCGACGGAGCAGAAAAAACTCGATCCATCCGGCGATGCCGGATGCGGTCGTGAGTCCTGCGATGCCCCAGCGCGGGTTGATGCCGAGCGCGGGCGGCAGATAGATGGCTAGAAGTATGCCGAGGATGATGGACGAGACGATGCGTGTGATGGCATAGCGCAGGGGCGTGCGCGTGTCGTGGAGAGCGTAATAAGTCGAAGAGTAGAGGCGTCCGAGCGTGGAGGCGAGCAGCCCGACGGACGAGCCGATGAGTATGCCCCAGACGTAGAGCGTGTCGCTGTCTGTGAACCTGCCTGTGCGATAGAGCACGCCGACAATCACGTCGCCGAGTGCGAGAAAGGCCATCGCCGAAGGCACTATGAAGAAGGCGATTTGCCTGAGTCCGGCGTCGAGACGACGACGCAACTGTCCGGCCACTTCCTCAGTGTTGCCGACCGTTCTCGACATCGCGGGCAGTTCCGCCGCCGAGACAGACATGCCGAAGAGACTGACGGGCAGCGTGTAGATGCTCTGCGCGAAGGTGAGCGCGGAGACCGCGCCGATGGGCAGGTAGCTCGCGATTATAGAATCCACGAAGGCACTGATCTGCACGATGCCGCGACTCATAAAGACCGGAAAGAAATTGCGCACGACCGTACGCACGTGTGTCGAGGTCACGTCGAGCCTGAGGCGCAGGCGTTTGACGAGCCGCAGCACGGTCGGCAGTTGCACGCCGAACTGCAAGGCGCTTCCGATGACCGAACCCCACGCAGCCATCACGGCGAGACGCGCCCAGAAATCGTCGTTCAAATTTCCCGCGCCGCCGCGCAACGCGCCGAAACTCCCGAAGCCGCCAAAGCTGACGAGCGCGGCGATGATCGATAAGTTCCAGATGACGGGCGCGGTGTATGAGAGGAAGAAGCGGCGATGGCTGTTGAGCACGCCGAGACACCAGGCGGAGAGCACAAGGAGTCCCGCGCCCGGAAAAAATATACGGACGAGTTTGAGCGCCAACTCCTGACGCGCGCCTTCAAAACCGGGCGCGATGAAGTTGATGAGATAGGGCGTGGCGAGCACACCGCCGAGCACGAGCACGGAGGTGACGAGCGCGAGCAGAGTGAAGACCGCGCCTGCCACGCGGTCGGCCTCTTCTTCGTCGCCGTGCTCAAGCAGGCGCGCGTAGACGGGGATGAAGGAAGCGGAGAGGGCGCCCTCGCCGAAGACGTTTTGCAGGAAATTTGGAATCTTGAAGGCGGCGTCGAAGGCGTCCTTTGCGAACGAGTTGCCGAAGTAGTATGCGAAGACGCGTTGACGTATGAGTCCGACGATGCGGCTGAGAAGAATGCCCGCGCCGACGAGGAACGCATACTTGCCCGTCGCGGCTTCGCGCTCGCGCGCAGCGACGACCTGCTCGGCTGGAAACTGGCCGGAGGTCGCGCCGACCGTCGCGTCCGTCTCGCCCGCGATGGTGCTGGCATCGTCGAAGCGCCCTTTGACGCCGGAGTTTTCTGCGCTCGCGTCGTTGTCGGGTTGCGGGTTGTTTGGTGTGCCGTCGTCCTCTGGCTCTTGAGTCATGCGGGTATTTAGAGGTCGTAGTCCTTGATCTTGGTCAGGAGCGTTTTGTAGCTGACGCCGAGTGTTTCGGCGGCGCGCGTTTTGTTGCCGTCGTGCGCGCTTAGGGCTTCCGCGATCTTGCGGCGTTCTATCACACGGACGGCGCGCTCGGTCGCTTCCGCGAGCGACCCCGAAAAGTCCAGCGCGGCAAACGCGTCCGACGCCTCTGCTGCGCCGTCGCTTGCGCGCGCGATGGGCAAACTCAGATCGCGCGCGTCGAGTTGCGACGCGTCTGCGAGTATGCAGGCGCGTTCGATGGCGTTCTCCAACTCGCGCACGTTGCCCGGCCAAGCGTGCGCGCGAAGGGCTGCGATGGCGTCATCCGTCAGCGTGGCCTCGCGCCCGCGCAACTCTTTGCCGAACTGCGCGGCGAAGTGGCGCGCGAGCAGCGCGACATCGTCGCCGCGCGCACGCAACGGCGGAATCTCGACGGGAAAGACCGCGAGGCGAAAATATAGATCGCGTCGAAACTCTCCGGCCTCTGCCGCCTGTTGGAGTTCGCGATTCGTCGCGGCGACGATGCGCACGTCGACGGGCACGGGCATTCGTCCGCCGATGCGGTCAACCGTTTTTTCTTCGATGGCGCGCAAAAGTTTGCCCTGCACGGCGAGCGGGAGTTCGCCTATCTCGTCCAGGAAGACCGTGCCGCCTGTGGCGAGTTCAAACTTGCCGGGGCGGCGTTCGTTTGCGCCTGTGAACGCGCCGCGCTCGTGGCCGAAGAGTTCCGACTCGATCAAAGTTTCGGGGATGGCGGCGCAGTTGATGGCGACGAAGGGTTGATCGCGTCGGGGCGAGAGATGATGCACGGCGCGCGCGAAGAGTTCTTTGCCCGTGCCGGATTCGCCTAAGAGGAGCACGGTGGCTTCGGTCGTGGCGACGCGCTGCGTCTCCGAGACGGCGCGTTTGATGGCGTCGGATTCGCCGATGATGCGCGGGAAGCCGTAGCGGCGCGACCACTCTTCACGCAGCAGAATATTTTCGGTGCGGAGTCGCGCCTGTTCGAGCGCGCGGCCGATGAGCAGCAGCAGGTGATTGGAGTCAACGGGTTTTTGTAGGAAGTCGTGCGCGCCGTCTTTCATCGCCTGCACGGCCTCGTCAATCGAGCCGTAGGCGGTCATCACGACGACGGGCACGTCCGCATCGGCGGCGCGTGCGGCGTGGAGCACGTCGAGACCCGACCCGTGCGGCATGCGCAGATCGGTGAGCACGAGGCGATAGGGCGCACGCGCGATTTCGGCGGCGGCCTCGCGCGCGTCGGCACACTCCGAGACGGTGTAGCCCGCGTGCTCCAGCGTCAGACGCAGCACGCGACGCAAACTGTCTTTATCTTCGACGAGCAGGATGTCAGGCATGATCGAAAAGCTGTACGTTGTCCGTAGTCAGTTGTTCAGATGAATCTTTAGCAACTCGCTCGGTTCAGCACAAACAATGTACAACTGACCACTGACGACGGACGAGCCTTTCATGCATCGTTCAACATTCGGGCGCGGTGTGTCAAGACGGATGATCTGCGAGACGAAAAAAGCGTGCGGCGCTCTCAGGTGAAAGCGCCGCACGCGTGTGTGAAACGAGGGTGTGGTTTTTAGAGTTCGGCGATACCGGCGACGCGCGGGCCGCCGAGTACGTTCAAGGCACGCGCGACGGCGGTTGAACTGAATTGCATCGTCGAGTTGCCGCCACCGTTGGTGTTGAATGACGGCGCGAGGAACGGATATTCGATGTCGTTATTGATAGCCGGATCGTCGTCGGCTGATGGCCACGTGCGCTGGAAGCTCGCAATGACCATCGAACCGTTGATGTTGCCGTTGCCGCCGCCATCGCGGTTCACAGTGCCTGCGCCGAGGACGAGTATCACGCCTTCGAACGAAGGGTTGCCGCTCATGTTCAAGTTGCCTGTGACGATAAGCATGCCTGCGCCGCCCGACAACTCGCAATCACCGTCTATGAAAGTTATCTGGGGATTGGCCGTCGTGCCGAAGCTGCCACTCATGGCAGTGCCACTGGCGGGATTGAAGTAGCGGTTTTCCCCGCGCGCCGTTGCTTCCAACTCGTTCAAATACTGGCGCGCTTTTCCCGCCGTCGTCAGAAAGTCGGGTGTCTCGACAGGCTCTGTAGACATCGAACCGGAAGCCGTTCCGCCGTCGAGGATACCGATCTGCGGCGGGCCGCTCACCGTACCCGGTTTCTTCGTTCCGGCGACCGCGTTGTCGTAGTCGCAGGCCGTAACGGCGATGGCCGGACGCTGCGGGTCGCTGTTGTCAAGGTCTTCGCCCGTGTAATTCTTCGCGCCGCTGCTGCCGGTGTCGAAGGTGGGGGCGCTACAGTCGCTCGCGCCGCGCATGGTGAGCGTGGCGGGCGGTTCAAAGTCTAAGTTGGAGCGCGTGACGATCATTTCAAGACGCTTCTGCGCACCCTTCGGCCCGATGCCGGTTGAGCGCACAAGCACGCGCTTCGGTTCGGGCGCAGTGACGCTGACCTGAATCGGCGTGGTGCTCGACCCGCCGACTGCCGGAGCGAGCAAACTCAAAAGTCTGCCAACGAGATTCGTGATCCTGATGACCGTGCCGTCAACGCGCAAGGAGTCGCGCTGGAAACCCACCTGGAGCGTGCTCGCGCCGGTCACGGGGTTGACGAGGCCGCCTAACGTCGCGTTGAGCGGCGCGCTCCCCTGCCAGGGAGCCGTCTGGTTGACGTTCAGCCTGAGAGTCACGCCCGGCGGGATGGTCGCGCCGATGCCTGTGGAAGTGACGCGGAAGCTGCCGAGGTCTGACGCGGCTGGAGGATAGCTGTTGAGAGGAGCGGCGACGGTGCGGGGCACGTAGGTGATCGTGGCCGTGCCGAGCACCGTGCCGAGAATGGGATCGAGCGTGCGAAAAGTGACGGAGAGGCCGTCGCCGCTGACGATGGGGCCGGGAGCGCTTTTGAAGAGGCCGGTCGTCGTGTAGTTGACGGTCGTACTGTTATCCGGGTCGCTGAGGGCGACGCGGTAAGCCGTGCCTGTCAGCGGATTGTAGTTGTCAGTGAGCGCGACGCGATCAGGATAGTTGCCATTTGGCGGCGTGTAGTTGTAGTTGAGCCAGCGCGAGAGACGACGCTGCGGCGCTGTGTTCGGGTCGCTGGCGAGATCGGCGTAGGCGTGATCCAGCGCGCGACGCAGGCTGATCTTGTACGAGTCGGGAATCTCTGTGGTCGTGCCGCCGCTGGTCGGCGCAGCGGTAACCTTGAAGGGCGCGGCTGCGGGAGCGGCAGGCACGCTGCCCGCGCCGAGCGGGGGAGTGTTGCCGCGCAAGACCATCAACACGTCTTCGAGTCCGGCTTCGGCGGCGTAGTAAGCCTGCATCTCCGGCGTGGACTCGTAGACCGTGCCGGTGGACAAGGCTGTTGACATGATCAAAGCGCCGCCCGCCGCCAGCAGCAACATCGAAATGAGCAGCATCATAATGAGCGCCGCGCCGCGTTCGTTGTCTCTGCGGCGGCGCTGATCTTTCTTGGTCGCGCTTCGCTTCGTTGTTTTCTTCATCTTCATTACCCTCACTCTTGTGACGTACACACGCTTCGCTAAAACTCTGCTCGTTAATATGTACCCAACGTTGCATTGCGCAGGTTGACATCAGACGTGAGACGCACCTGCGAAGCGGGCTGATAGCCGGTCGCGCCCTGTTTACCGACCGCATTGATCGTGACCCAGACGTTGATCGTTACGCTCGTCGCTTGCCCGACGTTGGCCGTGACATCGTTGCCGTCCGCGTCGAAATAGACGAGTTGCATCCCGTCAATGCGGTTGGCAAGCACTAAGGAGTCGTTCGGCGGGTTGAGATCGTTGCGCACCAGAAAACTGCTGCCGCCGGTTTGGACGAACTGGTATTTGATCGCCTCGTCCGCGTCGTTCACATCGTTGTCGCCCCCCGGGATGTTCCCGTTGAGATTGGTGACGAAGGAGATTGATTGCGCGTCGCAGTCGCCGGGGATGAGACCGTTGACGGGGACGAGGGCGGAACCCGTCGCAGAGGTGTAACTGAGTCCGGGCGGCAGACGATAGCCGCTGTTCGCCAGTTCGCGCGAGATGATGTTGAGCGCGCGTCGCGCGTCGCCGATGGCTTCGGTGCGTTGGTCTTCATGAGAGCGCGTGCTGAATGCGCCGCTCAGGAGCGAAGTGGCCGCGCCCGTGATGACCATCATCACGCACATCGCCACCATCAACTCCATGAGCGAAAAGCCTGCTTCTCGTTTTTTTGTCTCTCTAGTCTGTCGCATGAGCTTTGATCTCCACGGACGATCCGGCTTGTTCATGGTCGCGCGTTTACTGGCGGTAAGGGCCGCTCGACGTGCTGCTGCGGTGGACGACGATGACGACCGGATTCCGGTTGATCCAAGAGGCCGCGCCGTATCCGTTTTCGGGCGTCACTGTAATCGTGATGCGCTTCTGTGTCGGCGTGGCCGAACCGGCTGGCACTCCCTGCACATCAGTTACAACTTTATAAACGTCGTCGCTTCCGCCGCCACCTGTGCCGCCGCCCGTGCCGCCGCCGGTCGGAGTTGCTGTCGGGGTCGGAGTCGGGGTGGGCGTGCCCTTCGGCGGTTTCGAGGGCGACGCGAAACCGCTGCTGCCGGAGGAAGCCGCGAACGCCTGCCCGCCGGAACTCGGAGGAGCAGCGGCAGCAGCGCCTGTGCCGCCGCCTGCGGCAACGTCCTGTAGCACGACGGTCGAGGTCGTTTGACCGACGGCGAGTGCGGGGTCGTTGAAGGCTGTTTCGCGCAATGCTTCGAGCCGCTGCTGCGCAATCGCGAGCGCCTGCGAACGACTTTCGCCGCCAGCATTGCTGCGGATCGCGTAGAGGAACAGCGAAGTCGCGCCCAGCCCGACCACCATCATCACGACCATCGCGATAGTCGTCTCGATCAGGGTGAAGCCGCTGGCTTGCGTTGAATGACCTTTCATCTTGCTCATCTCCTGAGTTAGTTAGTGACCGTGACCGAAACCGAAACGCTGCCGCAGGTGGTTGAATTGAACCTCACCTGATAAGTGAATCCGGCATTGTTTCTCAGCGACTTAATCGAGAAGACGGCGTTGCCGCCGCGCGGCACAGACCCTATGGCGGGCGTGACCGTGACATTGGTTGAACTGGAGCTTTGCGTCGTGATCGGTGTCACCGTTAAAGCGCCGGGGGCTGTGAGCGTCACCGAGCCGGTGGTAATTCCGTTTTTCCTGATCGTCACCGCGCTCGGCATAGCAACCAGCGTGCATGCTCCCGAAGGCGTGGGCGAGGGCGTCGGAGTCGCCGTCGGCGTAGGTGTCGGTGTGGCCGTCGGCGTAGGTGTGGCCGAAGGTGTCGGAGTCGCCGAAGGTGTCGGTGTCGCCGAAGGCGTGGGCGTGGCCGAAGGTGTCGGAGTTGCTGACGGCGTGGGCGTGGCCGAAGGCGTGGGCGTCGCTGGCGGCGGAGTCGCTGTTGCGCTGGGTGTCGCGCTGGGTGTGGCCGACGGGGTTGGCGTCGGCGAGGCGAAGCCGGAGGTGTTGGCGTCAACGATGGGTGTGTACACGTCGTCGTTCAGCGTTACGTCGCCGAAGCCGGAGACGGCCACGCGCGTCGAAAATTGATTGTCGCCCGGGTGTTCCATGTTGAAGACTTCGAGCAGACGGTCGCCGCCGGTGCGCCCGCGCCAGTCGAACTGTATGACATCTCCGATTGAATCAGCCGAGAAATTGATGCCTGGTTCGAGCGTGAATGTGCGCGTGATGGGAGCGCCGTTTTGATTAAAGTCGAGGAGTACCGAATAAGTGTTGGCGTTGACGATAGTGATGGCGGCGAGGGGATTGCCCGCGCTGCCGTCGGCGCGTCGGCGCACCGAATCGACGCGCGCCTTTTCCAGATAGGCGCTCAACATTCGCGCCGAGGTGATGCGCCTTTGTCCGGCTCGTGCCGAAGAGACGCCGAGCATCGCCATCGTCGAGATGATGGCGATGACGGCCAGCACAACCACTATCTGGATGAGCGTGAAGCCGCGCTCGCCGCGCCTGCTTCGCACTCTCTGCAACTGTTTCTCCGTCAACTTATTCATCGCTGCCTCCACAAGAAAGCCCTCTTCCACTGATTCATATTCAAGGCTCGAAGGGCATTTCGCCCCACCCTTCATGGCAAAGGCGATGCCACGCGCACAAAGGCGGCTTTTCCACGCATTTCGCCGCGCACGGCGCACGTCGCAGCCTGCCGCGCGTCACCTTAAGTAACAAAACGGGAAGCTGCCTACACAACTCTCCGTCCGCGCAAACGCCGCGCGACGAAAGACGAACCTCCGTTACACAGTTTGTCACCAACGGAAACAACGAGCGCGTGCCGCGCGTTCGACGCACATTTGAAAGCGCGACGCATTCGTCGCCGCAAAGGGCTATCTATAAGGTGTTTGGAGTGAGGTGTTGCTCGAAGCGTGCGTGGCGGCTTGGCAATTGCAGTGAAGGCCAGCGTCGCACGGAAGCGACCACGACGCTGTCTTCACGAACGTGCTGGCAACATCGTCAACGCTTCGACGTGCAAACGAACAAGGGGGAAACAAGCAGGACTGTTGCGAAGGAGTTGAGTGCGGCTTTATTGCGACTCCGTTTTTCGCAGCACTTTTCAAGCGGGAGAAACAAAGGGATCGTCCGCTTGCGCGCGGTGCCGCACGCCATGCGCGAGTTGGACGAAAAAGCGCCCCGCGCGACTCTCAGGCCGCCGGGGCGCAAAATTTTTGTAACGATGAAAAGCTGTCGGTAGTCCGTAGTCAGTTGTCCGTTGCATGTGGTTATCACACAAGTTGCTAAAGACGGTCTTGAACAACGGACTACTGACAACGGACAACTGACAGTCTTTAGTTTAGTGGTGGTTCAAACTCCGACGCGTCGGCCTGTTCGAGTTCGGTATCGGAGAGACGCATGGCGAGCGTCTGCGCGGAGTATGCGAAGGGCGCGGGGCCGCCGCGCGCGAATTGTAACTCCGTGACGAGGCGGTCTTGCGATTCGCGGAAGCGCACGACGTTGCCGCGTTGATTGAAGATGACGAAAAGCAAAGTCTCGCCCGTCTGCGTGCGCATCTGTCCGGCGAGCGCGCTCACGCCGCCGTCTGAACGACCGAGCGTGCCTGTCTTGCCGATTACGCTGCCGCGCGAGTATCCGAACGTATAACGTTTCTGTAGCGTGCCCGGGTCAACGCCCGCGACCGGCATGATGTCCGACGCAGACAAATTGTGCTTGGCGAGTTCCTTCAAGAGCGCGCGGTAAATCTTCAACATCGAACGCGGCGAGAGGCGGTTGACTCCCAGCCCGCTCGTCGAGGCGAGGCGCACGTCCGTTGGCGCGAATCCGACTTTGCGTATGAGAAACTGTTGTACGCCCGCCGCGCCGCCGAGATTGTCGCCGAGTCTCTCGGCCATGAAATTGTTCGAGTAGCAGAGCAGCACTTTGAGCACGTCAACCAGCTTGCTCGAACGGTGCGTCAAGAGCACGCGCGCGTTCTGCGGGACGGCGGCGACATAGACCGCGCCCATCACTGCGACGCTCGGCAGTGTTTGCGTCACGGCGGCGGTGTCGCCATGCGCGAGCCTCTCATCTTGCCACGCTCGCGTGGCTGCCGCCGGACGACGCGTGGCGTCCAGCGTGTCGTAAAAAATTTCGCCCGAACGCAGCGCAGACCAACCGAAGTTCATAGTGAACTTCGGCGGCACGATCAGGTCGCCCGTCACCGTGCGTATGCCGAGACGATTCAACTCGCGTGCGACGGCGACGGCGTGCTCGTAGTGAAACGAAGGGTCGCGGCCTGAGATGATGAGATCGCCCGTGATCGTGCCAGTCGCTTGATCGAACGTGCCGTTCGTCCAGACGACCGTCGAGAAGCGATAGTTCGGCCCGAAGGTCTGCAAAGCGTCGAGCGCGGTGGCGAGTTTGACGACCGAGGCCGGATTGTATTGTTGATCCGCAGCCTGCTCCATCACGACGCGCCCGTCGAGCGTTTCGACGAGAACGCCCTGCGTGTAGAAGGCCGGTGGCGGCGACGGCTGCGCCGCCACATCGTTGACGATGTCCGGCGACGATTTGACGGGCGGCGTCTCCGGCCATGTAGAGACGACGAACGGCGTCGCCGAAGGCAGAGGCGCGGGTGTGTAGTCGTCCTGTGCCGCCGCGCCTGCTGCGAGCGACAGCAACAACCCCGACACGAAAAACAATTGCCTGACTTTTGATCCGATCATTCTTATCCTCTATCAATTGTTTGGGGGCAATTGCATCATAGCACGGGAGAGCCATCCGTTTCGCGCGAATGTTCGGCGGGGAGTGAGAAGCGCGAAATCTAAGATGCTCTCAAGCCTAGCGGGGGATGTACGGAAGTCTGCCCTTAGATAAAAGACGAAGGCGCGCGAAATTCCACACGGCAAACTCGTTGACAAGGCCGCGAGCACGCTCCTAAAATTCCAGACGTTGATCGCGCCCTCGCAATTGACAATCCGGCAAGTGTCCCTTCATCCGTAAGCATTGTGCGTCGAGACCAGCAACAGCCCGTCAACATCGAGAACATCGTTGCGACGCACAGGGCGCGTGCGACCGAGATTCGCCGACGCCTCGCGGAGTTTGAGAGCGTGTGGCGCGAAGGCTCGGACGAACGCCTGTGGGAAGAGTTGGTCTATTGCATCTTCACTGCGGGCGCGTCGGCGCGCATGGGCTTGCGTTCGGTCGAAGCGGTGCGCTCTCTGCTCGCGGCGGGCGCGCACGCCGAGTTGGCGCATGCGCTCACAGGCGTGCATCGTTACCCGAACGCGCGCTCCGGCTACATAGTCGTTACGCGCGACTACTTGCAAGCGGACTGCGGGATGCGCCTGCGCGAACGGCTTGAGAGTTTCGACGACGCCGACGAGCGCCGCGACTGGCTGGCGCGCGAGCGGCGCGTCAAAGGTCTGGGTTACAAAGAGGCGAGCCATTACCTGCGCAACGTAGGTTTTCGCGGCTACGCCATCCTCGACAAGCACATCCTGCGCAGCCTCTTTGAACTCGGCGAGATCGAATCTCCCGTGCCGCCGACAACCCGCACGCGCTATCTCGCCATCGAAGACTCATTACGCCGTTTTGCTGGAAGCCTCGCCATAGATTTCGACGAACTCGACCTTGTGCTGTGGTCTATGAAGACCGGAGAAATATTGAAATAAAGATGAAGGATGAGGGATGAGGGATGAATTAGAAAACCTTCAAGCCGGATAACCGGCGCTGTTTTTATTCATCCCTTATCCCTCATCCTTCATCCCTGCCTGAAGGGGGTGGCCGTAAAATGAAAAAACTGAGCCGTGTAGTGTGGGGCAGTTTGGTTGCCCTCTCGATGTGTGTGGCGTTGGGCGGCGCGAGCGTTCGCGCTGCGGGAGCAGCAACAGGAGGGGCGGCGTTCGCGTGGGATGACGATAAGCATTTGGAGAAGGCTGCGCGCGCGCTCAGGCAGGGCGAGTTTGAAGTCGCAGAGAAGATTTATCGCGCCTTGGTGGAGAAAGACCCGACGAACGTTCCGGCGCGTTTGGGTTTGAGTTTCGCCCTGTTGAAGCAACGCAACGTGCGCGACGCTTACGATCACGCGGCGCGCGTGCTCGCGTTTGCACCGACATCGGCGCGTGCGCACGCGCTTCTCGGTTCCGCGCTTCTGGCCTCCGGCGATTTCCGTCTCTCCATCGAAGAGTTTCGCACCGCGCTCACTTTCAAAGACGACGAGGCGCTGGCGATTGCCGGTCTTTCGATGATCAACTTCTACGAGAACCGCGCTGGCATCGCACTCGCAGGCTTGCGCCGCGCCGTCTATCTCGACCCGCGAGAACCCGACTACATCTTCTCCTTCGCGCAGGCCGCCGCGCGCTCCGAACAATATCGCGAAGCGGCTGACGCCTACGAGCAATTTTTGCGCATCGCCCCGCGCACGGACGCGGACAGGCGCGCACGCATACGCGGCCTCATCAGTTTCCTGCGCTACCTCGGCTCGCAACGTCAACTCTACATGACGGGCGGCGCGGCGCGCGCAGTCATCGCGTTCGACCTCACCAACAGTCGCCCGATAGTCAACGTGCGTCTGAACGGCTCGAAGCTGCCGTTGCGTTTCGTCGTGGACACAGGCTCAGGCATGTGCGTGCTTTCGACGGCTGCGGCTGCGCGTCTGGGGATCAAGCCGATTGCGCAGGGCGGGATGGCGCGCGCCGTCGGCGGCGGCGGTCGCTTCGAGATCATCTACGGCTTCCTCTCGTCGCTGCAAATGGACGACGTGCGCATCGAGAACGTGCCGGTTTACATACGCGAATTTCATAACCAGCAAGAACCTGTTGACGGCTACGTCGGACTCTCCGTGCTCGCCAAGTACGTCGCCTCGTTCGACTACGGCGCGCAGCAGATGACGCTCGTGCGTCAACCTGATCGTCAAATCGTGGCGCGCACCTTCGCCGACACTGCCGTCCCGCTCAACTCGAACGCCGTCACATCGAACCCCGATCAGCCGCCGTCGCTCTCTGCGCTGGCTGCCACAACGGTTGCCGCGCCGCCCGTTCCCAATCCGCCCGTTGCCGCTGCTACGACGGCAGGCGGCGTAAACCGCAGCTACGAGATTCCGATTCGTTCCACGTCGAGCGGATTCTGGAGCAGCGCCGTCGTCCTCGAAGGCATCGCCAAGCCGCTCAACTTCATCGTGGACACGGGCGCGAGCATCTCCGTCATCTCCGAGCAACTGACGAAGACCGAAGACATGTCGCGCTTCGAGCAGAAGACGCGGCTCAAAGTTTTCGGCGCGGCGGGCGTCTCGGAAGACGTAACGACGTTGCTGTTGCCGCGCATCACGTTCGGCGATTACACACACCCGAATTTGTCCGCCGCCGTGCTCGACATGTCGGCCATCAACGAGACTTCGGGTTTCGAGCAGACGGGCATCATCGGCGGTAACGTCTTGCGTCGCTTCCGCGTCACGTTCGATTTTCAACGCGGCCTCGTGCGTCTCGACCCGCTGACGACACAGCCAGCCGCGCCCTCTGCGCCCGCGCGCGACGCCA
Organism: Pyrinomonadaceae bacterium; assembly: GCA_035249365.1. Taxonomy (GTDB): domain Bacteria; phylum Acidobacteriota; class Blastocatellia; order Pyrinomonadales; family Pyrinomonadaceae; genus JAIVJZ01. The sequence continues at coordinate 90,455 of DATFGP010000053.1, read as the reverse complement.
ACATCACGCCCGCTTCGGGGGCGACCCCGTGAAGCAGAGCCTCTATCTGGAAACATCCGTTGTCGGCGCGTATCTGGACAACGGCGAACCGTTCCGTCGCGACCTGACGATCCGCTGGTGGGAGCACGAGATGTCGGAATATCGCGCCGTTGTCTCACCGCTCGTCGAGCGCGAACTCGAACGCGTGCCCGAACCGCATCGCACCGCCTACCTCAAACTCGTCGCGCCGCTCCAACAACTTGAGTTGACCGACGAAGCCACCATCCTCGCCGAAGGCTACATCTCGCGCGGCATCTTTCATCGCAAGTACATCGCAGACGCCTTGCACGTCGCGGTTGCCTCCGTACACAAAATAGATTATCTAGTTACGTGGAACTTCGGTCATCTGGCGAACGTGCGAAGACAGGCGCGCATACGTCTCTTCAACACCGCCGCCGGATTCTTCGTCCCGATGATCGTCACGCCGGAGTTCTTAGTCTCAGAGCTAACTGAAAAAAGTGACTAAAACTAGTGACAAGTGACGAGTGACGAGTGACAAGATTTAAATCTTGCTTTAACTTGTCACCTGTCACCTGTCACTTGTCACTGTTATTCTTATGTATCGCAAGCCAAGATTCTTAGAAGAACTGCACGCCATCCGCGAGGAGATGTCGCGCGAGGCAGACTACGACGTGGAACTGTTCGCCGAGATGGCGCGCACGGGCGCGCGCCCGCAGCACGGCGCTGAGCGCAACATACGCGGTTTCAAAAGTCGTGCGCCGCGCGCCGACGAAGGCGACGCGAAGACGAAACCCATTCAGCAACGAAAGCGAACTGCCAGAGGCTAGTGACAACTGACAAGTGACGAGTAACAAGTCAGAAAGGCAAGCCGTTTTAACTCGTCACTTGTCACTTGTCACTCGTCACTCATAAAAATATGGAAGAAACTTTTGAAGCCATCGGGCTGGATGTGCCGAGCGAGCGGGATTTCAATCATCTCGCGGAGCGTGCGGGCGATCAGGGCGAGCCGTCGCAGTTGCTCAGACGCGGCGCTGTGCTGCACGGTCGTTGCTGGAAACTTGGCGAGGGTTTGGAAGTCTGGACGGTGCTGTATGAATCGGGCACGGGCGATATTTTTTACGCAGACTGTCGCCCCGGCTTTCGCGCGCGTTACATGCAGCGCATAAGTCCCTGGGCTTTGACCGAGTACGACGAAGAGGGCGAGGCCATCGTTCACGGCTACTGCGACGGGACGGAGACGGAAGTGCTCTTCGAGTTGCAGAACTTGACGGAGGTAGGCTTCGAGGGTTTCAACGCGCAGGAGTTGCACGTCGGCTTGTGCGGGCTGGCTTATCGTGCGCGTGTGTGTGCGCGCGAAGAGAAGCCGCGCTGGAAGGCTCTGGAAGAATGTGCTCCGGCGCGCGCCGGACACGAGAACGATTGGAGCTTGTGCGGGCGTGTGCTCTCGTTCAAACCTCTGCGCAACCCGCTCTCCGGCGGCGAACTCTACTGGGCTTACCTAGACCTCGGACATTTCAAACTCGAAGTCTTGATCAACCAACGCTCTCTGCGCGGCGGCGCGCTGCGCGTAGGCTGTACGCTCGCGGCAGACGTTTGGCTGCAAGGCCACGTACTCGACCGACGCGCCCTCCAATCGCGCTACGAAGGCGTAGATCGTTCCATCAGGCAAGCCGAACTCTGGACGCGGCTCAGGCGTCGCAACTAGAGCGCCGCTCGGTCGTCGCGCCACAGTTAAGGGAATCTCAGTTGAATGCCAGTCCTCAAGCGTCTCGTCCTCGCCGCCGTTATCTTCGCAATCCTCGCAGCCGTCGGCCTCTATTTTTTTAACCAGTACTGGATTCATCGCTTCGATGCTTTGATCGCGCGGCAGGCGAGCGTCTATCGCCTCGACCCCGATCTCGTGTGGAGCATTATTTACGAGGAGACCTACTTTCGCCCCTGGAAGATCGGCGAAGACGCGGAGATCGGGTTGATGCAGGTGACGCCTACGGTCGGGCGCGAGTGGGCGGCGGAGACGGGCATGCGCGAGTTTGCGCAACAGATGTCGCGCGACCCGCGTGCGGTGCTCCTAGAGCCGGAGCGCAATATACAGGTCGGCTGCTGGTATCTGGAAAAAATCTCGAAAGACTACCGCGACATGCCCGACGCGGAGGCGCGCATGGTCGCCGCCTACAACGCCGGGCCGAGCCGCGCCGCCGAGTGGAATCGCACCGCCGAAGGCGCGCCGCCGCTTAATGCCGAACAGTTCGTCGAGCGCATTGACATCGCTTCGACGCGCGCTTACGTCTCCTCGATTCTCGCACGCTACCGCGAACTGAAACGCGCGGAGGGCGGCGCGCAGCCAAAGAAGTGACCTACAAGCAACTGCTCAAGGGGAACGCGAACTTTCGCCGACTGTGGTCGGGGCAAGTCGTCTCCGAGATCGGCGACTGGCTCAACAACATCGCCGTGCTCGCGCTCGCGCTCGAACTCGCAGGCCCCGCACATCAAGGGCGCACCATCGCCGTCTACGCCATCGCGCGTCACCTCCCACTGTTTCTGTTCGGCCCCGTCGCTGGCGTCGTCGTTGATCGCACGGATCGCCGTCGCGTCATGATCGCGGCGGACGTTCTGCGCGCATTCCTCGCCGCAGGATTCTTGCTCGCGCAGCATTTCTCGTCGCTGCCTGCGATTTACGCCGTCGGCGCGTCGCTCTTCGCCGTCTCAGCATTTTTCAACGCGGCCAAGCGCGCCACCATCCCCGTCATCGTGACGGAGACGGACGAGCTTCTGAGCGCCAACTCGCTCTCGGCTTCGACCACCGCCGCGACCATCGCCGTCGGCTCCGCGCTCGGCGGCATCGTCGCCACCTTCATCAGCCGTGACCTCGTCTTCATACTCAACGCCGTCACTTTCATCGCCTCCGCCCTGCTCATCAGCCGCATTAGTCTCACGCAAAGGCGCAAAGGCGCAAAGGAGAGCGAGGGAGTTGAAGCTGATCTTGTTGAGATAGCTGCTATCGGAACGTCAAGCGGTCGCGTCGCTTCGTCGCAGGGTCGCATCGTGACGGGTTTGCGACGCGCCTTCGTCGAATTTCGAGAGGGCTTGCGCTACGTCAGGCGCGACGGCGTGCTCGCAGCGGTCTTTATCGTCGCCGCCGGTTGGGGCTTGGGCAACGGCGTCGCACGCGCGCTCTATAGCGTCTTCGGCGCGCGGCTCGGCGAGTTGACGGCTGCCGGTTGGGCTGCACGCCCGCGCGACTTCGGCATCTCCGTGTTGTACGTCGCGATGGGCGCGGGCGGCGTGCTCGGCGCACCCGTCGCGCGTCGCTTCAACGCGTCGGGCGATAGTCTGGGCGCGCGCATGGGGCGTTCGCTCGTACTCGACGGATGCGGCCTCGCGCTCTTCACGCTCATGCCGAATTTGTGGACGGCGAGCCTCGTCCTCATCGCGCGCGAGATGAACTTCGCAATCTGGTGGACGGCGCAACAGACGCTCATCATGCGCCAAACGGACAACGCCTACGCCGGACGCGTCTTCGCTTCCTACGAAACTCTGACGATGCTGATGATGGTCGCTTCAATGTACGCAGCGGGCGCAGGCGCAGACGCTTTCGGCATCCGCCCCGTCGCCGCCTTGGGCGGTTTCACGATTGCCTTTTCCGGTCTCCTGTGGTTTCTACTCAGGCGTAGACACAAACACGAGCCGTCAGCCAACGTGCCCGACGCGCAACACCTTTCGACATGAACTCACTCGACTCGACGCACGACGACAAGATGCAACACGTCAAACTCTACTGCGCCCGCTGGGTCTTGCCCGTCACGTCGCCCGTGATTGAAGAGGGCGCGATTGCCGTCGCGGGAAAGTTTATCGTCGGCGTCGGCGCGCGTGCCGAACTCGCCGCGCGATTTCCCGAAGCCGCGCGCGAAGATTTCGGCGCGGCTGCGATCATTCCCGGCCTCGTCAATTGCCATTCGCATCTAGAACTCACAGCGATGCGCGGCTATCTCGAAGACGTTGAGACGGACTTCTTCGCCTGGCTGCGCAAACTCACCATCGCGCGAATGACGCGCATGACGGAGGATGACTTGCGCGTGTCGGCAACGTGGGGCGCGCTTGAAGCGGCGCGCGCTGGCGTGACCACTCTGGGCGACGCGAGCAGTTGGGGCGACGCCGCGATGCTGGCGCTCCGCGACGTGGGCTTGCGCGGCACTGTCTATCAGGAAGTCATCAGTCCCGACGCGCGCGTGGCTGGCGAACTGCTGTCGAAGTTGCGCGTTGATGTTGCGCGGCTGCGCGAATCTGAAAACGAACTCGTGCGCGTCGGCGTCTCGCCGCACACGCCGTTCACGGCGAGCGAACAGTTACTCGCGGGCGTGACGGATTACGCCATCGCCGAAAAGCTGCCTTTGATGATTCACGCGGCGGAGTCTGCGGACGAAGACGAGTTGATGCGGCACGGGCGCGGCAAGTTTGCGGAGAGCTTCGCGCAGCGCGGCGTCGAATGGCATTCGCCGCGCATGTCGCCCGTTCAATATCTCTCGACGCGCGGCGTGCTCGCGGCACGCCCTCTGCTCGCACATTGCGTGCGCGTTGATGCGGCGGACATCGAAACAATCAGGGAAGCGCGCGCCTTTGTCGCACACTGCCCGAAGTCGAATCTCAAACTAGGTCACGGCCACGCGCCGTTCGCAGCGATGTCAGGGCTTACGCGCGGCTTCGGCAGCGATTCGGTCGCCAGCAACAACACCTGCGACATACTCGAAGAGGCGCGCTTCGCCACGCTGCTCGCGCGTCTCGACAAAAGCGGAACGGCCGACGAAATCTACACCGCGACCGATGCTTTGACCGACGCCACGCACGGCGGCGCGCACGCGCTCGGCTACGGAGAACGAGCAGGCTCGCTCGCCGAAGGTCAGGAAGCTGATCTGGCGATCTTCAACCTCGAAGGCGCGCATCAAGTCCCCGTCTACGATCCGGCTCGCGCGCTCATCTTCTCCACTTCCGCGCGCGACGCACTGCTCACGATGGTCGCAGGCATGGAAGTTTATCGCGCAGGCCAAGTCTTGACCGTTGACGAAGAACGCCTCCGCGCACGCATGGCAGAAATAAGAAGGAAAGTGACGAGTGACGAGTGACAAGTGACGAGATAAAACAGTAAATCGTGAATAGATAAAAACTGTTTTCGCCTATTCACGATTTACGATTCACGATTCACGGCTTTCTAACTTGTCACTCGTCACTCGTCACTGAATTATCATGAATGTACTCGTACTCAACTGCGGCAGTTCGTCCGTTAAGTTTCAACTGATCGCGACAGACCTTGAGCGGATTGCGGGGAACACGGATAAGCGTCTGGCGCGCGGCGGCGTCGAGCGTATCGGGGGCGAGGCGATCATCACGCTGCAAGTGGAAGGTCGAGAGGCGCAGCGTTCGACCGCGCCGCTCAGGGACATACGCTCGGCGGTCGAGTTGATCTTGCGTTGGGCGACCTCGGAAAGTTCCGGCATCACGGAAGTGCGAAGTGTGGCCGACGTACACGCGGTCGGTCATCGCGTCGTGCATGGGGGCGAGCGGTTCAAGCATTCCGTGCTGATTAACGAAGAGGTCTTGCGCGGCATAGAGGACTGCATTGATCTCGCGCCGCTTCATAATCCGGCGAACCTCAAGGGCATCACAGCGGCACGCGATGTGTTCGGCGCGGGGCTCGCGCAGGCCGCCGTCTTCGACACGGCGTTTCACCAGACCATTCCCGATTACGCTTATCTCTACGCGCTGCCCTATCAACTCTACAGGCGATACCGCGTGCGTCGCTACGGTTTTCACGGCACGTCGCATCGCTACGTCGCCTATCGTTATCGCCAACTGCGCGGCATCGAGCGCGCGGCGACGAACGTTATCACTTTGCATCTCGGCAACGGGTGTTCGGTGGCGGCCATACGCGCGGGCAACTCCGTCGATACTTCGATGGGCATGACGCCGCTCGAAGGTCTCGTGATGGGCACGCGTTCGGGCGACATTGATCCGGCGATCATTGATTACGTCGCGGCGAAGGAGGGCTTGTCGGCGCAGGAAGTTGAGACGCTTCTCAACAAGCAATCGGGGCTGCTCGGCATCTCCGGTTTGACGAACGACATGCGCGAACTATTAGACGAAGCGCATGAGAACGATGATCGCCGCGCGCGTCTCGCCATCGAAATCTTCTGCTACCGCGCGCGGAAATACATCGGGGCATATCTCGCCGCGCTCGACGGCGCGGACGCGGTCGTCTTCACGGGCGGCATCGGCGAAAACTCTGCGGAGGTGCGCGCTCGCATCTGCGACGGACTCCGCTGGCTCGGCGTCGAACTAGATGCGGAGCGCAACGCAGCGCATAGGAACGGGGTTGAAGGACTCATCAGCGCCGACACGTCGCGCCTCGCCGTCTACGTCATCCCGACCGACGAGGAGTTGCTCATCGCGCGCGACACCGTCCGCTGCGTTCACGGCGCACCGCAGAGATATTGAAGTCTCAAGTCCCAAGTCTCAAGTCTGACTGCCAGACTGACTTGAGACTTGGGACTTGAGACTTGAGACTTTTTTACGTTACGCGCTGTTGGTCGCGGGCGCGTAGGCGTTTCATCTCTTTGAGTTGTTCGTCGAGCGTCATCAGGTGTAGGTGTAGGAAGATTTTGCCGTCTTTGTTGACACGTGCGCTCTGCTCGAAATCTTTGCGCGCCTCCGCGTCGTTGCCTTGCAGCATGTAGGCGTAGCCGCGCGAGGCGTAGGCCAGCGAGGCGAGGCTGCTTTCGGGTTTGAGTGCGAGACCGTCTGTGAAATCTGTGATCGCGCCCGTGAGGTCGCCGTCTATGAGCCGCGCGCGCCCGCGTTTGAAGTAGAGATCGGGATTGCCCTGATAACATTCGAGCGCTTTGTTGAAGTCGGAGATCGCGCCGGGCATGTCGAGCTTGTTGGTGCGTATGAAGCCGCGATTCGAGTAGGCTTCGGCGACGCTGCGATCGTTGTGTACGGAGAGCGGATCAATGTCGTAAGCCTGATTGAAGTCCTCGATCGCGCCGTTGAGATCGCCTTTCGCACGCCGCGCTCCGCCGCGTTTGACGTAGACTTCAGCCACGCGCGGCTCTGCGTCCAGAGCTTTGCTGTAGTCGTCAATCGCGCCGTCGAGGTCGCCTTTGAGATAGCGCGTGGCGGCGCGTTTGACGTAGTCCTTCGCCGAGCGCGGCGTCTGCGCCGGAGCGTTCGTCGAGAACGCCAACAGCAAAATCAGGGGCAGTGTAAAAACTTTCATAACTCACCGAATCCTGCGTTCAGACCGGCCAACTTCGTAGGAGACTTGTAAACTGACGGACGCCGCGCCCGTCTCGCCTTACGGCTGCTTCGCCTCGCGCTCTGCTTTGATGCTCTTAACGCGCGTGTCCAACATCGTCTTCAAACTCGGATCGAGTTTCAAAGTCTTATCGAAATCTTTCTGCGCCGCCGCTTCGTCGCCCTGCGCGAGACGAAGCGCGCCGCGTTCGAGATAGAGGAAAGCCGTCTGCGGGCTGAGTTCGATGGCGCGGTTGAAATCTGCGAGCGCGCCGTCCATGTCGCCCTTGTCGCGTAGCGCCGCGCCGCGATTGGAATAGGCCGCCCAGAATGGATAAGTCTCGATGGCCTTCGTGTAATCTTCAATCGCACCGTCAATGTTGCCCTGCCGTCGCAGTTCCGAGCCGCGATTGAGATACGACATGGACGCGGCGATCTTCGACATCATCGGGCTGTTCATCTCGACGGACGCGCCGCTTTTCATTTCCACCGCGTCGGGCAGCGCGAACACTCCCGTGGTGGTGCGCTTCTCAATCAACTCGGGAGACTTCTTGCCGGGCTGCGACTTCGACGCGTCGGCCTCGACCTCTTGATTGCTGTCGCCCATCTTGACGACGAACGAATCGGAGTCGGGCGCGCCGAGTTGGATCGCCATGTTGGTATCGGCCATCGCGCCCTGCGTGTCGCCTTTTGCGCGGCGCGCGACACCGCGATTCATGTAGCCGACGGGCGATTTGGGATCGAGCGCGATGACCGCTCCGAAGTCTTCGATAGCGCCGTCGTAATCCTTCTTATCCATCTTGACGTTGCCGCGCCCGATGTAAGCCTCGCGTATCATCCAGCCGAGCGCGATGGACTTGTCGAAATCTGCGAGCGCGCCTTCATAGTCGCCCTTCTGTCTGCGGACGTGCGCGCGATTCTGGTAAGCGGGTTTGAAGTTCGGTTCGAGTTCGATGGCGCGGTTCAGATCGGCTAGCGAGCCGTCCAGATCGCCGGTCAGCAGCTTCATCCCGCCACGCGAACTATAGGCAGCGGCAAAATCCTTTTTCAGCGCGATGACCTTGTCCAAGTCGGCAATCGCACCTTTGAAATCACCGCGCTGGCTGCGCGCGAGGCTACTTTTGAAATAATCCTCGGCGGTCGAAGGCGACTGTGCCGCAGAAGCAATCGCGAGCGAAAAAATTAGAAGCGAGGTGAAGAAAAGGCGTCTCATCATCAGGTAGATCAAAACTCCTGCGCGCGAAACTGGTATCCGAGCGAAACCTTAAGTGAGATGCGTTTCGGTTGTCAACGATGAAGAGAAAGCCGCCCGTTGTCCGTCGTCCGTTGTCAGTTGTTCAAGACCGGCTTTAACAACTCGCTCGGCCAGCACAAACAACTGACAACGGACAACGGACTACCGACAGCTATTTAACAGACGCGGCGATGGCGGCGTCGAAAATTTCGAGCGCGACATCGACGTTCTCGCGTGTGAGTACGAGCGGCGGCGACCAGCGGATCGTGTTTGCGCCCGCGCCGAGTATGATCAAACCGCGCTCGAAGCATGCGACTTCGATGCGGTCGCGCAAGTCCGGCGCAGGCGTCATCGAATCGCGGTCTTCGACAAATTCGACGCCGAGCATCATCCCGTAACCACGCACGTCGCCGATGCACGCGTGCTTCTCCTTCAACTTCTCTAAACCTTCCTTCAAGTACGCGCCGACATCCGCGCTGTTGGCGACGAGGCCGCCTTCGAGCAGTTCGATGGTCTTCAAAGCGGAGGCGAGCGCAACCGGGTTGCCGCCGAAGGTCGAAGCGTGCGCGCCCGGTTTCCAGTCCATCAAATCCGCACGCGCGACGCACGCGCCCATCGGCAGCCCCGATGCGATGCCTTTGGCGAGACACATGATGTCGGGTTTGAGATCGTGATGATCGCTCGCAAACATCTTGCCCGTCCGACCCATGCCCGATTGCACCTCGTCAACGACGAGCATGATGCCGTGCTCGTCGCAGATGCGGCGCAGGCCGTGCAAGAACTCGCGCGGCGCGGGGACATAGCCGCCCTCGCCCTGCACGACTTCGACGATGATGGCCGCTACCTCTTCGGGCGGCGTGGTCGTCTTGAACAGACGATTCTCGATCCAATCGAGACACGCCGCGCTCACGGTCGCCTCGTCCGTCTGCTCGCCTGTAAATGGATGACGGAAGGCGTTCGGGTAGGGAACGTGCGTCACGTCGAGGACGCTCCGTTTGAAGCCGATGCGCTGCGCGATCTTCGATGAGGTCAAAGAGAGCGAGCCGAGTGTGCGCCCATGAAAACTGTTGAAGAAGGCGATGAACTTCTGTCGCCCCGTCGCGTGCATGGCGAGTTTGAGCGCGGTCTCGACCGCCTCCGTGCCGCTGTTGGCGAAGTGTGTGCGCGTAGGCGAAGGCACGGGCACGATCTCGTCGAGCTTGCGCGCGAGGTCGGGCATCTGGCTGTAGTAGTAGTCCGTGCCGCACATGTGGATCAGTTTGGCGGTTTGATCCTGAATCGCACGGACGACTTCGGGATGACAATGGCCGGTCGAACAGACGGCGACTCCTGCGTTGCAATCGAGAAAGACGTTGCCGTCAACGTCCGTGACCCAGACGCCCTCGCCGCGTTCGGCGACGAGTTTGAAAGACGGGCGCGGGTAAGACGGCGTGACGTACTGTGCGTCGGCGTTGATGATTTCCAGACCCTTCGGGCCGGGCAGTTGAGTTTTGATCTCCGGCCTCTGCGGCGGGGCGATGGTTGACATGGAATGTTCTCCTTCGTTGAAACGAAAAGCGGTGCGTGATTGCAAATCTCAAATTTGATGTTGAGAGATGCGACATGCGAGGGCGCGTCGGAAGGAAGAGTCGAGCGGGGCTAGCCTGCGAAGATGTTCGCGCGTTGGTCGAGCGGTCGGAGATTGGAAAGGTGCGAATCGAACATGGGAAAAGCGTTCTTTGTCAGTTGTCAGTAGTCCGTTGTCAGTTGTTCAAGACAAGTGTTTAGGCGACTAGAGTATTTATCACAAATAACGGACAACTGACTACTGACAACTGACAAGGTTTTAGCGCCGCTTCCAGCGGACGCCGTCGCGCGTGTCTTCGAGGATGATGCCGCGCGCGGCTAATTCGTCGCGGATTTCGTCGCCGCGTGCGAAGTCGCGCCGGTGGCGCGCGTCCTGTCGTTCGTCTATGAGAGCTTGAATCTCTGCGTCGAGCATCTCGCGTTGCGGCTGGCCGAAGACGTTGAGCACGGAATCGAAGCGCGCAATGAGCGCGAGCAGATCGCGCTGGTCGTCTGCGCGCAGGGCGTGATTGTCGAGCGCGGTGTTTACTTCGCGCGAGAGGTTGTGGACGGCGGCGAGCGCGACAGAAGTGTTGAGATCGTCGTCGAGGCCGCCCGTGAACTCTTCGAGGGCGCGTGCGGCGACGGCGCGCATCTGTGGATTGCTGCCCGCTTCGGTGCGCGCTTCCGCGAGACGCGTGCGGAAGTCTTGCAAACTCGCGACCGTCTTCTCGTGCCCGCGCAGGCCGTCGAGCGTGAAGTTGATCTGCTTGCGATAGGGCGCGCTGAACAGGGCGTAACGAATGGCCGGAGGGCTGAAACCTTGCCGCGTGAGATCGCGGAAGGTGTAATAGTTGCCCTTCGATTTGGACATAGACTCGCCGTTGATCTTCAAGTGCTCGCCGTGCAGCCAGTAGTTGACGAAGGGCTTGCCGGTTGCGCCTTCCGATTGCGCGATCTCGTTTTCGTGATGCGGGAAAATTAGATCAACGCCGCCGCAGTGTATGTCGAACGTCTCGCCCAGATACTTCATAGACATCGCGGAGCACTCGATGTGCCAGCCGGGACGACCACTGCCGAGTCCTGTTTTCCAAGCGGGTTCATCGGCAGACTTCTGCGCCTTCCAGAGTACGAAATCGCGCGCGTCCTCTTTCTCATACTTGTCCGTGTCCACGCGTTCGCTCGCGCCTGCGATGTTACCCGCGAAGTTGATCTTCGAGAGCTTGCCGTATTCGGGGAACGAGGTGATGCGGAAATAGTAAGAGTCTTCGGACTCGTAGGCACAGCCGCGCTCCATGAGACTGCGTACGATCTGTTCCATTTCGGGGATGTGCTGTGTGGCGCGCGGGGCGATTTCGGGTCGCTGGCAGCCGAGCGCGTCGAAGTCTTCCCAGAAGGCTGCGAGGTAGGGCGCGGTGTATTCGTCGAGCGAGACGCCCTTTTGTCCGGCCATCTGTATGATGCGGTCGTCAACGTCCGTGATGTTCGTGACGTGCGTGACGCGGTAGCCTTTGAAGATCAAATAGCGACGCAGTATGTCGACGAAGACGCTGGTGCGAAAGTTGCCGATGTGCGCGAAGTCCCAAACGGTCGGGCCGCAGTTATACATACGCACCTCGCCCTCGCGCATGGGGCGAAATTCTTCGAGTTGACCTGTGAGCGTGTTTTGAAACTTCAACATCTGTAATTGAGCGCGCGAACTTTCAGAGACGACTAGCGCACGGCGTCGGCGGCTAACGCGACGCACTGAATTAAGTTAATTATCCGTGCGTTTATTGGAGCACGAAGTTGTAAGCGATTGTGCCGGAGACTTTGACCGGCTGGCCTGAGAGCCGCGTCGGCGCGAAGCTCGCTCTGCGCGCCGCCTGAACCGCCGCGTGCTGTAACAGTGGATGTCCGGCGATGGCGTTAGCCGAAATCACTGTGCCGTTCTCATCAAGCAGCACCTGCACGTGTACCACGCCCGACGCGCGTGCGGCTTTAGCCAACGGCGGATAAGCGGGTTGTGGCAGGCTGATAGCCTTGCCGTTTAGCACGCCGCCGGAGATCGTGACGAGCGGCGCAGGAGGCGGGGGAGGCGGAAGTTCGTCCAGAGGCGGCGCAGGTGGTGGCGGAAGCGGAGGCACATCGCTATGTGTTGTTCGATGATGCGGCGCAACTAAGATAACTCTCGGCGGAGGGTTTCTTTCCAGATCGCGTACATCGGGAGTGCGGTAGGCGATCCAGAACATGGTCGCGCTGACGCCGAGACCGAAAGCGAGGAGGGCAACTGCGAGACGGATCATAGTGCTTTGCATAACTTCACTTCCTTTGCTCTAACGATGGCTCGTCGGACGACTGCACGGGCGGTCGAAAAATAATCGTCGCTCAAAGAGAGTCTAAGGAAGGAAGGGCGGCTAGTCAAATTTTGTGTTCAGGCTGCGGGATGCGAGCGGCAAAAGGCGCTCACCGCAGAGACGCAGAGCAAAGCCGCAGAGGGGCGCAGAGAGAAACTATGCAACTCTCTGCGCTCCCTCTGCGCCTCTCTGCGGTGAAATCTTTCCCGATTAACATCAACGGCCATCATTTGAAATGGTCGAAGCCCGAAGGCATCAAAATTTCGACGCGCCCGTCGCGAGAGATTTTGATGCCTTCGCCACGTTCTCTCACTTCGCCGATGCACGTGAGGCGCATGCCGCCGAGTCGCGTGGGCAGTCGCGCAGCGTCGCGCGCGCGGACGGTAAACAACAACTCGAAATCTTCGCCGCCGTCGAGCGCGAGCCGGAGCGCGTCGTCTTTCAAGGCGCGCGTGAAGGAGTTGGAGTTAATCGCGCCCGCGCGTTTGAGCGTCGGCGGGATGGGGATGCGTGCGGCTTCGACGAGCGCGCCGACGCCGCTACGCTCGCAAAGATGCGCGAGGTCGGATGAGAGGCCGTCACTCAGATCGATCATCGCGGAGGCCAGATGCCGCTCGCCCAGAAGCGCGCCGCATTCGACTCGCGGCGTGGGGCGCGTCTGTCGCCGCGTGAGCGATTCGAGGCCGGAAAGGAATCGTGTGCGTGCGGCGCGCGTGCGCAAAGTGCGTGCGTGTTCGAGTAACTTCAAGCCCGCCGCCGCGCCGCCGAGTGTGCCGGTGACGAATATTTGATCGCCCGCGCGTGCGCCCGAACGCAAGACCGCGCGACCGCGCCGCGTCTCGCCGATGACGACTGAATCTATGACGATGCGTTCCGGCGTGCGCGACACGTCGCCGCCGATAAGCGTCACGCCGAACTCGCGCGCCGAGCGTAGAAAGCCTTCGGAGAGACTTACAGCGAACGGCGAATCCCAAATGTCTTGTGGAAGACCGAGCGAGAGGAGCGCGAAGCGCGGGCGCGCGCCCATCGCGGCGATGTCGGAGAGCGAGACGGCGAGAGCCTTGTAGCTGATGTCTTGTGGAAGGGATGTGCGGCGAAAGTCTATGTCTTCGACGAGCAGGTCGGCGGTGATGACCGAATCAAGTTTGCCGCGCACGTTAATGACGGCGGCGTCGTCGCCGATGCCGTGAACGAGTCCGTCAATCTTGCCCGCACACGACGCTTCCGCGCGTCGCTTGATGCGCGAGATGAAATCAAACTCGCTAACTGCCGGAGACTCGTTTGAGGAATCGGGAGCGACGACTCGGTGAGCTTTCGGCTTCCCTTCATCCCTCATCCCTCATCCCTCATTCTTCATCGCTACGCCCTGATCGCTTCACAAATTGCGGCGCATCGAGTCGAGTCCGGCGCGGATTGTCTCAAGAGAGGTAGAGAAGGAGAAGCGCAGGCGGCCTTCGCCGTGTTCGCCGAAGACGACGCCGGGGACGGTAGCGACTTGCGCGCGGTCGAGCAGAATCTCTGCGGCGACGCGGCTGTCCGGGTTGATGCGCGTCACATCTGCGAAGGCGTAGAACGCTCCAGCGGGCGGCGCGCAGGGAAGTCCGATTTCGTTCAGACCCGCGATCATCAAGTCGCGCCGCTCGCGATACTGGGCGCGCGTCGCGTCGAAAAAGTCGGGCGGGGAGTTGATGGCGGCGAGCGCAGCCCACTGTGTCGGCGTGGAGACGCCGTTGGTCGAGTAGAGCGTGGTCTTGCGCAAGCCCGTCATCCAGGGTTCGGCGCAGGCGACGTAGCCTATGCGCCAGCCCGTCATCGAATAGGACTTCGAGAGCGTGTAACAAGTGATCGTGCGTTCCCACATGCCTTCAAGCGAGGCGATGGAGACGTGCTCGCCTTCGTAGACCAAATCTTCGTAAGCCTCGTCGGAGATGACGACGAGGTCGCGCTCGCGCGCGAACGAGGCGACGGCATTCGCTTCTTCGCGCGTGAAGATGACGCCCGTAGGGTTCTGCGGCGTGTTGTAATAGATGGCGCGTGTGTTGGCGTTCGTGTGGCGCGCGAGCGTCTGAGCGAAACCTTCGCGGCGCGCTTCTTCGGTCGAGACTTTAACGTGGCGACCTTCGCAACCCGCGACCAAATCCCTGATGGGCGTCCAGTAGGGCGAGAAGACCAACACCTCATCGCCCGGATTGATGACGGATTGAAACGCGCCGAAGAGACCCTGCATGCCGCCGTTTTGTACGATCACGTCTTTCGCGTCGGCGGGGATGCTGTTGCGTGCGCGAAGTTTTTCGGCGAGTGCGTCGCGCAGTTCTTGTATGCCGGAAGACGGTGCATAGCGCGTGCGATTTTCGGCGAGGGCGCGCGTCATCGCCTCTTTGACGTGTTCGGGCGTATTGAGGAAGGGTTCGCCACCTTCAAACTGGTAGACGGTTGCGCCCGCCGCGCGCAGTTCCATGATGCGGTTGCGAATCTTGACGATGTCGGAAAACCCGACCGCATCGAGACGCGCGGCGAGGCGAAAGGCAGACGTAGCGATGGACACGATGGCGGCGAACCTCCAAAAATTTCGGGACGTGGAAGAGAAGCGGGATTATAGCTTGCGCCCGCGCCGCGCGTCCAATTGTCCAAACTTGGCCGCGCGTCGAAACGTCCAAATTTTGAAGATCGTGTTCGCGCCCGAAAGCGTTGAGCATATCGTGTCGCGTGTAGTCCATATCGTGCATGAAAGTTTTAGCCACACGAGTTTGGCCGAAGTTCAATATTGTATTTTCGTTGCGACGGGAAAATCTCGCGCTCGAATCTCCCCAAAAATGGCGTTTGAGGTTAAACTGCGTGCGACTCTCCCTGTCGCAACACTTAACGGAACGTGACTTGCTGAACTATCCGGCGGGTACAACCCGACTATTGGCGAATTGAAGGAGAAGCTGACCATGAATTTACAGAATAAGATTTTACCCGTCGCACTCGTAGCCGCACTTTTAGGCGGCACTGTCGGCGCTTTAGTGATGCGCCCGAAGACGAACGACTTCAACACGGCGGCGACCACGTCGAACTTGTTGCCGACCGACACCAACTCGCAAGCCGCGACGCTGCGTTATAACGAGACGCTTCCGGCGACCAATAACGAAACGCCCGCGACGCTGAACGTCGCCAACACGACGAACGACGACGAATGCTATCGCGCCGGTTTCACAGAAGGATTCGCAGCGGCGCGAAATGAAAAGAATTTACGCGCGAACAATCTGGCGAACGCGACCACAAGCGAGCGCGTCGTCTATCGCAACGCGCCTGTGAGCCGCACGCGCGTCGTGCGCAACACACGCGCTTCGCGTCAGGCTTACTACGACTACGCGCCGCAGAAGCGTTCGTTCTGGTCGAAGCACCGCGATAAGTTGACGGTGGCGATGGGCGCGGGCGGCGGCGCTTTGATCGGCGGCCTGATCGGCGGCAAGAAGGGCGCAGCTATCGGCGCGCTCGGCGGCGGCGCTGGCTCGGCTCTCTACACGTACAAAATCCGCAACCGCAATCGTCGCTAAGTCTCACAGACTGGACGGTGTCGTGATGGAGTACGGCCTGAAGCAGACGGCGCGACGCGCGACTTCAGCTTTCCTGATCGCTCTGGCAACAGCATTATGGGCAGTCCCCTCAAAAGGGGCTGCCCATTCTTTTGCCGGACGCCACAACAGGCAAGCCGCAACCGAGTCTCGCCCGAATAATTCGACTTACAAGTCTTCCGCACAACGCACCCGCGCTGCGTCCGCGACCGTTTTGCCCGCCGTCGCGCGCTTCCGCGAAGTAGAAGGGCGCGGCCTGCTGGTCAAAGTCTGGGTCAATAATTCCGGCCCCTACAATTTCGCCATAGACACGGGTGCGGGCGCGTCAATCATCTCGCGCCGCGTGGCTGCCGAGACGAGAATCGCGCTCGCGGGCGCACACGCTGTCACGCTCAGCGGTTTGAGCGGCGTCGAGGGCGCGCAGGGCAGAGAAGCCACGCCCGCGAGCATCGCCATCGGCGCGCGTGAAAATTACCTGCCCGCCAAAGGTCTCTCCATCGTGACCGACGCCTTGCCGCCAGACCTCGATGGCGTGCTCGACCCGACCGAAACCTACTGGCCGCTTGGCTACACGATTGATCTGCCGAACAACACGATCCGCGCGTTCGACCCGCGCGCGACGCCCCTGCGCGGCGAGCCTGCGCCTCCCGGCGGCGCAATCGTCCAATGGTTTTTCGACGCGAGCAGCCGTCGCCCGTTTGTCTCGCTCGACGGCGGACGCCGCGCGCTCATAGACACAGGCTCCGGCTTCGGACTCGCCATCAGCGAACAGGCCGCGCGCTCGTTCGGCATCGCTTCGACGCGCGGCGGGCGCGAACGCGCTGGGGCGAGCGATCTGGGGCGTGGGCGCATCAACGCGCGCCGCGTCGAACCCGTCACGATTCAGATCGGAACGCTCGTCTTGCGCCGCATTCCTACCGATTTACTCACAGGCGCGGCCAGCGGTGCGCCTGTGCTTTTGGGGCGCGACGCCCTGCGCCCTTTCGAGATCAGTTTCGACCCCGTCAGCCGCCTGATACGCCTGCGCCCCGTCAATGACTCCGCGCGTCGTTGATGTGAAATTCTCAACCGCACGCGCGCCCGCTCATTCAGGAAAGCCTTGAAGCCGCCGCCCGCAAGCCGTACAAACAATTCGTCTTAAATTCTGTGGAAAAATATTGACACGCCTCCCGCTCGCGCGTAACATGGCGGCAGCTTCGTGTCGCTCGCGTCCGGCGAGCACGCTCGAAACAGTTCAATTTACAGTTTCCGGCAGGGAGTTTACAGAGGCTTCCGCAGGAAAGGCTTTCCGTCAAACCATGAATCGCGCCGCCGTCTACATCCCCGAAAAGCTGTTCTTCAAGATCGGCGAAGTGTGCGACATCACAGGCGTGCAGGCGCATGTGCTGCGCTACTGGGAATCGGAATTTCCGATGCTCGCGCCGCAGAAGAACCGCGCCGGACAGCGCACCTATCGCAAGCGCGACGTGGAGATGGTCTTGCGCATCAAGGAACTGCTCTACGAAGACCAGTACACCATCGCGGGCGCGAAGAAAAAGCTCGTCAGCGAGATTCGCGGTTCGAGCAAACTCAAAGTCGTCACGCCCGACATGAACGCTTCGACGGTTGCGGCGACGGAGGAAGCTCCGAAAGACACAAACATACGCGAAGCCTCGCAACAACAACCCGCGCCTCCTCCGTCCGCGCTCGCTGCGCCTTCTTACGCGAGCGACGAGGAAGTCGCGCCCGTCGAACCCTCTGTGCCGCTCACGGACGAACGCCGCGCCGCCCTGCGCCGCCTACGCGAACAGATGCGCGAACTCCTCTCGCTGCTCGACGCCTCCGAACACAAGAGCGACCCGCAGCGCCGTCGCTAATTTCCCGCGCACATGTCAACGCGCCTCGCGCGATTTGACAAAAATAATTTTCCAGAGATACTTAAACAACACAGACGGGATGTGGCGCAGCCTGGTAGCGCGCACCCTTGGGGTGGGTGAGGCCGCTGGTTCGAATCCAGTCATCCCGATCCGCAAAGGCTCGCGACTCTTGCAAGAGTCGCGAGCCTTTGTGCTTTACACGCCCGCGTTCGTGACGATCTCCGGCGCGCGTGCTCAGTGAGACGTGTGCGAGTTGCCGTTGCTGCGCCATTTGCCGTTCCACCAGATGAGCGCTGCGCCGATGGTAAACAGGAGCGCGGTGACGAAGGCGTAGAGCGGACGGCTCAAAGTCTCTGCGGAAGTGTGGTCGCTGAGCGCGTGAAAGATTTGCACCAAGCCCATGACGATGAAAAACAGACCGGCCAATTTCCTTATGCTCATTCTCTGATCTCCTCCGGCTAGCGATGTTTGAATTGCCCTAACGGTTAGACACTGCGCTGCGTCGAAAGTTCCCGCTTAATCTTTCACATCAGCGATCACGATCTCCGAAGTGAGCGTCTTATGCACGGGGCACTTGTGCGCGATCTCTTGCAGGCGTGCGTGTTGTTCATCGCTGAGAAGCGCGCCTTCGATGCGGACGGAGCGTTCGATGCGATGGACGAAGCCGTCGGTTGTCGTCTCGCACTCGGCGCAGTCTTTGGCGTGGACGCGCCCCTGCCTGAGACGCACTTCGACGCGTTCGAGCGGCCAATTTTTGCGCCGCGCGTAGAGCGTGAGCGTCATGGAGATGCAACTGCCGAGCGCAGCGAGCAGGAGCGTGTAAGGGTCTGCGCCCGCGCCGTCGCCGCCGAGACCGACGGGTTCGTCCGTCGTGAAAGTTTGCCCTTCGCCATAGCGCACTTCATTCTGTAGATTCGCGCGTGACGTGACGATCACATCAGCCATAGATTTGCCTCCTGCCTGAGCGAGCCGCAGATTTGTCTCCTGCTAAAAGAGCCGCGTGTCGCTTCCGGCGAACATATCTTACCAGATGCGGCAGAGGTCTTTCCCCTCGCGCAACATCGCGTCGCCTGTCTTGCAATTGAAGGCGCGCGCGAAGGCTGGGAAGTTGGCGAGCGGGCCGTTGACGCGAAACTTCGGCAGCGGGTGCGGGTCTGTCTGCACGATCAGGCGTGCCTGTTCGGGGCGTATGTTCGTCGCCCACGAATAAGCGTAGCCGAGGAAGAAACGCTGTTCGGGCGTGAAGCCGTCGAGGTTCGCGGGCGGCGCTTTGCCTTCCAGAGACTTTTGCCACGCAGCGTAGGCGATGACAAGGCCGCCGAGGTCTGCGATTGATTCCCCGGCGACGAGTTTGCCGTTGTGCGCCAATCCCTTTTCGACTTCAAACTTGCCGAACTGATCGATGATGCACTGAGCGCGCTCCGTGAAATTCTTCGCGTCCTCTTCCGTCCACCAATCTTTGAGATTGCCCTGCGCGTCGAAGCGGCGACCTTGATCGTCGAAGCCGTGCGTCAGTTCGTGGCCGATAACCGCGCCGATTGCTCCGTAGTTGACCGCGTCGTCAAACGACGGATCGAAGAAGGGCGCTTGAAGTATGCCTGCGGGGAAGGCGATCTCGTTGGTCGCGGCGTTGTAGTAAGCGTTGACCTGCGGCACGGTCATCAACCACTCGGCTTTATCGACGGGCGCGCCAACCTTTCGCAGGTCGCGTCGGTTCTCGAAGGCGTTCGTGCGCATACGGTTCGCGGCGTAGGAGCGGCGATCGACTGTGAGCGCGGTGTAGTCGCGCCAGCGGTCGGGATAGCCGATCTTTTGTATGAAGGTGTCGAGTTTGGCGGCGGCCTGTTTGCGCGTCGCATCGCTCATCCAACTGAGCGTAGAGAGATCGCTGCGGAGCGCGAGGATCAGGTTGCCGACGAGTTCGAGCGCGCGTGCTTTCGCGGCGGGGGGGAAGACACGTTTGACGTAGACCTCGCCGAGCGCTTCACCGAGCGCCGCGTCCGTTGCGGCGACGCAGCGTTTCCAACGCGGCAACTGCTCGGTCGTGCCGCGCAGAGTCTTTTGATAAAAGTTGAAGTCGGCTTCGACGAATGCGCGCGGCAGCGTCGAAGCGAAATCGTCGAGGACGCGCCAGCGCAAATATGTCTTCCAATCGTCGAGCGAGGCGGCGGCGAGTTGCGCGTCGGCGCGCTCGAAATATTTCGGCTGGCCGACGTTGATGTCCGTCGCGCGCGAGAGGCCGATGTCTTTGAGGTAAGTCGCCCAGTCGAAATTCGGCAGGGAGGCTTTGAGTTGCGCCTGCGTCTTGCGGTTGTAGACGTTGTCGGGGTTGCGACGGTCAACGCGCGGCATCCAACTCTCCGCCAGCCGCTTCTCGAAATTGAAGACCGTCTGCGCAGAAGACGACGCCGTCGCAGCATCCGCGCCCGAGAGCGCGAACATGCGCGCGACGTGCTTCACGTACTCTTCGCGTATGCGCTTCTTCTCGTCGTCGTCCTTCGTGTAATACTCGCCCTCGGGAAGACCGAGACCGCCCTGCCAGATTTCAAAGATGACTTCGGCGCTGTTCTTTGCGTCCTGCTTCGAGTCGGAGATGAAGAGCGCCGAGACGCCTATGTCGTGCAAATGTGCGATGAGCGCGGGCAGTTGTCGCTTGTCTTTGAGAGCATTGATGCGCGCCAGTTCCGGCGCGAGCGGTTTCAAACCTTCGGCCTCGATCTTGTCTTCGGCCATGCAACTCGCGTAAAAGTCGCCGACCTTCTGCTCGCTCGACCCTCGCGCGGCCTTCGTGTTTTTGGACGCCGCTTCCAAAATCTCGTGCAGCACATCGCGGTTCTTCTCCGACAAGACGCTGTCCGTGCCCCAAGACGAAAACGCCGCCGGAATGGGGTTGGCCGCGAGCCAGCCGCCGACCGCGTACTGGTAAAAGTCTTGACAGGGGTTCGCGTTCTTATCAATCGCCGCGAGATTGATCGCGGTCGTCGCCGTCTGCCCGAAGGCGACGATGGCGGAGAGGAAAAGCGTGAACAGGGAAGCGAGAAGCGATCTGCTGGCGTGTCTGTGCATTTGTCTGGACTCCTCAAAGGAAATTGTCAGGCCGGAGACTTGTGTTGATACGAATTGAGCGACGCTTCGGTTTCTCAGGGCGAGCGTGTGACGAGTTGTAAAACTGTGAGGCGGGAAGGTCGCGGCTTGCAGGCGCACCGCGCGTGCGGCTACACTCCTGAGCGTTCCACCACACAGAGAAAATCCGGCGTCGCCCGCGAGCGTCGCTAAATGAGCGAGAGGATCGAGGATGAAGATTCACGAGTATCAAGGCAAAGAGTTGTTGCGTAAGTACGGCGTGCCCGTCCCGCGCGGGATCGTGGCGCACACGCCCGAAGAGGCTTTCAACGCGGCGAAGGAGTTGGGAACGGACGTGGTCGTCGTCAAAGCGCAGATACACGCGGGCGGGCGCGGCAAGGGCGGCGGCGTCAAACTCGCCAAGTCGCCCGAAGAGGCGCGCGACATCGCCGCGCAGATGCTCGGCATGAAACTCGTCACGCACCAGACGGGGCCGGAGGGGCGCGAGGTGCGCGTGCTCTTGATCGAAGAGGGCTTGCCGATTGATAAGGAGTTTTATCTAGGCATCGTTCTGGATCGCGCGTCGGGTCGTCCGGTCTTCATGGCGTCGGAGGCGGGCGGCATGGACATCGAAGAGGTGGCCGCGCACACGCCCGAAAAGATTCTCAAAGAGACGATTGATCCGGCCATAGGCTTTCGTCCCTATCAAGCGCGCAAACTCGCTTTCGGTCTCGGCCTGCCTGCGGAGTTGATCAACCCTGCGGCGAAGTTCATGCAGACGCTCTACGAGGCGAACGAGCAGATGGACGCGTCGCTCATGGAAATCAACCCGTTCCTTTTGACGAAAGACAAACGCCTCATCGCGCTCGACGCCAAAGTCAACTTCGACGACAACGCGATGTTTCGTCACAAGGACTTCACGCCCTTGCGTGATCTGAACGAAGAAGAGCCGCTTGAGATCGAAGCCTCGAAGTTTGACCTCAACTACATCAAGCTCGACGGCAACATCGCCTGCATGGTCAACGGCGCGGGGCTGGCGATGGCGACGATGGACATCATCAAACTCGCGGGCGGCGAACCCGCAAACTTTTTGGACGTTGGCGGCGGCGCATCGCAGGAGCGCGTCGAGGCGGCGTTCAAGATTCTGCTCGCGGACGAAAACGTCGAGGCTGTCTTGATCAACATCTTCGGCGGCATCGTGCGTTGCGACATGGTGGCGCGCGGCGTGGTCGGCGCGGCGAAGAATCTGGGCTTGAGCCTGCCCGTCGTCGTTCGTCTCGAAGGCACGAACGTCGAGGAAGGCCAGCGCGTCATACGTGAATCCGGCCTCAACTTCACCGTCGCTCAAGGCATGCAAGACGCCGCCGAAAAAGTCGTCGCGGCAGCGAAGGCGGCGTAAGAAGGGAAAGGGTTAAAGGGTAAAGGGGAAGGGTTAAGAGAAAGACGCGCCGCGACAGTTTTGATTTTACCTTTACCCCTTCCCCTTTACCCTTTAACCCTTCCTCATTGATTTTATGCGCAAGTGGCTTCACGTCCTCGTCCTCATCAGTCGCTTCGGGTTGGCGGCGATGTGGTTGTTTGCGGCGGGGGCGAAGCTGTACACGCTGCACGATTTCACGTTCAACATGACGAACCTCGTGCCGGAGCGTTGGGCTCTGCCGTTGACGATTGCGTTGATCTCTCTGGAACTGTTAGCCGCCGCGCTGCTCATCATCCCGCGCACGGCGCGTGCGGGCGCGTCGTTGACGGCGGCGATGCTCATCGGATTTGCGCTCTACGGCCTTTACTACGTTTACGTAATGAAAGGTGAGCCTCTCGAATGCGGTTGCTTCGGCGGCATCATCGGCAGCCAACTCGGCGTCAAGACCGCGCTCAGAAATCTCGCGCTGCTCGTGCCCGCCGCGCTCGTCATCTTCGGGACTCCGCGCCGACGCAGGTACAACTAAACGGCGCGTTTGGAGATCAAAGTATGTGACGGGATGCGCGTGTAAGCGTGCGAGTTTTTATTGAAAGTCGAGGCTGAGAAGATCATGTTGAATATTATAATCCTATCGTTGTGTGCGTCGTTGCTGATTGGGGCGCAGAGTACGAAGAGCACGAAGAGTACGCAGACCACTCAGACTGTGCAGAGCACGGAGAGGGCAACAACTGTTGAGGCCGCCGTAGACGGGAGGGCTGACGTGAGCGCGAGTTTAGGCCAGAGTGTAAATGTGCGCTACGGGCAGGAAGTCACAGTGCCGGGCTACAAGTTCAAGATCAAGTTCGTCGCCGTGCCGGAAGACTCGCGTTGCCCGAAGGGCGTGAACTGTATCTGGGCGGGCAACGTACGCGTCCGCTTGCAAGTGTCGAAGGCCAAAAGCAAGCCGGTCAAGGTCGAACTCAGTCTCAACCCCAGAGACTTTCCAGACGGTGAAGTTGCCAACTACGGCAACTACAAACTCAAACTTATGAGGGTCGAGCCTTACCCCGTCGAAGGCCAACAACTCACCGCCAAAGACTACACGGTGACGTTGGGCGTCTCCAAAAAATAGGCGCTCTTATTTCATCGGGGCGTTCAGCTTTTTATTAAAACCAGAGCGCGGCGCAGTTCCTTAAAGGCTCGTGCAGGCAGACGACGGGAGCATAGGATGGCGACACTTTCTTTCTGGGGCGGAGTCGGGACTGTGACCGGCTCGAAGTATTTGATCGAAGGTGCGAGAGGGCGCGTGCTCGTTGACTGCGGGCTGTTTCAGGGTTTCAAGGAACTTCGCGAACGCAACTGGCAAGACCCGCCCTTCGATCCTGCGTCGCTCGACGCAGTGCTCATCACGCACGCGCACATTGACCACACAGGCTATCTGCCGCGCCTCGTCTCGCTCGGCTTCAAGGGGCCTGTCTACTGTTCGCGCGGCACAGCCGATCTACTGAAAATCCTGCTTCCCGATTCCGCGCGCTTGCAGGAAGAAGACGCAGCCTATCGCAACCGCCACGCGCTTTCGCGCCACGCCCCTGCACTTCCGCTCTACACAGAAGAGGACGCGCGCGAAACGCTCAAACTTCTCAAACCTTTGCCGAACACGGGCGAGTCTGAGGAAGTCGCGCCGGGCATACGCGCGGGCTTTCGCATCGCGGGACACATACTCGGCGCGAGCCTCGTGCTCGTCGAAATCGAAGGCGCGGGCGCAGACGGCGCGGGTCGCAGCGTCCTCTTCTCAGGCGACCTCGGCCATTACGATCAAGTGATCATACGCGACCCCGCCTCGCCGCCCGCGTGCGACTACATGCTCGTCGAGTCAACCTACGGCAACCGCCTGCACGACCCCGAAGACCCGAAAGTCGCGCTCGCGCGCATCATCAACGAGACGAAGGCGCGCGACGGTGTCGTCCTCATCCCGTCCTTCGCCATCGGGCGCACGCAGGAGTTGGTCTATCTCATACGCGAACTCGAAGACGAAAAACTCATTCCGATTCTGCCCGTACGCGTTGACTCGCCGATGGCCGCCGCCGCGACGCAAATTTACAGTCGTCGCACCGAAGAACAGGACGAGGAATACGCGAGCATACTTGCGCAGCGCCGCCATCCTTTGCGCACGCACTCGATGATCACTGCCTCTTCGCGTGAAGAGTCGAAACGTTTGAACGAGGAGCGCGGGACGCGCATCATCATCTCGGCTTCGGGCATGATGACGGGCGGGCGCGTACTCCATCACGCGCAGAGATTTTTGCCCGACGAAAAAAACACGATCATCTTCGTCGGCTATCAGGCCGCCGGAACGACAGGCCGGAAAATCCTCGAAGGCGCACGCGAAGTCAGCATCTTCAAAAACATGATTCCAGTGCGTTGCCACGTCGAACGCATCGGCGGCTTCTCCGCGCACGCCGATTATGCGGAAGTCCTGAAATGGCTCGAAGGCATGCCCGCCGCCCCGCGCCGCTCCTTCACCACGCACGGCGAACCCGAAGCCGCCGCCGCGATGGCCGAACACATACGGCAAAAATTCGGCTGGCGCGTTGACGCACCGCAGTACGGCGAGCGCGTGGAACTAGAATAGAACTCAGGCCGCGCCGGACACAGATGTAGCGCGTGCGTTTCTCAAATTTGCCACCGTCGCGCGAGGTATGTTTTAATCTGCACCGGTACAAAAAAACTCGTATCCGAACCCCCTCCGGAATCATTTCGGCAAATCGCCGTCCCTTTAACAAACTTTTCGGTTGACACGTCTGCCCGGCGTCTCCTCATAAAAAACCTTAAGGAGAAATACTTATGCGTACCAACCTCGCCCGCCGCATTGTCCAGTCCGCCGTTAAATCATCGGCGCGTCGCAAACTTTGGATCGCCGGTCTGCTCGCGCTGGCGGTCGCGGCCTTGCCCGTCGGCCTGCCGCTGTTCGGGACTCTTACTGCGCAAGCCGCGACATTTCGCACGCGCGTCGCGCAAGTGCCGCAGAACCCGACCGACGGGCAGACCGTCCGCATCTGGATGAACAGCGACACGGCGTTCGGCGAGACGGCGTGTGTCGAATACCAGATCGGCAACACGTTCACGAAGGTGCTCGGCACGTTCGACGACACGGGATTTCCCGGTGCGAACTGGCGCGCGGATATTCCGGGGCAGCCCGCCGGAACGACCGTTCAGTATCAACTCTTCACGCGCAACGAGGTGGGCAGCGACTACGGCTTCACCGGCTTCAACTGGTCATATACAGTCGCCCCGACCAACAATGTGCCCGTCGCTTCGGCCTCGCCCAACCCCGCGACTACGAACGAAGACACCTCCGTCCAGATCACCTTGACGGGCACAGACGCCGACGATCAAACCCTGTTCTTCGTTATCACCGACCAGCCCGACCACGGCGCGCTCATCGAAGAGACGGACTCCATTTGCTCGCCCCCCGGCAGCCCGGCGATCTGCATGCTCGTTATCACTTACAGGCCAGCCGCCGACTACAACGGCGCGGATTCCTTCAAGTTCGTCGTCAGCGACGGCACGGCGAACTCCGCCGAGGCGACGGTCAACATCAACGTCACGGCGGTGGCCGATCTGAGAATTTCGGACGTGACGCAGGCCGAAGGCAACACGGGGCAGACCACGTTCAGGTTCACCGTCTCGCTCGACTCGCCCGCGCCCGCAGGCGGCGTCACCTTCCAGATAGCCACACAGGACGGCACGGCGACAGACGCCGACAACGATTACGAGCCGAACAGCGCGACGGGCGCGACCATCTCCGAAGGGCAGCAGGAATACCTCTTCGACGTGGCGGTCAACGGTGACACTGCCGTCGAGTCGAACGAGACGTTCAACGTCAACGTCACAAACGCCACGAACGCCACCATCGCCGACGGGCAGGGCACGGGCACGATCCTGAATGACGACGGCACGCCGTCCGCAGGTCAGGTCATCATCTCGGAGTTCCGCCTGCGCGGCGCGGGCGCGGACTCCGCCAACGACGAGTTCATAGAGATTTACAACAACACGGACGAGGAGATGATCGTCCGCGATTCGTCGCCCCTGCCGGACATCAACCCCGACGGCTGGGCGGTTGTTTCGTCCGACGCGCCGACCACTCCGAAGCACGTCATCCCGGCGGGCACGCGCATCCCCGCGCGCGGCCACTATCTCGTCGTCAATACCATCGGCTACAGCCTCGGCCTCTATCCTTCCGGCCATAACGGGAGCGCGGCGACGACCGCCATCGAGGACGGCGGCTACAACGTTGACATCCCGGACAACGCGGGCATCGCACTCTTCCGCACGAGCAATCCCTTGCTCTTGTCGTCTCCGACCGAGCGACTCGACGCGGTCGGCTTCACCGTCTCGCCCATCTTCGCCGAGACGACACCGCTCCAGCCCTCAAACGGCATCAACATCCCGCTCCAGCACAGCTTCGTCCGCCGCATGACGACGGGCAGGCCGCAGGACACGGACAACAATCAGGCCGACTTCGATTTCGTGGCCGTCGAGGAGCAGACCGTCAACGGGCGCACGCCGCTTCTCGGCGCACCGGGGCCGGAGAACTTGACGAGTCCGACAGAGCGCAACGCCGTCGTCAAAGGGCAACTCGTTGACCCGCAGTGCGGCGGTTTCGGAGCGGCGACGACCGCCTGTGCGCGCGTCCGCACGGCTGCTGGCGCTAATCCGACGAACGCCGCCTTCGGCACACTCTTGATTCGCCGCCGTTTCAGGAACACTTCGGGCACTGACGTAACGCGTCTGCGCTTCCGTCTCGTGGACGTGACTGCGGGCACGCCGCAGACGGCGGGCGTAGCTGACCTGCGCGCGCTCACGTCCGTTGATGTGACGGTGCAGAACACGCAGGGCTTTGACGTGTTGCTGCACGGGTTGACGCTTGAAGAAGTGAGTAGCCCAACGCCGACGCAACCGCGCGGCGGCGGCCTCAACTCCACGCTCTCAGCCGACGTGACGCTCGCTCAGCCGCTCAAGCCGAACGTGCCTTACGATGTCGAGTTCCGTCTGGGCGTGATGCAGAACGGCGCGTTCCGCTTCCTCGTCAACGTCGAGGCGTTGCCGCCAGCCTCGCCCGCGCCCGCCGCTACAGGAGGAAGCACCATCAAAACGCCGCGCGAGGCGCGTGGGAAACAGTAGTCGCCAAACGCGGCAGGGAAGTGGCATCTTTCCCTCCGTTGTCGCGCGCGACGCGGCAAGAAGGGGCGCGACTCGCTGTACAGCGAGTCGCGCCCCTTGCTATACTGCCGCTTCTTTTTACCGGCAAGCCATTCAAATATTTGCGGGCGTTAAGTGATGTTCCGGCTGGCACAGCCTGTCGGAGTCTGCCCGATAGATGGCCGCCCGTCCGTTCGGTCAACAAAGAGAGGGAGCGAAAACTTTGAGCGTTCTGGTTGATAAAAACACGCGCCTCGTCGTGCAGGGCATCACGGGCAAAGAGGGCAGTTTCCACACGAAGCAGATGGTGGAATACGGCACAAACGTCGTCGGCGGCGTCACGCCCGGCAAGGGCGGCACGACGCACGAAGGCATTCCCGTCTTCAACACCGTCGAAGAAGCCGTACGCGAAGCGGGCGCGAACGTCTCGATCATCTACGTGCCGCCGCCGTTTGCGGCAGACGCGATCATCGAAGCGGCGGACGCCGGAATGCCGCTCGTCGTCTGCATCACAGAAGGCATCCCCGCGCTCGACATGGTCGGCGTCAAGCGTTTCCTCGAAGGCAAGGCGACGCGGCTCATCGGGCCGAACTGCCCCGGCATCATCTCGCCCGGCAAGTGCAAGATCGGCATCATGCCCGGCCACATACACCGCGAGGGCAGCGTCGGCGTCGTCTCGCGTTCGGGGACGCTGACGTATGAAGCGGTCGGGCAGTTGACCGCGCTTGGTCTGGGGCAGTCAACCGCCATCGGCATCGGCGGCGACCCTGTCATCGGCACGACGCACACCGACGCGCTCGCGCTTTTTCAAGCCGACCCCGAAACGGAAGGCATCGTGATGATCGGCGAGATCGGCGGCACGGCGGAAGAGGAAGCCGCCGCCTACGCCAGAGAGCATGTGACTAAACCCATCGTCGCCTTCATCGCCGGACAGACCGCTCCGCCCGGTCGCCGCATGGGACACGCAGGCGCGATCATCGCGGGCGGCAAAGGCACAGCCGCCGAGAAGATGTCCGCGCTCGAAGCCGCTAGTATACGCGTCGTCCACTCGCCCGCAGACATCGGCACAGCCATGCGCGATGCGCTCGGCGCAACTGCTTCGGCTTAAAAGTCTCTTTCTAAATAAATCATAACTTCGAGGAACATTGATGTCAGAGCAACTCGGAAACTTAACTTTCGGAATCATCAAGCCCGATGCGGTGCGCAACGGGAAGGCTGGCAGTATCATCCAGCGGATCACGGACGGCGGTTTCAAACTGCGCGGGATGAAGTTGATTCACATGACGCGCAAAGAGGCGGAAGGTTTCTACGCCGTACATCGCGAACGTCCGTTCTTCGGCGAGTTGACGGAGTTCATGTCGAGCGCGCCGTGCGTCGTGTTGGCGTTGGAGAAACAGGGCGCAGTCAAGGGCTGGCGCGACCTGATGGGCGCGACCGACCCGTCCAAAGCCGACGAGGGCACGCTCCGCAAAGAGTTTGCCACCTCCATCGGCGAGAACGCCGTACACGGCTCCGACTCCGAAGAGAACGCGCGCATCGAGATCGGTTATTTCTTCAGTCAACTGGAATTGATCTAGAAGCTATTAGCAACTAGCTGTTAGCTATCAGCCAGACAGGTTGTGTTTTGCTAACAGCTAAGCGCTAACAGCTAATAGCTTCTTACGAGGTTTCCATGTCCATCATCAGCGATGTCATCGAGAACACGAAGGCGATCATCAAGGGGATGAGCGTGACCTTCTCCTATATCCCGAAGGAGAAGTGGACGGTGCAGTACCCGGATGAGCCTGTAACGATGCAGCCGCGCTATCGCGGCCAGCACCTCTTGCACGTGGACGAACTCGGGCGTGAGAAATGCGTCGCATGTTTTCTCTGCGCGGCGGCTTGCCCATCCGATTGCATCTACATCATCGCGGCGGACGACCCGCGCCCGCCCGAAGAGCGCACGGGCGTGGACGAGCGTTTCGCAGAGGTCTACAACATAGACTACGGGCGCTGCATCTTCTGCGGCTACTGCGTCGAAGCCTGCCCGAAGGACGCCATCACGCACGGCTACAACTTTGAACTCTCCGTCTACAATCGCGCCGACTTGTTGAAGACGAAAGACGATCTGCTCATCACGAAACAGAAACAGTCGCCCAACTATCGCGTCGCCTTCGCAGACGAAGATGTTGATTCGGAATATAAGGAAGTCTAAACGATTGTCAGTGGTTAGTTGTCCGTTGTTTGAGATGAGGGGCGACTTGAATTTTTGAGCCGTCGCGTGTTATCTGGCACGCGACGGCTTTTTGATTGGTCAGTTGTCCGTAGTCAGTTGTTCAAGACAATCTTTAGCAACTTGCGTGATAACCACATGCAACGGACTACTGACTACGGACAACGGACAATTATTTCGTATGAATCACTCACTGATCGAGACACAAGAAGTTTCCAAGCATTACCAGATGGGCACGACGACTGTGGTGGCGCTTGATCGCGTGTCGGTGTCGGTCGAGGAAGGCGAGTTTGTGGCGTTGCTCGGCACGTCGGGTTCGGGTAAGTCAACGCTGCTGAATTTGATCGGCGGGCTGGATCATCCGACGACGGGCGAGGTCTTGTTCGACGGGCGCTCGCTCGCGCCCTTCACGAAGCGCGAGATGGCACGCTATCGCAGGCGTTCGGTCGGGATGATCTTTCAGAATTTCAACCTCATCCCGACGATGACCGCCGCCGAAAACGTGGAACTCGCGCTCGCCTTCGGCGGCCTCGCGGGTCGCGAAAGGGAGACGCGCGCGAGCGAGTTGTTGCAGCGCGTCGGATTAGGCGAGCGGCGAGACCATCGCCCGTCGGAACTGTCGGGCGGCGAGCAGCAGCGCGTCGCCATCGCACGCGCGCTCGCCAATCGTCCGCGTGTGCTCCTCGCAGACGAGCCGACCGGCAATCTCGATTCGACGCGCGCACGCGAACTCCTCTCGCTCCTCAGAGAGATGGTTTCGCACGACAAGCTGACCGTTCTCCTGGTCACACACGACCGCGACCTCGCCGCACAGTTCGCCGACCGCACCATTCAGATGAGAGACGGGAGGGTGGAAGGGATGAAGGATGAGGGATGAATAAAACCAAAAGCTATTTCTCTTATTCATCCCTCATCCTTCATCCCTTAATTTCCCTTGAGGTGAAAATTATGGCTAACGCTTCGCAGGTGATGACGATCGAGTCTTTGCGTTCCGTGCCGTTGTTCGCTTCGTTGGACGACAAGGCGGCGCGTCTGTTGCGTGATCTGATGCGCGTGCGCGAAGTGCAGGCGGGGACTCTGCTCTTTAAGATGGACGACCCGGGCGATGCGCTGTACCTGATCGAAGGCGGGCGCGTACGCATCTACATACACGATGGCGACGGCGAAAACGTGACGCTCGCCGAACTCGGCGACGGCGACTTCTTCGGCGAGATGGCGATCATAGACGGCAAGGCGCGCTCGGCCAACGCCGCCGTCATCGAACAGGCGTGCCTCGCCGTGCTCGCGCGCGAAGACTTCCTGCGGTTCGTGCGCGAAAACCCGGACGTGGCGCTTGAGATGGTGAGCGCCATTTCCGACCGCTTGCGTCGCACGGACGAACTGCTGCGCCAGCGCGTCTCGCGCAACGTCAACGAAGAAGACGCGGCGCGCATGACGCTCGCAGACCGTCTGGCCGACAACGTCTCGTCCTTCGGCGGCAGTTGGCAGTTCATCGGCGCAACCATCCTCTTCGTCGTCATCTGGGTCTGGTTCAACAGCGCGTTTATGCGCAATCAAGGGATCGATCCGTTTCCCTATTCGTTTCTCGACGTGATCAACGGCATCGTCGCCGCGCTGCTGACGCCGATCATCCTCATCTCGCAGAACCGTCAGGCGGAGAAGGATCGCCTGCGCGCCGATCTCGATTACCAGATCAATCTCAAGAACGAACTCGCGCTCGGCGAAGTCCTGCGCCGCCTCGACGTGCTTGAGAGCGAACGCCTCCCGCTCCTCTTCGCCGAGCAGAAGGCGCTGTTTGCAGGCGCGAAACCGCAGGACGATGCGAGCGACGACGGGAACTCACCCGCGTCCTGATAAACTGGCGGCGCGGCATTAAACGTAGGCGCGCGATAATTCGCGGGTCGGCTTTTGGAGTTTGCGTTGAAGCGTCGTATCTTGGTCGGGCAATTGATTTAATTTTCAGCTTTCGCATTTGAGACGCTCCTTAAAGTCTTCTCAAACTCGAACCAAAGCGACCCATGATCAAGGCGATATTATTCGACTTCAACGGCGTCATCATTGACGACGAGCCGCTGCAACTCAAAGCCGCGCAAGCCGCGCTCCAGGCGGAAGGCATCACGCTCACCGAGCGCGATTACTACGACTCGCTCGGCATGGACGACGTGACGTTTTTTCGTGCCGCCTTCGCACGCGGCGGAAGCGAACCGTCGGAGGAAACTTTCAACCGCGTGCTGGAAGCGTTCACGAAATCCCATCGTGAGTTGATCGAAGATGAGTTGCCGCTCTTCGCGGGCGTCGTGACGTTCATCAAAGCCCTTGCGCGTCATTACACGCTCGCCGTCGTCAGCATGGCGCGGCGTGCGAGCATCGAATACGTACTCGAACGCGCGGGGCTCGCGAAGGCTTTCACGGTCGTCGTCAGCGCGGAAGACGTGAGCGCGTGCAAGCCCGATCCGGCCTGCGTCAATCGCGCGCTCGAAAAGTTGAACGAGGCGCGACGCAGCGCCGGACAAGCGCCGCTCGCGCCCGCCGAATGTCTCGTCATCGAAGACTCGCCGCCCGGCATAGAGGCCGCGCGCACAGCCGGAATGCGCTCGCTCGGCGTCACCAACACGGTCGGCGAAGCGACCCTGCGCGCCGCCGGAGCGGATGTTGTCACACACAGCCTCGCCGACTGGACGGACGACGCGGTGAGACACGTCTTTGACTACAAGGGATGAGGGCAGAGGGATGAGGGATGAATAAAAAAAGCTCTCGCTCGGTCATCCCGTTTTGTTCATCCCTCATCCTTCATCTTTTCTTCTATGACTCCTGCCGGTGAATTGTTGATGTTGGAGGCGCGGCGGCGTTTCGCGCGGCTGGTGGCGCAGCCGGAGGCGTCTATCGATCTGGCGCACGCGGCGTTGCTCGTCGCGGCGGAAGAGAAGCCGGGGCTGGATGTAGAACATTACCGCGCGCGTCTGTACGAGTTGGGAGTGACGGCGCGCGAACGCATCGCGGCGCGCGATAGCGATTCGATCGCCGTCGTCGCGCTCAATAAATTCATCTTTGAAGAGTTGGGCTTCGCGGGCAATCAGAGCGAGTACTACGATCCGCGCAACAGTCTCTTGTCCGAAGTGCTCGAACGGCGCACGGGCATTCCGATCACTCTGTCTATGATTTACATGGAGATCGGGCGGCGCGCAGGGTTGCACGTCGAGGGCATCGGGCTGCCCGGCCATTTCATCGTGCGCGCGGGAGGCGAGCGCGGCGAGTCGGCGCTGGTTGATCCGTTCAACGCCAAAATCATTGACGTGGAAGATTGTCAGGAGCGTTTGGACACGATCTACGGCGGTCAAGCGCCGCTGACAGACGCACACCTGCGCCCCGCCACGACGCGCGAAATACTCGCGCGCCTCCTGCGCAACCTGAAAGGCATTTACGCGCAGGCGGGACTCTATCGACGCGCGCTCTCCATCATCGAACGCATCATGCTCGTCGCGCCCAACGCCGCCGAAGAGAGACGCGACCGAGGCGCGCTGCTCGCGCAACTCGGTCGTTACGCCGAAGCCATCGTTGACGTGCAAGCCTATCTCAAAAGTGCGCCCGCGCCGCCCGACGCTGAGCGCGTCGCAGAACAGTTGAAGCGCATGCAGACACAACTGGCAAGACTCAATTGAAAAGTCTGGAGTCTAAAGTCTGGAGTCACAAGTCAATACGGCAGGATTCGCTAAACCGCTCTAGTAATTTAGACTTTAGACTCTAGACTCCATACTTTAGACTCCAAGCTCCTATGAAGTTTTTCGACATACTCAGTCTCGCGTTGCGCAATTTGCGTGAGGCGCGCCTGCGCGCGGGGTTGACGACGCTCGGCGTCATCGTCGGCGTCTCGATGATCGTGACGATGATGTCGTTCGGCCTCGGCTTGCAGCGCAACGCCGTGCAGCGTTTCCGCGATCTCGATCTGTTCAACGAGGTCACGGTGAGCGGGCGCAGTTTGATGGGACTCGTCTCGTCGGCGATGGAGGGCGGCGCGAAGGGAAGCGGGAGGCCGGACTCTGGTGACGAGGGCGACAACAGGCGTCGGCGCGAGCGCGAGTCCGAACGCGTGCTGAACGATGCGGCGCTCGCAGAGATCGCGCAGATTCCGGGCGTGGCGGCGGTCGAGCCGAACATCGAGTTGTCAACTTATGTGCGCGCGAACAAACGCGCTCTGATGCGTTCGGTCGGCGGCGCGCTTGTGCCGAACGCGGCGACGCGTTTCAAAACTTATCTCGCCGGTCGGATGATCAGTTCGCCGGAGGCGGACGAGGCGGTTGTTGACGAGACTTTCCTGCGCAGCTTCGGTTACGAGAAGGCTCAGGACGCCATCGGGCAGACGTTGGAACTGCTCGCGCCCGCTGGCCGCGCGGCGGACGCGGGCGACGATAAACCGGAGGAAGGCGGCGCGAGCGAGAAGAAAGACAACGACTCGAAAGATGGCGGCTCGAAGGACGATAGCTCGAAAGGCGCTGGCTCGAAAGATGATGCGTCGAAGGACGGAGCGGGTGCAGAAGAAGACGCGCCGCTTAGTTTCTTCGGCCTGCCGCTTGAAGACGAGGCGGGCGGCGACCCGCCGGAAACTGCTCTGGCGGCGCGTACGTTTCGCATCGTCGGCGTGTTGAAGACGGAACTCGAAGGCAGCGTGCAGGGGCAACGTCGCTTTCGCGGGATGATGCCCGTCTCAAGCATCTACATTCCGCTCACCGCTGCGCGCGAATGGTCGAAGCGTTATCGCGGCTCGCTCAGCGAGGTGGCGTTTCGTCTGGCGCGCGAGAGCGGGCTGCTCAAGGAGAACGAGACGGAAGGCTACGGGATGGCCGTCGTGCGCGTCACCGACCCAGACGTTTTGCCCGACGTGCAGAAGCGTCTGAACGAAATCGGATTCAGCAGTTTCTCCATCGTTGACCAGTTGAAGGAACTGCGCACGGTCTTTCTCATACTCAACTCCGCGCTCGGACTGCTCGGCGGCATCTCTCTGCTCGTCGCTTCGTTCGGCATCGCCAACACGATGATCATGTCCATACTCGAACGCACGCGCGAGATCGGCATTATGAAAGCCATCGGCGCGGAAGACCGCGAGATCAAGTTGATCTTCTTCGTCGAGGCGGGCTTGATCGGATTGGCGGGCGGCGTGCTCGGTTCGCTCGCCGCGTGGGCAATTGATGCGGTGGCGAACCGCGTGGCCTACAAGTTCATCCTCCAACCGCGCGATGTGTCCTACGTAGACTTCTTCGCGCTGCCGCCCTATCTCTGGCTCGGCGCGATCCTCTTCGCCGTCGCCGTCGCCATCCTCGCAGCCCTCTACCCCGCCGCACGCGCCGCACGCATTGATCCGGTGAAGGCGCTCAGGCACGATTAAGAAAAACGTTGAAGTAGGAACTTCAGAACAATGAATGAAAAACGATGTCTGTTCATTGTTCCTGCTTCATCGTTTGTTTTTAAGCCATTGCGCTGAGACACCAACTGCACTTGCGGTAATCCTCTTTGATGAAGAGACCGATGAAGCATAGCGGGAAGCAGAAGATGAGGAGAGAGAAAAAG
Organism: Pyrinomonadaceae bacterium; assembly: GCA_035249365.1. GTDB lineage: Bacteria > Acidobacteriota > Blastocatellia > Pyrinomonadales > Pyrinomonadaceae > JAIVJZ01. Next base: position 55,205 of record DATFGP010000053.1, on the reverse strand, counting down.
ACGATCCAGCCGGCAGCGCTAATGCGTCTGTCAAAGATAGGTGCAAGCGTAGAGCCACAGTGCGGGCAGGTATAAGTTGCAAGTGGTGTGGGTTGCTGATTGAGCGGTTGCATAGGGGCTGACTGTGGAGGCGGAGTAGCCCAAGAGGGGATGCCGCCGAAGTCTGCCTGCGGGGGCGGCGCGTAGTCGGGCGGTCGTTGTTGTGAAGATTGATTGTTCGAGAACTGTAGAGGCGTGCCGCAGTAGCGGCAGATGCGCGCGATGTCTGCGTTCGGTTGGCCGCAGTTCTGGCAGTTGATGTCGGACATAAATTTGCGAGGTGGCCTTTCGGTCGTTGAGCGAGGTTCGCGCCGCTCTCTGCGTCGCGCTCAGGAACAGAGCGGCGGGTTGGGCAAAGAAAACTCTCTGAAGATGTGTTCCGCCGTCTCGATTCCGGCTTCGATGAGCGCGAACTCAAGGCTGTAAGACGTGCTCGGGTAGCAGCGCGGGAGACTTCGACCTATGCCGATGCCGCCGATGCGGCTCGAACCCGTCGGGCGCAAATAGATGTTGCCCTGACCTTTTATCTTCCCAGTCCTCGGTTCAAACACGACGTATTGAATATATAAATCCTGCGTGCGTGTGCGGGATTCGTAGATCATCGAGCTGCTTTGCAGTTCGAGCCAGACGACGTGCGTTGTGCCCTCCGCGTCCGTCTTCGCGCGCTTCTGCGCTTCGCCGCGACTCATATCGCCGCCGAGCGCGATGTTCAAAGCCTTGCTGTCGCGCAGTCGTTGCGCCACCGCGCCTTGCAACAGATCGTCTGCGTTACCCGCCGTGCGCAGCATCGTCGTACGGTTGCTCGTGACGAGCAAGGGAATCTTCTCACGCTCCGGTGTCTCCTGCTGGACGGGCGCTGCGACAGCGGGCACTTCAGCCTTCGGCACGGGCGGGTCGCTCTTGGGCTTCTGCACGCGCCGCCCCGCCTGCGCGAAACCCACGCCGACAGCCGCCAGCATCAGCAGCACGCAACAGAAGAAGGCGACTATGCCACGCGCTGCCGTCGCTGCGCACTCGTTGCGATTTTCAAGTTTCAATTTGTGCATCACGGATTCACCTTCGCCGCTTCAACTCGAATAAGTTCGACTCGTAGCAAATTCAACTTCAACTCGAAGAAGTTTCGATTCGTTAAGAAGTTCGATTCGTTGCAAGTCAACTTTTCGCGCCGAGCGGTTTGCCGCAACGGTTGCAGAATTTCGCAGACGGGTCGCGTTGCGCCGCGCCGCAGTTCTCGCAGGAAGTCGTGCTGCGTCGCAAGTCCGCGCCGCATCCGGCGCAGAAGGCTGCGCCCGTCGTATTGGTCGCGCCGCAAGTGCCGCAGCTTCCGGGCATCGGCGGCACATAGCCGCCCGCCTTGCGCGCGATGTGCGCTTCGATGATCTTCCAGGAGTCTTCCGTCAGGCGGTGCTGCCAGTACGCGCCGAGCGCGGGCAACGCGAGCAATAACCCGGCCGACAGTATGACGGCGACCGCAGCCACCGCAGCCTTATCCAACCACTTCTGCATCCCGATCTCTACGCGCGTGCCGCCGTGCTCCGGCGTGATCTTGATCGTGAGCGCGGCGGACAGCCCCGTCAGGTCGCGCAGCGTGCCCGCTTTGCGCGCTTGCAAAACGGCGGTCTGCGCCACCTGCATGAACTGAACTTCGTAGTCGCCCTCGTCAAACAACTTGCGCAACTCCGCGACCAACGCCTGCACGTCAACCTCTACGCCCGGATAATATCTGTTGTCCATAATCCTCCTGAACAAAAAAGGGAAAAGGGTAAAGGTGAAAGGTCAAAACCGAAACCTCTACCGAAACTCGCGTCGCGCTTTTTCTTTACCTTTAATCCTTACCCTTTTCCCTTTACCCTATCTTCTGCCGCGCCTTTTCGCGTAAACTCATTCTACGCTCAAACGCGCCCGACAGTTCAACGCCCCGGCGCATTCTTTCGAGGAGACAGAATCGAAAATGAAAGCACACTTGCGCGCCGCCCTCGCGCTCGTCCTGACCGTCAACTTCGCCTGCGCGACTTTCGTCCCGCGCGCCGCAGCGCAAAACAGTGCAACACCCGCGCCCACGCTCGACGGCTTCACCACCTCGGAGTCGAGCGCGGAGCGAGAACTCGAAGAGCGTTTTCGCAGAGTGCCTGCGCCCGCCTCCGCGCGCGAACATTTGCGCACGCTCACGCGCGAGCCGCACGTCGCCGGAACGCCCGAAGATTACCAGACTGCTCTCTACGTACGCGACCAACTGCGCAAGTTCGGCATCAGCACCGAACTCAAAGAGTATCAAGTGTTGCTGCCCTCGCCGAAGCGCCCCACGCTGCTCGAAATCATCGCGCCGCGCCGCCAGCGCCTAGCCTTGCAGGAAGCAGCCCTCGCGCAAGACCCTTCATCCTCTAACACGAAAATCATCCCGCTCTTTAACGGTTACTCTGCTTCGGGCGACGTGACCGCGCCGCTCGTCTACGTCAACTACGGTCTGCCGGACGACTACGCGGCCTTGAAAAAGATCAAGGTTGATGTCAAAGGCAAGATCGTCATCGCGCGCTACGGTCGTTCGTTTCGCGGCGTGAAGGCGAAGGTGGCGGAAGAGAACGGCGCGGTTGGTCTGATCATCTACTCCGATCCGGCGGACGACGGCTACGCGCAGGGCGATGTTTACCCGAACGGCCCCTGGCGACCGGAAACTTCCGCGCAGCGCGGCTCTGTTCTCTACCTCTTTCAATATCCGGGCGATCCGCTGACGCCCGGCAAGCCCGCCATCGCGGGCACGCCCCGCCTCAAGTTGGACGACCCTGCGCTCAACATCCCGCGCATCCCCGTCCAACCAATTTCCTACGGCGACGCGCGGCGTCTGCTCGAACCCTTGCACGGAGCGGTGCGTCCCGCAGGTTTTCAAGGCGGCTTGCCGTTCGCCTATCACGTCGGCGGGACGGAAGACGTGCGCGTGCATTTGAAGACCGAGATGGACATTCAGACGCGCACGATCTGGAACGTCATCGGGCGCATAGAGGGCGCGGAGGAACCCGACCGCTGGGTCGTGCTCGGCAACCATCGCGACGCCTGGACGTTCGGCGCAGTTGATCCGAACAGCGGCACGACCGCCATGCTCGAACTCGCGCGCGGCTTCGGCGAACTACTCAAACAGAACTGGCGGCCACGCCGCACGATCATCTTCGGCAGTTGGGACGCAGAAGAACAGGGACTCATCGGCTCGACCGAATGGGTCGAAGAGAACGCCGCAGAGTTACGTGAAAAGGGCGTCGCATATCTCAACATGGACTCCGCCGTGTCCGGCGCAAACTTCGGCGCGTCCTCCGTGCCGACGCTCTGGAAACTCATTCGCGGCGCGGCGCGCGACGTGCGCGATCCCAAAACGGGTAAGTCCGTCTATCAGGCTTGGCAGGATCGCTCGCGCGAGTCGCGCCCCGAAGCTGAGTTGACAGACGCCAGCGCAGGCACAGACGCGCCCATCGCAGAGGCACGCATCAACGCGCTCGGTTCGGGTTCAGACTACACACCTTTCCTGCAACACATCGGCGTCACCTCGCTCGACATGGGCTTCGGCGGCGACTACGGCGTCTATCATTCGGCTTACGATTCGTTCAACTGGATGTCGAAATTCGGCGACCCCGATTTCGTCTACCACGTCGCCGCCGCGCACATCTGGGGCACGCTTGTCCTGCGCCTCGCCAACGCGCCCGTGCTGCCGTTCGACTACACCGACTACGCAACTGAACTCCGCGACTTCATCAACGAGACGCAGAAGACCGCCGCGCGCCGCAAACTCGCAGACGACTTCGACGCGAAAGCCATGCTCGATGCGGTAAAGGATTTAGAGGATGCAGCGCGCAAACATCAGGCGCGGCATCGCGCTTTATGGGAGGACGCAGTTCATATCGCACAGCCCGCGAATGATCGCCAACGCCTGGAGCGCCAGGTGATGCGTATGAACGATAATCTGCTCGCCGCCGAACGCGCGCTCACGGACGAACGGGGCTTACGCAATCGCACATGGTTCAGGCATCAAATCTACGCGCCCGGTCTCTACACTGGCTACGCCGCGCAGCCGCTCCCCGATCTGCGTCAGGCGATTGACGACCGCAACACCACGAACGCGCGCGAAGCCGCCGCACGCATCACCGAAGCGATTCGCCGCGCGGTCGGAGTGTTGAGAGACGGGAGGGGGAACTGAGTGGGCGAGTCAGGTGAAGTGAAACTTCATAGCCAGTTGTGAGTGTAATAAAGCATTAAGACTCACCGCAGAGAGCGCAGAGGGGGCGCAGAGAAGAATAACTTCTTTCTCTGCGCCCCCTCTGCGCTCTCTGCGTCTCTGCGGCGGTGAATGTTTTCAGTTCTTCTTCTTCTCGCCCTTCTTCTCATCTTTCTTCTCTGCGGGCGTCGCTTCTTCGGCGGGCAGTTTCTTCGCTGCGTCAACTATTTCTTCGAGGCTGTCAATGACCTGTTCGAGGGCTTCGCGTTCGCCTTCGCCGATTGCGCTCTCGCGGAGCGGCGCGAGTTGGGGGAGGAAGCGCGCGGAGGCTTCGGATAATTTCTTGACGGCTTTCGGCAGAAGGGAACTGCCGGGCGTGCGCGCCGCCACGTCGTCTATGTTGTTGATCGCTTCGTCGAGTATGCGCGCGATGTCGTAGAGGCGTGCGCTGCGCGAGCCTTTTGGCAGTTCGCCCCACTTCTCTATGTCCTTGTCGGGCGGCGCTTGTGCGGCTGCGGAGTTCGCGACGGCGGGCATGCGTCGCTCGACGAATTTGATGAAGAGCGCGATGCGACGGTCGAGTTCCTGCGTGTCGCGCACCATTTCAACTTCCTGCTCCGTCAAATGTTCACGCCGCTGATTCGACGCAGCGACGACGCCGGAGCGCGCGGGCTGTGGCAGCGAGATGACGACGAGCGCGAACAGTAGCGGCGCTCTAAGATTTGCGAGACGAGGCAAAAAGTTTTTCATCGTGTGTTCACTCGCTGATTGGTTTAGGGTCGAAGGAGCGTGTCGCGCCGCCGCTGTTTGCGCCGACGACAGTGTGGCCGTAGAAGGCTTCGAGTGCTTCGGTGCGCAGGTCGCGCAAGTTTTTGATGAGGGTGAGCAAGTTGCCGGAGAACTCGCTCGGCGTCGTGCGGCGCATGGCCTCGACGCGCGCGGCGTGTTTGTGCAACGTCTGTTCGAGGCGTTTGAAGAGATCGCGCGAGCGGCTGCCGCCGTCGCTCGTGCGGTGCAGGTATTGGAGCGCGTCCTCGAACAAAGCCTGATAGATGCCGAGTTCGGCGGTGGCGGCGTTGAACTGTTTTTGCTCCGTCTGTTGCTCGGCGCGGGCGAGTCGCGCTTCGGCCAGTTCGAGACTGAGACGCGTGCGCGCCTTATCGTCGCGCGCGGCAGACAACTGCGTGCGCACGTCTTCGGGCAAGTAGATCATCGGCGGCGGCGCGGGCTGCGGCGGCAAGACCAAATCCTGCGCGCTCGCTTGCGACAACAGGCTAGCCGCGCACGCTGCAAACACGAACAGCAACGCGAACCGCTTGCGATAAAGAGTTGGACGCTTCATTGATGCTTCTTCCGGCGACAAACTTTTCTCTTAGTTCTTCTTCCGCCCTTAATTCTTCTTTCGCTTTGCGCCTTGCCCGTTCTTAATTTGGCGGCGCAGATTCGGCAGGCGCAAGTTGACCTTCTCCATCTCAAGGCCGTTCTGTGCGGCGTCGGCCTTCGCCAGAAATGTTTCGTAAGTCTCAAGCGCGAGTTCATAGTCGCCCGTCAGATCGTAAGCGCGCGCGAGTAGGAAATAGGTGACGGCGAGTTCTGGACGCGCGCGGTTGAGCCATTTGTATTCGACGAGCGCGTCAGGGTATTGCTTCAAGCCGTCGAGCGCGGTCGCCAGATTCGCGTGCGCCGCGTAGTTGTCGGGCGCGCTCTCAAGGATACGTCTGAGGAGCGCGGCGGCTTCGGCGAAGCGGCGCGCTTGCACGAGCGCGGAGGCGTAGCCGGTCGCATGGCCGATGCTCGACGGTTCGAGTTCGGCGGCGCGGCGATAATGTTCGAGCGACTTGTTCGGATCGGTGGTGCGATATTTTTCGCCCGCGAGCGCGTGGTAGTTGGCGAGACGCGCGAGGAGTTGTTTTGACTGCGGCGCGGCGCGCAGAGCCGACTCGACATCCGCGATGGCGCGTTCGTAGTCGTCCGTGTCAGCGGCGAGTTCGGTGCGTTCTTCGATGGCGGCGACGTTGTTAGGATCGAGTTTGAGCGCGCGTTCGATGCTCGCGGCGGCGGCTGTCTTGTCGCCTGCGGCGCGTTCAATAGAGGCGCGCGTCGCCCACATCGCGGCGTTCGCTTCGTCGCCTGTGGTGGCGCGTTGGATCAGTTTGACGGCTTCATCTTTCGCGCCCGCGCGCAGGCGCAAAGAGGCGAGCGCGGCGAGCGCGTTTGCGTCTTTCGGATCGAGTTCGACGGCGCGACGCAAAAAGGGTTCGGCTTTCGCGTCGTCGCCCGCGCGAACTAAAAGGAGTCCGAGCGCGGTTTGCGGGAGCGACCAGTTGGGGCGCAGCTCGGCGGCGCGGCGCAGAGACTTTTCCGCCTCCGCCGTCCGCTTGAGCGAGATGAGCGCGACGCCCTTTTGATATTCCGCTTCGGGAAATTCGGGGCGCACGCCGATGGCCGCCGTGTAAAGTTCGACGGCGCGCGCGAGGTCGCCTTTGGCGTGCGCGTCCTGCGCGCGGTTGAAAATTTTAACGGGGTCGTCTTCGCCGTCCGTCCCGTCGTCGGTCGTCTGCGCGTGCAGAGCGGCGGCGCAGGCGATGACGAGCAGCGACCAGACGAGGCCGCGTGCGACGAAGCGTAAGAGAAAACCGGAAGGCATCAAACTGGCGACTGCTTTCGTTCGGATGTGAAATTTGTTTGCCGAAACTTGAATCTAAAGAGGTGTCGGCGACGCCGAAAGGCTGTTCTGCCGCGCGAGCATAACACGCACTTTCGAGACGCGTCCACGATGCTCAGAGACGAACCGGCGCGCTTTGTATGGATGATGGGTTGCGTCCTTCAAGATGCCTGCGATAACATGCCGTCCATCCTGATTTTCAAATTCAAACTTGAGGCCGCACGCCACGCGCGGCGGCGACGCGACAAGCGCAGGGTCGGCTGGCCTTACTCGGAACGAACGCGGGTCTTGAAGTGGAGCAGAGATGGCTGTGAGCGGTTCGCTAGTTGAAGAAGTTGCGCGTGGCGAGGCAAGTTCGGTAGATGCGCCGCAGGCGATTTCGATTGATGCGCCGGAAGCGGTTTCGACCGAAGCCGCCGCTAAAGAACTCGCGCTGCGTGTACTGTTGCGCGAGATGGAGTCCGTGCTCGTGGCCTTCTCCGGCGGTGTTGATAGTTCATACGTCGCCTACGTCGCGTCAGTTGAACTCGGCGAACGCGCTCTCTGCGTGACGGGCGAATCCGCGAGCCTCGCCGAGCACCAGCGCGCACAGGCCGCGAGCGTCGCCGCGCGTTTTAAGTTTCGCCACGAGACGATTGACACCGAAGAGATGGCGGACGCGCGCTACACGGCCAACGCGGGCGACCGTTGTTATTTCTGCAAGACCGAACTCTACTCGAAACTCGCGCCGCTCGCCGCCACGCGCGGCATCAGTTGTGTCGTTGACGGCTCGACGACCGACGACCTCGGCGATTATCGCCCCGGTCGCTCGGCAGCCGCAGAGCACGGCGTACGCAGCCCGCTCATAGAAGTCGGGATGTCGAAGCGAGAGGTGAGAGAACTCAGCCGCCGCGCCGGGCTCCCGACGTGGGATGCGCCCGCCAGCCCTTGCCTGTCTTCGCGCATCGCGTATGGCACGACGGTCACGATCAAGCGCCTGCGCGAGGTGGAGACGGGCGAGGAGATCATGCGCGCGCTCGGCTTCCGCGAGTTTCGCGTCAGGCATCACGACGAACTTGTGCGCCTCGAAATAGCTCCGGCGGAACTCGACGGCGCGCTCAGGCGCGAAGTCGCGGACGAACTCGCGCGCCGCTTCCGCGCCCTCGGCTTTCGCTACGTGACGCTCGACCTGCACGGCTATCGCACGGGCGCGATGAACGAAGTCTTGAAAAGCAGTGACGAGTGACAAGTGACAGGTGACAAGTTGAAAACAAAAGAGCCTCGGTTCTTAAACCTGCAGCTTGGAACCTGAAACTTGAAACCTGTTTCTCTCTCGTCACTTGTCACTCGTCACTTGTCACTGCTTTACTGTCACTAGGAGATTCAAAATGGCTACTTCAATGGTAGAGGACGTTGTGCCGGAAGCGAAAGAGGCTAATCCGTTTGAGTCTATGATGTCGCGTTTTGACCGCGCGGCCAAGTTGCTCGATCTCAATCCCGATCTCTACGCCGTGATGCGCGTGCCGAACAGGGAATTGAAAGTTTACATTCCGGTGCGGATGGATTCGGGGCGCATACAGGTCTTCGAGGGTTTCCGCGTGCAGCACAACTTCGCGCGTGGCCCTGCGAAGGGCGGCATACGCTACGCGCCCGACGTGACGATTGAAGAGGTGCGCGCGCTCGCCGCTTGGATGACCTGGAAGTGCGCAGTCGTCAACGTCCCGTTCGGCGGCGGCAAAGGCGGCGTCATCTGCGACCCCTGGCAGATGTCGCAGGGCGAGTTGGAGCGCTTGACACGCCGTTACGCCTCCGAGTTGATTGACATCATCGGGCCGGAGAAGGACGTGCCCGCGCCCGACATGAACACCAACGAGCAGACGATGGCGTGGATCATGGACACCTACTCGATGCATGCGCGCCACACGGTCAACGCCGTCGTGACGGGCAAGCCCATCGCGCTCGGCGGATCGCAGGGGCGGCGCGAGGCGACGGGGCGCGGCATCCTTTTCGTCGTCAACGAAGCGGTCAAGAAATTCAAGATGACGCCGCCCACAACGCGCGTCGTCGTGCAAGGTTCGGGCAACGTCGGCGGCATCGGCGCGCAGTTGATGCACGAGGCGGGTTATAAAGTGATCGCCATTTCCGACATGCACGGCGGCATCTACAATCCCGCCGGAATTGACATCCCCGCAGCCCTTGAGCATTTGCGCGCGACGCGTTCTTTCGAGGAATACCCGAACGCCGAGCGCGTGTCGAACGCCGAACTGCTCGAAATCGAGTGCGACGTGCTCGTGCCCGCCGCGACCGAAAACCAGATCACTTCGCAGAACGCCGAGCGCATCAATTGCAAGGTGCTAGCCGAAGGCGCGAACGGCCCGACGACGGCTGCCGCCGACGAAATCTTGCAGCGCAAAGGCATCTTTGTGATTCCAGACATTTTAGCCAACGCGGGCGGCGTCACCGTCTCCTACTTCGAATGGGTGCAGGATCGCATGGGCTATTTCTGGAAGGAAGACGTGGTCAACGAGCGCTTGCAGGACGTGATGGTCGCCAGTTTCAACGAACTCGTGAAGTTCGCCGAGAAGCATAATGTGGACACGCGGACGGCGGCTTACATGCTCGCCATTGACCGCGTGGCCTACGATACGCGCATGCGCGGCATCTACGCGTGACAAAAATGTGTATGGATTTTTCGTGCTAAGTGGTGAAAATGTCTTGATTTCCGCGCCAATGTAGAGTATGGTCTGCCGGAAATCGTTATGTTAGGAGCAAAGTCGGAAAGTGTAACTTAACGATAAAGTTCCAGCATTTCGAGTTCGACCGTTGACAGTCAGCGTGACTGTTTTGTATAAGCAGTAACGCTTTACAGTAAAACGACAAAGAAGAATACAGTTGAGAGGCGCAAAGAGGCAGGTTTTAAGCGCCCGCGAATACAGAATACGTGTTCGGCTCCTCTCGCTGCTCCGCTCCAGCTACAAGGCGTTTCGTTCGAGGGCGGTAGCAGTTTTACATTGACTCTGTTGTGTACGCTTGTAGTTGGAGCGTCTGCATCCCACCGAAAGTTCAAGGGAATACGCCGGATGTCGCGAGGAAAGCAATTGATAAAGACAGTTGTAGACGGACACGAAAGCGCACGCCTTTGGATTCTTGGGAGCGGCAGTCGCCCCTTCCCGCAAAATTACATTACTCATTTCGCAGGAGGAATGCGATGAGACTCGCGAGAAGAGCGCAAGCATTGGCGCTCACCCTGTTGGTGCTGTGTGCCGCAGTATCAGCTCAAACACTAAGGCCGGCGGATGATCCGAGAAATCTCGCCCCGACCGTAGGCACAGGTGGCCCCGTTGGCGGCCCCACCGGACTCTTCACCATCTACGACGGCCAGACGCTGCGTAAAGGTGAATTCACATTCAGCATCGCATACAGCAACTTTGACCGCGACCCGGGCAACGTGGACATCACGGAAGTGCCGGTCAGTTTCCAGATCGGTCTGACAGACCATCTGGAACTGTTCTTCAATACGGACGCGTATCGCGGCGTCAAAGTCAACAGCCCACAGAACCTGTCGAGCTTCTATTTGCCGAACACCGCCATCTACACGGCGCGTCTGAACGCGAATGGGACGATCAACCCGACGGTGTTGCAGAGCGGCGCGGCCATCGTGCTCGCGCCCATCAACAACGTACCCATCGGCCAGCAGGCTCTGTTCCGCCCCGTCGGCAACCAGCCCTTCGTGCAGTTCCCGTTCGTCGGCGGTTCGGCGGGCAGCTTCAATAACGGCTTCGCGGGCTTCAACCCGCGCTTCGTGTTCACGCTCGGCGGGCCGACGGGAAATAACGCCAGCGGCAGCAACTTTGGTGCGGCGGCGAACTTCCCCGGCATCGGCTCTGTGTTCGGCAGCATCCTGCCGGGCGTCGTGCTGACGCAGCGGACAATCCCGGCGACCTTGACGACCAGCGCGCAAGTCGTTCCTGAGACCTTCACGCTCGCGCCGTCCTACTTGCCCGATGCGCCGTTCATCAGCCGTCTCTACGGCGAATCGTCTTTCAGCACCTTCAGCATCGGTGCGAAGTGGCGTTTCACCGGCCCGGACAATCCGTTCGGCATCGGCTTGATTCCGTTCTATCGCTTCTACGCCGACACGGCTGACGACCGCAACGGCTTCAACCAGTTGCAGCGCGGCGCAAGCCCCGGCGGCAACATCGGCGACTTCGGCTTGATCCTGTTCGCCGATGGCCGTCTGAGCCGCAGCGTCAACGTCTCGGCCAACCTCGGCTACATCCTGAACAGCAACCCGCGCAGCGAGCTTTTGGGCGACGCGGCCTTGCTCGATCGCCCCGACGAACTCATCGGCGGCGTCGGCATAGACTTCCCGGTCAACGAGAAGTTCCAGCCGATCATCGAGGTCAAGTCTGTGCAGTATGTGGGCGGCAGAACGCCAAACGCCTTCCAGAACAATCCGGTTGATTTTCTGGCTGGCGTGCGTATCTTCCCGCGCCGCTGGATGGGCTTCAGCGCGGCCTACCGCGCGCACATGAACCAACAGGGCGGTCGTATTTTCAGAGACCGTGGATTAGAAGACTTCCCGCGCGGCTTCATTCAATCGCAAGACCCGCACGGCTACATCTTCCAGTTCTGGGCTGGTCGGCGCAACGAACGCGCCCCGACCGTCGTCCCGAACAATCCGCCGACGACCGCCGTTTCGGCCAGCCCGTCGAGAGTCGTCTTGGCGGCTGACTGCGGGCCGGATCAAATTCCGGCGGAAGGCTGCGTGGCAACAGGCAGCACGGTTCAACTCGCGGCCAACGCGACTGACCCCGACGGCGATACGCTCCTTTACACCTGGTCAACCACCGGCGGGCGCATCACGGGCGACGGCGCAAACGTGACGTGGGATTTGTCTGGCGTCCAGCCCGGCACTTACACGGCCTCCGTGGAAGTTGACGACGGCTGCGGTTGTATCGCGTTCTCTTCGACGACGGTGACGGTCGAGCGTTGCTCCTGCATAGCCGCTCCGACGCCGACGCCGACGCCGATTCCGCCGACTCCTGAGCCGGTGATTCAGCCGACGCCGATTCCGCCGACGCAGTTCGACACCTACGGCAGGATCGCTCGTAACGACGAGAAAGCACGCCTCGACAACTTCGCCGTCGCGTTGCAAAACGATCCGGGCGCACAGGGCTACATCATCACCTACGGCGGACGCCGTGGCCCGGCTGGTGAAGCTCAGACCCGTGCCGATTTCGCCAAGAACTATCTGGTGAACTCGCGCGGCATTGACGCCGGACGACTCGTTACGGTTGACGGCGGGTTCAGAGAAGAGGCTACGACCGAACTCTGGCTCGTCCCATCGGGCGCAACGCCGCCCACCGCATCGCCCAACGTCGACGCGAGCGAGGTGCAAACCACACGCCCGCCGAGACGCGCGCCGCGAAGACGCGGCAGGCGAGACGACGACGAGTAGCCTGATAGCAAACGCTCGCGCACGCGGCTGAACTGCTAAGCCGCACGCGACCTCTAACCGAAGCGCGGGCGATGTTTCTCTCTCAAGAAGCATCGCCCGCTTCGTTTTGTCCGGTCAACGGGCGCAAAAGCTCGTACAACTGCCCCGAACGAATCGGGCATCCTAAGAGTTATGAAATTACCCCCAAATTCTTTATCATGAACGCGGCGCACGATAATTCGAGCGCCGACCGAACGACGACCCGTAAGCCTTTCCCCCCTTGAGTATTAATTGCCAGATGCCACAGAGGAAACTGATGACCCGGCCAATAAAAAAAATATCTCTGTACTTCGTTCTTTTAAGTCTGACGTTGACGCTCGCGCTGCCGCCGCGCGTCTTCGCCGCCGAACACTTCATAGACACCACGCAGGACGCCGCCGACCGCACCCTCAGTTGGTCGGTCGCAGGGCCGATGGGCGGCGACGTGCGCGAACTCGTCGTTGACCCCAGCAACCCGCAGCACCTCTATCTCGGCACGATTGACGGCCAGATGTACCAATCAACGGACGGCGCACGCACGTGGGCGCGCGTCGTGAATTTCAGCCGTCCGGGCATCTACATTGACAACATCATCATTGACCCGCGCGATCCGAAGACGCTCTACGTCGCCGCGCACAAGCACAAGGAGCCGGGCGGCTTCTTCAAGTCAACCGACGGCGGCGAGACCTGGCGCGAATCGGTCGAACTCAAAACCGAAGCGTTGCACTCGCTCGCGCAGTCGTCCTCCGATCCCAACGTGCTTATAGTCGGCTCGAATAAGGGCGTCTATCGCTCGCAGGATTCCGGCGAGACCTGGGAGCAACTTCCTACTTCCGCCTATCCCGACATACGCAACGTCGAGTCAATCGCCGTCGACCCGCGCAACTCGAAAGCGATTTACATCGGCACGTGGCATCTGCCCTGGAAGACCGAAGACGGCGGGCAGACCTGGAAGTCTATCAAGACCGGCATGATTGACGACTCGGACGTGTTCGCCATCGAAATTGACGAGAAGCGTCCCGACCACGTTATCGCTTCCGCATGCAGCGGCATCTACGAGTCGCAGAACGCGGGCGCGAGTTGGCGCAAGGTGCAGGGCATCCCCTCGCAGTCGCGGCGCACGCGCGACATCTTGCAGCACCCGTCGCTACCCTCGACCATCTTTGCCGGAACGACCGAAGGTTTCTGGCGTTCCACCAACGGCGGCGATTCGTGGATGCTCAACACCTCGCGCACGCTTGAGATCAACGCCATCGCCGTCCACCCGAAAGAACCGCAGACGATCTACATCGGCACGAACAACTACGGCGTGATGGTCTCGCGCGACGGCGGCAAAAATTTCTTGCCGAGCAACGAGGGCTACAGCGGGCGTCGCGCCTACGCCATCGCGCCCGACCGCGAGCGCGCGGGACGCATCTACGCCTCTACGATCAACACGGCGACGGGCGGCGGCTTCTTCTTCGTCAGCAACGATAGCGGCGCGACGTGGCAGCCTTCGATGCGCAACATGCCGAGCCGCCTCATTGCTTACTCGATCCTGCAAGACCGCACGGACGGCAACATCATCTATCTAGGCACTAATCTCGGCATGTATCGCTCGACGGATCGCGGCCTCTCCTGGTCGCCGATTGGCGCGCCGAACGTGGCATCGCCCGTCGCCAAGCCGACGAAGAAGCGTCCGGCGGTCGCGAAGCGCCGCACGACAACTGCCAAAGGCCGCGCGGCTTCCGCCGCGTCGCGTCGTAAGGCAGCGGCGGCGTCGTCAACCGCGTCAGCCGCAGCACAAGAGCCTCGCCCCGCGCCGCCCGTCCCCGTGTCCGCGAAACGCGCCGACGACACGGTCATGCGCGCACAAGCGGCTTTGAACGCGGCGGGCTACGATGCGGGCACGCCCGACGGGCAGGCTGGCACGCGCACCGTCGCTGCGATCAGAAAATTTCAGGCGGCTAAAGATTTGCCGCAGACGGGCAAGTTCGACGATGCGACTTTAACCGCGCTCGGACTCGGCGGCGGCAAACAATCGCTCGGCGTCGAACAGGGCATCCAGAACGCAACAATCGCTCTGACCGAAACCGTCAACGCGCTCGCCTACCTGCCCGACACCGACGGCACGTTGAAAATTCTCGCCGCAACCAACAACGGGCTTTATCGCAGCGCCGACCCCGTGAAGGGTTGGGAGAAGATGCCCTTCGGCCAAGGGTTAGACGCGCGCACGCTCTCCGTCTCCACCAGCCCGCAAAACCCGCAGACCATCTACGTCGGCACGTCCGCATCGGGCGTGCTCGTCTCGCGCGATGGCGGGCAGACGTGGAATGCAGTCGAAGGCATCCCGAAGGAAGCGCCCATCAACGTGATCGAACAAGACCCTGAGCGTTCCGCATACGTCTATGTCGGCACGACGCACACGCTCTACAGTTCGCACGACGGCGGCGAGAAGTGGATGCGGCGCGGAGGAAATCTCCCCTACGGCAGCTTCACGAGCATTCTCATCAACCCCAAAAACACCGACGAGATTTTCGTCGGCAGCGCATACGAACGCGCCGAGGGCAACGGCGTCTTCCATTCGATGGATGCGGGCAAGACTTGGAAGCGCGTTGACCCTGAACTGCCGAGCCGACGCGTCTGGGCGCTCGCCTTCGACACGCGCGACAGCGGCAAACTCCTCATCGGTTCACACTCGGCGGGCGTCTACATCGCCAACCGCGATCAGAGCGCAACAATAACAGTGACAAGCGACAAGTGACGAGTGACGAGAAAAAGCCGTGAATCGTAAATCGTGAATCGTAAATAGAAGAAGCAAGGTTTTCTTTGTTCACGATTTGCGATTGACGATTCACGGCTTCCGGTCTTGCTCGTCACTTGTTACTCGTCACTTCCCCTATCGCCTTGACATGCTTGCGCGTGGACGTGTACATTTTCGGTCTACCCGGTCAAGCGACGGGTGATTACCGGATCACGCGGGTGATCCACGGGCACGACAGAAACCGAAACCTTTTTTAAGCCTTTTCAACTTCTAGACGGCTCGCAATCCCCGCCTCGTCCCCTCTGGATCATCCGGCAATCACCCCCACATCGCCAGCAGAGTAGGTCGCGCCAATTACGTAACTCGAAGGGCGCGGTTGACCCGCGAGCGAATGGTGATGATGTTGAACGCCTGATCGGGGAGGCGCGAAAGTTCTTTAACGCGCCGCGAATTACGCGAGGAGTCCAAGAGCCTGCATGTCCACTGAAGATAACAAGCTGAGCGCAAGCGAAGCTACCAACGAAAACTCACCAACCAGCGCCGCGAGCGACGCAACAGAAGCAGTCGAGCAGTCGAGCGCTTCCTCAACGACGACGGCCACCGCCGCCGCAGCACCCACAACCGCACCGGCAGCCGCAGCAACGACTACTGCTTCTTCTGCGCCCGTCGCCAGCAATAGCAGCAGTGCTGATGATGACGACGACGATGAACCGCGTTCGGGCGGCGACTTCGATTTCGGCGCGATGCTCGATCAATACGAGCAGGAGCAGGCCGCTTTTCAGGAAGGCTCGGTCGTGCGCGGCACTGTGGTTGGCATCAATGATCGCGGCGTGCTGATTGACTTCGGCTTCAAGTCCGAAGGACTCGTTGACCAGCAAGAGTTCACAGAAAACGGCGAGTTGACCGTCAAGCGCGGCGACGAAGTGGAAGTGCTCATCAAGAGCATGGAGTCGCAGGAGGGTCAACCGATCCTTTCGCGCGCCGACGCCGTGCGCATGCGCGCGTGGGACGAACTCGAAAAAGCGCATCGCGAAGGCACGCCCATCAAAGGACGCATCATCGAACGCGTCAAAGGCGGCCTGCGCGTGGACGTTGACGGCGTTGATGCCTTCCTGCCCGGCTCGCAGGTTGATTCGCGCCCCGTACGCAATCTCGAAAGTTTTCGCGGTCAGGAGATCGAAGCGAAGGTTATCAAGCTCAACCGCAAACGCTCGAACGTCGTCCTGTCGCGCAAAGCCATCCTCGACGAGCAGAACGAAGGACGCAAAGGCGAGACGCTCGACAACCTTGAAGAGAGCATCATCGTTGACGGCCAGATCAAGAATTTGACCGACTACGGCGCGTTCGTTGATCTCGGCGGCATTGACGGCCTGCTCCACGTCACCGACATGTCTTGGGGACGCTTGCAGAATCCGGCGGAGTTGTTCAAGGTCGGCGAGACCGTGCAGGTCAAGGTCTTGAAGTTCGACCGCGAGCGCGAGCGCGTCAGCTTAGGCTACAAACAGCTTCAACCCGACCCCTGGGAATCGGTCGAAGAGCGTTTCATCATCGGAAGCCGCGTGCAGGGCAAAGTCGCCAGCGTGACAGATTACGGCGCGTTCATCGAACTCGAAGCGGGCGTCGAAGGACTCGTACACGTCTCCGAGATGAGTTGGTCGAAACGCATGAAGCACCCGTCGAAACTCGTCAACGTCGGCGACACGGTGGAAGCCGAAGTGCTCGGCGTTGATCCGAAAGCGCGGCGCATCAGCCTCGGCATGAAACAGATGCAGGCGAACCCCTGGCAGACTCTCAGAGAGCGTTACCAGATCGGCACGCGCGTTTCGGGGCGCGTACGCAACCTGACTGACTTCGGCGCGTTTATCGAAGTCGAGGACGGCGTTGACGGACTCGTACACGTCTCCGACATTTCGTGGAACAAACGGATCAAGCATCCGGGCGAGGTGTTGAAGAAGGGGCAGGAGATCGAGGCCGTCATCACGAACATTGATACGGAAAATCGTCGCCTCTCGCTCTCGATCAAAGACACCGAGCCGAGTTCGTGGGATCGTTTCGTCAACGAACACAAACCGGGCGACATCGTGCGCGGGCGCATCACGCGTTTTGCGAACTTCGGCGCGTTTGTCGAGTTGGATGAAGGTCTCGAAGGCTTGTGCCACATCTCCGAGTTGTCGGAAGAACGTGTGGACAAACCGGAGGACGTTGCGCAGGTCGGCCAAGAGATGGACTTCCGCGTCCTTCGCATCGAGCAGGACAACAAGAAGATCGGCCTGTCGGCACGCGCCGCCGCGAGCGACGAACCCATCGTGGACACGAAGAGCTATTCGACCGAAGCGAAGGGCGGCATGGCCTCGCTCGCGGAACTCGGTAACTTCTTCGCCACCACGTCGTCGGCGGGCAGTTCGACCTCCAGCCGCGAAAGCAGCCAGCCTGCGGGCAACGAGACACGCGAAGAGGCGGCGTCCGGGCAGACCGTCGCCGCCGAATCCGGCGCTGGCACGGCTAACGAGGCGGAGGCGTCCACAGAGGAAGCATCTACCGCCGATGCGGCTTCTACAGCCGCCGACAGCGACAGCAGCAGCGCCGTGACCGCCGACGCTTCCGTCGCCGATAGCAGCGAAGCCGCATCGTCAACCGACGCGGGCGATGCCGTGGCGTCAACCGCCAGCGACGCTGCCGACGCATCCAGCAGCGGCGGCGACGCCGAAGCCTCCGCCGACAACAGCAGCACTTCTGCTGCTTCTGCCAGCGCGGGCAACGAAAGCGAAAGCTAAACCGCGAAGTTAATTAAAACCGGAAGCCCCGCGCCGTAGTTCATCCGTGAAGATGAGTTATGGCGCGGGGCTTTTGTGTTCGGGCGCAAGCGTCGAAACCGAAAATATGGAACGGGAAGCGCGACGGTGTAAGGAGCGCGCCGTTTTCGTTTCATACTCGCTTGTGGGTCGTCCGTCGCCCGACGCATATTTCGCCCCTTGCGCCGCTGTAAGCTATTGCCTGAGAGTTATTTCCGTTCTTGCGGGGAACTGATAACTTCTGCTACTGTACAGAGCGTTCCAGAGATTCCGGCATCGTTCCGGCGTGCGCCGCGCGAGCCCCCTATGAGTGGTGAATCGTGAAAGGTAAATGTATGACGAAAGCGGAGTTGGTCGAGGATGTCGCGCGCGCGGCTGAGTTGACCAAAAAGGATGCTGAGCGTCTGGTCGAGATCGTCTTCGAGAGCATCATTGAGACGCTCAATCAGGGCGAGAAGATCGAGTTGCGCGGCTTCGGCAGTTTTCGCGTGCGCGAGCGCGGCGCGCGGCGCGGGCGCAACCCGAAGACCGGCGACCCCGTGGACATCCCCGCCAAACGCGTCCCTTATTTCAAACCCGGCAAAGAAATGAAAGAGTTGATCAACGAACAGCCTCACGCCGCGCCCTCCGCCAGCGATTCCGCATCGGCGGAGACGCCCGCCACCGGACAGGATGACGGCAGCAGCAGCGGCAACACGGGTGGTACTAGCGGCGGCAGCGATTTGCCTCCCATTCATTGAAAGACCTGGCGGCGCTCTAGGGAGACGGCGAACGTGGACAGGTTATGGACGCCTTGGCGCTATCAATACATCACGGGCGAAGGCGTTAAAAAAACCGCCGACCTCGATGCTTCCTCCGACGCCTCCTGCATCTTCTGCACGCTCCCGCAAGAAGACCCTGCCCAAGACGAACGCAATTTCATCATCCATCGCGCCCGGCACAATTTCATCATCCTCAATCTCTATCCCTACACCTCCGGCCATCTACTCGTCGTCCCCTACGAACACACTTCCGAACTCGACGCGGCCTCGAAAGCCGCCACAGACGAGTTGATGGATTTAACGAAACGTGCGCAGGGCGTCTTGCGCACGGCCTATCGCCCCGAAGGCTTCAACCTCGGCATGAATCTCGGTCGCGCGGCTGGCGCGGGCGTCGCCGGACACATTCATCTACACATCATGCCGCGCTGGGCGGGCGACGCGAATTTTATGAGCACCGTCGCCGAAACACGCGTCCTCCCCGAAGACCTCAGAGCGACATTTGATAAATTAAAGGGAAGTTTTTAACGCTCGAATTTATACGTTGACTTACTCGCGTTGAACATGAAGCATTCAAGCCGGAGGGAACAAGACCAATGATGAAGGGTACTCTATTGAGTCGCCGAATTAAATCACTTGTAAGGCGTGCGCTTGTCTCGGGCACGTGCTTAGTCATGATGAAGTTGATTTTTTAGGCTTATTCGAATTTCTTGTTTTCAGTATAGATTTTAATTCCAGCTTATTCTTTGAACTTCTGAGTCGAGTACTTTTACGAGAGGAAGATGATTCTAACAAGCCCGTCTTAAGCATAGTCTGAAATCCATTCATTATGCTTTCTGTCAGGGGATTATCTGTCAATGCATCAGACTCTAATGGAAGCCGCCGCGACTTTACAATTTTAGTGATCCACGTCTCAATATCAGCTTTCCATGATTTCAAACGTCGCCATATTTTGCTTGACGATTCAGGGTTGCGCATTAATGCCGATTTCAGAACGGGGTCAGGCGTGTTAAAGAGAATTGCCGTCAGCATTCTATTCATCGTTGTAAGATAAGCTACGTCGGAGAATTTCTTCGACAGCGTGTCTTGATACAAAAGATTATCACTTTCGATCGCATCTGATAGGGCTTCGTGGCACTCTACGATCAAAGAGTTTCTATACCTATGTAAAGTTTCACCCATGCTCGACCACAACTCCGATGATTGAGTACTATGCCAACTAAAAACTTCATTACAATACTTTTCGCTGCCCAAGCGGTGGGAGTATGGATCCAGACCTATAATAATGGCGAAAAGAAGTTTAGGTTCAAGCGAAGCGAGATTCCTTTCTTTCGCCTTCATCTCACTCATCGCAAGAGAGAAACTTTTTAACTGGCAAAAGTAAATTCTCGCTCGGGGTTCATCGACGCTTGATCTGGCCTCAATACATGCCTGTAAAAAAGCACTCTTCCATCTGGGAATATCCAAGTCGGATAATAAAGAATTAGCCGCAATTTCTGGGATGCCTAATATTGAAAGAAGCATTTCTGCCTGTTTCGTTATGCCGATATAATCACTCTCCAGAACCTCAATATAACTCGATTGGTATAATTCTCTTACTTTCGTTTTAAATCGGTCTTCAGGCAAATCACTTAATTTGCCTATATCCTCTGCTTTTTTCGGCCCTTCCTGATATAACAGGCTCAAGATATGAAACCCATCTTTATCAGCGATGATTGGCATTCTGTAAATGTCCAGGAAGCGAGTCGTATTCATCAGACACGCCTCCCGGCCAAGTAATATACTTCTTGTAATCTACGTACAAGCCTTAAAGATTCATCAATTACGTAGGATGGGAGTTGACGAGAGTCGTAGAGGACGATTTCACACGTGACGGTTGATTTCAATTCTATCAGACTTCGATTTGCGTAGCCTTTATTCCATTTCCTGTTAAGAAAGGTGACTATTTTATGCGATAGCCACGGGAGCTTTGCGAAATCGTGAATTTCTGCAATCGATCCCGCAGAATCAGGGATCGAAAAAACTATATCGTGTGCCTCCGCTTGAGCTACTTGCTGGGATTGAATTGAGTAGGGTGAATGCGGATCAAGCAAATCCTCGCTGAATTGTGCCAAGTGACCACGATTTGTAAGTTCGCCTTTTAATAAGAGCCTTGTTCTTGCAACCTTGGTGCGCGCACTAGGAGCTGGCCCCCAAATCAAAGCTGCAACAGGAATATTCTCTATTCGTGCTAAAGCCTCGACCCGCCGCTTTTCGACATCTTGGGTGAATCGTCTCATACCCGGTGTCATCAAAGCGCGAGCCTTAGTTGATCCTTTACTGATTTTCTTTGGTTTTGCCATACCCTTACGAGGCATTTTTGCTCTCCGCTCTCAAGTTATATGAACGAGCCTGGTTGATCTTACAGTATATAGCTTAATGATTATCGTCTTACAACGGAATTTATATTTGCTGAGGTAGGAAAGCTTACAATATTTGTACATTTTACTCTGGCTGTGCAATCAAGAAAATCCAGCTGGCCTGTAAATTTTAAGCGCCTATCTTCACTTCTATTCCGTTGTGAGACAGCCACATAGCCTCTCCGATGGCAGATCCTGCCAGCTGCTTTTTGTCTGGTAACTTTGAGACTTTCGGGATTATGCGGCTCGTCCTGCCTATACTTCTACTTCCGGTTTTAACATTGCTCAGGCTGAAACTCTAAACCTTGCCTCTGCCCGTCAGTGCTTCGTCTTCTACTTCGCCGCCTTTGCTGATGGGGACTTCTGAGGTTTTGTAGCCGATGCCGCGTTCTTCCGTGTCGAGGTCGGCTTGCGGGAGTTGGGAGAGCGCGCCGGTGACGGGCGGCGGGTTGAAGCCGGGGTAATCTACGCGCGAGTGGTAGATGGCGACGAGCGAGGCGATCATTGATTCCTTGATCGTCGTCAGTTCGCGCAAGGAAAGGTCGCATTCGTCGAGTTGGCCGTCGCTGACGATTGCGTCGAAGATTTTGCTGACGATGCTGCGTATGTTTTCTGGATCGGGACGCGCGAGCGAACGCGCCGCCGCTTCGCACGAATCCGCCAGCATCATGATCGCCGATTCCTTGAACTGCGGGCGCGGGCCGGGATAACGAAACTCCGCTTCGTTCACGCGGTCGCCGTGAATGGCCTGCGCCTGCGCTTTGCGCAGGAAGTAGTGGAGCGTGCGCGTGCCGTGATGCTGCGGGATGAAGGCTGCGATTTTGGCAGGCAGCCCGATCTCTTTGGCGAGTTTCAATCCGTAGGTGACGTGGCTCGTGATGATCTTCGCGCTGCTCGAAGGGCGCAGGCGGTCGTGCGGGTTCGTGCCCGTCTGGTTTTCGACGAACATGTCGGGCGCGGCGAGTTTGCCTATGTCGTGATAGAGCGCGCCGATGCGCGCAAGCAGTGCGTTTGCGCCGATGGAGCGACAGGCTTCTTCCGAAAGTTGCCCGACGGCGTGCGAGTGCTGGTTCGTGCCCGGCGCGCGTAGAGCGAGTTGGCCGAGCACCGGCAAATCCGCGTTCGATAGTTCGAGCAACTTCACGTCCGTCAGAATGCCGAAGACTGACTCGCTGACGGGCAGAGCGCCCGCCGTGAAGATGGTCGTGAACAGGCCGCCGAGCAATCCGCAACCGGCGGCCATCAGGATCGTGCCGAGCGTCAAAGGTTCTTGCGCCGCGAGGATGACGGCGAGCGCGGAGCAGAAGTTGACGGCGGCCACGAAGAGTCCGGCGAGCGTGACAGACTGCCGTTCGCTGTAGCGACCAATGCCGTAGATGGCGGCGGACGAAGAGACCATCGCGTAGCAGGCCATCAACATTCCGTTCGGCGAAATGAGTCCGGTGAAAAGCGCCGTGATGATTCCGGCGGTCAAAGCGAGTTGCACGTCCATCAGAAGCGCGACCAGAAGCGTCGCCACCGCGAAGGGAATCGCGAGCGTCCAGAGCGTCGCGTCGTTCCAGGGGGCGACGACAGACTGCGCTGCAATGGTCTCCGCCAGAATCACGCCCGCCCGCATCAACACCACTTGAATCAGAATCGCCGATGCAACGAGCGTGAACACACGACCACGCGAGAGCGTGAGGGTCGCGGTCTGGCTGCGGTGCTCGATGAATTTCCACGCGCCGATATAGAGCGCGCCGACGAGCAGCAGGATGCCTATGAAGTGTTGCGGGCGTCGTCCGTTGTTGCCGTATTTGCTGATGGCGTCGAACTGCGCGAGCATCTTCATTGTCACCGTGTCGCCAGAGCGCGCGACGACCTGGTTGCGCTTGAGCGTGATGACGGTCGGCGGCGCGTTCGGCAGGACGGCACGTGCGGCCTGTGTCGCGCGTTCGTCAACGGCAACGATGTCTGCGGGCGAGACGACGCTGGCATGCACGACATCGCCCTCACTATACATCTGCGCGGGCATCTGCGTGTGAATTTGCGCGAGCAGGAGCGTGGTGACGAGCGTGAGAAAAGTGAAGCCGATGATGAAGAGGGTCGTCGGGCGAAACCAGTTGCGCAGGCGCACGAGCCGCTGGAGAACTGCGCGGCGGGCATCTGTGAAACGGTTCGTGAACTTGGGGCGGCGGCGGCTACTCATCTTCTTGAAAAATTATTTTGCGTTATGCGCTACGCGCTCCGCGTGCGGGGCGTGTTTTCGCGCGTGCGATTCGGGGGCGTGCGCTTCGCTCGTGAGATCGCGCGCGAGGATCGCTCCGGCCATCTCAAGCATCGGGCGCAAAGTGCGCGCGTCTGTGGCGGAGACGGCGATGCACTGGCGGCGCGAGTTGTCTGTACAGGTCTGGCGCAGGATTGCGTCGAGTGTTTCGGCGTCAACGAGGTCGGCCTTGTTGAAGACGACGAGGCGCGGGATATTGCCGAACTCGAGGTCGGCCAGAATCTTGTCAACGGATTCGAGTTGCTGTTCCCAACGCGGGTTCGAGGCGTCAATCAGATGGATGAGAAGATCGCTGTCTGAAATCTCTTCGAGCGTGGCGCGGAAGGCGGCGATCAAATCGGGCGGCAAGTCGCGTATGAATCCGACGGTGTCGTTGAGAATGACTTCCTGCTCGTAGGGGAGACGCAGGCGGCGCGAGGTCGGGTCGAGCGTGGCGAACATGCGTTGCTCGGCGTGGACGCTGCTCGAAGTGAGCGTGTTCAGAAGCGTTGACTTTCCGGCGTTGGTGTAACCGACGATTGAGATGATCGGCAGTTCACGACGCGTGCGTTCCTTGCGTCGCTGCTGGCGGCGCTGGCGCAGCGTGTCAATCTCTTTGTCGAGACGATTGATGCGGTCGCGCACGCGGCGGCGGTCGGTTTCCAACTTCGTTTCGCCGGGGCCGCGCCCGCCGATGCCGCCCGCGAGACGCGAGAACGCGGAATCCTGTCCCGTGATGAGACGCGGCAGGAGGTATTTCAACTGCGCGAGTTCGACTTGGATTTTGCCTTCGCGCGATTCGGCGCGCTGCGCGAAGATGTCCAGAATGAGTTGCGCGCGGTCAATGACTTTGAGATCGGTAGCTTCGGAGAGCGAGCGGACTTGCGCGGGCGAGAGTTCACGGTCGAAGACGATGAGGTCTGCGCCGAGACGGAGCGCGCGCACGAGCAGTTCGTCAATTTTGCCGCGACCGAGCAGCGTGCGCGGATCGATGTTCGCGCGACGCTGGATGATGTGGTCGAGCACCATGAGGTTCGCGGAGGCAGCGAGTTCGCGCAATTCGGCCATAGACTCTTCGGCGTCGAAACTCGAACCCGTAGCGACGCCGACGAGGATCGCGCGATCACGACCTTCGGCGCGTCGCGTCGTGCGTCGGTTGCGCGCCATCTCGTCTTCGAGCGAGTTGATGAGGTCGAGAAAATCCACGTCGAGTTGCGAAGGAATTTGCGGGTCGAGAAAGACGTAAGGGTCTTTGTCGTCGCCGTCTTCGAGGTGCTCGGCGGTGGTCGGCAAGAGGTGCGCGGCGCGGACGAGGCCGGGCAGACCCGTGCGCTCTTCGACGTTGACGACGGCCATCAGATCGAGGCGCAGGAGCGCGAGATCGGTCAAGTCGTCTTGCGTCAACTCTTCGCCGCGCAAATGTGTGTGGACGCAGCGGAGGCCGCGAAAACGGTCTGCGGCGACGCGCGTGCGGCGCAGGTCGGGCAGTTCGATGCGCTTGGCGTCGCCGACGATGACCGATTCGATATAACCTTTTCGATCAATGAGCGCGCCGATTTGCCTGCCGGTCTCGTACGAGAGTTCGGAGAGTTGGCGCGCAAATTCCGGCGTCACGATCTGCTGCGGCGGGATGCGGCGCGAGTAGAGCTTTTCGATGCGACGGAGTTGGTTGGGCTTCAAGCCCTGCGTGTTGCCGTGAACGTTGCTAATGTTGACTACCCTCCTTGGCTAGCGTCTGCGGCGCGCGCCGATTCGCCCCCACGCAACGAGCGACCGTCCACACACGAACAGGCGTGGCGGTTGCGGTCGGAAGTTACAGTGAGAGGGATGCGAGCGGTATGATCGGACGCCGTGAGAAGCCTCTTGATGTTGCCCTGCGAAAACACTTCGCTTGGTCGTGTTTAAGCGGCGCGTCGCCTGACCCTTCCATCAGTGTGAATGCTAAAACGGACGCGCGCTCTACTTCTTTGACTCGCTAAATCTATAAGTCGTCAGGGGGCGGATTATAGCATAGCGGCGACGCCTGCAAGAGCGAGACGGCAACAAAATATGGCGCGAGTCGCGCGGAAATTATGCCGCGTGGACACAATTCGTTTGCGCGGCGTATGATTGAGAAAACGTCCGTTGTCAGTAGTCAGTTGTCCGTTGTTTGCGATTTACCGAGCGAGCGACTAACGATTAGTGCGAACAACGGACAACTGGCTGCTGACAACGGACGGCTTTTGTGGAGACACATCATGGGTGAGCGAAGAGTGATTACGCGGATTGATCCGCTGGCGGCGATACCGGGCGGCGAGATCGTGATCGAATGCGATGATTACGATACGAGCAACTTGCGCGCGTGCCGTGCGCTCTTTGACGGCGAACGCGGCTGGTTGGTCGGCGCATCGCCGCGCCGCGTGCTGGCGCTCGTGCCGGAGTCGGATTGGGGCGGCGAAGTTGATGTGCGTTTGCAGAGCAGCGACGAGCAGACGAGCGAGCCGCTGCGCGTGCAGGTCGGCAGAAAACTCGCGGACGATTTGCACATGGTCGCCAATCCGGCCTTCGACCCCGACGACGGCTCGCTCTACGTGACGCGTTCCGGCCCGCGCGGGCAGAAAGAGCCTGTTTCGCTTTTCCACATAGACACGAGCGGCGTGATTCACGATGTGACAGGCGACATCACGAACCCAACCGGCATGGCGTTCGATTCGTCGGGGCAGTTGTACGTCACGAGCCGCCACGACGAGATGGTCTATCGCCTCGCGCAATTCAACGAGGCCGTGCCCTTCGCGCGCAACCTCGGCGTTGCCACCGGCCTTGCCTTCGACCGCGCGGGGCGCATGTACGTCGGCGACCGCACAGGCACGATCTATCGCGTCAACCCTATTGGCGAGGTGCAGCCGTGGGCGCAACTCGATGCGTCTGTGGCGGCCTATCATCTCGCCTTCGGGCCGGACGATGCTTTGTACGTGACGGGGCCGACCGTTTCGAGTTGCGACGCCGTGACGCGCGTGGACGCGAACGGCAAAGCGGAAGTCTTCTTTCGAGGCTTGGGGCGACCGGGCGGGCTGGCCTTCGACTCGGAAGGTTTTCTCTACGTTGCCGCTTCGTATCGCGCGCGGCGCGGCATCGTGCGCATCTCGCCCGATGCGATGGACGCGCGCCTCGTCGTCGCCGGAATGAACGTCATCGGCCTCGCCTTCAGCGCGCAGGGCGACATGGTCGTCGCCACCAACGAAGCGGTCTACAGTCTGCCGCTCGGCATTCAGGGGACGCTGTTAAAGTAGTCAGTTGTCCGTAGTCAGTTGTCCGTTGCATGTGGTTTTCCAAGCCAGTTGCTAAAGACGGAGTTGCTCAACTCACGACAGACAAAAAACAACTGACAACGGACTACGGACAACTGACAGTCATTTTTGACACCCCTGCGGGCGCATGTTAGTGTGGCGATTCGCTGGCCGAACCGGAGCAAATGCCTGTGAGTTGAGTTATGGATAATGCCATCATCGGACAATTTATTCTCTACATGGTGGCGCTCATCTTTTCGCTGTCCCTGCATGAGGCGATGCACGCGTGGATGTCCAATCGCTTCGGAGACGATCTGGCGCACAGTCAGGGACGCGTCTCTTTGAGTCCGGTCACGCACGTTGACCCCATCGGCACGCTGCTCTTTCCGGCCATCGCTTTTTTCACAGGCGCGCCTTTGCTCGGCTGGGCACGCCCGACTCCCGTAAACCCTCTGCGCTGGCGCGACAAGCGCGTGGCAAACTTCTGGGTTTCGATTGCGGGGATTCTGGGAAACCTGACCATCGCCCTCGTCGTCGCCATCGTCATACGCATACTCTTTCACACGGGGCAACTCATCCCGCACCCGCAGTTCTACACGATCATCGCCGCCGACCCGGACTCTTCGACGATGGAAGCGATTGTGGCGCTCTTGCGCGTCTTCTTCGTGATGAACATCGGCCTCGCGGTCTTCAACCTGTTCCCGATTCCGCCGCTCGACGGCAGCAAGATTCTCGCCAGCATCTTGCCCGAAAGTTTCGGCTCGGCCATTGAATCAATCGAGCAGTACGGCTTTATCATACTGATCATCGCGCTCGTCACGGGCGCGTTTCGCGCGATTTTCAGCGTCGTCATTCCCTTAGCGTGGAACATACTCTTTGTCGGAGTCGGTTAAAGTCAGCATGAAACGAATCTTCAGCGGCGCACAGCCGACCGGCAACATACATATCGGCAACTATCTCGGCGCGCTGCGCAATTGGGTGGAACTCCAGCACGAGTACGAAAGCCTCTTCTGCATCGTCAACCTCCACGCCATCACGCTGCCGCAAGACCCCAAATCGCTCGCGCAGAAAACGCTCGACCTCGCGCGCATCTATCTCGCCGCCGGAATTGACCCGAAAGTTTCCGTCGTCTTCATCCAATCGGACGTGCCCGAACACGCGGAGCTGGCGTGGATTCTCAACTGCATCACGCGCATCAGCGAACTCGAACGCATGACGCAGTTCAAAGAGAAGGCGGCCAAGCAGCGCGAATCGGTCGGCGCTGGCATCCTAAACTATCCTGTGCTCATGGCCTCCGACATCTTGCTCTACCACACAGACCTCGTGCCCGTCGGCCACGACCAGAAGCAGCACCTCGAACTCACGCGCGACCTCGCCATACGCTTCAACCGCGACTACGGCGAAATCTTTCGCGTGCCCGAACCCTTCATCCCGAAAGTCGGCGCGAAGATCATGTCCTTGAGCGATGCGACGAAGAAGATGTCGAAGTCGGACGAAAACGCGAGCGGCAGCATCACGCTTCTCGACGATGCAGACACCGTGCGGCGCAAGTTCAAACGTGCCGTTACCGATTCGGGCACGGAGATACGCTTCGACGAAACGCGCCCCGCGATCACGAATCTGTTGACGATCTACCAAATCCTGACCGGAAAACAGCCTGCGGAAGTTGAAGCGAATTTCGCGGGCAAGGGCTACGCCGCGTTGAAGTCGGAGTTGGCCGACGTGACGATTGAGTTTTTGCGCCCGCTCCAAGAGCGCATTCACGGTTATACTGATGCGGAACTCGAACGCATCCTCGACGAAGGCCGCGTGCGTGCGCAAGGCATCGCGCGCGCGACGCTTGAAAACGTAAAGGCGCGGCTCGGAATCGTCGGCGCACACGAGCGAGGTGCTTGAGATGGCTGAGATGAACGAGTTGAAAGATCAAGCAGCCGAAACATCGAAGGGCGCAAACGCTCCGGTCGTGGCCGGTGCGAGCGACGCGCGTGCGACAGAAGCAAGCGATGCGGTCGCCGCTTCGCCCGATGCCGTCGCTGTCGGCAATTCGTCCGCGAGCGGATCATCCTTGAC
Organism: Pyrinomonadaceae bacterium; assembly: GCA_035249365.1. GTDB lineage: Bacteria > Acidobacteriota > Blastocatellia > Pyrinomonadales > Pyrinomonadaceae > JAIVJZ01. The sequence goes on along the minus strand of DATFGP010000053.1, from coordinate 26,572 downwards.
CGATTCACCTTCGACCGATTCATCAGAGGCTATGCCGTCGCTGAATGTTGCGGGCGCGCGGCCTGAGATTGTGTCGGAGGGCGGCGAAGGCGGCGAAGAGTTGAAGTTATACCTCGGCGAGTTTGCGGGGCCGCTCGATCTGTTGCTCTACCTGATCCGTCAGGAGCAGGTGGACATCTACGACATCCCCATCGCCCGCATCACGGATGAATACTTGCGCTACCTGCGTCTGATGCAGGACATGGACATTGCCGTCGCGAGCGAGTTTCTCGTGATGGCCGCGCAACTCATAGAGATCAAGTCGAAGATGCTCTTGCCGCCCGACCCGCTCGCGGAAGGCGCGGAGAGCGAACAGGAAGACCCGCGCCGCGAGTTGATGGAGCAACTTCTCGAACATCAGAAGTTCAAGGCCGCCGCGCAGATGCTCTGGTCGCGCGCAACGGTCGAGCAAGCCGTCTACATACGCGCGCCGATTGAGACCGACAAGGCGAACCCGGAAGTGTCTGCGGGCGTCTTCGATCTGCTCAAAGTGTTTCAGGAAATCCTCGCGCGCAAGAAGCAGGAAGTGTTGATGGAGATCGAGCGCGACGAGATCACTATGACCGAGATGCTAGAACGCCTGCGCAACATGATCCTCTCTGCGGGCGAACTCAATCTGCGCCTGTTCTTCGAGCGCGCAGAGACGCGGCGCGAACTCGTCCTCGCCTTCCTCTCGGTGCTGGAAATCGTACGCACCTCGGAGATCGTGCTCGTACAGGAAAAAACTTTCGGCGACATAGTCGCCCGCGTGAACAGTTAGCGAAGACGAAAAACGATGAGTAGAGAAGAAGAACAGTTGGAAAAAGAATCAGCCGCCGACGAGCAGTCCGCCGCCGATGCCGCAGGCTCGTCGAGCGTTGAGACGGATGATGTTGCCGTCGGGGGCGTCGAGTTGCAAAACGACGCGGACGACGCCGGTGCGAACGAGTTTGCCGACGCGGAGGATGAGGACGACGGCTACGAAGAAGATGAGGACGTGATCATACACGACGCCGACGCCGAAGATGCAGCGGAGAAACTGGCCGTGATGCGCCGCGAGATGGCGGAGCGCGGCGAAGGCGTTGAGGCTTCGGGCGACGACGGCGAGGTAGCGCCGGGCGGTTCGCGCAGCATGTCGGAATTGATCTCTATAATCGAATCGTTGATCTTCGTCTCGGAAGAGCCTTTGCCGACAAAGACGCTGGCCGATGTGCTCAAGGAGGATCGCGGTTGGGTGCAGGTGGCGGTCGAAGAGCTGGCGAAGGAGTTTAACGAGCGCAACGGCGGCTTGATGCTGCGCGAGGTGGCGGGCGGCTGGCAGTTTGCCACGCGTCCCGAAAATCACGAACACGTGCGTGCCTTCCTCAAATCGCGCCCTTCCGCGAAACTCTCGCTCGCCGCTTTGGAGACGCTCGCCGTCATCGCCTACAAACAGCCCATCACCGTCCCCGAAATTCTCGAAATACGCGGCGTGCAATCCTCTTCGGCCATCAAGACGCTTCTTGATAAACGCCTCATCATCTCCAAAGGCCGCAAGGAAACTGTCGGTCGCCCGATGATGTATGGCACGTCGAAAGAGTTTCTTTTACAGTTCGGCCTACGCGATCTATCCGAACTCCCGAACGTCGAAGACTTCGAGGACTTGGCGACGGGAGGAGCTTAACAGCAGAGGTTAGAGATCAGTTAAAAACTGTCTTTACTAACCTCTAACCTCTAATCTCTGTTTTATGGAACGTCTACAAAAATTGATCGCGGCGGCGGGGCTGGCTTCACGGCGGCACGCGGAAGAGATGATCGCGGCGGGCGAGGTGACGGTCAACGGCAAACTCGTGACCGAAGCGGGCACGAAGGCCGACCCCGCGCGCGATCATATCAAGGTGCGCGGGCGTCTGATCAATCCGCTCTTGGAAGCGCGCGAGAAGGTTTACGTGCTGCTCAACAAGCCGCGCGGTTATCTGGCGAGCTTGTCCGATCCGGAAGAGCGACCGCTTGTGACCGAACTCGTGCCGCCGTCGCTCGGAAGACTTCATCCGGTCGGGCGTCTGGATTTCAACACCGAAGGGTTGTTGATCCTGACGAACGACGGGGAGTTGACGAACTACATCACGGCGGCGCGAAACGGCGTGGCGAAGGTTTACGAGGTGAAGGTGAAGGGTGTGCCGCCCGAAGAGGCCATCGAGCGTCTGAGGCGCGGCATACGCCTCGACGACGGCGTGCTGACCGCGCCTGCGCAAGTCACGCAGACGGGCGAGACTGGAACGAACGCCTGGTTTGAAGTCGTGCTGCACGAGGGTCGCAATCAACAGATCAGGCGCATGTTCGACGCCATCGGCCACTCGGTTTTGAAGTTGCGCCGCGTAGCCATCGGCGCGCTCAGGGACGAACGCTTGCCGGTCGGAAAATGGCGTCTGCTACATCCGGGCGAAGTGGCGCGCTTGAAGCCTCGTGCGGCGAAGAAAAGAGATGCGCAAGCGACGACAAAGGGGGCGGCCAAAACAACGTCGAAAGCGGCGTCCAAGACGGCTGCGAAAGCGGCGGCTAAAAGTCGCGGCGCGGGTACGGGTCGGCGGCGAAGTTAAGGTACAATATTCGGTCAGACGAACGGCGGCGCTAGACGGATAGTTGCTTGTAAGGTCTGTCACTGTCCGTCTTTTTTTGCGTGCGAATATCGGGGGACTTTTTCAAGAGCATGGATTTTGAACTGAACGACGAGCAGCGACAGGTGCGTATGAGCGTGCGCGAATTTGCCGAGGGCGAGATCGCGCCGCACGTCCGTGAGTGGGACGAGAAGCAACATTTCCCGGTCGAATTGTTGCCGAAGCTGGCCGAACTCGGCCTGATGGGCGTCATCTTTCCGGAGAAGTACGGCGGCGCGGCGATGGGCTACGTCGAATACGCGACGATCATCGAGGAGCTTTCGCGCGTTGACGGCTCGGTCGGCATCTCTATTGCCGCGCACAATTCGCTCTGCTCGAATCACATCTACATGTTCGGCACGGAGGAGCAGAAGCAGAAGTTCCTCGTGCCGCTCGCGCGCGGTGAGAAACTCGGCGCGTGGGGACTGACGGAAGCGGGCGCGGGTTCTGACGCGTCGGGCACGCGCACAACTGCTGTAAAGAAGAACGGCGGCTGGGTCGTCAACGGCTCGAAGAATTTCATCACGCACGCCATACACGGCGACGTGTGCGTGGCCGTCGCTTCGACCGACCGCGCGATGCGCTCGAAAGGCATCACCGCGTTCATCTTTGAAAAAGGCACGCGCGGGTTCATGCCCGGCAAGAAGGAAGACAAACTTGGCTTGCGCGCGTCGGAGACGGCGAGCGTTATTTTTGAAGATTGCTTCATCTCCGACGACAACCGGCTCGGCCCAGAAGGCTTGGGCTTCATACAGGCGATGCAGATTCTCGACGGCGGGCGCATCTCAATCGCCGCGCTCGCGCTCGGCATCGCACAGGGCGCGTATGAGTCTGCTCTGAAGTACTCGAAAGAGCGACAGCAGTTCGGCAAGCCCATCTCTGAGTTTCAAGCGATCCAGTTCAAACTGGCAGACATGGCGACGCAGATTGACGCCGCGCGCCTACTGATGTATCGCGCCGCCTATTTGAAGGACAAGGGCAAGAAGGTGACGAAGGAATCCTCGATGGCGAAACTCTACGCGTCGGAGATCAGCGTCAAAGTTTGCGAGGAAGCGATACAGATTCACGGCGGCTACGGCTACACGAAAGACTACCCGCCCGAAAAATACTGGCGCGACTCGAAACTCTGCACCATCGGCGAAGGCACGTCGGAAATTCAACGCATGATCATCGCGCGCCAGCTATTAAATCAGTGACGAGTGACAAGTGACGAGTGACAAGTTGAAAACCAAAACTTGTTCTGATTCTTACTCGTCACTTGTCACTCGTCACTTGTCACTGTTTTTTGATGAACGTGGCGACACAGAGCACCGAACTTGAGCGCATCCTCGCGGGCGAAGCGAGGGCGGTGGCGCGTGCGATCTCGAAGGTTGAGGATAACGTAGGCGACGCCGCCGCGTTGATGAAGTCGGTGTTTCCGCACACGGGGCGAGGCCTAGTCGTCGGCATCACGGGTGCGCCGGGCGCGGGGAAGTCTTCGCTGGTTGATAGGCTCGCGGGTTTGTATCGCGCGCGCGGCGAACGCGTCGGCATCGTGTGCATTGACCCGTCGAGTCCTTTTTCGGGCGGCGCGATTCTCGGCGATAGGATCAGGATGCAGACGCTCGGACTCGACCCGAACGTCTTCATACGCTCGATGGCGACGCGCGGCAATCTCGGCGGACTCTCGCGCGCGACGATCGATGCTGTTGCGATACTCGACGCGGCGGGCTTCCAGAAGATCATCGTGGAGACGGTTGGCGTAGGGCAGGACGAAGTTGAGATCGTTAAGACGGCGGACGTGTCGGTCGTCGTGCTCGTGCCGGGCATGGGCGACGACGTGCAGGCGCTCAAGGCGGGCATCATGGAGATCAGCGATGTCTTCGTCATCAACAAGGCCGACCGCGAGGGCGTCCACCGCACGGAGAAGGAACTCGAAGCGATGCTTTCGCTCACGATGCGACCCGACCTCTGGCAGCCGCCCATCGTGAAGACCATCGCGATTGAGAACAAAGGCATCGAAGAACTGGCCGACGCCATTGCGAGCTATCGCGAGTACCAGCAAAAGGCCGAAGCGAGCGTCGCGCGGCGCACTTCGATTGCGCGCTGGCGCATACTCGAACTGCTCCGCGAGGAACTCGTCACACGAGCCATGTCGCACGACGGCGTACACGCGAAACTCGACACGCTCGCCGCCGACGTTGCCGAAAAGCGTCGCGATCCGTATTCGGCTGTGGAAGAGATTTTGGAAGCTGTCAGTGGTCAGTAGTCCGTTGTCAGTTGTTTGTGTCGCGCGAGCGAATTGTTGCCGGTAATAGTTTGCAGATCAAAAAGAGAACAACGGACAACGGACAAATTTAATGAAGATCGAGCACATCGGGATTGCGACTCATAAGATTGACGACGCGTTGGAGTTCTGGCGCGACGCGCTGGGGTTGCGCGTGGTTGAGACGGAAGAGGTGGCGGAGCAGGGTGTGCGTGTGGCGATGCTGCCAGTGGGCGAGCCGCGCATTGAACTCTTAGAGCCGACGAGCGAGTCGTCGCCGGTCGCCAAGTTTTTGCAGAAGCGCGGCGCGGGGATTCATCACATCGCCGTGCGCGTGGATGATATTCGCGCATCGCTCAATCGTTTGAAAGAGCAGGGCGCGCGTTTGATTGACGAGTCGCCGCGCACGGGCGCGGGCGGCTGCCTCGTGGCGTTTGTTCATCCGGCATCGGCGGGCGGCGTGTTGCTCGAACTCGTAGAGCATGTGTCCGCCAAACATGATTCTGAAAAAGGGGAAGTATAGATTTTGAAGTTAACTAAAAGGGCCATCCTCGCGCTCGCCATCCTCCTGGTAGTTCCGGCGAGCCTCTCGGCGCAGAAAACTCGACGCGGGCGCACCACTCAAAGCGCGCCGCCGAAGACCGTACCGCGCGGTACGCCCATTATCACCGCTGCCCCAACGCAACAGCAACAGGGCATAAACTTGTCGGCGCAAGACCTGTCGCTGCTCATCGAAGAACTAGGCGTGCCGCCGCAGACGCGCGCACAACTCGCCGGAAGCGCGGAAGAACGCAAAGCGTTTTCAGCCGACTTGCGCGAGATGTTTTCCGTCGCGGAGGAAGCGAGAGCCGCGAGGATAACCGAGCGCCCCGACGTTAAACTCCAGTTGGAACTGTCGCGCGCCTTCGTCATCGCGCGCAGGTATTCAAAGAAGCGGCAGGCGGAGGGCGCAACGTCGCCGGAGCAGGTTGTCTCAAAAGAAGAGATCGCGGCCTTCGTCAAAGAGGCGGGGCAGGAGCAGAAGTTTCAGGAGTTCTTGCAGGACTACTTGAAGAACCGCCCGCAGTCGGAACAGTCGAACACGCTCACGGACGAGGAGCGCGAAAATTTACGGCAGCAGTGGGCTAACATCATGTTGAGCGCGCGCAAGGGCGTCGCCGCAGGTGTGGACAAAGAGCGCGCGACCCAAGTGATGTTGATGTATCAACAGGCGCGACTGCTGGCAAACAATTATTTCAAAGAGACGCTGGCGGAGCGCACGAAGGCGACCGAACCGGAGATCGAAGCCTACTTCGCACGGCATCCCGAAATTGATCCGAAACAGACGAAGGCCAAAGCCGAAGAGGTTTTGGCGAAGCTACGCGCGGGTGGCGATTTCGCTGCGTTGGCGAAAGAGCTTTCCGCCGATTCGAGCAACAAGGACAAGGGCGGCGACCTCGGTTGGTTCGGGCGCGGGATGATGGTCAAGCCGTTTGAGGACGCGGCCTTCGCGCTCAAGCCGGGTGAGTTGAGCGGAGTGGTCGAGACGCAGTTCGGTTATCACATCATTAAACTTGACGAGCGGCGCATGCAGGACAGCCCTACGGGTCAGCCCACAGAGCAAATTCATGCGCGCCACATCTTGATCGCGCCTCCTGCGGGTGACGCAAACGCACGCCCGCAGTCGCCGCATGAAGCTGCGCGGCGCGCGGTTGAAGATGAGAAGCGCGCGAAGGTGCTCGGCGAGATCGTGAGTCGTTCGCGCGTCGTCGTGGCCGAAGATTTCGACCCGAACCCCGTGCAGGTAACGCCGAGTCCGGCAGCAGGCGCGGGCAACAAGCCTGCGACACCGGCTGCTACGGCGACTCCTGCGGCATCTGCTCCGGCGAAAGCGCCGACGACAAAGAACACTCGGGCGGGAAGTACGAGACGGAAGCGACCGTAAGCCAGCGAACGCTTGATATGGCGGCACGCGCGGGCGTACGAAATTTGTTGAAAGGCCGTTGGATTGGAAATTAAGAGGATAATTTTATGATCACTTGTGAGAAATGCGGGACGCAAGCTTTGGAAAATCAGCGCACCTGCCCCGGTTGCGGCGCGGAGTTGCCTACTAACACTGCTAACGAAACTTCAGCCGCCGAGCAGCAATGGCCCGGCGAGGAACTTTCAAGCGAACAGGCGAACGCGTCGGCAGTAGACGCAGCGACAGTTGACACCGCGACGGATGAAGCGAACACGGGAGACGTGAGTAGCGGCGTCGCCGCGCCCTCCGCCGCCGCTTCAACTTCTGCCACGCGAGCCGCCGCTTCGTCGCCGCGAGCAAACGCTGCGGCAGCGCGTTCGGGCGGTTTGAGTTCGATGACGAAAGCGTTGATCGTGGCCGCAATAGCGGTCGTGGCGGCGGGCGGGTTGATCTACTGGCAGGTCAAGGCGCGCGGCGAACGCGCTGTGAATCTCTCGTCGGAAGACATGACGGAGATCGTCAAGACGATGATGCCGCCGCAGCAACTCGCCGCGCTCGCCAACAACGAGGAGGAACGCAAGGACATCGCCAAGCAGTTTCGACAGTTGCTTGCCATCGCGCAGGACGCGCGCGCCGCAGGCATCGCCGACACGCCGGAGATGAAGCGCCAGCTTGAACTAGTGCGTACGTTCGTCATCGCGCAGGTCTATGCGAAGAAACAACAGGAGGCTGGCGCGACCTCGCAGGATCAGATCGCGCCGAAAGCGGAGATCGAGAGTTTCCTGAAAGAGACGGGACAGGAAGTGAAGTTCGACGAGTTTATCAAAGATGTGCAGGCGTTGGGGCTGCTGCCTTCCGCGCAGGGACTCAGCGACGAGCAGAAAGAACGCATCAAGAACGAACTCTGGGCGCCGACGCAGGTGCTCGCGCGCAAGGCGATTGCCGCAGGTGTGGACAAAGAGCGCGCGACCGAGTTGTTGATTCAGTTCCAGCAGGCGCAGGTGCTCGCGCAGAAACACGCGCCGAAGATCATGGAGCGCACGAAGGCTACAGATCAGGAGATTGACGCCTACATCGCGCAGCATCCCGAACTCGATTCCAAACAGACGCGCGCCAAAGCCGAAGACGTGCTGAAGCGCCTGCGCGGCGGCGAGGATTTCGCCGCGTTAGCGAAAGAGTTCTCCACCGATCCGAGCAACAAGGACAAGGGCGGCGATCTCGGTTGGTTCAAACGCGGCGCGATGGTCAAGCCGTTTGAAGACGCGGCCTTCGCACTGAAAGACGGGCAGATCAGCGACGTGATCGAGACGCCTTTCGGCTTCCACATCATCCAGACGCAGGAACATCGCACGTCGAAGGGCGAAGACGGCAAAGACGCAGAAGAGATACACGCGCGCCACATCTTGATCAGCGCGGAAGGCGAAGGCGGGCAGCAAGCCAACCCATTCGCGCCGCCGCAGTCGCCGCGCGAGAAAGCGCGCGGCGCGGTCGAAAAAGAGAAGCGCGAAAAACTTCTGGACGAGATCGCGCAACGCACCGGAGTCACCGTTGCGGAGAACTTCAAAGTTGAAGCGCCGCCCGTGCAGCCGCGCGCGATGCAACCGCCCACCGGCGGAGGCGGCGATCCGCACGAAGGATTGGGCGGAGAAGGCGCGCCCGCAGAAATGCAGCCCGCGCCCGCACCGAAGGAAGGCGCGAAGAAGCCCACAGGCAATCAGAAGAAGTGAACAAGCTGTTAGCCGTCGGCTATCAGCAAGAGCAAAGGCGTATTGCCCGGCTGAGTGCTGATAGCTGATTGCTAATAGCTGACGGCTGACGGCTCTCGTCTATGCAACTCGGCGACTATCGAGTGGAGATCGTGCCGGATGCGGAGTTTCGTCTGGACGGCGGGGCGATGTTCGGGGTTGTGCCACGCGCCCTGTGGTCGCAAAGCTGCCCGCCCGACGAGCACAACCGCATACGCATGAACATGAACTGCCTGTTCATAGAGGCGGGGCGCGAACGCATACTCGTCGAGACAGGCATCGGCGATAAGTGGTCTCCGAAGCACGAAGCGATGTACGGCATCATGCGCCGACAGACGCTTGCGGATTCGGTCAAGGCCGGGACGGGTTACAGCGCCGAAGAGATCACCATCGTCGTCAACACGCATCTGCACTTCGATCACGCGGGCGGCAACACTTCGAGAGACGCAGAGGGTCGCGTCGTCCCCACGTTCCCGAACGCGCGCTACTTCGTCTCGCGCGACGAGTACGAACACGCGGAGTCGCCGCACGAGCGCGACCGCGCAAGTTATCTGCCTGAGAACTGGCGACCGCTCGGCGATAGTGGACAGTTGGAATTGAAAGATGACGATTACGAAGTCGTGCCCGGCCTTCGCATGGAAACCGTCGCAGGGCATTCGCGTACGATGCAGTGCCCGCGTCTGACGCGCGACGGGCAGACGCTTTTCGCTTTCGCCGATCTCGTCCCGATGCGCGCGCACGTTTCGTTCGCATGGATCATGGGCTACGACCTTTATCCGGTCGAGACGCTCGAAGCCAAGAAGCGTCTGTTGCCACAGGCGGCGCGCGAAAATTGGCTCTGCCTTTTTTATCACGACCCGGACGAGCCGCTGTGCCGCGTCACGGAAGTTGACGGAAAGCTCAAGACGATTCCATACATTCAGGTACACACACGCGCATGACAACAGCAAAGATCGGCATCATCGGCGGCAGCGGCCTCTACCAGATGCCGGAACTCAAAGACATCGAAGAGGTGAAAGTTGACACGCCGTTCGGCAGCCCGTCGGATGCCTTCATCGTCGGGACTTTGGAAGGCGAGCGCGTCGCGTTTCTGCCACGTCACGGGCGCGGGCATCGCTTCACGCCAACGGAGTTGCCCTTTCGCGCCAACATCTACGCGATGAAACTGCTCGGCGTCGAGCGCATACTTTCTGCTTCGGCGGTCGGCTCTTTGCAGGAGCAGTACGCGCCGCTCGACATGGTCATCCCCACGCAGTTCTTCGACCGCACGCGCGCACGCGCGCACGAATCAACTTTCTTCGGCGGCGGCATCGTCGCGCACGTCACGTTCGCGCATCCGGTCTGCGCGGAACTCGGCGACGTGCTCGAAGCGTCATGCGGCGCGGTAGATGTGCGCGCGCATCGCGGCGGAACTTACCTGTGCATGGAAGGCCCCGCGTTTTCGACCAAAGCCGAATCGAACGTCTATCGCTCTTGGGGCATGGACGTGATCGGCATGACGAACTTGCAGGAGGCGAAACTCGCGCGCGAAGCCGAAATCTGCTACGCCACGCTCGCGCTCGTCACAGACTACGACTGCTGGCACGAGGAACACGACGCCGTCTCGGTCGAAACCGTCGTCGAGTATCTGAACAAGAACGTGCGCAACGCGCAGGTCATCATGCGCGAGGCCGTAAAGCGTCTGGGCGAAAAACCGCGCGGCTGCTCGTGCGGCTCGGCGCTCAAAAACGCAATCTTCACCGCGCCCGATTTGTGGCCGGAGGCGACAACGAAGAAGCTAGAAGCGATCATCAAAAAGTACAGTGACAGGTGACGAGTGACGAGTGACAAGTTAAAAGACAAAAGAGCCTCAGTCCTGAAACTTGAAACCTGTTTTTAACTCGCCACTCGTCACTCGTCACTCGTCACTGATTTAGAGAGGTGTTTATGAAGAAATTATTAATCGCGTGTTGCCTTGTTTGCTTCGCCATCGGAGCGGCGGGCGTAGCGAATGCTCAAAAGCCCACGCTGAAACCAGCCGAACAACCCCAAGAGTTAGATGCCCCTGCCTTACCCGACGAACTGTTGATCGCTGATGCGAAGAAGAACTTGAAGGCGGCGCAGTTGTACTACACGCGTAAGGCTTACGTCGGCGCGCTGCAACGCTGCGAGGAGACGATTGCAGTCTTCCAACGCTTCAACAAGTTTGACGAGGTGCTCTACATCGCGGGCATGTCGAGCGCGCGCCTGTCGCGCAAGGAAGGCAAACAGCCGCCCGCGCTCGCCCCCGAAAAATACGCCGTGCTCGCGCGCGAATATCTTTCACAACTCGTCAACGAGCATCCCAAGAGCGCATTCCGCAAGCGCGCCGAAGAGGAATTGAAGTTGCTAGGCGACCCTGCGCCGCAGGCGGATGCGAAACAGTAAATTCGTCTGTCGCCAGTAGTCTGTTGTCCGTTGCTTGTGGTTATTAAGCAACGTGCTAAAGATAAACATTCAAGTTAAGCAAGAAGCAAAACGACGGACAACTGACTACGGACAACGGACAGTCCTTCACATTTCACAAAACAGGAGAATCATAAGGTGTCATTGCTGGTTGTTGGTTCGGTGGCTTTCGATGCGGTGGAGACGCCGTTCGGGAAGCGCGAGCGGATGTTGGGCGGTTCGGCGACGCATTTTTCGCTCTCCGCAAGTTTCTTTACGGACGTGCGTGTGGTCGGCGTCGTCGGTGCTGATTTCGGCGAGGCGGAGTTGGACGTGTTCGCGCGCCATGATGTTGACACGAGCGACCTCGAACGCGTCCGTGAAGGCAACACGTTCTTCTGGCGCGGGCGCTACGACTTCGACTTGAACACGGCGCACACGCTCGACACGCAACTCAACGTCTTCGCCGACTTCAAGCCGAAACTCTCGGACGCGTCGAAGGCTTCGCGCTTCGTCTTCCTCGGAAACATCCAGCCCGACTTGCAGACGGAAGTGCGCGAGCAGGTGGCGGGCGCGGAACTCGTCGCGCTCGACACGATGAACTACTGGATCAACACCGTGCCCGACGCCGTGATGCAAGCCATCAGGGGCGTCAATATCGTCATCATCAACGACGCGGAGGCGCGGCAGTTGGCAGATGAGCCGAACTTGCTCCGCGCGGCGCGCAAGATTCTCTCGGCGGGGCCGAAGGCTCTCGTCATCAAGCGCGGCGAGTACGGCGCGGCGCTCTTCACCGCAGACTCTTATTTCGCCATTCCCGCCTACCCGCTGGAGTCTGTCTTCGATCCGACGGGCGCGGGCGACACGTTTGCGGGCGGCTTCATGGGCTATCTGGCGAGCCACGAAACGATTGACGAAGCGACGATGCGCCGCGCGATGATTTACGGTTCTGTGATGGCCTCGTTCAACGTCGAAGAGTTCGGCACGGAGCGCGTTGATCGCCTGACGCACGAAGAGATCAACGAGCGTTTCCACACGTTCAAGCGTATGACACACTTTGAGGAGATTCCGTTTGAGCGCGCAGTGCGCGCGGCGAAGTAGAAGCCGGAGGGCAAAGCGGAAGGGGTAAGGGGGAAAGGAAGAGAGCGTTGTGTTCTTAACCTTTCCCCTTTACCCCTTACCCTTTACCCCTTAAACTATGCTCGTCATAACAACCACGAAAATTTAGTTGAGGAAAATTTATGTACTGTCCCGTGTGTGAAGCGGAGTATGAGAAGGGCATCGAGCGTTGTCCGGATCACGATGTGGAGTTGGTCGAACAATTGTCGCCGGAGACTTCGCGCGACCGGAGCGAGGCGCGTTTCGTGCCGTTGCACAACATCGGCTCGCCCGCAGAAGCCGAGATGGTACACGACATACTCACGCAAAACGGCATACGCGCAGCCGTGCAATCCGGCGGCTCCGACGCCTTTTCGCCGCTCCTTTCCACGACCGCGCCCGGCGCGCTCGTCCTCGTTGACGAGCGCGATTTAGACCGCGCGCAGGAACTCTACAACTCTTTCTTCGGCAGCGACACGACGCCGCTCACAGGCACGACGATGGAAGAAGACGAGGAGATCGCGGCGGAGGAGAACGACACGTAAGAGCGTCGCTTATCAAGTACGACCAAGCACGTACGCGATTTGTGAACCTGCTCGTGCCGGTGAGTTGCGGAGACGGTGAGGCGTTTGTCAGCGGGGTGCAATCATGCAAGAGGCAAACGATGTCGCGATCATGGTGTTGATGACGGCTGGCAGCCGCGAAGAGGCGGCGCGGCTCGCCGAGATGCTCGTCGGCGCGCGCCTCGCCGCGTGCGTGCAGATACTTCCCGAAATGGAATCGGTCTATCACTGGAAGGGCGAGGTGCGGCGCGATCCCGAATACTTGCTCCTGGCAAAGACGACCGAAGCGCGCTTTCCTTTGTTGGAACGCGAGGTGCGCGCACTCCACAGCTACGAAACGCCTGAGATCATCGCCCTCCCCATCGTCGCCGCCTCCGCCCCCTATCTCGAATGGCTCACCGGCACGGTCAAGGGAGAGGAATGAAAAACGTCCGTTGTCAGTAATCAGTTGTCCGTTGCATGTGACGGACGAGTGAGTGGCTAACGATTAGAGCGAACAACTGACAACGGACAACGGACAGTGTTTCCTCACGCGATGTCGGTTGAGATTGTATTGTCGAGTTTGCGGAGCGAGTCTTGGCTGCGGACGACTATTTCGACGGCTTCGGCGGGTGAATCGGTGAGGTGGAGCAGGGCGAAGTCTTGCTGCGAGATGGTCTTTCCTTCCAACATCGCACCTTTCAGCCAGTCGAGCATTCCGCCCCAGTATTGTTTGCCGACAAGTACGACGGGAAAGTTTCTGACCTTGCGCGTCTGGATGAGCGTGAGCGCCTCGAACAGTTCGTCGAGCGTACCGTAGCCGCCGGGGAAGATGATGAAGGCGGTGCTGTATTTGACGAACATCGTCTTGCGCACGAAGAAGTAATTGAAGGTCAGCGAGCGCGTCTGGTAAGGGTTGGGTCGCTGCTCGAAGGGCAGTTCGATGTTGCAGCCGATGGAGACGCCCTTGGCCTCGAACGCGCCGCGATTGGCGGCTTCCATGATGCCGGGGCCGCCGCCCGTGATGACGGCGAAGCCCGCGCGCACGAGCAATCCGGCGGTCTCCTGCGCCGCAGCATAGTGCGGGCTGTCGGGCGGCGTGCGTGCCGAACCGAAGATCGAGACGCCGCGCGTCACGGTCGCCAACTCGTCGAAGCCCTCTACGAACTCGCCCATGATGCGGAACACGCGCCACGTGTCGGTATGCTTGAACTCGTCGAGCTTCGGAGTCTCAAGCAACTGCTCGTCCTGCGTGACGTGGTCGCCTTTGTGATTACCGTTCTTCGTCTTTGCCATAAGAGGAATTGTCCGTAGTCAGTAGTCAGTTGTCCGTTGCATGTGCTGACCGGAAGAAGTTGCTAAAGATTGAATCGAACAACTGACCAAGCACAAAAACAACTGACAACGGACTACTGACAACGGACAGCCTTAAAATGCCATGATGTTGTAGCCGCAATCGACGTGTATGACTTCGCCGGTGATGCCGGAAGAGAGCGGGCTACAGAGAAAGAGCGCGGTGTTGCCGACTTCGCTCGCCTCGACGTTGCGACGCAAGGGCGCGCGTTCCGCGTGATGCTTCAACATCGCGCCCATGTTGCCGACGCCGCGCGCGGCGAGCGTGTTGAGCGGCCCCGCGCTGATGGCGTTGACGCGTATGTTGTGCTTGCCAAGATCGCTCGCCAGATAACGCGTGCTCGCTTCGAGCGCGGCCTTCGCGACGCCCATCACGTTGTAGTTGGGCACAACTTTCTCCGCGCCGTAATAACTCATCGAGACGATACTGCCGCCGTCTGTCATCAGAGGCGCGGCGGCTCGCGCCAGCGTCGCCAGCGAGTAGGCGCTGATCTCAAGCGCGGTCTGAAAGGCTTCGAGAGACGTGTTGACGTATTCGCCTTCAAGAGCCTCGCGCGGCGCAAAGGCGAGACTGTGTACGAGGAAGTCGAGCCGCCCAAAATTTTCTTTGACGCGCGCGAACGTCTGTTCAACTTCCTCTGGCTTCACCACGTCGCATTGAGAGAGCACCGCGCCCGGCAACTCTTTCGTCAAACTCTCCACGTTCTCGCGCAGACGCTCGTTCTGATAAGTGAACGCGAGCCGCGCGCGCGCGCCCGCGAGCGCCTGCGCCGAAGCCCACGCAATCGAGCGCTTGTTAGCCACGCCGAAAACGATGCCGAATTTGTTCTCTAACATAGGTTTCAAAGTCCCAGGTCTCAAGTCCCAAGTCTCAAGTCCCAAATCAAGTCAACTTAGGACTTGAGACTTGGGACTTGAGACTGGTTAGTTACGCTGCCGCGCTCTCCGGCGCACCGTTCATCAAGCGCCCGTATTGATCGCTCTCGACCCATTTCAAAATCTCCGACGTGCGCCAGACGGGGAACGGGTGCGACAGCCCGCTCGTGATGATGTCAGCCCAGAAGCGGTCGAGCGCCTTGTCGTCGTAGTTCTTCTGGAAGTCGCGCGCCTGCACGAGAAATTGTTCGTAGTCAACTTTTGAGGCAAACGTGCCGCCGCAAAGTTTCATCATCGTGCGCCCGATCACGTCTGCGTCCTGCGTGACAAGAAGCGCAGCGCGGTCGCAAGACAACTCTGCGCGGCGCGACCAGGCGAGGAGCGCCGTCCGCATCGCGCTCGACAAAATCTGCGCGACGAGCGTTGCAACGGGCGCAGCCGTGATCGCCACGTTCGCCAGAGCTTCGAGCAGGTGCGCGACCGTGAGATACAAGACGTGCTCGGCGTGTATGTGGCCGACTTCGTGCGCGACGACGGCGAGCACTTCCTCGTCTGTCAGGCGTTCGAGCAGGCCGGAGTAGAGCACTATGACGGGGCGCTCGACGCCGCCCGTGAAGGCGTTAACGAGCGGCGACTGCTGCACGAACAAATCTGGCATGTCCACGCCGAGCGTCGTGCAGGCGATCTGCAATTTGGCGTAGAGGTCTGGGCATTGCTTCGGCGTGACGCGCACCGCGCTCGCCATGAAGATGACGCGGATGGCGGATTCGCCCGTCACCGACAGCAACTTTTTCACCGCCGTATCAATGCCCGGAATCGCGCGCAGCGTGGCGAGCGCGCGGCTGTCCGCCGGATGTATGTAAGAGTCTTTATCGAGTTCGGCGAATTTCTTGTGCGGTGGGCCTTCGAGCGGCAGGCGGCAGCGCCCGCACTTCGCGCTGCCCGAAACGTCTGCGCGCGTCTGATTCAACTGCCCGCAAAAACGGCAACGCACCGGCGCATCCGTGTTCTCGCCGGAGATGGATTCGATGTCAGCCATGAGTTCAACCCTTCGTTACGACAAACGAGATAATTTTCGGGGAAGACACGCGCCCAAGTATCAACGATAGCGCGGCGCGACTGCAAGCGCGCGAGCGTGCAGTCGCGGCGAAGCGCGCCCGTCATCTAATTCTCACTTCTAATCGACACTTCGAGCGTGTAAGTCGCGTTGCCGCGTGTGCCGCCGACTTCGATGATGTAGTCGCCGTCTTGCGGTAGCGTGCCGCTCCAATCAGTTGAGTCCTCTCCTTCGTCCATGCCTTCGAGCCTGCCGCCCTGCGGCGTGTAGATTTTGAAGACCACGTTTCGCTCGACCGAAGAGATGTGGACGATCATCTGCTGCCCGCTTCGCGCGCCGAGCAGGTAGCGATCCACCGTGCCGCGCACGACAGAGTTCTTCAACACAGCCGTCGTCCGCCCGCGCGGAAAACGCACACGCTTCGTCAAACCTTTTTGCGCGGCGAACGCGCCTGCCGCCACAAGCAGCGTCGCGAAGAAGACCGCCGCGAATTTACTTTTCAGATTGAGCCTGTTCGTCATAACTGTTGATGTCTCCGTTTACTCAAAGTATGAAATCAATGTTTGAAATGGCGTATGCCCGTGAAGACCAGCGCGAGGTTGTGTTCGTCTGCGGCGGCGATGATCTCCTCGTCGCGCACAGAGCCGCCGGGCTGAATGATGGCCGTGATGCCGTGACGCGCGGCCTCGTCAATGCCGTCGCGGAAAGGGAAGAAGGCGTCGGAAGCGAGCACCGATCCGGCGACGGGAAGCTCGGCGCGCATCGCGCCGATGCGGACGGAATCCACACGCGACATCTGCCCCGCGCCGACACCGATTGTCTGCCCCGCACGCGCGTAGACGATGGCGTTCGACTTCGTATGCTTGCAGACCGTCCAAGCGAATAGGAGCGCGTTGATCTCTTCATCGGTCGGCGCGCGGCGCGAGACGACTTTGAGATCGTCGCGCGTCAGACGGTGCAGATCGCGCGTCTGTACGAGCATGCCGCCGCTGATCTTTTTGTAATCGTAGACGAGGATGGCGGCGGCTTCGTCCGCGCGCGGCGCAGTTGTACGCAGGACGCGCAAGTTCTTCTTGGCGCGGAGCGTGATTAAAGCCGCTTCGTCATAGTCTGGGGCGATGATGACTTCGGTGAAAATTTCCGTAACGGCGCGCGCCGCTTCGTCGTCAACTTTGTGATTGAAGGCGACGATGCCGCCGAAAGCGGAGAGCGGGTCGGTGGCGAGCGCGCGGCGGTAAGCCTCTACGGGCGTCGCGCCGAGTCCGACGCCCGAAGGATTCGTGTGCTTGATGATGGCGCAGGCGGGTTCTGCGAAGTCGGAGGCGAGTTGCCAGGCGGCGTCTGCGTCAACGTAGTTGTTGAAAGACATCTCTTTGCCTGAGAGCAATTCGGCGTGCGCCACGCCGCTCGCGTCTTCGTCTTCGATTTCGTAGAGCGCGGCTGCCTGGTGCGGGTTCTCGCCGTAGCGCAAATCGGAGAGTTTGTTCAGAGTCAGTTCGGCGTAGTCGTCAAACTCGGAATCTTCGCCGTCGTCGTCTGCCTCCGCTTCGTCCGCATCGGCAGCCTCGAACGCGCCCGCGAGGATGTCTGCGTATGCCTCGACGGTATCAACAATTGATTCGATGGGTGGGTAGGCCGTCCAATATTCGGACTCGCCCGTCTCTCCGGCGAGCGAGCCGAGATAGGAGAAGACCTTGGAATCGTAGAAAGCCGTGCGCATGAAGGCAAGGCGCGCGAGTTGGCCGCGCGTTGCGAGCGAGAGAGCGCCTTCGTGTTCCTGCATCTCGCGCAAAACTCTCTCGTAGAGTTCGGGTGCGGTGACGACGGCCACGTCCGTGTAATTCTTCGCCGCCGAGCGCACCATCGCGGGGCCGCCGATGTCTATCTGCTCGATGGCCTCTGCGAGCGTCGTGCCTTCGCGCGCGATTGTCTGCTCGAACGGGTAGAGGTTGACGACGACCATGTCTATCGGTTCGATGCCGTGCTCGCCGAGCGCGTTCATATGCTCCGTGTTGTCGCGCACGGCGAGCAGTCCGCCGTGTATGCGCGGGTGGAGCGTCTTGACGCGCCCGTCGAGCATTTCGGGGAAGCCCGTCACGTCCGACACGTCGCGCACTTCTATCCCTGCCTCGCGCAAAGCCTTCGCCGTGCCGCCCGTGCTCAAAAGTTCGACGCCGAAGCCTACGAGTGCGCGTGCAAACTCGACCAGCCCCGTCTTGTCCGACACGCTCAACAGCGCGCGTCGTATGTTTCGCAATCCTTGTTGGTTCTGCATATGTTTAAGTGACGAGTGACAAGATAAAACAGAGAATCGTGAATCGCAAAAAGCCGTCAATCGTCAATCGTGAATAGACAAAGCAGGCTTTTATCTGTTCACGATCGACGATTGACGACTTTTCTAACTTGTCACTTGTCACCTGTCACTGCTTTCAAAGTTGGTTCGCGGAGCATTTGCACGCGAAGGAGTTTGTGCGTTGGAGCGAGACTTACTTGAATGTGGTGTTCGCTTTTGTCGCGCGCGGCGGCGTCGAGATAGTAGCCGAGCATGTACTGGCTCTGTAAGTCTTCGGCGATGGCGCGAAAGATTGGCGCGAGATCGTATGTGGCGCGCGGGTCGAGCGCCGTGCGCGCGTCGCCGAGCCGGAAATAGTGGCCGCCGGTCTGCTTCGCCAGTTCGCGAAAACCTTTGGCAGGGCGGCGCACGACGAGTTGGCCGCCCTGCGGCGTGTAGAGCGGAAAATGTATGACGTAGATGGAGACGCCGCGCAGGCGCGCCTGGTTGATGACGGCGTCGGGCGTCGTGCGGCTGGCCGTGTCCAGACCATCGCTCGACAGGATGATAATGCGGCGTTCGCGTGCGTCCGCTCCGGCGACGTTGAAGGCGCGTAGGGCAACGGCGGCGGCATCGAAGATGGCTGTGTTCTGGTTGCGACGTGCGGAGAGTTGAAATGCGCCGCGCGCGCTGTTGATGTCTGCGGTGAAGGGGAGCGCGAACTCGGCCTGTGCGGCGAACGGGAGCACGGCGATGCGCGAGTTGCTGCCGAAGCGCGTGAACATTGCGAGCGCGGCTTCGGTCTGTCGCGCGATGTGCTCGCGTGCGCTGCCGGAAGCGTCTAGCGCGAACAGCACTGCGACGCGCTCCGTTCCGGCGGAGAAATAATCGAGCTTCACGGGTCGCCCGCCGTCGCTGACACGGAAGTCCGAGAGCGTCAAACC
Organism: Pyrinomonadaceae bacterium; assembly: GCA_035249365.1. GTDB lineage: Bacteria > Acidobacteriota > Blastocatellia > Pyrinomonadales > Pyrinomonadaceae > JAIVJZ01. The sequence continues at coordinate 7,441 of DATFGP010000053.1, read as the reverse complement.
CGCGAAGCGTCGCCCGCGCGCGTCTGTGACGACGACGGGGACGGTGATGAGGTCTGTGCTGACGCGCAAGACTTCGTCTGTATCGGGCGCGTTGGTTGTTTGCGCGCAGACGCAGAGGTTGAAAATGATAATGACGAGAGACGGCGCGAGTAGAGGAAGCAGAAAACGTTGGCGGGCGGCGCGTGTGAAGACGTGTCGCCGGATGTGAACTGGACGAGGAAGGGTCATGCCGCCGTCAGGCTTAGAACAAAAACCGCCCGAAGAACAGGATCGACAGGATGACTGCGATGGTGATGATGATGATTTTTACGAGACTCACGACTTGATCCTCAAACTGGCTGGCGGCCAGCGGTAGTCATTGACGAGGGCTGTATTCTATCGGTGCATCGCGAGAAGTGTCAACGCTTCGGGCAAAAGTGGCCTGCCGCGCGTGATTTTGCTTTTACAGCAACCTTAGACGCATGGCAGGCCGCTAAAGTTCCAAGTTTCATCAATAAGATGCCGACAAAAAACTTTCACCGCAGAGACGCAGAGAGCCGCAGAGGGGGCGCAGAGAAAACTATTGTTCTTTCCTCTGCGCCCCCTCTGTGTCCTCTGCGTCTCTGCGGTGAGTGCTTTCTGTTTATTTGAAACGCACTGACAGACGCCCGCTGAAGAGGCGCGGGAAGCCTACGTGCGTGCCGCTGAAGACCGACTCGAAGTTGTAGAGAAAGAGCGTGTTCGTCAAATTCTGAACGTCGAATTGCACGTTGAGCGAGGCGCGGCGTTCGCGCAGCAAGTCCGCGCCGACGGAGAAATTGAGGACGGTGTGCGGGCGTGTGCGCCCACGCTCGAAGTCAATTTCGTTGTAGAGACGCGAATCGAAGCCTGCGGCGACGAAGTCCGCGAGCGTCGTGCCCGGCTCAACATCGACGGGGTAGCCGGAATCGTACCGCCCGCCGAAGATGGCATAGACGCCCGACGGTTGATGATTGTAGCTGAACTGAAACTGCGCAGAGTTGCGCTGGTCGTGATCGTTTGCGAACTTGAGGCCGGGCGCGTCGAGACTTTCGACGGCTTCGCCGAGAAACAGTCCGCCGTTGATCGGCGTCACGCCGTAGGCGCGCGCATTGGCGTAAGAGGCGAAGGCGCGGAAGCCTCTGATGTCGGCTGTCTCAAGGCGTAGTTCCTCGCCCGTGACGCGCCCCGAAGAGATCGTGATCGGGAAGATGATGCCCGTGTCGAAGAATTGATCCTTGTCGCCGAAGTTGGTGATGCGTTTTTGATAGACGGTCAGGTTGAGGCGAAGTAAGTGCGAGAGCGCCTGCTGCGCGCCGACCTCGTAAACGTTCTGCTTGTCGGGAAGGATCGGGCGCACGCCCGCCTGACCTTGCACCACTGCGAGCGGCGAGAGCGCGGCGGCTTCGGCGGAACTCGCAAGCAGCAGATTTTCTGCGGGCGGCGTCTGGAAGAGGCGATTGTAAGAAGCGCGCAGCGTCGTCTGTGTGCGCGGGATGAAATAGGCCACGCCGATGCGCGGGCTGAAGGCGTCCTCTTGAATGACGAGTTTGTAGTTGTCGTAGCGCACACCCGCGTCAATCGTGAAATTGTGAAACGGCGAGAAGCGATCCTGTATGTAGGCGCTCAACATGCGCCCCGTGCGTCTGCCGCGAAAGCGAAACGGGTTGGCGGCGTTGAAAGAGTTGACGGGATTCGGCACTGTCTCGCCGTCTGCGTCCGTGAAGTCGTCGAAGGGCGCGGTCGGGTAGAAACTGAACTCCTCGCGTACGGGCGTGACGGTGAACTGGCCGCCGACTTTCAAGTTGTGACTCCCGCGCGTGAGCGATACTGCCGCGATGCCGCCCGTGTTTTGCAGCGAACGATCTTGAAATGCGGCGACGGGCGTAGAAAAGGGGTTGCTCGTCAGGCGCGCGTTGCCGTGACGGTTGAAGAACGAAAACTGGCCGAAGGTGGTCGGCGAGAAGATGTGCTCATAAGTGATGAACTCCGAGTGGTCGCGCAGACGTTGCTTTTCATCCTGTCCCGCAAGTTCTTGTTCGAGGCGATTGGCAACTTGAAAGTTTGAGCCACCCGCAAGGAAAGTGGCGCGCAACGTGTCGTTCGGCGTGAATTGATAATCAAGGCGTAGGAAGCCTTTACCTGTGCGCCCGAAGTTGTGAAAGTTTTCGATGGTCGGCGGATCGAGGAAACGCTGCGAGGTGGTCGTAGAGAGGTTCGTCAACAGGCCGAGTTTGTCTGTGCGCGTCGAGAAGTTGACGCCAATCTCGCCGGTCGAGAAACTGCCGCCCGATAGTGTGACGCTGCCTTGCGTCGGCGTCTCGCGTCCCGAACGCGTGTTGACGTTGACGACGCCCGCGAGTTTATCGCCGAACTCTGCGGAGATGCCGCCGGTTAAAACTTCGACCGTGCGCAGCGTGCGCGCGTCGAGGCTCGTCGAGAAGATAGCCGAGAGGTTGTCTGTGATCGGCACGCCGTCAACGACGTATTGCACTTGCGACTCGGAGCCACGCGGGTGAAGGCGACCGTTATCGTCGGGCGCGAAGCCGGGCGCGCTCGCCACGATGGCCTCAATGCCGCGCGAGGGAACTGCGCCGAGCGGGCGTTCGAGCAACGTCTGCGAGATGTTGGTGTCGGACGCGGTTTTGTCGGCTTCGATGAGCGAAGCGTTTTCCGTGACCGTGACTGTCTCGCTGGCGGCGGCGACCGAGAGCGTGAAGTCCACGCTGAGCGGGATGGCGGTCTCAAGGTCTATGGATTTTTCGACGGTCTGAAAACCGGCGGCTTCAACGCGCGCTGTGTAGATGTGGAATGGGATGTTGAAGAATTTATACTCGCCCTGTTCGTCGGTCTGCGCCGTCTGTTGATAGCCGCTGGTCGGGTCAACGATGCGCACGGTCGCGCCCGGCACGAGCGCGCCGCTCGGATCGCGCACCGTGCCCTGCACCGTGCCGATGTGCGACTGTCCCCAGACCGGAGCGCAGAAAGCCAACGCAAGCGCCAAGCCCAATGTGAATTTATAAATGCTTTCACCAAACATATCAGCCTCTCTTCTTTACCGAAACGGCATGTGCGCCGCCGGACACTTCGCCTTAATAAACGCGCCGCGCTTCGGTTTCATAAACCAAAGCGGCAGCAAACGGCTTGAGCGTCCTGATTCTTAAACGCTTCGAGCGCTTCGCTTGGACGGCGAAGCGGTCGAATGGGAATACAATTTAGAGAAGAGAGGCGAAGGGTGGGGCGCGCCCGCGCGACGATTCGTGCGGGGCGGAATAGTTATTCGAGACGGCGGCGAGCAGGCGTGCGGCGTGCGCGTGCGGTTGCAGCGCGAAGGGCTTCGTCTGAAATAGTCCGTGCGAGAGTTGTTGATGAAACTGGCAGAGAAGGCAATTCTTGCCGGTGGATAAAAGCTTCGTCGTTAGGTCGGCTTCACGCGTGCCGTCGAGAGTTGTTTCGGAGGTCGAAACGGGCGGCAGGTAGATCGTGTGGCTGTGAATCAGACCGCACGTTGCCCCGTAAAAAATGAGTAGGAGCAACAGAGAGTTCAACGCGCTCGCCAGATATTTTCGGCGGCGTTGAGACCCACTTTTAATGCGATTGGGCACTACTTCAAACATTATGTTACAGTCGGGACACGCAGGAGTAAGGGCAACTATAAATGCTTGCGCGCACCAGTGTCAAAGCAACTTCTTCCCCGTCACACAGACGCATCCGCAGACGACCATCACGGTCAAATCATACTTCACGAAGCCTTGAACATTGAACGCAAAAACGCGCCGCCGTTCGCTAAAATCTCCGCGAGAAACTCGTCTCGCATATGGCTCATCTGTGGAACGCTGCTCTTGATGTCGTTTGTAAATCTCACGGCGAATGCTCAAGCAATCAACGCACGCATCAGCGTCGTTTCCCTCACGCCGCCGCGCATCAGGGTAGAAGCGGAGCGCGGGGAAGGCACGAAGGCTTGGTCGTTCCGCAGCGCTTATGCGGGAATGACCAATCTCGGCGAGCGCATAGAGAATTTGTCGCTTGCAGACGCACAGGGCGTCGAGACGCCCGCGCGCAAACTCGCTTCGGGCGACTACACTGCGGCGCGCGAGGCCACCAAAGTTCGCTACGAACTCAAACTCGACCCGCCACGCACGACGAACGAGACGGCGCACGTTTCGTGGCTGACGACGACGCGCGGCGTGTTGATGACGGGCGACCTTTTGCCGCTTCCGCTCGCACGCGCCAAGTTGAATTTGACTCTGCCGGAGAACTGGAAAGTTGCCACGCTCGAGACACGAAACGTCGGCGGGCAATATGAAATCGAAGACGCCGAATCATCTATCTTTTTCGTCGGTGCTGATCTGCGTGTGACACAAAACACTTTGCGCGGGATGGAGTTCAAATTCGCCGCAACGGGCGAGTGGGCTTTCGCGGATGAGGATGTGATAGGCGTTGTTCGCGACATTCTCGGAAAGCATGAGCGAACCTTCGGCGGCGTCCCGCGCAGGAGCGCGCTCGTTCTGCTCGCGCCGTTCCCGCAAACGGCGGACGCGACGCGTTGGAGCGCGGAGACGCGCGGCGGCACAGTCGTCTTTATCTCAGGGCGTTCAAACTCGAAAGTTGCAGGACTCGCGCGTCTCAGCGTCCCGCTGTCGCACGAGCTTTTGCACCTGTGGGTTCCGAACGGGCTGGCGCTCGACGGCGAGTACGATTGGTTCTACGAAGGGTTCACCGTCTATCAAGCAATGCGCGTGAGCGTCGAACTCGGATATTTAACTTTTCAGGATTACCTCGATTCGTTAGCGCGCTCTTACGACAATTACCTCGTCGAGCGCGAGCGGGATAATCTCTCGCTCGTTGATGCTTCCTCGCGACGTTGGAGCGGGAACGGCGCGCTCGTTTATCACAAGGGAATGTTGATAGCCGCGCTTTACGATTTAAGTGTCAGGCAGCGCAGTCGTGGGAAACGTAGTCTAGACGATGTCTATCGCGCGCTGTTTCGCACGTCTCACGCGGGCGTTGAAAGACGAGAGGGAAACGCCGCCGTGATTGATGCGCTCAACGGCGTCGCAGGCAGCAGCGAATTTTCTAAACATCATATCGAGAGCGTAAATCGGCTTGACCTGACAGACGCGTTCGCCCCGTTCGGCTTAAACATGACGCGCAACGGAGCAAGAACGCGAATCACCGTGAGCGATTCATTGAGCCGTGCCCAACGCGATTTATTGCGACAAATGGGCTACAATTAGAACGGTTTTGGAATCGTTGAATTTTAAGGCCGACTGTAAATAAATTGTCCTGATGCGATTTCTATTTCAGAAATCCCCCGCACGCGCCGCAGCCTTTGCATCCATCATCCGTCGCATGAAAATATTTGGCATCAACGAAAGTCTCTCTTTCAACTTTTGTCGCGTGAACGCCGCGCGCCTCTTTTTATTACTGGCCGTCACATTCGGCTCTGTGAGTTGCACGACGCTCGCGAGCAAAACTGATACGGGCGTGGTGATCGCGCGACGCGCGCAGGTGCGTAGTTCGGTCGCCGTCGTGGCGGCGGATTTGTCTGAGGTTGTGCGCGGCGATCAGTTGGATATTTTGGATTCGACGACCGCCGAGAACGGCGAACGCTGGTTGCGCGTGCGCGCGCACGACGCGGAAAACACGGAAGGCTGGATCGAAGCACGCAACGTCATGCCGCAGGATTTGCTGGATCGTTCCGTGCAAGTCGCCGCCGAAGATAAAGACATTCCCGCGCAGGCCACAGGCCAACTCAGGGCGAGCACGAATCTGCGTTCATCTGCGGACAGAAGCGGCGCGGATAACATTCTGCTGAAACTAGAGAGCGGCGCGCACTTCGAGATCGTCGGTTGGAAACGCGTGCCGAAACCCAAAGCATCGGAAGCGACCGAGAGCGACGACGCGCCAAAAGCAGGTGCGGCATCGCAGGGCGGGAACAAGAAAGATAGCGGCGCGGCCAAAGAGGCGGAGGAGTTGAACGAACTCTGGTACAAGGTGCGCCTGCCGAAAGCCATTTCGCCCGCGCCCTCCGGTTGGGTTTACGCCAAGCAAGTTGAATTGACCGTGCCGAGCGACATCATCTTTTATCGCACGGGGCGTGAGTTTGTGGCCTGGCAAAGGCTCGACGAAGCGGGCGACGCCGGGCAAGCCGCGCCGAAGGATAAGGACGCCGCGAAGGAAGCGCAGCCGGGCAGTTGGGTAATTCTGGAAAAGAGCAGTTCCGACGAGCCGAGCACTTTGGACGAACCGGATTTCGACCGCATCTTCGTGCTGGGTTATGACAAGAGCAGGCAAGAACACTACACGGCATATCGAAGTCCGGACTTGAATGGCCGCCTGCCCCTGCGCGTCGAGAATAATAACGGTGAGAAGTTCTTTACCGTCAAGGCAGACGACAACGGGCAGTTGGTTGACGTTCGCTACAAAGTTTATCGAGACGACAGAGGCAATTTGAAGGTTGATGCTCAGGGCACTTTGCCGAAAAGTTCGAAGAAGAAATAGTTGGACTCTTTGAGGCGAGACGAAGGGCGATGGCGGAGTTTTCCCGGGTTGAAAACTTTTTTGCGTAGGGGTGTTGACAAACAAAAGATTCCGTCTATAATGCCCTTTCGCCTGAAACACGGCAATTGACATTCCAGACGACAACAACAGGACGCGTTGAACACAGCCGCTTCTCTTCTTTAGAGATTTGAGAAAGAGAGAGGGCGGTTGTTTCGTCGGCGAAAAAAGTTGTCAGCCGGGCAACGCGAGAAGCTTTTGAAGCGTCTTAATCCGGCTCGCTTGACAAGTTAAAAGCAATCAGTTAAGGTTGCGGTTTGCTTGGGGCGGAAATAAGTCGTCTGTGAGCAAGTTGAAAGAAGTCGAAACCGATCTTTGAAAACTAGATAGAGCGTGTCCATGTTAAGACCTTTGAGAGTTGGAGCGCCGGAGCTTAGGCTCGGCGCAGATAAAACTCGAGAAGAGTCATTATCGGATACTTTTAACCAGTATAAGATAATGTTCCAGAGATACAAATTCTTAACGAGAGTTTGATCCTGGCTCAGAATCAACGCTGGCGGCGTGCCTCAGACATGCAAGTCGAACGAGAAGCCCCCTTCGGGGGGTGGAAAGTGGCGCACGGGTGAGTAACACGTGGGTAATTTACCTTTGGGTGGGGAACAACAGCCGGAAACGGCTGCTAATACCGCATAATGCAGCGGCTCGACATCGAGACAGTTGTTAAAGCGGGGGATCGCAAGACCTCGCGCCTAAAGAGAAGCCCGCGGCAGATTAGCTAGTTGGTAGGGTAATGGCCTACCAAGGCGACGATCTGTAACCGGCCTGAGAGGGCGGTCGGTCACACTGACACTGACATACGGGTCAGACTCCTACGGGAGGCAGCAGTCGGGAATTTTGGGCAATGGGCGAAAGCCTGACCCAGCAACGCCGCGTGAAGGATGAA
>DATFGP010000052.1:0-85415 GCA_035249365.1 Pyrinomonadaceae bacterium | reverse complement strand
TACACGCTCAGCGACGCCTCTAACCCGCTCATCCGACTGTGTGACATGCTCAGCGACACCTTTCACCCGCTCAGCCGCATGTTTTACACGCTCATCGGCCTCTCTGCACCGCTCAGCCGCGTCTGTGTACCGCTCATCGGCGTCTGTGCAACGCTCAGCGGCATGTGTGACGTGCTCAGCGGCGTCTGTGACGCGCTCATCCGGCCCTTCAACACGCTCATTGGCATCTCTGACATGCTCATCCGTCCCTGTAACACGCTCAACGGCGTCTTGAAAGCGTACAGCGTCGCCTGTGACGTGCGCGGCGGCATCTCAGACGCGCGCGGGCTGATTTCGTTAAGGCAATCATATAGTTGACGCACATGGCGCAGATATGACCGGCCGAACTTACCTGTCGAGCGGTGGCCTTAGAGTTGCCGGGGCATAAGTCGGATTCTTTCCCGCTTGACCTGTGTGGCGTGTAGTTAAATGGCGGAGTTCTAACAGAGCATCCTGCTAAACCGGGAGCGACTCTTGACACGTATCCGGGTGTGTTAGACCGCACAGTGCGGCCTTTGGCTCTTTATCGCGTAGTTCTGCCGCACCCTGCGGTACAATATGCGGTAGCCCGCTTCGGGTGTCGAATCTATGCACCTCATCCGAGTATGAGCAAGATACCGAGGTCTGAACAAGCTAATCACGAAATGGTTAGGCTGGTTTATCATGTTAGCCCTTCGCTGACGAACGATGAGCTAAACGCGCTGTTCGCTGCCGCTTGGCACGAACACAGGTGGCGCGACTTCCAGCCTGTGCTCAATCGCAGCTTAGCGTTCGTCTGTGCTTATCTCGAAAACCGCTTGATAGGTTTCGTTAATCTGGCGTGGGATGGCGGTTACCATGCGTTCGTTCTGGATACGAGCGTGCATCCAGAGTTCCAGCGACATGGCGTTGGTCGAGAGCTTGTCAGGCGAGCGGCGGCGGAAGCCGAGAGGCGTGGTGTTGAGTGGGTGCATGTGGACTTCGAGCCGCACCTGCAAGGTTTCTATGACGGGTGCGGTTTCAGGAGCACGGCGGCGGGCTTAATCCGGTTGAGGTAACGCTCGGATTAACCGGCATGCGGGCTAACAACGGCATGCGCCCGACCCGCACCAGCGTGGATGTCATTCGACAGCTTGGAGGGTTATGCAGTTCTCTGCGGGCGGGTGATGCCGGGCGTTAGATGGCTTTACTTGTTACGTAGGACAATAATATGTACATAGTCGGTCTCATTCTTCTCTGGATTATACTTTTCATTTATTTCTATATGATGCGTGTGGAACCATCGCATATTGATAAACGTTACAGGTTAAAGTTGCCGCCGATGTTTACTTATGCCAATGCAATTAAAGTTAGTATTTGCCTCACGCCTGTGATCGTCCTTCATAAGGGTTATGATTTAAGCAACAATCTATTTTTCACCTCTTTGTCTTTAACCACTCTTATTGCTCCTCTAACTATACCTTCATCAGTTAAGCCTAAACCTGAAGACACTGCCTCTCTTTCTTTATTCATAGTGAAATGGTTGCTCGCTAAGCTAGACACCTTTGTTAAGAGCGGCATTCTTCTCTTGGTTCTGTGGGCAATTTCCAAATTACCATTCATCCCTGATGAGAATTCAACCCAAGCTACTCTCGAATCCTTATTCAGATTCAGGCAAAATGTTCCTATCGAGAAACATCTAGTGCTTCCAACTAGCTTTTACATCTTTGCGCTGTTGATGCTTATCATACGAACCATGATGCTCTTTGGTGGAAGGTATATACTTGGCTATTTATCCGGCTGTGCAGCGCTCCTGTATTTTTACAATCTTACATTCAAGATAGCTTTGACCTCCGGTAATTGGAAGGCACCTGCTTCAGGTGGGGCACTTGTCGCTTTAGGGTGGAGTTGCTTTACTGCCTATCAAATGGCGAGAGTTGAGCTGGTGTCTAAAGAGATGAGTAAACCGACAAAAACATGATCCTCGTTGAGACGGTACCGCCATCTAACAACTCATTCAACCCGACGCCTCGACAGCATGGCTTTCATGCTCTTTTGCTGCGATGATGTTTAATGCCTGCGCTCGGCGCGGGTTAATTCGGGCGTTAGGCGCAACAGCCTCTGAGTAAATTTTGAGGAATTACAATTATGAAATTCTTTGAAGTTCTGAATAACGTACTTAGAGAGTCAAATGTTTATGTGGCAGGCATGATGGTTGTTGCTATTGCAGTAGGCATCTTTCTATTTGCTCGTTCTCTTGATACTAAGTCAGTACTAGCTTCTGATGATTCAAAGTTGCCGCCGAAAATTTACCCTGGCTATCCCAGCGCCCTCCTATGTTGGCTAACGTGGTGGCTTATCCTCCTCGTTGTACATACTCTTATTCCTAACCCTACGACCTACTATTGGATCATTCTTCTCCTCGATGGGTTTGGCAATATCGCGCTTTTAGGGGTTGCTGCTTGTCTCTTGCCGCAGGATAAAGCCTTACCGACGTTGAAATTTATAGGCTATCTCCTTAGCGCCTCACTTGTACTTCTAGTTTGGAATTTGCTACTTGGCGCTCCATATCATTCCGCAAGTGTGGTATGGAAAATAACTGTATCTTCATTAGGAATTTTCCTTGCCATGGGAGCATTTATCCTATTGGCATATACGGCTGCTGAAAGGTTTACAGATTTCAAAGTCCAGATATGGATAATCTGCACCCCATACGCGCTTTTACAGGCACCAGGCTACTACCTCCTGCTGATTGACTTGAACGCTGATACAAATCAGCGTGAACTACTTAGAAGCCTGTTGGCGATTGGTAAAATAATCTTCGTTATACTATTCATATCCATTCTATTTTCTGAAAGGGGAATCTCTAAGAAGGGTAGTATCACGAAGCACCTTATGACAGTTCTAAATGTTATTGTATTAGTATTGTCGCTCCTTTTAACAATTACACAGTTGATGCACAGGTAGCTGCGCCTAACAACGGCATGCACCCGACGCCCCGACACGAACTCTCTCATGCTCGTTGCGCAGGGGCGCGGGTGATGCCGGGCGTTAGGCGTCTCCTTTGTGGCTAATGCAAATCCGAATCCGCAAACTTGATGAAGATGAATATGACGCGCGGCACGTTGAGTTGCTCATCTCTGGCGACGGCTTCGCCGCGCGTCAGGATTCTTATGTTGCTGATGAGGAGTGGATAGAGTTCGGCGTGGCTCTTCAATCTTTCCCGAAGAATATTGATCATGAAGTGGATTTTGAGAATGGTGCTCCCGAAGGGAAGTATTATTGCTACATCCTGCTTCGGGCATTCGTTTATGATGGCGTAGGGCATAGTGCTCTGGAGGTCAAGATTAGCAACCAGTCGCTGCCTCCGTATGGCGCATTAGCACATTTTTATGTTTCATGTGAGACGGCAATGTTGAACCGCTTGGGCAAATCGCTCGAATTATGGGCGCGCTCCAAAGAAACGGAGTTTGTATTCTCAACCGACGCCGCCTGACATCAAGTTTGAAGCGCAACACTGACTAAGATTCTAACAACGGCATGCACCCGACCGGCGAGTTAGCTGCCTCTCATCCGCAAGTGATGAATCAACTATATTATTGCCCTAATTACCGCATTGACTGCCCCTTCTGCGCACGCTGGACGCCCCTCTCAAACGGGGACGGCCTCGGCATCGTCAGAATTGAGAAAGACGGCCTCCGCACCATCCTGTACGACTCAGACGACGCCGCGAAAGACGATTAACGAAGGAACAGTAGGATGGTGATCGAAGTCGAAGCGTCGAGGATGAGTCTGCTACGATTCATTGTCGGGATGCGTTAGTCTGTGATCGCCTCCGCGAATTGTTTCGTGTCCGTGTACTGTTGGAAACGCACCACTCTTTCGCCCCTCACGCCCCAGACGTGCGCAAACTGCGCGCGCACCTCGCGCCCCGTAGCCTTATTCGTTCCGCTGTAGCTGCCGAGCACGACGACGTGATTGCCCGCGTCCAACCATTCTTCGGGCGTGACCGTAAAGCCTTCCCACTCCGTCCCCAGACGCATGAACACGCCTTCGAGCACCGCCTGCGGCCCCAGATACGGATTGCGATCCGCGTAGATAAAATTCTCCGCCTCTCTCCACTCGATGTTCTGATCCATCTGCCCTAGCACTGTCGGGATATCACCCTTGCCAAACGAATCGTACAACACGCGAATTATTTCCACGTTCTCCTGCGACATAGCAGCCTCCTGACGACGATGTGGGATGATTCTACGCGGCAAGTATATAGGAAAAACGCGCTTTATAAACGGGAATCCTTCTGTGATAAATACGACTATAGATTCCTTTCAACTATATATATGCAGGAATTTGAGACAATCTGTACACTTCTAAGGTTTAGTATGAGTGAGTAGCCTGTAATCTAAATTTCGGCAAGGGGGAGAATTATGAGTAAAAGAAGATGGTCGGGTTGGTTGGGTGCTGTGTGTTTCGTGGCGGTGTTGACCGTCGTTGCGCAGACGACGCCCGTTGCGTTCGGGCAACGCAGGGGCGGACGGGCTGAGCAGGATCGGCAACAGCAGATCACCGGAACGGTCGTCGGCGTCGGCGGGCGCTTCGGCGGGCGGACGACGCCTTTCACGCTCATGATTGACCGCTACACGTCGGAAGATGAAGTGCGGCAGTTGAACTCCGCGCTGCAATCGGGCGGGCAGGATGAATTGCTGCGCGTGCTCTCGCGCATGGACGCGGGGCGCATCACGATCGGGAACGGCGTCGGCGTGGATGCCAACGTAATCATCAGCGTGCCGCAGGATAACGGGACGAAGATCATCGTCCTCTACGAGCGCAATATCAACTTCTACGAGTTGCGCTCCGGGTCGCGCTCGGAAGACTACAAGTTCGGCTACGCGGAAATCTTCCTGCGCCGACGCAACAGCGAAGGGACGTTTATCCCCGCCGCCAAAGTCCGGCTCAGAGACGGCAACACCTGGGAGGTCGAAGACTTCGGCGTCTTCCCCGCGCGCCTCATGGGTTTGCAGGTGCGTGGCGGCAGCCTCGCCCGCTAAGTCTCGAAGCAGACGGCGCGCATGAGCTTAACAGGATAGGTCGGAGATAATTTGAACGGGCGTGGTCTATCGTCAGACCGCGCCCGTTCGCGCTTCACATAGTTTTGCGTTTTGTCTTCACGCAGCAATCGTCAGGGGTTTGCCCTGAGCGAGTAAATATCTCATCTCAGCGGTTGCCGAGCGTGTAGGCGTTGAGGCGATTGCCCTGCGCGGTGTAGAGGAGTCCTGTCTCCTCGTCCGTGTTGAAGCGCGGGTCTGGGTCGCCGAGACGTAGTTCGCGTTCGGTGCGCCCGTTGTTGACGTTGACGCCCGCAAGGCCGTTGCCGCCCGTCGTCTTCAAGTCCGTGTAGAAATACATCCACTGGCCGCGCAGCGCGGCGAGGCGTTCGCGCCGCCACAGGAAGCGCGAGAGGCGCGCGAGTTGACTGGCGGGATCGAGACGATCCAGGAGGCGTTCTTCCACGTCGCGCGCTGCCGGAGCGGAAGGGCGCGGGATGTCTGAGACGCTCGGCCTCGTAGGTATGTTCGGCAGCCTGTAGCTTGCGGTCTGGCGTATGCGCGAGGCGAGTCCGTAGGGCGCAAAATTGCGCGTGATCTGTTGACGCGCCGCGCCCGCTGCGAGCGAGGTGAGACCGGGCAGAGTGTTACGCGCAGAAGAGAGTCCAGACCAGCGTAGCGCCGTCGCCGCGCGCGAGGCGACGCGCACGCCGCCGAAGACGGACGTGGCCGCGCCGCCGTAACGGAAGTAGAGCGAGGCTGCGCGCGCAGTGATCGCGGCGACCATGCGCAGGAAACCGCGACCGGGCGGCGTGTGGCGAGTGCGCCATAACTCCCTGCCGCTTTGCGCGTCGAAGGCCGCGATCTCGTTTCGACCGCCGACGACCGCTGCGCCCTGTTCGTTCAAGATGACGAAGGCAGCGCGCTCTATCTTGTGCGAAATTTTCGAGCGGCGTTTGCCCGTCGCCGTGTCAATCCAGATGAGGTCGTCGCGGTCTGCGACGAGGACGGTCGAGCGGTCGGGCAGCGCGAGGTTCGTGATGCCTTTGTCCGCGCCCTTGTAACGCCAGCGCACCTTGCCCGTCGCCGCGTCAATCGCGCTTACACCGTAGGGGCCGCGCTCGACGGTCTCGCCGTCTTTGAGACGTGTGAACTGCCCGCCCGTGCGTACGTACAGAGTCGAGCCTTCACCCGCGAGTATGATTTCGGGCGCGAGTCCAACGTCTTTCGCCTCCCAGACGACTTCCGTGTTCGCGCGCGAGACGGCGCGCAGACGACCGCGACCGGAAGTGTAGATGAAGCGTTCGTCGAAGACAGGATCGGCTTCGGTCAAGGCGAGTCCCTCTTCGTTGACGCGAAACCGTTCGCGCTCGCGGCTCTTGCCCGTCGCCGCGTCGAAGGAGGTCACGCCCTCGTAGAAGAGATAGAGCCGCCCGTCTGCAAAAAGCGGCGGGTGATAGTTGTCGAGCGTGAAGGCCGTCTCCACCTCCTCACCTTCGCGCTCGCCCCAGCGCGCGGGCATCAACTCAACCTCGCCCGTCTCGTGATTCCACAACTCATCTCCGCTCGCCAGATCGAAGACGTGCGTGACGGGATGTTTTTTCAGATTGTCGCCCGACTTGCCCCTCGCATCGCGCACGAGCACAACGGCGACGCGCCCGGCCTCCGCGTCAACAGCCATCTGCATCACGCTGCCGCGCACCTTGTCGCTTTGCCAGAGGCGTTCGCCCGTGAAAATGTCCGTCGCTTCGAGACGCGTCTTGCCGTCGCGCTCGAAAGTGACGAGCAGAATATCCGTCGCAGGCACGGGCGCGATGTCCGTCTCGTCGAGCCGCGCGTTCTTGCGCCGCCAGAGGATTTCGCCGCGCTCGCCGTCAACCGCGTAGAGCGATTTTTCCGTGCCGACCAGCACGACGCCCAACTCCGTCAACTGGTAGAAACGCACGTCGCCGTCGAATCGCGCAGACCAGCCAGCAGCAACAGCGGCGGCGGCTTTCGCCTCGGACGGAAAGAGCGCGGCGGCGAAACACAGTAGCGCGAGCACGCGAAAGAGCGTGCGGCGGAAGGAACGAGGTTTAACTTGCGTCATCGAAAAAACTCCCTGAGTCGTCGAACTTCGGCGCGTTCGCGTGTCAGTCTAAAACCTGCGCGGCGCGTATGCAAAACGGCGGATTCCGTGCGAACGTTCAGGCGCGGGATTTACATATTTTCGCCGGACGGGTATAAATTAGACGGCGAATGACTTGAAGCCAACACGAACCGAACAACTCCCCCAATACTCTCCACCCATTCCGGTAGTGGCCGCGCTGCTGTCCCCCTGCGGCGCGCCGTGTGTCCACTAACAGCTAGGATGCTTGTAAAGGGGCGAGCGGGCGCGGGTTTTTTGCCACGAAACGAAAATTCCTTGCCCCTCCGTAGCGAACAATATTTTTTTGGAAGGACGCGATGCGAAATCAACAGTCAACTCCAGACATACTCGACACCAAGCTGCTCTTGAAAACCCTGATGGCCTTCAAGAAGGGCGACTTCTCTCAACGCCTCCCGACCGAATGGACGGGCGAGGCAGGAAAGATCGCCGACACCCTGAACGACATCATGGAAATGAACGACCAGACCGTCAAAGAACTCGAACGCGTCAGCCGCGTCGTCGGGCGAGACGGCAAGATCACGCAACGCGCCGCGCTCGTAGGCGCGCACGGCTCTTGGACGGACGTGGTTGACTCGGTCAACATGCTCATAGACGACATGGCGCGACCCACCAACGAGATCACGCGCGTCATCGGCGCGGTCGCCAACGGCGACCTCTCGCAGCGCATGGCGCTCGACGTTGAAGGCCGCCCGCTCAAAGGCGAGTTCCTGCGCTCCGTCAAAATTGTCAACTCGATGGTTGACCAACTCGGCTCGTTTGCGTCGGAAGTGACGCGCGTCGCACGCGAAGTAGGCACGGAAGGCAAACTCGGCGGCGAAGCCAAAGTCAAAGGCGTCGCGGGCACTTGGAAGGATTTAACCGACAGCGTTAACTCGATGGCCGGAAACCTCACCGCGCAAGTGCGCAACATCGCTGACGTGACGACGGCGGTTGCAAACGGCGACTTGTCCAAGAAGATCACCGTTGACGTGAAAGGCGAGATTCTAGAACTCAAGAACACCATCAACACGATGGTTGATCAACTCAACTCGTTCGCATCGGAAGTGACGCGCGTGGCGCGTGAAGTGGGAACGGAAGGGAAGTTGGGCGGGCAAGCTGATGTTCGAGGCGTTGCGGGAACGTGGAAGGATTTGACCGACAATGTGAACTCCATGGCGAGCAATCTCACCGGCCAAGTCCGAAACATCGCGGAAGTCACAACCGCCGTCGCAAACGGCGACCTCTCCAAGAAGATCACCGTGGACGTGAAAGGCGAAATTCTTGAACTCAAAATCACGATCAACACGATGGTTGATCAGTTGAACTCGTTCGCATCCGAAGTAACACGCGTCGCGCGCGAGGTAGGCAGCGAGGGCAAACTCGGCGGTCAGGCGGACGTTAAAGGTGTCGCCGGAACGTGGAAGGATTTGACCGACAACGTGAACTCGATGGCGAGCAACTTGACGGGTCAGGTGCGCAACATTGCCGAAGTTACAACCGCCGTCGCAAACGGCGATTTGTCCAAGAAGATCACCGTTGACGTTAAAGGCGAGATTCTCGAATTGAAAGACACGATCAACACGATGGTTGACCAACTCAACGCCTTCGCGTCGGAAGTCACGCGCGTGGCGCGCGAGGTAGGTAGCGAAGGAAAGCTCGGCGGTCAGGCCGACGTGAAGGGCGTCGCCGGAACGTGGAAGGATTTAACCGACAGCGTTAATTCGATGGCCGGAAATCTGACGGGGCAAGTGCGAAACATCGCGGAAGTTACAACCGCTGTGGCGAACGGCGATTTGTCGAAGAAGATCACAGTGGACGTTCGGGGAGAAATTCTTGAGTTGAAAGACACGATCAACACGATGGTTGATCAACTCAATGCGTTCGCATCGGAAGTGACGCGCGTTGCGCGCGAGGTGGGTTCTGAGGGCAAACTCGGCGGGCAAGCCGATGTGCGCGGCGTGGCCGGAACGTGGAAAGACCTGACCGATAGTGTGAACTCGATGGCGGGCAACTTGACGGGTCAGGTGCGCAACATCGCCGAAGTGACGACAGCAGTGGCGAACGGCGATTTGTCGAAGAAGATCACCGTTGACGTGAAAGGCGAGATTCTAGAACTCAAGAACACCATCAACACGATGGTTGACCAGCTCGGCTCGTTTGCGTCGGAAGTGACGCGCGTGGCGCGTGAAGTGGGTACGGAAGGCAAGCTCGGCGGACAAGCACAGGTAACGGGTGTTGCCGGAACGTGGAAGGATTTGACGGACAACGTTAATTCGATGGCCGGAAACCTCACCGCGCAGGTGCGCAATATCGCGGATGTGACGACAGCAGTTGCCAACGGCGACCTCTCGAAGAAAATTACAGTCGATGTGCGCGGCGAGATTCTTGAGTTGAAAGACACGATCAACACGATGGTTGATCAGTTGAACTCGTTCGCATCGGAAGTAACACGCGTTGCGCGCGAGGTGGGAACAGAAGGAAAACTCGGCGGGCAGGCGGACGTGCGCGGCGTTGCGGGCACGTGGAAAGACCTGACCGATAACGTTAATTCGATGGCCGGTAATTTGACGGGTCAGGTGCGCAACATCGCTGACGTGACGACGGCGGTTGCAAACGGCGACCTCTCGAAGAAGATCACCGTCGATGTCAAAGGCGAGATTCTCGAACTCAAGAACACGATCAACACGATGGTTGATCAACTCAACTCGTTTGCATCGGAAGTGACGCGTGTGGCGCGTGAAGTGGGAACGGAAGGGAAGTTGGGCGGGCAAGCTGATGTTCGAGGCGTTGCCGGAACGTGGAAGGATTTGACCGATAACGTCAACTCCATGGCGAGCAACTTGACGGGTCAGGTGCGCGGCATCGCGAAGGTCGTGACGGCGGTTGCGGGCGGCGACTTGAAACGGAAGTTGACGGTGGAGGCCAAAGGCGAGATCGCGGAGTTGGCCGACACGATCAATAGCATGACCGATACGCTCGCCACCTTCGCCGATCAGGTGACGACCGTGGCGCGCGAGGTGGGTGTCGAAGGGAAGCTCGGCGGGCAGGCGAACGTGCCGGGCGCGGCGGGTACCTGGCGCGATCTGACCGACAACGTGAACGGGCTGGCCGCCAACCTCACGACGCAGGTGCGCGCTATCGCGGACGTGTCAACCGCCGTGACGAAGGGCGACCTTACGCGCTCGATTGATGTGGAGGCGCTCGGCGAAGTGGCCGCGCTCTCCGAAACCATCAACGAGATGATCATCAATCTCAGAGACACGACGCAGAAGAACACCGAACAGGATTGGTTGAAGACGAACCTCGCGCGCTTCACGCGCATGCTGCAAGGCCAGCGCGACATGGCGACCGTCTCACAACTCGTCCTCTCCGAACTCGCGCCGTTAGTTGATGCGCAACAGGGCGTCTTCTACGTCAACGCTTCCAACAACGGGTCGCCCTTGATGAAACTGCTCGGCGGCTATGCCTTCACCGAGCGCAAAAATCTGTCGAACGAGTACAAGGCGGGGCAGGGACTCGTCGGCCAGTGCGTGTTGGAGAAGGAGCGCATACTGCTGACGAACGTGCCGGACAATTACATACGCATCGGGTCGGGACTCGGCGAAGCGCCGCCCCTGAACATCATCGTGCTGCCCGTCTTGTTTGAAGGCGAAGTCAAAGCGGTCATCGAGTTGGCTTCGTTCAATCGCTTCAACGACACGCACCTAACGTTCCTCGATCAGTTAACCGAATCTATCGGCATCGTCTTGAACACGATTGAAGCCAACAGCCGCACGGAAGATTTGCTGCTGCAATCGCAATCGCTGGCGGCGGAGTTGCAGAGCCAGCAGGACGAACTCAAGAAGAAGAACGAGCAACTCGAACAGCAGGCCGAGAGCCTTCGCGAATCGGAAGAACTGTTGAAGAGCCAGCAGGAAGAGTTGCAGCAGACGAACGAGGAGTTGCAGGAGAAGGCGACGCTGCTAGAGAAGCAGAAGGCCGAAGTCGAGGCGAAGAATCGCGAGGTCGAAGAGGCGCGCTGGGCGATGGAAGAGAAGGCCGAGCAACTCGCGCTCACTTCCAAATACAAGTCGGAGTTTCTCGCCAACATGTCGCACGAACTCCGCACGCCCTTGAACAGCATACTCATCCTCTCGCGCCAGTTGTCCGAGAACAAGGACGACAACCTGCTGCCGAAGCAGGTGCAGTTTGCAGAGACGATCCACTCGTCTGGCGCAGACTTGCTCTCGCTCATCAACGACATTCTCGATCTCACCAAGATCGAATCCGGCATGATGAGCATTGACATCAGCGAGGTGTCGTTTGCAGAAGTCGGCGGTCAACTCGAACGCAGTTTCCAGCAGATCGCGGTTGACAAGAAACTCAATTTCTCCATCGAACGCGACGAACAGTTGCCCGTCTCCATGCGCACGGATGAGAAGCGTTTGCAGCAGATTCTCAAGAACTTGCTCTCAAACGCCTTCAAGTTCACGTCGCAGGGAAGCGTCACGCTCAGGATCGAACCGGCGCTCGCAGGGATGAAATTTTATCAGGAGTCTTTGAATCGCGCCGGGAGCGTCGTCGCCTTCTCGGTTAGCGACACAGGCATCGGCATCGCGGCGGACAAGCAACGCATTATCTTCGAGGCGTTCCAGCAGGCCGACGGCACGACGAGCCGCAAATACGGCGGCACAGGCTTGGGACTTTCGATCAGCCGCGAGATCGCGCGCCTCTTAGGCGGCGAGATTCGCGTCGTGAGCGTGCCGGGCGAGGGCAGCACTTTCACGCTCTACCTGCCGCTCGCTTACGCTTCCGTCGCCGCCTCGTCCGGCAACGGCTCAGGCCACGCGCTCGACGCATCCGGCGGCACGCACAACGCGCCTGCGGCCGCAGCGTCTCTTGCCGACTCCGTCTCGGCCTGGACTTCGACGGCGATCTCCGACATAGAAGCCGCGCTCATCGCGACCAACGAGATCAGCGACGATCGCAACCAAATCTTCGATGGCGAGCGCGTAGTGCTCATCGTCGAAGACGATCTCAATTTCGCGCGCATACTTCTAGACCTCGCGCGCGAGAAGAACTTCAAGGGACTCGTCGCCACGCGCGGCGACGCGGCGCTCGCGCTCGCGCGCAAGTACAAGCCCGACGCCATCACGCTCGACATCAAGTTGCCGGATCGCGATGGCTGGACGGTCTTGGATCGTTTGAAGCACGACCCGAACACGAGCCACATCCCCGTCCACATTATTTCGGGCGAGGAGCAACGCCAGCGCGCGCTGCATCTCGGCGCGATCACGCATTTGCAAAAACCCGTCAGCCGCGAAGATTTGGGGTCGGCCTTCGACCAGATCGCGGCCTTCGCAGACCGGCGCGTGCGTCGCCTGTTAGTCGTCGAAGACGACGAAGCGCAGCGCATGAGCATCGTCGAACTCATCGGCAACGGCGACGTGACGACAACCGCCGTCGCCACAGGCCAAGAGGCGCTCGACGCTCTGCAAAACGAGCCGTTCGATTGCATGGTGGTTGACCTGAAACTGCCGGACATGTCCGGCTTCGACTTGATCGAGCGGATTCAGAAAGATTTGGGTCGCGCTGATCTCCCGATCATCGTCTATACGGGCAAGGAGTTAACGGGCAAGGAGGAGACGCAACTGCGAAAGGTCGCCGACGCGATCATCGTCAAGGAGGTGAGTTCGCCCGAAAGGTTGCTCGCGGAGACGGCGCTCTTCCTGCATCGCGTCGAGGCCAACTTGCCGGAGCCGAAGCGTCGTATGCTCGAACAACTCCACCGGCGCGATCCGGTCTTGGCCGGTCGCAAGGTCTTGATCGTTGACGACGACGTGCGCAACATCTTCGCTTTGACGAGCGCGCTTGAGAGTCACAACATGGACGTTGTCCACGCGGAGAACGGGCAGGAAGGCATTGACACCTTGCAGCAGACCGAAGGCGTCGAGGCCGTCCTCATGGACATCATGATGCCGGGCATGGACGGCTACGAGGCCATCCGCGCCATACGCCAGATCGAGCGATTCAAGAATCTGCCGATCATCGCTT
This sequence comes from Pyrinomonadaceae bacterium, assembly GCA_035249365.1. GTDB lineage: Bacteria > Acidobacteriota > Blastocatellia > Pyrinomonadales > Pyrinomonadaceae > JAIVJZ01. The sequence goes on along the minus strand of DATFGP010000052.1, from coordinate 72,212 downwards.
TGACTGCGAAGGCGATGAAGGCAGACCGCGACCGCTGCATCGAAGCCGGAGCTTCGGACTACATCTCGAAGCCTCTGGACATTGATCAACTGCTGTCGCTTCTGCGCGTCTGGCTCTATCATCAGGAGGAAGCGCAAGCGTGAGCGCCGCGTTGCAGGCAGACCAGACTCAACTCGAAGACATAGAGATCGCTCTGCTGCTGGAAGGCTTGTATCGCGTCTATGGCTTCGACTTTCGTGATTACTCGCCCGCCTCGATCAAGCGGCGGATACTTGAGCGCATGCGCGCCGAGCGAATCGCGACCGTCTCGGCCTATCAGGATTGCGTGCTGCACGACGACGCGTGCATGGAGAGGCTGCTCGTTGGCCTCTCCGTCCACGTCACTTCGATGTTTCGCGATCCGAGTTTCTATGCGACCTTTCGCACGAAGGTCGTGCCCATTCTTCGGACTTACCCGACCGTTCGCATCTGGCACGCGGGCTGTTCGACGGGCGAGGAAGTCTATTCGATGGCGATTCTTTTGCAGGAGGAGGGCTTGTATCGCAAGTGCGTCATTTACGCGACGGACATCAGCCGCGAAGTCCTGCGCAAGGCGCGCGAGGGCATCTTTCCGCTCTCGGCGATGCAGGAATACACGGGCAACTACATGCGCGCGGGCGGCAAGCACGAGTTTTCCGACTATTACACGGCGCATTACGACAACGTGATCTTTCATCCCGCGCTCAAGACGAACGTGGTCTTCTCCGAGCACAACCTCGTGACGGACGGATCGTTCAACGAGTTTCACGTTATCCTGTGCCGCAACGTGATGATCTATTTCAACAAGGCGCTGCAAGAGCGCGTGCATAATTTGATCTACGATAGCCTCTCGATGTTCGGAGTCTTCGGGCTGGGCAACAAGGAGTCTTTGAAGTTTACGCCGCGCGCAGACTTTTACGAGAGATTGGACAGCCGCGATAAACTGTACCGGAAGGTGAAATAAGTTTGGCGTTCGAGATCGTCGTCGTCGGGACTTCTTACGGCGGGCTGTCCGCGTTGCAAACGCTGCTGCCCGCGCTCGCGCCCGATTTCCCTCTGCCCGTCGTCGTCGTGCAGCATCGCGGCAAGGACTCCGATAACCTCTGCGAATTTTTGCAGCGGCACTCGGCGCTGCCGCTCACAGAGCCGAACGACAAGGCGGCGATTGCGCCGGGGCAAGTCTATCTCGCGCCGCGCGACTATCATTTGTTGATCGAGCGCGACGGCTTCGCGCTCTCGACCGAAGCGCCCGTCGGCTACGCGCGCCCTTCGATCAACGTGCTGTTCGAGTCGGCAGCGGACGTTTATCAAGCGCACGTCGTCGGCGTCGTCTTAACGGGCGCGAACGCGGACGGCGCGCGCGGCCTTGCGAAGATCAAAGCCTACGGCGGGCTGGCGATTGTTGAAGACCCTGCGGGCGCGGAGTCACGCGGGATGCCGCAGGCCGCGATTGCCGCCACGCAAGTTGACGCAGTTTTGCCGATTAAAGAAGTTGCGCCCTATTTGAATCAACTCTGCGGGCACGAGTCGGGATCGTCCTATGCAATCTGAGACGCAAAAAATCAATATCCTGATGGTGGACGACAGCCCGACGAATCTGCTCGCGCTCGAAGCCATCCTGCAAGCGCCGGATCGCAATCTCGTCCGCGCTGCCTCCGGCGACGAGGCGCTGCGCTACCTGCTCGACACGGACGTTGCCGTCATCCTCCTGGACGTTTACATGCCCGGCATTGACGGCTTAGAGACCGCCGCGCTCATACGCGGGCGCGAAAAATCGCGCGACATCCCGATCATCTTCCTCACCGCAGACTCTACTGGCAACCGCCACATCGCGCGCGGCTATTCGCTCGGCGCGGTTGACTACATTCTCAAACCCGTTGACCCCGACATCCTGCGCTCGAAGGTCGCGGTCTTCGTGGAGTTGTTCAAGAAGACGGAGGAGATCAAGCGGCAGGCCGAACTACTTCACGAGAAGAACATCGAACTTGAGAACGCCAACCTCCAGCGACTCGGCAAGTTGATCGAACTCGGACAGGAACTCGCAGCCGAACGTAATCCCGAACAGGTTTTGGAAAAGTTTTGCAGCGCGGCGCGCGAGATCGTGGGCGCGGAGCACGCGGGCGTCGGCGTGCTGGCGGAAAATGGGCGCACGCTTCGTTATTACTGCCACTGCGAAGTGTGCGAATCGGGCGACGACGAAAACGCGTCGCCGCAGGCGAGCGAGCGTCTGCTCGAACAGTTGCTCGCGGAGCGAAGCCCTCTGCGTTTGAGCGAAGCGGCGGGGACGCTCGAAGCCGAGCACCTCGCGTCGCCGCGCGTCTCGATGCAATCGTTCTTGGGCGCGCCGATCCTTTCGCCAGCCCATGCCTACGGCTGGCTTTATTTGACCAACAAACTCGACGCGGAAGAGTTCAGCGAAGCTGACGAACGCCTCGCCGTGACGCTCGCTACGCAGGTCGCAGCCTCTTACGAAAACGCGCGGCTCTACACGGAGGCGCAACGCCACGCCGCAGAGTTGCAGCAAGAGGTTGCAGAGCGCAAACAGGCCGAAGAGGAGCGCGCGCGTCTCCTTATACGCGAACAGGCCGCACGCGCCGAAGCCGAACGCGCCAACCGCACGAAGGACGAATTTCTCGCCACGCTCTCGCACGAACTGCGCACGCCTCTGACCGCCATACTCGGTTGGGCGCATCTCATACGCGGCGGCAACCTCGACGAATCAATGCTCACACGCGCGCTCGAAACCATCGAACGCAACGCGCGCTCGCAGTCGCAGTTGATCGACGATCTGCTCGACGTGTCGCGCATCATCACGGGCAAACTCATGCTCGACTTCCGCCCCGTCGAACTCTCCTCGATCATCGAAGCGACCGTTGACACCGTGCGCCCGATGGCGGAGGCCAAATCCATACGCGTCGAGCCGCAGCTTAAAACGGCGCACTGCATGGTGTCGGGCGATCCGGCGCGCTTGCAGCAAGTCGTCTGGAATCTCTTCTCAAACGCCGTCAAGTTCACGCCCGAAGGCGGGCGCGTCAAAGTCGGTTTGATGTGCGACGAGCGGCACGTCGAGTTGGAGGTGACGGACACAGGGCAGGGCATCAATGCGGAGTTTCTGCCTTACATCTTCGACCGCTTCCGACAGGCCGACGGCACGACGACGCGCAAGCACGGCGGACTCGGACTCGGCCTTGCCATCGTACGCCATCTCGTCGAACTGCACGGCGGCACGATTCGCGCCGCGAGCGAAGGCGACGGGCGCGGGTCAACTTTCACGCTCTCGCTGCCGCTTTCCTCTGCTGCGCACGCCGCGCCGGACGACGGCGCGCAGTTTGATGCGTCGGCAGCAGCGCCGGACGAAGCGAAGCCGATATCGCTCGCGCATTCGACCGTGCTCGAAGGCTTGCGCATCCTCGTCGTGGACGATGAGGAAGACACGCGCGAGTTGGTGCAGGAAGTGTTGGTGCGGCAGGGCGCGGAGGTAAGAATTTGCGCCTCGGCGGCGGAAGCCTTGCGTACGCTCGCGGCCTGGAATCCCTCTCTGCTCGTCTCGGACATCGGCATGCCCAAGGAGGACGGCTACGAGTTGATCAAGCGCGTGCGCAAACTCGACGCAGAGCATCACGGGCAGATTCCGGCGGTGGCACTGACAGCTTACGCCGGAGCGGAGAACGGCAAACGCGCGCTCGACGCGGGCTTTCAGACGCACCTCGCGAAGCCGGTCGACCCGAAAGAGTTGATCGAGACGGTCGCGCGCACAGCCGGACGCGCGACGCCGATAGATGCTTGAGTTGTTCTCTGGAATAGACGCTTGAGTCGCTCTGTGAGTAGGCGCTTGAGTCGCCATGCGTTGACAGCGCCCGCGCGTGAAGTTGAGCGAGAAGGCGTTTCAGCTCGCGTGAAGTAAACGTAACGCGTCAGCCCGCGTGCAGAAGCGTTCGTGTTTCCCTGCCAAAGCGTACATCAATTTTGCCCGCGCGCGCCTCGACCACACTGCCCTCACCAAATTTCGGATGCGTGATGTTATCGCCCGCAGCGTAAATCTCTTGCGGCGAATAGGTGCGTGCGGGTCGGTCGGAAGTGGTGCGGGTTTTGGCTTCGCTTGTGCGCGCGCCGACTTTGCGAGGCTTCGCCGCCGCTGTAGCTTTGGCTTCGGGGTCGCGGTAGAGATGTGTGGATTGACAATAGTTGCAGGTGACGCGCTCGATACGACCCTCAGAACGCAGGGCGACGACTTGATGCACGCGTTCTTCCTTGCAGCGTCCGCAGTATGCGTGAACGTCGTCGCCGAGACGAATCCTTTTTAACATCGTGTGGCTTATTAGTTCCTTAAATGTTCGGGGAGCTACTGGACTGTTCCGGCACTCGTACGCCGCCTGCACGCGCCCCGTGTTTTGATTTCAGTATCCCCAAACACTATGACGCAGCACGCGTGATAGAGCAAACGATGAGCATGAGAACGTCCGAAAATAAAGGAGAGACCCGCCGGCGCTCTCCCCTTCGCCAGCGGGTCTCTCAATTGGATCGTCGTACACAAAAAGCGTGTTGACGACTCGACGTTCCCTATAACAAGGCTCGTGCCACAAGCGCAGACTTTACGCGTACACGCGAAAACTTTCATAAATACCGCGATTTTAGCGCGAGAAGCGCGAACGTATCGCGTGTGCCGCGACGAGTTCGCGCGTGCGCGACTCACGAAATGGGTTGCTGTGTAAACGAAAAGGTGAACAGCGCGCGTCTCGTGCGAAATGCGCGACAGGGCGGCGCGTGCTTGTAGTTTCCACGCTCACATAATAATCTGTGCGGACAATCCTTAATACTTTCAACACGAAGAGGAGATCGTATGTCAGAACAGATCAATTCAGGACAGGTCGAGGAGCAGCAGGAGCAACAATCCGGTCTATTGTTATCCGTCGAGCCGTCACAACAACAGGGCGGCATGAAGTTAAGCGCAGGCGATGACAACGCCGACACGGGCGGTTCGGGCGTGAAAGACACGGGCGACGACGCGGGCGGTGGCGGCCATGACGGTGGCGGTGATGACTCGTCTGATTCGGACGGCTCAGACTCGAAAGGTGCGGACACAGACTTGACCGACTCGCTCGGCGCAGACGGTTCGGATGATGCCTCTGACACAGACGCCTCTGACGGCGGTTCGGATGGCGGTACAGACGGCGGTTCGGACGCCTCTAATTTCGTCACTGCCGAAGCCGACAGTGCTAATAGGGCTACGATCAAAACAGACAGCGCAGATGCTTAAGCGTTCGTTGGCCGCTTTATGAACGGTGAGGTCGTCCAGAATAGTTTAAGCCGACTGTTGGAGCCACACACAGCGGAGGAGTTCCTCGCCTCCTCTTGGGGCCAGACGTACAAGCACATACGTGGGCGGCGCGGGAAATTCGCGCACCTGCTGCCGTGGGAACGTCTCAACGACATCCTACGGCAGCACCGTCTCGACTTCCCGCGCCTTCGCCTCATGCGCGACGGCAAGAGCCTCCCCGTCAACTCTTACCTGCGCCACACATCGGGCGCGCGAACCAAAACTCCAATTCCGCGTCTTCAACCCGTCAAGTTCACCAAAGAGCTTCGCGCGGGCGCGACGCTCGTGCTCGACGCCGTAGACGAACTCCACGAGCCGCTCGAAGAGTTGGCCGCCGGACTCGAATACTTCTTCCGCGAGCGCATACAAATAAATTCATACGCCGGTTGGCACACCTCGCGCGGCTTCGATTTGCACTGGGACGATCACGACGTTTTCATACTTCAAGTCACGGGGCGCAAGCGTTGGAGCATCTACGGCGAGACGCGCCCCAACCCGCTCGCGGGCGATACAGATAATCCTAAGCCTGCGGGCGCGCCCGTCTGGGAGGCGACGCTCGAAGACGGCGACTTCCTCTACATCCCGCGCGGCTGGTGGCACGTAGCCCTCCCGCTCGACGAGCCGACGCTCCATCTCACCGTCGGCATACACAAACGCACGGGCGTCGATCTCCTTGAATGGCTCGCACGCCGCATGCGCGCAAGCGAGGCATTCCGACAAGACCTCCCGCGCTTCGCCTCCGCGCCGGAACGCGCCGCGCACGTCGCACGACTCGGCGAAGAATTACTTGCGGCGTGGCATGACAACTCGCTCGAACGATACTTCGCCGAACTCGACGCGCAGGCCGAACCGCGCGCACGTCTCAGTTTGCCCTGGACGGCGACGGCTGAAACTCTCCCCGCCGACGCGCACGCGCGCTTGCGCCTCGTCGCGCCGCGCCCGCTCGATTTGAAGGTCGAAGACGGCGTGGTCGAGTTTCTCTGTCACAAAAAACGCTGGCGGTTCGCGGCTGATGCGATGCTCGTCCTCAGCAGGTTGGCAGACAGCGGCGGCGACGCGCGTTCTGTTTCTGTCGCCGAACTGTGCGAAGCGGCGCGTGAGCGTCTGAACGAACAGACCGTGCGCGCTTTTATCGGCGAGTTGCTCAGGCACGGCCTCGTCGCCGTCGTCAAAGACTAACCTTCTTGGGACATGATGAGCCGACCCTTTTTTTATTGTTCGGAATTATCGCTTGTCTCTGCCGAGCAAAGTTTCGGCACGGCCTCGATAGGCGAGGTGTGGCTGCTCGTCGAATACCGGGAGGCTTGGGGCGCGCACGCCGTCGAAGAAAGCACGCTCTCCGCCGAAGTCAAAAAACGCCTCAACAACTTCTGCAAGACCGTCCCGCGCTCGCGCCTCCTGTTCATCAAACAGGAACGCCTGCGCGAGGGCGCGCTCGCATGCTTCGTCGTGCGTTGCCGTGAGAACGCACAGTCAATCACAAAGTTCCACTTGTCAGACAGCTACGAAGAGTTGTTGACGTTGGATGTGGCCGCGCTCGCGGCGGGCGACGCGGTCGCGGGCGGCATTAAAGTTGACGATCCCTTGTTCCTTGTCTGCACTCACGGCAAGCGCGACAAGTGCTGCGCGAAGTTCGGCTACGCGCTCTATAAATCTTTGCGCGAAGCAGAGGGCGACGGCGACGCACGCGTGTGGCAATCGTCGCACGTCGGCGGCGACAGGTTCGCGGCCAATCTCTTGTGCTTCCCGCACGGACTCTTTTACGCGCACGTGACGGAAGACGCAGGGCGGGAAATCGTTGCCGAGTACGAAGCGCGCCGCCTCATCCTCGAAGGCTATCGCGGGCGCGCTTGTTATTCATACCCGACGCAGGCCGCAGAGTTTTTCATACGCCGCGAGACGGGACTCGCAGCACTCGACGCTTTGCGCTTCCGTCGGCAAGAGCGCACCGGCGAAAAAAGTTGGCTCGTCAAATTCGTAGAGACGCGCGCGGGCGGAAAAATCCACGAAGCGCACGTCGCCGCGCGCCCGTCCGAGTTTCACAACTACATCACCTGTCAATCGGCGACCGAACAACGCGTTGTGCAATACGCGCTCGACAGTTACCGCGTGACTGAGCAACCCGCGCGCGTCGAATGACGGCAACGCACGTTTAGCAACGCGTCGAACTTCAAACGAGGAGATGAGAGATGGCAGCTAAAACACGCTACGCTGTAAAGACGCTCTCGTTTTCGCTCGCCCTCATCCTGCTGCTCTCAAACACGCTTCCGGCGCGCGTCGAGCAAAAGCCGTCCGCCGCGCGTGCGACAGAGGCTCAACTCCGCGCCGTACGTCGTTACATCAAGCAGAGTTGGCACACGCTCACGCGCTCCAAACGACAACTCGCGGAAGCCGCCGTCGATCCGAAGTTCCCGCCACTCGCGGGCAACCGTTGGCCTGTCTACGTCGCGCGCACGGAAAATTTCGAGGCGGTCGAAAAAAGTTTGCGCAGAGAGTTGCCCGCCGACGCGTTCGCGCGCATCGTGCTGCGACAGTTGCCCGCGTCAGGCAGCGAAGTTGCCGAGCCGGGTCTGCTCTATCTTCCGCACCCTTACGTCGTGCCAGGCGGGCGCTTCAACGAGATGTACGGTTGGGATAGCTACTTCACGAACGTCGGCCTGCTACGCGACGGCGAGGTCGTGCTCGCGCGCAACATGGTTGACAACTTCGTCTACCAGATCGAGCACTACGGCAAAATCCTGAACGCCAACCGCACCTACTTCCTCACGCGCTCGCAGCCGCCTTTCCTCACGCGCATGATCTTGGACGTTTATCGTCGCCAGCCGGATCGCGCGTGGCTCGAACGCACCGTGCCCGCCATCGAAAAATATTACCGCTACTGGACGGACGCGACGCACACGACCGACGAGACGGGACTTGCGCGCTACTACGACACGGGCGAAGGCGTCGCGCCCGAAGTCGTCTCCGCCGAGCGCGACGCACAGGGGCGCACGCACTACGACCTGGTGCGCGCCTACTATCGCACGCACGAGGTAACGGACTACGACCTCACAGAATATTACGACCGCGCGCGTGACGAGTTGACGCCGCTCTTTTACAAGGGCGACCGCTCGATGCGCGAGTCGGGCTTCGACCCGTCGAACCGCTTTGGCCCCTTTAGCGCCGACATCACACGGTACAATCCCGTCTGTCTCAACTCGCTCCTCTACGTGATGGAGAGCGACGCGGCGGAAATCTTGAAGACGCTCGGCAGACGGCGCGACGCGGCGATATGGGAGTATCGCGCCGCCGCGCGCAGCCGCTACGGGGTCAACCGCCTGATGTGGGATGAGCGCGACGGGCTTTACTACGATTACAACTTTAAGACGAAAGCGGTGCGCCGTTATCCCTTCGTGACGACCTTCTACCCGCTGTGGGCTGGACTCGCCACGCCGCAACAGGCCGCGCGCGTCGTCGCGAATCTGCATCTGTTCGAGCGCGCGGGCGGATTGCAGACGAGCGCGAACGAGTCTGGCAGCCAGTGGGACGCGCCGTATGGTTGGGCTCCGATGCAACTCATCGCGGTCGAGGGCTTGCGCCGCTACGGTTACGAGCGCGAGGCGAACCGCATCAGCGTGAATTTCCTCTCGCTCATCCTCAAAGAGTTCATCGAGCACAACACCATCGTCGAGAAATACGATGTCGTTGGCCGCCGCTCGCAAATCGGCGCGGGGTTGAAGTTCGGCTACAAGTCGAACGAGATCGGCTTCGGCTGGACGAACGCGGCCTTCGTCGAACTCTACGACGCGCTGCCCGCGACGGAGAAGGCGCGCGTGTTGCAACTCGACGGAGTGAGTGTGCCTGCTGCGGAACGGAAGAAATAAAACCTTCACCGCAGAGACGCAGAGAGCGCAGAGGGGGCGCAGAGAAAGACATTATTCTTCTCTGCGCCCCCTCTGTGCTCTCTGCGTCTCTGCGGTGAATCTTACTTTTGCGCCAGAGGGAAGTGCGGTTCGATGTCTACGGGCACTTCGCCGAGGCGTGCGAGCGCGCTCTGCATCGGCGGGCGGATGACGCCGTACTTGTCGAGCATCGCTTTGGCCTTTTCGTAAGAGCCTTCGGCTTGCAGCGTGAGAATGTCGTGCGTCAGTTTGGTGACGGCCTGTTTGATGCGCGACTCGTCTATTGAAAATGTCCCCGCGCGCTCGTCAAACTTGATCGCGCCTTCGTCCGTCAGGTAGTTGAACTGTAGAGCGATGCCTTTGCCGTGCGCCTCCGTGATCCCGAAGCGCACGGAGCGGAAGCAACTGGCGAGGAACGTCGTGTACATCGAACGCTCCATACGCTTGTCAACCATCCCTTTGTCCATCAAATACTGCAACGCCCAGAGCCCTGTGATGTCGGCTTTCGCTTCTTCAATCGCCGAGTAGAGTTCCTTGAGTTGCATGCGCACGGTCGTCTGCCCGCCGCCGACTTCTATGTTGTGCGGCCCCAGCCCGTGCATCAACTCGTGCGCGAGGATGTGCGTGAAGAACGACTCGAAGGAGAGCACGCGCTGGCCTGCGGGCGTGAGTACGACGCGCGAGATCGGGAGCAGAGTCTTGTTGAACTTCGCTTCCTGCACGTTCTTGAGCATCACACGCTTCGAGCCTTTTTCTTTCACGACGCGCTCGTCGTTCGGCAAGTTGTAGGCCGCCGTCTGCACGCCTCGATTGCCTTCGCCGGAAGAGAAGACTTCGTTGACGACGCGTATGGGCGAAGCCGCGCCGAGTTTCGGGTTGCGATAGCGCGCATCCATCGGCAAGTTGTTTTCCAGTTCCTGCAAGTAGCGGCTGAATTTGGCGAGCTTCGCGGATTCCGCTTCGTCGCGCAGCGTGATGTAAGACTCGAAGGCGGCCTTGTAGTTGAAGAGTTCATCTTCGTAAGTCTCGTAAGGGCCGATGGTCACATCGACGGGCGCGTCCAAATCCATCCACGCCACGTCCGATTCGTAATAATCGTCGGAGAGGAAAGCGTCTGCGCGCTTGGCGAGGAAATTTTTGAGCGTCCTGTTCGTCGCGAACTGCGCCGCCTCGCGCAACAACTTCGCGGCGGGTTCGAGAAACTCTCTATACTCCTCGCTGTAGGGCACGGTCTTGAGTTTGCCGTCCGCGCCGCGACGTATGACGCAGAAGAATCCTGTGGCGCGCGCTTTGTCGGTCTCCGAAAGCGTCTGCACCCACGCGTTGAATTCCTCTTTCGTCATGTCGTCGGGATAGTAGTTGGCATTCTTCGGTTTCTCTTGCGGCACGCCTTCGATGAAAGGCTCGTTGCTGTCGAGACGCGACCATGGGCCTGCGTTGATGCGGAAGTAGTGAAGACGCGCACGACCCTCAGCCGTCTTGTCCGCTTCGAGACGCGCGAGCAGCGCAGGATTGCCGCTCCACACTTGTCTCAGATAAAGCGGGTCTAACAACTTCGCGGCTTCGATGACGCGCATGAGCGCGCGGCGGTCGCCCGCCGAGAGGCGCGACGTGTCGGCGGTCAGAGTTGTCGGGGCGAAGCGACGTATCTTGTCGTCGAGCGACGTGCGCGCTGTGGCGGTGGCGGGCGCTTTCGGCGCGCGTCTTCTCTGCGCCGAGGCCACGTTCACAGGAGCAACAAACACTACAAACAGCAACGCGCACGCGAGCGTCTTACGGTATCTCATCAGCACACACTCCTTACAACTTCGCGGGATATTTTCGACTATAAACTTAACACGACAACGGCGGCGTTCGGTAGGCGATTTCTCGCCCGCACGACGCCGCCGCTGTAGTTGTTCGTCTCCGTTGAAGACTCCCGCGAAGCCTCCCTATTTTGTCTGATCCAGCTTTTTGCCCGCGTCGCCCTTCGTGTTTGAAGGCTTCGCCGCAGACGAAAGGGACGCGGAAGTTGTGGCTTCGACGTTGACGAAGAAGCGGAAACTACCGTTGCGCTCGACGCCGAGACGGAACTGCACGTCTATGGAGGCGTTCGGCGCGAGCGAGTTGCCCATGAGCGGCAGCAGAAGCGTAGAGTTCAAGCCGCCGCCGAGCGGGTGAGGCGATTCGAGCAGCGTGCCCTTGATGATGACGTTGTTACCGTTCACAGTCGCTTCCACGTCTGTTGAATCAACGGCGCGCAAGTCCGCGAGCGCAGCCGTGCCCGGCGTGCCGAGCGTCGTCATGTCTGTGATGCGGAAGCGCAGGCTGTTGACGGTCGCGCCTGTCTTGTTGGTGAAGCGGCGGCGTATGGTGAGCGTGCCGAAGGCTGCGTTCGGCGCGTTCCCGCCTTCGCGCACGCGCGCACATCCGGTATTGGCCGCGCCGAAGCCTGCGCACGCGGCGTCAACGAGCGAAGGCTTGATCGTCGCGTTGCGCTGGATGGGGCTGTTCTTATTTTCCGGCCCGGGCGCACCGAGTATCGCTTGCGCCGCCGCGCCGAACGCATCGGCAGTCTTCGAGATGAGCACGAAGTCAGCCGCGTTGTCGCCAGTGTCTTGCGGCAAGCCTGTGCTGCCGAGCTTGCGCGCGAACGACTGTTCGGCATCGACGACCTCGACAGGCGTGAGTCCCGCACCTTCGCGGTACATCTGATCGCTGACAGTTGAGAAGCCGACGGCATCGAGCCGTTCGTCCGTCACGGTGAACTTCGACGCATCGGCAGTGCGGAACAGCGCGATGCCGCCGCCGTCGAGAATGTTCGACGCAACGGGAAGATCGCTTGCCGCGAACGCGCCGAGCGAATAATTCGCGCCCGTGATGAGGAAGTGGCCGCGCGCCGGAATGATTGTGCCGGACGGGACGGTGGCGCGGACGGCGGGGAGACCTGCGGCCTCGCGCACGACGAGCGCCCAGCCGCCGGATGCATCCGCAGGGCCGACCGTTACGGGCGAATCGGTCGTGTTGTAGAGTTCGACGAAATCATCGAGGCTCGCGTCCGCCGGATTGCTGCCGTGCGCGCGAAACTCGCTGATGATGATGTCGCCTGCGCTTACCTCAGTGCCGAGCGGTTGCACATCCGTCGTGGCCTGCGCCGTGTTGTTCGACATGTCCGCATCATTCGTGTCCGACGAAACGCTCGCGCCGAACGAGAGCGTGCCTTCGACGGTCGGCTTGACTACGATGGCGAGCGCGCGGCTCGCGCCGTTGTTAATCGTGCCGGGATTGCAGGTCACGATGTTGCCCGCGCGCGTGCAACCGTTCGAGGCGGAAACGAATGTGATATTCGCAGGAAGCGTCGCCGTGACGGAGACGTTCGTTGCGTCGGCTTCGCCAGCGTTGTTGACGGTCAGGGCGTAGGTCAGGTTGTTGCCGACCACGATTGGATCGGGCGAGTCAGAGACGCCGAGCGAGAGATTGGCCGTTGCCGCCGGAACGACCACTTTGAAGGAGACGGGCGCGGCGTTGTTCTGCGCGTTCGTGTCGGCGTTCGTGGCGGAGACTTGCGCCGTGTTGTTGATGACGGTCTGGTCTGCAACGCCGTTGTTAACACGCGCGACGAGTGTGACGGTGGCCGTCGCATTAACGGCGAGCGAAGGGAAAGTGATCATGCGATTGTTGCCCGAAGCGTTGCCGCCGACGCAAGTGCCGCCCTGAGACGCCGCGCAGGAGACGAACGTGACGGTCGCGGGCAGATTGTCCGTGACGTTGATGTTCGCCGCGCTGTTCGGCCCGTTGTTGCGGACGACGAACGTGTAAGTCACGTCCTCGCCCGGGGCAAGTTCGGTTGCCGACGTTGTGCCGGTGATCTGCAAGTCGGTCGCTTCGGTCGAGATGGCTTCAAAAGTGGCCGCCGTCTGGCTGGCGGACAGGTTGCCATAGGTGCGGCTCGGCGGGTTGAAGGCGAAATTGGCGAGCGCGGGCGTGACGGTATATGTGCCGCCGGGCGCAAGATTCGTGAAGGTGAATTCGCCTTGAGCGTTCGTCGTCTGCGTGGCTGTGGCCGCGCCGCTCAGGTTGACTGTGACGCCGGAGAGCGCGCCGCCGCCGAGCGAAGTGATCGTGCCGCTGACGGTGTAGGCGAGCGTGCCAGCGAAGTTCTCGCCCGTCTTGTTGGCGGAGAGAGCATTGAAGGTCTTGCTCGCGGGATTGAACGTGTAATCCTGTTTCGACGGCGTGACGGTGTAGTTGCCGCCAGCGGGGACGCTGAAGGAATAGTTGCCGCTCGCGTCGGTTGCGGTCGTGGCGTTCGTGACGCTCGAAGCTGTGCCCGTGAGCGAGACGGCGACGCCGTTGATGCTGTTGTTTCCGGCATCGCTGATGCGACCGGAGATTGTGTAGTTGGTCGGGACGGCGTTGAAGTTTTGCGCGGTCAGGTCGGCTTGCAGATTGTTGATGGTGCGCCCGTCGGGCGTGAAAGTGAAACCGGCCTGCGGCGCGAGGCTGACGTAATAGTTCGCGCCAGCCGCGAGCGCGTTGAAGCTATAAGTGCCGTCGCCGCCCGTCGTCGTCGTGGCGATGATCGCGCCGCCGACGCTGTTTCTGAGGTTAACGGTCAGACCGCCGACGGGCGTGCTGTTGTCGCTGCGCGCGACGATGCCGCCGACGTTGAAAGTGAGCGGCGTGCCAGTGAAGACGAGGTCGAGGCGGTCTGCACCGAGCGCGACGACTTCTTGAACGGGGTTGAAAGTGAACCCGTTTTTGGTCGGCTTGATGGTGTAGCTCTGCCCGCCCGTGCGATTGTTCAACTCAAACTTGCCGTCGGCCAGCGTCGTCAAGATCGCGCTGCCGTTGACGCTGATGGTGACGCCGCTCATGGGCGCGCCCGACGCATCTTTGGCGATGCCGCGTATGTCGAAGAGTTGGGCGACGGTGAAGTCGAGCGTCTGGTTGCTCGCGAGGCTGTTGGCGGAGCGAGCGGAGGGCGTGACGACGAAGTCGTCGAGCGTTGGCGTGACGGTGTAGTTGCCGCCGACGCCGAGGTTCGGAAAAGTATATTCGCCGTTCGCGTTCGTCGTGGTCTGCGCGGTCTGCGAGCCTGTGAGTTTGACGGTCACGCCGGAGACGGGCTGGCCTGATGTGGGCTGGCTCGTCGTGCTCGTGATGCGACCGCTGATGGTGTAGGTCTGCGAGACGGCGGAGAAGTCCGAGTTCGTGACGTTGCCCATCAAATTAGAGTGCATGCGATTCGCGGGCGTGAAGGTGAAGCCCGTGCGCGTGGGCGTGACGGTGTAGTTCGTGTTCGGGCGCGCGCCCGTGAGCGTGTACTCGCCGTTGCCGTTCGTCATAACGGTCGTCAGCGAAGAAGCGCCGACGGAGACACCGCTGATGGGATTGTTGTTCGCGTCCGTGATGCGACCGCTGATGGTGTAGAGCGGCGTGGCCGTGAAATTTTTGGTGACGCTTGAGGTCAAAATTCCGGTCGTGTCCGAGCCGGGCGTGACGGTATAAGGCTGCGAGAGGTTGGCAACAGATGGCGTGATCGCGTAGTTGCGCTCCGCCGGTTGCGGGTCGAAGGCATAGTCGCCGTTCGCGTTCGTCGTGACGGTTTGGATGTTCGAGTTGGCGACGCCGTTGACGCTGAGCGTGAGATTGACGCCCGCGAGCGGTTGCCCGTTTTGCGCGCCGCCGCTGATGGTAACGCGCCCGCCGATGGTGTGGAAGTTGACGGTGGCGGCGAAATTCGCGTTCGCTTGATCCGCACTCAGGTTGTTGAAGACGAGGCTCGGCGGCGCGAAGGTGTAGTTGGCGCGCACGGGCGTGACGGTGTAGTTGCCGCCTGCGGCGAGCCCGTCGAAAGAATAGTTGCCATTAGCGTCTGTCGTGCGCGCGGCGGTCGTCGTGCCGGTCAACTGTACGACGACGCCTGAGAAGTTCGTGCCGCCGTTCGACAAGTTCGTGACGCGACCGGAAATCTCGAAGGTGTTGGCCGCAGAGTCCATGAACTTGGCAACGAAGCCGTCGGAGAAACCTTTGTGCGTGGTCTGATTCGGGAAAGCGTTTTGCACGGGCAGATCGCGCGAGCCGGTTTCGCCGACGACGTAGAAGTTGTTCTGAGCATCGACGGCGATGTCGTGCGCTTTGTCTATGCCGTCCGCCGCGTTGCTGCCCGCAGTTGTGCCGCCGAACAGTGTCGAGTAGAGCAAGTCGCTTGCGCCCGCGCTCGCTGGATTGAGTTTGACGATGAAGGCATCGTTGCCGTTATAGACGGATTGGAAAGCGTCGGGCGTCGTGGGGAAGTTTGACGAGCCAGTCGAGCCGGAGACGTAAATCTTGCCGGACGCATCGCGCGCTAGCCCCAGTCCTTCTTCGGCATTTGTGCCGCCGATGAAAGTTGAATAGACGAGATCGCTTGCTCCCGCGCCAACAGGATTGATGCGTGTGAAGAACGCGTCGGTCTGGCCGATGGTCGTGTCGTAAGCGTTGGCCGTCGTCGGGAAGAGGCCGTTAGCCGAAGACGAACTCGTTGTGCCCGCGATGTAGATGTTCGGTAGCGCAGCATCGTCTAAAACGACGGCGTTACCGCGATCTGCGCTCGTGCCGCCGATGAAAGTGGAATAGACGAGGCTCTGTGCGCCCGAAGCCGACGGGTTGAGTTTCGTGACGACCGCATCGCCGCCGCTTGCGCCAGCGAGGCTCGTGTCGAAGGCGTTGGCGGTGGTCGGGTAGTTGGCAGAGGTGGCATAGCCCGTCAGGTAGAGATTGCCGCTCACGTCGGCGGCGACGGCGGTTGCTTCCTCGTCGCCCGCGCCGCCGAGATAAGTCGAGTAGAGCAAATCGGACGCGCCGCCGCCCGCCGGTCTGAGCTTCACTGCGAAGGCATCGCGGCTTCCGCCGAAAGTGGTTTGCAGAGCGTTCACGACGGGGAAGTTGTTGGAGAAGGTAGTGCCCGCGACGTAAATGTCACCAGTAGTATCGACGGCGATGCCGAAACCTTCCTCATTGCCCGTGCCGCCGAGATAGGTGGCGTAGAGCAACGCGTTGCCCTGCGCGTTCAACTTGATGACGAAAGCATCGAGGCTGTTTTGCGTCGTGTCGTATGCGCCTGTGGTGGCGGGGAAGAACGCGCCTGCGGCCTTGCCGGTGATGTATGCGTTGCCCTGCGCGTCAATGGCGATGTCGTTGCTGAAGTTGTTGCCGCCCGTTGCCGAGATGTACGTGGCATAGACGAACTGGCCGCCCGCCGGATTGATCTTGGCGACGTAAACGTCCTGTCCGGCGTTGGTCGTGTCGTATGCGCCGGGCGTCATGGTGAACGCGCCGAAGAGGTTTCCGGTGATGTAAGCGAAACCGTCCGCGTCAACTGCGACACCGAGAGCCGTGTCCGCGCTCGACGCGCCGACGTAAGACGAGTAAGCGAGAACCGGATCAATGACGAGCGTGCGCGACGCGTCGTAGGCGGCGAGTTCAAAACCGACTTCGCCGTCGCGCTCCAACTTGTAATTGCTCGCGATCTCGCGCCGCTCGCCTTCAATCTCCTGATAGACGACGGGTTTGTGCTGGCGCACTTCGCCTGCTGCCGTCGAAATCAAAAGATCGCCCGACGCGTCAACGCGCAAAGCTTGCGCGCCCTCGAAACGCAACTTGATCTGCGCGGGGTCGGCTCCGGGCGCGACGTTGAAGTCGTATTCGAGTTGCCGCTGGTTGCCGTAATAGACGGCATCAATGCCGGGATAGATGCCCGCGTAATGGACGCGCGCGAAGGTGGGCACGTCGCGCTGCCAGCGAGTTTGATCCGCGCCGCGAAAGTAGTTGACGCGCCCCGTTAGTTTATCTTCGCCCGAAACTTCCGGCGCGGGATTCGCCCCGTCCATCTTCAAATGAAGCGCGGCGCTCTTGCCCGTCGCTTCGTCGTGCAGGGCGAGTATGGTTTCGGTCTGCGTCAAATAAAGCGCGTGGCGGTTGCCGCGCGAGATGTATTTAACTTGTGGCCCGGCTTGCCCTTGATTCGCCTCGAAGTGAAGCGGGAGCTTCCCGTAAGCCTCGCTCGCACGCACGCGCGCCGCCTCGTCCGTCGCTACGACGGGCGTAGATGAATGATGAATGGATGATGATGCAACGCCCGCGTGCGTTTGAGTTGTCGTAGTTGTCGAACTAACAAACGCGATGGTTGCTGCGGCGACGAGCGCGAGCAAGAGGCCGAGTGCGGAATAAATAGAAGATGATTTAGAAGATGATTTTGTGTTCACGAGGGTTCACCCGTCTTTTCAATTGAATTTGATAAGCGCCGGTGGAAGATGTTGCTGTGGCGGCGCGCTTGAGATCGCCGAATGCGTCTCACCCGTTAACGCGCGCGGCGGATGAAAAAAGTATCAACCATGAGCGCAAGAAAAGTTTTCCAACGCGACGTATAAAAAACTTCGTGCGGCGTGATCCCGCGCGGGTGTGAAATGCGCGTTAATGTTTGGGAGTGAATTTAATGTTCCGGCTGCAACGGTCGGGAGGAGTTGAATAAATGAGCGTGGTGTTAGAGATGATCACACGGCAAGACGATAGAAACACTTATACGCAAACGGATGCGTCGCCGCAGCCCCCGCAGGTTGCGCTGACGCAAATGCTCTCCGCGCCGCTCGTCACGCAGGCGCTCCGGGTGGTGGCGGAACTGGGCGTCGCCGACCTGTTGGCTGTTAGAGCGCAAAGCGTTGACGAGCTGGCGGCGGAGACGGGGACGCACGCGCCGTCGCTCTATCGCTTCATGCGTGCGCTGGCCGGTTGCGGAGTGTTCACTGAAACTTCGGGGCGCGTCTTCGAGTTGACGCCGATGGCGGAGCTTTTGCGCGCGGATGTTGAAGGGTCTCTGCGCGACTTCGCGATCTTCATGGGCGCGGACTGGCACTGGCAGGTGTGGGGCGATGCGCCCTACAGCGCGCGTACGGGCAAGGTTGCCTGGGAGCACGTGTACGGCAAGGAGGTCTTCCCCTATTTCGCGGAGCATGCGGAGGCGGCGCGCGTCTTCGATAACGCGATGACGAGTTTGTCGAAGATGGTCGCAAAGGCCGTTGTCGAAGCGTACGATTTTTCGTCAATCGCTAAACTGGCCGACATCGCGGGCGGGCACGGGAGTCTGCTCGCAGCGATCTTGCGCGCCAATCCGCATCTTAAGGGTTTGCTGTTCGACATGCCGCAGGTCATCGCGGGCGCGGGGCATCGCCTCGACGCGGAAGGCGTCGCGCAGCGTTGCGAACTCGCGTCGGGCGATTTCTTCCGCAGCGTGCCAACGGGCGCAGATGCTTACATGATGAAGCACATCATCCACGATTGGGACGACGCGCGCGCCATCTCGATTCTTAAGAACTGCCACAGCGCGATGCCCGAAGACGGGCGATTGCTGCTCGTAGAGATGGTCGTCCCCGAAGGCAACGAGCCGCACTTCGCGAAGATTCAAGACCTCGAAATGATGCTCTCGCCGGGCGGGCTTGAGCGCACGGAACAGGAGTATCGCCAGTTGTACGCCGAGGCGGGTTTCGAGTTGACGCGCATCATCCCGACCGCGTCGCCGATGAGCGTGATCGAAGGAGTGAAGACGAGAGCGCGTTAGAGAACGCGTCAAACTCCCTCTCCCCCGTTGGCTCGCCCAAGTGGGCAGGGCGGGTCAAGAACGGAAGGCTTAGGTGACTAACCGGAGCCTTCCGTTGTTTTTTGCGGCACAAACGGCAAGCAGCAAGATTCACCACCGCAGATGCAGAGAGCGCAGAGTGGGCGCAGAGAAAGAATTTATTCTTCTCTCTGCGCCCACTCTGCGGTGAATACTTTCCTTCATTACGTTCAGGCGTGAATTGGTTGAAAAAAGTTGATCCCGTCCGCGTCTCGGTTGCGCGTTAGTAAATAGAGACAAAAGGGAACGCGACGGCGGCGGCTGGATTTCGTTGAAGAGAGGACGAACGGCGATGATCGAGACGACAAACAGAACAGGCACGCGTCCGGCGGCTTATTATCGAGCTTACTACCGCGCGCTAGTCGAAGAGCACGCTGGCCGCAGCAGCAGCAATAATGGACAACTCGGCGGGCTTGACTCAATCAAGATGCGTCGGCGCAGGGCGCGGCGTGGGAAATGGTTGCAGGGCATGAGGTCGCTCGTCGTGGGCGTCTTGAATAAATCGGAAGCGTTGAATTAACAGCGGCGAATAAATTTTAAGAGCGTTCGACTAACGGTGGACGCCGGTTGGGAGAGTGCAGAGATGAGTTATTTAATCTATTTCGGAATTGTTGTGGTGGCGGGTTGCATGTTGACTTTCGTGTCGAACAGTTTTGCGTATGCGATGTCGCGCATGGTGGAAGCCGGATTCGACTTCGTTGAATATCGTTTGGCCTTGAGGGCGCGCGAGCGACGGACTATGAGAAGCGACGCGCAGGTGTCGAATGTTGTGATGCCGTTTCGCGCGGGTGAGACTACTAAGGCGGCGCGGGTCGTTAAAGGTTCAACGCAGCAGCTTGATGTAGCGCGGATCGCCGCGTAGGTTGTCGAGGCGCGGGTCAACGCGCAGGTAGGTGTAGCCAACCGCGTGTTCTTTGTCGGCGCGGTCGAGCCAGAGGAAAGCGTTATCGTGATCATTGAGCAACGCGTAGCCGACGGCGATCTCGTAGGCCGTCACCCACTGTTGCTTGCGTCGCGCGACGAGTTCTTCGAGCACGCGGCGGGCTTCGGCCGAGCGCCCGCCGACGGCTAAGACGTGCGCGAGTTTGGCGCGCGTCGTCGGCGTGTCGCCCGCGAAGGCGCGCTCGCGTTCATAGACGCCGAAGGCCGCGTCCGTCATCCCCTTCTTCTCATAAGCCCAACGCAAAACAACCTGCGCCGGAATCGAACCCGGATCAATCGCGAGAGCTTTTTGACATTGTTCGATAGCCTCGTCGAAGCGGCGCGCGTGATAGAGGATGTTGGCGACCGCCGTTGAGATGACGGCGGAGCGCGGGTCGAGTTCCTCTGCGCGTTTGATCTCAAGAAGCGCCTCGTCGTGCCGCTCCATGACGGAGAGGTTGAAGGCGTACCAGTGATGCGCGGTCGGGTAGTTCGGGTTCAAGTTGATGGCGCGTCGAAACTCCGCTTCCGCGCCCTGTAGATCGCGGTCGTAATGAAACCTGATGAAGGCGAGCGAGACGTGCGCTTCGGCCAGCGTGTCGTCGAGCGCGACGGCACGCGCGGCGGCTTGCTTGGCGCGCGCGAAGGCATCTGCGGGCGGCGGTTCGAGATACCAGTTCTGGAGCGCGTAGCAATCGGCGAGACCTGCGTAAGCCAGCGCGAAATTCGAGTCTTTGGCGATGGCCTGCTCGAAGTTTGAGATCGCCATGCGCAAGCCTTCGGGCGTGCGTTTGCCCCAGTGGTAACGTCCGGCGAGGTAGAGTTGCTGCGCCGCACTGTCTTCGGTGTAGTGCTTGGAGATGCGGCGCTGCTCGTCGCTCGTGAGTTCCAAACTGAGCGCGCGCGTCACGCGCTCGGAGATAGAGTTTTGCAGCGTCGAGATGTCTGTGAAACGCTCGTTGAACTTCTCCGCCCAGAGCACGCGCCCCGTCGCTACGTCCGTCAGTTCGAGCGACGTTTGCACACGGTCGCCGACGCGCTCGACCCACCCGCCGAGCACGTAATCAACTTTCAACTCACGCCCCACTTCGAGCGCGCTCTTGTTCGCGCCCAGATAGCGGCGCACGGAACCTGCCGTGCGCAGAGTGATCTCATCCAACCCGCCGAGCTTGTTCGTCAACTCGTCTGCGATGCCGACGCCGAGATATTGCTCGTCGCCCTCTGCGCCGACGGTCGCAAACGGGAGCACGGCGAGCGAGCGCATCTGCTTGCCGCTCCTACTGCTCGCGCTCGCTTCGGGGAACGCGTCTGCGAGATAGATTTCAAAGTTGCCGTCGCGCTGCGTCTGGAAGGCGACGTGTTTGCCGTCGGCAGCCCACGCGGGTTCGTCGTCGAAGGTGCGCGCCGCGCCGATGAGTCTCTGGTTCGAGCCATCGGCGTTCATCACGTAGACGCCGGGGAAGTCTGTCTTGTTCGGGCGGTTGCCCGCAAACGCGATGTATCTGCCGTCGGGCGACCAGGCGGGCTTCACGTCGTTGCCCGGATGGTTCGTCAGGTTGCGCACGTCCGAGCCGTCCGCAGCGTTCATCGAATAAATTTCGTAAGACTTGCCATCGCGGTCGCTGGCGAAGGCGATGCGCTGCCCGTCTGGCGACCACGTCGGGTCGTTGTCGAATTTTGGATCGTTGGTGAGCCTACGCTTGTCCGAACCGTCGGCGCGCATCGTGTAGATTTCAAAATTCTCAGGCGTGTCGAGCGTGTTGCTGCCGTAGACGATGCGCGTCGAATCGGGCGACCAGGCGGGGCGCGTGTCTTCCGCCGGATTGTTGGTGAGGTTGCGCTGGTTCGAGCCGTCTGCGTCCATCACGTAGACTTCCATCTGGCCGTCGCGCCGACTCTGGAAGGCGATCTTCTGCCCGTCACGCGACCAGGTGGGGCAGTCGTCTTCGGTCGTGTTGAAAGTGAGGCGGCGCACGTCCGAGCCGTCGGCGCTCATCGTGTAGATTTCCGTCGCACCGTCGCGGTTGCTGGCGAAGGCGATGCGCGAGCCGTCGGGCGAATAGTCCGGATGCCAGTCATTGGCGATCTCGGTGGTCAAACGCATGAGGTTCGCGCCGCCAGCGGTCGCAGCGAGAGTGCTCTTTGAACGCTTCGCGTAGAAGTAAGCGCCCGTAGAGACGGCTGCAACGAGCGCAACGACCACGACGAGCGCAGCTACTGCGCGACGCGAAAGACGCCGACGCTTCGAATCGCTCGTAGCTGATGCCGCAGCCTCCGCACGCTCTCCGATCTTCCTGCCGTTGCCGCCGGGCAGTTCGAGCGTGGGCAAGGACGAGATGTGCGGGTCGAAAGTTTTGTGGACGCTGCTGCTGCGTTTTGCGGGCGCGGGCGACGTTGCGTAGCGCGCGGCGAGCGGGTTCTTCGTGCGGCTGAGCATGTCCGCGAAGCGCGGGTCGGCGTGCAAATTGTCGAGGTGCGGATCAACGCCCGCGAACGTGAAGCCGACGGCGTGTTCCTTTTCGGCCTCCGCGAGCCAGTGGAACGCCTCATCGCGATCACCCAGAAGCGAATAGATGACTGCGATCTCGTAGGATGTCACCCACTGCTCGTCGCGGCGCGCGAGCAACTCGCGCAAGAGCGCGATGGCCTCGTCGCGGCGACCGCACGCCGCAAAAACGTGCGCCTCTTTCAAGCGCGTCGTCGGCGTGTCGCCCGCAAAGACGCTCTCCTGCTCGTAGGTTGCGAGCGCCTCCGTGTGCATGCCTTTGTGCTCGTAAGCCCAACGCAGGATGACGTGCGCGGCGACCGAACCGGAATCGAGTTCGAGCGCGTGCTGGCACTGCGCGATGGCCTCGTCGAAGCGACGAGCGAGGAAGAGGACGTTGGCGAGCGCAGTGTTGTTGACGGGCGAATCGGGCGCGATCTGCAACGCGCGTTTGATCTCCGTGATCGAGTCGTCGTGTCGCCCGATGGCCGCGAGGTTGAAGGCGTACCAACGATGCGCGAGCGCGTTGCCGGGGCGGAGTTCGATGGCGCGTCGAAACTCCGTCTCCGCGCCAGACCAGTCGTGGTCGTAGTGCAACTTGATGTAGCCGAGCGAGGCGTGCGCTTCGGCCAGATTCGGATCGGCTTCGACGGCGCGCTCGGCTGCCTGCTTCGCGCTCTCGAACGCGCCCGCAGGCGGCGGCTCGACGTACCAATTAAGGAGCGCGTAGCAGTCTGCGAGTTCGGCGTAGGCCATCGCGAACTTCGGATCGAGTTCGACGGCGCGCTCGAAGCGGCGTATCGCCTGGCGCAGACCTTCGGCGGTGCGACGCGTGGAGAAGTAGCGACCGGCGACGTAGAGTTGACGCGCCTCTTCGTTGTCTGTGAGATTGCGTGCGGCGTTGCGCGCGATCTCGGCGCTGCTGCCCTGTCCTAAAAGCGCGCCGCGCGGCGTGCGCGCTGCGTCGCCCCGGCGGTGTTCGCTTCCGGGATTCTTCGTGCGGCGCACAAGCTCCGCGAAGCGCGCGTCGCCTCTAAGCGCGTCGAACTGCGGCTGGACGCTGAGCCACACGATCCAAGCCTCGTGGTCTGCGAAACTCTGTTCGAGCAGCGTGAAGGCTTGCTCGTGTTCGCCGAGCGTGCAGTAGGCAATCGCGCGATAGTAGGGCGAGACGTAACGCTTGGCTGTCAACTCTTCCAACTCGCCGAGGACATGGCGCGCTTCCTTCGTGCGACCGGCGGCGGCGTAAGCGTAGGCGAGCGTCGCCGTGATGAACGGAGAGGGGCCGGAGAGTTCGATGGCTTTGACCGCCGCCTCAATCGCTTCGTCGTGCTTGCCGAGTTGGCTGAGCGTCCAGCTATAACCGAAATAACCGATCCCGTGCGTCGGCGCAGCTTCAACCAGCTCACGATAAATGCCGAGGCTTTCTTCGTAGCGGCGCGCGTAGAACAGGCAGAACGCGAGCATGTGCTGGTTGAAGAGCGTGAGCGGATCGAGTTCGAGCGAACGACGCACGAAGGGCAGC
Source organism: Pyrinomonadaceae bacterium (assembly GCA_035249365.1). Taxonomy (GTDB): domain Bacteria; phylum Acidobacteriota; class Blastocatellia; order Pyrinomonadales; family Pyrinomonadaceae; genus JAIVJZ01. Next base: position 48,431 of record DATFGP010000052.1, on the reverse strand, counting down.
CCCGCGTCGAAGTTGCCCTCCATGACGAGTTGCGTGCCGTGCCAGAGATGCGCGGGGGCGTGATGCGGGTTTAGCTCAAGCGCGCGCTGGAAGTGCGCGATGGGCGTCTCCCAATCGAGGTCGTGCGTGTGTATGGCGAAGCCGAAGGCTGTGTGCGCGTCGGGCAGCGTCTCGTCTAGTTCGAGCGCACGCGCGCCCGCTTCTTTGGCAGCGGCGGAACACTCTGCGGGCGGCATCACGCCGTAGATGCCGATCCAGTTATAGTAGTCGGCGATGCCTGTGTAGGCGGCGGCGTAGTCGGGGTCGAGCGCGATGGCGCGATAGTAGCTCGTGATGGCTTTGGCGAAGCCCTCTTCGTTGAACGTGTTCCAGTGATAACGACCGCGCATGTAGGCTTCGTAAGCCTCCGCGTTGTCCGTGCCGCGCTTCGCCAACTGCTCGCGCTCGTCGCCCGTCAGTTGCGGCACGAGCGCCTGCGCGACCTGCGCCGAGATCGCATCTTCGAGACTCAACACGTCCGTGAACTTTTCGTCGAACTGACCCGCCCACATCGTCGAGCCTTCGTAGACGTTCAAGAGTTGGACGGTGATGCGTATGCGGTCGCTGGCGCGCTGGATGCGCCCGTCTATGACGAAGCTGACGCCGAGTTCGTAACCGGCGGCGAACGGGTCGCCGCTCGTGCTGTCGCCGTAGCGTATGACGGAACTCGTCGGGCGCACGCTGAAGCGGCGCACGTTCGAGAGGCGCGTGATGAGCGCGTCGGCCAGTCCGATGCCGAGATAGTTTTCGCCCGTCTCATCCGCGCGCTGCAAGTTGAGCAGTTTGAAGGGCAGCACGGCGAGCGTCTTTTCGCCCGTGACGGCGTCGCCGCTCACGGGTTTTGAAGTTTTGGCCGACGTGGGGAAGACGAAAGGCGCGGAGACGGGGCGGCCTTCGAGGTGGCGCAAGAGGTCGTCGCGCAGGCGTTCGACTGACGCGTAGCGACGCCCCGGTTCTTTCTTGAGCGCCTTCAGAGTGATGTTGTCGAGGTCGCCAGCCAACTCGCGACGCACGCTCTCAACCGTGCCGCCGCGCATCTTGCAGATGAACTCAAGCGTCGTCGGATCGCCCGAAGCAGGCGCGCTGCCATCGAGCGGAACTATGTCTTCGCTGCGCGTGACGGCGCGCGAAGGGTGCTCCGGTTCTTCCTCGCAGATGACGCGCGCGATCTCGTGCGGCGAACGGCTGGGGAAGTGATACGGGCGATGGCCTGTCAGGAGTTCGTAGAGCAACACGCCGAGCGAGTAGATATCGCTGGCGGGGCTGGCCTGTTCGCCGCGTACCTGTTCGGGCGAGGCGTATTCGGGCGTCATCAGCCGCATGGCGGTCGCCGTCGGCGTGATGGTGTCGGGCGAGAGTTCGGGGTTTAAGAGTTTGGCGATGCCGAAGTCCAAAAGTTTCGGCGTGCCGTCGGAGCAGATGATGATGTTCGACGGCTTGATGTCGCGGTGTACGACGAGGTTCTGGTGCGCGTAGGCGACGGCGTTGCAGATTTGCGCGAAGAGGCGCAGGCGTTCGGGGATGGTTAGCTTCTCGCTATCGCAGTAGCGATAGAGCGGCTGCCCTTCGATGTACTCCATGACGAAGTAGGGCAAGCCGGTCTCGGTCGTGCCGCCGTCGAGGAGACGCGCGATGTTCGTGTGGTCGAGCGAGGCGAGAATCTGTCGCTCGTTGCGGAAGCGGCGCAGGATGAAATCGGTGTCCATGCCGCGCTTGACGAGTTTGATGGCGACGCGCTTCTGGTAGGCGCTGTCGGCGCGCACGGCGAGGTAGACCGCGCCCATGCCGCCGCGCCCGATCTCGCGCACGATCTTGTACGCGCCGATGCGCGCGCCCGCCATCGGGTCGTCTTCAAAAGTTGTCGGCGGCGTGGTGCGGAAAGGGATGCTGCCCGGGTTGAAGTTGTTGAGGACGAAAGCGGGTTCTTCGATAAAGTCGCCAGCTTCTTCATACTGCGCGACGAGCGCCTCGACCTGCCCGCGAAGCGCCGCATCGTCCGCGCACGTCTCCGCGATGAATTTGGGGCGTTCATCGCGTGGGAGATCAAGCGCGGACTGGAAAATTTCTTCTACTTGCTTCCAACGTTCGGGGGTCATAAAAAAACAGTGACAAGTGACGAGTGACAAGTGACGAGCAGGAAGTAAGACAAGTTTTTAGTTCTTAGTTTTAACTTGTCACTCGTCACTTGTCACTCATCACTGTTTTTGCACTTGTCCGTAAAGCCATGCCTTCGCCATGCGCCACTGGCGTTTGACTGTGGGGGCGCTGACGCCGAGCACTTCCGCCGTCTCTTCTACCGAGAGGCCGCCGAAAAATCTGAGTTCGACGATGCGGCTCTTCTGCTCGTCAATGGCGGCGAGCGCGGTGAGCGCGTCGTCGAGCGAGATGAGGTCGGTCGCGCGTTCGTCCGTCACGTCTATGTTCTCGTCGAGCGAGAGCTTGTGTATTTCGCCGCCGCGCTTCTCGGCGTTGTGGCCGCGCGCGTGATCAACTAGGATGCGGCGCATCATCTGCGCGGCGACGCCAAAAAAGTGCGCGCGGTTTTGCCACTTGACCTGATTTTGATCTACGAGCCGTAGGTAGGCTTCGTGAACTAAAGCGGTCGGTTGCAGCGTGTGTGCGGAGCGTTCGCGGCGCAGGTAGTTGGCGGCCAAACTACGCAACTCGCCATAGACGAGCGGCAGAAGTTCGTCCAGAACAGTCCGGTTGCCATCCGTCAACTGGATGAGCAAACGGGTTACATCTTGTGGCGAGGAAGTTGTCACAGGGGAACTTTCGACATCTTTTACTAAACGCTATCCGCTACCGACGAGTCGTTCGCAAGCAAGTATAAACGACTGTCTGCGCCATATCAATTCGCGCCCCACCGGAGCGGCGTGCGGCGCGAGTGTGGCGGATCGCAAACCGCTATAAATCTCTCGTTTCGCGTGATCCTTTTTCCGCGTTTGTTGCGCGTTATTTGATGAGAGCCGGAAAATCGAACGCCCATCCGGCGACACCAGCAGCAGCAGCGTAGTAGCAGAATCAGCCAAAAAGGGAAATCGCCACCATGAAAAAATTATTCCGAACCATCAGCCTCGCGCTTCTCGTCGTGTGCGGTGCGGGCTTCGGCGCAAGCGACGCACACGCCGACGTTAAAATCAAAACCAAGAACACCGCCTCAGGGCAAACGTCCGAGCAAGTGACCTATATCAAGGGCAAACGCCAGCGCACCGAGCAGAGCCCTGCCTCTGTGACGATCACGCAATGCGACCTGCGCAGAACTCTCCAACTCGCCGTGCCGACGAAGACTTATCTGATGACTTCATTCGACCAAAAGTTGGATGTGAACGCAACGCAACAACAGTCGTCCGCCGTCGCTACTGCTCCCGCACGTCGCGGCGGCGTCGTGACTTCGACCTTCACCTCGACCGACACGGGCGAGCGCAAAAAGATGTTCGGCTACATCGCGCGCCGCATCAAGACTTCAATCGTCACCGAATCGTCGCCCGACGCTTGCCAAGTCAGCCGCAGCCGCATGGAGACCGACGGCTGGTACATTGACGCGACGTTTGCGCTCGACTGTGAATACGCAGCCAGCGCAGCCTACGCACGGACGGCGCAGGCAGGCGGTTGCCGCGACGAATATCGCACGAAGCAGATCGGCCTTGCGAAGACCGGCTACCCCGTCATGGTCACGACGACACTCTTCGACGAAAACGGGCAAGCGTCCTACACCTTCACGCAGGAAGTGGTTGAAATCAGCAACGCAGTCTTAGACAGCGCTCTTTTTGAAGCGCCCGCAGATTATCGTCAGGTGAGCGACCATCGCGAACTCTACGGCATGTCTGCGGCTACTTACGCGAACGATTCGGATGATGCGGCGTCGGGGGGCGACGCCGCAAACGGATCGAACGCGGGCGCGGCGAAGATGAACTCGCCCGTGAGCACGAAAAGGGCGGGCGTGGTGAGAGTGGGCGTGCCTATGACGATGACGGGGCTGACGGGCGACAACGTCAACGCCGACGCGCTTGCAGAAGCGGTGCGCCGTGCGCTCATGAGTAAGTTGAGCAACGCGACCGTCGAAGTCGTCACGCTCGACGCGCAGCAACCGCAGCAGGCCGAGTCGGAGGCCAAAGCGAAGGAGTGCGACTTTATACTCTACAGCACGGTCGCGCACAAGAAGGGCGGAGGCGGGGGCGGCTTCGGCGGTTTCCTCAAGAAGTCTGCGGCCATCGCGAGCGAAGCCGTCGCCCCGACCGCAAACAGCGGCGGCAGCGGCGGCGCGGCGAGTTCTTTGAAGGCAAAGGACGAGTTGACGCTCGAATACAAACTACAGCGCGGCTCGGAGCGTCTGCTCGCCAACACGATCAAGGCAAAGGCGAAGTCCGACGGTGAAGATTTAATCTCGCAACTCGCCACGCAGGCCGCAGATGCGGTGCGCGCCGCAGCCGCTACGGGGGCGACGAAGTAAGGGCGCGCTTAAACGGCGCGACTTAAAAACCTCTCTCCGGTGGCGTGGAGAGGCGACGGGGGCGGGGAGGCTTTGGGCGGCCTCCCCGCCCCTCTGTGTCTGCCGACGGGCGCAAGCGCAGGCGACGCCGCGCCCGCCGTTTCAATGTTTCCGCTTGGACGCCTTTCAAACTATTTGCTATAACAGCCAAACGCCCGAACCCTCGAAGAGACTGGAATGAGACCGCCCGATGGCAAAAATATTAGTGGTTGAAGACGATCAGGACATACGCGACTTGATTCGCATGGTGTTGGAAATGGGCGGGCACGAACTCCACGAGGCGACGACCGGCGAAGATGGTGTGGCGCAGGCGAAGGCACTTCGCCCCGACGTGATCTTGATGGACTTGAGTTTGGCGGGAACGATTGACGGGCTGGAATCAACCAGACGCCTGCGCGCCGACACGGCGTTTGACCAAACGCCGATCATCGCGCTCACAGCGCACGCCATGCTCGGCGACCGCGAACGGTCTTTGATCGCCGGTTGCGACGAGCACTGGACGAAGCCCATCATCAACCTTGAACGTTTCAAAGGGATGGTCGAGCGCGTCGTCGCCGAAGGACGCACCGCCGCAGGCGGCGCGGCGGCGAGCGTCAACCCCGAACAGATTTAGACCGCGCGGCTTTTAGGCGCGGCCGTGAATCATCCGGCGCAGGCGGTCTGCGAAAAGCACGTCTATCTTCTGCGGCTCGACGAGCGCGGTGACTTCGCCGAGTCCGAACGACGGGTGCATCAACGTCTGACCCGCGCGATACATCCGCGAAGGATCGTAAGGCGCACCGACCTGCGTTGCGCGTGCGCGAGTCTTGACGCCGCTCTTGAACGTGCTGCGCGTCTGGCAGACGGGACACGTCACGCGCGATACCTGCCCGCGCTTGGTGACGGACGCAACGACATGGCCGCGCTCCACTTCGCATTTCGTACAGAGCTTCTCCACACGCTCGCCAACAATATACGTACGCTTCTCGATCTTCTCATCCTTCGCAACTGCCGTACCCGTCTCAATATTCTCGATCATGAACGTTTCCTTTCAAACTGCTCCCGCGTCGCGCTCGCGACCGAAAGGCCGGTTATAAGTCACTTGCTTTGACGACCGCCTTAACACTTAACAGCTACTAGCGGTCGTCAAGCCTGTGTTGTTAAAAAGAGGAGAAACTCTAGCGTCACGCCTGCGCGACGCCGCCGCAGTAGTTGTTACCTGCCGCGACGCGGGCGGAACGAGCGACGACCGACGCTTGAACCGGCGCGTTTGACTCCGGCGAACGGCTTCGTGCCGTTTGTCGCCGTCGCACTCTTCATGCCGCCGAAACCTTGCAAGAGGACGCGCTCCACCGCTTGCCCTGTCAGGCGTTCGATGGCGCGCATGTTCAGTTCTTCGACCGGCGTGACCAAAGTGATCGCGCGCCCGCCTTTTCCCGCGCGTCCCGTACGCCCGATGCGATGCACGTAATCTTCCGGCGCGGCGGGCACGTCGTAGTTGATGACGTGCGAGATCGATTCAACGTCGATGCCGCGCGCAGCGATGTCTGTTGCGACGAGCACGCGGGTGCGCCCGTCTTTGAAGCCGCGCAGGGCAGCTTCGCGCTGCGGTTGCGTGCGGTCGGCGTGGATGCGATTAACTTTGTGCTCGCGCGCTTCGAGTATGTGCGAGAGGCGTTCCGCGCCGCGACGCGTGCGCGTGAAGACGAGCACGCGCTCGAATCGTTCGCGCTCCAAGAGATCGAGCAGTAGCGCCGTCTTCGATTCCATCGCCACAGGGTAAGCGGTCTGTTCGACCGTGACGGCGGCAGTGCCGCGCTGGCTGACTTCGACGAGCGCGGGCTTGCGCATGTTCGAGCGCGCGATCTTTTCAATCGCGGGCGACATCGTGGCCGAAAATAGTAGCGTCTGCCGTTCGGCGGGGAGCGCTTCGAGCACGCGACGTATGGCAGGCCAGAAGCCCATGTCGAGCATGCGGTCGGCTTCGTCGAGGACGAGCGTTTCGATGTGCGCGAAGTTGATCGCGCCGCGCTCCATGTGGTCGAGCAGGCGTCCGGGCGTCGCTATGACGACGCTCACGCCGCGTCGTAACTGTTCGCTCTGCCGCGCCATGCCTGCGCCGCCGATTAAAGTAACGCAACGCGCAGCCGTCTTCTTCGGCAAAAGCGAACGATAACTGGCTTCGATCTGCGTCGCCAGTTCGCGCGTCGGCGCGAGGACGAGCAGGCGTATGCCGGGTCGCGGCTTCTGCGCCATGCGTTGAATGATAGGTAAGAGGAACGCGGCGGTCTTGCCCGTCCCCGTTTCGGCGCAACCGATGAGGTCTGCGCCACTTAAGACAACAGGAATCCCCTGCTGTTGAATCGGTGTCGGTTCTTTGTATCCGAGAGACTCGCACACGCGCACCAGCGCGTCTTCGAGTCCCAGTTCAGAAAAATTCATAAAATCCTTTGGCGCTGCTGCAACCAACATTTGGGAGCGCGCCCTGTTGCTAACTAAAAATGTGGAAGCGCCTCCGGCGGCACGTTTGGTCGTCGGAGGCGCTTTGCTTGAAAGAGTCAACCGGCGTGCGAGTTCGCTTGCGAACTTACCAGCGCGGTTCGCGGCTTCCGCCGCCGCCACCGCCGCCGTAGCCACCGCCGCCGCCACGATTGCCGCCGTAGCCGCCACCGCCGCCGCGATTACCACCGCCGCCACCGCCGTAGCCGCCACGACCACCGCCGCCACCGCCGCGTCCGCCGCGATCTTCGCGCGGGCGCGCTTCGTTGACGGTCAGGTTGCGACCGTTAAATTCCTTGCCGTTGAACTGCTCGATGGCTTTCGCGCCTTCTTCCGCGCTCGACATTTCGACGAAGCCGAAGCCGCGTGAGCGACCCGTTTCGCGATCCTCGACCACCGACGCTGATTCGACCGTGCCCGCCTGCGCGAACAACTGCTGCAAATCGTCGCTCGATGTTTGGAACGAGAGATTGCCGACGTAAAGTTTCATAGACATGTAGATGTACCTCTCCTAATAGTCAGGAGTATCTGAGAGAAGCTGCGAATCAAAGTGGCTTCGATGTAACGGTAGGCAGCGAAGGCTTGCGTTCGGGTGCTCAAGGGAGCGGCTTCTAAAGTTGAAATCAGCCTACTCTCGAACCATCCAGAACGCCGCTCAAGGTAAAGCCTGTGTAGCGGGGCGCATCACCGTTGACGCAAGAGAGAAGGAATTTGCCGTCACTATGATGCACCAGATGGACGCTAAGTTGCAAGCCCTGAGCAACTTCGGCGCTTGTTTGCCTTGGATTTGAACTCTCTGCGCCCCCTCTGCGGTTCTCTGCGTCTCTGCGGTGAATCTTAGTTCAACAAGCATTCACCGCAGAGACGCAGAGGACGCAGAGCGGGCGCAGAGAGTTAAGCTGCGACTGGCACATTACTTTGGAAATTAAATGTTGGCGTCGCCGCGCCGTCCGTCGTATTATCGCCCCTGTTCACAATCATATCTGCCTGTCGAGGCTCTCGGAACTTCTGCTCTTTCGTTCATCTGGCGTTAAGTGGTTTTCAATCATGAAGCATACCCCCAAGCAATTCGGCTCCATCGTCCGTCTCTCGCTCGTCACGCTCCTGCTGCTCTACCCCGTCGCACACTTACGCGCGCAAAATCCAGAACGTATCGCCGCCGTGCGCGACACAAACGGCGCGGCGCAGAGTTATCTCGCAGCGACTCCGCCCGCTGCTGCTGGTGTCGCCCGCCCGCGCAGGCACATCGTCCCCGTGCGCGTCAGCGACACGCCCGAAGGCTCGCGCGTCACAGTCGCCTCCGACGCTTCGCTCGAAGACTATTCGGCCTACCTCGCCGGAGGACGCTTCTATGTCCTCATCCCGCGCGCCGACGCCGCCGACATGCAAGGCGAGATCAAGGGACGCGGTTTCCAAGCCGCGCGCCTCGAACGACGCGATGACGGCGTCTTGCTCTCGTTCGGATTGCAGACGGGAACGCGCGAGCCGCGCGTCAGCCAGAAGTTCAACCGCTTGGAGCTCACTTTTACGGCTGCGGCGCAGCAGGACGCGACGCAAAAGCCGACCGCCGTAGCAGCAGCACAGGGCGATCAAGAGCAACTCCAACAACTGCTCAAACGGATCGAAGACTTGGAGGGACAGGTCAGGGAACTACGTGCCAACGCCGCTGCCAACACGCAAACGCCCGCCGCTGTTACTACGCCGCAAGTGTCTGAGGCAGACGTTGCCGCCGTGCAGGAAGAACAGGCGCAGGCGGTTCTCGGCGGGCACGAGCACGAAGGGAGCACGACCGGCCCTCGCCTCAAAATTCAGGGCTTCGCAGACATAAACCTTCGCGCCAGCAACCAGAAGGGCACGACGAACGCTTTCAGTCTCGGCCAACTCGATCTATTCATCACGTCGCAACTCTCGGAAAAGTTCAGCGTCGTCAGCGAACTCATACTCGATGCGAAACGCGATAACTCTTTCGAGTTCGAGATACATCGCCTGCTCTTGCGCTACGCGATGAACGATTATTTGAATTTGAGCGCCGGTCGTTATCACACCGGAATCGGCTACTACAACACAGCGTTTCATCACGGTTCGTATTTCGCCACCGCAGCCAACCGTCCTTTCCTCTTCGCCTTCGAGAGTCAGGGCGGCGTGCTGCCGCTGCACAACGTCGGCGTGTCTGCGACGGGGCGCATACCTTCGGGCAAGCTTGGCCTGCACTACGTCGCAGAGGTCGGCAACGGTCGCTCCGTGCGTTCTACGGTTGATCGCGCGGTGCAGACCGCGTTTGACGAGAACAACGGCAAGTCCTATAACCTCGGACTCAACGCGCGCCCCGACTGGCTGCCCGGCCTGCAAACCGGCGTCTCCTTCTACCACGACCGTCTGACGCCCACGACAGCGCCGAACATAGACCAGCGCATCATGGCCGCACACGTCGTCTATCAAAGCCCGCGCTACGAATGGCTGAACGAGGCGCTGTTCATACGGCACAAGCCCACAGCGGGCGTTACGACCTACACGCCCGGCTTCTACACACAGTTCGCGCGCCGCTTCGGCAAAGCGCAGCCTTACTTCCGCTATCAATATGTCAACGCGCTCGCGCGCGACCTGCTACTGCGCGACATCGGGCGGCGCAACGGGCCGTCCTTCGGCCTGCGCTACGACATGACGAACTACGCGGCCTTCAAAGCGCAGTATGATCGCACGGAGCGGCGCGGCCTGAGCGCGCTCGACGAATTGATCATGCAACTCGCGTTCACTTTTTAAGGGGAAACAGCAGATGAGGGTCAGGGCATTCGGGGTGTTTGTCATCCTGCTCGCGCTGCTTTCGGCGTCGAGCCGGACGGTGGTTTGGTCTAAGGAGTCGGGCGGCGGCGAGGCGGCGCGTGCCAACGCCACATCAACAGTGTCGCCGGTCGCGGTGCAGACGCGGGACGTGGCGATTATCGTCAGCCCGAAAAATTCTATGAGCGACATCTCTTTCGATGTCCTGCGCAAGTACTTCAAGGCCGAGCGCGGCCAGTGGCCGAACGGCGCGAAGGTCGTCGTCGCCATGCTCCAACCGCCCGGCCAGTCGGAGCGCAACGTCATCCTGCGCTCGATCTACGGTTGGGACGAAAATTACTATCAAAAATATTTCCGACAGGGACAGTTCAACGAGTCAATCCAGCAACCGCCCAAAGAATTGAACACGACATATCTGATGATGCGTTACGTGCAGTTCGTCGAAGGCGCAATCGGCTACGTGCGCGCAGATCAAGTTGACTCCTCAAAGGTGAAGGTCTTGAGCGTTGACGGGCGCAGACCCGGCGACGCAGGATACCGTATCAAGTAAACCTCCGTTGCGGCGTTCGCCGCTCGCGTCCCTTCGCCCTGACAGGTTGAATCGAATGAAGCTAAGCCTGCCCCGCAGTAAATTCACGATCATCTTTGTGGTGATCGGCATAGTGATGATCGCCGTCGGGTGGTTCGTCGTCAGCGACATACTGGATGCGAACGATCAAGTAAAAAGGATGTTCGTGGGCACGGCGGACAGGAGCAACAACCTCAGCGACTTGCAGCACTACACGGAAGAAACCCGTTACCTGACGCTCTACACCTTCACGACCACCGATGCCAACAGGCAACTCGGATACTTAGACCAATCACGTGACGCCCAAATAAAAGTAGACGACCGGATGGATAAAGTGCGTGCGGAAGCCGACGCCTCCGGAGAGGTCAAAATGCTGGAGGCCGTGCGTACATTCAAGCAGGATTGGGACAACTACCTCGAAGCGCAGGATGCCGTCATCGCGAAGATTCTCGAAGGCCCTGCCAGCCTCGATGCGGCGGCTGAAATCGAACAAGCGCGTGCCCTCCCCGCCTTCGAGCAAGTGCGCGTCGGCTTACGTGACATCAAAGAGCGTTACGAGGCGGAGTCCAATGCCCAGATGGACAGGGTCAACGCGTCCTTCAAGCGGACTCTCTACAAACTGATCGCGATCCTTTTCATCACGTTGCTCTTGTCGTTGATCGTCATCAGGACGATTCAGCGCGGGCGCATGATGCGCGCGCTCGAACGCTCCAACAGCGAACTCTCAGCCGCCTTGCAGCAGTTGCAGGAGACGCAAACGGAGTTGCAACTGGCGAAGGAAGAAGCCGAAGCCGCCAATCAGGCCAAGAGCACTTTCCTCGCCAACATGTCGCACGAACTGCGCACGCCTCTAAACGCCATCATCGGCTACAGCGAGATGCTGCAAGAGGAAGCGGCGGACGCGGGACAGGACGAGTTTCTCCCCGACCTGCAAAAAATTCGTAGCGCCGGACGGCACTTGCTCGCGCTCATCAACGACATCCTCGATCTGTCGAAGATCGAAGCGGGCAAGACCGAACTCTACATCGAAGCCTTCCAAATCCCCGCGCTCGTCAGCGAACTTGAAGCGACCATCACGCCGCTCGCCGCCAAGAACAACAACACGCTCGTCGTCGAAGCCGACCCCGCGCTCGGCACGATGCACGCCGATCTCACGAAAGTTCGACAGTCGCTCCTTAATCTGCTCTCGAACGCGTGCAAGTTCACCAAGCAGGGCACGGTCGCGCTGACGGTCGAGCGGCGCGAATCGAACGGGCGCGACTGGATAAATTTCAGCGTCAAGGATTCCGGCATCGGCATCACGAAAGAGCAGATGGACAAATTGTTCCAACCCTTCTCGCAGGCCGACGCTTCGACCACGCGCGAGTTCGGCGGCACGGGACTCGGCCTCGTCATCACCAAAAAATTCTGCGAGATGATGGGCGGCACGATGGGCGTCCAAAGCGCGCGCGGCAAAGGCTCTACGTTCGTGATCTCTCTGCCCGCAGACGTACGCGAGAAGTCGAAGGAGCCACAGCCCACGCCAGAGGAGATTGACACAACGCTTGTGCCTGTCGCCGACGATGCGACGATGGTGCTCGTCGTGGACGACGACCCTGTGGCGCGCGATCTCTTGCAGCGCGCGCTCGCCAAGGCAGGATTCAAAGTCGAGTGCGCGACGGACGGCGAGGAGGCTTTGCGCCTCGCGCGCGAGCTTCACCCCGAAGCCATTACGCTCGACGTGATGATGCCCGGCGTTGACGGCTGGGCGACGCTCGCCGCGCTCAAAGCCGACCCCGAACTCGCAGACATCCCCGTCATCATGTTGACCATCGTTGACGACAAGAACAAAGGCTACGCGCTCGGCGCGGCGGATTACATGACGAAGCCCTTCGACCGCGAACAACTCACGGCGATAATCGGCAAGTATCGCCGACCGACGAGCAAACAAGCTCCAGCGCTCGTCGTGGAAGACGACGAAGTGACGCGCGCTCTTCTGGTGCGCGTGCTCGAACAGGAAGATTGGAACGTGCGCGAAGCGGCCAACGGCATAGACGCGCTCGAACAAGTCACAGCCGAACGACCGCAGTTGATCTTGTTGGATTTGATGATGCCGGAGATGGACGGCTTCGAGTTCGTGCAGGAGTTGCACAAACTGCCGGGCGGCGACACTATTCCGGTCGTCGTCATCACCGCCAAAGACATCACGCTCGAAGACCGCCTGCGGCTGAACGGCTACGTCGCGAGGATTTTGGAGAAGGGCAGCTACAGCCGCGACGATCTGCTGCGCGCCGTCAAAGAGATGGTCGAGGGCAGCATGCGCACACGCCGCAGCGACAGCACGGTTAAAACTACGTCTTGAAACACCGCAGCGCGAATTAACAAGGGAAAGTGATTATGACGAAAATACTTTTAGTCGAAGATAACGAGATGAACCGCGACATGCTCTCGCGGCGTCTGGCGCGCAAAGGCTATGAAGTGAGCATCGCCGTTGACGGCAAGCAGGGCGTCGAGATGGCGACTGCCGACGCGCCCGACCTGATCTTGATGGACATGAGTTTGCCAGTGCTCGACGGTTGGGAGGCCACGCGCCAACTCAAAGGCGCGGACGCGACGCGCGCCATCCCCGTCATCGCCTTGACCGCGCACGCCATGTCCGGCGACCGCGAAAAGGCGCTCGAAGCCGGATGCGACGATTACGACACCAAGCCGATTGAACTCGCGCGCCTGCTTGAAAAGATCGAATCCATGCTCGGCAAGAAAGCCGCCACCCCATGACTGCCGACACGCCATCAACAACTGGCGGCGAACCTTCCGCCGATGCAGCGCGCGCGCGCACCGCTCTCCTCGCGCACATACGCCACGAGTTGTCTGCGCCCATCAACGCCATCATCGGCTACGGCGAGATGTTGATTGAAGGCGCGGGCGGCGGCGACGCCGTAGCGCAATCGTCGCGCGACGACCTGCAAAAAATTCTGACCGCCGGACAGCAGTTGCGCACGCGCGTCGGCGACTTGCTCAATCCCGCACGCGCCGCCGCGCCCGACCTCGACCTCGACGCTTTCGGCTCGCACGTCCGCCACGAACTCCGCACGCCCATCAACGCCGTCATCGGCTACAGCGAAATGCTGATCGAAGATGCGGGCGAGCCGGACGAGTCCGAATTCGTCGCAGACCTGCAAAAAATTCATGCCGCCGGACGCGAACTGCTCGAACTCATCGAAGACATCGTCCGCTTCTCCGACCTCGAAGCCAACAGCGACAATCTCTGTGCGCCGAACGCGGGCGTCTCTTCGATGATCGCTAACCTCGTCAGCACCATCCACGCCATTGACGACGCGCACGCACGCCACGCCGAACAGGGCGGTCTGGTTCTCGTCGTTGACGACAGCGAAACCAACCGCGACATACTCGCACGCCGTCTCAAGCGCGAGGGCTACGAAGTGGAATGTGCCTCGGACGGCACGCAGGCGCTCGCGTCGGTCGAATCTCGCAAGTTCGATCTCGTCCTGCTCGACATCATGATGCCCGGCTTGAACGGCTATCAAGTTCTGGAACGGCTCAAGGCGTCGCCGGAGTTGCACGACATTCCCGTCATCATGATCTCCGCGCTCGGCGAGATTGATAGCATCGTCCGCTGCATCGAAATGGGCGCGGAAGACTATCTGCCGAAGCCTTTCAACCCCGTGATCTTGCGCGCACGCGTCGAGGCTTCGCTTGAGAAGAAACGTCTGCGCGACCGCGAGCAAGCGTATCTCGCACAGTTGCGCATAGAGCGCGAGAAGAGCGAACGGCTGCTGCTGAACATTTTGCCTGCGGCAATTGCCGAACGCCTCAAGGAAGATCAGGGCATCATCGCGGAGAGCTTCACGGAGGCGACGATCCTCTTCGCTGATGTGGTTGGCTTCACGCAGATGTCCGCGCAGATCACGCCGGTCGAGTTGGTCTACCTGCTCAACGAAATCTTCTCCGCGTTTGACGAACTCGCCGCGCGGCACGGTCTGGAAAAGATCAAGACCATCGGCGACGCCTACATGGTCGCGGCGGGATTGCCCGAACGCCGCGCCGACCACGCCGAAGCGATGGCCGAAATGGCGCTCGACATGCAAGACGCGCTCGCCACGTTCAACCGCGCGCGCAGTGCTTCGCTCAACATACGCACCGGCATCAACACTGGGCCAGTCGTCGCAGGCATCATCGGCTCGTCCAAGTTCATCTACGACCTCTGGGGCGACGCCGTCAACACAGCCAGCCGCATGGAATCCCACAGCACGCCCGGTCGCATACAAGTCACCGCCTCGACTTACGAACGCCTCCGCGACCAGTACCTCTTTGAAGCACGCGGCACGATCAACGTCAAAGGCAAAGGCGACATGCCCACCTACTTCCTCCTCGGTCGCAAATAACGACGACCGGGAACTTACCCGCCTGCGCCTCGCGTGCCACGGAGCACTAAATTAATTTAGCGTGCTTCCAGCGCCCGGCCTCTAAAGAAATCTCCGGCGGCCTTTAACATACGACGAATGCGGCGCAACACCTTCGGCAAAATCCAGACCAAGAGCAAGAGAAAGATCAGTATGACCACGAATATTCCAATCGGGTAGATGACGGCCAACACTACTGCGCCGATGGCGAGCACGTCTTCCAGTAAAGAGAGCGCCCAGTTCGACAGCGGTTCGGGACTCAGATTCGCCCCGGCACGAACGGTCGCTTTAGTTCCGTGTGTTGAGAGCGCCAAGCCCCCTCCTAACAGCAACGCCAGGACTTGCACCGTAGGGCTAATGTCCACAGTAGCCGTCGCCGCAAGCACCGCCCCTGCGGGAACTCGTATGAACGTGTGCAACGCATCCCACACCGTATCCACGTAGGGAATCTTGTCGGCGAAGAACTCGACGACGTAGAGGAAAATTGCCACGCCGATAATCAGCCGGTTGTCCAACACGTGAAGACCGCCGGGCAAGTGTGCGAGTTTGTAGTGTTGCAGTAATCCCAGCACCGCTATGGTGGCGTACAAGTTGAGGCCGGAAGTCCACGCCGCACCGAGCGCCAATCCGAGAACCTGTATCACGCTCATTCCCTCAGTCCTCCTCTGCCAAACTTTAGATGCGGATGATTCCGTTAAATGCGCTTTATCAATTCGATAAAACCGGGTCGGAATGTTTCTGGTCGCACCCTTATCTCACATTATCCATCAAAATGAATTTCGAGCATTTATAAGAATGGATGGCAGTTGCCTGTTTGAAACTAAGAAGGCGACTCGCACGTTAAGAACGCACAGGCTCGACGCAGTGCTATGCAGTTGACGACGCGCCGCCGGCACGAATGAGCACGGACGAAGTGATGGCTTTTCAAAATTTTCACACGGTTTCGGCGAGGTTCGGAAAATGAAAAGGATGCTCTTGTTATCAATCCTCTTAACGCTCTTCGTGGCGACGGTCGGGCACGCCGCCGCGCCCCGTTCGGAGACGACCGTGTTCGTCGGCGTACACGTCATCCCGATGGACAGGGAGCGCGTGCTGAGGGATCAAACCGTCGTCGTGCGCGACGGCATGATCGCCGAAATAGGCGACGCGCGGAAAGTGCGCGTCCCGCAAGGCGCGCGGAGAATTGACGGGCGCGGAAAATTTCTCATCCCCGGCCTCGCGGACATGCACGTACATCTTTTTACCGACGACGAATTTCCCGATGCGCTCGCGGAAGACGAATTGAAGATCATGCTGGCGCAGGGCGTGACGACGATTCGTTTGATGACGGGGACGCCCGAACAACTCGTGCTGCGCGCAAAGAGCGCGAAGGGCGAGATCGTAGCGCCGACGATCTACGCGGCCAGCCCGCAGTTCACCGGTCGCAAATCGAATAACGCCTACGTCGTGACGAACGAAACGGAGGCGCGCGAAGCTGTGCGCAAGGCCAAAGCGGACGGCTACGATTATTTGAAGATGACAACTTTCCTCAAGCCGGAAGTTTACGAGGCGATTGTAGATGAGGCCGCGCGGCAACGCATACGCGTCGTCGGCCACGCCGACAGTCGCTCGGTTGGTTTGGAGCGTGCGCTCCGTGCCCGTCAGCAGATCGAGCATCTCGACTCTTACCTCGAAGCGCTGTTGCCAGACGATTCGCCCGTCAAAGGATCGGTCTCCGACCTCTATATTTATCAACCGAAAAACTGGGAGAGCATAGACGTTCTGGACGAAAACAAAATTCCCGAAATCGCACGCGCGACCGTGCGCGCGAATCCTTTCGTCGTGCCCACGCTGCATCTCTTCAAATCAACATTCGGCGTCGGTCGAACCGAAGAGTCAATCAAGGCTCAACCCGACATACGCTTCTACCCGCAGAAGATCGTTGACCTGTGGCTCGGCTACAACAAGAGGTATCAATCGCAGTGGGCGTCGCCCGAACGCCGCGCGCGTTACGTCGCCGTCAG
The DNA here is from genome assembly GCA_035249365.1 of Pyrinomonadaceae bacterium. GTDB lineage: Bacteria > Acidobacteriota > Blastocatellia > Pyrinomonadales > Pyrinomonadaceae > JAIVJZ01. Next base: position 31,670 of record DATFGP010000052.1, on the reverse strand, counting down.
AAACAAGATCGTCAAAGCGATCCACGAGGCGGGCGGCAAAATTCTCGCAGGCTCGGACACGCCCGAATGGCTCTTGCTCTACGGCTACACGCTGCACCGCGAACTGCGCGCGCTGAACGAAGCCGGACTGTCGAATTACGCCACGCTCGCCGCCGCCACGCGCAACCCTGCGGAGTTCTTCGGGACACTACAACAAACCGGCACAATCGAACGCGGCAAACGCGCCGATCTGATTTTGCTCGAAGCCAACCCGCTCGACAGCATCGCGAACACCGAACGTCGCGCGGGCGTGATGCTCAAAGGCCGCTGGTTCACGCAAGCGGAACTCGACCGGACGCTCGACGAAATCGCGCCGCGCTTTCGACACGCGCTCGACGCGCAACACTGAGGAAGGTGAAGGCTATGAAGAAACTCTTATTGCCGTTGATTTTGACGCTCGCCGCGTACACTTCGACGGCAGCGCAGCAAACCACTGCGAAGAACGACGCGGGAGGTGAAGCCGCCGCCACAGCCGTCGCGAACAAACTGTTCGAGGCGATGCGTGCGAAAAACGCGGACGCGATTCGCGCCCTGTTCATGCCCGAAGGCCAACTCGTCGCCATTGACCGGCCACGCACGGGCGATGGTTTGTCCAAAACGCGCGTCTTCACCGCCGACGCATTCGCCAAAATGATCTCCGAGGCCAAAGCGCCCGAGTTCATCGAGCGCATGCCGCAACCGGAAGTCAAAATCTTCGGCGACATGGCGCTCGTCTACGGGCGCTACACCTTCCACGTCGGCGATAAATTCTCACACTGCGGCACAAACTCCTTCCACCTCGTCCGCACCCCCGACGGCTGGAAGATCGCCAACGCCGCCTCGACCCTCGAATTCAATTGCGGGCAAAAATAAAAATTCTCCCGCGCAGTTCATTTGAATATGAAAAGCGGGCATTAAAGTGGGAAGCAAATAGTTACGGGCGTCTTAGAGACGCCCGTAACTATTTGTAGATATAAGCTCCGCAGGTAGGACTCGAACCTACAACCCTTCGGTTAACAGCCGAATGCTCTGCCATTGAGCTACTGCGGAATGTTCGGACGCGTGCGGCGTGGCAATTGTGTGTGCCGCGCGCGAGTGAATTTTTATAGCAGAAGGTTTGCGGGAGCGTCAAGCGAGGGTCAAGCGGGGCGCGGATGAGTCGGGCGCGCCTTGCGTGCGGGCGAGAAGTGAGGGATTATTTGTCGCCGCAATTCAAACGCAAGGACAGTCTAGCTCGTTAATCTTATTCGCGCGCGAGCGCGAGGTGGGTGAGAGGGGTCTATGGAGAGACGCATCACGGCTTGGCACAGTCATCGTCTGGGGAGGGAGATGCCGCTCGTGGCTTACGGCCATGCGGGCTACCCGTTGTTGATGTTTCCGACGGCAGCAGCGGATTATCTTGAGTACGAACGTTTCCATCTGGTTGGCGCGATACAGCATTTGATAGAGGCGGGACGCGTGCGCGTCTATTCGATCAACAGCGTCAACCGTTACAGCTTGCTGAACGAACAGGCATCGCCCGCGTGGAAGGCGGAGTTGTTGTCGCGCTACGACGCGTACATCACGGAGGAAGTGCTGCCTTTGATACGACACGACTCGGGCGAGCGTCCTTTAGTGACGGGCGCATCGCTCGGCGCGTTTCTGTCGGCCAACACTTACTTCCGGCATCCAGACCTGCTGCGCGGCGTGATCGCGATGAGCGGCAGCTACGACGTTCGCTCTTACTTGCAGGGTTATCACGACGAGAACGTGTATTTCAATAACCCTATGTCGTACCTGCCGAATTTGAACGACGACCATTACCTGCCCATATTGAGAAAGGCCGAAGCGATCTACATCGTGTCGGGGCAGGGAGCTTACGAAGCGCCGGAGAGAAGCAAGCAACTCGCGTCGGTGCTCGCCGCGAAGGGCATCCCGCATCACCTTGAACTCTGGGGGCACGACGTTGACCACGACTGGCCCTGGTGGCGCAAGATGCTGCCGTATTATCTGGAACGCATACTCTGGTAAGGCTTGGGGAGAAGGATAAAGGGGAAGGGGTAAGGGAGAAGCGACAACGTGATCGTCTTTTCCCTTACCCCTTCCCCTTTACCTTTTCCCTGTTCGCTAAGGTCTGTCGGGGTCGTCCGTGCCCTTCTTGCCCTTCTTTTTGGTTTCCACTTCGCGCGGGCGAGTGGCGGGCGCTGCGGGCGGGGGAGGCGAGTCGTCGTCGCGGTTGGGCACGACGGGGTCTGCGCGTCTCGGCGCGCTGCCGCCGTCAGCATTGCCGTCCGATGCGCCAGACGCTCCGGCGGGCGGGGGCAGAGTGATCTGTTCGAGGTTGGGTTCGGAGAAGGCTGCGGGGAGCGTGCTGCGTTCGTCGCCGCGTTGGAGACGCGTCTGCGCCAGTTCGGCGGAGCGTTGATCGCTCATCTCGCGCTGGCGTTGCTGGTAGAGTTCCTTGATGTCTTCGGGCATCTTCGGCGCTTTCTCGAAGTTCTCCTTCTCCTTGTCCTTCAAGAAATCTTTCATGAAGTTGACCCAGATGGGCAGCGCGCCGTGGCCGCCGGTCATGTCGCTCCCCAAGTTCTTCTTGCGGTCGGGGTAGCCCATCCAAACGCCCGTCACGTATGTCGGCGTGTAGCCGATGAACCAGACATCTGTGTGGTCGTTGACCGTGCCGGTCTTGCCCGCGACGGGGACGCCGACCGCGCCCGCAGCCGTCGCCGTGCCGCCCTGCACTACGCCGCGCATCAGTTCAACCATCGTCAACGCGACGTATTCGCTCGTCACCTTGTAGGTCGTCTTCTCCCACTCTTCGAGGACGACGCCGTCGCGGTCAAGCACGCTGCGGATCAAGTGGTCTTCGACTCGCACGCCCTTGTTGGGGAAGGCCGAATAGGCCGAGACCATCTGGTCGAGCGGCACTTCGGTTGCGCCAAGCGCGGACGGCAAGTAAGGAGCCATCGGCTGCGTGATGCCGAAGCGACGCACCATCTGCGCGCCTGTCTGTATGCCGACCATGTCGAGCAGGTGTACGGCCTGAATGTTCATGGACTTGGCGAGCGCGGTCTTCAGAGGTAGGTCGCCGCCGCCGAGCGAGCCGTCGTAGTTGTGCGGTTGCCAGTTGCCGCGCTTGATGGGCGCGCCGCTCACCATCGAGTCGGGCGTCAAACCCCATTCGACGGCGGCGGTGTAGATGAAAGGTTTGAAGCACGAGCCGGTCTGGCGATAGGCTTGCGTGGCGTTGTTGAACTTGTTGGTGTAGAAATCGTAGCCGCCGATTGTGGCGACCACTTCGCCTGTCTTCGCGTTGACGGAGTAGAGCGCGCCCTGTATGTCTGGCACTTGCGTTAGTTCGACTTCGAGGCGGCGCTCGTCCTTGTCAACTGCCTTGATCTTGAACTCGGCCACGTCGCCGATGGTGAACTCGCTTTTCGGTTGGCGACCCGACCAGCCCATGTCCTTCGACGTGACGGTCGCCGTGTAGCCGCCGAAGCGCACGGTCGCCTCGTTTCGCGCCTGATCAATTTGCGTGACGAGGCCGCGCGCGTAGTTGTCCGGCGCGTAGTTATTGCCGTACCACTCCGGCAGGACGAAGGCCGCGAGTTGCTGCGGCGTGGCTGCGGCGGTTGAGCCGTTGTTGTTCTGCGTGATGATGTTGGTGTAGGCCGAACGCCAGCCGCGATGCCCTCGATCATAGACGCGCAGACCCGCGCGGACGGCCTCGTAAGCCTTCTTCTGCGCGGCGGCGTTGATCGTGGAATAGACGGAGAGGCCGCCCAGTGCAACGCGCGTCGTGTACTTGTCTTCGATGTACTGCCTGATCTCCTCGACCGGATATTCAAACCACGCGTGCGAGGCCGAAGGCGGCGGGTAATAGGCCGTGTCTGCGATCTTCAAGGGCTTCGCTTTGGCGGCGTCGGCTTCGGATTGCGAGACGAAACCGTTGCGCGCCATGAGTTCGAGCACGAGATCGCGCCGCTCCTTCGCCGCTTTCGGGTTGACGGTTGGAGAATATTGCGCGGTCGAGCGCGGGATGCCCGCGAGGAGCGCGGCTTCGTCGAGCGTTAAGTCTTTGGCGTGCTTGTTGAAGTAAGTCTGCGCGGCGGCCTCGAAGCCGTAGGCGCGCGCGCCTAAAAAGACGTGGTTGACGTACATCTCCATGATCTGATTCTTCGTGTAGTAACGCTCGATCTGGAGTGCGATCATCCATTCGTTGACCTTGCGCGTGTAGGTCTGCTCGCGCGAGAGGAAGAGGTTCTTGGCGAGTTGCTGCGTGAGGGTCGATCCGCCTTCGCGCCGGTCGTCCTTCAAGTTCTTCCACGCCGCGCCGATGATGCGGATCGGATCAATGCCGACGTGATCGTAGAAGCGCGAGTCCTCGACGGCGAGGATGGCGTTCTTCAAGACTGGCGGAATCTCATCGAACCTGAGCGGGATGCGTCGCTCCAAAGCAAACTCGCCGATCACCGTCTTGCCGTCGTCGGCGTAAACGCGCGTCACCTGGCTCGGCCTGTAAGTCGCCAGCGACGCCACCTCGCCCGCAGCCTTCGAGTAGTTCAACTCGTAGGCGACGACGATGCCGGTCAGGCCACCGGCGGCGATGGCCAGCAGGAGCACGGCGGGCAGCCAGAAGCGGCGCAAATAACTACGACGGTTCGACGATGCCGTAGGCGCGCCAGCGCGCACGCGTTTCGACGGGGTAGGGATGCTCGAATTTTTAGCGGACATGAAAGATGATCCTCGTTGCCGGACGGCACATTTAGAAACCAAAGGGCGTGCCGAAAAACAATCAAGTCAAAAGTCAGGAGAGACACCAACCATCCGCAATTATAACGCAACCTTTGTGCGAGCGCGAACGTCTAAATGCAGTGACAAGTGACGAGTGACAGGTGACAAGTTAAAACATAAAGAACTTCTCTTTGTTTTAACTTGTCACCTGTCACTCGTCACTTGTCACTGTGTTACAATAGGCACGTTTGGGGGCGAAAGGCTTTCGACAGGGGCTTCGGTCGCCGAGCGGATGCATGCCGGGCTTATCTCTTTGCAGCCCGTTAACAAGCACTGAGAAAAAACAATTGCCAATCAAAACGATATGGCTCTTGCTGCCTAATTAAAGTTAGCCAGTAAGCGTCTCACCGCAAGTTGCTCAAGCGCGCGGAGCGAGATGTCACACAGTTGAGCTGGCCTGCTCTCTGTGTCCGGGGGGAGCGGGCGAGACAAAACCGGGCTAGCCGCGCGCGGGGTCTTCGTCGCTTCACTAACCCGCACGCAGCAAACGCGCCGGAGCAAGACCGGCAACAGAGAAGCGTCTAAGCATGTAGATTCCGACGGTGTCGGTCTTTGGACCCGAGTTCGATTCTCGGCGCCTCCACTTGATAGAGTTTTACCGCAAGGACGAAAGCGGCCAGCCGAAGTTAATGGTGTGATACCATTTGCCTCGACTGGCCGCTTTTTACGTTTGCGCACCCCGATTAAGGAGATTTTGAAGATGAGCACCACCACACAAACCATGACGGCGGACGAATTGTTGTTGATGCCGAAAGAGGGGATGCGCTACGAACTTGTGAAAGGAGAGCTTAAAGAAATGGCTCCTGCCGGTTTTGAGCATGGGATCGTCATCGCCAAGTTGACGTGGCGGCTGGGTCAACACGTCGAGATGAATAATCTCGGAGTCGTTTGCGGCGCGGAGACAGGATTTAAGATAGGCAACAACCCCGATACTGTGCGCGCGCCGGACATCGCCTTCGTCAGTGCGGAGCGGCTATCTCAAATCGGCATTACCAAGAAGTTTTGGTCGGGTGCGCCAGACCTTGCCGTTGAGGTTTTGTCGCCGGGGGATACGGTTGATGAAGTCGGCGATAAAGTAGATGATTGGTTGGCCGCAGGCACAAAGGCTGTGTGGATAATTAGTCCAAAACTACGAAACGTGACGGTCTACCGCTCCCTCACCTCTATCGTTGTGTTGACCGAAAATGATGAACTCGACGGGCAGGATGTTGTGCCCGGCTTTCGTTGCAAGGTGACGGAGATTTTCGTTTGAGAATGAACGTGTGGATTATTGTTTGAGTTGAATCCTAATTTACCAATCGGAATATTTGATAGCGGCGTCGGGGGCTTGACGGTTTATCGCGCGCTGCATGAGGCTTTGCCGCAGGAGCGCTTCGTTTATCTGGGCGACACGGCGCGCGTGCCTTACGGGACGAAGTCGCTCTCGACCGTCGAGCGTTACGCGTTGGAGAACGCGCGTTTTCTCGAAGCGCACGGCATCAAGTTGCTGGTCGTGGCGTGCAACACTGCGTCTGCGCTGGCTTTGCCTGCGATACGCGCGGGCGTGGGCGTGCCGGTAGTCGGCGTGATCGAGCCGGGCGCGGCGGCGGCTGTGAAAGCATCGAAGGGCGGGCGCATCGGCGTCATCGCGACGGAGGCGACCGTGAGAAGCGGCGCGTACAGTCGCGCGTTGAAGGAACTCGCGCCGATGGCAGAAGTCTTGGAGCGCGCGTGCCCGCTGTTCGTCTCGCTGGCCGAAGAGGGTTGGGCGGAGACGGACGTGGCGCGAAAAGTCGCCGCCGAATATTTGACAGACCTCGCAGGCGGGCGCGTGGACGCGCTCGTCCTCGGCTGCACTCATTACCCGATCTTGCGGCGCGTGATTCAGGAGACGGTCGGGCGCGAAGTATTGCTGATCGATTCGGGCGAGGCGACGGCGCTGAGCGTCGAAGCCGCGCTTGAGCGCGAGGAGTTGCGGCGTCGCAGTTTTGACACGGCGACCGGTCAGTTATTGAAAGAGCGTGCGCGCGAACGTCGTTTGTGCGATGATCTGGATCACTTTTATGTGACGGACGCGGAGGAACGTTTCGCACGCGTCGCGGAGAGATTCCTGGGCAGCGCGCCGACGCGCTTAGAGGCCGTGGAGGTTTGGGGACACGATGAGCTTCACCCCGCTTAAAGCTACTTACAAGCGCACCGACGGGCGCGAGGCCGCAGAGTTGCGCGCGCTTCGCATCACGCCGAACTTCATGCCCTACGCCGAAGGCTCTGCGCTTATCGAGATGGGCGCGACGCGCATCATCTGCACCGCGACGCTCGAAGAGAGCGTGCCGCGTTTCCGTCGCAACAGCGGGCAGGGTTGGTTGACGGCGGAGTACGCGATGTTGCCGCGCGCAACGTTTCAACGCACGCAGCGCGAGACGGGACGCGGCGGCGCTTCGGGGCGCACGCACGAAATCCAGCGGCTCATCGGGCGAAGTTTGCGCGCCGTCGTTGACCTCTCGCTGCTCGGCGAGCGCACTCTGATGATTGACTGCGACGTGCTGCAAGCCGACGGCGGCACGCGCACAGCCTCGATCACGGGCGCGTATGTAGCGTGCGCGCTGGCCTGCCAGAAGTTGCAGCGCACGGGTAAAATTTCGCGCTCGCCGTTCAAGGGCGAAGTTGCAGCCGTGAGCGTCGGCATCGTTGACGGAACGCCGCTCCTTGATCTGAAATACGACGAAGATTCGCGCGCCGCTGTTGACATGAACGTCGTCTGCACGGGCGACGGCCGTTTCGTCGAAGTGCAGGGCACAGCCGAGGGCGAGCCGTTTTCGCGCGCAGAGATGGACGAACTGCTGGCCTTAGCCGCCGCCGGTTTGGAAGAACTTTTCGCCGCACAACGCGCCGCGATCTCGTCAGCGTCCAATGCTTGAAGCATGCACGCGCGCGGGGCAACACGCCGCGCTCTGCGTCGCATCTCAGGTAACGTATCGCAAATTGTTAATCGAGCACGTCTCACAAAGAACGCCTGCGATCCATTAACACAGGAGTGAAGTTTCAAAATATGCGACGCTTGACCATTCTCATTATCTGCGCGTTGATGCTCGTGTCTTCGACATGGGCGCAGGACGAGGGGGCGCAGAAGTACACGAACGACCGTCTCGAATACACGCTCGACTTGCCCAACGCGAAGTGGCGCGCGCTCACACGCCCCGACAGCGCGCACAATCACACGGAGTTCATCTACGGCGACCGCAGCGACGGGCTCCTGCGCATACGCAAAGAGGTGGTTGACGCGGGCACGACCGCCGCAGACCTCTCGCGCCGCGACCACGATCTGAAACTGCGTTTCCAACCCGGCTACGTCGAAGGCAAAGAGGAGAAGTTCACCGGACGCATCAACGGCGTGACCTCTTCTTACGAGTACACGGGCGGCGGCAAAGCGATGCTCGGACGCATCTACTACCTGCAAGCCGACAATCGCACCATCTACGTCCTTCACTTCACCGGCGCGCGCAACATACTCTCGCTCCTGCGCAATCAGACAGACTTGATGGCGCGCAGTTTTCATCTCAAATAAAACGTCCGTTGTCCGTCGTCAGTTGTCAGTTGTTTACTTCAAGCTTTAGCAACTCGCTTGATTGCCACATGCAACTGACAACGGGCTACTGACAACTGACAGCTTCCTTATGCAACTTGCGCATGGTCTCGCCGTCAGGCCGTCGGGGATTGATGGGAGGGGATGTTTCGCGACGGTCTTTTTTCGCAAAGGCCGTAAGATCGCGGAGTACACGGGCGAGCGGATTTCGCGTCGTGAAGTGGCGCGGCGCGCGCGTGGTCGGCGCAAGTTGCGCATCTGCGCCATCAATTCCTACTGGAGTCTGGACGGAAGCAAAGGCGGCAACGGCACGCATTACATAAATCACAGTTGCGCGCCCAACTCCTACATGCGCATCACGCACGGCCACATACTCTTCATGGCGCTCAAAGACATCCACCCTGGCGAAGAGATCACGCTCGACTACGTCATCACACTCCACCCTGACGACAAACGCTGCCACTGCAAAGCCCCCACCTGCCGGGGAACGATCAATAAACAGTGAAAGGCCGTAAATCGTAAATAGAGAAATCCCGTTTTAATAAACATTGACAAGCCAAGTCATTTCTAAATAATGTTCGGACTATAGGGATATCAACATCGCTATGCTCTCCGATAGAGTTGCTCTGGTAGTTGTCCCTGATAAGTTACGTTGAATGGGAATCACCCTTAGAACTCATATCATGTCCAGATGGGAATAAAGGAGCGCATATGGGGCAAGTTCCCAAATGGCTGAGCGATGCTGGTCTCTTATAGCAGTTTAGGAGTTTGACTATATCAGGAGATAATTTTCAATCTCCTCACCATTGAAACTTAAACGGGAGATTGGGAATATTCCTCTTCCTGACGGCATATGAAGCCGCTCATATTCTGACGATTCAAATTGTAACTGAGATAAGTTTACGGGAGGGGCAATGTCAAGTCTTGCATCTGAATTTTCTGCTCTTGCACCTGAATATCAACAGCTGTTGCTACAAGCACAAGATTCTTATGATATTAAGATTACTCCTCTCCAGCAAATTAGTGGTGGCAGATCTGGTGCCATTCTCTATTTAGTTAGTGTTTCACAATTTAATCAATCATCGCTCCGCCACCTTATCCTCAAATTAGATACTCTTAAAGAGTGGCACAAGAAAGAATCAAGTGAAGTAGAAAGACACCGTTTAGCGTTGAATGAATCACCGCAAGACTTTTCGCAGGCTCACCTTGCGCAATTCGCCTTTGAGCCTATTGAGATAAATGGCCGAACTCTCATTTTTTACACGATTGCAGGAGACTCCCTTCAACGTTGCCGACCCGCTTCTGCATACGCTCAACAAAATCAACTTCAAGCCATCTTTGGAACAGTAAGCGATGGAATTCTCTCTTCGTGGCAGAAGAATCTCGTGTTTGAGAATACACATCCGCAAAGTTTATTGGAGCAGTGGCTTGGGTATCGTATCCGAGAAGGTGAAGGCAATATTAACGATTTTTATGAGCATGTCTGCCACCTTAATACTAATGTTGATGGACTTATTGTTCAGGGCCAAGCTTTACCGAATCCTCTTCTTTTCGCGCGTGAAAGAGATAGGTGGAGGAACGTCCGGTTACTAGATGCAGCCCGCGGCTTTTTACACGGCGATCTTCACATGAACAATGTTATCTCCAAGTTTTCGTTAAGTGGTGATGACTTGGAAACATACTTCTTTATCGACTTGGCTCAGTTTGAGAAGGATGGTTTTCTATTTTATGACCACCTTTATTTTGAGTTGAGCTATCTAATCCAGCAAGTCGGTCACGTGCTGTTTTCACATTGGGTTGATTTCATCCTGCTGCTCGCCGAGAGGGATATCCCTAAAATACAACAGCTCTCAGCGGACATTACGGGCATCTATGCTTCTGTAAGAGCTTCCAGAGAGGCTATCTACAAGTGGGTTATAACAGCACAGTCCACATTGGGAGACGATATGTGGGGTCAGTTTTGGTTGGGAGCAACGGCTGCTGGTCTGAACTTTTGTAACAAGGCCGGGCTTAGTAATGAAGAGCGATTGGCGGCCTTAATTTACGCTTCTGCCCACCTAAAGCGGTACTTCAATTATTTCAAGATGCCAATGCCTACCCACGCGGTAGAGTTGAAACTGACCGATCAAGTATTACCAGTCAATGTAAAAACTCAATGGGATGGCTTTGTTTCAGCGTGTCATGACTTTGATAAAGACAGGGGGCTGTATTTTCTGATTACGGGGCCACAGGCCGAAGCTGATCTGCCACTCCTTAGCGCAATCGGACGAATTGGATGGAGTGCAGTACTTGATTTTGACCCTAACACGCAAGATCAAGGTCTCTACAAACATGCATCCTCCGAGCTTAGGAAGCATCGATCATTACATCTTATGACGTTCGAGGAAGACGTCCCTCTTAACCCGAAACGCGCCACTTATTGGTATGCAGCCCGCGGCCTCACCGGACGGTCTTCAACGCTTCCTGAAGATAATGGATGGATTAAGTGGAACCGGATGTATTACCAGCATCTACAAAAGTTTTTCTCAGATGTTGCATCCACTGTTGGATCACTTATCACGGTTGTCGTCCTTTGGGATAATCTTGAGTATGTGCGCAAAGTCTGTGATTTCATTGATCAAGTATTTGGTGATAGAGCAGAGTTCGTAATTGCAGTCCCTAACCCTCAGCGGTTCGACTCTTTAGCTAGTGTTTATAACACCCAGAGCTTCCCGCTGAGCGGCAGACAAATCGCCATTGGCATAAGGTCTTTAATTATTACTTCGGCGCCTTCCGCAGATTACGTCCTAGTACCAGCCCCGCAAAAGTCAATGGTTGCTTTACCACCAGAAGATGTGAATTTCATAGAAGAAGAAATGGTTCTCATTCATCTTGGTTTGGGCATCAATGAAGAAGAAGGCCGGCAGGCCGGGTATGAATTTTTACGCGGCGGTAGAATCTCTTGGTTTGAGTTGAGCCTCCACTATGATGTCGAGCGGGACAAGACATCCGAAGTGAAGGAGCAAGTGCAAAAAGATTTAGAAGGAAGACAGCCTACTAGAATTAATTTGTATCACTTCCCTGGAGCTGGTGGTAGCACAATCTCCTTACGTGTGGCTTGGGATCTACATAAGGAATACCCCACGGTACTTTTGCAAAAGGTTTCGCCATACACTCTCGAGCGTCTACGGAAGCTCTATTCATATTCGGGTCTTCCGATTCTGGCTGTGATCGAGAGCTCCGATGTACTCGGAGAATTTTTGGAACCCCTCTACGCCCAAGTTGAAACTGAGCACATACCTGTAGTTTTTTTAGTCGTAACGCGTCGCAGTCGAGAAATAGCGAGCGGAACACCAAGGAGCATGTATGTACGCGAAAGGCTCAATGAAGCAGAGGCTAACCGATTCGCCAAGGTATACACAGAGGAGGAGCCTTCCCGTCGCCGTGAGCTAGAAGAGTTAGCACACAATGAAACCATGTCTCGTCTTCGGGTCCCGTTCTTCTTCGGACTGACTGCATTTGGAGAAGATTTTATACGTCTACAGCCCTACGTGAGGACTCGTCTCGAGAATATGGAAGAGATTGAGCGCAAAATTATGTGCTATTTGAGCTTGGCTTATCGCTATGCTCAGAAATCAATCCCCGCGCAGATGTTCACTAGCATTCTCGGACTATCAAGTTCGCGTATTATACAGCTTGAAAAGTTTTTACAGCCGGAACGACTTAGCTTGCTTGTTAAAGAGGATTATGGAGAGTGGCGACCTGCACATGTTCTTATCGGGAATGAAATAGTTGAGCAGATTTTAGCTGGCAATTCCCAGCGCGAAAACTGGCGCCAAAACCTCTCGACATGGGTCACCCTGTTCATCGAGGACAGCATCGGGCTGAAAACTTCGGCCTTTATAATAGATCTTTTGAAACGCCTGTTTATTTACCGGGGTGACCGCGAAGAACTAATTCAGGAGATCGGAGAGAAATCTACCTTCTCCCGATTAATTCAGGACATCAGCAGTCCTGAAGGACGGCTTTCAGTGTTACAGAAGTTAGCCGATATGTATCCAGATGAGACTCACTTTGCAGGCCATCTCGCTAGATTCCTTAGTACAGAACATGATCATCAAAGAGCATTGGAGTATGCAAATAGTGCTATTAAGCTGGCACCAAATGATGATGTGCTGAGGCACATCAAAGGTGTTGTATTGAGGAATTGGGCTTATTCAATAATGGTTAGGGTAGAACATAATCTAAAGGGGGGGAAGTCCACTTTTGCTGAAGATATTGACCGAATTAACGAGTTTATTCAGCAGGCCGAAAAAGAATTTACTATGTCAAGAGAGTTGAACCCAGACAGAGAGCATGGCTACGTTTCGCATATCCAACTCCTCACACGAAGTATTGAGTTTGGTTACAAACGATCTGGTAAAGCAACTATGTTGGAGTTTCTGTCTGATCCTACTTTCACGCAATATCAGGATATGATCGACCGGGCGGAAACAGTGCTAGAGGAGGTAAGACGCTTGCGTGCTGGCAGACCCCCCGGCCGATTCATTGAGGACTGCGAAAATGAGATGGATCTCTTCTATGGCAACTATTCAGATGTACTTCAGAGCTGGAATAGTATGCTTGAAACACGAGATATTTATAAGCCCCCTGTGCGAAGGAGATTAGTCAGGGCATATCTGAGCCGCACTCAACGATCATGGGATACTCTTTCAAACAAAGATTTAAAACGTATTTATGATTTAATGGAACAGAATCTATTAGAAGAACCTGAAGAAGAAAGGAACATCCGTCTTTGGTTCAACGCCGCGCGGCGGATCGCTACCGTTAGCATTGATTCGGCAATTGAACGACTAGTGAATCTATACTCTACCACAAAGCCGCTCGACGCGATTTACTATCTATATGTTCTGTACACTCTAAAGGCCATAGACGGCTCGGATACAGCCAAGAAAAGAGCTGAAGTCTTGATAAAGGAGAGCCAATTTATAGCCCGACATAAACCCAAAGGAGGTTTCTCATTTGAATGGATGGGGCCTGGATTAGAAATGACCCGTCTTGTCCATTACACAAAATTAGGCAATATTGATGACACGACCGGTTTTTATAATGATGTGTCCCCGCTTGTAAGAGTTAGAGGCAAAATCGCTAAAGCCAGTAAACCCGAGGCTGGCTTAATAGAGCTACAATGTGGATTAACCGCGTTCTTCGTTCCACAGCCCCGACGCGCACCAGCTAGTTTTGGCCCTCAAGATGTGAACAAGAACGTGGACTTCTATCTAGGTTTCAGTTACGAAGGCTTGCGAGCATGGAGTGTGAATTTGGTGTCATAAGCCATGGTAGATATATATCCCTACACCAGCTCTTAGAGACTAGTATGTTACCGTAAAACATCACCCGTCCTCATTAAGGCTATAGTGAATATGCGAATTCCTCCACATGAATCCATACCAACCTGAACCCGCCGCGATTCTTTAGTCCCATACGGGCATAGAGAGCACAGGAGCACCCCCTAACGTGCAATTCTTATTTCAGTTGCTTGGCCGCCGTGTCAGGTAAATCTCTGCGTTCATCGCCAAGAGTACAAGTGTAGGGTTGAATGCTAGCGGTGAAGGTAACTCTGAAGTTGCTCTGAGCAGGGTGGACAGTATTGCATAACATACAGGGCGATTATGTTATATAACTTTGTTGACTTTAATACGATTTACGATTCACGATTTACGTCTTTTACTTGTCACTTATTCCGGTGTCTTCTGCGAGTTGGACTTCGGTGAGGACGGTGTTGATCATTTGGGAGAGTCGCTGGGCTTCGGTGTGGATGATTCCGGCGAACTCGCGCGCTTCGCCGGAGACGCTTTCGTCGCCCATCAATAATTCGGCGAAGCCGTTGATGCTCGTGATGGGCGTGCGTAGTTCGTGCGACATGCGCGAGATGCGTTGGCTTCGCTCCTGTTCGACCTCCTGCATTTGCAGGACTTCGCGGACGGGATGATCCGGGAAGAGTTGCGTCGAGCGTTGCGGGTGCTGGCGCGTGAGCAGGCGGTCAATTATCCAGAGGCGGCGGAGCAGTACGCCGAGCGCGAGGACGAGCGCCGCGACCGAGACGATCATGGGGACGCTCGGCGGAAGCGTCGCGGGGAGTCTGCCGGTGCTCGATAAGACTTGCAGCACGAGCGCCGCGAGCAAAAAGAGCGCGACGAAAACGTAGAGCAGCTTGAGCAGGTAGGTGTTAGGGCTTCTTTTCAAGACGATTTCTGAGGAATCAGAGGCGGGCATTCAAAATCATGGCCGGAAGCAGCCCGGCCTGCATTCAGTATGACTTGGCGGGGCGGTTTGAGGCAAGCAGTTTTTTAACATGGAGCGGTTTTCAGTTAAACGTAAGGAAAGAAAGGATTCACCGCAGGGGACGCAGAGGGGGCGCAGAGAAGATTCTATTCTTTCTCTGCGCCCCCTCTGCGTCCTCTGCGGTGAAAGGTTTTATCCCATCCAACTAGCAATCGCTCTCAAAGCCCGGCGAGTGCTTCGAGCAACTCGGGTTCTTCCTCTCCGGCGACGGTGCGCAGGTCGAGCACGACGCGTTCGTCGAGTATGCGCGCGATGACGGGCGGGTTGGCCTGCCTGAGACGCACTTCGATTGCGTCGGCAGACAACCGCCCGTGTGTGAGAGCGATGAGGGCTGTCGGCGGGTGCGTCGTAGGGGCGGAGCCGCCGCCGATGGCCGATTCGCCCTCGATTATCTCTAGACGCAACTCGCAGATGCCCCGACGCGACTGCGCCCGATCCACAAGATCGCGTGCGCGTTTTTCGATCTGCTCGCGCGTCGCGGCGAGCATACGCATGGCGGGCACTTCCGTGAAAGTCTCGCCGCGCGCATGGGCTTCGAGCGTGGCGGCGAGCGCGGCGAGCGTGAGCTTGTCGGCGCGCAGAGCGCGGTAGAGCGGGTTGCGTCGGCAGCGTTCGACGAGCGCGCGTCGCCCGACGATGAGTCCGGCCTGCGACGCGCCGAGCAGTTTGTCGCCGCTGAACGAGACGATGTCCGCGCCTTGCGCGATGGATTCGCCGATGACGGGTTCGTCCAAGTTGTACGCGCCGAGCGGGAGGAGCGCGCCCGAACCGGCGTCTTCGTAGAGAAGCAGATTGTTTTCGTGTGCGAGCGCGGCGAGCGCGGCAAGGGCGGGCGCGGCGGTGAAGCCGACGATGCGATAGTTTGAAGGGTGTACGCGCAGGATGAGACGCGTCTCTGTGGTGATGGCGCGCTCGTAGTCTGCGAGCCGAGTGCGGTTGGTCGTGCCGACTTCGACCATCGAAGTGCCGGATTCGGCCATCACGTCGGGCACGCGAAAGTCGCCGCCGATCTCTACGAGTTCGCCGCGCGAGACGATTGATTCGCCGCCGCGTGCGAGCGTCGAGAGGACGAGCAGGGCAGCGGCCGCGCAGTTGTTGACGACGAGCGCAGATTCCGCGCCGGTCAACTCCGCTAGCAATTCTTCCGCGCGCGCCCCACGACGACCGCGAGCGCCCGTCGCCAGATCGTATTCGAGCGTGCAATAGCCTGCGGCTTCCTCTGAGACGGCGCGGCGCGCGGCCTCCGAGAGCGGAGCGCGCCCCAGATTCGTGTGCAGTATGACGCCCGTTGCGTTTATGACGCGGCGCAAATTGTTTGCTTCCGCGTGCGCGACGGCGCGCCTCAGACGCGCGACCGCCTCGGTCAACAACGTCTCGCGCGTGAAGTCTGCGTTTGCTGTTGCGGCCTCTGCGTTCGGGGCAGCATCAACGCTGGCGGCGGCAGCGGCGGGCGCGTTTGCGCGCGCTTGCAACTCTGCGCGCAGTTCGTCCGTGACGCTGCGTGCGAACGCGGTCAAACGCTGTGAGCCTGTGCGCTCGGCCAGCGCGCGTGCTTCGGGCGTGCGCAAGAGCGTGTCAATCGAAGGCAGCGCGCGGAGTAGTTCTGTGGCGGGCATAGAAGATTTGTCCGTTGTCAGTGGTCAGTTGTCCGTTGTTTTGTTTAACGCGACGTGAATAGTTTAAGGCTAAAGATCGCCGAATGATAGCAATAAACTATGGATTGCGAACAACGGACAACTGACTACTGACAACGGACAAGAGAGCGTGCAACTATTTTCGTTGACACTGCCGCGAGCCAGACGTTATGTTCGAAATGGACGCGCTTTTCGTGAGAGCGCGGGTGAGGAGAAGTAAAAGCCGTGCCGATTCGTCAGAATAGCTTCGCGCGCCGGTTGCGTGAGCAACAACAACAGCAACAGGCGCAGACGAGCGGGGTCAGGAAAGTTATCATCGAGCGCGATGCGCAGCCGACGATTGACGAGCAACTCATCAGGCTCGAAGACGACGTGCGCAAACTGAAAGTCGAGTTCGACATCTACTTCAACGGCTCCTCGAAGCGCCCGCCTTACGATACGAAGGGACGCGTCGAGACGCTCATCAAACGCCTCGCGGACGAACGCCAACTCACCTACGCCCAACGCTATCACTACAACTCGCTCGTCGCGCGCTACACTTCGTTTCGAGACCTCTGGCGGCGCACGATTCAAGATCGAGAGGAAGGTCGCGGGGCGTTCGCTCAACGCGCCGCCGCTGCTAAGAAAGAGAAGTCGGAGTCAGCCGCGCCCGCCGCAACGTTCGTCTGTGCAGATGCGCGCACGGACGTGCCGACGGTGAAGAGTCTGTACGATACTCTGGTCGAGGCCAAGCGACAGTGCGGCGAGCGCGTGGACGATTTTTCGTTCGCGCAGTTTCACCGTATGCTCGCGCAGAAGACAGAGGCATTGAAGGAGCGTCTCGGCTGCGAACGCGTGCGCTATTCGGTGCAGCTAGAGGATGGGCGCGTGCAGTTCAAGGCGAAGGCCGATAAATAGGGAACGGTTAAACCGGCGAAGAGTCGCACATAAAATTCGACGGCGCGCTCATTGGATAATTCCAACAAGCGCGCCGTCGAATTTTTGCCTTACGGAAACTCTGTGCGAGTCCTTCGGGCTGTCTTACGCTTACCGGCTCTGAGAGACCGGAAGCGGTCAGTGGCTATCCTAAGCGGAAGCTGAGTAGGGGGAGTTACACCTTGGTCACTTTTTCGGCCTGCGGGCCTTTGGGGCCTTGCGTCACCTCGAACTCGACTTCTTGGCCTTCTTCCAAAGTCTTGAAGCCGTCGCCCTGAATGGCGCTGTAGTGAACGAAGATGTCTGACGAGCCGGGCTGTTCGATGAAACCGTAGCCCTTCGCGTTGTTGAACCACTTGACCTTACCGGTAATTCTAGGCATAGCTAACGAATCCTCCTAACGATTCGGTGAATCGGTACAAAAACAACTTTCAACTTGTTCTCGTGCCGGTGGGTTAACACTCTCATGAGCCGGAAGCGTCTGAGCGAACGCCGCCGTTGGAACTACATGACAACAAAAAATCCGCACATGGCGAACAGGCGTCTAAAGCGCGTTCTTCACCACATACGGACGGAGCGGGAGACTAACAAATCCATTTCAGTACTTCTAACACTAACATCTGGAACGAGTTTGGTGCTCGTTCCGTCTCAAACGACGGCGCATACTAAGCGAACCCGTCAAAACTGTCAAGCGAAAAATACACCGATTTGCAACATTTACGGTTGCGCGCACGTCGCCGCGTAACTCGCCTGTGTGGGCGCGGGCAAATAAGCGCGCGGGTTGACGGGTTCTTCGTTGATGCGCACTTCGTAGTGCAGGTGCGGCCCCGTCGAGCGTCCCGTCGAGCCGACGCGCCCGATCTGCGCGCCGCGCGTAAGCTCTTGCCCGACAGCGACTTCTATCTTTGATAGGTGGCCGTAGCGCGTCGTCAGCCCGTCGCCGTGATCGATGATGACGATCTGGCCGTAGCCGCCCTGCGTGCCCGCAAACTTCACCGTGCCGATTCCGGCGGCGAAGACGGGCGTGCCGCGTTCGGCTGAGATGTCTTGGCCGGAGTGAAATTCAGACGAGCCGCCGCCGAACGGATCGCGACGACCGCCGAAACTGTCCGTCACTTCGCCGCCCGCGACAGGCCAGATCGAAGGTATGCGCGCCAGTTCGCGCAAGGCAGATTCGTAGGCGCGTAGTTCCTGTTCGAGTTGGAGGGCGCGCATCTCTACTTTGGCGATGGCCGCCGCGTCCATCTCGACTAAAGGGCCGCCCGCGCCGCGTGCGCTCGTGCCTTCCGGCTTGGTTTCATTCTCGCCCTGCGCTGAAGGCTTGCCGGAGATTTCGGCGATGCGCCGCGAAGTGTCTTCGATGGCATCGACGCGGTTTTCCAGTTTTTCGAGTTGCTGCCGCTGTTTCTCGTTCTCCACGCGCAGGCGCGAATTTTCCTGTTCGATCTTCAAGTGCTGCGCGTCGCGGAACATGCCGTAGAGGCCGTAGAACGCGGCGCAGAGGACAAGACAGAGGAGCGCCGTTCCGGCTTTGAGCCAACGTTTATGAATGCTGATGCGGCGAATTTTAGAACGCGAGCGCGAGGTGCGTGCGACGATAAATGCGTACAGACGGTCGTCTCTGGTCATCGGGAGGATGTGCTCCTTTATCACTAATCTGCGCGTAAAACACACAGGGAACAGCGCAGATGAGCGCGAAAGGCACTGTCGAACCGAAGTCGGCGACGGTGCGTTTGAAACCACAGTTGGGGGCTTCTTGTATTAGGTTTGAACCTGCCTGATTAGGCAGTTGGCAGCCCAGTCGGTGTAAAATCTAACCACGAGGCGAGCCGCTTGATCTGCTTAAGGGGCAGCACCCTATCACACACGCACGCGCGATTGCAACCGCCGAAACCTCAGAAAATTCTTTAACTAACGACAAAAAGCCGGTTCAAAATTGCGTCCGGCAACTTTGAACCGACCTTTCGTTTGTCTCGAAAATAAAGGCGACGAGCCGTTAATCTCCCGCTTCGCGGCGACGCTGCCCGCGTGCGCGAAGCATCGCCAAAACGATCAGCAGAAACACCAGGACGAAGGCGATGACGATGGCGATCTTGAGCGCGACCATCAGGAAGGCTACGAGGGCGATGAGTTGTTTGACCAAAACGATGAGAAGCGCGATGAGCGTCAGGATGCCGCCCCACCGACCGAACGTTGCGAGTAATGCCGTCATTGTATAAATCTCCCTCGTGCTAAATCTTCACGCGCCTGCTGCGCTCCAGGCGATGCAAAATTTGCACGCCGCTGTCTGCCATCATAACAAAGAACTTCGCTACAAAGAAAACTTCACTGTGTAGCGAGACGCTCGCGCGACGCCGCGCCGTACAAAACTTTCATGCACGCGGATCGAACGGCCAGGACGCGTCGGTCTTCGTGCGCGCCGAGCTTAACTGCGAGTTGAGTTCGCCCGTGCTGAAGCGCGTCATGTCGAGTGGCGCGGAGTTGCCCATAAAGGACGGCGGCTGGTTCAAAGCGTCGAACGCGCTTGCGTCGCGCCGCGAACGCAGAAAATCGAAGAGCATGTACGCGCCGAGCACGACGAGCGCGACGGGGAGCAGTTGGCGAACGGGGAACTGCACGCCGAACAAAGTGTGCATCAAGAAGATCGAGCCGAGCGCGATCAGCACGATTGACCATGCGAGCGGATGGCCGTAGAGACGGCGCGCGATTGGGTCGGATTCCGCGTTGGGCGTCAGACCCATGTTGATGAGTTGCGCGGTGCGGTAAGCGTCAACCGCCGCGAACAGCCAGACGCCGAGTGCGCCGAGCACGAAGAACATGACGGCGTTCGTCACCGCAGCCATCTGCCAGCAACTCGCAAAGAGCGCGAAATGCACGAGCGCCTTCGAGGTCTGCCCGTTGTAGGCCGCGCCGAGTCCGGGCACGATAAGCGAGAGAAGCGTCGCCACCCACTTGGAAGTGCGTCGGCGTAGCTGGTGCGGCGCGTCGAGCAACGCCGGTTGCTGTTGCAAGAGTTCCACTCCCGCGACGATGCAATCCTGACAATACGGAAACCCGCGTATGCGGTGGTCGCACGCCGGACACAAAGGCCGCGCGCAACGACTACATTGCACGACCGCCGCGTTCATGTTGTGGTAAGAACAAATCATCAACTTCCCTGTACTACTCGCTGCTTGTAACTAAAACTTACTCGCGCCGTTTTTCGTTTCAACCCTTAACGTTTCTGTTGCTCGGCTTGTTTACGCCCGTTCGCTTGATTGTTCGCGGGCTGTGCGCTCGGCTGCTGTTGCGGCTGTTCGGCCTGCTTCGCGGCGGGCGCGGGCGAACCGAGCAAATTTCCAAGACTTCCCGCCACCTTCTTCAAGTCGCCAGACATCGCGCCGCTCACCGGCAAATTCGCGCCGCGCTCGTAAGTTCTCGAAGCGAGGCGCAAGCCCGCACGGTACATGCCGCCGATCGAGCCGTCGTCGGAGAGCGTGCTCGTGCCGACGAGGACTGCGACGAGCAGCATCGTGGCGACCGTTGCGAGTTGCGGCGAGACGATTGTGTCGAGCCAGCCGCGCACCATTTCTGCGAGGCGTGCCGCGAGGGGCGCGCGAAGTTGCTCCGCTTCGGTCGTGCCGAGCGTTGCTTGCAAGATGCGCGCGTGCAACGCGGCGGGCACGGGGCGTTCTTCGTTGATGTACGTGTAGCACGCGCCGATGGAGCGCACGACTTCGCCGGGCAGATTCGTGCAGCGACCGCAGAGCGCGGCGTGGCGCTCCCAGCGATGGTAGAGCGTGGCGGGCAAAAAGCCGTCGAGGTAATCGGTCAGGTAATCTTCAAACTCGTCGCACGTCATCGCCGACTCGGGCGCGGTGTGCATCAGTATGCGCGCGTCGAGGCTCGCGGACGGCGCGGGCACAGGCGCAGTCAGGCAGGCGCGCAGAGTGTTTTTGACTTCGCTCAGGAGATCGTGACAGACGGGACACCGTAGGGCGTGCCCGTTAAACGCGATCTGCGTCTGCGTGTCGAGCAGTCCATCGAGGTAATCTGTCAGTCTCTCTTCAAATTCAGCGCACAGCATCTTTTTTTCTCGTTTCACCCTTCCTTGTATTTTCAACTTTCCGAACGCATCGCCCGGCTTCCCACTCAAGCGCGCGTGACTCAAATCCAATTTCAAACTTTTAAGCGTCGCACATCATTAAACTTTTAAGCATCGCTCATGGCAACGACGCGCATCCGGCGTAATATTTTCGCAAGCTCGATTCGCCCGCGATTGATGCGCGACTTCACAGTGCCTTCGGGAATCTGCAAGAGATCGACGATCTCCTGATAGCTCAACTCTTCTATGTCGCGCAGGATGACGCAGGTGCGCAAGTCCGGCGCGAGTTTGTCAATTCCCGCTTGCACTTGCTCGCCCAGTTCGCGCCGTTCCATGTCGGCGTGCGGCGAAGAGTTGGCGGCGCGCAGGTGATAAGTGTGGCCTTCGAGGTCTTCGCCCTGCGAATCCTGCGGCGCGCGCTGGCGCTTGCGGTAATCGTCAATGACCAAATTACGCGCGAGGCGCATCAGCCAGTTTTGCAAGTCGCCCTGTTTCGGGTCGTACTGTTCGAGCGAGCGATAGACGCGTACGAAAACTTCCTGCGTCAAATCCTCCGCCGCGTCCGTGCGCGAGGTGAAGCGATAGGCGAGATTGTAGATGCGGCGGGAATATAGAGACACGATCTCCTCCCACGCCGCGCCATCGCCTGCGCGACATCTCCTGACCAGTTCGGCACCGTCGTTGACCGTCAAAGCCTTTGCAGCTCCCAACACTTCCGACGACCTTTCCGCCTCCCCCGCGACTCAAAACTATCATTTGCGGCGGCAGAGAACTTGCTTGCCGTACCCGTTTACGACAGGCGGAAAGGGAAAGTTCCCCGTAAAACCAGCAGGCGAAAGCAGTAACGGGCGTGCGCCGAGCATTCTATGCAAGCGGCTGGAAAAGCTAACTTCACAGCCATTTTGCGCCTCGTCTACGCTCAAGCGTTCTGGCTAGACTGCCGCCGGACGCCCGTGCGTCTGCCTCCTGCCGGAGACTGTCGCCTTCCGGCGTCGCTTCTTGCGCCTTGATCCTGAATACTGTAGCCTTACAAGGCCACCCAACATATTGTGGTTGGTCGAGGCCGAGAGGTCAAGAGAAGCACACTAGTAGTGCAACTATTTTGTCTGGAAATTATCGCGGAGACGCCCTGATTTGCGTCGTTATCTCAAATTTATAATTTTAACGCTGGTCGCGGCAGCCGTCCTGTGGTGGTTCGGGCGCGGGCTGGATTGGGCGAGCGTCGGCGCGGCCATTGGGCGTTCGGATTGGCGTCTGATCGTGCTGGCCGTCGTCATCGTCTGGACGACGTACTTCGTGCGCGCTCTGCGCTGGCGCGCACTGCTCGCGCCGCTCACGGAGGCGAGTTTGCGCGAACTGTTCGCGGCGACGACTGTTGGGTTCAGCGCGGTCTTTTTGATCGGGCGCGCGGGCGAAGTGGTGCGCCCGACATTTTTGCCGCTGCGCGACAGGCGCGTGCGCCCTTCGGCGGCATTTGTGACCATCGGCGTCGAACGCATTTACGACATGGTCGCCGTCGTCGTCCTGTTCGCCGTCAACCTTATCTGGTTTCGCGCGCCGGGCGGCGGCGACGCGACGCAATACGCGCGCGTGCGCGAGGCGGGGATGATTTTGCTCGGCGTGGCGGCGGTCGGCATTTTCGCGCTCGTCCTGTTCAAACGCTATTCGCGGCAAGTCATAGGCTGGCTCGAAGCGAGATTCGCGCGCGCGCCGCGACTTGTGAAACGCGCGGGCGCGCTCGTCACGCATCTGCTCGAACAGGTTGCGGGCGCTTTGAGCGTGCTCGTCTCGGCGCGCGAACTCGCCGTGACGGTCGGTTTGACCGCGCTTCTGTGGGGCATCATCGCGGTGGCAAACTGGCTGGTGCTGCGCGCGTTCGGGTTGCAGTTCGGCGCGACGGAGACTTTGTTCGTGCTCGGCTGGGCGCTCGTCGGCTCGCTCGTCCCGACGCCGGGCGGCGCAGCCGGAGCGTTTCACGCAGCGACCGCCGCCGGTCTCATCTTCCTGGGCATCCCGCGCGAAGAGGCCGCCGCCATCTCAATCGTGCTGCACCTCGTCGTCTTCGCGCCCGCCGTCGTCTTCGGCCTCTACTATTTCCTGCGCAGCGACGTGAGTTTTGAGCGCCTGCGGAGTTTGGCCTCAAGCGACACGCACGACGACAACGACGCGCAAGAAGGCGACGAAACGAGTGCGACTGTGGCGCGGCGCGCGAGTGTAGAGACTTAAGCAAAGAGCGAGCAAGGGCAAACTATCGAGCCAGGTCAGCGCGCTTTCGCCTTCGGGCGCGACTTTTGGCCTTAACTTTCCCTGACGGTTGAAAAACGGAGTGTCTATGAAATGTCCTTTCTGCGGATACCTCGAAGACAAGGTGGTTGACTCGCGCGAGTCGCGCGAGGGCGATGCGATCAGGCGTCGGCGCGAATGCCTCAAGTGCGAGCGTCGCTTCACGTCCTACGAGCGCATTGACGAAATCCCCTACATGGTCATCAAGAAGGACGAGCGGCGCGAGCCGTTCGACCGCACGAAGATCATGTCCGGCCTTTTGCGCGCCTGCGAAAAACGTCCCGTGCCTTCGTCGAAACTCGACGGCATCGTCAACCAGATCGAGAAGTACGTGCAGGAGTCGCCGGAGCGCGAACGCCCTACGAGCAAGATCGGCGAGATGGTCATGCGCCGCCTCAAGGAACTCGACAAGGTGGCCTACGTGCGCTTCGCCTCCGTCTATCTCGAATTCGAGGACGTAACCGAGTTCATGCACGAACTGAAAACCCTCGTACGCTCGCGCCAGAGCGGCGGCAGCAGCGCAGCAACGAAAAGGCAGTGACGAGTGACAAGTGACGAGTGACAAGTTGAAAACAAAAAACTTGTCTTTAACTTGTCTTTATTCTTGCTCGCCACTTGTCACTCGTCACTCGTCACTTAAAAAAATGAGAAACGTCGGACGAGTTATCGGGTTGGAGCGGATCGAGATCGAGCGTCTGCGGAGTCGCTTGGGGCGTCTGCTCGCGGCTTTGCAGGAGGTGGCGGACGACGGTTCGCTCGCCGCGCCGGGCGCGTGGTCGCCGCCGGTTGATCTGTGCGAGACGGAAGAGGCGGTCTGCGTCGCGGTGGAGTTGCCGGGTGTCGCAGCCGAGTCAATCGAAGTCAGTCTGACGAGCAGTTATCTGCGAATCAGCGGCAAAAAGCGTCGGCGCGTACTTCGCGGCTCGATCTCGCATCTATGTTCAGAGCGGAGTTATGGAAACTTCAATCGCACCATCCCGCTGCGCTGGCCTGTGCGCGTGCGCAGCGCGACGGCGGAATTAAACAACGGACTGCTCCGCGTCCGCCTGCCCAAAATCGCAGACCGGCGCGGCACAGAATTTAAGGTACAGATTAAAACAAACGATGAAGGATGAAGTTGGCTGTCCGTTGTCAGTAGTCAGTTGTCCGTTGCATGTGACTCTCACAAGAGTGGCTAAAGATTGAATCGTTCAACTGACGACAGACAAAGAACAACTGACTACGGACTACTGACAACTGACAGCTTTTATAAAACTATGCCATCTATCACAGACATCACCGAAAGTTTAGACGCGGCGACAGCGGAGGGCGGCGAGCAGCAGTTGCAGATTCCTGAGACGCTGCCCGTGCTCCCTTTGCGCGACATCGTTATTTACCCGTTCATGATCGTGCCGCTGTTTGTCTCGCGCGAGAAGTCCATACGCGCGGTTGACGAGGCGCTCGGCGAGAACCGCATGATCTTGCTCGCTTCGCAAAAAGATTTAGACAAGGAAGAGCCTACGGGCGACGACCTCTATCGCGTCGGCACGGTCGCCGTCATCATGCGCATGTTGAAACTGCCCGACGGGCGCACGCGCATACTCGTGCAAGGCTTGACGCGCGCACATCTCGAATCGGTCGAAGAGGGCAGCGAATACTTGCGCGCGCGCCTGACGGTCATGCAAGAGCCGCCCGCGCCGGAGCGTTCGCTCGAAGTCGAAGCGTTAGTGCGAAACGTGCGCGCCTCTATGGAGAAGGCCGCAAACCTCGGCAAGAACATCTCGCCCGAAGTCATGGCGATTGTGGCGAACTTGGACGAAGCGGGGCGGCTCGCAGACCTCGCCGCGTCGAACCTCGAACTCAAAGTCGAAGATGCGCAGAGCGTTCTGGACATCGCGGACACGACCGCGCGGCTTCGTCGCGTCAACGAACTTTTGAACAAAGAGATAGAAGTCCTGACCGTCCAGCAGGAGATCAACACGCAGGCGCGTGCAGACATTGATCGTTCGCAGCGCGAGTTTTATTTGCGCCAGCAACTCAAAGCGATTCAGGGCGAACTCGGCGAGGGCAACGAACTCGCAGAAGAGGTCGGGCTGTTCCGCGACAAGATAGAACTCGCGCACATGCCGAAGGCCGCAGAAGAGGAGGCGCTTCGCCAACTCAAGAAACTCGAACGCATGCACCCCGATGCTGCGGAGACGGCGACGCTGCGTAACTGGATGGAGATCATGACCGATCTCCCCTGGTCGAAAGCTTCGACCGACAATCTCGACTTGAAGAAGGCCGAAGAGGTTTTGAACGAAGACCACTACGGCCTGGAGAAGATCAAAGAGCGCATCATCGAAGCTCTGGCCGTGCGCAAGTTGAAGGAGAAGCCGAAGGGTTCGATCATGTGTCTCGTCGGCCCGCCGGGCGTCGGCAAAACAAGTCTCGGTCGTTCTATCGCGCGCGCTCTCGACCGCAAGTTCGTGCGACTGTCTCTCGGCGGCTTGCACGACGAGGCGGAGATACGCGGCCACCGTCGCACCTATGTCGGCGCGATGCCCGGGCGCGTCATACAAGCCTTGCAGCAAGCGGCGACGAACAATCCGCTCATCATGCTCGACGAGATCGACAAGGTCGGCGCGGACTTTCGCGGCGATCCTTCGTCGGCGCTTCTTGAAGTGCTCGACCCCGAACAGAACAACAGTTTTCGCGACAACTATCTCGGCGTCACATTCGATCTGTCGAACGTGATGTTTATGACGACCGCCAATGTGCTCGACACGATTCAGCCAGCCTTGCGCGACCGCATGGAAGTGATCCGGCTCGCGGGCTACACCGAAGAAGAGAAGTTGGAGATCGCGCGCCGCCATCTCATCCCGAAGCAGTTGGACGAAAACGGCATCGCCTCCAAGCACCTGCGAATCTCGAAGGGCGCGCTCGCCGCAGTCATACAGCAGTACACGCAGGAGGCGGGCTTGCGCCAACTTGAACGCGAGATCGGCGCGATCTGTCGCAAGGTCGCGCGCCGCATTGCGGAAGGCTCGACGGACACGGTTCACGTCACGCCGAAAAATCTGCACGAGTTTTTGGGCGTGCCGAAGGTGACGCCCGACGAGGTGTTGAAGAAAGACCAGATCGGCGTGGCGACCGGCCTCGCGTGGACGGCGACGGGCGGTGAAGTCCTCTTTATCGAAGCCTTGAGGATGAAGGGCAAAGGCGCGCTCGTCCTGACAGGCCAACTCGGCGACGTGATGAAAGAGTCGGCGCAGGCCGCTTACTCCTACGCCAAGTCGCGTGCGCGCGAACTCGGCATCCCCGAAGACGACTTCAACATCTACGACGTTCACGTACACATCCCCGAAGGCGCGATCCCGAAGGACGGCCCATCCGCCGGAATCACTCTGGCGACGGCCATCGTCTCCGTCCTCGCGCAGCGCCCGATACGCAAAGACGTGGCAATGACGGGCGAGATCACCTTGCGCGGAAACGTCCTGCCCGTTGGCGGCGTGAAGGAAAAAGTGCTGGCGGCGCGGCGCGCACGCGTCACGAAAATCCTCTTGCCGCACCTGAACCAGCGCGACATGGACGAAGTGCCGAAGGAGTTGTTCGGCGAGATTCAGTTCATTTTCGTCGAAAACGTCCAGCAGGTCTTCCGGGAGGCTTTGAAGGAGAAAGTGACGCCGCCCGCGTCCGGTTCGGCGCGTCCGAAACCGCTGACGCTGCCCGTTCCGGCCTCGTCGCATTAAAACTGTGCGCGGTCGGGCGGCTCTCGAAGCGTCGTGTGAAGGGTTTCAAAACGCGCAAATTGGTTGATCGAAAAACGCAACCTGAGCGCAATAAAAAGCGTCTTAATAGACGTGAAAGCGAAGCGGTTTTTTGATGGAAATCTTGACCGCTTCGCCTTTTTTATCAATCAGATAGGGTTGACTCCCAAAAAACGGTGTGATAAGTTTCAAGACTGCCGCCGACGGCTTCTTGCAAGATACGCAAGCCGACGCGCGAATCAGCCTTTTTCTGTGAAATCATAACCCTCGCGTTTTATGTAGTGGATGCCGCTCGTGTGGTCTGCCAATCTCCTGACCGCCTCGTGGATTCGCTTTCAGCCTGAAGTTTAAGGAGAATGACGATTTTGATGAGAACGAGCCTCCCCCGATTGCTTTCCCTTCTAGCAATTTTCACGATGCTGGTTTCTCCGGTGTCAACCGCCTACGCCCAAGGTCTGACCACTTCTTCCCTGCGCACGACCGCGAACGACGTTGAACGCGACAACCCGCGCGTCTTGCAGATCATGGAACGCGCCGAGCAGCATTACAAACTCGGCGAACTGAACCTCAAAGACAAGAACATGGACGCGGCGCGCACCGAGTTCGACAAGGCGGTTGATGCCGTCCTCGAATCCGGCATGGACGTGCGCTCCAACCCCAAGCTCCAAACCTTCTACCTGCAACTCGTCGAGCGCGTCTATCGCATGGAAGTCGCCATGCCCGCTGCGCCCACGACGAACGCAGGCCAGCAGACCGTACAGATCGTTAACGCTTCGACCAACGCCGCAAACGATGTCGCCGTAGCCGTGCAGCAACCCGGCTTCCTGCGCGAGCAGAAGTTTGAGCCGTCGCCGCTCGACGAGTTGAGCCGCTTGGAACTGACACCCGAAGAGAAGAAGGTTACGACCGAGGACGTTGCCCAACTCGAAGAGGCGAAGAACGCCGTAGACTTCGGCTTCAACTCCAACGCGCTCATTCAACAATATCTCAACTACTATCAGGGTCGCGGTCGCGCGACGATGGAAACGGGCATGCGCCGCTCGGGTCGTTACATGACGATGGCGCGACGCATCTTCCGCGAGGAAGGTGTGCCCGAAGACATCGCCTGGCTCGGTCAGGTCGAGAGCGCTTGGCGTCCGACAGCCTATTCGTGGGCGGCTGCGTCCGGTCTCTGGCAGTTCATCCCCGGTACGGGCGCGCGTTACGGCCTGCGCCAGAACGCCTGGATTGACGAGCGCAACAGCTTCGAGAAAGCGACGCGCGCATCAGCACGTTATTTGAAGTTCCTTGCCAACCGTTATCACGGCAACTGGGAACTCGCCATCGGCGCGTACAACACGGGCGAGGGCAACATTGACCGCGCCATCTCGCGCGCGGGCGTCGCAGACTTCTGGCGCGTTTATCCTTTCATCGCGCAGGAGACCAGAAACTACGTGCCGAACATTCTCGCGACGATCCTGATCGCGAAGAACCCTGCGAAGTACGGCTTCCACAACATACGCCCCGACGCGCCGCTCGCCTACGACGTGGTCAACGTGCCTTCGGCGACGAGCCTCCAACTCATCGCCTCTGCTACCGACACGAGCGTTGACTACATACGCTCGCTCAACCCCGAACTCAGGCGCGACACCACGCCGCGCGGCGAGAGCTACAACTTGCGCGTGCCTCCGGGTCGCGGCAAATCGTTCGTCGCGATCTTGAAACGCATACCAGGCGACCGCCGCGAGTCTGCGAAAGTTATCTCGGTCGCGCCCGGCGAAGACCTCCAATCGGTGGCCGCGCGCACTGGAACGAGCGTTGCGCAGTTGCAGATGTGGAACAGCGGAGTTGACTTGAATGGCGGCGGCAAGCTCGTCGTGCCCGCCGGATCAATTCGCAGCGTCGCAATGGTTCGCCCGCGCGGAAACGTCGGCAGCAGCCTGATCTCCGTGCGCGCCCGCGCCGGAGAGACGATTGCGCAACTCGCCGCACGTCAAGGCGTCGGCGCGGACGAAGTGGCGCGCTTGAACGCGCTCGCGCCCGATGCAGCGCTCTCGGCCAATCAGGAGATCAAAGTCCCTTCGAAGTCGCCCGCTCAGGCAACGGCGACCGCCCCTGTGCGTCGTCGCAGGTAAGCGGCAGAGGGACGGAAGAATGAGGGATGAGGGATGAATAAGTAATTTCATCTCTCATCCTTTTGTTTTATTCTCACAACTGCACGCGCGCATTCGTCTCGAACACCCACTCGACTCGATAGCCCCAACGCTCTTTTCATTTCGATCAGAGGAGCGTCCTCACGGCTATGCTCTTTCGTACACAGTCGGCGGCGGTCTACGGCATTGACGCAGACCTCGTTGACATCGAAGTTGATCTCACGCCCGCTAGAGGCGAGGCCGACACGGTAGCGTCCGTAACTATCGTCGGCTTGCCCGATGCAGCCGTGCGCGAATCGCGCGAGCGCATACGCGCCGCCATCAACAACAGCGCCTTCTTCTTCCCCTTTCACAAAACGACCATCAACCTCGCGCCCGCAGACGTGCGCAAAGAGGGCGCGAGTTTCGATCTGCCCATCGCCCTCGGCATACTCGGCGCGAACGGCGACCTCGGAGAACGCGAGCATCTGACGGACGCGCTCTCCGTCGGCGAACTCTCGCTCGACGGGCGCGTGCGCGCGATCAAAGGCGCGCTCTCAATCGCCATACGCGCACGCGACGCCGGAATCAAGTTTCTGTTGTTGCCCGAAGAGAATGCGACGGAGGCGGCAGTCGTCGCAGGCGTTGACGTGTACGGCGTCGCGGACTTGCGCGCTGCGGTCGAACTCATCGCCGCGCTGGGCGTGAGCGACGAAGGGCTTCGCCCCGCGCCCGTCAAAGTTGATCCGGCGTCGCTGCTTGCGCCCGCCGCACATAGCGGTGTTGACTTCCGCGAAGTGCGTGGCCAACTCGCCGCCAAGCGCGCGCTCGAAGTGGCGACCGCAGGCGCACACAACATTTTGCTCATTGGCCCGCCGGGTTCGGGCAAGACGATGCTCGCCAAACGCCTGCCCACAGTGTTGCCGCCGCTCGAATTTGAGGCTGCGCTTGAACTCACGAAAATCCACTCGGTCGCAGGGCTGACGGGGCGGGCAGGATTAGTTACGGAGAGGCCGTTTCGCAATCCTCATCACACGATCAGCGACGCGGGACTCATCGGCGGCGGCGCGATCCCGCGCCCGGGCGAAGTCTCGCTCGCGCATCACGGCGTCTTGTTTCTCGACGAGTTGCCGGAGTTTGATCGCAGCGTTCTGGAAGTCTTGCGCCAGCCGCTCGAAGATCAAAAAGTTACGATCAGTCGCGCGGCGATGTCTCTAACGTTTCCTGCCTCGTTCATGCTCGCGGCGGCGATGAACCCTTGCCCGTGCGGATTCTGGAACGACCCGACGCGCGAGTGTCGTTGCACGCCGCTGCAAATCCAACGCTACGTCGGTCGCATTTCGGGGCCGCTCCTTGATCGCATAGACATACACGTTGACGTGCCCGCCGTGCGTTTCAAAGAGTTATCGCCGCAAGCGAGCGCGCCCGTTGCGGAGAGTTCCGAAGAGATTCGTGCGCGTGTGACGAGTGCGCGCGGGCGGCAACTGGCGCGCTTTGCGGGCGAGGGCGTCTTCTCGAACGCGCAGATGACGCCGCGACTCCTGCGTCGTTTCTGCCGGTTGGACGCGGAGGGCGTGCGTATGTTGGAGTCTGCGATGACGCGTCTGGGCTTGTCAGCGCGCGCGTATGATCGCATACTAAAAGTCAGCCGTACCATCGCAGATTTAGACGCTTCGGAAGAGATTCGCCCCGCGCACGTCGCGGAAGCCGTCGGCTATCGTTCGCTCGACCGCACATACTGGGCTTGAGGCGCGCGCGGCTGGCACGTGCGGCTGGCGAATAAAGCACGAATATAGACAAATTTAGCCTGAGCAGGGCAACGACCGATGAAAAGCCCCGCATCACAAGACGCGGGAATTAAACTCGCTGGAACGTCGTCGTGCAGCAGTTCGACGGCGCAGCGCTCCCTTAAGCGAGAACATTCAAACACGGGGTCAACGAAGTCTAAGCCTCGGTCGTAAGTCTGGAGAGAAAGTATTGACTGCACTCGCCTCTGCTCACCGAACAATATTCGGACACGTGACCGCATCCGAGACGGAAAACCTACAGTCGTCCGACCGCGCGTCGGATTACTCCCTCGCGCAACGCGCGGCATCCGGAGACCTCGCAGCGTTTGAAGAACTCTACGACCGTCACAATCGCCGCGTCTATTCTTTGTGTTTGCGCATGACCCAGAACGTCGCAGAAGCCGAAGACTTAGCCCAGGAAGCCTTCATCCAACTCTTTCGCAAAATAGGC
>DATFGP010000051.1:0-85432 GCA_035249365.1 Pyrinomonadaceae bacterium | reverse complement strand
ACTGGCTCATGTCGAAGCGGACGAACTCGATGCCGAGCGCCGCGGCGAGCTGCTTCGCGAGCTCCGTCTTGCCGACGCCGGTCGGCCCGGAGAAGAGGAACGACCCGACCGGCTTGTCCGGATTGCCGAGGCCCGAGCGCGAGAGCTTGATCGCACTGACGATCTGCTTGATGGCGTGGTCCTGCCCGAAGATCACGCCACGCAGATCGGACTCCAGTGCCTGCAGCCGTTCCTTCTCGCTGACCGCGACCGTGCGCGGCGGAATCTTGGCCATGCGCGCGACGACGGTCTCGACTTCGTGAATCCCGATGACCTCGATTGTTTTTGAATCACCTGTGCGCAACATCCGCGCCCGCGCTCCCGCCTCATCCAGCACATCGATCGCCTTGTCCGGCAGATGCCGGTCGTTGATGTACTTCGCGGAGAGCTCGGCCGCGAGCTCGATCGCTTCGTCCGTGAACGTCACGCCGTGATGGTCCTGGTAGTAGCCCTTGAGGCCCTGCAGGATCTCCACGGTCTCGGCGACGGTCGGCTCGCCGATCTCGATCTTCTGGAAGCGGCGCGCGAGCGCGCGGTCGCGTTCAAAGGCGCTCTTGTATTCGGCGTAAGTGGTCGAACCGATGCAGCGCAGTTCGCCGGAGGCGAGCGCGGGCTTGATGATATTGGACGCGTCCATCGAGCCGCCCGAAACTGCGCCCGCGCCGACGATGGTGTGTATCTCGTCGATGAAAAGGATCGCGCCTGAAATCTTTTTCAGCGCGTTGATGATGGCTTTGAAACGCTGCTCGAACTCGCCCCTGTATTTCGTGCCCGCGAGCACCGCGCCCATGTCGAGCGCATAGACTTGCGCGTCGCGCAAAACTTCGGGCACGTCGCCCTGTTGAATCTTCAAGGCGAGACCTTCGGCGATGGCCGTTTTGCCGACGCCCGGTTCGCCGACGTAGATGGGATTGTTCTTGCGACGACGACAGAGAATTTGAATCGTGCGCAGAACTTCCGTCGTGCGACCGATGAGCGGATCAATAAAGCCGTCGCGTGCGCGCTCGTTGAGATTGACAGTGAAGGCTGCGAGCGGGTCGCGTGCGGCTTGTGCGGCGTCTGTCTCGCCCGTCCCGGCGTCGAACTCGTCGCCCGCAGGTTCAAAACTGCCGTTGAGTTTGGAGATGCCGTGCGAGATGAAGTTGAGCACGTCGAGACGTGTGATGCCCTGCCCCTTGAGCAGGTAGACGGCGTAGGAGCGTTCGGCCTGAAAGAGCGCGGCGAGGATGTTGCCGCCGTCAATCTCGCGCTGCCCGCTGCCCTGCGCCTGTAGCATCGCGTATTGCAGCGTGCGCGTGAACGTGTCTGTCTGTTCGGGGACGCGCGCCGCGTGTGCGTCGTCAAGTTGCTCGACGCGCTCGTCGAAGAATTTTTCCAGATCGCGACGCAGCGCGTCCGTGTCGCCGCCGCAGTTGCGTATGACGTTGCTCGCGGTGCGGTCGGAGAGCAGCGCCAGCAGGAGGTGTTCGAGCGTGACGTACTCGTGGCGTCGCTCGATGGCCTCTTCGACGGCTGCGCTCAAAGTCGCTTGTAATTCTCTGGTAATCATAAGAACTTTGTCAGTTGTCCGTGGTCAGTCGTCAGTTGTTCGCTAGTCAAGCTAAGTGCTCGAATTTTTAGACGGCTCCTGAGTAAGCACAAACAACGGACGACGGACGACGGACAACTGACAGCTTTAGCTTTCTCCCGTTTCTTCTATCGTGCAGAGCAGCGGGAACTCGTTGGCCTGAGCCAGTTCCGTCACCTTCGACACTTTCATCTCCGCGATCTCGTAGGTGTAGACGCCCGCCACGCCGATGCCTTCCAGATGAACTTGCAGCATGATGCGCAGTGCATCCGTCTCCGACCGCTGGAAGACATTTTGCAACACGTAGACGACAAACTCCATCGTCGTGAAGTCGTCGTTGTGCAGCAGGACTTGATAGAGCGACGGGCGCTTGAGTCGCGTCTCGCTCTCTGTAACAACCGCCTCGTCCGTGTCCAAATCGAATCTTGACATCGCCGCTTGTCTCGCGCGTGAGAATGCCGTCTCAGACGCCTCCGATAGAATACCAACATCGCACGGCAGACGGTAGCGCGCAAAAAAGGAAAGCCCGCCCGGACGTTGAAACGCCGGACGGGCTTCTCGGTTTTTCATTAACTGCGGCGGAGCGGACTCGAACGGATCGTTCGCGAATCTCGAAGTTCGCCGTCGTAGCCTTTACCTATCGCCGCGCCTGCCGCGACTCAGATCGTAGGAGCGATAGGAGAGTTTCTTACGGCTCATACTATCCTGCGCGCGGTCGTTCGCCGTGTTCGCGAGGTCTTTGAGCGAGGCCATTTCGGCCATCACGTCTGCGTCGGCAGCCATCGGCGCGAAGGCGCGCGCGCTCGACGCGATTGAACTGATGACGACCTCTCGGTACTTGTCGTAGTTGCCAGCGTCCATGTAGGCCATAGCCTCGCGGCGCGCACGCGCGTTCATCAACATCTGCACGGCCTTGACGACAGCCTTGTCTTGCGGCAACTCCGCGACCGCATCTTCCGGCGCAAATTCCACTTCGAGAAAATGCCTGCACACTTCTGCGGACTTCGCCTCCTGCGGCGTGTAGCCGAGTTTGAGATCAAGGAGGCGCAGGCGCGTGCCCGCCGCTTGCGCCGGAACGCGCACCTGCGCGACGACTTCCAGCGGCGCGCCCGCCTGCAAATTCGGCAGCCTGTAACGCCCCGTTTCGTTCAACTCGAAATCGTTGAGCAGGTCAACAATGCGCGCGCCGTCCGTCGGCACGAGCGAGAGCGTGACCGTGTGCCCGACCTGCGCGATGAGTCCTTCGAGTTCGACCGCGAAGATGCGCTGCATGTCGTCCGCGTGTTCGACGTGCCAAGCGTTGCCGCCGCCCGATTGAGCCATCGGCATCAAGAGGTCTTCGTTGAAGTCGCTGCCGATGCCTATGGTCGAAGTCGAGACGCCGCGTTTATGCAGATTCAAGGTTTGCGTCACGATCTCGTCGGCGTTGGTCAGACCGATATTCGCCAGCCCGTCGGTGATCAAAAGCACACGGTTGATCGCCCCGTCCGTGAGATGTTCGCTGACCTGTATGCCACCGCGCACCCAGGCCTCGTGCAACGCCGTCGAACTGCGCGCATAAACCTGCGCGAGCGTCTCTTTGAGCGCTGCCTTGTTTTCGGCGAGTTGGCTAGGGATCAGCACCTCGACCACCTCGTCGAAGATGACCACGCTGATCCTGTCTGTGGCGATCAACTGTTCGATGCAGTAGGCGGCAGCCTCGCGCGCACGCTCCATCTTCGCGCCGCCCATCGAACCGGAACGATCCAGGACGAGACTCAAGTTGAGCGCGGGGCGACGGCGCGCGCCGTCAGCCTGTTGCGGTTCGGGCGGCGTGATGCGTATGAGCACGTCAACGGTCTGTTCGCGTCCGGCGGAGAGTTTCGCGCGCTCGGTGAACATTTCGATCTTGGGTTGGGAATATGACATTTACTTCTGCTTCCTCACTTTCTTTTATTACCGCGTTGCGATGCGAGGATGTTCAGGACGAGTCGCGTCAGACGCCGCACGCCTTTCGCCTCTGCGGGCGGCGCGTAATCGCCGCGCACGTGCAACTCCAATCCCGGTTCGATCTCCACGCGCTCCCAAGTGGCCGGACTACTCGACTGCGGTGCGGCTTGTTTGCGGGCGGATAAATCCGAGGCGGGTTTCGTCAACAGAGGGGCGGAGCGGGCTGCGTTTTGAGTTCTGTTTGGGGAGGACGGTGAGGTTGATCTTGTCAGTAGCTTTTCCAGATAACTGAGGGCTTCGTTCTTCGCCCCCGCTTTCGCGTCGAGGCCGAGGAGTCTCTCCAACTCGCGCTCGCTGCGCCCGTCAACCAATTCTTTGATCTTGCGTATCGGCAGATGTTCGGATTGGAGTTTCTTGACGACGAGAAGTTGGAGCAGGTGCAGGTAGCCGAAGACGGAGGCCGTCCCCTGTTTCTCGGAGGCGGGCGACAGCAGACCTTCCGCGAGGTAATAACGCAGCGTACGCTCGTCCGGCATCTCGCTGACCGTCCCGCGATCCTGCGTCGTGCCGATCTCTGCCAGAATCCGCGCCGCCTGATTCGCCAGTTCAACGACGCCGATATATTTTTGGCCGCGTATGTTTTCTAATGGGGAGTTCATAGGCAGTAAAGATAATCCAACCGCCTATGATTGTCAACAGCATTTACTGTCACTAGGCGGTGCGCTTGACCGGCGACGGGATGGGCGGTCATTTGTGTATGATGGGCAGCGGTTATTTCACTTATTTCGTTTGTGACGGGGGCAGCGTTTGAAGGGGCGTGGCAAATATATTCGCGCGTCGGAAGTGGCCGAGTACGTCTACTGTGCGCGGGCGTGGCGGCTGCGTGTTGACGGGCACGAACCGGCGTCCGGCCACAGGCGACGCGCGGAGGGCGAAGCGTGGCATCTGGCACACGGGCAAGGGATCGCGCGTGCCAGAAGGATGCGCCTGCTAGCCGCCGTCGCTTTCGCGCTTGCGCTCGTCACCGGCCTGCTTTTGCTGCTGCGATGGCGATGAGCTTTCTGCTTTTAGCTTTCATCTGCCTGTTGCTCGTAGCCCTCGGCGCGTGGTTGGCGGCGCGGCGCGGGGCGCGGGCGTCGGGTTTGCCCGAAGGTCAAATCATCTATAGCGACACGGGTTCGCCTGTGGGTCGCATCGCGCCGATCACTTTGAACGAGCGCGGCGAGCGGCAGGAGAAGCCGCTGCTATCGCACCGTCATGGACTCATTGGGAGGCCGGATTATCTCGTACGGACGGATGAAGGCATCGTTCCGGTCGAAGCCAAATCCACGACCTGTCCGGCGAACGGCATGCCCTACGAATCGCACTTGATGCAACTCGCGTCATATTGCCTGCTCGTCGAAGAAGCACTCGGCGAGCGCGTGCCGTTCGGCGTGATTCGTTATCGCGACCGCCAGTTGCGCGTGGATTACACGGACGAGTTGAGGGAGACTTTGCTCGAACTGCTCGCGGAGATGCGCGAGGCGCGAGGTGCAGACGAAGTGCATCGGAGCCACGAAGAGGCGGGGCGTTGTGCTGCGTGCAGCTACAGAGACATATGCGAGGAATCGTTGGCAGGGTGAGAAATAAAAACCTTCACCGCAGAGACGCAGAGAGCGCAGAGGGGGCGCAGAGAAAGACATTGTTCTTCTCTCTGCGCCCCCTCTGTGTCCTCTGCGTCTCTGCGGTGAGTCTTTCTTTTAGGTTGTTTTCAACTAACCGGCCAGCGGCGCGTCGAGCAGATCGTGGCGTGTGATGATGCCGGAAATTCTGCCGTACTCTTCAACCAAGATCGCCGGACTCTTCTGCAAACGCTTCGTCACTTCGCTCGCGCTCGCGTCAACATCGACGAGCGGGAAACTCGCTTCCATCAGGTCGCTCACAGGCGAGTTCATTAGTTCGCGGTTGCCGAGAACTTTGGCGAGCATGCGGTTCTCACGCAACGACCCGACCGACTTCCCTTCTTCTACGACGGGAATGTATGACAATCCCAACTCGTCCATCTTCGCCAGCACGTCCGACACGCGCTCCGTCGGCGCGACAGCCACGAGAGACTTCGGCGAGTGCTGTCCCTTCGTCCCGCTGATGAGTCCGGCGGTGATCTTCTGCGGCTCGATCAAACGCTTCTCCTTCATCCATTCGTCCGAATGATGCTTGGTCAGATAGTGCTCGCCCGTGTCGCAGACGATGAAGACGACGACGCCCGTTTCGTCCAACCCGCGCGCGACTTTGAGCGCCGCCGCAAGGTTCGTGCCCGTCGAACCGCCGCAAAAGATTCCTTCCTGCCGTCCGAGTTGGCGCGACAGCTCGAACGATTCGCGGTCAGTGACATTGATGATCTCGTCCACGTATTTGAGGTGTACGTTTTCGGGGATGATCTCCTGCCCGATGCCTTCGACGAGATAGGGCGTGGCCTGCACGAGTTGGCCGGTCTCTTTGTATGTCTTGAAGACCGAGCCGTAAGGGTCTGCGCCGATGATCTGTACGTGCGGGTTCTGCTCTTTGAGGTAACGACCTGTGCCGGAGATCGAACCGCCCGTGCCGAGACCTGCGACGAAATGCGTGATCTTGCCTTCTGTCTGTTTCCAGATTTCAGGCCCCGTCGTGCGGTAGTGCGCTGCGGGGTTCGCGGGGTTCGCGTACTGGTTCGGGTAGAAAGAGTTGGGTGTCTCGCCTGCGATGCGGCGCGCGGTCGAAACGTAGTGATCGGGCGTGCCCGGTTTGGCCGAAGCGGGCACGACGACCACGTCCGCGCCGAGCGCTTTCAGGTAACGCACCTTCTCGACCGAAGCCTTGTCCGTCATCACGAACGTGCAGCGGTAGCCTTTGACCGCAGCCGCGAGCGCAAGGCCGATCCCTGTGTTGCCGGAAGTGGCTTCGACAATCGTGCCGCCGGGCTTGAGTTTGCCTTCGCGTTCCGCCGCTTCGATCATAGAGATGCCGATGCGGTCTTTGACGGAATAACCCGGGTTGAGGTTCTCCATTTTGGCGAGCACCGTCGCCTTGATGCCCTGCGTCAGGCGGTTGAGCCTGACGAGCGGCGTGTTGCCGATGAGGCCGAGAATATTTTCCTGATAATCCATAAACCTTCTTCCGCTCTGCGAAATAAAACTGTCTCTCGAAACTATCTGCTAAACCTTCTGTAAGCGACTTTGCGAAATTGTTTTAACTGACCAATAAAAACTTTTCTGTCGCGCTTTGTCAAAGTCGGCGGACGGGCGCGATGCCGACTTTAAGTGTCGCGGCGTTTCACGATTTTTGTTTCATCCGTGAAATATTGTTGCATTCGCGCCTGAAACGTGTTACAGTGCCGCCGTTTTCGAGAGTTTCGCTCAAGTGCTGCTTGAACTTTTTACGGTCTGGCACTCCCGAGCGCGTCGCAAAAGTTTTTGGCGGGCGAACACGCACAAACACCGTCACCGAAAGAACGAAACACCGAAGTTAAGGAGCAAGTGATGAGCAACACAAGAAAACCTAGAGTCAATCCGCTCAGCCGCCGTCCGCGTCAACAGCGTCTGGTGATGGCCGTGCGCGGCGGCGCGGGCGTGGGCAAGAGCCATTTCGTACGCAGCATGGCGGAGGCAGGGATGGGTCGCCTCTGCATCTTCGACGTGGAACGCAAATCCCGTCTCTTGAAAGGCAACGGCACGATCTTCGACGGCTTAGAGATCGAGCACCCCGACGAACTGCCCGAATTTATTGACTGGGCGCTTTCCGGCGAAGGACAGGAGCAGAACTACGGCTGTTACGCGCTCGACTCTTGGGCTTCCTATTTCAGCGCGAAGCACAGCGAGATGGTCGCAGCGGTGCGCGAGCGCACGGGCGATCATTTAGCGCAACCCTCTGCGGAAGAACTCGCCGCCGATCAGATGATCTTGCAAGGCGTCCTTCGTCGCCTGTGCATCGAGAGCGGGAAGTCTGTCGTCATCGTGGATCAGATTCCGGCGAAGGGGAAAGAGGCGAAAGAGGATAACGAAGTCGGGCGCGTGTTGCCTATGACGGCGAGCGGGCTGGAATATTTCGTTGACATCATGGTCGAAGTTTCGCTGCAAGAGCGCGACGGCGAGATCGTGCGCGTCTTCCAGGTGGTCAAGTCGAACAGCCCCGCCTTCGAGGTCGGCTTCGAGTTGACGGGCGCAGTTACCTTCTCCGACTTCCTCAACCACATGAAACGCGAATCGGGCACAGACTTACCGATGGAGACGCCGCGCGCGCAGAGCGTGCCGGAGACGCTCGAAGAGAAGCCTTCGCCGCTCTCGCTCGTGCCGCCGACGATGACGATACAGGAGTTGATCGCGAAGGCCGAAGAA
The DNA here is from genome assembly GCA_035249365.1 of Pyrinomonadaceae bacterium. Lineage (GTDB taxonomy): Bacteria > Acidobacteriota > Blastocatellia > Pyrinomonadales > Pyrinomonadaceae > JAIVJZ01. The sequence continues at coordinate 77,548 of DATFGP010000051.1, read as the reverse complement.
CACGGCTTCAAGATCGCAGACATCGTCACGGGCGCGAAGCTCTACCACAATCAGACCAACATCTACCGCCTCACGCCTGAACAAATCGCAGACCTCGACCGGCGCATCTCCGCGCGCATAGAGAAGATGTCTGCCGCCGCTCAGGGCGACAAGGCGGGCGCGGCCAAACAAGGCGCAGCCAACACCGACACGAACGCACGCGCCGCCTCTGCACGCAACATCAAACGCGCCTGAGTACACACCGACGCGGGAGCGCAAACGTCTCCACACGTCTTCGTCAAAAATTAAGCACGTGGACGCGAGTTCCTACTCGCGTCCACGTGCTTAAAGTTTGCGCTCCTGCCTTTTACTGTGCGCGCCCGACAGTCCTTCTTTTGATCAAAGCGTAGATGAAAGGGTCGGCTTCGGCCTCGACTTTTACATCGTAGGCGGCGGAAAGTTTCTCCAAGTCTTCGCGCCGCAGAACGATTCGCGCGGGCGATGACGAAGACACGACGGACTCCAATTTCTCCACAGTTTCATAGCGGCGCGCGCGTGGGCTGTGCGGTTCGTTCGTCAGGTAAACCTGTCTGAGCGGGCGGTCGCTGTAAAAGAGCGCGGCGGGGCGCGTCAAAGCCTCCGTGTCGGAAAATAACAGCAGCGGCTCTCTGTCGTTTGCGCTGCGACTCGCCGCGAGAGCGGCAATTCCCGCTAGCGATTCTTCGGGGCGATGCGTCAGTCGTATGAGAAGAAAGCTGTAGACGCCGCCCGCGAGCACGAGCAGCACGCCGAGCGCGGTGAGCGCGAATTTGAGTTTGCGCCGGTTATGCGCAGACAAATAAATCTTTCGTAGGAACGCTGCGACGAGCAGTGCTAACGCCGGATATGCGGGAACGATGTACCAGACGAGTTTGGATTGAACCAGCGTATAGACGATGACGACGAGCGCGACGAGCAACAACAGTATGCGCGAACGCGTCTCGCCCCATATGTTCTCTCTGATGCTCGAAACCACTGCGAAAGGCAGCAGCAGACACCAGGGGAAGAAACCGTCAACGATCTTGCCGATGTAAAAGAAGTAATTCGTCGCGTGGCCTTCGAGCGGAGTGCGCACGCGCGCAAAGACGTGATAGCCGACGTACTCGTCCAGGAAAGTCTGCCCGTGTCTCAAATACATCAAGGCGTGCCAAGGCGCTACGATCAAGACGGTGAGAAGTAGGGCGAGCCAAAAGTGGCGCGTGCGGAGCGCGCCGGAGCGACGCCCCTCGAAGGCGAGTGAAATGATTATCGCGGCGGGCGCAATCCAGCCGCCCGCGCCCTTCGACATGACGGCCAGAGCGCACGCCGACCAGACGACGTACCACCAAACGTGCCCGCCCTCGCGCTGCCGCACAAACGCATAAATTGCGAGATAGGTGAAGAAGGTCAGCATCACGTCGGTCGTGCCGAAGCGTGAGAACGAGACGAAGTGGTAAGAGGTTAAAAGTATTAGTCCGGCGATGAGACCTGTGCGCTCGTCTTTGTAGAGACGCTTGCCGAGCAGATAGACGAGCGCGACTGTGCCGATACCTGACAAGGCCGACGCGGCGCGCGACCAGAACTCCGTCACGCCAAAGAGGCGATAGAAGATCGCCGTCGTCCACATCAGCAGCGGCGGCTTCTCGAACCAGTTTTGATATTCCCAGTGAAGCGTCAGCCAGTCGCCGCCGCGCGCGATCTCTTTGGCGACCTGCGCGTAGATGGCTTCGTCCCAATCTTCGAGCGGGCGCGCGCCCAACCCGTAGAGAAAGACGAAGGCGGCGGCGAGCACAAGGACGAGCAGGGGCGCGAGGGACAAAGCGACCTTGCCCTTCCCTCTTGTGGGGTACTGCTGCTGTGTACTTCCGCTCATTCCGGCTTAACCATCACGGGTTAGATACCGGCAGCGCGGAAATGTTCCCTTGAAATTTACCAGCCGCGTTGAATGTGCCAGCGGTCAACGATGCGACCGTCTTCGAGGACGTTGTAATGCGGGTGCTGCGCGGCGGTCAGGCACGAATGATTGGCGAGGATGCGCAGCCGCGTGCCGACCTTCAAACGCTCGAACAGCGCGTCGTCTACCTCTACGATTCCGTGTTCCTGTGAGAGCGCGCCGACGCGCAAATTGAGATCGCGTCCATCAACGTCGAGCACGCGCCCGTAGCCGCACGCCTGATCGAAGTCAATTGCGCCGCGATCTTTCGAGAGCGCAATCGCTCCTGCGTCAATCACAACTTTGCGACGCGCGGCGTCCCTGTGAACGATTGCCGCGAGCACGGTCAGGGCGCAATCTTCAAAGCGACAACTGCCGAGCGTTGCTTGAAACGCATCGTAGAAGATGTAGTTGCCCGGTCGCGCTTCGTCTACGCCTTCGAGATGATCTACGACGGAGATCGTCGGCGTCGAGCCGATGCTGACGATGGGCACGGGGATATTCTCGCGTCGAAGTGCGGCGGCGAACTCGACCATCAGATCGCGCTCGTGCTGCGCAACCGCCTGCAACTCCTGTGCGTCGCGGCTGTGATATGAATGCCCGGCGTGCGTCAGGATGCCCGCGAAACGTAGATGCGAAGCGTCGCCGATGCGTCGCGGAATCTCGAAGGCTTCCGGCGTGTCGGGTTCGACGCCGCAACGATGATAACCGCAATCAACTTTCAGAAATACGTCGAGCCTGACGCCCTCTGCGCGCGCCGCCGCGTCGAGTTGCGCGGGAATCTCAGTGTCGTCCGTGATCAAGGTGAGGCGTTCGCATTCGCGCGCGAGTTCGATGGCGGCGGCAAATTTTCCCGGCTCAACCGGCACGGCGTAAGTTAAATCCGTGAAGCCGCGCGCGGCGAACCAGCGTGCCTCCGCCAGTGTGGAGACGGTGAGCGCGGTCGAGCGCGCAGTCGTTTGCAGCCGCGCGATCTGCACGCACTTGTGCGTCTTGATGTGTGGACGCAAACGCGCGCCCATGCTTTGCACGCGCGCCTGGATGCGCTCTGCGTTTCGACGCACGCGCGCCGCGTCGAGCACGAGCGAAGGCGTAGGCAGTTCTGTTAAATTCATACCTGTGGGATGTTGCCGCAAAAGTCGCCTTGAGAGCAAACGAAATCAACATAGGGTAGAGTCCTGAATTGATTTGAGCTCTCTGCGCCCCCTCTGCGTTCTCTGCGTCTCTGCGGTGAATCTTAGGAACGTAAGCATTCACCGCAGAGACGCAGAGAACGCAGAGGGGGCGCAGAGTTAAGTTGATTTCCTGATTTCGCTAACATGACTTCTAGACTATGGTACATGAACGCCGACTTCGAGATGGAGTTGTCCGCGACGGGCGGCGCGTACAGGCGACCGCACTCCTTCATCGCGCTCAACCGGCGACTCGCGCCGCATCTTCTATGGCTCGCCCGCTCCGGCGATGCGCTGCTCGTCGAAGAATCGTGGCCTGACACGCTTGCAGAGGAAGCGGCGCGGCGCGGCGTTGAACTGCTCCTGCTCGCCGATGCGCGGAAACAAGAGGACAGAATTTTTACGCCCTGGGGTTGGACGCCAAGTGTCGTCGCGCTCGGCGAGCGCGTGGGTGCGCGCGTTCCGAACGTTTCCATCGAGACTATCCGGCGCGTCAACTCGAAACTTTGGAGTCACGCGCTGGAACAGGAACTCGGCGTCGGAATGGCGGGCGCGTGCGTCGCCGATGACTTTGAGCAGTTGCGTGAAGCCGTCGCGCGTGCGTGCCCGCAGGACGACGATAAGTGGGTGATTAAAAGTCCGTTCGGGTTCGCGGCGCGCGAGCGCGTGCTCGGTCGCGGCGCGCGTCTCGAAGGCGCGCAGGCGACCTGGGCGCGCAGGCAGTTAGCACGCGGCGCGACGCTGATTTTTCAACCATGGCTTGAGCGCGTGCGCGAGTACGGCGTGACGTTGGAGATCGAAGCCGGAGGCGCAATACGCTTCGTCGGAATCAGCGATCTGCAAACGAACGGCGCGGGGACGGGCACGGGCTACTTGCTCGGCCGCAAGATTGAACCGGCGCGTGCGGCGGAACTCGAAGGCATCGCGCGCATAGTCGGCGCGCGCCTGTTCGCGGAAGGATACACGGGGCCTGCGGGCGTTGACGCTGTTGAGCACACGCGCGGGCTGCACCCGATCCTTGAGATCAACGCGCGATACACGATGGGTTTCGTCGCGCTGGCCGTCGAACGCGCGCTCAAACCGCAGACACCAATTCTCTGGGAGATGAAGTAATGATGGCTAGTGCGCCTGCGATTGAATGACGGTTTGTGGCCTAATGCACGGCGCGTGCGCGCGGGCGTAATTGCAGGGGCGCATGTTATACTTTCGCGCTCGCAGCGGAATAATTTCAGTGCTCACGCGCGGGCTAATCCCCCCGACAGAAAATGTGTCGAGCCGGATCGGGCGCGTCGAAGCGTGCGCCTGCCGGTTCTTCGTGTGAAATTTTTCGTGCCGCCGGTCATGTGGCCGTGGCGAAAGCGGTTGGCGAATAGTTGTGAGTAACGAAAGCGCAAGTTTGAGGGATCGTGCGATGGCCGAAGTGCGTGCTGCGAGCGCGACTCCTACTGCGGCGGCGTCGGGTGCGGCGCAGCACACGAGCGTGATGCCGGAGCAGCCCGTCGTCGTGAACGACGCGGACGCGGTGCTCGCGTCGTTTCGCCTGCGCGACCTGTGGGCGTATCGCGAGTTGCTGCTTTTTCTGACATGGCGCGACATCAAAGTGCGCTACAAGCAGACGGCGATGGGCGCGATGTGGGCGATCATTCAACCGCTTGCCGTCGTCCTCATCTTCGCGGTCTTCTTCGGCCTGCTCGTCGGCGTCCCGACCGAGGGGATGCCCTATCTGGTCTTCTACTACTGCGGGCTGCTGCCCTGGACGTTCTTCGCCAACGCCGTCACGCAGAGCAGCATGAGCCTCGTCAACAACGCCAACCTGATCACGAAAGTTTACTTCCCGCGCGCCATCGTTCCGGCGGCGTCGGTCGGCGCGGGGCTGGTTGATCTGCTGATCGCTTCCGTGATTCTGATCATGTTGGCGATCTATTACGGGCTGGGGCTGACGCCGAGCGTCCTCATGCTGCCCGCACTTGTCGGCCTGACGGCGCTGCTGGCGTTGGGGCTCGGCATGTGGCTCGCCGCGCTCACGGTGAAGTACCGCGACGTGCGCCACGCGCTGCCGTTCGTGCTGCAAATCTGGATGTTCATCACGCCGATCATCTACCCGCTGGACGTTGTGCCTGTGAAGTGGCGCTGGCTGATGTTCATCAACCCGCTGACCGGAATAGTCGAGGGCTTGCGCGCGTCTCTGACGGGGCGCGGGTTCGATTGGCACGCGCTCTCGCTCTCCGCGCTCATAACGCTTGCGATACTTTTCGCCGCCGCCTACGCCTTCCAGCGCATCGAGCGGAGCTTCGCCGATCTCATCTGAGCGAAGGCAAACAGCCGTGCGCGCATAGTTAAACTTGAGGAAAGCGTCATTCTAAATGAGACCGATGATCACAGCCGCGAACGTCAGCAAGTGTTACCGCATCAGCGGTCTCGCGGCGGGCTATTCGACTTTTCGTGAGATGATCGCCGGAGCAGTTCTGAAGCCAATCCATCGCCTGCGCCGCAATCGCCCGTTCAGCGGCGAACCGCTCTGGGCGCTCAAGGACATCAACTTCGAGGTTCAACCGGGCGAAGTCGTCGGCCTCATCGGGCACAACGGCGCGGGCAAGTCAACGCTACTGAAAATCCTCTCGCGCATCACCACGCCGACTACGGGGCGCACGGAAGTTTACGGGCGCATCGGTTCGCTCCTCGAAGTCGGGACGGGCTTTCACCCGGATTTGACGGGGCGCGAAAACATCTTCCTCAACGGCACGATTCTAGGCATCAGCCGCGCAGGCATCACACGCAAGTTCGACGAGATCGTCGCCTTCTCCGAGATCGAGAAGTTCATAGACACGCCCGTCAAGTGGTATTCCTCCGGCATGTATCTGCGCCTCGCCTTCTCCGTCGCCGTGCATCTCGACACGGAAGTTTTGATCATGGACGAGGTGCTCGCCGTCGGCGACGTGTCGTTCCAGCAGAAGTGTCTGGACAAGATGCATCGCATACGACAGCAAGGCCGCACCATCCTCTTCGTCTCGCACAGCATGCCCGCCGTGACGCGCCTGTGCCAGCGCGTGATGCTGCTGGAACACGGGCGCATCGTGCGCGACGGCGCGGCGCATGAGGTCGTCAACGAATATCTCGGCACGAGTTGGAAGATCACTGCCGAGCGCGAGTGGACGGAGATGGAGAGCGCGCCCGGCGACGAGTTCGCGCGCCTGCTCCGCGTACGCGTACGCAACGCCGACGGCGAGACAGTCAACTCGACCGACATACGGCATCAGGTCGGAATAGAACTCGCCTACGACGTGCTGCAAAGCGGCCACACGCTCACGCCGAAAATTGATCTCTACAACGAGGAGGGCACGCACCTTTTCTCCGCGCACGACGTTGAGGCCGACTGGCAGCCGCCGCGCGCCGCAGGCCGTTATGTCAGCACCGTCTGGCTGCCCGGCAATTATCTATCCGAGGGCAACCTGATCGTTCACGCGGCGCTCGTCTCGCACAGCCCCGCCACCGTCACGCACGCGCACGCGGCGCAGGCCGTCACCTTTCAAGTGCTCGACCGTCAGGAGCCGGGTTCGGCGCGCGGCGCATACGTCGGCCCGATCCCCGGCGTGGTCAGGCCGTTGCTCAACTGGACGACGCGCGTTCTGGCGGAGCAATGACGATCAAGGCTCGACACATGCCCGAACAGCTTCGCCTCTACGCGCTCCGCCGCCCGCTGCTCACAGAAGCGTGCGTCGCCCCGTTCGCTCTGGCCGCGCTGTTCCTGCTGGCCTTCGGCGCGTACCTCAAAGGTGATCGCAGCGTCGCCACCTATCTCGACAACACGTACCTCATTCATCCCATCTTCCATCACATCTCGGACAGCTTCCGACGCGGCGAGTTTCCCTACTGGATCAATACCATCGTCGGCGGGTTGCCGCTTTACAACACGCCGCAGTTTTCGCTCACCTATCCCTTCTACTTTTTTCATTCTGGACTCTACGCGAACGCGGCGGACATTTCGCTACAGGTGCATTACGTGACGTTCCTGCACCTGTTCATCGCCTACGTCAACTCCTACGTTCTCATGCGCGTGCTGCGCCTCGCGCCGCTGCCCGCGCTGCTCGGTGCGTCGCTGTTTGCTTTCAGCGCCAACACCTTCGAGTACAGCGTGTGGGTCAACATCGCCGCGCCCTACAGTTGGTTTCCGCTCGCCGTCGCGTCGTTCATACTCATTCTTGAAGAGAGACGACGCGGCGTGGCCGTGTTGCTCGGCGCGTCGTCTCTCGGGCTGCTAGCGCTCGCCTCTACGTCTCAACCGCTGATCCATTTGATCGTCGTCATGCTGGTGCTGTACATCGCACATGCCGTCGCGCGTGTGAAGCGGGGCAAGTTGCGTGCGCTCATCGTTACGACCGGCCATCTCATGTTGATGGGCGTGCTGGGACTCATGCTCGCCGCGCCGAGCGTCTTTCCCGTCGTCGCCGACACGGGACAGATGATCCGTTTCCTCGGCAACGCTCCGGCAGTTGTCGGTTTCACACCGCTTCCCTTCAAAGCCTTTCTCGAAGGACAACTGCATCCCGTCGCACTGGCCGGAACGCTCCTCCCGCTCGACGTGCATAGGGTGATGGGCAACTCTTTCATCGGCATGAGCGCGGTGCTGTTCGCGCTATTCGGCCTGCTCCGCGCACGCACGCACTGGGCGGTGTTGCCCTTCCTCATCATCGCGCTCTACGGGCTGCTCTCCGCGACCGGCGACCACCTGGGCGTGGCACAACTCAACTATCATATTCCGCTTATCAACAAGATCAGAGAGCCGCCGCGCCACCTGTTCCTCTTCGTCCTCGGCGCTTCCGTTCTGGCCGCACATGGTTTCGCTTACCTCACGGAGCGGCTCGGTCGCGGCTACGGTGAAGTTCTCAACTGGAAAGCAATCGCGGCAGCTTTCGTGTTCGTCATACTGTTGCTGCTTTCGTTGAGGGCAGGCTTGCCTTACATGGGGGTCGTCCCGAAATGGTTGTTGCTGGCGGCATTCGCAGCGGTCGTCGGGCTGTTGTTGATGCTGCCGCTCGTGCGCAGTCATTGGCGCTGGCTCGTCGCGTCGCTCGTTGTCTTTCTGAGCGTCTATTCCGCGCTGCAATACCCGCGCATCGTGCCGACGCTCGAAGAGGGCGACTATTTCGCGGCGGCGAACCTCAACTCGCACCGGACGCTCTCCGAGTTGGCTCGTCTTGAAGACGTGCGCGACTATCGCTTCATCTTTCAAGACGACAAGCTGAACTCCGCGCTCTGGTCAATGAACGGCAGCTACTACGGGCTGCGCACTTTTCAGGGTTACATGAACCCTCTGCCTTACGAGCAATTCAAGCAGGTCTACCAGCGGTTCAACCTGCGCAACTACTACCCGATGCTCGGCGCCAAGTATTACCTTTGCAACCCTTGCGACGAGGCGTTGCTGCGCGACTATGAGTTTCAAGGCGAAGTCAACGGTTACAAGTTGCACATCGCGCGCCATCCCATGCCGCGCTACTCGCTCGTCAATCGCGTCGCGGGCGCGTACACAAGCCCCAACGATTTTTACAACAAGATTCACGCGGGCTACGACTACACGAAGGAACTCTACGTCGGCACGAACAACACGGAGTACGTGACAAGCTGGCTCGCCGGACAGAGCGCGCCCGTCGCATCCGACATTAAAGTGGAACACGCTTCGCTCAACGCGCTCCGGCTCAGAGTCAACGCTTCGGGACGCGCCGTGCTCATACTCAACGAGCATTTTGAGAAGGCTTGGAAAGCGCGCACGAACGGCGCGCACGCCAGACTGTTCCGTGTCAACCTGAATCAGATCGGCGTGCTCGTCGAAGGCGGCACGTGTACGGTTGATTTCGAGTATCGCCCGACGCTCTTTGTGCGCTCGCTCTGGTTGCAGCGCGCGACCTTTGCGGGGATGCTCATTTTCGCTTTCTACCTGACGGTCGTTGCGGGGCGTTCTTTCAATGGCAGGAGGAAGAGGCTTAGAATCTCCGAACACGCTCCGGTCTGAGGTTTAGCACGGGCGCGAAACATTATTGGCTTCAGGTGTAAACGATATGAATGCTGCCGCAGCACGAGAACTCACGAAGGCGTCGCCCGTCGAGCACACTATCGAGCCGCTTCTTCCGCTCCCCTTCCCGCTGGAACACAGGAGCGTCGCGCGACCGAGCCTCTGCGTCGTGATTCCCGTCTACAACGAGGAGCGTGTACTCACGCGCACCTACGAGGAGTTGACCGGGGTGCTCAATCGTCTGGACGTTGATTGGTCACTCCTTTTCATCAACGACGGCAGCCGCGACGGCACGGCGAATTTGCTGGCCGCGCTCAACCATCGGGACAAGCGCGTCGGCTTCATACTGCTCTCGCGCAACTTCGGACATCAAGCCGCGCTCACAGCAGGCTTCGACCACGCCGACGCAGACATCGTCATCAGCATGGACGGCGACCTGCAACATCCGCCCGCGCTCATACGCGAACTGATGAGCGCCTGGCGCGAAGGCTACGACATCGTTCACACACGCAAACTCGACACGCACGGGCTGTCCTTCAAGCGCAGCCTCCCGACGCGTCTCGCTTACCGCCTGATCGCGCGCGTCGCTCAGATCAAGATCATCCCGAACGCTTCTGACTATCGCCTGCTCGACCGTCAGGCACACGAGGCTGTGCGTTCGCTGCCTGAGAGCGCGCGTCTCTATCGCGGCCTGACGCCTTGGATCGGCTTCCGCCAGTGCGTGCTCCCGTATGTCGCAGCCGAGCGCGCCGCCGGAACTTCGCAGTACAACTTCAAACAACTCGTCAACCTTTTCTCTCGCGCGCTGTTCGATTTTTCCAGCCTGCCGCTCCACCTCGGACTGTTCCTCGGCGGGGTCGCCATTTTGTTGAGCGCGCTCTATCTCGCCTTCATACTCGTCTGGCTGTTGCTCGGCGAGGAAGCCCCGCCCGGCTGGGCTTCGAGCATCTCCGTGACGCTGTTTCTCAATTCCATCAGCCTCGCCTTCATGGGCATCATCGGCGCATACGTCGCACGCATCTACAACGAAGTTCGCGCGCGTCCATCGTACATGCTCAGCCGCATACAGACGCCGCGCCCGAAGACTGTTGACGAAAACGACAAGGAGGGTAACTAGACAATGGGGACGCTTATGAGCACGACGGCCGAACACCCGGCCATTACCGACACCGCCGACGCCGCATGCAAAGTCTGTGAGAGCGACGCCGGATACGAACGCGTGTACGGGCAGTTGGAACAGTGTCGCGCCTGCGGCTTCGTCACGTTTCGAGACTACACGCCGGACACGCTCGCGGAGATTTACACCGAAGACTATTTTTCAGGCAAAGAATATCCGGACTACGTCGGCCAGCAGGATGCCTTGCGCCGCTCCATGCGGCGACACCTCAAGCAGATGGCGCGCTACAACCCGCGCCGCGATTCGCTGCTCGAAGTCGGCTGCGCCTACGGCCTGTTTCTGGACGAGGCGCGTGCGGAGTACAAAGAAGTCGCAGGCGTTGACATCTGCGAGTCGCCGACCGCCTACGCGCGCGAGCAGTTAAACTTGAACGTCCGTTGCGAAGACTTTCTCGGTCTCGATTTCGGCGCGCGGCGTTTCGACGTGGTCTGTCTGTGGGACACGGTCGAGCATCTGAGCGCGCCGGAGGCTTATCTGGAAAAGGCCGCGCGCCTGCTTAATCCGAGCGGGATGATATTCCTGACCACAGGCGACATCAGTTCCTTCAACGCGCGTCTGCGCGGCGCGAACTGGCGGCAGATACACCCGCCCTCGCACCTGCACTATTTTTCGCGCGACACCATCACGCGCTTGCTCAACCGCCTCGGCATGGAAGTAGTCAACATCGAGACGGCGTCTTACTACCACACGGCTTACAACGTCTTCGCTTCGATTCGATTGCGCGGCGGCGCGGCGGGTCGCGTCGCGTCGCTGGCCTTGAACACGCTCGGCGAACGTATGGCACGCCGCGTCGGCGTCTGGATCAACCTCGGCGACATCATGTTCGTCGCCGCACGCCTGAAAGCGCCGGACGGAAACGGCTGACGCTCAACGGCGTGACAAATCTTGCAGCTTGAAAGCCCCTCCCTCCCACACCGCCAGAAAAGTCTTGTCGGAAGTCGGTTGAGCCAGATGCGCCTCCGCCTGCCCGCGCTCCTTGAATAGCGCACCCGTCAAAGTGAAGTCGTGATAGACGATCTTGAGCACTCGGGTCGGGTTTTGCTCGAACTGCGTAGCTTCGGGTATGACCAGCACGATCTCCGCATGAGGCGGCGGCGCAGGCAGGACGGCTTTCAAAGCGCGTATCATCTGAGCGTTGCGCTCGTGATAGGTGTCATACCAGCGCGGGACGCTGTTGAACTTGATCCAAGAGTACGACTGCCAAGCCACTAAGGCTATGAAGACGAACGGCAGCGCGTAACGAAGCGCACGTGCGGGACGCGTGCGTGCCCAAAATTTTCCGCTCTCGCAGAAGAGACCGGCGATCATCAGCGCCGCGCCGATGTTGGCCGGGTAAGGATAGTAAAAATAGTTGTAGTGATTTTTGAACGCGGCCAGCGGCAGCAAAAAGAGCACGAACCACACCCACCCCCAAAACACCCAGCGATTCCTCAAGAGAAAAGCCAGCATGCAAGGCACGACTAATAATGCGAGGGCGACGGCGGGGCGCAGGGGGCTAATTTCGTCCGTCTGGAAGGCGAGCACGGCCATGTAGAATCCGAACGAGCGCCCAATGACCTGCGGCGAATATTCCGAATAGTACGGCTCCGACGGATCGCTCGCCCCGAAGTTCGAGACAACGCTCATGGACAGCAACGCAACCAGCATGATGGTGAGCACCGCCCACGCCGTCTCCCAACGCGACACGTTGCGTAGCCGTTGAACTAATTCGGCAGGATGGAAAGGCGAGCGGCCACCTTCCGTCCGCTGTCGCGCCGGATCGGCGAGGAGCCACATCAGGAACATGGGCACGATGACGATGATGGTGCTCTCTTTGGTCTTGACCGCCGCCAGCAGGAGCGGCACGGTGAGCAATAACAACCACGGGCGATACTCGCCGCGTGGATGCGTAATAAGCGTCATGGACAGGAGCAGGCAGGCCAGAAAAAATGTTCCCAGCAGATCAAAGACCGCCGCAGGCCAGTAGATCGCCATGTAGGCGGCGCTGCTCAGTAAAAAACAGGCGGCGCCCGCAAACGAAGCCCACCAGTCGGAGGTGAGCCGGTAGAGCGATAGCCAGATGAATGCTGAACTGGCGATGTGTATAAAGAGCAGCGTTCGGATGATCGGCGCTTCGCGCTCGCCGAACAATCTCAGGAGAAGCGTGAAGGCGTCGTGACCAATCGGGCGCGGGACTCTCACTCCGGGCAGGTAATCTCGCGGCGATATTTCGAGATTGCGCTCGTAGCTGTATTGCAGATGTAGAACGTCGTCAAACAGGAAGCCCTGCGAATGGCTGATGCGCTGCGACCACACCGAGACGCCGAGCAGGGCAAGGACGATGATCGCGATGATTCTCTTTTGCCATTCTCGCGGCAGGTAACGCCGGATAAAGACGGGGCTGGCCGCCATGAGTTGATTGCTATCCATGTGTCATGTTCGAGTCGCGGTATGCTCTCGCCGCGGTCGTCTCTCAAATCGTCCCATGCATTTTGAACGGCTTGTGGCGTCAGTAAGAATATGTTAACAACTAGCCGTTACAAAACAAGTATGCGGATATTGTGGGGAGGGATTTATGCGTTTCAGCACGGCCTTCGATATTGAGTCGAGAACGATTAATAAGAAATTTTCGCGTCGCGCATCGTCAGGTGTAATCGCGTGCCTGCTCGTCACGAGCGCGCTGCTGTTCGCCGGTTGTGGCGATGCGGACGACAACGACACGGGCAATGCTAACAAAGCGACGGTAGCAGCCTCGCCTTCCGTGCCCTCGAAGGGTCTCATCACGGCAGCCCCGAACCCCATTCCGGCGGGCGGGGGCGAACTGGCGAAGACTAAAATCTCTTGGAACACCAAGACCGACATGGGGCCGGTGAGCATTTTCGTCTCGACCAACGGCGAGCCGGAAGTGAAATTCGCCGAGAGTGGACAGGAAGGCTCAGCCGAAGCCGCCTGGATTCAAGCCGCAAGCGTCTACGACTTCCGCCTCTACGTCGGCGCGGGCGCGAACCGCCAGTTGCTCGATCACGTCGAAGTCACGCGCAAGTAATTCGAGCGCGTCTGCGATGGCGAAACCTTGTGTTCATCGTCGCCATCGCGCGGCGCGCTTCACCTTCCGACTTTCAATTGATCTAACTTTCAATCGAGAGCGTGCGCGTGAAGATGTGACGGCGACCGCGCGCGTCGAAGGCACGCACGAGCAACGTCCGTCGTCCGGCGTGCGCGGCGGGTAGCGTGAAGCGTTCCGCGAAGCCGCAATTGAGCAGCGAGTATTCCGTGTGACTCTCGGCCACGTCCTCTCGTTCCAAGCCGTAACGCACACGGCCTAGATACGTGCTGTCCAGAAAGGCTTCGACGCGTTTGACGGGCGTGCCCGCAGAGAAGACCCAACCCACAACTTCCAACTCGCCCGCGTCTTCGAGCGTCGCGCCCTCGACAGGACTCTCAAGCGCGCCCTGCCAAGATGTGCCTAGAGGATGCCGCAGCCGACGCACTAAGCGGGCGGGGGCGCTGACTTCTAGGGTGTTTCGCAGACCCGCCAGCAATCGCCACGAGCGAGAAGTTTGAACCCACTCCGCCACCTCGACGCTCTTTTCCAGACGCGCCTCGGTCGCCGCCAACTCCTCGCGCGCGTTAATTAACTTCGCATGTAGAGACTGGATCGTCTCTTCCTCAGACACGCCCTGCTCCCGCATCTCCCCGACCGCGATGTCGTGTCTACGCAGATGTGCCTGGAGCGCGGCCAGACGCGCTTGCGCGTAAGCCAGTTCTTGAGCCATCGCCGTCGCCGTCGTAGCGTCATCGCCGGAAGTTTGTGCGGCCAACGCCGACACGCCCGTCGCCGTAGAAGTATCGTCAGACGCTTTTGTGGCGACGTGTACCCAACCGTTGTCGTCGAGAATGCCGAGCGCCTTTGACCAGAGACGGTAGCTCTTGAACGCGCAATTCAACTCTTCAAAGCGACGACGTAGATCATGGTAGGAGAAAAGCCTGTAAACGAGGATGCCCTCTTCCGGCCTGACGGGGTCGCCGTGATATTGCGGCTCGGCGTAGTGTTTGATTTCTCCGGCCTCGTCCAGTTCGGCCAAGACCAAATCGTGCTCGCTCTCCGGCAGGAAAGGCACTGTGAAACAGTAGATGCCGCCCGCCTTGAGTATCCTGACCACTTCGCGCTCCGCCACGAGCGCGTCGGGGATGTGCTCGAACACCTCGAAGGTGAGGACGATGTCAAACTCCCCGTCGGCGAAAGAGGTGCGCTGCAAATCCTGATGCAGCACTTCGCCGACAACGTCGCCCGAACGGTGCTCCGCGCCGAAGTATTCGGAACAGACGAACAACTCCGGCTCAAGATACTCGCTGAGGTAACGGAACAGCGGCGAATGCGCCTCCGCCGAATAGACTTTGAGTTTGCGACTGTTGATGTAGGCCGCGATCTCGGAGAGCGTCGCGTGCGGGTGCGAGAAAATTGATAAGGAGAGCGCGCAGACAACCTGCCTGTGCCGGTTGATCGTGCCGTAGCCTTCGGCCATCAAGTCTTCGCGAAAGTTGTCGGAGGCGATGCGAAACTCTGCCTCCGCGCCCGCCACGTTGCAGACGCCCGCGACGACGCCCTTCTCCTGCGCGTCGCGCTTCGCCCACTCGTCCATGTCGCGGTCGAAGCGCGTGGGGCGCTCAGGCTCCAAAGCCTCGTAAAAGATCGGCAGGCCGCTGAGGTCAACCGTCATGGCACACCTGCGGCGCTCGCCTGCGTCGGCTTGCTGATGATCTGGCCGAGCACCGAATCGAAGACTGCGCGGACGGATTCGCGCCCGTGCGCTGCCATGATGTGGCTGCGCCCGTCGAGTCTGAGTTTCTCCCACAACTCCTCGTCCGTGAGCAGACGCTCGATGGCGACGGCAAAGCGCGCCGCGTCGTCTGCGACGAGTACGTGCGTGCCGTCTTCGAGGTTCAAGCCTTCGACGCCTATCCCGGTCGAAACGCAGGGCGTGCCGACCATCAAAGACTGCATCAGCTTGCGCTTCGTGCCCGCGCCGTAGAGCAACGGGATGACGGAGATGCGCGCGCTTTGCAAATAAGGCAACACGCTCGGAACCCAACCGATCTGACGCACGTCTCGCACGTCGCCGTAATTGATCGCCACCTCGTTGATGCCGTTGCCAACGATGTAGGCCGGATGCTCTGCGAGCAGCGCGGGCTTGATGAGCGGCAGAATGTCCTGACACAGCCACTCGACGGCCTGCACGTTTGGCGGGTGGCGAAAGTTGCCTATGAACAGGAGACCTTTGCGCTCGGCGAACGGCAGAGGGGCGACGGGCAAGTCTTCCGTATCGGGCACGGCGTAGGCCAGATCGCTCGCGCCGACGAAGTCGTTGATGAGATCGGCCTCTTTCTGCGAGACGGTGAGCACGGCATCCGAAGCCGCGTAGACGTTCAATTCGCGGATCATCTCGTTGGCGTACTGCGGATCGAGTTGACCTGCGAGTTTGCCGTCGCGCCCGCAGAAGGCGCTACGCGACTTGCGCAGGAAGTGCAAGTCAACCGAATCGACGACGACGCGCGCACCGGGCGCGAGCGCGCGAACGACCGGCAAGTAAAACTCGGCTTGATCCCAGAAGGCTATGAGGATGAGATCGAAATGCCCCGTCGCGATCAGGGCTTCGGGGTTGACGAGGCTTTCCTGCCCGCCCGCCCAGGGGTTGCGGCTAGCGTAGGTGGCGACGCCCATCTGCTGAAGCGTGTGCGCGTAGCGTTCGCCGTCAATGGCGTTCTGCGCGATGAAACTGACAGCCCAACCGGCCTCGCGCAAAAATTCGATGAGGTGAAAGATGCGCCGCGAGCCGCCTTCGCGGTCGAACTCCGGCATCTTGGGCGCGCAGACAAGCGCCCGCTTAGTCGGCATCGCGCTTCTCCTCATGCACGGAGAGCGCGTGCAGGGTTGCGAAGTCGTACTGGTTCGGCGCAGACGGCTGCCGACGCAAAACGTGCTGCCACTTCTCCACGAACTTCACGCGGTTCACGGTCTGAAAACTCTTGACGCCGCGCTTCAAGTCCGTCCCCGAAGACACGCCCTCGAAATGTATGATCACGCTCTCCGGCTGGTAATAAACTTTGCGCCCCATCTCGCGCAGGCTGAAGCAATAATCCGTGTCTTCGTAATAGGCGGGCGCGTAGCGCGAGTCGAAGCCGCCGAGACTGAGAAAGAGCGTGCGCGGCGTCGCCAGGAGCGCGCCCGAACAGTAGTCAACTTCGCGCAGGAAGTTGTAGAGCGGCGCGTTCGGCGCTTTGTCGTTGCGCCCGAAGTTACAGCCCGAACCGTCGGAGAAGATGATGCCGCCCGCTTCCTGCAACGTGCCGTCGGGGTAGATGAGTTTGCCGCCGACCGCGCCCGCGTCCGGTCTTTCGCGCAGGACGCGCAGGAGCGGCGGCAGCCAACCGGGTTGCGGCAGCGTGTCGTTGTTGAGGAAGACGAGAACGTCTGCGTGCGCCGCTTCCGCGCCCGCGTTGCAACTGCCGATGAAGCCTTTGTTCTGCTCGTTGCGCAGCACGCGTATGCGCGCGTCGGCCTGTGTCCAGCGTAGTAGCGCAGCGGGAGTCTCGTCGGTCGAGGCGTCGTCAACCACGATGATCTCGCCGCGAAAATTCGGCGGCAGCGTTTGGAGCAACTGCTCCAGACACTTCTCCGTGTAATCAACCTTATTGTGGACGGGGATGATGATCGAGGCGCTCGGCAGAGTGGTTTCGGCGGTCGCGCCCTCTTTCCATTCTGGCACGAGACGTATGCGCGAACCGTTTTTAGCGTCCGCAGACGAAGACTTCGCTGCGCACGCTTCCGTGCCGTGCGCCTGCACGACGGCGACGGCGGCGACGCGGTGCGCCTCCGCGAGATGGCGCGAGTCGCTGGCGGGAACGACGACGATGTCAACGCTGTGATCGAGATAAGGCAAACCGTAATGGCCGTTGGCCGTTGGCGGCGAGAAGACCGCCAGATGCGGGAGCGCCGCCGCGAGATTCAATCCCGTGTGCCAGTTCAAAATCGAAGGCTCGCGCTCCGTGCGGCTCTTGAAGTCGTCAATGAGCGCTTCGAGGCGACGGTAAAAACTCGCGTCTGTGCCGTTCGCCGATGCTGCGGCCTGCACCGCGTCGGCCGCGACGCTCGAACGCGCGCCGTTCCCGTTCGCTGGAACGTCGGCGTTGACCGCGTTAAGCATGGTCTTCGGCGAGCCGACGGCAATAAGGCGCGTGAAAATCTGCACGTGCCCGTGCGCGTCGTAAGCACGCACGATGAGCGTGCGGCGTCCGACCATAGACGAGCGGAGCGTGATGCGCTCGCTGTAGCCGCAGTCGGCGCGAGCCAGCGACGGGTAGGCCGCCGCCACGTCGTCGCGCTTCAGCCCGTAGTTCAAACGTCCCAGATAAAAGTCGTCAACGAACGCCTCGACGCGCACGATGGGCGCGTCCGTTGAAAAGACCCAGCCGTGAATTTCGAGTTCGCCCGCGACGTTGGCCGCATCGGTCGGCGCTTCGATGAGGCCGTAGAAGATCGGCTGCACGGGCAAGTGAACGCGCCGCCCCAATTTGAGGCCGTGCTGTCGCAGACGGTGTTTCAGCCCGCCCCAGCGCCGCAGCGTGGAGGCGAATTGCCACGAGCGCGAAGTCTGAATCCATTCAAGCACTTCGTCTTTTTTATCGGACTGCGAGCGCAGCGCGACGAGCAAGGCCGCCTGTTGTTCGAGTTGCGATTCGCGGTCGGAGAGGCGCGCGGCGAGCGCGTCCAGTTCGTTCGCTTGATGCGCCGCCTGCGCCTGATGAGCCTCTTGCTCCTCAGCCATCTGCGCTTGATGAGCTTCTTGCTCCTCAGCCATCTGCGCCGTCAATTCAAGGATGCGCGCTGCGTCTGCCGCACGCTGCGCGTCCTGCGCCGCGATCTGCGCTTCGTAAATTGTGCGCGCCTTCGTCAACTCGTCATCGAGTTGGCCGATCTGTGTCTCGTAAACCGTGCGCGCGCTCGTTAACTCCTCCGTGAGACTATTGATTTGAGCTTCGTAGACCTCACGCGCCGCCGCCCACTCCTCTTCCCTGAGTCGCAGTTCTTCGAGCGACTCCTGACGCACGAGCGCGTCGCGTTGTTCCAGAGGATTTTGCGGAAGGTATTTAACCGCTTCCAGGACGATCTCTTCCAAGCTGCCGGGCAGAGGGAAAATCAGGTCGCCTTCCGCCGCGCGAATCTGTTCCAGCCGCTTGCAGTGCGAGATGAAACGGTAGAAGGCCATGCAACCGGCGAGCGACAGGCTATAGAAGCCGTCCTCTTTCGGCGTGTAACGCTTGCCGAACTCCTCGACCACTTCGCGCAGTATGCTCTGCCAGTTCGGCCACTCACCGTCCTGAGCGAAGGCGGCGGCTTCAACCGATGTGTAGCGATTCAGGCGCGCGACGAAGTCCGTCAGGTCGTCGTAGTTGTAGTGCTTGATGTAGAAGCCGCTGTCGGGATTCAGGAATTTCACTTCGCCGTCAACTTCCGGCCAGGCGTGGATCGCATCCGTCCAACGTACGCGCCCGCGCCGGAAGAGACGCGGCTGGTGGTCAGCCTCCCAACCGGAGTTACGTATGAGGTAATCGCCGATGTAGTTGCGGCGCGGGATGGCGACGAGCGCGTAGTCCTCCGACTCCGCGACGATCTTTTTGACGCTCGCCGCGAGCCGCGCGGGAATGACCTCGTCGGCGTCGAGTATGAAGACCCAATCGCCTGTGGCGTGCGAGATGGCGAGATTGCGCGCCGGTTCGACGTAGCCGAAATCGGGGCACGAAAAAACCTTGTCCGTGTACTTACGCGCGACGGCAACCGTCTCGTCGTCGCTGCTCATGTCGAGCACGACGATTTCGTCAGCCCACGCCGCGCTCGTCAGACACCGATCCAGCGTTTGTTCTTCATTCTTAGTATTAACGACAACTGATATCCGCATGTAAAAAATTCATCCGCACACGAGTATTGCGACTTCAATGTTCGGTCTCGAAGGCTAAAACTCAGCCGCTACCTTGATAGATTGTTTCCGGTCGCTGTAGGGGACTTTACCTGTCGGGGTTTGTAAAAAACACTGGCCTTTCGCTCCAAATTGCGTGCTAAACAATACACGACAACGCTTGAGAATCCTAGTAACCACGCGGTCTCCGTACGCCTCCGTACGCTCGTTGCCAAACGCCCTTTTGCGCCGTCAGCGCAAACCGGCATCACCCACACGGACGCCGCGCCGGAGCGTTTACCCGTCTACGCTGGCTGGCGGCGGACTCGTCCCTACCCTTATATTGCTCTTGCAGACCGCACGCGGTGGCAAACCGCTATAAGGAGTTTCAAAAATGGGTCAGACGATGCCAGCCATTTTCTTCGGGCACGGCAACCCGATGAACGCGCTCATGCGTAACGGCTACACGGAAGGCTGGGCGGCTACGGGCGCTGAGATTCCACGCCCGAAGGCCGTGCTCTGCATCTCAGCGCATTGGTATCTGCCCGGAACTTTCGTACACGCCTCCGCCTCCCCGCGCACGATCCACGACTTCGGCGGCTTCCCGCGCGAATTGTACGAGGTGCAATATCCCGCGCCCGGCTCTCCGCAACTCGCCCACCGCGTACGCGAACTTCTCGCGCCGCTGTCCGTCGAATCGGATGAGCGTTGGGGAATCGATCACGGCACGTGGTCGGTGCTGCGCCACGTCTTCCCGGAAGCCGACGTTCCCGTCGTGCAACTCAGCATGGACAAGACGCAACCGGCGGAGTTTCACTACGAACTTGCGCGGCGACTCGCGCCGTTGCGCGACGAGGGCGTGCTAGTTCTGGGAAGCGGCAACCTCGTACACAACTTGCACGCTTACGCTTGGGGACGCCACGCCGTCGAGCCTCTCGATTGGGCTGTGCGTTTCGAGGAGCGTGCGCGCGAACTCATGCTCGCAGGAGACCACACACCGCTCGTCGCCTACGAAACGCTCGGACGCGACGCGCTGCTCTCAGCCCCCACGCCCGATCATTATTTGCCTTTGCTCTACGTGCTCGCGTTGCGTAGAGAAGGCGACGAAGTAACTTTTCCGGTCGAAGGCTTCGACGGCGGCTCGGTC
The DNA here is from genome assembly GCA_035249365.1 of Pyrinomonadaceae bacterium. Taxonomy (GTDB): domain Bacteria; phylum Acidobacteriota; class Blastocatellia; order Pyrinomonadales; family Pyrinomonadaceae; genus JAIVJZ01. The sequence goes on along the minus strand of DATFGP010000051.1, from coordinate 57,182 downwards.
TCAATGCTCTCAGTCCGCATCGGTTGACAACGCACACGCTCCGACGGAACTTTCCTCTTGACGTTGTAAATCTATCTTGACGTAGTATGTCTTCAGGATAGGTTGAATAGAGTATGAAAAGAGTTTTGCTCCTTTGTCCCACCGGCAGGGAGCGCAGACATCTGCCCACCGTCGCCGCCGCTTTGAACTGCCGCGTCATCTTCGAGGAGTTCGCCGCAAGCTATTTCGACCGGCAACTCTCAAGCGACACTCAATCCGATCCAGCCGAACTCGACACACGACTCGACACACTAGCGCTCATCGAAGAAATTCTCTCGCGCTACACGCGCGACCGCATCGAAGGCGTCACTTCTGCGGTCGGTTATCCCGGCATGCCTGTGGCGAGCATCATCGCCGAACGTCTCGGTCTGCCCGGGACGAAAGTAGAGACGGTGCTGTTGTGCGAGCACAAATATTACGCGCGCGCCGCGCAACGAAAGTTAGTGCCTACGGCCACACCATCTCTTCAAATCGTGCCGCCGGATGGTCTTGCCGAGCCGGACGCGCCAGACATTCCCTTCCCGCTATTTCTGAAACCCGTCAAGTCTTGCTTCTCCATCAACGCGCAGACAGTTTCTTCGCTGCCCGAACTCCGCCGCGCCGCACGCACGAGTCGCATGCCCGCATGGTTCCTGCGTCCCTTCGATGACTTGCTCAAGGCTTACACGAATTACGAGTACGACGCCTCTCACCTGCTGGCCGAGACGCTGCTCGAAGGCGTGCAGGTCTCGCTCGAAGGCTATGTGTTTCAAGGCCGCGTACACGTCCTCGGCATCATTGATTCGGTGATGTTTCCGAACACGATCTCATTCGAGCGTTTCGTCTATCCTTCGCGTCTGCCCGAAGAGGTGCAGGCGCGCATGTCGCAGATCGCCGAGACGTTCATCAACGGCATCGGCTACGACAACGCGCTCTTCAACATGGAGTTGATGTACAACGCCGCGACCGGCGACATTCACATCATCGAAGTCAACCCGAAGATCGCCTCGCAGTTTCCGGATTTGTTCGAGAAGGTTGACGGTACGAGTTCCTACGCGCCGCTCTTGCAGGTCGCGCTCGGCGAAGACCCGAAGTTTCAGCGCGGGCGGGGCGAGTTCAAGCTGGCCGCGAGTTGCGTGCTGCGCATATTTGAAGACCGTAGAGTTGTGCGCGTGCCAACCGAAGCGCAACTCGCGGAGTTGACGCGAAAGTTCCCTGACGCAAACATCGAAATATCCGTCTCCAAAGGCGATATTCTTTCCAATATCATGCAGGACGGAAAGAGTTTTCGTTACGGCCTCGTCAACATCGGCGCAAACTCCGAGCAAGAATTGGACGCCAAACTTGAATTTTGCAAGAACTTCTTAGACTTCCAATTTGCCGCGCCCTGACAAGTCAGAACCGCCTGCTGCAAGCGGGCGGGTTCTAACGTTTGCCGATACCCGCCCGCTATCGCAAGCGGTTCTGATCTAAACGCTTTTCAGCCACGAGCGATGAAGAAAAAAACTGTTCTTCTCACCATCAACCCTCTCATCGTCGAGACACGCAAGCCCTCGACGATGCGTAAGTTTGTCACCGCGCTCGACAAGCATTTCGACTTATACTTGCTTCCCGTCACCGGCTACGATTTCAAACGCGGGCGTGTGCGCGCCTTCAAACGAACCAAAGGCGGCGCGTTTGAAGATGTCGGGATGATGACGCCCGCCGCAGATTTGTGGATCGTCTACAGCGACGGCTTCTATCTCGATCCCCGTCCCTTCGGCTTTCGGGTGCGGCGCGACTACTTCAACGCGCAAAACGAGCTTCATCACAAACACCTCGACGCAGGGCGCATCCGGCGCATGGTCAACACGCCCGAAGCCGAAGTGAAGGGGATGAAAAGTTGGCTCGCAACGCTCGACTTCAAAAAGACGCGCGTTATTCCCACCTACGTTTTCTCACACATTGACGAAGTTCACGATCTGCAAAAGCGTAAGCGGCGCATCGTGGCGAAGCCCGACTGGGGAGGAGCATGTATCGGCGTGCAGTTGCTCGCGGACGAAAACTCCGTCGTCGAATTTCAACGCAAACTCGAACGCGACGGCGAAGACTTGAGCGAGTACACGTTCCAAGAATTCCGGCGGGGCGACGAGAAGCGTCTCTGGTTCGCGGGCGGCGAATGTGTCGGCGGGCGCAGGTATCGTAGTCGCAGAACTCCCTGGTCGGAGGCAGGCAAGGATTTCAAACTCTCGACCTACGATAAAATTTCTCAAGACGGCTTTGCTGCGGACTTGGCCGTTGCGCGTCGCATGTGCGAGTTGGCCGACATGGACATCGGCTCTGTTGATTTCATCGGCGACGAGATCAACGAAATCAACGGCGGCGGGACGGTGTTCACGGTTTACAACGGCAATACATTGCTGGTTGATACGCGGCCTGCCTACATTAAATACTTTCAGCAACTCGCCGACTCGCTCTGAACAAATTTGTTGACAAGGAAGGCGCGCGGCTCATACAGTGCAAGCGAAGTATCGTCTCACCTATCAGTTGTCTGGTTTTCTACTTTTGCAAACTTAAGCGTAATCATCCGAGGAAAGATCGCTCTTTGGAGTTTCGGCCTCGCTTGGCGTCCAAACTTGCGCCGCTTCGGCGTGTTTTCACCCGACACGTCTGCTCTCAAAGTCAATCGTTGAAAAATGTCCGTCCTGTCTATCGTGAGGAGACCAGAATGAAGATCGCGAAGACCCTGACCTGTTGTTTCTACATTCTTTTTTTCGCCGCGCTGGTGGCGTTCGACCCTGCCGGATTCGGCACAAGGCGCGCGTCTGCACAGTCGAACACAGGCGCGCCGCAGGGCGTTTGCTCGTGGCCGTTGCAGATTCCCGGCCAAAAAGGATTGGCGCTTCCCAGCCAGATGGGCGCGACACCTTTTGAGACCTTGCTGAACGCCTACACGAGCAACGGTTGTTATAAAACCGACCCGCGCTGGAAACAGGACTTAGAAATCCGCGACACCGGCGCGTATCTCGGCGGCAAATATTACGGCACGCACAACGCCGTCAAGGTTTACTACTCGCCGGAGATCGTGAAGTGGCTGGGGAGCGGCAAAGACAGCGACCGCAAAGAGGGCGACATCCCCGACGGCGCGGCGATCATCAAGGAGATGTATACCCCGCCTGCCAAGCAAGACCCCAACCAGACCGTGAACGGTCTGGCGATCATGGTCAAGGACAAAAACGGTTCGTATGACGGCTGGTTCTGGAGCGACGGCAGCCCGACGATCAATTACGGCATGTATCCGAACGCAGGATTCGCCCTCTACTGCGTCAACTGCCACGCCTCCGCCAAGACCGAACTGACTTTCTCCACGATCAACAACATCCTCGGCAATTCGATCACCTTCAACCCGACGATGCCGCCCAACATGATCAACGTGCCGCCTGCGGGCCGCACGGGCGTGTCGCAGCCGCGCGCGCAGATCGGCGCACCGCGACAACTCTCGGACGAAGAAGACATCTCCGTCCACTTGAAGAGGGATGCAAAAACTGATACCGGCGCAATACGACTCCCAACCGCGCCTGCCCATAGAGCATCCGGCGCGCCGTCTGCACTTCCCACGCCGAAGCAGATGGTGATCGAGTGGTACGACACGGCCACACAACAGCCGCAGTCGCAAAAGCCGCAGATGTTCATCACGTCGAATCAATGTATCGGCTGCCACGACGCGACACAGAACAACCCCGCGATGCCGAACATGATCTACCAGCAAATCTACAACAAGATTCCGCCCAGCCCCTCGCCCACGCCGACCTCTGAGTTAGACCTCAATCTCTCGCCCTACAGCGAGTGGCGTTCGTCCATGATGGGGCTGGCCGGTCGCGATCCGGTCTTCTTCTCGCAGTTGGAAACCGAGATGAACTTGTACCCGGGCATCAAGGATCAAATAGTCAACACCTGTCTCAGTTGTCACGGCATCATGGGTCAGCGCCAACTCGCGCTCGACACGGGCAAGCCCTACGGATTCAAGTTGGAATACCTAGACCAAAAACCGGATCAAACTCCCGCGCAGCCCTTCGCGGAATACGGCGCGCTCGCACGCGACGGAATTTCGTGCGCCGTCTGCCATCACATCTCCGACGAAGGCTTGGGCACGCCCGCGACCTACACGGGCAAGTTCAAGACGGGAAAGGCCGACGAGATTTTCGGCCCCTTTCAAGATGTTGCCACCGTGCCGATGAAGAACTCTCTCGGCCTGACGCCGCTCAAGACGAAGGCGAATCAAATACACAAGTCGGCGCTCTGCGGCTCGTGTCACACGGTCATCCTGCCCGTGCTCACGCCGGGCAAGCCCTACACGCCGGGCGAAAACGTCTTCACCAATCCCAACCAGCGAACCGAGCACGAACAGAACACCTATCTCGAATGGCGCAACAGCAAGTTTCAGGACGAATTTCCGCCGGTCAACCGCGAGACGGCGCAGTCGTGCCAGCAGTGTCACATGCCCGGTCAGTATCCGAGCAAGACGGGCGAGCAGGTGAAGTTCAAGATCGCCAGCATAGAGGACGAGACTTTCCCGGCGGTTGAGTTCCGTGCGCGCGACGAAGACATACACCTGCGCGTGCGCGGCACGGGCGACGAAGGCACTTACTCGCGCCACACGCTCGTCGGCCTCAACCTCTTCGTCATGGAAATCTTCAACCAGTTCTCTGACCCGCTCGGCATTTCGAGCGTTAACTACAGCAACAAACCCGCGCCCTTCTTCGACCCGATGGCGACATGGGGCAACCCCGTGCCGAGCATGGTTGTAACCAAAAAATCCGCGCTTCAAATGGCGCGCAGCGAAACCGCGCAAGTAGAGATCGCCTCGCTCAAACGCACTGCGAAAGGTCTGAGCGCGCAAGTCAAAGTCACCAACCTCGCCGGACACCGCTTCCCTTCCGGCGTCAGTTTCCGTCGCGCCTTCATAGAGTTTCGCGTCAACGTCGGCGGCAAGCCTTACTGGGTTTCGGGAGCGACGAACGAGAAGGGCGTGATCGGCATCTGGGACGGCGCGCGGTTTACGCCGCTCATCACCGAGTCGTTTGCGAAATCGAAGAACCCGCAGCAGTTGTTTCAACCGCATTACGATGTCATCACCAAAGAAGATCAGGTGCAGATTTACGAGGAACTCATGAAGGACGCCAACGGCAACTTCACGACGAGTTTCCTGAGTCTCGCCAATCAGGTCAAAGACAATCGCATGATGCCGCAGGGCTGGCGCGAAAACGGCCCCGACGCGGAACACACAGCGCCGGGCGGCGTCCCACGCGCGTCGAACCCCGGCTACTTCGACGGCAGCGGCACGGACGTGGTCACATACGAAGTTCCGCTCGACGCGCGCATCACAGCGCCCGTCACCGTCTCGGCCACGATCTACTACCAGACCATCCCGCCGTACTATCTCGAACAACGCTACGCCAACTCGCCCGACGGCCCGTTCACGAACTCTCTCAGGTACTACGTCGCCAACCTGAACACGAACTACATTGATCCGAGGTGGAGATTGTTCCTGAACGAAGCGCCCATAAAAGACTGGAAGCTGCTCGTCGTCGGCACGCCGCACCAGACGCTTCGTTGATAAACCGGCGCGCTTGATTGTGGCTCAAACAAGAAGGCATTCACCGCAGAGACGCAGAGGACGCAGAGGGGGCGCAGAGAGTTGAATAGTCTTCTCTGCGCCCCCTCTGCGTCCTTTGCGTCTCTGCGGTGAAGTTTTTCAGTTACCCTCAATCAACTTTTGAGCAGGCCGTGAAAGTAAGCCGCGATCTTTTTCCCGAAGTCTTCCCCACGGTCGAAGTAGCGCGCGAAGATCGAAGGGTTGATTAGCTCCGCCTCCATCAGCATCGGCCCGCGCTCGCTCCGGATCATGTCAATGCGGCTGTAGTGTATGGGGCAGCCGAACGATTCGTATGTGCGGAGCGTCCGTAAGGCAAACTCCATCTCCTCCGCTGTCGGCTCGTAGAGCACAGCCGTCCCGCCCTGCGATTCGTTACAACGAAACTCCTCCGGGTTCGATGGCCGCTTCAAAAAACCGAACTGGTATTCAAACCCTAGAAAGACAAAACTTCGCTCCCCCTCCCGCACGCCCGGAATGAAATCCTGCGCCAGATATTCGTGCTCATGCCCTTCGATGGCGTCGAGCTCGGCTGGCGTTTTCATCAGCATCACACCCTTGCCGCGCTCGCCGTTGATCGGCTTGAGCACGATTGGCTCGCCCTTCGCCAGACGCTCTCGAACCGTCTCGTCAAACAAACGCGTCGGAGGCACGAGCAGCCCTTCGCGTTCGAGTTCGAGCAGGTAACGCTTGTCTATGTTGTGTCTAATCGTGCGCGGGTCGTTGACGACGAGCGGCGCGGCTGCGGCAAACGTCTCGACCATCTGAAAGAATCTGGGAAGGTCGAAATAGAAACCCTCCATCTTGTAGACGAAGATCAAGTCCATCGTGGAGAGCGGCGGGGGCTTGATGAATGCTTTCGCGTTGTCGTGGAACATGCGCGTGAACTCGCGCCCTTTGAGATCGTCCCAGTTGGCGAAGAAAACTTCGTGGCCGAGCGCCTGCAACTCGTCGGAAAAATCGTAACAGTCGCCGTCGTCAACTTTTAACTTCACCGCGAAATGATCAGGCGTCGTCAACTCACGCTCTTCTGCCAGTGTCATCAAAATGTTGCTCATGCCTGTCACCTCCGAAAAAGCGCGTAGCCCGTCCAGACGTTTATTAACTCGCGGCAGAAATCTCTCGCGGCGCACGCTCGCCAGCCTTCGCTCTCGCGACGGCGACGCGCGCGATGATCTCCAACGGATCGATGACGACGAACGGCGAATCTTCCGGCGTCAACACGAGCGAGACTTCCGTGCAGCCAGCGATGATGACTTCCGCGCCTGCCGCAACCAGACGCTCCGCCGCGCCGGTCAACAAAGCGCGCGGCGCGCTCTTGTGCCCGCACTTGATGCCTTCGCTGCCGTAAATCGCTTTCATCACCTCGTCTTCCTGATCCCGCGCGTCGGGCACGAGCAAGCGCACGTCATGTTCCCGAAAAGCCTTGTCGTAGATGCCGCACTCGATGGTCGGCGTTGAAGCGAGTAGTCCGACACGGCGACACTGCGTGTAACGCTCGACGGTGTATTTAACCGTCTCCTCGATCATGTTGAGCACGGGCACGCCGACGCCTGCCTGTATTTCTTCTATGAAGAAGTGCGCGAGATTGCAGGGCATCAAGATCATGTCCGCGCCCGCGCGCGCTAATATCTGCGCCGTGCGGATCATTTCGGGCACGGGACTTTCGCCGCCGCCGCCAATGGCCTGCACACGACTTGGGATGAGCGAGTTGTTGAAAGTGATGACCGGAATGTGATCTTGATCGCGGCTGACGGGCGTGTTGGCCGTAATCAAAGTACACAGTTGATTCGTGGCCTCCGGCCCCATGCCGCCGAGAACGCCTATGGTCGAGATTTGAGACATCGCAAGTAGTAGTCGCGCGCAACGCGCTTCGACGTTATCGCGGCGCGTTGTTTGTCGTTTCCGGCGAGTTCAGAAATTAGTAAGGCCGACGAAGGTTAAGGATTCGTCGGCGGTCAAGTGAATGTTCATGGCGTGCGAAACGATATTCGCGCCACTGCTGATTGTCAAATGCTTTTCGACTCGCGCGGCAGGCCACAGGGGAACGAACTGCCGCGCGTGAGGAAGCAGCATAAACGACGCACGGCCGCGTTACTCTTTTTTGTCCAGATCGAGCACGACCGAGTTGATGCAGTAGCGCAAGTTGGTGGGTTGCGGCCCATCGTCGAAGACGTGGCCGAGATGCGAGTCGCAACTCGCGCACAAGACTTCTGTGCGCTTCATCCCAAAGCTGTAATCAACTTCGGTGCGGACGTTATCCTCCGCCGTCGGCTCTGTGAAACTCGGCCAGCCGCAGCCCGAATCGAACTTGGCTTCGGAGCTAAACAATTCGCTGCCGCAAGCGGCGCACTTGTACGTCCCCTCGTCCTTCGCGTCGTAATATTCGCCTGTGAAGGCGCGCTCCGTTCCCTTCTGGCGCGCGACGCGATATTGTTCCGGCGTCAGTATCGCGCGCCATTCTTCGTCGGTCTTGATAACTTTCTTCGTCACGAATTAATCCTCCCCACGTTCAATCATTTCAAACTGCGCGCGTGCGCCGCGCGCAGTCACGCGCGTTTCGCGTTCGGCACGAATTTCAACGCCACGCCGTTCATGCAATAGCGCAGTCCGGTCGGGTCTGGGCCGTCGTCGAAGACGTGTCCCAAATGCGCGTCGCAGCGGTTGCAGAGAACTTCTGTGCGCGTCTCCGGCAAGCTGTTGTCCGCTTCCTCACGCACGTTCTGCTTCGAGATGGGCGTCCAGAAACTCGGCCAGCCCGTGCCGGATTCATACTTCGCTTTTGAGCTAAACAGGGGGAGCGCGCAGCAGACGCACGCAAACGTGCCCTTCGCGTGATTCTTAAGTAGCGGGCTTGAGTAAGGCGCTTCCGTCCCTTTTTGTCGCGCGACGCGATATTGTTCGGGCGTCAGAATGCGCTTCCACTCTTCGTCGGTCTTGACGATTTTTTTGAATGGCAACGCGCTCATGCTATGACCGTTTGCGCCCTTTTGAGCCAGCGCCGAAGCAAGGGGTATTCGCATGAGGACGGCGGCTGCTCCGAGAGTTGCGCCGGATTTGATAAAATAACGTCTATTCATTATCCAAACCTCTCTTTCGAGTTTTCCTTTTATTTACGTAATGAACGGGGCGTTGGATTGAGCTTGAATTAAGTCGAGCACGTTTGAATTAAGAAAAGTCATTTTAACAAATTCGCAATGCACATCCTATCCATCGAATCGCTCGGCAAAACTTACGGGCTGAAACCTCTCTTCGAGCACGTCACGCTCGGCTTCGACTCGCAAGATCGCGTCGGCGTCGTAGGCGCAAACGGTTCGGGCAAGACGACGCTCCTGCGTCTCATCGCGGGCGACGAGCAACCTGATTCCGGTCGCATCGTCTTCGCAGAAGGCACGACCGTCGGCTACCTGCCGCAGAACCCGCCCTTCGAGCCTGAACAGACCGTGCTCGACGCCGTCTTTGCCGCAAGCGACGCGACGACAACTCTCTTGCTCGACTACGAACGCGCCTGCCAGTTGTTAGCAACCGCTGGCGGCGGCGCGGATGACGCGCGCCTTTTGAATCGCGTGTCGGAGTTGGCACATCAACTAGAGGCTTCGGGGGCGTGGGAGTTGGAAACCAACGCGCGCGCGATCCTCTCGCGTCTGGGGCTACACGACACGACCGCGCGTATGCGTACGCTCTCCGGCGGACAGCGCAAACGCGTCGCGCTCGCACACGCGCTCATCTCAAACCCGCAACTTCTCATACTCGACGAACCGACCAATCACCTCGACGCCGAAACTATCACGTGGCTCGAAACCTATCTCGCACGCTATCGCGGCGCGCTCCTACTCGTCACACACGACCGCTATTTTCTCGATCGCGTCACGGGTCGCATACTCGAAATTGATCGCGGCATAGTGCAGGCGTTCGACGGAAACTACGCCTACTATCTGGAAAAGAAAGAAGAACAGGAGCGCTCGCGCGCCTCCGAAGGACAGAAGCGCGAAATGCTCATCCGGCGTGAACTGGCCTGGCTCAGACGCGGCGCGAAGGCGCGCACGCGCAAGTCAAAAACGCGCATCGAACGCGCAGAGAGTTTGATGGCTCAACCGAAAGAGACCGCGCGCGCCGAACTCGACATCTCCGTCACACATGCACGCATCGGCAAAAAAATCCTTGAGCTACGCGACATCGACAAGTCGTACGACGGGCGCGTCCTCATCAAAAATTTCAGCTACATCCTCAAACCCGCCGACCGCATCGGCATCATCGGCCCGAACGGCGCTGGCAAAACCACTCTGCTTGAGATCATCACCGGACGCACGCAGCCCGATAGTGGCTCTATCGCAGTCGGGCAGACCGTGCGCTTCGGCTATTACGATCAGGAGAATCGCGCGCTCGCTGACGACGGGCGAGTGATCGACTACATACGCGAGGTGGCCGAACGCATAGAGACTGCCGACGGCACGTTTATCACCGCCGGGCAGATGTTGGAAAAGTTTCTCTTCACGGGCGCGATGCAGTACGCGCCGATTGCAAAATTGTCGGGCGGCGAACGTCGTCGCCTCTATCTTCTGCGCATCCTGATGGGCGCGCCGAACGTCTTGCTTCTGGACGAGCCGACAAACGATCTCGACATTCAAACGATGTCCACGCTCGAAGACTATCTGGACAACTTCGGCGGCTGCCTCGTCGTCGTCAGCCATGATCGCTATTTTCTCGATCGCACAGTCGAGCACATCTTTCGCTTCGAGGCGGGCGGCGTCATTCGCGAGTACCCGGGCAACTACGCGGCTTTTCTCGAAGCCCGCCAGAAGGAGGAGCGTTCGGCAGCGATTTCAAACGCAACCGAATCCGACGAAGCGCGCCCCGCGAAGAAGGAACGCGCGGCAGCGTCGCCTTCAAACACAAAGCGCAAACTCTCCTACAAAGAGCAGCGCGAATTGGAAGAGTTGGAGTCGCGCATCGAGGAAGCCGAAAGGCGACAGGCTGAAATCGAAATCGAACTGACCGCCAATGCAAGCGACGCACACCTCGTCAATCAACTCTTCAACGAACGCGAAACGCTCGCACGCGAACTCGCACGCGCCCTCGACCGCTGGGCTGAACTCGCGGAACTGGCCTGAGCAAATTTCACTGCGGTGAAGGCTTTCCTTCCTTCACATTCACCTATGTAACGCTCTAAGCGAAATTATTTCTGCTTAATTACTCTCGGAAAATCCTCGCCCGCCACGTAGAGATAATTAAGTTCGCCGCTACCGGACGCAGCTTCCGCCATAGCCTCGCCTTCACGAACGATTTCACCGTTCACGCTCGCGTCGCGATACAAAAGTTTCAATGCGAACGGGAAGCCCCATGTGCCGAAGCCGTCTGGGAAACGATGCCTGCTGTCGCTTTGCGCGTAGCTTAAAATGATGTTTGCGTTTCGCTCCACCTGCGGGTCTTGCTGCGCGATCTGTCGAAGGATGGACGTGTTCGTTCGCGCCATCGTCCTCCACTTCAAACTTTGCCCGACGGTTGCGACAGAGAGAAGTGTGACCAGCAACACAACTGGCAGCAAGCCCGCCCACCTCTTCCGGCGACTCTCGACCTGCGCCGTCGCTTCGTACAACGAGCGTGCGGCTGCACCGAGAAGGAGCGCCGCGCCGATGCCGGGCAGGTACGTGTAAAGTCCGGATCGCCCGCGAATCAAAATCACGGGCGCAATCGTCGCGGCGAAAAACATCACGCTCAACAAAGCCTCGCGCCGCTTGAGGCTATTCAAACTTGGGCTACCGCCGCGAATCGTCTGCGACAACGCGATTGCTCCGGTCAGCAGCGCCGCGACCAGATATGTTCGCGACAGGTATTCGCGCAAATTCGAGAAGAACACCTTGAACTCGAACGCGTAGCTGTACCAACCTTCCTGCGACGCAACCGCGAGCGCGCCCGCCCATGCGCGCAGCGAGAGATAGACGGCGAGCGTCGCAAAGAGCGCGACGACGAGCAACGCCGTCGCCGCCCATTCATCTCTCAGTCGTTTGAGTCCCGCCGCGTACCACAGCACGATCAAACTCACAGCGACCGAAGCCACGCCGATCTCTTTCGCAGACATCGAAAGCGCGCAGCACACGACGACCGCTAGCGCGGCCAATAAACGTCTCTGTTCCAGTTGAACGAAGCGGACGACGGCGAGCATCGCAGCGAGGCAGAAGAACGTCGCCAGCAGATGCGTGCGTGCGGAAATCCACATCACAGCCCAACTGTTCGCGAGATACAGAAGCGCGAACCCGAAGGCCGCCCACCACGCCGCGACGTGTGAACGCCACAGCCGCAGCGCGAGCCTGTAGAGCAAGAGCGTGTTTGCGATGTGCAGGAGAAGATTCTCAAACGCGATGGGGAACGGGCGCATGCCCCAGAGCGCCCAGTCGAGTTTGAAGGTGAGCCACGTGAGCGGCGTGTAAAAAGTCGGCGTCGGGTGCGTCAGGCCGTACCAGCGCGTCTGGTAGGCGACGCTTGAGAGCCACATGAAGTCGTCGTGTACGAACCCGCAACCTATGAGCGGCAGAAAGAGCGCGGAGCTAAAAGCCACGAGCGCCACGGCGTGCAGGAGTGTGCGTTGACTTCTCATGCGGGTCGGGGATCGCAGTGTCGCGCGCACGCGTTAACTCAGGAAGCCTTCGGCTCAGCGCAGCAAGCCTTCGACGTAGCCGATGCGATACATCAACAGAAGGCCGAAGCCGAAGCTGAAGAGACCTGCGAAGGCGCGCACAGCGAAGTTGAGCCGTAGGAAGCGTCCTGCTGTCAGATGAATCGGCAAACCGACGAGCGTGCTCATAGCGATCATGCCGCCGATTGAGCCGACGCCGAAGACGCAGACGTAAGCCAACGCGGCGAGCGGCGACGTGATGGTCGAGAGCACGAGCAGCATGAGCGCGGCGCTGCCCGCCAGCCCGTGCATGATGCCGATGAGGACGGGTCGTGCGTGCAAGTTGAACCCATGATGCGTTGCCGCCGCCGTCGTGTGTTCGTGCGTGACGTTGTCGTGCAGGTGCGGGTGTGCGTGCAGCCAGCCGCCGTGCCTGTGCGTGTGCAGGTGCAGGCGCGTTCCCCTGCGAAAGAGTTTGCGCAAAGCGTTCGCGCCGAGCAGTACGAGCATGACGCCGACCGCGAACTCCAAAGTAAGCGTCGTGCGCTCGTCGACGCGGACGCGCAACAGTACGACCGCCGCGCCCGCCGCGAGCAGCGCGAGCGTGTGCCCGACGCCCCATAACCCGCCGACCAGAGATGAACCGAGCAGGCTCTTGCGCTCGCTCACGATTGTCGTCACGGCTGCCAGATGGTCTGCCTCCAGAGCGTGTTTGAGTCCGAGCACGAAGCCAAGGCCGAGCACGGCGGCTTTCGACAGCGACGCGGACTCCGGCGTCGCCGCCGGCGCAAACAAACTTAAAATCAAAGACACATGGACACCCCTTGCGAGAACGTTTCAAAAATGGCGTGGGACATGTTGCAAAGATAGCGGACTTCACGCGCGCGGGAAAGCCCTCGCCGCACGGGAACAAATCTTTTCTCAGCGCCCCCTCTGCGCTCTCTGCGTCTCTGCGGCGGTGAATGATTCTTACACAAGCACACACCGCCGCAGACGCAGAGTTAACGCAGAGGGGGCGCAGAGAAAGAATGCTTCATGCTTTCGCGCGTGCGTTTGACAACCAAGCGCCGCGCCGTCGTTGACCGTTCGGGTTGAAGACTGTTATAGACAAGCAGTTTTGCTTAAACGGATATGTTAGTTTTTCGCAACCTTAACCTCGCGCTCTACCCGAAATTGATCCCGTCATCCGAGTTTGCCAATTCGAGAGTCGCCTTGAAACAGTCTAAATATCTACGCGTCGCTTTGGTCGCCGTCTGTCTGAATTTAATTTGTGCGGGGCGCGTCGCAGGTCAACGCGCGGCCAAGACGCGAGACGCGAGTCGCAATTCGCAACTCTCACAGAACGCCGCCAGGGATCGCGCCATCGCTTCGCACTTCGCGCCGGTTTTTTATCAGGGACTCGGCGACAAAAAAATTCAGGATTACATCACCAACTTCGACTTCGACGGCGACTGGCGCGGCGATAACAATTGGGTGAACGCCGAAGACGACACGCGTTTCGCGCGCCGCGCTTATGTCTATTACGCCGTCAGCGAAACGCCGACGCACTTCCTCGTCCATTACGCGGTCTTCCATCCGCGCGACTACAAAGGAGGCCAGGCGCGCGGCGCGATCCTAAGTCAAATCATACGCGAAGGCGCGCGGCGCGGCGGGCGTTATGATCCGACGGGTCTATCGGGCGAGGCGGTTCTCGCGCACGAAAACGACATGGAAGGCTGTCTCGTCGTGGCGACGAAAGCGGGCGCGGACTTCAAGCAAGCGCGCGTCGTGTTTGTAGAGACGCTGGCGCACGACCGCTTCAACAAATACGTGACGGAAGCCGCAGCAGCCGCCGAGGGCAATAAGAGCGCGTTCGATATGGTCAGGATAGAATCGGGGCGTCCGCTGTTGTACGTCGAACCCAAAGGGCACGGCATCTACGCTTATGACGCGGGCGAGAAACAGACGCCGCCCGACAAGTTGCTCGTTTACAAATTCGCGGGACGCGCAGACGACCCCTTGAAATCTTCCGGCAACGAAATCGGCTACGAGTTGCTTCCGCTCGCAACGACGATCTGGCCGCGTGCGCGCGCGGGCGTCAATCAAACCTTCGGCGCGGCGTACAACTACGGCAAGTACACTTTCAGCGCAGCGCAAACCTCGACGCGCGCGACAAAGCGCGTCGTGACGATCGGCACACTGGGCGCGGCGTTTCGCGGAAACAAGGGCGCGCCCAACATGGCACGCCCGCCCTGGGGCTGGTTCGACAGGAGCGACGCGGGACAATTGCACGGCGAATGGTTCTTCGACCCCGCTGCGACCGTCAAACGCCACTTCAAACTCGACGACACTTTCTCCGTCGCATACACGCACGCACCTTTTCTGTCTCTTGTGCGTAAACTCTAGTCGAGTGCGGCGGGCGCGTGACACGTCGAAATTTGGAATTTACATTCCGAAGAAATGGATCGGTATCGCGATCAACTTTTTAAGCATCGCCGCGCCCGTTGTGTTGCTATAATCCGGCAACTCGCAAATTGAATTTTGAGAAGGAGTGTCTTTATGAAGTGTTCGAGCGTGAAGGCCGTGATGGGTTTGGCGTTGATACTTGTGTGCTTGTCAATCGAAGTCGCGGCGCAGGCTGCTGCGGGCGGTGGCGGCAACTGGCCGCAGTGGCGCGGCCCGAACCGCGACGGCATCTCCAAAGAGACGGGGCTGCTCAAACAGTGGCCTGCCGAAGGGCCGCCGCTCGTCTGGAAAACTGCGGGCGCAGGACGCGGTTATTCTTCGCTCGCCGTCGCAGATGGCCGCATCTACACGATGGGCTTGCGCGGCGACCGCGAATTCATCGTCGCCTTCGACGTTCAGACAGGCAAAGAAATTTGGGCGACGCCGCACGGCAAAGCGTTTCGCAATGATCGTGGCGACGGCCCGCGCGGGACGCCTACAGTTGAAGGCGACAAACTCTACGCGCTCGGCGGCAACGGCGACCTCTCGTGTCTTGAAACTAAAACGGGTCGCAGCGTCTGGACTCTGAACGTACTCTCGAAGTTCGGCGGCTCGAACATCACCTGGGGCATCAGCGAATCGCCCCTCATCGTCGGCGACAAGTTGCTCGTCAACGCGGGCGGTCAAAACGCTTCGGTCGTAGCGCTTAACAAAAAAGACGGCTCGCTCATCTGGAAGAGCCAGAGCGACGAGGCCGGTTATTCATCGGCCATCACGCTCGACGCGGGCGGCACGCCGCAAGTCGTCTTCTTCACCTCGCGCCGCGCCGTCGGCCTTGCCCTAAACGACGGGCGACTCTTGTGGGAATACGCGCGTGCCTCGAACAACGTCGCCAACGCGGCGACGCCTGTTGCGCGCGGCAACCGCGTCTTCATATCTTCGGATTACGGCACGGGCGCGGGGCTCGTCGAGATCAAAGCGGGCGAGCGCGGCGGGCTGACGGCGCAGGAAGTTTATTTCACGAAGGAGATGCGCAACCATCACAGCAGTTCGATTCTCGTCGGCGATCATCTCTACGGCTTTTCGAGCGGCATCCTGACGGCCATGCGTTTCGACACAGGGCAGGTCGCCTGGCGCGACCGCAGCGTCGGCAAAGGCTCGATTGTCTATGCCGACGGGATGATCTACGCCTTAAGCGAGAACGGCGTGGTCGGCCTCATCGAAGCGACGCCCGAAGCCTACAAAGAGCGCGGGCGCTTCCGCATCGCGCAGGATTCGCTCCCGACTTGGACGCACCCGATCATCGCTGGCGGACGCCTCTACCTGCGCGATCAAGACACCATCTACGCGTATGACGTGAGGCAGAAGAAATAGTTACTAATGTCGAGCAAAACGAATGACGGGAGAGAATGAGACATGGGCGTTGAGCGTTTGGAAGAACTCGCAAGGCAGGCGTTGGCCGAATCAAACCGGAACGATTGCCAGTTCGTCTCGGCAACGGCGAAAGACGACGCGGGCAACGTGTGGTCAATAGATTTTCTCGACGTGATGCAGAAGCAAGAGCCGTTTCGCGTAACGCTGGAAGCTGCGCCCGCGAGCAGCGAAGAGGAGATTAAAGAGGCGATCCGGCGCGGCATCGCAGAGCATTTCAGCGCATCGAGTTATTGAAACTCCCGCCCTCAAACTTACCATGACAATCGTAATGAAAGGCGCGACACCGTCGCCGCCGTCGCAAGCGGGCGCTGTTCTGCCCGTCGAAGAGATCAGGGCGCACTTCCCCGCCCTCAGCCGAAGGCACGGCGAACACACGGCGGTCGCATATTTCGACGGGCCGGGCGGCACGCAAGTTCCGCGCGCCGTCGTCGAAGCCATCGCCGATTATCTCTATCAACACAACGCCAACACGCACTGGGAATATCCGACGAGCCATGAGACCGACGCGCTCATTGACGACGCGCGGCAAACGCTCGCAGATTTTTTGAACGCCGCGCCGCAAGAGATCGTCTTCGGCGCAAACATGACGACGCTCGCCTTTCATCTCTCAAGAACTCTCGGTCGCCGGTTAGACGCGGGCGACGAGATCATCACGACCGAACTCGATCATCACGCCAACGTCGCCCCCTGGGCTGCGCTCGCGCGCGAACGCGGCGTCGTCGTGCGCACGGTGCGTATGCTCACGGAGACGGGTCAACTCGATTGGGAAGATTTCGACGCGCAGGTCAACGCGCGCACGAAGCTCGTCGCCATCGGCGCGGCCTCGAATGCGCTTGGCACGATCACGGACGTGAGTCGCGCAACAAAAGCCGCGCACGCCGTCGGCGCTTTGTGCTTCGTTGACGCCGTGCATTACGCGCCGCACCAACTCGTTGACGTGCGCTCGCTCGACTGCGACTTTCTCGCCTGCTCGGCCTACAAGTTTTGCGGCCCGCACATCGGCGTGCTCTACGGCAAGCAAACGCTGTTGGAGTCGCTCGATTTTCCGAAACTTATCCCAGCGCCCGACAACGCGCCCGAACGCGCAGAGACGGGGACGCAAAACCACGAGGGCATCGCAGGCGCAGCCGCCGCCATAGATTTCTTCGCCTCGCTCGCACGCACGTCGTCAGGTGAATCTCGCCGCGCGCGTCTCGGTACGACGTTCTCCGCGCTCCACGCACGCGGCGCGAGCCTGACGGCGCGACTCTGGCAAGGCTTGTCGGAAACGTCAGGCGTCAGACTCTACGGCCCGACGCCCGATGCGCCGCGCACGCCGACCGTCTCTTTCACAATCGAGGGCATCGCGTCCGGCGTCGTCGCACGCAAACTCGCCGCGCGCGGTCTGTTTCTCTCGCACGGTGACTTCTACGCCGCGACAGTCGTCGAACGCCTCGCGCTCGGCGTCGAAGGTCTGGTGCGTGCCGGATGTGCCTGCTACACGACTGTCGAAGAGGTCGAACGTCTCATTCAAGGTGTCGGCGAGATCGCGCGCAGCGGCGGCGACTGAGGGCTTCAAATCCCGCGTAAATATTTCGCAAGATATTATTGACGCCTGCGGGGATCAGTGATAGCCTCTGCGGCAATAAAAGGCGTAGGTGTAGTGAGGACGCCATACGCCGCGACCGTCAACGGTCAAAAAGCGAACAAGCAGCCTCCGAGTTCGCGCCGCCCGGCGCATCGGAGATTGAACAAGCCCGACGACGATGCTGTGAGGACATTTTCGCCGGGCGTTCGCTTTTTCAGGAATAACTCCTCGCGCAAACTTTAAGTCATCACCGCAGAGACGCAGAGAGCGCAGAGGGGGCGCAGAGAAAGACATTGATCTTCTCTGCGCCCCCTCTGCGCTCTCTGCGTCTCTGCGGTGAAGGTTTTAGATTACCCTAAACCAAATGCTGAATTATTTTTGACCCTTCTCGGCGAGAGCTTTTTCGATGGCGGCTTTGATTCCTTCGTAAGAGCGGTCGTTCGTCATGCGCCCGTTGACGAAGAAGGTCGGCGTTGCGCCGACGCCGAGAGCTACGCCGTCTGCATAGTCGCGTTGAACTTTGTCTGCGAACTGGCCGGAATCGAGCTGCGCGTCAAACTTCTGCCGGTCTAATCCCGCACGCAGCGCATACTCTTTCAATTTATCAACGGTCAAAGCCTTCTGGTTTGCAAACAGCAACGCCGTATACTCCCAGTACTTCCCTTGCGCACGCGCCGCTTCAGCCGCCTCCGCTGCCTTGCGCGCGTTCTCGTGTATGTCCAGAGGGAAATCGCGCACGACGAGACGCACGCGGTCGCCGTATTCCGCCACGAGTTTGTCGAGCGACGGCTGCGCAGCCGCGCAACTCGGGCACTGGAAATCCGTGAACTCCACAATCGTGACGGGCGCAGCCGCGTTGCCCTTCGCGGGCTGATCGTCCACAGCGATCTGGTAGACGGGAGCTTCGGGCGCGCGCAGGTTGATCTGGAGCGTCGCCGCCTTGCGCAACTGATCTGCGAAAGCGGTTTGCAGGTTGCGCTTCTGATTCTCCTGCAAGTACTGGATGATTTGATCTTTCAGTTGCGCGAACTCGCCGTTGATGCGCTCCTTGTTCTCGTCGTAAAAGGTGCGCGCTTCCGCTTCCGTGACGGGTTTCAGTTTCGAGGCGACTTCCGCGTCGAGCAGCGCCGCCGTCGTGACCTTGCGCTTCTGCGCTTCCTGTTCGAGCAGGCTGTCGTTGATGCGCAGGTCAACTTCGGTCTTGCGCAGTTGATAGGTGCGCTCCTGCGCGCTGTAGATGAGCGGCTTGAGCGAGTCTTCGACGCTCGCGGAAGTGAGTTGTTCACCGTTGACGACGGCGAAGACGCGCGCACGGTCTGCGGCGCTCGTTGGCGGAGTTGCGACGGGGACGAGCACCTTGACTTGCGCGGTTGCACGCAGGCGGTCTGCGAATTTCTTGGCCTCGTCGCGCTGACGTTGCTCGCGCAGGTAGGAGATGATGTCGGCTTTCACATCTTTGAACTCGCCGTTGATCTTCGACTTGTTCGCGTCGTAGAAAGTTTGCGCTTCGGCCTCGGTCGGCTCAGGCACTTTCGCTAGAATTTCTTCTTCCAACAATTTGTTGGTGCTCTTGCCGCGTTTCTTGGCTTCGGCTTCGAGCAGTCTTGAGTTGATCTGCAAGTCGACTTCGCGCTGGCGTGCTTCGATGACGGTTTTTCGCAGTTCTTCTATCTGCGGCTTGATGCGCTCGTCAACATCCTGCTTGCTGATCCTGACGCCGTTCACCACTGCGACGACATCGGGCAGCGGCTCGCCTTCACAACCGCAGTTGTCGGTTTGCTGTGCGGGCGTCGTCGCAGGAGCAGCAGCGACGGGCGACGGCGTGGGCTTCGGCGGCGCGGGTTTACTTTGAGTTGCGGGGGTCGCAGGAACAGGGCGGCGCGTCTGCGCGATAACAGTTGAGACGTGGGCAGACGCTAAGATAAGTGCGAGCGCTAAAAACTTTTTCATAATCCTCCAAATGAAACTGGAACGGGCGATTGTGAGATTGCTATTGTAACAACTTAGATGACTTTTGCCACTCCGACGGATGCTTGGCGGCAGTTCGTAAAAGTGAAAACCAGAAGACGCTCTTTAGATGCGCTTTTACTTTGGACGCATTTTACTTTCTCAGGCGCGCCGTCGCGGTCGAACGCGCTTCTTCTCTTTCGTCTTCGTCGTCTTCGATTTCGGGAAGCATCGCGTCGAAGGCGGGGAGGCGTGAAATTTCCGGCATCGGTACGCTCGCGCCGCGCACGGAAAACCAGATAATCTGATTCAGGACGCGCGGGTCGGCCATGTCTGCGAAGGCGAGGTTCTGTTCGCTCGTGCGCCTCATCCAGTAAGCGGTCGAGGCGTCGCGCGCGGGCGGAGTCATCAGGTTGTCGAGCGCGACATCGGGCAGGATGGCTTTGAAAGGCCGCAGGTCTGCCTGCTCGCGAAAAATATCTATGGGCGCGGCCATCGCATCGAGTTGATTCATCGGGCTCAGGCCGAGCAGCAGTTCCAACGTGCGTATCAAACTGACGGTGTTGTGAAAAGTGTGTATGTACGCGCCGGGGCGGTTGTAGGCGCTGATGACGAGCGCGGGCGCGCGGTGCGCGTCAACGTGATCGGGGCCGTCCTGCGCGTCGTCTTCGACGACGAAGATCGCAGTGTCCTGCCAGTAAGGACTTTCGGAGACGGCTTCGACGATGCGACCGACGGCGTAGTCGTTTTCCGCCACGTAAAACTGCGGCGTCGGGAAGTTTGGATTCAAACCTTCCGTGTGATCGTTCGGCAGGCGCACGATTGAGAGATGCGGCATGCGGTCGGGTTTCCCGGCCTTGCGCTCGGCGACGAACTCGCGAAACTCCTTGAGCCATTCGCCCGTGCGCGAGTTGCCGCGAAAGCGCGCGTCCGCGTGTTCGGTCGAGATGAGCGGATCGAGTTGGCCGCCGGATTCGCGTGCGGCGCGATAGGAGTCTGTAGTAATCGAATCGGGCGTGAGTTGGTCGAAGTTGCGGAAGGTGAGACTGTGATTCCCTTCCAGACTCTTCTTCGTCGGAAAGGCCGAAGCGGTTGGCGACAGATCGGGATAGCCGCGACGACGGTTGACGTTGACCGCCGCGACGAATGCTTCGGAGAAGGTTGAGATAAATTCGCCGTAGTTGCGATAGCGCAAGCCCGCACGCGCGGCTGCGTCCCAGAGATAGAGCGACGCGGGTTCGGCCACGTCGCGCGAGCGGTTGAGATAAGGCACGTAGCCGCGCAGGAAATTTTCCAACTCGACGGCGGTGACGGCGCGCGGAAAGAGCGGCGTGCGGTCGCGCGCGTTCGCGGCAGCGGGGCGATAGTCGGGCAGGCGGTTGAAGCCTTCGTAGTCGTATGAACGCCCACGGTCGCCGTAGTCCCAGCGATAGGCTTTGTCAACGTAGTCTGTGGAGAAGGCTGCGGTTGACCAGTTGTGACCGTCGGGGCTGGCCTCCGCGTTGACGAAGAAACGGTCGAGCAGGCCGAAGCGCAGGGCGAGTGCGCGAGCGTTCGGCGTGATGTTTTGCGACGCGCTGCTGTTCGGCCTTTTGGCCGCCTCATTCGCGCCGAAGATGGCGAGCGTCGGGTCGCCGTCGGCGTGCTCGCCGTTGCCCGCGCGTTCGAGGTCGCCGAAGATTTGGTCGTAAGTTCGATTCTCTTTGATGATGTAGACGACGTGTTTGATGGGCGACGCGCCGCGAAAGAGTTTTGCGCGCGGCGCATCGAGCAGTCCGTTGTTGCGCAAGACCTGCGAGGTGTAGCGCGCGAGCGCGGCGGCGTCCGGTTCAGTGACCGCGTAGATGTTGCCGGAGACGAGCGGGACGCTGTACTCGCCGCCCTGCTTGTTCGGACGCCCCGTGCCGACGGGGAAACGGTCGTTCGGCGCGTTCGGCTCGCGCCCCGAATTGTTGACGACGACCGACGAGTTTTCAAAACCCGTCCCCTTCCCGTTGCCGTAAAAAATGGTGCGGCCTACGACCGCAACGGCTGATGGATAACGACCCGTCGGCAGAAAGCCGCGCACCATGCTACGCGCTCCGTCGCTTCCGGCGTGCGCTTCGTTATGTTCCTTATCTTCGCGCGCTACCCCATCTTCGTTAACTTCGCTCTTGCCTCGTTCTACATCTACTTCACGCTCCGCACGCGATTCCCTTTCCTCTTCTTCGCTCTCACTACGCGTTCGTTTCTCAACGCGTCGCGGCTGTTCGCCGCGCGACTCTGCGGAGAGGGCGACGACGGCAATCGAGTTGCTGTGCGCGTTGGCGACGTAGAGCGTCGCGCCGTCCGCGCCGAGCGCGATGCTTTCGGGACTGTTGCCCGTGAGCGCGTTTTCGGCGAGCCGCACGTTGATGCGTTCGATCTCCCGATCCGAAAGTGTGTCTATCACCGAGACGCTATCAGCGTTAGAGTTGACGACGTAGAGCCGCGTGCGCTGTGCGTTGAAGACCATCGCCGTCGGGTGGCGCGCGACCGGAATGTAAGAGAGTGCCGCGCCGTCGCCTGCGGGGCTGAACACGGCGACCGACTCGTCGTTCCAACAAGAGACGTAAACTTTCGAGACCTTGCTGCTCGCGGGCGCGGACAACGCTGCGACGCCGTATGGATAAATGTTGTGCGCAGGATTCTCGCGCCGCTTGAGATCAATTCGCATGATCGCGGGCTTCGCGCTCGCGGGGTTGCTGATGATTGCGAAGCTGTCGTCGAGATTATTGGCGACAAAGAGCGTTTCGCCGTCGGGGCTTGCGGCGAGGCCGGTCGGGTAGACGGGCGCTTGATTGTCGTTGTAGCGCGGCGTCGGCTTCTCGGAACTGAGCGAACTCAGATCAATGAACGGCGCTTCGACTTTCGTGTTCGGGCCGGAAGAGGCGGGCGTGACGGGCGCGAGCGAGCGCGGGTTGAATTTGAACTTCCAGATTTTGTTCTCGAAGCCGCCCGCCACATACATCATGTGTGAGCCATCGGCGTCGGCGCGCGTTGCGAAGGCGAGGCCGACGTTTGCGCTCTGCGGCGTCGGAAAATAGATGTTCTGCACGACGGCGGGCGCGGGGCGCGCGTTCAGATCAATGACGGCGAGCGACTGTTGAGCCTTGTTCGTCGCTGCGTTGAACTGCACGCCGTAGCCACTGTTGACGGCGACGAGGAAACGCCCCGCGCCCCCAATCCCTTCGCGGTCGGGGCTGCGGACGAAGTCAACCGTTAATGCGCCGACGGCTGGCTGTCGTGTCGTCGCGTCAATGACGGGCGAGCCAGCAGGCGCAAGCGTGCGCCCCTGCGAGGCCGGATGATTCGGAATGGAAACGTCCGCCGAAGAGGTCTTCAAGCTCACAGACAACAAGACCGAGAGCGCGACGAACGACGCGATTAGCCCCGCTCTCCAGTTTTTGTTTCTCATCCGACCCTCACATGCCGATGTTTTTCAGGTGATAGCGTTCGGTGTCGTAGTGACGTTCGATGTCAACCGTGTTGAGTTTGCCGAGCACCGATGTGATCTCGACGAGCGAGAGTTCGCACGCGGGGGCGATGCCGCGCGCCGAGACCATTTTGCCCATGTCGCCTGCGGCCAGAGCATCGGCGGCGCGTGCGCCGAACATCAAGCCCATCATGCGATCAATGGGCGAGGGCGTGCCGCCGCGTTGCGGGTGGCCGAGCATGGCTGCGCGCGCGTCGTAGGGCGTCTCGGCCATGATGCGGCGCGCGAGCACTTCGCCGACGCCGCCGAGCCGCGCATGACCGAACGCATCGTGGCGATCGTCAACCGTGACGAGTTCGCCGTCCTCCGCATACGCGCCTTCGGCGACGACGATGACGGAGTAGCGCGGCTGCGTGCGGTCGCGGCGTGGCTCGCGCGTGTCGCCGAGACGTTCTTCGAGATGGCGATAAATCTTTTCGTAGCGAAACGGATGTTCGGGTATCAGGATCAGATGCGCGCCGCCCGCGACGCCCGCCCAGAGCGCGAGGTGTCCGGCGTGTCGTCCCATCACTTCGACAACCTGCACCCAGCCGTGCGAGCCTGCGGGCGTGCGTGAACGCTCGATCACTTCCGTCACGTTGCGCAGCGCCGTGTCGAAACCGAGCGTGTAGTCGGTTCCGGCCAAGTCCTTGTCAATCGTCTTCGGGATGCCGACGACGGGCAGGCCGCCCTCGTGCAGGCGCGCGGCGACGCCGAGCGTATCCTCGCCGCCGCAGGCGACGATGGCGTCGAGTCCGAGCCGCGCGATGTTCTCTTCGACTTCGTGCGAGCGATCGACGCGCTCGCCTTCTTCGTTCGTCATCTTGAAAGGATTCGTGCGCGACGAGCCGAGGTTCGTGCCGCCGTCCCTGTCCCAGCGCCGCACGACGTTGCGGTCGAGCGCGATCACGTCGCCCAGAGGGTTGAGCAGACTGCGCCAGCCGTCGTAGAGGCCGACGACCTTGATGCCGTGCTCCGAGGCGCGATAGACCAGCCCCTTGATCGCGGGATTGAGGCCGGGCGCGTCGCCGCCGCCCGTCAATACACCGATGGTTTTTACTGCTGTCATTAAATGTAAACTTACTCCTTGTTAATTAAGCCGAGATGTCATCAGCGCGCGGAACTTCAAGCCAGATGGTCGAGAGCGGCGGCAGATCAATGAGCGCGGAGTAGGGACGTAGATGCAGCGGGTCGGCCGTCGCTTCGAGAGAATGGAGTTCGACGCTCGCGCTCCCGTCGTAATGCGCGGCGTCCGTATTCAGTATGACGCGATAGCTTCCAGCCGACGGCAGCGCGAGGCGATAGCCCTTTCGCAGCACGCTTGAGAAATTGCAGACGCAGACGATTTGCCGTCTGGCTTCGGGCGCGTTGCGTATGAAGGCGATGATGTTCTCGGCGGCGCTGTTGGCGTCAATCCACTCGAAGCCCGCAGGCAAAACGTCTGCCTCCCAGAGCGCGGGTTCTTCCGCGTAGAGACGGTTGAGATCACTGAGAAGCGTCTGCACGCCGCGATGCGGAGGCTCGTCGAGCAAGTGCCAGTCCAAACTTTGATCGTCGTTCCATTCGCGCCACTGTGCGATGTCGCCGCCCATGAAGAGTAGTTTCTTGCCCGGGTGCGCCCACATGTAGCCGTAGAGTGCGCGCAAGTTCGCGAACATCTGCTCGCGATTGCCCTGCATCTTGTTCAGCATCGAACCCTTGAGATGCACGACCTCATCGTGCGAGAAGGGCAGGATGAAGTTTTCGCTCCACGCGTAGACGAAGCCGAACGTCAGGTTGTTGTGATGAAAGCGACGGTAGAGCGCGTCCTTGCTGAAGTATTGCAGCGTGTCGTGCATCCAGCCCATGTTCCACTTGAAATCGTAGCCGAGCCCGCCTTCGGAGACGGGATGGCTAACCTTCGGCCACGCCGTAGACTCTTCCGCGATCATCAACACGCCCGGGTGCTCGCGATGAACCGTCTCGTTCAACTCCCTCAAAAAATCTATCGCTTCGAGATTCTCGCGCCCGCCGAACTTGTTGGGCAGCCAGCGCCCGTCGTCGCGGCTGTAATCGAGATAGAGCATCGAGGCGACGGCATCGACGCGCAAGCCATCAACGTGGCATTCCTTGATCCAGAAAAGCGCGTTGGCGATGAGGAAGTTGCGCACCTCGTTGCGCCCGTAGTTGAAGATGTAAGTGCCCCAGTCGGGATGTTCGCCGCGTCGCGGGTCGAGATGCTCGTAGAGGGCGCTGCCGTCGAAGCGGCCAAGCGCGAACGCGTCTTTCGGGAAGTGCGCGGGAACCCAATCCATGATGACGCCGAGGTTGCGTCTGTGCAGATAGTCGACGAGGTAGCGGAAGTCGTCGGGCGTGCCGTAGCGCGCTGTCGCCGCGTAGTAGTTCGCCACCTGATAGCCCCAGGAGCCGCCGTATGGATGACCCTTCAAGGGCAGAAACTCGACGTGCGTAAAGCCCATCTCATCCAGATAATCCGCGAGCGCGGGCGCGGTTTCGCGGTAGGTGAGCGAGCGATTGCCTTCCTCCAGGATGCGCCGCCAGGAGCCTAGATGCACTTCGTAAATGGAGAGTGGTTGCCGCAAGTGGTCGCGCTTAGCGCGTCGCTCGATCCAATCCGCGTCCGTGAATTGATAACTCGGCTCGAAGACGATTGAAGACGTGGCGGGCGGCACTTCGGTTTGCAGCGCGTAGGGGTCGGCCTTGAGAAAGGCGGGGCGACCTCGATGGTGCATCTCGTATTTGTAGAGCGCGCCCGCGCGTATGTCCGGGATGAAGAGTTCCCAGATGCCGGAGACGCCGAGCCGTCGCATCGGATGGAGTCGCCCGTCCCAGTTGTTGAAGTTGCCGACGACGCTCACGCCGTCCGCGTTCGGTGCCCACACGGCGAATGAGACGCCTTCGAGCGTGCCGAAGCGACGAACGTGCGCGCCCAGTTTTTCGTAGAGCTTCAAATGTCGGCCTTCGGCGAAGAGGTGTTCGTCGAAGTTGCCGAGCGTGGGGAGGAAGGCGTAAGCGTCGCGCTGCACAAAGACGTTGCCGTCCGGGTATGAGACGCGCAGGCGATACGCGAAGGTGTCGGATCGCTCCGCGACTAAAAACTCGAAGAGTCCCGCAGGGTGCGTGCGGATCATCGCGCGCGGCTCTTCGTCGTCAATCAACAATTCGACGCTTGCAGCCTCCGGCCTGTAAGCGCGGACGACGACTCCGTGCGGCGGCGTCGGGTGCGCGCCGAGAACGCGGTGCGGGTCTGGATGAACGAACGAGAAAAGTCGTTCCAACTCCTCGACGGGCACTGTGGGATGATTTATCTCGATCATATTCGTTCAGAGTTGCCGACCTCGACGGCCTCTTGTGGCAACACTGATTCCGAGAGCGGCGCAGGCTGCGCGGCTGCGGCGTCGGCAACGTCTGCGTCAGCAACGTCTGCGTCTTTTGTCGCCGGAGTTTCGTGCAACAAACTCGAAGCGAGTCCGAGCGTCGAGGCTAAGCGCCCGATGCGTGCGCCGAGCATGCGATCAGTTTGCAAAGCTTCATAGACGAGTTCCTGCGCGCGTTCCAGATTCGCGTGCAGGCTGAGTTTGTTCGCCAGATGTATGAGCGAGAGCGCGGCCTCTTGATTTTCCGGTTCGGGTTCAATAAGCGCCGCGCGCACCGTCGCCGCGATCAAATTCTCGAACTTGCGCCGCATGCTCGCATGGTCGAGTTGGTAGCCGAGCCGCGCGACTTCGCCCGCGAGTTTCAACGCCTCGCGAAAGGCTACGGGATCGTTCTGCCGCTCGTAGTTATGCATCTCGCGTTCGAGACGGCGCATGATCGTAAACTCGGCGGCGGCGCGCAGTTCCTCCGGCAACTTAAAACCGGCCTGTTGCAGCATCTCTATGTTGCGCCGGTTCTCTTCGTAGAGATACTCGTACTGCTCTGAGAAGCGACCGACCATGCGCCCGAACACGATCTCGTAAATTCGTTGTCGGCCTTCTGGCAAAAGGTGTTCGAGGCCGAACTCTAAAGTGCCGAAGTGTTCCTGCATGAGCCGCAGCAGAGACGGAACCGAGCCGGTGCGGAATTGCGACCAGAGCAAACCTGTCGCCGCTTGAAAGACCGCGTCGCCCGGATATGCTTTCAGCACGCAATAAAAATCTATGTCGCCGACGTGCATCGCGGCGACGGCGAAGTCTTCTCGTTTGCCCGTCGCGATAGTCTCAAGGACGAGCCGCGCCGTGGCGAGCGCGAGACGCCCGTGCTGCTCTTGCCGAAATTCCGAGAGCGCGAACGTGTGACCGGCGATCTCGCCGTCCTGCTCGCTCTTGTCAACGAGGCTTGAGATGGCGAGGCTCGCCGCGATGCGCGGCGGCGCGACGCGCGCAGGCTCGACCAACTTGAGAAAGATGTCCGCGCCGTTGCCGTGCTTCGCGACGTTGCTCTCGGCTTCCGCGAGCAGTTCGAGAAAGCGCGTGCGCGGGCTTGGCAAACCCAACTCCGCCATGAAATCAAACGCGCGCGCGGCATACTTCATCACCTGCACCGTCTCGATGCCGGAGATGTCGTTGAAGAACCAGCCGCAACTCGTGAACATCAGAAGCGAACTGCGTTGTAGTTCGAGCAGCGTGAGCGCGCGACGCTGTTCCGCCTCATTCAAACGGCGTCCTGCCTGTCGCTCCAAAAACTCCGCGCGGTCACGTTTCGGATCAATCAGCAACTCGACGTAGGCGTCGCGCGCACGCCAGGGGTCGCGAAAGAGCGTGCCGCCTGCATCCTCGAAGCCGCGCGCGGCCTCGTCGCGTACGTAGTTCAGAGCCGCGCGCAACGGCTCGCGCCACTTCTGATTCCAGCCTTCGGGCGCGCTCGCATGACAACTGCAATCGCGCGCCCAGCGCCCTACGCCGTGCGCGCAACTCCAGGCAGTGCCTTCGCCCAACGCCCCTTCTTTGATCTCGACTTCAAACTCCGGCTCGTGTCGTTCGAGAAACTCGCCGTAGTTCGTCACCCAGAAGCCGCGCGCCTCCGCTTCGACTTCAAGCCCGTAGGCCAGACAGCGATCACCAAATTTGAAATGATGACCGTAGGATTCGCCGTCGGTCGCGACGTGGACGACGCGCCCGCCGTTCGTGGTCGGCGCGCTGCGCTCGAATCGGTCGAGGAGCATGTGCGAGGAGGTGAGCACGCCGTCAAAGGCGATGGCTTTGGCAAGCGCACCGTCGTAGAAGAAGACCGCGAGCGAGCGCCCCGAACCGTCGCGGTGCAGGTAACGATAAGGGATGGTCGTGTCGAGTTGGCCGTCAATGACGGAGAGCCACGTTCCACTACCAACAGCACGCACGCGCTCAGCCTGAAACGGCGAGAGGATGACATACTTCAAGTTCTCGTCAATGAGCGCGCCGAGCGTGGCATCGTTGCAGGCCGTCTCGGGCAGCCAGAGCGATTCGGGTTCGCGCCCGAAGCGTCGGCGAAAGTCGGCCAAGCCCCAGCGAATCTCCGTGCGACGGTCGCGTTCGTTGCAGAGCGGAAGGATCGAGTGATGATAGCCTTGCGCGATGGCGTTGCCGTGCCCGCCGCGCGAGAAGACGCTCGCGCGGTCGGCTTCGAGTATGCGCTCGTAGGTTCGCTTGTGGAAACGTTCGAGCCAGGCGAGCAGCGTCGCGCCGAAGTTGAAATTGATGAGCGAGTAGTTGTTGACGATGCGCTCGACGCGCCCGTAATTGTCAACGATGCGCGCGTAGGCGTTCGGGCGATAGCACTCGTTGTGAATTTTTTCGTTCCAGTTGGGGAAAGGATCGGCGCTCGGTTGGTGTTCGATGTCGTCAGTCCAGGGGTTCTCGCGTGGCGGTTGATAGAAGTGGCCGTGAATGACAAGCGCCGTCGTACCTTTGTTCGTCATCAAGTCTCGCTCCCGAATTGTGCGCCGTCGCTTGCGGCTCGCCCGCCGACCGACGCGCCCCTCGCACTCTCTTGTGATTGGTTTTCCCTTGGCGCTCAGTTTAGCAATCATCCACACGCGGCGAAAGCCCGCGAGCGCGAAAAAGGCTTGTAGAGCGATAAACTACTGTAGTAATTTGAGCGCAACTTTAACGTCAAAACTCGCGCGAGAAATTGGCAGGCGTAATTTATCGTCTTGCGCCGACTCGTTAATAATTTCGACCTTCGGCGCAGGCGGAAACTACCGTTCGATCAAAGGAGGGCTTTTGTGATGGCGACGAAAGAAGGACGTGTGAAAGAAGGCGGCGGGCGTGGCGACGAAGGGCGGCGTGCGCGGCGCGTCAACAAGAAGGATCAAATACTCGCGCTGTTCATGTCCGGCATCGGTGAAGTCGAAGACCTCGCGATGATCACGGGTTCGCGCCCATCCTACGTCGGCTCGATTCTCCAAGAGGCCGGACTCAAGCCCGGTTACTTTGACCTCTACACTTCCACCTCGCACTCGATGAACGTCTACTCGAAATTCTTCGCGGGCAAGCTCGGCTTCAAAGACGAAGAGACGGCGCGCGCGAGTCTCGAATTGATAGACAGGCTCTATCGCCAGTTCGAGTTTGCGGGCGACCGCGCCGGTCAACATCATGCCATGGCGATGGCGCTCACCATGTACAACCGCGCGCGCTGGACGGGCAAAGGCGCGGAGGCAGACATCTTTCGCGAGTGGATGCTCGCGCGCCTGCAAGAAGTTGAAACGGGCGACGATGTTGTGGAGGCGTCAGCCGACGTTGTGGAGGCGTCAGCCGACGGTGAGGAAAGCGACGCGCTTCCTTCGCTCGATTAAGTTAAGGCG
Source organism: Pyrinomonadaceae bacterium (assembly GCA_035249365.1). Classification (GTDB taxonomy): domain Bacteria; phylum Acidobacteriota; class Blastocatellia; order Pyrinomonadales; family Pyrinomonadaceae; genus JAIVJZ01. The sequence continues at coordinate 27,294 of DATFGP010000051.1, read as the reverse complement.
ACTGTAACTCGCGTGCGTTCGGAGGACACGGATGATCGTCGAAGGATTCGATAACGCGTGGCACATCCTGCGCAACTGGAAAGAGAGCGGCTACGAATATTTCGCGCTTGAGATGACGAGCCGCGTCCCGCAACCGCGACCGCTCGACGCAGGAGAACTGCCCGCAAGCGGCCTGCTCGGACTCGACTATCTCCCCATACCGCCGCTCGCCGCGCGCGAAGGATACGGCGACAATCCAGACCCCGAACGCCCTCTCACCATCGCCGAACTCGCGCTCGCCACAGCCATCGCCGAAGGTTGGGAGCCGGAGATGAACGCCGGAGCGTGAGCCGAGCCAGCGCCGGTCGTCCGGCGGATATTGACTTGACTTATTCCCCGTTAACATTAAAATTTGCACGGTCGCCGTTCGCCTTACTTGTCCCTACATCTTCCCCAGAGCTTCGCACGCCGAAAAGGAGTACCCCGCATGAAACGTAAATTACTTTATCCGGTTATTATTCTCACGATGCTTTTTCTGGTCGCCGTTTCTACGCTTTCCGATTCCGGTGTGGCGGGTGCGCGCGTGCAGAGCGCAGTATGTAAAGACTGCCTCGAAAAAGCGAGAGCCACACATAAAAGCTGTATGGAAGGTTGCGATAAGGTCTATGGAACTTCCGATACAGCCCCCCGCCTCCAATGCCGGAACGCATGCCGCGCACGACCTGAATCCAACGAGTATGCCTACTGCAAGGGGGCTTGTTAGGCATTACGCCTGTTCTCGTTACAACATTTCACACGATCGAAAGCCAAGAGCCTGACGGCACTCGTCAGGCTCTTGGCTTTTTAGCTCGCTATGAATTTCGACTCTGGAGCGACTTGAAACTGCTGCGCAACGAGCGGCCTATTTGCTCGTTCCCTTCGCCGCCGCAGGCGTTGCCTTCTCGCGGAACACTCTCAACACCTCGCGCTTATCCTCCGCGCTCAAGGCGTCGAGGCCGCCCGTCACCTTAAACTTCTGATCGATCCACTTGCGCACCTTCGTCGCGTCGTAACCGAGCGCGCCCGCGCTTTGCAGAATCTCCGCGTCGAGACGCGCGCCCCCTTCATCTGCCGCAGCGGCACGCGCCGCCGGAGCAGCGACGGCGGCTGTTGAAGTAACAGAACCCGCCCCCGCGCGCGCCGCCTTGTCGGGCGACATGCGCACCGTTTTTTGCATTTCCTCATGGCTCGCAATGCCGCGCTTCACCTCAAAACCCAGCAACGCCAGCGCGCGCCCGACCGCACCTGTTTCGCAGTTTTCTATGTAACTCGTTTTGTTGACGTAACTCTCGCCGCGCACTTCAAAGGCGTGGCCTGTGGCGGCTGGTTGCGCGTCGTCGGGCGAGCGGTAGACTTCGGCGCGCATGAGTACGAAGCCGCTTTCCAGATTGTGCTCGATGATGTGTGTGATGACGCGCCCGTCCGGGAAACGCTCGTAAAACTTTTCCAGCCGCTCGGCGACGGGGACGTAATCTTCAAAGCGGTCGTTTCGCGGTGGCGGATTACGCGACATGGCGTTTCTCACTCCTTAAATCGGGCGTTCAATCACAGCCGTGTTGGAATAGCGTCCGGGCGCAGACAATCTAAACCTCCCTACGCTTTTTTTCAATTGCGTTCGCCCCACACGCGAAGCCGTCTCCGGCTCTTAATCCGAATCCTGTTCGCGGCGTGGGACTTCGTAAATCAAAAGATCGCGCGCAAGGTCTGTGCGCGGAAAGACGGCGCGGGCTTGCGCGAGCAAGTCGTCAATGGTGACGGGGCTGTCCTGCGTGTAACGCGCGCTGAAATGAGTCAACAGCAGTTGGCGCACCTGCGCTTCGCTTGCCACGCGCGCGGCCAACGTCGCGGTCGAGTGCATGCTTTGAACGGCCAGCGGTTCATCATCGTCTGCGAAGGTCGCTTCGTGGATCAAAACGTCTGCGCGCTGCGCGAGCGTGACGGAGTTCGTGCAATACATCGTGTCCGTGCAATACGCGATTGAACGACCCGCGACGGGCGCGGCGTTCAACTCTCGACCATCTATGACGCGACCATCGGCCAGTTCCACGCTCTCACCGTTCTTGAGGCGACCGTAGACGGGGCCGGACGGGATGCCGAGCGCGCGTGCTCGCTCGACATCGAATCTTCCGGGGCGGTCGCTCTCCGTGACGCGATAACCGTAGGAAGTGATGCGATGTTTGAGCGGCTGGCAAGTGACTGTATACTCGTCGTCCTTGTAGATGAGGCCGGGTTCGACCGTGTGGATTTTGAGTGTGTTGGAGAGCGTCGTGCGTGAAAGTTCGGCGCAGGAGCGCACGTATTCTTCGAGTCCGACGGGGCCGTAAATGTTCATCTCTTGCCCTTGCCCGGCCAGCCCGCAGGTGGCGATGAGTCCCATCAAACCGAAGATGTGATCGCCGTGCAGGTGCGTGATGAAGATGCGGCTGATCTGGCTGATCTTGAGAGGCGTGCGTTGCAGTTGGTGCTGCGTGGCTTCGCCGCAGTCGAACAACCAGACTTCGGCGCGCTGCGGCAGACGCAAAGCCACGCCGGAAACGTTCCGCGCACGCGTCGGCACGCCCGAACTCGTCCCTAAAAATGTTAACTGCAAAGTCGGCTCAATGCTCCCGTTCGTGAAAAAGTAGTGGTTGACTTAATAGTTGATTTGGCTTAAGAAAATATTTGATTTTGCTCTGACCCCGAGCGCAAAAGGAATTCCCCCAATGCCGAACATTTTGATTGTAGACGACTCAGACATCTGGCGTCGCCTCGCCAAAGACATTCTCAAGAAAAACTCTTACCACCTGCTCGAAGCCGACTCCGGCGAGCGCGCACTGGAAATCGCACGCGAAACTCCCCTTGATCTAGTGGTCATGGACTATCGCATGAACCGTCTGAACGGTCTGGACGCGTCCAAAGGCTTGCGCGAAATTTCCGGCTACGAAGACGTGCCGATTATTCTCATCACGTCCGAAGAGTTTCCCGGCGATTGCAAAGAGACGCCTGCGCCGTATGTTGACGGCTATGTTGATAAGCGGCACTTGGTTCAGGAGTTGGATGATTGCGTCAAACTCCACCTCGAACGCGACATGAGCGTGGCTTGAGCGGGCGTGTAAGCAAGCGTTCGCGCTTCGTTCAATTTTCGCCCGAACAGTCTTGTCAACCAAGACTTTTGGTGCTAGAGTGCGCGCCGTATCGCATCCTTCCCCCAAAAAGGAACGGTGTGAGAGCGTTTGGCCGATTGCGTTGCGAGGGCGCGGTCGGCCTTTCGCCATTTATGCCGCACTGAAACTTCGCAACGCCCGCCGTACTTCAGGCACGCGCTTTCACGTCGCAAACAATTTCCCGCCCCGACTTTTTCGCCGCGTTTGCGCCGCCAATGTTTCGTTGCTAATCTAGCGAAGCCGTGCCCGTCGAATTATCAATTCCAAAGTCAACGCGAGCGATCAAGATGAAAAGATACATAACACTTTCAGTCCTTCTAACTGCGCTACTTCTCTCTTCCGCGTCCTGCAAAAAATCGAACCCTGACGTTGCCGCCAACAAAACCGGCGACGTTGCTGCTTCGGCTTCGCCCACTCCGAACATCGAAGAGGCGCTCAGCGAGATGGTCAAATCCGATCAGGAATCCATACGCAAGAATCCGAACGAACCTGCCAACTACTACAATCTAGCCAACGCGTATTTCACCGCCGGAAAATATCAGGAGGCCATCGAACAGTACAAACAGGCCATCCGTCTCGATCCGAAGGACGCCGCCTCTCACTACGAGATCGGCCAGTGTTACCTCCGCCTGAAACGCTACGACGAAGCGTTTGCATCCTTCAACGAGTCTCTAAAACTAAATCCCAAGAACGCAAACGTCTATCACGAGATGGGCAACGCTTATTCGGAGCAAGATAAGACGAAGGAGGCCATCGCCGCCTACCAGAAAGCCGTCAGCCTCAAACCCGATCATGCCGAAGCGTATTTCAATCTGGGCAACCTCTACACGAAGTTGAACCAGCCTGCGGACGCCGTCAAAGCCTTCCAGCAGGCCACGCGCCACAACCCGAAAGACTCCGACGGCTTCTTCAACCTAGGCAACTCCTACAGCCGCCTCAAGCAATTCGACGAAGCGATAGTCGCTTACAAGAAGGCCGTCGAACTCAAATCTACTGACGCGGAAGCGCACCTTCGTCTGGCGGTTCTCTATCTCGAAAAAGGCAACCGCGAGGCCGCGACCGCCGAATACAACACGCTCAAGGGCATGAACCCGCAACTCGCACAAATGCTCGACGAGAAGTTGAAACAGGCGAAATAGTCGCGCCGGAAGAAAATTTTTGTTTTATCCGTTATGTAATCCAACCGCAATCACTTTGCAACCAACCGCGCGCGCGGGGCACGTATAGTCTGGACATCCTTTTACGGCAACTGGACGGACACAAAGGGGCGGCAGGCTTGGGGGAGTCTGACGCCCCTTTCTCCTTTTAGACAAAGCACCTGACTACTTATAACGTCAGCGCGAACGCGCGATTCCAGTACGTTTTCGTACAGACTTCAAATATTTTCCGAACTAGAATCCACGCCCTTCGCACGTCGAACATCTGTCACAGGGAACCGTCCAACGAGTTCACCCGTGAAGCAAAGCGAACGGCGGAATCAACATTTAGACTAATTCACGGGCGGAGACTCGCACGAACGATGCGCGCTCCGCCCTTTTCTTATTCAGACAAGCGACGCTGTTTCGCACGCGTCGGCGAAGGCCGCTTCCCTACGTCTCCCAGACTATTGACTCGCGCCGCGATTTAGCATAGATAATCCTAGCCCCAATCAACAAATGCCGCAGGTCTCGGCCATGAAAAAATCAATCTCCGCTATCGCCGCGCTCTTACTATCAATTGCCCTCGGCCAGTCGGGTTGCTCAAAACGAAATAGCGCGGCGACGAATGCGAACGCCGCGAATGTGAATGCCGCAAACGCAAACGATTCTGCCGCCGCCGTCGTCGCTTCAAACAACAACGCTTCTGCCGAAGTGAGTATTCCGCAGCCCGCCTCGCAGGATGCGCAGGGCTACTACGCTCTGGGCGTGGAACTTTACAAGCAGAACCACGACGAGCAGGCGGCGGAAGCGTTCAGGCAAGCGACCGTCCTCGACCCGCATCTCGCTGCGGGCTTTATGAAACTCGGTTTGACGTACAGGGCGCTCGGCAGGCGTGAGGACGCGGAGAAGGCTTACGAGCAGGCGATCAAAGTCTACGAAAAATTGCTCGACGACGATCCCAAAAACGCGGAGGCTCAACTGAACCTAGGCGAGGCTTACAGCCGCACCGGCGACTACCAGAAATCCATAGAGGCTTACCGTCGCGGCGTGAAGATCAAAGAGCCGGACAGTTCCACCTACTACGACATCGGACTCACTTACAACAAACTCGCGCGCTACACCGAAGCCGTCGGCGCGTTCAAGAAGTCAATCGAACTCGACCCCGACGACTTCCGCGCACAGGAAGCACTCGAACGCGCGCAGGCCGACGCGAGCAGGCAGCGTGCGCGCATCGAAGAGGAGAAGAAAAAGTTGGAGCGTATGCAAAAAGCCAGCGCCAACTCGAACTCAAACGCTAACGCGAACGGCAACGCGAACAGCAACAACTCTTCGGCGAGCAACAAAAACCAATCCAACAAAAATTCAAACCGGCAGACACAAAATACACGCCGGAATTAGCAACGCCGACAGTTCACATTAAAAATCCGCGTTGTCGCCTTCGACTCAGCGCGCACACGTCTGCGCACGCCCGCCGTCAATCGAATAGGTCGCGCCCGTGATCCACGCGGCGCGCTCCGAAGCCAAAAATAGAATCAAGTCCGCGATCTCTTCCGGTTCGCCGACGCGTCCGAGCGGGTGCGTCGTCCGCGAATGTTCGAGGAAAGCCGCGTAAGCCTCTTCGCTCATGCCGCTGCGTTTGTGTACCTCTGTGCGCACGACGCCCGGGTTGACCGCGTTGACCCTGATCCCTTTCGCCGCCAACTCCAGCGCGGCGCAACGCGTCAGTTGATCAACTCCCGCCTTCGACACGCAGTAAGCCAGAACGCCGGGGAACGCGCGCAAGCCCGTCACGCTCGACACGTTGACGATGTTCCCCCTTCCTTGCTCAAGATGCGGAATCGCCAGTTGCATCAGATGAAAGACGGCGCGCACGTTCACGTTCATCATCGCATCCCAAGCCGCGAGCGTCGTCTGTTCCAGCGTCCCGCTCAACAGCCCGCCCGCCGCGTTGACGAGCACGTCTAAGCCGCCGAAACGCTCCACAGTCTCCCCGACCGCGCGCTCCGCGTCCGCTTCGTTCGTCACATCTGCTGCGACGGCGAACGCTTCCCCGCCGAGCCGCACGCACTCACCTGCGACCGTCTCCAACGCCGCAGCGTCGCGCCCGACGAGCGCGACACGCGCGCCCGACGACGCGAACTTCAACGCGGTCGCACGCCCGATCCCCGAACTCGCCCCCGTCACGAGCGCACTCTTGCCCTTCAATTCGACATCCATCGTTTCGGTTCAACCCTTCATCCTTCGATTATTTCTCAACACGTCTTTGAGCGGCATGATCTGTATGAGCGGCACGATCGTCTCGTCGCTTTGTTGCATGCGTTCAAACTGCAAAAGGTCGTAATAGGCGCACCTGCCGTCGCCGTGTACCGGATATTCGCGGCAGACCTGTGGCCGCGCATCGTAAATTCCGCAGACGCGCTTTTGCGGGTCGAGAAACATGCATGTTTCGCCGAGCAAGTGGTCGGGTTTGCGCCTGAGAATTCTCACGCCCTTTTTCAAACGGGTGAAACGCCGCGTCGCCTGTTCTCCGGTGAGTAAAAAATGGCGCGCCAGTCGAGCTATGTCGCGGCGCGTCATGGGCACTTCATCGTAAACCGAGCAACAGATTCCGATGCAGTTCAAACAGTCGTACTTAGCCTTCCGCATGCTTCGCCTCTCCGCAGAATTTCCGAAACTTCAATCCACGCGCTTCCAACGCCGCTACTCTTCTTCCTCAAGCTCGCGCGTCAACTCCTGAAAGCGCGCCGCGTCGTCGAGCATCCGCACGTTATTGAACAGCACATACGAGACGCCTGCGCGCGGCAGCATCGTGATGAGTTCCGCGAGTTCGTCCCGTTCGTATTGATAACGCCAGCCGCTTCGACCGTGCAGGCGATAATAACACCGCTCAGGCGTCAACGTGCGCGCACTGAACGGGTCAACGACGTGCGTGAGATCGAGTTCGCTACACAGTTCACTGATCAACTCTGTAGGCCAACTCCCGCGCGGCTCCCAAAGGCACGCGAGGTTTCGCGGTCGCTCGATGCGCGTGAAAAATGCGCGCAGGTCGCGCACATGCTCGCGCGTCGGCGTGAAGCTCGACGGGCATTGAAACAACACGCGTTCGGCTCTGAGAGCTTCGGCGCAGGCGAGCGTCACAGCCCAAGCCTCTCGCACAATCGCCGTCGGGCGAAACGATCCTGCCTCCGCGCGTTCCGTCTCGGTCAATTCTTTTTTCAGACGCCGGTAGGTGGGGCTGCGCGCTTCGTGCGTGATGAGTTGCCAGGCCTTGAGCGTGAACTCGAAATCGGGCGGGGCTTCCGCCCTCCAACGTTCGAGCGTCTTCACCTGCGGCGGCTGGTAGAACGTCTGCTGCACTTCAACGACCGGAAAACGCGCCGCGTACTCTCGTTGCGACATGCGAAAACCGCAGCACCCCGCCTTGATCACACGCCCGCCGTTTTTCTTCGCCCTTCGCACGTTAATGTTCAGTCTTTGCTCTAGCCGCGCGTCAATTGTCGATACTTGATGCGGTGCGGTTGGTCTGCGGCTGCGCCGAGACGCGCGCGGCGGTCGGCTTCGTATTCCGAATAGTTGCCCTCGAACCAGACGACGCGGCTTTCGCCCTCGAAGGCGAGGATGTGCGTCGCGATGCGGTCGAGAAACCAGCGGTCGTGGCTAATGACGACGGCGCAACCCGCGAAATTTTCCAGCGCCTCTTCGAGAGCGCGCATCGTGTTCACGTCCAGATCGTTCGTCGGCTCGTCGAGCAAAAGGACGTTCGCCTCCTGCTTCAACATCTTCGCCAGATGAACGCGGTTGCGCTCGCCGCCCGAAAGCGTGCCGACCTTCTTTTGCTGGTCGCCACCGGAGAAATTGAAGCGCGCCACATACGCGCGCGAGTTCACTTGCCGCGTGCCGAGCATGACGATGTCCGAGCCTTCGGAGATTTCTTCCCAGATCGTCTTGTCAGGCGCGAGCGCGTCGCGACTTTGATCCACGTAGGCGAGCTTCACCGTCTCGCCCGTGCGGAAACTCCCCGCATCGGGTTCTTCCTGTTTGGTGATCATGCGAAAGAGCGTCGTCTTGCCCGCGCCGTTCGGGCCGATAATGCCGACGATGCCGCCGGGCGGAAGCGCGAAACTCAGGTCGTCAATCAACAGGCGATCCCCGAAGGCTTTCGAGACGTGCTCGGCCTGAATCACTATGTCGCCGAGACGCGGGCCGGGCGGGATGTAAATTTCCAACTCCGACGCGCGCCGCTGCGTCTCCTGACTCGCCAGCGCCTCGTAAGAGTTGATGCGCGCTTTCGACTTCGCCTGACGGCCTTTGGGCGACATCCTGATCCATTCCAACTCGCGTTGCAAAGTCTTCTGCCGCTCCGATTCCTGCTTCTCTTCAACCGCGAGCCGTTGGCCTTTCTGTTCAAGCCACGAAGAATAATTTCCCTGCCAGGGGATGCCCTGCCCTCGGTCGAGTTCGAGAATCCAACCGGCGACGTTGTCGAGAAAGTAGCGGTCGTGCGTGACGGCGATGACCGTGCCCGGATACTTCTGCAAGTGCTGTTCGAGCCAACTGACGGACTCCGCATCGAGGTGGTTCGTAGGCTCGTCAAGAAGCAGAATGTCGGGTTGCTGCAAGAGCAGGCGACAGAGCGCGACGCGGCGTTTCTCTCCGCCCGAAAGAACACGCACGGGCGTGTCGGGCGGCGGGCAGCGCAGCGCGTCCATCGCGAGTTCAAGGCGCGAGTCCAAATCCCATGCATCAGCCGCGTCGAGTTTTTCCTGCACCGCGCCCTGTCGTTCGAGCAGTTTGTTCATCTCGTCATCAGACATCTCTTCGCCGAAACGCTCGTTGATCTCTTCGTACTCTTTCAACAGATCGACGGTCGCCTGCGCGCCCTGTTCGACGATCTCGCGCACGGTCTTCGACTCGTCAAGTCGCGGCTCTTGTTCGAGGAAGCCGACGGTATGGCCGGGCGAGATCACAGTCTCGCCTATGAACTCTTTGTCCACGCCTGCCAGTATGCGCAGAAGCGAACTCTTGCCCGAACCGTTCAAGCCGATGACGCCGATCTTCGCGCCGTAAAAATATGAGAGGTAAATGTCTTTGAGGACGGGCTTCTTGTCGTAAAACTTGCTCACGCCGATCATCGAATAAATAACTTTGTTGGGAACACTGCTCATGGCTTCTTTCGCTTTCTCCTGACTAACGTTTGTGCTTCTCGAATAAACTTTGCGGCGAATTCTACCGACGACGACACGCTAAAACTTCACATCGCGGGAACGGGTTTGGCGGCGGGACAGACGGCCGTGATCGCGCGCTTGATACGCACGGGCTTGACGGGTTTTTCTCCTTCAACCTCCGCTTGATTGATCGCGTCCACCACCTCCATGCCGCTCGCGACGCGCCCGAAGGCGGCGAACGTGCCGTCGAGATAAGCCGCTTCTGTGACGAGTATGAAGAAGTTGGTGGTCGCGCCGTTCGGCGTATCGGGTCGCGCCATCGAGACGACGCCGCGAACGTGTTTGATGGGGTTCGGCTCATCCGGAATCGTGCGACGCGAACGCTCTGCGAGCGCGGGCGTCAAGGTCTCGCGCGTCGAGAGATTGCCGCCTTGAATGACGAAATTTTTGACGACGCGGCTGAAGGTCGTCGTGTCGTAAGCGCCTGTGGCGACTAGGTTCAGAAAGTTGCGGACGGTCGTGGGCGCAGCCGCAGGCACCATCCTCAACTCGATTATGCCCGCCTCCGTCTCAAGGCTCACGCATTGCGCGGCCATCTGCTCGACGGTCGCCCCGTCGAACGGTTCTCCCGCAGGTGTCGGAGCTGGCGTCGGCTGAGGCGGCGGGGTCGGCGTGGGCGTCGGCTGAGGTTTAACTTGCGGGTTTGGCGTTGCGTCTTTCTTTTGCGTTGTCGCTGGCGCGGGCTTTGTCGGCGCGCGGCGCGGCGTGCGTTTTTGTGCGGGCGCGTGTGACGCGAGAAAAAGTATGGCCGAGAGGGCGAGGCTTGAGTTAATAAGTTTTTTCATGGTCTGTTTATGTGAATTTGCGTTTTGCTGCTATATCATTATCACAAAGCGCATCGCACTTGCACGAGCCGAAAAGTCTTGAACTAACGCGGACGCTTCTCTTTCGCACGAAGCGTCGCCTGCGTTGAATAGGACTAACGGCGGAGAGAAAAAATCGATGGACGAACTGAGTTTACAGGAGACTTACGCGCCGCGCATGCGTTGCTTCGGCTGCGGCCCGGCCAACAGGCGCGGCTTGCGTATAAGAAGTTTCGCGCGCGGCGAGGAAGTTGTTTGCGAGTGGCAGCCGCAGAAACATCACGAGGCGTACCCGGGCATGCTGAACGGCGGCATCATCGGCGCGCTCATAGATTGCCACGCTAACTGGACTGCCGCGTGGCATCTGATGCGACGCGCGGGCGACGGCTCGCCGCCCTGCACCGTCACGTCTGAATTTTCCGTCAAGCTCCTGCGCCCGACGCCGACCGGTGCGCCCGTGTTCCTCACGGCGCGTTTGGTGAACGCCGGAGAGGATCGCGCCGTCGTCGAAGTAGAACTCACTGCGGGCGGGCGTGTGTGCGCTACGGGGCGCGGCACTTTCGTCGCCGTCAAGCCCGGGCATCCCGCGTATCATCGCTGGTAAGAACTCTTAAGAACCATGTCGCAGAAAAAACCTCTCGCACCGGCACGGCAACTGCGCCTCTTCGTCATTCTCCTTTGTCTACTCTGCTCAATTGCGTCCGCGCAGAAACGCGCGACTTATACGAATCCCGTCATCGCTGGCGACTTTCCAGACCCGTCCGTGATTCGCGTCGGCGACGACTACTGGGCGACGACCACTTCGGGCGAATGGTCGCCCGTGTTCCTCTTGATGCACTCGCGCGATCTCGTCCGTTGGGAAGCGCGCGGCGCGGTCTTCCCGAATCGTCCGGCGTGGGCGGCGAGAAATTTCTGGGCTCCCGAACTGCAACAGCACGGCGCACGATTCTACGTCTATTACACGGCGCGCAAAAGGAATGGGCCGCTCTGCGTCGCCGTCGCGAGCGCGGACAAGCCGCAAGGCCCGTACACGGATCACGGCGCGCTCGTCTGTCAGGAAGTCGGCTCGATTGATGCCGTGACGACAACAGATGAACACGGCGAGCTTTACCTGATCTGGAAAGAGGACGGCAACAGCCGCAACGAGCCGACGCCGCTCTGGGCGCAGAAACTTTCTGCGGACGGGACGCGCCTTGTCGGCGTGCGCAAGGAGTTGTTTCGCAACAACCCTGCGACGTGGGAAGGCGGCGTGGTCGAGGGCGCGTTCGTCGTCCGTCGCGGCGATTGGTTCTATTTGTTCTATTCGGGCAACGCGTGTTGCGGTCGCAAGTGCAACTACGCGCTCGGCGTCGCGCGCTCGCGCAAACTCCTTGGGACTTGGGAGAAGAATCCTGCGAACCCCATACTCGCAGAGAACGAGACGTGGCAATGCCCCGGGCACGGCAGCATCGTCACAGACAAAGGGGGGCGCGATTATTTGCTCTACCACGCCTACCGCAAGTCGGACGTGGCCTTCCGCATCGGGCGCGAGGCTTTGCTCGACGAGGTTAAATGGGAAACGAACGGCTGGCCTTCGATCAACGGAGGCAAGGGGCCGAGCAAGAGCGCGCCGCGCCCGATAGCTTCGGGCGTCCATTTAAGTCAGGATTCCTTCTACGATGAATTTGACGCGCCTGCGCTCGCGGCGAGTTGGCAATGGCCGCAGTGGAGCGTGCCCATCGTAGCGATTGAGACGGAGCGCGGCGGGCGTCTGAGACTTTCCGCGACGGACAAGAGATCAAAAGACGCGCTCGCCGCGATGATCACGCAACCCGTGACGAGCGGCAGCTACACTGCGACGACGCAAGTTAACCTCGCCGGAATGCAGCGCGGCGCGCTGGTTGGCCTCTCGGCCTTCGGCGACCCTGAGAACGCTCTGGGCGTGGCGGTCGGCGACGGAGAGATCAAGGTGTGGAACATGGAGAGCAAAGCGCGGCGCACCGTTGCCGCCGTGAAGATGACAGCAGCGGCGCAAGTCATGTCGTTGCGCATGTCTGTGCGGGACGGCGTGCGCTATCGCTTCGCTTACAGCGTTGACGGGAGACAGTGGACGCCGCTCGGCGATGAAGTTGACGGCAGCCACCTCGACTCCGTGCGTATCGCGCTGACGGCGGGCGGCGGCGCGGTCGGCAAATTCGAGTGGGTGCGAATTGAGCCGACGCCTTGAAACAAAAGCACTCACCACAGAGGCACAGAGAACACAGAGCGGGCGCAGAGACTTAAATGATCTCTGCGTCCTCTGCGTCTCTGCGGTGAATGCTTTAAGAAACGCTCGACTAAAACCTCTTCTCAAGTATCTCCCGCGCCTTCGCTACGGCTTCTTTGTGTTCGGGAACAAACAGCGGGTGCGGTTTCATGTTGAGGATGATGTTGATCTGTTCGCGCGCGTCGTTCATGCGCTTGTCTTTGACGTAGGCTTCGACGAGTCGCAGGCGATAGAGCGAATTCTGTTCGCCGTACTTCATGCCGCGCTCTAAAGTTGCGACCGCGCGTTTCGTGTCGCCGCCGAGCATCGAGGGGAGTTCTACGTCGAGGCGTCCGAGCACCATGAAGGCGCTGCCGCCCAGGAATCCTTCGTCGAGTCTGAGGACGGTCTCCATCTCCTTGCGCAAACTCTCCGCCGCCGACAGTCCGTAGAGCGGCCCCCTCGCATTCGCGTAGCCGCCCTGATTCGCGCCATACCAGAAATGGCCTTCCACCCTCTCCGGCTCAACCCTCACGGCGGTCTCGCCCGCCTCGATGCCTTCACGAAAAGCCTTTAACCTTTCCTCCTCGTCCGTCGTCTTATCACCCAGCGTGTAGTTGAGACGCGCCGTGCGCCAAGCCACCTCGAAGTTGTTGTAGTCAACGGCACGCGCACGGCGCAGCGTCTCCAATCCCTCGCGCACGCGCGCCAAATCCTCGCGCGCCGCATAACACTCGTCCGCTTGCTGTAAGAGTTCCGCGCTCGGCTTACTGCTCCCTGCCTTCATGGTGACAGGCGCGCTCTCGGACGGCGACGAACAGGCCGCGAAGAATTGCACGCATGAAAGCGCGAGCATCAATAAAATCGCTTTCGTGTAATGGCGAGGATTGTTCTCTCTCATCAATTAAAAAATTCCTTTCCTTCGGTTCGATGTTCGCGCCGCGCGGCGTCCGTCATCGGTTTTTCGATACTACTTTTCGGCCAGCGCCTTGATATGTTCGAGGACGCGCGTGTGTATGCGTCCGATGATGTAATCAGACCAGCGATTCCAGTAGACGCCCGGCCAAAAACTGTTTTGATACCAGGTCGTCCCTTCGAGGAGCGTGCGACCACCCTCTAACTGCGTTAGTAAAAACTGCCCGCGCCGCGAGTGCAAATAATTGTTGAGGTGCGGCGGCGAAAGATGCGGGTAGGGCGACATCTCATCCATGATCGGCGGCTGCGCCGTCACGCCGAACTTCAACAGGCGCGGCTCGTCCCAAACCTCAATCGGCTCGACGAACGCGCCCGTCGAAAACACACAATGCCTGACTGCGCCGACGCCGCGCCCCTGTATCTCCGCGCGAATCGGGTAGGCGATGCCTGTGCGGAAGAGTTTCTCTTGCGGCGGCGCGAGTTCGTTGAAGGCGACGAGTTTCGGCCAGACTCGTTCGGGCGGCGCGTCGATTATGATCGAAGTTCGCACCGCACGCAGCGGCGGCTCAAGTCGCGTCGAAGTTTCAAGGAGCATTACGGCGGGCAAGGCCAGGAGGATGGCGGCGAAAGCGTGCGTCGTGTAGAGGTGCGGCGAGTCGGGCGTGAGCGCGTCGCGGCGTTGGATGATGTAGCCCATGAAGCCGCCGAAGAGCGCGAGCATAATGCCGAGCGGCGCGGCCATGACGAGACAGATCAAACCTTCTACGGCGAACGCGAACAGCGCCGCAGACACTAACGCAACCGACAGCAGCGACACAAGGAGACAACGACCGAGCGTGCGCCCTTCGTGATAGCCGTAGACGAGCACGGAGAGCAGCCCCAGACAGAAAGGGAGGCCGACGAACAATCCCCAGCCGTAATTACCAAGCCCGTTCACGCTCCACACAGTCGCCCCGATGGCGAGCGTCGCGGTCAACAGCACGCCGAACATCGCGCTCCCGAACTGCCCGCGCGGAATGACGGCGTCCAGAAACGACTTGAGGCCGCCCGTCACAGTCGCGCCTTTAGTCTCCGCGCCAACGCGCGCGGGCAGCACGCTGAGCAAAATGAAGAACAGCAAGTTAACGAACGGTATGAAGAAGACGAACACCAGCCAGAGCGGCAACCCGATTGAGCGCAAACGCCTGAGCGTTAAGACAACGCCCGCCCAGATGAACGGGACGGCGATGAGCAGGAGCGTCGCGTAGAACTTTTTATAGTCGAGCGGCGTGCCTTCGACGTTTGACGACTGGCCGAAGACCCAGTAGTTGAACAACGACCAGCGGCGATTGAAATAGAGGGTCGCGACGATGCGGTCAACGTTGTGTTTGATCGCGAACAGGACGAGTCCGATCAACAGATACTTGCCGCGTCCCACCGTGCCGCGCCAATCCCACAAGTCGGAAAATCTGAATTTCATATTCGCGCCTCCCGCGCTAACGCCGCTTTGCGCGTGTTACAACTTCAAGCCCGGTCGCATCGAGCGTTCTTTGTTCGCCGCCGTCTCTTCGACGGGTTCGAGTTTCCACAGACGCCTGACGGCCTCTTCGATTTTCGCATGATCGTCCGTCTCCAACGCCTGCGCGCCCTGCGCCAGCCACTTCTCCGCCTCGTCGTTGTTGACGAACTTGCGTCCCGGTCTTTGAAAGTACTCGAACCACTCGCGCCAGAACCACTTTTGCGCGTAGAGAATCTGACCGCGCAGGCTCTTCAAAGCGCTGTTGACCTTCTGCATCCCGCGCTGGTCGCTTCGCGCCGCCGCGCGCTCCATCTCACGCGCGAGCGCCGTGAAGCGCGCCTTTTGCGATTCCGTTCCATAATTTTCGACGTACTCGCGCGTCTCCGACGTGAGCGATTCGGCTTCCGCCACGCGCGAAGTTTTGGCGCTTCCGCCGACGCGTTTCTCCAGATTCGCCAGCCGCACGCGTATCTCTCGCGCGCGCTCGACGATGCCTTTGGCCGCGTCCGCGTCGAGCGACAACATCCCACCCGTTCGCTGCATGCTCAACTCTATGTCCAAATCCTCGATCTCGCGCCGCATACGATCAATCTCGCCTTGCGGACTGTTATCAACTGATGACGCGCCAGACGCTTCATCCGACGCGCGCTCTGCCGAAGGAGACTCGCCTTCCTCGTAGAGCACTTCGGGGAAATCGAAGTTCTCTTCTTCGTTCGTGAGGTTGCTGAACAACAGTTGGTCTTCGAGCAGATTCAAACGCAGCAAGTACGATTCGATTTCGATGGGGACGGATTCGAGCAGTTGCAGGTAATCGGGTTCTTCGTCCTGCGGGATATAGACGCGCTCGCTGAAATTCGCGTTGAGGTGCGGGACGAAAACTTCCACAGTGATGAGGCGCGAGGCGTCAATTTTGATGTGCAGTTGAATCTCCGCGCCTTCGGGGATGGGGCGGCGAATGTGTTCGTTCCAGATGTGCATGTTGCCGACCCAGTTGTTCGCCTGCGGCTCGCTCAAGGCTTCGCCCTCCCAGAGCTTGATCGCAAGCGACGTTTCCGCGTCGCTCGGACGGAGCGTTTTGGCGGCGCGATAGGTGACGGTCTTCTCTGCGGGCAAAAGCGTACGGCGCGGAAAGACCGGACTCAGTTCGATTGCGCCGTCCGCCTGCACTAGCTCCACAGAGATCGTGTGCGGCAAAGGCGGCGCGCTGATCATCAAACCGTGCCGGACGGCGAACTCGTTGGGTTCAATTTCGAGCGCGCGCCCCTGCGCGTCGCGCACGCTGATCAGAAAATTGTTGCTCTTGCCTTCCTGCAAGACGAGCGGAATCTCAAAGTAGTTGTCGCTGACGGCGTGCCAGCCGCTCGTCCAGAAATTATTATCCGTGTCAATTTTCACCTCGCGCGCATCAGACGCACGCCGTCCGCCGATCTTTCCCGCAACCATCGAGTCGAGCGACGCGCTCACCGGATCGAAAGCTAACCGCACAGACAACTTTTCAGGCGCGGCGACGGCGACTTGCGGCACTCGCGCCGTGCGTTCGACCGTCGAGCCGTAGAGCGCCGCGCCGCAGGCCACGACCGTCATCGGGTCGAGCGAGTAATCCACTGTCGCGCCGAGCGTGTCGCCGAGCGTGCGGCGCACGTAGGGCATCTGCGTGGGGCCGCCGACGAGCAGCACGCGGTCGAGATCACGCCCTCGCACGCGCGCACCCGCGAGCGCGTCGCCCGCCAGTTGCAGGCAGCGCGACATGAGCGGTTCGATCTCCGCTTCAACTTGCGCGCGTGTGAGCGGGAGTTCGGCTTCGATAAATTTGCCTTCCGCGTCCGCGCCGAGATCAATGAGGCTGACGATTGTTTCATCCGAACTTGAGAGTTCGATCTTGGCATACTCGGCGATGAGCGCGAGTTTGCGCAGGAGTCTGCCGTCCGCGTGTGAGTCGGGGAGCGCGAACTGTGCGGCGAGGAATGGGAGGAAAATTTTTTGCACGATGAGGCGGTCAATGTCCTTGCCGCCGAGATGATTGTCGCCCCTGTGTTCGAGCACGCTCAAACGCCCGTCGCGTGTGGAGACGACGGCCACGTCGAGCGTGCCGCCGCCGAGATCGAAGACAAGCCAACGCTGGCCTTGACTGTCGGGTCGCGCGCCGTAGGCGATGGCGGCGGCAATCGGCTCTTGCAGGAGCGGGTACTCCGTGAGTCCGGCGAGCGCGGCGGCGCGCGCAGTCGCCTCGCATTGGAGCGCGGTGAATGCGGCGGGCACTGTGATGACGGCTGCCGAGAGTTGATCGGCGTCGTCCGGTCTCCGGCGTCGCGCGTCGCCGAGCATGGACTTCAAGACTTCCGCAGAGAGTTCTTCCGGCGACATCGAACGCCCCGAAGCGGGAAACGCCTGTTGGAATTTCTGCCCCATCAGGCGCTTGAATTCCGCCGCCACGTTTTCGGGGTCTTCGGCAATCGCGTTGTAAGCGCGCCGCCCCACCATCACGCTTCCCGATCTCAACACGCGCACCACCGACGGCGTGACGTTCATCTGATCCGCGTTCTGAATGATCCTCGCCTCGTCGCCGTCCAGACGCACGATGCAGGAATTAGTCGTCCCCAGATCAATCCCGTAGTTGATAAAACCGCTCATGCCTCTCCTCGCACTCAAACTTATAAACTATCGTCCGCTCGCTCCCGCGCCTCCCTGTTTCACAACGACCTGCCCGTGCCGCACCACGCGCCCGCGCCACAGGATGATCGGCGCGACCATCTCGGTGATCAACTTTTCATCTCCGCGCACGTCATCGTCCGCAAACGCTTCGAGCACTTCGACGGCCATGCCCGGCTCATACTTTTGACCCGTCAGATCGAGCGCGCTCAGTTCGCGCTCGCTCAGGAATTTTTGCAGGCGACGCGCGACGTGTCGCACTTTCGACGCGGTTTTTTCCGGCGGCATCGCTGCGATCCATTGTTCGAGCCGCCACGCTTCGATCGCCAGTTCGACGAGCGAGGCGAGCGGCACATCGAGTTGCGCGGGGAGTTCTTCTGAGGCCATTTTGTGTTTGACGAAAGCGTTTGAAAACTTTGTATGAGTCCGCGTTAACTGTTCCGCATCGCGCGGCTACTTCGTTTGTTTGACGGGGAGACCCGCATCGAGCCACGCCTGATAGCCGCCTTCGAGTATGGCTACGTTATAGAATCCTTTCTCTTGCAGTTGGAGCGCGGCGAGCGCGCTCACATCCTGCCTGCTGCAATAACAATAAAGGACGATCTGCTTCGACTTCGGCAGACGCCCGGCGCGTGCGGCCAACTCCGACGCCGGAATCGAAATCGCGCCCGGAATGTGTCCCGCATCATATTCATTTTTCGTGCCGACATCCAACACAACCGCCGTCTTCAATATCAACTTGGCCTGCAAGTGGCGCGCCGAGATGCGCAACACGAAACTCGACGCGTCAATTGTCGGCATCGGCGACGGCGTAAAGCGCGGTATGGCTACGTTGAAGTTTATCGGCGGCGGCTGAAAGCGCGTCCGGCGCGAACCGGGCAAACTATTAAAGCACTTGCCGACGAAGAGCGAGAGCATGAGGAACACTACGATCTTCCCGACGAGGTCGCCGCAACCTTCAAACTTTTTCGCCGACTTCTCTTTTTGTATGTAGGACGTGAACAACTCCGGCGGCGCGATGGGTTCGCGCAGCGCGAGAGCGATCTGCCGCGCGTAGTCGGCGTCAGTCTTAACGGGTCGCTCCTGCACGTCGCCTGCGGCCTTGAGATGTTCTTCGATCAACAGGAGCGAGGCGCTTTCAGGCGGCGCGAGCAGCCAGGCGCGGCGCAGCATCTTTAACCTCGCCGCCGTTTCAAACGCCGTCTCGAAACCGTCTGCCAACTCGTCCAGACCGTCGGCTGCGGTCTGGAAAACGCGACGCGTGGAGAGGCTTTCCACTCCGGCCAACTCGAAAATATTTTTGAGCGCGGGTTTGACCTGAGAGTCGAACTTTTCGAGCGCGCTCTGGCACGTCGCACGCCGCTCGGCGAGCGTCTGGTCGGTTTTGACTTCGTAACGATAGACGCGAAAAGCCTCCGCGAAGAGCGCGTCGAACTTGTCCTCGACCGGCCCCAGTATCTCGTTCTCGTATTCGTGCGCGAGCGTGGGCGGCAGGACGGGCAGGCGAAGCGTGTCGAGCGCGCGGCGCGACAACTCTTGATCGTCTCGGAGGATTCCGTCTTTCGCGATCTCCGCGACGGGCGAAGTGACGAGACGCCACGCGCGCATGCGCAGGGCTTTAATCTCGCCGAAGGTCGTCACCTGCTCGAAGTCGCCTTTGAGATCGGCGGCCATCAGGAGCGACCAGAACTCTTTCGTCTCGATCACCTCTTTCCAGAGCGCGTAAGTGCGCCGCCAATCTTCGGCGAGCAGCAGGAGCGGATCGAGTTCGAGCAAGGCGGCGAGCGACAGGAGCGCGATGTCGTGCGGCGCAGATGCTTGCGCGCCGCCGCGCAAACGTTCGATTGATTGTTCGAGAGTTGCGAAACCGAGTTCCGACGCTGTTGTCGCCGCCTCCTGCGGATCGAAGAACCAGAAGAAGCGTTCGTAGATGCGCTGTGCGGGGTCTGAGAGACGGCTCAGTGCATCGCGCACTCCGTTCTCCGTGCGGTCGGGCGAGCCGAGCCAGGCGAAGTGATGCGCGTCGTGTGTGCGTTCGACTCCCAACTTGATCGCGCGGCGTATGCTTGAGGCCGCCGCGTAAATCTCCTTCTGCGACGCATGGCACGACAGACCGAGCGCGCGGAAAGCGTTACCAGCCAACGGCATCAATTTTCGCTTTTCAGGACTCTCGATGTGAGTCGCGCGGGAGGCTTCGGTCGTGGTCTGCATTAAAGATTATGATGTGCGGCGCGCGGCACTTGCCGTATGTTTCTGCTTTTCAATCTTGGATAAATTTTTGTCGAACGCTTTCAAGGCGTCGAGTATCGTCTCTACGGCGTGGACGTAGAAAGCCGGTTGGATGTTTTCAAAATCGTCGGTCGGTTTGTGATAGTCCTTGTGATCTTCGACGCCGAAATAGACGAAAGGGATTTTCGCGCGGTGAAAAGCGACGTGGTCTGATTGCGTCGTCCAATTATCCTGCGGCGGCAAGTCGGGGCTGTCGTGTCCGAACAGGAGTTTGACGTGCGCGTGCTTCCGCGTCTTTTCGAGATAGGGTTTGAGGAAGGGGTAATGATAAATGCCCGATGCGTAAAGCTCGTTGCGGTCGTTGCGGCTGATCATGTCGAGGTTCACGTTTAAGACGATTGATTGTTTTTCGACGGGCGGCTCGCTCACGAATTTACGCCCGCCCTCGCCGCTGTTTTCCTCTGCGTCGAACGCGACGAAGATGATGGAATGCGCGGGGCGATGCTTGTTGAAATACGCGGCGAGCGCGAAGAGTGCGGCTGTGCCCGAAGCGTTGTCGTCAGCCCCGTTGTAGATTTGTTCTTTGATCGTGCCGAGATGATCGTAGTGCGCCGTGACGACCAGGTAGCGTGTGGGCGTCGCCGTCTCCTTGCCTCTGACGAACCCGACGACGTTAGCTCCTTGATGCACGTCGCTCTTGCCCGTATAGGAAAAGGTGAAGGGTTGCACGTAAGAAGCGCCGAAGGCTTCCAGCCCGGACTGTTTGAATCTCTGCACCACGTAATCGCGCGCCTTCGCACCGTCGGGCGTTCCGGCCTTGCGCCCGCCCATCGCGTCGGATGACAGCACTTCGACATCGTGCAGAAGTTGTGCGGCGTCGAACTCGTGCGAACCGGGTTTATCTTGTGTCGTCTGACCCGAACGCAGTCCGGTTGTCTGAGCCGTCGAAAGCGTCGGGGCGAACAAGAGCGCGGGCGCGGCGAGAAGGATGGCGAGAAGAAACTTTTTCATGCGTTTATGATAACGCTGTTTGCCCGCGCCGCGCCTCTAAAAAGTCGCCGCGAACAGGACACAACCCGCATCTCGTTTTCAAACGCGCGTTCTATATTTTCGGCGTGAGCATCGCGCGCACGCGTTCCCGATTCTTGGGAGCGCTGACCGCCTGCTTGATCACGGCTGCGAGCGTGTGGGGCGGCGGCTCTTGTGGCGTAGTGGCAGCGGCGGTGGACGCGGGTTGGGCGACAGGGGGCGGCGGGCAAGTGTTTATGTCAGGCAGGTCGGACGGGGAGAAGCTGTTGACGGGTTGCGTCGGGTCAATCAGTCCGGCAAGCGTCGGCGCGGTGTAGTCGCGCATTGTGAGCGGGCCTGCGAGGCCGAACTGCGCGATGAGCGTGCTGATGAGGCTGGTGTGATCGAAGACAGTGCCCTGCGGCGGGCGGAAGATGCCCAGGTCGTTGCCCTGCTGGTTGCGCTGGATGTAAGGGTGTATGAACAGCGCGGGCACGCGCACGCCGTAGCGCGTGTAATCGAAGCCCGTCACTTCGCCGGTCTCGAAGGGCGAAGCGGCGGCGGGCGGCGGGATGTGATCGAAGAGTCCGCCGTGCTCGTCGTAGGTGACGATGAGCAGAGTCTTGCCGAACATGTTGTTCGGCCCGTTGTAGAGCGCCGTGTAGACGGCCTGCAACAACTGCTCGCCGTTGCAGACGCTGATGGCGGGCGGTTTTCCGCTCACGGTCGAGCCGCCCGGATGATTGCTGCTCGCCGTGCCCCAGAAGTAGTCCGTGTAGCGCGGCTCGATGAAGGAGTAGGCGGGCAGCGTGTCCTTTTGCACGTCTTCGTAAAAGTCGTGGAGCAGGTCGCTCTGGAACGGCAGCACGTTTCCGCCGATGCCCCAGTTATCGTCAACGTACTTGACGAGCGCCGACAACGGCCAGTCGTGAAAATAGACTTTCCAGGATTGGCCGCCGTCGTCCAGCAACTCGAAGATCGAGGTGTCCGTGACCGAGCCGTCGGGGTCTAAATGCTGGCTGGTGAT
This sequence comes from Pyrinomonadaceae bacterium, assembly GCA_035249365.1. Classification (GTDB taxonomy): domain Bacteria; phylum Acidobacteriota; class Blastocatellia; order Pyrinomonadales; family Pyrinomonadaceae; genus JAIVJZ01. The sequence goes on along the minus strand of DATFGP010000051.1, from coordinate 5,416 downwards.
GTCCGGGTTATTGAGCACGGCGTACCAGTTGCCGTCTTTGCTCTTATATTTGCTGGGCGTGGCGCAGTGCGCGAAGATGCGGTTGGCGAGCGTCTGCACAGGCCCGGAGGCGTGCCAGAAATCGGAGACGGCGTAGGCTTGCGCGAGCAGGCTCGTGATGGGGATGTTGCCCGACGCACCCGGCGCGTAGTATTGCATGATGTTTTCAGCGACAGGGTAGACGTAATCGGGCGAAGGCGGCTGTCGCATGTAGTTCCAGACGAAGCCCTGCATCGTCGCCGTGTCGGTCTCGGTTTCCGACGCGAAGATTTGCTGGTTCATGTCCGTGAACAACTCGCCCGGGTCTGGGTAGGGCATGATCATCGTGTCCACATCAACCCCACCCTGCCAGACCTGTATGAGATCGCTCGAACCCGGGTACAAAGGATTCGTCTCCGTGCCGGTCAGCCCCAGATACTTCCCCGACTGCGACAGTTGCGGGTAGAGTCCGCCGAGCATGTTGTCGAACGAGCGATTCTCGAACATGAGGACGACGATGTGTTCGATGCCGGGCAGGATAGGATTTGCCATCACATTTTCCTCGAAGTTGACGTGGTACTTGTGGAAGCGAAGTCCGCTCCGGCGTGCGGCGCTCCGGTTTCATGCGCCGCGCGACGGTGCGGGACTTCGCCTCCGTTTATGAACTACTCAAGTTTCAGCTTCCGCAGTGGTTGAACTACGTCGCCGCCGTCGTCTTCGGGAGATCGACTTCGACCGGGGGCGGCCCCGGGCGTGGACGACGCCTGAGAACGATGTAGATCACCACGACGACGACCAGGACAGCTATCAGCCACCACCACCAAGGCCAATAAATCCCTCTCTTGCAGCACTCGGCGGGGGTGTGGTTTCCGATCCCCGCAGTCCCTTCCGCCGTGCCCGGCGTGGAAGTCAGGTTGCCGTTCGCCACCACGTCCTGATGCATCGCATTCATGGTCGTGGCGGATATATTATTCTCCTCCCACCTGTCCAGATACTCGCGCCCCCAGCTTAATTCCGTCGCGCTGGCTGCGGCATACACGGCCAGATTCTTGTGGCTGCCGTCGCTGGCGAGCGGCAGGAAGTCGCCCGAGTAGCACTGGTCGTGGATCATAAAGTGGCGACAGACTTTGCAGTTGGCCGTGTCTGCGCCGAGTTCGGCGGGCGAATACAACTCGTTCGCGTCGAGGCCGTTGTTGTTGCCGTCCCAGAGGCAGACGCCCGTGTCGTCCGCGCCGTGATTGGTGAAATAGGTAAACAGTATATCGCGATTTTTGTCGAGCGTCTGGCAGAGGTTTTGGATGCGTGCGCGGATGGCGTTTTCGTTTGCGCCGCCGGTCACGTCGCTGCCCGTAGCGTCGTTGTTATCGCCGTCCTTATTGTCGAGATCGAGCGCGCTCCCGTCCGCGTAATAGACGGAGATGTGCGAGGCGGGATAGCCCGCGCCGCGCAAGAGTTTGTACAAACTCCGCAGATTGTCCCGGTAGCGTGAATAGTTTGCACCGTTACTTACGCCGCCGGAGACGAGGACTGCGTACAGGCAACTGTCTACCACTGTGAGGTCTGGCTTGAAGACTCCCGGCGTGAGGACGCTCACTTCCTGACAAGCGGTTGTCGTCACGCCCGACACGCAACGGAAGTCGCTGGCTGCGCCCTGACCGCCCTGCGCGACGACGAGCGGCGGGAAATCTCGCTTGACAGGCTCTGTGTGTTCGGTGAGTTGTTCGTTGACGAATAGCCAGCGCACGTCGTGTGCGAAGTTGGCCTTCGGTTTGTCGTCAATCATCACGACCCACGCTTTCGGGTAGGGCACGCGCAACTCGAATTTTCTGTCGAGGATGAGATCGCGCACGACGTAGGATTGATCAACCGGCGCGGCGGTCATCCAGAGAGTTTTATCGCCGAAGTTGCCGTCGAGGACGCGTTCGCGTACGAAGTTGGCGACGGCTCTCTGCCCACCGCCTCTTTGCGGGTCGTCTCCGGTTCGCGGATCGTCTGTGGGACGCTGCCCGAGGAGGCTGGTTGCGCCGAGCAAGCACGCCAGCAAGAACGCGAGTGCGAGCGCGCCGCTCGAAAAGAGGCGTGCCCGATGTTGTGAGATCAAACTGTGTTTCATGGATGTTCTCCTTCGTTGTAGGTTGAGGACGAAGAACTCGATTGAGTCGAACGAGACCCGCGACCGTGGTTCGTTGAGACGAGGATTCCTTGTGTAGGAGCAAACCGTAGCCTATTAACAGATGCCCGTCAAGATTTTGTTCGCCGGACATGGCAGGCGTTCGCGCTGCTTGAGTCGCAGCATTTAAGCTTTGCGCCGCATGATTGACCTGTTCGTGCGCTGCGACAACGCACGCCAACTGAGGAAGCGCAAGTGCCCGCGCTACGCTGCGCCTCTTGCGGCTATGATTTAGACACTCCCCCGATCATAAAACTGTTGACTGTCCGCCCAATAAAGCATATTGTGGCTGCGCTTCGCACGTGTTACTTACCTGCTAACATAGGCCACAGAGACCTTCGTTAGCCTCACGAAAACACCTATCGCCTTAACAGGCCGGCCAGAGTCAAAACTCGTCGCGTTCGTAATAAACCTTGAAATGGAATGCTGACTTTCGTCATTCATTTATGAGGTTGTCTTTTTCCGAATTTCATTATCCGTGCCGCGCGGGCATGGGAGAATGAGCAGGAGTTTGAATTCAAAGGTAAGCAATGAATTGTCTCCTCTGCATCCCGCTTCTAATCTCTTTTGCAATGATGGGATCGCCAGCGACCTCCGGACACGTCCGGCGAAGCCCGAAAGCCATTATTACGCTGGAACGTACCCGTTGCTACGGCCCCTGCCCCGCGTATAGGTTGACCCTGCGAAATGACGGAACGGCAGCCTATACCGGCATCGCCGAGGTAGAACGGCTCGGAACATACAAAGGCACATTCAAGCGACGCGACTTTGCCCGGCTTTCAAAACTGCTGTTGTCTCTGAAGTATTTCGAGATGAAAGACCAATATTCGATTCCCGTCACGGATCAACCGCGTGTCATCACTAGTTTCTCGGTTGGTAAGAAACGAAAGATGGTGGAGAACTACGGTGACAGCGGGCCGGCGGGATTGCGTCGGATCGAGACGGCTATAGACTCGATGGCCAAAAGGGTAAAGTGGGAACCCGACACCCCGTAGAACAGTTTTACCAAGTTCCACCCCACCTCGCGCCTCATGCTCTCGGAAGTCTGGGTTCATGCGAATGCCGGAGAGCCGAGAAAAACACATCGGACTCGATAATCGTAAGGAGGAATCTCTCATGCGCCCCCCCACCAGATTAATGGCGTCGCTGCTCTTGCTCATTTTGGCCGCAAGCGTATCCAGCGCTCACGATATAAGCCTTCCCTTAGAAGAGACTGCGCAAAACGCAGACCTCATCTTCATCGGGACGGTGGCTAAACAAACTTATCGTCTGAATGACGCGAAAACGATGATTTTTACGGACGTGCTTTTCCGTGACATCAAGGTCTTGCATGGCACGAATCGCTCCAAGCAGAAAGCGTCGTCGGAAGTCTTGCTGACTTATGCGGGAGGGCGTCTCGGCGACCTGAGCATCAGCGTGGGCGAAGCGCCGACATTGTCGGAGGGACATCGTTACCTGATTTTCATGTCTGATGACGGTATAACCTATGCTAATCCGATCATCGGCGGCAAACAGGGACTCTTCGAGATCGTCAAAGACTCCGCTTCGCAAGACGAGTACGTTCTGACCGCCGGGCAAAAGCCGATCATCGGCGTCGGCGCGACGGGGATAGTCGTCGGCGCGCAGAGAGTGACGAGCGTTGTCAATGGCAGCGCGGTAAACGCGATGATTGAAAACGCAGATTCCGATGGGCTTTATTCGCAGCCCCCGGTTTCCGCCAGCGCGGATGACTCTGCGTCGCTCGCGGATAAGAGTGCCGACAGATTGATGAAACAAGCCCGCCCTCTGAAGCTGGAAGAGTTCGCCGACTTCGTGACCAACGTTTCCCTAAAAATGTCATTCGAAAATAAGGCTTTTAAGCGAGGCGGGCAGGGTCTCTATTACAAGCGCAACGGCGACGACATAGTATCTGAGGAGCTTCAGATGCAAACCCGCCTGCCGGTGAGAATCCCATCTGACCTGTTGACCGGCGACACAACCTCTCAAAAGACCGCACCGCATGTCGCCGCGTTATCGCCCAACCCGGTAAGCGTGGCAGGCGGGCAAGTCGGGGCTTGCGGCTATCAAAACTTGAAAATCGTGATGGAGCAGGAGTCAACCTCTTCCTCATCCTATTCCATAAATAACGATGTTATGTTTACGTGGAATCAGTTCATGGACATCTATCGCTTTACCGCTGATGACGGGACGTTCGGCAACAATAGCACGAACGAGTTCGCAGGGTTTGTTACTGACAGTACCCTCAACTCGACTTATGGTTTCCACTGGAACGGGGGGCTCGGAATAACAGTCATATACCGCGTGAGTAACACCGACTGCAGCAGGATTGCGCAAACAGATGTCATGTGGAACCCGGCTTATTCCTGGACTAATGATGCGAATGTGGCTCTGGGTAACAGGAGCGTCATTCTTCTCCGTCCGGTTGCCGCGCACGAGACAGGGCACGTCTGGGGGCTTCAGACCGGAACTTACACGGAAACATACGACTACGATGTAGCCACGGTGATGCAGCCCTACAACTACGACGTCGTCGAGGACGGGCGGGGTATTCACCGCGCCGACGCCTATCTCGTCCGTCGCATATATCAGGATCAGACGGGCATTCTCTCGACAAAAGATATCGGTGTCGAGTCGTATTACGCTTCGAATGGATTGCGCAATTCGACGACGAATGCCTCGACCTATTCCCCCGGCCAAAGCATTACGCTCTTTAACGTGACTGCGGAGAATATGAGCTATTCGGCGGTCTCCGACATGAGGATTCGGTTCTTTCTCTCGACGAATAGAACAATCTCGACGACTGATTACCAGCTGGGAAGCTACTGGTTTTGGACAACATTCAACAGCGAATCCTACAGTGTTGGCAACTATACGACCACCATCCCGTCGAATATCCCGCCGGGCACCTACTACGTGGGAGCCATCGTTACCCTCAATGGCTTCGATAACGACGACTACACCACCAACAACTCGACCTCATTCTTTTCTCCCATAACCATCGTTTCGGGAGGATCGCGCGCGCAAATGACGAGTCCGGCGAACGGCGCGACGCTCACCTCATCACCCGTCACTTTCTCATGGACGAGTGGCTCCGGCGTCAGTAACTACTATCTCTACGTCGGCACGTCGCCCGGCGGCAACAACATCTTCAACAACTTCGTCTCCAGCAGTTCGCAGACGGTCGGCGTGCCCATCGGTGGCAGCGACCTCTACGTCAGGCTGTGGTCG
>DATFGP010000050.1:0-1120 GCA_035249365.1 Pyrinomonadaceae bacterium | reverse complement strand
CTTACGGGCTGCCGCTGTCCGTGCTCAAGATGGAGACAAACGGCGCGCAAGCTTCGGATTTCGATTTTGCAGTCTTCGAGATGGGGATGAATCACCGGGGAGAGATCAGCGAGCTTACGCGGATCGCGCCGCCCGACCTGGGTCTTGTCACTATTGTCGCGCCGGTCCACCTTGAGTTCTTCTCTTCCGTCGACGCGATTGCCGAGGCGAAGGCCGAGATGGTCGTCGGCGTCAAGCCGGGCGGCCTCGCCGTGCTCAACGCCGACGACGAGCGCGTGGCGCGAATGCGCGAGATGCGCGCGGACATCGGCTATCGCCTCTTCGGCGTCTCGAATCCGGCGGACGTGATTGCGCGAGACATAAACGCCGAGGGATTGAACGGTACGAGCTTTCTTCTCGTCACGCCGCGCGGAGAGACGGAAGTCCGATTGCGCGTGGCTGGTCGTCACAACGTCTACAACGCGCTCGCGGCGGCTGCGGTCGCGGACTTTTACGAAGTGCCGCTCGACCGCATAGCGGAATCGCTCTTTGAATCGTCAAGCCCGCGCATGCGCGGCGAGGTCGTGCGGTTTGAAGAAGGCTTCACGCTCATCGACGATTCTTACAACTCGAACCCTCGCGCGCTGGTCGAGATGATGACGACAATCTGCGCGAACAAGGATTGCCTGCGAAGGATAGTCGTCGCGGGCGAGATGTTAGAGCTAGGCGCGACCGGCCCCGCGCTTCATCGCGAGGCGGGCGAGCGTGCCGCAGAGCTTGGGGTCGATCTGCTCGTGGGAGTTCGCGGGCTTGCGCGAGAGATAGTCGAAGGCGCACGCCTCAGAGGCATGAGCGAACACACGGCAGTCTTTTGCGAGACTCCCGAAGAAGCGGCAGAGGTGCTTGAGCGGGAAGCGCGCCCGGGCGATCTAATACTTGTCAAAGGGTCGCGCGGCGTGAAGACGGAGATAGTGGTTCAGCGGATGAAGCAGAGATTTGCCGAAGCGCGCGGACGCGAAGACAAAGACGCTGCGACGAATAGTTCGCATTAAACCGTCGCACGGCTGAGAGGACTGGATGTTTTATTACTTACAACTATTACAAAACGTCCACGACAGCCTCTCGTTTCTGCGCATATTCA
>DATFGP010000049.1:0-1281 GCA_035249365.1 Pyrinomonadaceae bacterium | reverse complement strand
TGAACAAGGCCGCATCAATGTAATACCGCTCGACACCAGACAGGCGCGCGCGATTGCGGTCACCGCAGAGATGGATGTTGATTTCGCGCGCGAAAAGTTGGAGGCGTTTCGCCAGGCGTGGACTTATTTGCGCGACAATTTCTACGACCCGAACTTTCACAATGTTGACTGGGAGGCGGTGCGCGCGAGTTACGCGCCGCGCATACAAGGCGCGCGAACGCCGGACGAGATGCGAAGGCTCATCGCGCTGATGGTAGGCGAACTCAACGCGTCGCACTCAGGCGTCTCAGGGCCTTTCACAGGGGCGCAGCCCGTGACCGGAAGAATAGGTCTCAGCTTTGATCGCGCCGAGTATGAATCAACGGGCCGATTGCGCGTGACAAGCGTGCTGCCGCTCAGCCCTGCGGCGCTCGCGGGCAACATCAAGCCGGGCGATTACCTGCTGGCGGTTGACGGCGCGCAGATCAACGCCCGCACGAACCTCGATGAGCTTTTAAGCTTCAAGGTGAATCGTCGTGTCGCGCTCGCAGTCGCCTCTTCGGCAGACGGAAGCAACCGCCGAGATGTCGCAGTGCGCCCCGTGAATGCGGGCACGGAAAAGGCTTTGATGTATCGCAAATGGGTCGAAGACAAACGCGATTACGTGGCGCGCGTAAGCAACGGGCGATTGGGCTACGTTCATATGTTCGATATGGGCGCGGCGTCGCTCGCGCAACTTTACGTTGACCTCGACGCGGAGAACCATTCGCGCGAAGGCGTAGTGATTGACGTCCGCAACAACAACGGCGGGTTCGTCAACGCGTATGCGCTCGACGTGTTCTCGCGAAAGCCGTATTTGACGATGACGCCGCGAGGGCGCGGGTCTGTGCCCGCGCGCACGGCACTCGGCCAGCGTTCGCTCGAAGCCCCGACCATTCTTGTAACGAACCAGCATTCGCTCTCCGACGCCGAAGACTTCACGGAAGGCTACCGCACGATGAAGCTCGGCAAGGTCGTAGGCGAACCCACCGCCGGGTGGATCATCTACACGTCAGGCGCCCAATTGATAGACGGGTCGAACCTGCGCATCCCGTTCATAAAGATCACGGCGAGCGACGGGACGCTGATGGAATTGAAGCCTCGCGCGGTTGACGTGCCGGTCGTCCGACCCATTGGCGAGAGCTACACGGGAACAGATTCTCAACTCGACGCGGCCGTACGCGAACTGCTCAAACAGATGGGCGGCCAGCGTTGAATTCGCATGTGGGTTGAAGATTTGAAAGGCCGCTGGTCAGAAGCCAG
>DATFGP010000048.1:0-26107 GCA_035249365.1 Pyrinomonadaceae bacterium | reverse complement strand
CTTCGGAGCGCGCCGTGATTCCGGCCTTCGAGGAAATTTTCGATGAGGCAGAGGGGCGCATCATCGTCGCCGCGTTCGCGTCGAGCATTCATCGCTTGCAGATCGTCTTCGACGTAGCGCAGCAGTTCGACCGCAAAGTCTGCGTGCTCGGTCGTTCGATGTTGAAGAACGTGGAGATCGCCGAACGCCTCGGCTATCTGGACGTTCACGAAAATGAAATGGTTTCGCTGAACGAAGCGAAGAAGATGCCCGACGACGAGATCGTCTATCTCATCACGGGTTCGCAGGGCGAACCGCGCGCCGTCCTGGCGCAACTCGCTTCGCAGTCGTACAAAGGTCTGAGCATCGAAGAGGGCGACACGGTCGTGCTCTCTGCGCGCATCATCCCCGGCAACGAGCGCGCCATCTCGCGTCTCATCGGCGACATCTACAAGCGCGGCGGCAACATCATTGACGAGAAGCGTCGGCTCATACACGTCAGCGGCCACGCCTCGCAGGAAGACATACGCATCATGACCGAGGCCGTCAGGCCGAAGTTCGTCGTGCCGATTCATGGCGAGTACCGGATGCTCTATCGCCATAAAGAGTTCGTCAAAAATCATCTCGGCTACGCGGACGCGAACGTCATCATGATCGAGAACGGCGACGTGCTCGAACTCACAGCCGACCGCGCCAACGTGCTTGAGAAGCGCGACGTGGGGCGCACCTTCATAGACGATTCCGGCTTTGAAGAGATTGGGCGCGAGACCGTGCGCGAGCGCCGCCAGATGGCCTACGACGGCGTGCTGACTCCGATCCTGACTTTGAACGAAGAGACAGGCGAACTCGAATCAACGCCGGAGATCATGACGCGCGGCGTCGTCGGCGCAGACGGCTCGAACGGCTTCATCAAGAACTTGCAGCGCATCGTCACGGAGACGGTCGAGAAAGCGCCCGCGACGGAGCGGCGCGATCTGACGCTCCTGAAAGAGCGCGTGCGCGTCGAACTCAAACGCTACATACAAAAGCAGACGGGCGCGCGTCCCGTCATCGTTCCGGTCGTCGTGCAAATTTAGAGAGTGATAGAAATTTTTTGCGCCTTTCGTTTTAACTTTGCGCCTCCAACGAGAAAAATCATTTCACGCTGGAGGCGCAAAGAAGTAAAGACCGGAGGCGCAAAGAGTTTTTTAACTAGCCCAAGTGATCCCATCACAGTTTGATGACTAACGCACAGCAAAACGAGACGGCGGCGGAGTTGCTCAGGCGTACGAAGGTTGAAGTTGCGCCCGCAACGTTCGTCCTCGTCGGCATGCGCCACGAGGATTGGACGCGGCTGCTCGAACAACCCGAACTCAGCCCGCGCGCCGCCGCGCCGTTCATGCTGCTGCGCGACCAGTACGAAGTGACGCTGCTCGTCGAAGAAGAGGACTGGCTCGTGATGCGGCACGCCGTCCGCGATGCGCGCGTCGAGACGAATTGGCGACTCGTGACGCTCGACATCGAACTCGGCTGGAACGTCACGGGCTATCTCGCACGCGTAACGGAAATACTCGCCGCCGCCAGCGTTCCCGTCGGCGCGCTCACAGCCTTCTCGCGCGACCACCTGTTAATCAAACAAGACGATCTCGGAACTGCACTGCGCGTGCTCGGCGAACACGTCGCGGAACTTTGTTGATACGAGGATCGAGAGCATGGACTGGATAGGTTTAGTAAACGCGATTGCGTCTGTTGCTACTGCCGTCGGTGTGCTGCTGGCCGGTTGGCAAATCCGAACGGCAAAAGAGGCGGCGAGGTCGGAATTTGAAAATGATTTGGCGCAGCAATATCGAGAAATCATCAGGAGGATTCCTATTAAAGCGTTATTAGGAAAAAAACTTGACGCGCGTGAATTGAACAATACTTTGGACGATTTTTTTAGGTATATTGATTTATCCAATGAGCAAGTGTTTCTTCGCCAGAATAACCGCGTCAGCAAAGCCACCTGGCGTTTATGGTGTGAGGGAATTAAGTTGAAGTTGGAACTTGAATCTTTCAGAGAGGCTTGGGTCTACTTCAAGCAGGAGTCCCCGTCATCCTTCAAAGAACTTCAAATGCTTGAACTGAAAGATTACTTCAAAAGCGATCCACGCAAATGGGGCAAAAACTGGGAACAGGAATTGAAATCGCTGCAAGCAAAAAGTGCGAAGCAACTGGACAAATAAAGTAGTTCTCATCACGGGCGCGTCGAGCGGCATCGGCGAGGCTTTAGCCGTGGAGTTCGGGCGGCGCGGCGCGCGTGTCGGATTGCTGGCGCGGCGCGAGGAAGTTTTGCGGGAAGTAGCCGGACGCGTGGAAGCCGCAGGAGGGCGCGCGTTCGCCGTCGCGGTTGACGTGCGCGACGCAGGAGAGGTGCGTGCGGCAGTTGCGAAAGTCGGCGAGCATTTCGGCTCGATTGACGTGCTCGTCGCAAACGCTGGCGTTGGCGAACTCACACTGGCGCGTAAGTTCGACATCGAGGTCGTGACGCAGGTGCTATCCGTCAACGTGCTCGGCGCGATGAACTCTGTGGCGGCGGTGTTGCCGGAGATGCTCGCGCGCGGCAGCGGCCAACTCGTAGGCATCTCAAGCCTCGCAGCCTATCGAGGCTTTCCCGGTTCGGGCGCGTACTGCGCGAGCAAGGCCGCGCTCTCGACGTTTTTTGAATCCTTGCGCGCCGAACTCAGACCGCAAGGCATCTACGTCACGACGATTCATCCCGGCTTCATTGACACGCCGATGACGCGCGGGCGCAACCAGAAGATGCCGTTTCTCTTAGAACCAGAACGCGCCGCGAAAATGATGATAAGCGCCATCGAAGCGCGCAGACGCACTTACGCTTTCCCATGGCAACTGGCAACCATCGCGCGCGTAGGCCGCTGGTTGCCCGCCGCGCTCTACGACCGTATGCTCTCTAAAGCCACGCTCCGCGAATAATATAAATGAACATTTTTCAAGCCATCATCATCGGCATCGTGCAGGGGTTGACGGAGTTTATTCCGATCAGTTCGACGGCTCATCTGCTTTTCGCAGCACGCGCGCTCGGCCTCTACGAAGGCGTCGAACCTGTGTTGCGTGCGGAACAGACGACAGCCACCATCGCCGTCATCCAACTCGGCACGCTCCTCGCCGTGCTCATCTATTTCGCGCCAGACATCTGGGCGATCACCGTCGCCTTCATACGCGACCACTTCGCGCTCCTGCGCGGCGGCGCGCGACCGCAAGAGACGCGCGCGGCAGATGGCAGCGTCGTGCGGCGTCGCATGACTTTGTCGGACGACGCGCGGCTCGGTTGGCTCGTCGTCATCGGCTCGCTCCCCGTCGCCGTCGTCGGCCTCGCGTTCAAGAAGCATATCGAAGGGACGTTCACGAAAAATCTCTGGGTGATTGCGACGATGATGATCGCGGTCGCGCTCCTGCTGGCGTTGGCAGAGAAGGTTGGCAAGCGTCGGCGCGAGATGAAAGATTTGGGCGTTAAGGATGCGCTCGCAGTTGGCTGCGCGCAGGTGTTGGCATTGATTCCGGGCGCGAGCCGTTCGGGTTCGACCATCATGGGCGGGCTGTTTGCGGGCGAGACGCGCGAGACAGCCGCGCGCTTTTCGTTCCTTCTCTCGATCCCCGCGATTGCCGCGAGCGGTTTGCTCGAACTCCGCGAGGCCATCGAGAAACTTCCCGAAGGCAGCGCCGTGCCGCTCGTCGTCGCCACGATTGTCTCCGCGCTCGTCGGCTACGCCTCGATCTGGTTTCTGCTGCGCTTCCTGCGCACGCACTCCACAGGCATCTTCATCGGCTACCGCCTCGTCGTTGGTTTAGCGATTCTCCTGTTGTTGAGCATCGGGTTCATTCAACCGGCATAAATTTTTGTCTCCGACATTGACGCACTCGACGGCCTTAACCCGCTGACGTATCTGCTCTCTATAAACTTAAAACGCCTGTCGGCTGTTACCGTCAGGCGTTTTCTTTTCGCTAAGACTAATCTGTACTCACGGCGCAGATACGAGGAACACGTCCCACGCCCAACGACTAACTTTAGCGCCTCTCGCATCGTCCACCTTCGCGCGATACCGGAAGCGGTTGCCGTACTCGTCCGTACGCTTCGACTCCTTGTACTTCAAGTGCAGCCTAACAATTTCTAACGACGGTAAAGTGTGCAATTCATGCGGCTCGGAGAAGCCGTTGTGATTCGTGTCCTGCCACAAACGCAGACGCGAGAAGATCGAGTCTTGCGCGTCAATCACGCCGTCCTCATTTCCGCCGTTGCTCAGCCAGTCATACACAGCCAGCGCAAGGAAGCCGTTCTTCCCCACGCCTGCGGGCGGCGCGGGCTGCGGCGTGAAGTTGCCGAAGAGTTCCTGCCCGCTGTCAACAATCCCGTTCTGGTTGCGGTCGAGGAACAGGAAGGCGTCGTCGGAGTCGGCAGTAGTCCAAGACAGGCGCTCAGGTATGCCGTCGCCGTCTATATCGAAACTCACGCCTTCGGTGTTCGCCGTCAGTGAGAAGCCGTCGCCGAGTGTGTCGATGATGATGGGCGAGACGGGCGAGAGGCAGAAGCAGGATGAGTCTTGCCATTCGCCGCCGATGACGCGGCAGTTGAACGCCTCTTGGGAGTCGCAGGAGCAGCCACCTCCGCCACCGCCGCCGGGTGCGAGCGAGGGCGAGAGGGGTGCGGCGAGGGATGAGAAGGAGGAGAGTTCAAGCGAGTTGGAGGCAGCGACGCCGCTGCACCCGTCCGATGAACAGCACATGCCGTTGCGTGGATAAAGCGGATCGGGGCAACTCCCGTCAGCCCATTGCGGTGTCGTGCAGCCGCCTGCGTAATCACAATTCCAAGTGCAATATCGAGAATCCCAGCTACAATTTTGAGAGGGCTGAGGTGTGTTCGGTGTAGGGCATGCAGCCGGATTAGGATCGCAAGTGATTGTACATTCAGGCCCTGATTGTGTTTGCGAGGAACTTTTCGTCACGCCCGTAGAGGTTTCGCAAGTGTAGCCGAATCCAGCACTTTTATTACCGGTATTACAGTGTAGTGGATTATCAATTACCGGGTTAATGCATGTGCTGGGAACGCGCTCGTAAAGTTGTGTTTTAGGTGGAGTTTTGCATGTTCCGCTTTGAGAATACGAACCTTGGCACCACAGCTCAGCCCACCTGTCGCCATCGCGAGAGTCTACTAATTCGCAGCGGTTGGTGCCGGTATACGTTTGAGATTGGATGGCGGCGGCTGAACTATTCTCGAATGATGCAAAGACGGCAACTAAAGCTGCCAGCAATACAGCCGTAAGTGAAAGGCATAAAGCAGTGAGGAATCGTTCTCTCATCTCTGCTTCCTTTCTGCTGCATTGAGAGATCGTTTTAACTCATTAACAACACCAGGCCAACCCTCTTTTGAATATACGCGTTTTAATTGTCCTCGCTTGAAGTTGATCCCCTCACGAAAGCCTTCTCTCCATTCTGACGAATTGCCAGTCGGGGGAACTATCTCTGACCCTTCAGTTGCAAAGATTTGGACTGTTACATCCACATTTTTCTCATTGATAAATTTGAGCAAACGAGCTGATTCTTCCCGCGCGCCAGCGCGTTGACCGCTCAAACGGTCGGCAGACTTAAATTTATCTGCGCCCCATTTGACGCCGTCCTCGAACTCAACGAAATCCACGACGAGTTGAATGCTTTCAACAGGCTCCAAGTAGACCTCATTCCTTAAAGAACCGGAATCGCTTTGCCCACCCTGTAATAGCGAGTTATTTGAAACACTGGCACTCAGAATTACTCCCTCGCTACGTTGTCCGCCATGTAACACCAGATGGCGGACAGCATAGGCGTTGATAGGCTTACCGCTTACGTTCGTAAGAACATAATCAAGCTTAGGTTCGAGAGGGCTGCTGTTAGAGTTGATCGTAATTGATGAAATCTGAATCGGCGCGTCGGCCTGCGCCAGTGCTGAAACTGCGGGCGTCTGTTTAAAGAGAGCACTTCTTACGACGCTTCGTGCATTCGAGATTAGGGCATAGGCTACATCTCTCGACAAAAATGCGAAGCAAAGCATGACAATCCAGAGCGTGATGAATAGGCATAAAATTCTTTGTCGTGACTTTAAGAACATATGCTCTCCCTTCGACTCGCAACAGATTTGAGAAAATGCAGAGATGAAGAATAATATTATTACGCAAGTTAAGGTGAGGAATACTTTCAGCTTCGTGCGTGTTCTCCGTTTCTCGAATTAAGAAACATGATTATGGCTTTAACCTATTTTCGCTTTTTAAGTTGTCGGTGAATTTGTTCTCGCAAGAGAGTTTCACCCTTGTGGTTAAGGATGTCGCGCATCCATCCCCTGTAGATTGTCGCTCCTATCTCAACCCAGCTATTTTTTAATTCTTTATTATTCGGCAGGGCATCGCCCGATAGCTTTTCTATAACCTGCGCCATCTTCTGAGGAGTGTCTGTATAATCAGTCTCTATCCATTGTTTATAAAGTTCGGCTCCCCTCCTCTTGGAGATGACTTGTCCGTACATTTCAGACTTTTCTATGCCGACGCCGCTCGAATCTTCAAACTCGACAAAAGAAATTTCCACTCCGACGCTCTCTATCTGTTGTCCTTCGCCAAGTGAGCGATTAGTTGAACTTGGAAGAATTTTCTCCTCGTAAGGAGCGAAAGACTTAATGCCTTTCGCCTCTACCATGTCTTTGTGAATCCTGTGATCTACGATTTGCGTTAACTGGCATTTGTTTGTGTTTGTGAATGTCACTGTCCAGATGATTCCATAAGCAGTAATGTTTCGATTACTGACATTCCTCAACCGAATAGACGAGCTATCTATTCCGTTTTCTGATATCTGGTATGAAGCCTCAATGATTTCTAAAATTTTCTCGCCGGTTTCCGAAACAAAATCTTGTTTTAGGGCAGAGCGGGTTTCAACCAGTAGGCGGCTGTATTCAGGGCTTTTATGGTTCTTTACAGAACTTGAAAGTGCGGCGGTTAACGTCGAAAAAAGCAGGAATAAGCCAACATATAGGATCGGCATCGCCTTTTTGTATTGCATAATTTGTAACCTCACAAAAGATATAAAGTTGCCCTGATTGAGTACTGCATAACGGTTTTTCAATTGTGTTGGAACGTTGACGGAATCGGTGAGCGATTCATCAACAGAAGCGGGGCACTAGACAACCTGCTCTATACGCTCATTGTGTAGGACTGTCAAGAAAATAGCTGTCAATAAAATCACACCGGAAAAGCGCGACGGCTTGCAACTTTCTGCGACGGGGCCTTGTTGAAATCCGTTGAAGGTCACAAGGGAACAATTTACCCATCTCCTGTTATTCCAAGCGATAAAAGCGTCTTGTATTGCCTGCTGCTCAGCGGCGGTAAAATCCGTACTAATTATCACTGCCACCGTCGCTTCTTTAGCCCATTTCCAATTTTGATTCCCGCTTGCGGCTGAATATCTCGGAGGAACAGGACACCATTGCGCCTTAGCTATAAACGCAACCAAATCTTGAATCGAGATGAAGACTAATAGGAGCACGGCAAGGGCAGTCGCAACGCGGAGTGAGGAGGCGTATGCTTTTTTCATGACTTAGTCACCTTGTTTAGTTTTGAGCGGCTGGTTGAGGATTGGCGAGAGCTACGCGCAAGGCGCTCATGAATGAATCTTTGTCTGCCCCGATGTACTGGTTCATGGGGTGATCGGGGGGAAAATCCAGCGGCATAACATCGTTTCCGCGCAACTCGTAAGCGGTCACGATGTGGAAGTCCTGCTCCTCGTCGTCGCGTGTCAGAAAGAATACGTACTCGCGCCCAACGCGCGGCATGCCTTGTCCCGCAATATGTTGTAAGAAAATGTGGCCTGAGGGAAATCGCGCCCGTCCACCGCCACGAGTGACAGTTATCATGGCATCGGGCGAAAGAGCCTCACCGCTATCTTTCTTGAGCGCTTCTTTGAGTTGAACCGTAAATTCCGAATACACGGCTTCTTTGTTACTCGACACATAAGCCTGCGCATCTTTCACCCGACCGATTAAAACAACCCGGCTCTGAGCTACCGGCAACGCGGGAAGACCAACTTCCCAATCGGTATATCCAACCATGCTGCTTGAGTATTCACTAATTGGCGGTTGAGATTTCTTGTTATATCTCTTGTCGCGGGCTTTTCTTTTGGCCTTTTTAGCCGGGTCGGTGGGTTCGGCGGCTGAAACGTCCGCGATAGGATACTGGCTTTCAAACTCCTCCTTGCCAAAGGTTCTTTTCTGTTGAGCAGGCGACGATTCTTGAGCCTCCGGTTGCGGAAACTTGTTAACAGAAAGAGTGCTCGCCGTTGCGACGACCATCAATGCAAAAACGAGAATAATGAGAACACTTGATCTGTTTTTCATCATCTAACCTCTTTAACAATTATTCGTGATGAGCGTGAGGTTGACGGAATCGTGGGTGATTCGTCAACGGGAGATGGGACATAGGACAACGTGGTCTATACACTCGTCGTATATAGATGTTAATAAGTATTTTTGTCTACGTGGGTAGGAATCTACGGCTCATTCTCGCCGACGCACTCGCCGTTATCTCGCGTTTCGGTTAAACTCTTTCGTGCCCCTGTTCCGCACAGTTGCCGTGCAGTTTTCTGATTCGATTCAGAAAGGGGTCTACAGACAATTCGATGAACGATGAAACTAAAAGCGAACCCGTAAACTCGCCTTCGCAGCGTCCCCGCAGCCCGCGCGTCCCCGTCAATTTTCCCGTCGAACTCGAAGGCCGTGCGCCGTCGGGCGAGCCTTTCAAGGAGAGCGGCGAAGCCGTGCGCGTCTCGCGCGGCGGCGCGACCTTGATCGCCGACGCCTCAGTCGAACTCGGCGCGATTCTTCGTCTCACGCCGCCCTTCGGCCACCCGCTCGACGCCGAAGTCAACGGCATCTGGACGGACGAAGAAGACGGGCGGCAGCGCATCGGCGTCAAACTGCTCGACCCGAACGGCTGGTTCGCAGAGTAATTAATGCAAACAATCAGCCACACACACTGGAGCGTGCGCGGCTACGACGAGGGGCGCGCCGCCGCCCTCGCCGCACGTCTCGGCGTCTCGCAGGTCGTCGCAGGGCTGATGGTCGCGCGCGGCATCGAAACGGAAGACGCCGCGCAGAAACTCCTTCATCCTTCCTTCGATCAACTGCACGACCCGACGCTTATGCTCGGCATGTCGGACGCCGTCCGGCGCGTGCTCCGTGCGGTTGACGCAGGCGAGCAGATTTTGATCTACGGCGACTACGACGTTGACGGAACAACCGGAACGGTCGTCCTGCGCCGCGCGCTCCAACTGCTCGGAGCCACGACGCGTTTCCACGTCCCGCACCGCTTCACAGAAGGCTACGGCATACGTCAAGACGTGCTCGAACGCGCGAAGGCCGACGGCTGCACGCTCGTCATCAGCGTTGACTGCGGCATACGCGCGCACGAGCCTTTGGAGTGGGCGCGCGCGAACGGCCTCGATGTGATCGTCACAGATCATCATCTTCCCGACGCAGACGAAGGCGCGCCTCCGGCCTTCGCCGTACTCAACGCCAACCAGCGCGGCGACACTTATCCCGACAAAAATCTCGCGGGCGTCGGCGTCGCCTACAAACTCGCGCACGCAGTTCTTCGCGAACGCGGGCGCGAGAGCTTGATCAAAGGTTTCCTCAAGGTCGTCGCCATCGGCACGGTCGCAGACGTTGCGCCGCTCGTCGGCGAGAACCGCGCCATCGTCGCGCTCGGCCTTGCAGACATCGTCAACGCGACGAACCCGGGCTTGCGCGCGCTGATGGAAGTGGCGGGCTGCGGCGACGGGCGCGACATGCGTTGCAGCGATCTGGGCTTCCGTCTCGGCCCACGCATCAACGCGGCGGGACGCATGGACGCCGCGCGTGCCGTCGTCGAACTGTTCGAGACGACGGACGAAGGGGAAGCGCGGCGTCTGGCCGAACACCTCGACGCGCGCAACCGCGAACGACAGGCGATGCAGCGCGCGATCACCGCACGCGCCGTCGCCGAATACGAGCGAAGCGGCGACTGTAGCGCCGTCGCAGTCATCGCGGGCGACGGCTGGCATCGCGGCGTCATCGGCCTTGCCGCTTCGCGCATTGCAGAAAAACTCGCGCGCCCCTGCGTCGTCATCTCGCTCGACGGAGACGGGACGGGGCACGGCTCTGCGCGCAGCGTCGAAAACTATCACTTGCTCGACGGGCTAACCGCCTGCGCCGATCTCTTCGAGACCTTCGGCGGCCACGCGCAAGCCGCCGGACTCACCATCCGCCGCGAGAACATCCCCGAACTGCGCCGACGCCTCCACGAACATGCGAGCAAATTTTTAACAGTCGGCGCAGACGATTGCGCGACCACCATCAAAGTTGACGCCGAGTTGCCCACGAGCGCGCTCACGCTCACGCTTGCCGACGAACTCGAACGACTCGAACCCTTCGGCGCGCAGTGGCCGCGCCCAATCTTTTTGTCGCGCGACGTGCGCGTAGTCAAAGAGGCGCGCGTCCTCAAAGAGCGCCACCTGAAATTTGAAATCGCGGCGGGCGACGAGTCGCGCCCGCTCGAAGTGCTCTGGTGGGGCGGCGCGGAAGAAGCGGCAGCAACGCCGCGCGCGGGCGACCGCATCGAACTGGCTTACGCCGTCGAAACCAACATCTGGCGCGGCGAAAAGCGTCTGCAATTGATCGTGCAAGGAGTGAGAAAGCAGTGACGAGTGACAAGTGACGAGCAAAGACAAGTCTTTTGCTTTAACTTGTCACTCGTCACTCGTCACTTGTCACTGTATTTGAGATGCAAGAAGTAAGGCGAAGGAGAGCACCGAGTTTGATCGGGTTGCGCGCGCGCGCTCCCGTGATTTTGCGTGTGCTGGCGTCGCTTGCGCTCGTCGGGAGTTTGATCTACGTCGGCATCGCCTATTATCGCGGTCGCAACAATCGCCCGTTTCGTTTGATTCCGGGCAAGGCAGAGCTTTCCACGACGGTCGAGCGCAGGGTCGAAAATTACGAGCGGCGCGTGACGGAAGGCAATCGCCTGACGATGCTCGTGCGCGCGACGCTCGCCACCTCTTACTCCGACGGGCATCACGAATTAGAGAACGCGCACATCGAATATTACGCGGCGGGGCGCGATCACCCGGACAAGATTGACGCGCGGCAGGCCATCTATTTCGTCGAGACGGAGAACATAGTCTTTAACGGCAACGTGCAGGTCGAGACGCGCGACAAGTTGATCGCCAAGTCGGAGACGATCAGCTACGACGTGAAGAACGAGCGCGCAGAAGTGCCTATGCCTGTCGCTTTCGCGCGCGAGAACATCGAAGGCCGCTCGGACACCGCCACAGTTGACGCGAAGAATAAGAAAATGGAGTTGCGCGGTAACGTCGAGATCACCGTCAAGCCCGACGCGCAGAGCGAGGCGGCGAAGGCGCACCCGAACAGCACGCGCAATCGCCCCGTGACGATTCGCGCGCCGCGCGGCGATTTCGATCAGGCGCAGATGCACCTCGCCTTCAGCGGCGGCGCAACCGCCGAGCAGGATCAGGACATCATGAGCGGCGAGACGCTCGCCGGATTCCTCAACGAGCAGAAGCGCGTGCAGCGCATAGAGGCGCGCGGCAATTCGTACATGCGCACGATGGACACGGGGCGCGCGGCGGAAGTGCGCTCCGTCAACATGGATTTCTTCTTCGACGGCAACCAGCAGCTACAAAACGCCGTCGCCTCGCAAAACGTGACGACGCGCACGCTCGACGCAGATTCCGAAGTGCAACTCTCGACGCCGGGCGCGCTGCAAGTTTTCTTCGAGCCTGTGGGCGAGCAGAGTTTGCTCAAAGAGATGCGCGCCGAAGGTCGCACCGTCATCACTATGGCCGCGCCGCGCACGCGCGCAAATGATCCGAACGCCGCGAACAAAAAGTTGACCGCGAACACCGTCAAAATCTTCTGGCGCACGGCTGCGCGCGACGTGGAACGCGCGGAGGCCGTCGGCGATGCCGAACTCATCGTCGAACCCGTGCAGCAAACCGCGCTCGCCGACCGCAAGACTCTGAACGCCCCGCGCTTCGATTGTCTCTTCTTCGAGTCTGGAAATCTGGCGCGCGAGTTTAACGCGACGGGCGGCGCGAAAGCCGTCCTCACGCCCGTGCAACCGGACACGAAGCGTTCTGTTCGCACGGTCACGTCGCAGAAGATGTTCGCCTATTTCGTGCGCGAGACGCAGGACGTTGAACGTCTCTACGCGCAGGGTGACGCGCAGTTCAACGACGCAGACCGCAACGGGCAGGCGGGCGAAGCGACATACACGGCTGCGGACGAGACGGTGCGTTTGCGTGGCGGTGCGCCCGTCGTCTGGGATTCGCGCGCGCGCCTGAAAGCGACGGAGATAGATTCCGACACGCGCAAAAAAGTCTCTTACGGGCGCGGCAAAGCGCAGACCACCTATTACAGCCAGGAGCAGACGAACGGCGCGACGCCTTTCTCGAAAGTCAAAAGCCCCGTCTTCCTCGTCTCGAACTCCGTAGAGTTTCAACACGACTCCGGCATCGGCATCTACACGGGCGACGCGCGCGCTTGGCAGGACGATAATTTCGTGAGCGCGGATCGCCTGACGCTTCGCCGCGACAACCGGCGCATGGAGGGCGACGGCCACGTACAGAGCGCGCTCTATCAGGCGCGGCGCAAAGAGCCTACGGGCGCTCGCACGGTCGTGCCCGTCTTCGCCACGTCCAACCGCATGTTCTATTCGGACACGGATCGACTCCTTCACTACGAAGGCAACGTTGACATCAAGCAGGGCACGGAGCGCATCACGAGCGACGTGGCCGACGTTTATTTGATGAAAGAGTTGGGCGAGGTGGAGCGCATGGTCGCAGAGCGCACGGTCGTTGTGACGCAGCCGGGCAAGCGCGGCACGGGCAACTGGGCGCAGTACACAGCGGCGGACGAGACCGTGATGTTGACGGGCGAACCGGCGCGCGTGGAAGACGCGGAACAAGGCAACAGCGAAAGCCGCCGCTTCACGATCTACCTGCGCGAGAATCGCGTTGTCTCCGACAGCCCCGGCGGCGCGCAAAGCACGGGACGCGTCCGCTCGTCGCACAGAATCAAGAAACAGTGACAAGTGACGAGTGACGAGTGACAAGTTGGAAGCATGATTGCTATCTTGTCACTTGTCACTCGTCACTCGTCACTTGTCACTGCTTTAAGGAGCCAGTTTTTGCAGACGGAAGAAATTGTTGAGGTCGAGCGGAAGGAGGCGCGTGTTGAAGCGAGCAAGCGCCTGTCCGAGTTGCCGTCGCATCAAGCGTTGGCGGCAAGCGATCTCGTGAAGTCTTATGGCAAGCGGCGCGTCGTTGACGGCGTTGCTTTGCACGTCGAGCCGGGCGAAGTTGTAGGGTTGCTCGGCGCGAACGGCGCGGGCAAGACGACCACCTTTTACATGATCATCGGGTTGGAGCGACCCGACGGCGGGCGCATACGGCTCGGCGACCGCGACATCACGAAACTTCCGATGTACCTGCGCGCACGGCTCGGCGTAGGTTATCTGCCGCAAGAGCCTTCGGTGTTTCGGAAGATGACTGTAGCCGAAAACGTGCTCGCCATACTTGAGACGATGGGCTTTCGTCGCCGCGAGCGTTTCAAAAGGCTCGAAGAGTTGTTGGAGGAGTTCGGCATCGCGCACGTGCGCAACACGCGCGGCGAGGCTCTGTCGGGCGGCGAACGTCGCCGCACAGAGATCGCGCGTGCGCTGGCGACCGAGCCGCAGTTCATACTCTTGGACGAGCCTTTCGCCGGGATCGATCCGAAAGCGGTTGACGAAATTCAGAAGATGATCTTGTATTTGCGCGGGCGCGGCATAGGCATTTTGATCACGGATCATAACGTGCGTGAGACGCTCGGCGTCACAGACCGCGCATACATCATGGCCGAAGGGCGCATCTTTCGTTCGGGCGCGCCGCTCGCCTTGACGGAAGACGCGGAGGTGAGGCGTCTTTATCTCGGCGAAAAATTCCGCCTGTAAAATTTCGCCCGTTGAAGTCGCTCTGCACAGACGGCGTGGATAGGTTATAATCTCCCCGCACGCTTGCAAAAGCGTTTCAAGTTCAACAACCCGACGAGTTTTAAGGTCAGTCTTTTTAAGCATAGGTATGTCCGTTAAGCTCACAACCAGTCTTTCGCAGCGCCTCGTGCTGACGCCGCAGTTGCGCCAGCGCATAGAGATGTTGCAGATGACATCCATCGAACTGAGTGAACTCATCCAGCAACAGTTGTTGGAAAATCCTGTGCTCGAAGAAGTGGTCGCGCAGGAAGAGAAACGCGAGATTGAAGAGCACATCATTGATCAACTCGCGGGCGGCAACACCGATCTCGCCAACGACATGGCCGCACGCGAACCCGCCGACGCAGACCTGAACGGCAACTCGAACGGCGCGGGCGATCTCGCCGCCGTCGAATCATTGCTCGGCGCACCCGACGCCGCGACGCCCGAAGCGACGGCTGCGACCGGCGAAGAATTTGAGGGCGAGGCGGCAGAGGGCGGCGAATCGTCGGATGCGTTCGAGGAGATAGACTTCGGGCGCGAGTTTCAGGAATATTTAGACCCGGGTTACAAGACGCAGGAGTACGAGTACAAGGAAGACGGCCCGACCTTCGAGCAGTTTTTGACGCGCCCCGAATCGCTCTCCGAGCATTTGATGTGGCAACTCAGCATGAGCCACGTCGACGAGCGCGTGCTGCCCATCGCCGAAGCCATCATCGGCAACCTCGACCCCGACGGGCGACTTAATGCGACCAACGAAGAAATAGCCGCATTCGGAAACTGGACGGAAGAAGCGGTTGAAGAGGCTCGTCAGATAGTGCTGCGGCTCGACCCCATCGGCTGCGGCGCGCGCGACGTGCGCGAGTGTTTGCTCGTCCAACTCGAAGCTGCGGGCGCGGGCGAACGTCTCGCCTGTCAGCTCATACGCGAGCACCCGCTCGCAGATTTGCAGCAGCACAAACTTCATAATCTCTCGAAACAGATCGGCGTGCCCGTCGAGACGCTTCTCGAAGAACTCGCCTTCATACGCGCGCTCAGCCCGCATCCCGGTCGCCAGTATTCTTCGGAAGAGCCGGTCTTGATCGTGCCCGAAGTGTTCATCGAAAAAGTTGACGACGAGTACGAAATATATTTCGCAGACGACGGCTCACCGCGTCTTCGCCTGAGCAACAGCTACCAGCAGATGTTGGGGCAGCCGGACACGTCGAAAGAGACGCGCGACTTCATCAAGGACAAGATGCGCTCGGCGGTCGATCTCCTGCGCAACATCGAGCACCGGCGGCAGACGATCTATCGCGTCGTCGAATGTATCGTGCATCGCCAGCGCGAGTTCTTGGACAAGGGCGTGCAGTTCATCAAGCCGATGATGCTCAAGGATGTGGCCGAGCAGACGGGAATGCACCTTTCGACCATCTCGCGCGTCGTTAATCGCAAGTGGGCGCACACGCCGCAGGGCGTCATCGAACTGCGCCGCTTCTTCACCGAAGGCATGACGAACGAGGACGGCGAAGAAGTTTCCACGCGCATCATCAAGTTGAAGATCAAGAAACTGATCGAGGAAGAAGACCCGCACAACCCGATCACGGACGATCAGGTCGTAAAAATTTTGATGAAGGACGGGATGAAGCTGTCGCGCCGCACAGTGGCGAAGTATCGCGACCAGATGCAGATTCCCGGTTCGCGCGAGCGCAAGGCACCGGTCTAAAATAGTGACAAGTGACGAGTGACAAGTGACGAGATAAAGACAGGTAAATCGTGAATCGGAAATTGTAAATAGAGAAAGCCAGGTCTTTCTATTCACGATTTACGATTCACGATTTACGGCCTTTGCTCTGACTTGTCACTTGTCACTTGTCACTTGTCACTGTTCTCTAGGGGAGGAAACGCTTTCATGAAATTCGAGTACACGGGGCGGCACGTCGAGGTCACACCGGCATTGCGCCAGCACGTCGAGGAGCACTTCAGCAAACTCGATCAGATTTTCAATGATTCGACGGCGAGCGCGCACATCATCATCGAAGTGGAGAAGAACCGCCACATGGGCGAAGTGCTGCTCCACTGGCGCGAGCACACGCTGACGGCGCGCGACGTGAACGCAGACATGTATCAGGCTCTGTCGCGCGCGATCTCGAAGATCGAGAAGCAGGCCGTCAAGCTCAAAAAGAAGATCATTGATCGCAAGCAGAGCGCGCAGCCGCTCTCTACGCTCGCGCCCGACAACGGCAGCGTCGAAGCCGCCGCGCCCGCCGCAGGGCGCATCATCAGCGCGCGCCGCTACGCCGTCAAACCGATGACGCCGGAAGAAGCCGTCATACGCCTCGGCGAAGACTCGAACCAGTTCATACTCTTCCGCGATTCAGACACAGACCGCCTGAGCGTCCTCTACAAACGCAAGGACGGCAACTTCGGCCTCATTCAACCCTGAGTGACATCCAGAAGACGAATCGCATATGGGACGCGGCGAGGTGTTTATCTACCGTGACAGGTGGATTTATAATCGCCGCGTCCCGTTTGCCAATTAGAGACACAAAACATTTACCGCTTTGGAAGGAAACATAATGAACAGAAAATATTTGCCCGCAACCCTCATCGCCCTGCTCCTCATCGTTCTCCCTGTCAACAGCGCCGTGACGAAGTATGCCGCCGACGCGGCTCATTCCAACGTCGGCTTCTCGATGCCCATCCTCGGCGGCCTCTCGCACGTTCGCGGAAAGTTCACGGACTTCACAGTCGCGATTGTCTATGACGATAAGGACGTAACGAAATCCACCGTCAACGCCGTCATCAAAGCCGCGAGCATAGACACGGGGATCGAACCGCGCGACAAACACCTGCGCACGCCCGACTTTTTCGATGTCGAAAAATTCCCCGAGATAACTTTTCAAAGCAGCCGCATCGAAAAGAAAGGCAAGAATTTCATCGCGCACGGCACGTTCACGATGCACGGCGTCTCGAAAGAGATCGCGCTACCGTTTACCATCAACGGCGTATCGAAAGACGCGAAGACGGGGAAGACCACGCTCGGCGTGACGGCGCGCACGACCGTTAACCGTAAAGACTACGGCATCAACTTCAGCCGTCCCGACAACCCGACCTTCCTCGGCGACATGGTCGAGATTGAACTGAACGTCATCACGCGCGCGGCCAGCCCCGAAGGAACTGCCGCCGCCCCCGCAGCCTCGCCCACTCCTAAATGAGCATTGCTGGCGCACAACCTTCGATCACGGTCGGCGAGTTCGTACGCGTCGCGCCGCCGCATCTTGAGTTGCGCGTGCTGGCGGGCGCGTCGGGTCTCGCGTCTCGCCGGATCACTTCCGAACGTATCCAAAAACTCGGCCTCGCGCTCGCAGGCTTCACGCACTACGTACACGCGGGGCGCGTGCAGATCATAGGCCAGAGCGAGGTTCTGTTTCTCGGTCAACTCGCGCCCGCGAAAAGGCGCGAGGCGATTGATAACCTCTCGCTCGAAACGATCAGTTGCGTGCTCGTGACAAAAGAGCAGACGCCGCACGCGGAGTTTGTCGAAGCCGCAGAGCGCGCAGGGCTTCCGCTCTTGCAAACCACGCTCGTCAGTTCGGTTGCCATCGGCGTCGTCACGGATTATTTGCGCGAGACGCTCGCGCCGCGCGAGTTGCGGCACGGCGTACTGTTGGACGCATACGGTCTCGGCGTTTTGATCGAGGGCGATTCGGGGATCGGTAAATCCGAGTGCGCGCTCGATCTCATCGTGCGCGGGCATCGTCTCGTTGCGGACGATCTGGTGGAAGTCAGGCGGCTCGGCGCGGATTACCTCTTGGGGAGCGCGCCTGAACTTTTGCGCGAGCACATGGAGATACGCGGACTCGGGATCATCAACGTGCGCGACCTCTACGGCGTCGCCGCAGTCAGCGGGCCGAAGCAGTTGGGGCTGTCCATAAGACTTGAACGCTGGAACGCCGCGCGCGAAGTCGAACGTCTGGGAATTGACGAGCGCACGGTCGAAATTTTGGGCGTCAGCGTGCCGCACGTTTTGTTGCCCGTCAGCCCGGGCAGAAATCTTTCCACGCTCGTCGAGACCGCGTTGCGCGTTCACTTGTTGCGCCTGCGCGGTTACAATGCGGCGGAGAACTTCGTCGCGCGCCACTCACAAATGCTCGGCGCTGTAGAAGAAGCAGCACGCGGCGAGTCTGAGGCGAGACAAGACGCGGGGACTACTCAGGCGGAGCAGCGGGAACGCACAACCGATGAGCGGGAAACAAAAAGCACCTAAAGCGGCGACGATGGCTGCGCGCGCACCCGACATTGTCGTCATCACGGGCTTGAGCGGGTCGGGGATGTCGTCGGCGACGAATGCTTTTGAAGACCTCGGCTATTTCTGCGTAGACAATCTGCCGCTGACGCTCCTTCCTACATTTGCGCGTCTCGTGCAACCGGAAGACGACGAGACGGAAGACACGGAGGCGCGCATTAAACGCGCCGCGCTCGTCATCAACATACGCGAAGGCCATTTCCTCGGCGAGTTCGAGAGCCAGTTGAAGAAACTCAAGCGCGCGAGCGGCCTTTCGGTCTTCGTACTTTTCTTTGAAGCCTCCGACGAAGTTTTGCAGCGACGTTTCAGCGAGACGCGCCGCCCGCATCCGGCTGACGCGCGCGACGGCCTGCTCGCCTCCATACGCGCAGAACGCGACGCGATGGCGCGTATACGCGCTCACGCAGACCTTATCATTGATACCTCCGAGCACAACGTACACACTCTGCGCCGCTACCTCATCGAACGTTTCAGTCCCGATGCGGAAGGCACGCCGATGCGCGTGCAGGTGCTCAGTTTCGGCCACAAGTACGGCGGGCCGCGCGATCTCGATCTGTTGTTCGACGTGCGCCATTTGCCAAACCCGTATTTCGTCGCGGAGTTGCGCACCTTTTCCGGCAACGACCGCCGCGTCGTCGAATATTTGAAGCGACAGCCCGAAACCGTCGAAACGCTCGAACGCTTCGGCACGCTGCTCGATTATCTGTTGCCTCTCTACAAGCGCGAGGGCAAGTCTTACGTCACGGTCGGCATCGGCTGCACGGGCGGTCGTCATCGCTCCGTGATGATCGCAAACGCGCTCGCGCGTCGCCTGCGGCGCGACGGGTTCGACGCAACGGCAGTTCACCGAGACGTGCGAAAGGCGAAGCCGCAGCCGCGTCGTCGTAGTCCGAAAGGCGACCGCCGTGCTGCCGCCGATTGATTCGTTCGCAACTACACAAGCAGAGGGAGAAACCTGGCATGAGCGATAGCGACGACTGCATCCGTTGCCGCCACGATTACAGGCTCGAAGACGTTTCCATCGAGCACGAGTTCGTCATCTGCGCCGACTGCACGACGAATCTCAATCCGGCGCGCGAGCGTGTGCGCGTGTGCCCGATTGACGGGCGCGAGATGAAGAAACTGATCATTTACGATCTGGTGCTGATTGATAAATGCCCTGCGTGCGGCGGCATCTGGCTCGATCAGGATGAACTGAAACTCATCGCGCGCATCGTCGGCGTAAACGCGGCGGTCGGCGGCTACTTGATGGGCAACATCGCCAACGATCTTTAGGAGCAGCCGGAAAATTTTGATAACAAAACGGAGCGTGTGTCATGGATGAGGCCGGAAAGACGGAAACGAAGCGACGCGTGGCGGGCGTGATCGTGACGCACGGGCAGTTGGCGACCGAACTTTTGGCGGCAGCGGAAATGATCATCGGTCGCGTCGCGCACATCGCGGCGATCTCGATCGGCTGGCACGACGACGTGGACGCGGCGCGCGAAGAGATCGAGCAGGCCATCGCGCGCGTCTCCGAAGGAGGCGGCGTGCTTATCCTGACGGACATGTTCGGCGGCACGCCCACGAACATCGCCTCGATGTTCTTCGTCGAAGGCGAGGTCGAAGTGGTGACGGGCGTGAACCTGCCGATGGTTATAAAACTCGCCAGCCAGACCGAAGCCGAGCCGCTGGCAACGGTTGCCGGACGCGTCAGAGATCAAGGGCAACAGGCTATTTATCTCGCGGGCGAACTACTCGCCGCGCCGAAGAAGAGTTGAGCGCGCAGAAAAGACTCAATGCTTGAGAAGCGAATTTTGATCGTCAATCGTCTGGGGCTGCACGCGCGCGCCGCCGCGCGGCTCGTGCGCACGGCGAGCGCATACCGCAGCAATGTGCGGCTCGAACGCATGGACGGGAGCGCGGTGGCCGACGCGAAATCCATCTTAAGCGTGCTGCTTCTGGCCGCTTCGCGCGGGACGGAGTTGCGTCTGACGGCGGAAGGCGCGGACGAGAGGGAAGCATTGGAGGCGGTGTGCGCCCTCGTCGAGAGCGGGTTCGGGGAAGAACAGGAAGCATGAGCCGTAGGAGCGCGAAAAACGAGAAGCGCGAGATGCGCTGGCGCGGCGTGGCCGTCTCGGAAGGGATGGCGACGGGGCGCGTGCTGCGCATACACACGGGCGGGCGCGGCAACATCTATCGCGCGACGCTCGATGCCGAAGACATCAAGCGCGAGGTGCGTCGCTTTCAAGCTGCGGTGCGTCTATCGCGTCGCCAGTTGCTCGCCATCAAACGCCGCGCCGAAGTCGCGCTCGGCGCAGAACACGCCTACATCTTCGACGCGCAACTCCTGATGCTCGAAGATCGCAAACTGCTCGACGAAGTTGAAGACTACATACGGCAGGAGCGTGCCAACGCCGAGTGGGCTGTGAAAGTCGCTTCCGACAAACTGCTCGCAGTCTATTCGGAGATCAAAGATGACTATTTGCGCGAGCGTAGTTCAGACATAGAAGACGTGACGCGCCGCCTGCTCGTCGCCTTGAGCGGCGAGGCGCAGTCGCGCCGTCTGACTGAAGACGCGATCATCGTGGCGGAAGAACTGTTGCCCTCGGCGGCTGTCGAGTTCGACTTCTCGCACGTCCGCGCCATCGCTTCGGACGCGGGCGGCTGGACTTCGCACACGGCGATCATCGCGCGCGGGCTCGGCATCCCCGCCGTCGTCGGCCTGCGCGAACTCTACCGACACGCGCGCACGGGCGACGAGATCGTGATCGACGCGGGGCGCGGCGAGGTGGTGCTGCATCCTGCGGCTGAGACGATTGAGCATTTCAAGGCGGCGCGCAAACAATTTGTGCCCGCAAGCGTGACGGGCGCAGCAGGAGGAGGAATAGCGGAGGACGCGCGTGAGCCGCTGCGTACGACCGACGGCGTGGAGATCGTCTTGAGCGCAAACGTGGAGTTGCCGCCGGAGTATGAAGGCGTGCGTCGCTACGGGGCGCGGGGCATCGGCCTGTTTCGTTCGGAGTTTCTGTTCTCGCAGCGCAACGGTGTGCCGACGGAGGACGAGCAGTGCGTGGCCTACGAAGAGATCGCCGCGCTCGCGGGCGCGGACGGCGCGAAGGTGCGACTCTTCGATCTCGGCGGCGACAAGCAGAGCGCCGGAAGTTTCGACAATGAACGAAACCCCGCGCTCGGCCTGCGCGCCATACGCTTCTCGTTTCGCCACGAAGCGATGCTGCGCACGCAGATTCGCGCGCTGCTCCGCGCGGCGACGAGTGGGCGGCTCGACGTGGTGCTGCCGATGATCTCCGACGTGTCGGAAGTGAGGCTTGCGCGACGCATCATCGAAGATGAACGCGCGCGTCTCGGTGCGGAAGGGAAGGCGACGGGCGAACTTAAAGTGGGCGCAATGATCGAAGTGCCAGCCGCAGTTTTGCTGGCGGACAAACTCGCGCGCGAAGTGGATTTTTTCAGTCTCGGCACGAACGATCTCGTACAATACTTGCTCGCAGTTGATCGCGGCAACGACGAGGTGGCCGGATGGTTTCGCACGCTGCATCCGGCGGTGCTGCAAAGCATCAAACGAACCATTGAGGCTGCGAACAACGCTCAGATCGCGTCAATCGTCTGCGGCGAGATGGCCGCGACGCCCGCTTACGCTCTGGTGCTCGTCGGGCTTGGCGCGCGTGCGCTCAGTATGGCGGCGTCGGCGATGCCGCGCGTGCGCAGGACGCTTGCGCGAATTGATGCGGCGAGCGCGGTCGAGATTGCCGCCGAAGCCTTGCTCGCGGCGACAGCCGACGAAGCGGAGGAGTTGGTGCGCGTGCGGCTCGGCGGGCGCTGGCCGCACCTGTTTTCGCCGGAAAACTTGCCCGCCGCGAAACACGAGGAGTAGAATCTGGCGTGTACGCTTCGAGTCGTGCGGCGACGCGGCGAGCGCGTTCAATCTTCCTGTAAACACAGACGTTCCTCGCGCCCCGCGCGCTGAACCGGCGGCCACTTCAAGTCAAACTGTTACGAAAGCGAGACGGGCGCGGTCGGTCTTCCGGTAAAATTTGCGTTTGACAGGAAAAATTGACAACTTGAACTTTGCGAAAAGGGGCGTTTTCGTCGTTTAATCTAAATGACGGGACGATTCGCCCAAGACTCGGAAGCGTGCCCGTCGCCGGAGTTCACACGCGCCTCGCGCTGTGCCGGAAGAGAATCAAGACTTTAACGCGGCGATTTATGCGGCCACTGCCCCGGCCAGAAGCGCCAGCGTCGAAGCATAGGGAAGCAGAGTGCATTATGAGTAAAGTCCTGTTTGCGTTTGTCATTGGACTGGCGCTTTGTGCGCCGCTGGCGGCGAGTGCGCAGTCGCGGCTCGGCCCGGCGGAAGACGATTCGCCCGCTGCCGGTAGTTCATCTCCGGCGAAGAGCGACGCGAAGAAAGAGACGCCGAAACGGGACACGCCCGCAGCCGCCGTCAAACCCACGCCGAAAAGCGAAGCGAAGCGCGACGAGCCGACGCGCGACGCTGCAAAAGGCGACGCGCAAAAGACGCCGACCGTCCTGACCTCCGCTGCCGCGCCCACGCCCAACATCTCGACTCCCGCGAACACTACGAGCGACGCCGCGCCGAAGTCTTCCGAGTCGCCGCTGCCCGTCTTCGGCAGCCCTTCGGTGAAGAACGTCCCCGCGCCACCCAAGTACGAGCCGCCCGCGCCGCTCAAAGCCGCCGGAACGGAATCAACAAACGCCTCTTCCAGCGCCGCAACTTCCACAACCGCAGCCGCGCCCGTCGTCTCGCCGACCGAGCTTTATCGCGTCGGCGTCGGCGACATACTCGACATACGCCTCGCTGGCGGCATGGCGAAAGATTCTACGCTCTACACGGTGATGTCCACCGGAATGCTCGACTACCCGCTCGCGGGCGATCCCTTGAACGTCGTCGGCATGACGACCGACGACATCGGCGCACGACTCGCGGCCGAACTACGCCGTCGCGGCGTTTACGACCGCGCGCAGTTTCGAATCGTTGTGCGCGACTACGCGAGCCACACGGCGACCGTAAGCGGGCTGGTTGATCAACCGGGCGCGAAGATTTTGCGCCGCGAGGCCGTGCCGCTCTACGTCGTTTTGTCCGAAGCGAACCCGCGCGCAGAGGCTGGTCGCGCCGTCATCATCTCGCGCGCGACGGGGCAGAGCAAAACCGTCGACCTCTCCGATTCAGTAGCCCTGAACGAACTCATCTCGCACGGCGACATCATCAACATCACCGCGCGCCCGCAGGAGTTTTTCTACATCGGCGGGCAGATCAACGCGCCCGGGCAGAAAGATTTTCATCCCGGCATCACGCTCACGCAGGCCATACTCGCGTCGGGCGGCGTGGCGCGCGTCGCGGGCAGCAAAGTTCGCGTGAGCGTTTCGCGACAGGGCGCGGATGGGCGTCTCGTGGCGACCGAATATCTCTTGAACGACATCGAGACGGGGCAAATTCCCGATCCGCGTTTGCAGGCTGGCGACCGCGTCGAAGTCGGGCGGCGACGCTAAGCGGCGACTGTAGCAGCGTCAGCGTGCTGTCGCGAGTCTTTTGGTTAAAGTTTCGGTTCTTGTCCGGTGCGTGCGAAGGTTGTATAGTGTCGCACGCCGGAAAACGATGCTCAGACAACTCATGCCCTCGTCTGCACTTGAAAGCCGGACGAGCTTTAACAACACAAGCGACAACTTCTTGTACCTTCCTGCCGGAGGATTACTGGTTTCATGATGCAGCATAAACTCAGCGCGCTTGCGCTTGCGGTTGCGCTTCTCTGCGCGCCTTTCACGTCCGCTCTGGCCTTCGCCCCCGCTGCCGCTGCTATGCCTACAGCGCCGCCTGCGGCCGTCGCCGTGCAGCAAGACGACACGCCCCCCGATGTCGAGCAAGCGTTGTTCACCAAAGGGCAGAACTTTTACAATCAAGGGCGCTTTGAACAGGCCGCGACAGTCTTCCGCGATTTTCTCAAGAGCTACCCGAACAGCATCATCACTGATCTGACGCTGCTCTGGCTCGGGCGCACCTACATCGCGCAAGGTCGCCTGCCGGACGCCGAGAGCATCGTCGAGCGCCTGCGCACGATCCGCGACACGCCGTTCGTCGAAGTCTACGAAGGCGAACTGCAAGCGGCGCGCACAGAGATCGCCGCGCGCGGCCCCGTCGCGCGGCCGTCGGCGACTCCCGCCGCGACGCCGCGAACAGAGCGCGCTCAGGTGACGCCGACGCCCACGCGCCCCGCTCTCAGAATCACGCCGACCCCTACGCCAACGCCCGTCGCGCGCCTCGTCGCTAGGTCTACTCCCCCGCGCACGCGCCCGACGCCTCTGGCGACACCTCTGCCGACGCCCACGCCGCAAGTGGCGCGCGTCACGCCTCCCGCGACCACGACGCCGACGCTCACGATTGAAAACACAAACACCAGCGCGCCTGCGCCCGCAGGCCGCAGCCGACGCAGCCGTCCGTCGCGTCGCAACCAGCCGCAGCGTACGACCACCGACACGCAAGTCGCGGTCAACACGCCCGCCCTGCCGCGCCCGACGCCTACGCCTTCGCGCCCGCGCCAGCAAGTAGCCGTCGCCACGCCGACGCCCGCCCCTGTGCGCCCGACGCCTACGCCCGTTCTCGTCACGCGCGCCGAACCGAACGAGAGCGTGACGAGTGCGCCGCCCATCGTCAACAGCGCGCCGACGGGTCAGGAAGGTTTCGTGCTGACGGTCAAGCAAGTGCCGAATCTCAATCTAGTCTTGAGCCGCGCGGCGCTCGCCGCATCGCCCGGTCAGGCAGTGCAGTTGCCGCTGACAGTGACCAACTCCGGCAACAAAGAAGATCAGTTCCGTCTGGAGACGGACTTGCCCGCCGAGTATCAACCGACGTTCAGCCTCGCTTCGGGCGGGCAGGACACGGGACTCCCGATCCTCGTCACGCCGCAACTGTCGAGAGGCCAAAACCTCGAAGTGCTTTTGAACATACGCATCCCTGAGACGGCGGGCGACGGGCAGCAACGCGCCTTCATCGTGCGCGCCGCCTCGCAGTCGGATTATCAAATTCAACGCGTGACGAACGCCGCGATCACTGTGGTCGCCGCCGCGCTCTCCGGTTCGTCCGGCGTGACGCGCGAGAGCGTCCAGCCCGGCGAGACTTTCACGCAGACCATCACCGTGCGCAACACGGGCAGTTCGCCCGCGCGCAGTTCGCGCACCGATTTCGTCTTCAGCACAGACTTTGAACTCGTCAGCGCAAGCCCCTTGCCGCTCTATTATGACAACCCCTCGCGCACGGCCATCTGGAGTCTAGGCGATCTCGACTCGCGCGCCACGCGCGAAATCACCGTCACGTTGCGCGCCGTGCAGAACGCGCTCGCCGCAACCGCCCCCATCGGGCGCGGAATGCTGCGCACCGCAAGTCTTCCGACCGCCTCGAACTACGACGGGCCGAGCATCGCCATCGGGCGCGTGCCGCGCGCACGCATTGACCCCGTCTCGCCCGGCCTGACCGTCACGCCCGGCGACGTGATCTTCATCCCGTTCGTCGTGCGCAACCCGGGCAACTATGCCGAATCTTACGGCCTGCGCATCACCGCGCCGGGCGCGCCTGCGGGTACGCTCTACGCCGACACGAACGGCGACGGCCAGCATCAGGACTCCGAGCCGAGCGTGACGCAAACCACGCAACTCGATCCGCGCGGCGGGCAATACCCGCTGCTCATGCGCGTAGAGATTCCGCGCTCGACCGCCGACCGACAGCAGTACGCTTACAACGTCGTGGCGACATCCGTGAGCACCAATCGCGCCG
>DATFGP010000047.1:0-1027461 GCA_035249365.1 Pyrinomonadaceae bacterium | reverse complement strand
CCCGGCTGGCGACACGCGCGGCGGCTTCAAGGGACGCGGCGGACGCTTCGACCGAGACTTCGTCGCGCCGCCCAAGGCGCTCACACTCGAAGAACGCATCGCCGGTTCATTGAACGTCGGCACAGGCGGCGGCGCTGTCGGGACGCTCAAGACCGCGCGCCTCGTAGAAGGTTCGACCGTCAAAGAGTTCGCCGAAAAACTCGGCATCAAACCCAAAGACGTTGTGACGCTGC
The DNA here is from genome assembly GCA_035249365.1 of Pyrinomonadaceae bacterium. Lineage (GTDB taxonomy): Bacteria > Acidobacteriota > Blastocatellia > Pyrinomonadales > Pyrinomonadaceae > JAIVJZ01. Next base: position 1,027,228 of record DATFGP010000047.1, on the reverse strand, counting down.
TCTTGCAGCGCGGCGTCTTCGCCACGATCAACCAGCCGCTCGACAACAAGGTGGCCGTTGATCTCGGCCAACGCTTCGGCTACGAAGTTACGTTCGTGCCGTTCGAGGAGATGCAGGTCGAAGAAGAGTTCGAGGAGTTGATCGAGACTGGCGCGGACGACGTTGAGTTGACGCGCGCGCCTGTGGTTACGGTCATGGGACACGTCGATCACGGCAAGACCTCCCTGCTCGACGGCATCCGCGCAACCGATGTCGCGGCGGGCGAGGCTGGCGGCATCACGCAGCACATCGGCGCGTACAGCGTGCAGGTGAAGAACCCGGACAATCCAGAAGAGATGCGCCGCGTCGTGTTTCTCGACACGCCCGGCCACGAGGCGTTCACGATGATGCGCGCGCGCGGCGCGAAGGCGACCGACGTGGTCGTGCTCGTCGTCGCGGCGGACGACGGCGTCATGCCGCAGACCATCGAGGCCATCGAGCACTCGCGCGCGGCGGGCGTGCCGATCATCGTCGCCATCAACAAGATCGACAGGCCGGATGCCAACCCGCAGCGCGTACGTCAGGAGTTGGCCGGTCACGGTTTGCAAGCAGTCGAGTGGGGCGGCGACATAGAGATGGTCGAAGTCTCCGCCAAGCAACGCCAGAATCTCGACACACTGCTCGAAACGATTCTCTTGACAACGGACATTCTCAACTTGCGCGCCAGCCCCACGCGACGCGCATCGGGCGTCGTGCTCGAAGCGAAACTTGATCGCGGTCGCGGCTCGGTCGCCACCGTCCTCGTACAACAAGGGACGCTGCGCGTACACGATCCGTTCATCGCCGGACAGGTCTTCGGCAAGGTGCGCGCGATGTTCGACGACAAGGGCGCTTCGATAACGGAAGCAGGCCCGGCAACGCCTGTCGAAGTTTTGGGCTTGCAAGGCGTGCCGCAGGCGGGCGAGTCGTTCCAGGTGGTTGACGACATCACGCGCGCGCAGAGCATCTCGGAGCATCGCCAGATGGTGACGCGCCAGAACACGCTTTTGCAGACGACGAAGCGCGGCATCGAAGCGCTCGGCGAGAAGGAAGTCAAAGAACTGCGCGTCATACTCAAGGCCGACGTGCAAGGTTCGGTCGAAGTCTTGAAGAGCACTTTGACGAAGCTCTCGACAGACGCCGTCAAAGTCTCCGTCATACGCTCCGGCGTCGGCGCGATCACTGAGTCGGACGTTTTGCTTGCGTCGGCCACGCAAGCGGGCGCGTCGAACTCTGCGGTCGTTATTATCGGCTTCAACGTCAGGCCGGAAGTGCGCGCAGCTGAACTTGCGAAACTCGAACACGTTGACATACGCCTGCACTCGATCATCTACAAGGTCGAAGAAGAAATTCGCGCGGCGATGATCGGCATGCTTGAAGCCATCGAGTCGGAAAAGATTCTCGGCAAGGCCGAAGTGCGCGACGTGTTCAAAGTGCCGCGCGCAGGCGTGGTCGCGGGCTGCATGGTCATAGACGGCACGATCCGGCGCAACTCGCGCGCACGCCTCATACGCGACGGCGTCGTCGCGTGGGAAGGCGGCATCGGCTCTCTGCGACGCTTCAAAGACGACGTGGGCGAAGTCCGCGAAGGCTTCGAGTGCGGCATCTCGCTCGAAAACTTCAACGACGTGAAAGTCGGCGACCAGATCGAGTCGTACATCGTCGAGAAGGTGGCAGCGACAGAATTGTAAAAGCAGTGATGAGTGACAAGTGACGAGTGACAAGTTAAAGCAGAAACCTTCTCTTTGAACTTGTCTTATTTCTGGCTCGTCACTTGTCACTCGTCACTCGTCACTGTTTTATCATGAGACGGCCAGAGAAAGTTGCCGAGCACGTGCGCGAGGAGATCGCGCAGATCGTGGGCTATGAGTTGGATGATCCGCGCGTGGCGATTGCCACGGTGACGGACGTGCGCATGTCGGACAACTTGCGCGAGGCGCGCGTCTTCGTGACCGTGAGCGGCACGGAGGAAGAGGCTCTGAGCGCGCTCAAGGCTCTGCGCCACGCCGCGCCTTACGTCCGACGCCAACTCGCCGTCAATCTCAATTTGCGGCACGCGCCCGAAATACATTTCATCCGCGACACCGTCGAAGAAAAGGCCGCGCGCGTGGACGAGATTCTACGGACACTCGAACACGAACACCCCCGCGATGCCGACCAAGACGGCGCGGAAATCGAAGAGGAGAAAGGCAGTGACGAGTGACAAGTGACAAGTGACAAGAGAAGGCACGTAAATCGTGAATCGTAAATTGTAAATAGAAGGAAGCAGTTTTAATCTATTCACGATTCGCGATTTACGGCTTTTTCTCGTCACTTGTCACTTGTCACTCGTCACTCTTTAACAACAATGCTAGTTCAAGTCGTCGAACTTATTGAGGCGAAGCGTCGCTTTGCCATCACCTCGCATATTCGTCCCGACGGCGACGGTCTCGGATCGTCACTCGGTCTCTACTGGCTGCTCAAGGCGCTCGGCAAAGAGCCGGAAGTCATCATGCGCGACCCCGTCCCGCACTCTTACCGCAAACTCCCCGGCGCGGAAACCATCTACGTCACGCCCACAGTCGATAAACAATACGACGCGGTCTTCGTCATCGAGTGCTCCGACATCACGCGCCCCGGCCTCGCAGACCTCGACAAGCAATTCGTCGTCAACATCGATCATCACGCGACGACCTCGCCCTTCGGCACGATCAACTGGATTGACTCGACCGCTTCAGCCGTCGGCGAGATGATCTACAACTTGTGCAAGGCCATCGGCGTTCGCCCGTCGAAAGAGATCGCCGAATGCGTCTACACCGCGCTCGTCACCGACACGGGATCGTTCCACTATTCGAACACGACGGAGCGCACCTTCAAGGTCGCGTCCGAACTTTTGCGCGCGGGCGTCAAACCGGCGAAGGTGTCGCAGGCCGTCTTCAACAACTACCCCTGGAGCAAGCTCGAACTCTTGAGCCAGGTGCTCCCGACCGCGCGCCACGACGCGACGGGACGCGTGGCCTGCCTGCGGCAGACTTTGGAGATGCAGGAGAGAGTCGGCGCGTCCGACGAAGATTCGGACGGATTCGTCAACTACCCTATGAGCGTCGGCGAAGTGGAAGCGTGCGCCTTTTTGAAGGAGACCGCGCCGGGCGTCTATCGCACATCTTTGCGCTCGAAGGGCGACGTGAACGTGGCGCGCATCGCCGAACGTTTCGGCGGCGGCGGCCATCGCAACGCAGCCGGTTGCACGCTCACTGGCGACTGGGACGAGACCGAACGCCAGATCGTCGCGCTGCTTGTAGAGGCCGTAGAAAATCGCTCGAACGGCAACAGCTCGAACGGTAACGGCGCGGCGTCTGACCAACCGCCCACGCTCGGCGGCAACACGCCGACGGGACAACTGCCGCCGTCGCTCATACGCGGCACGCTGAATGCGGAGAGATAGAAAAGCTGTCAGTTGTCCGTCGTCAGTTGTCCGTTGTATGTGCTCAGGTAAATTGACTTTCTAAAGATTGAGACTCAAGCTGGGTTACACGAAAACAACTGACAACTGACGACGGACAACTGACAGCCCCGCTTTCTTCGTTTATACTTTGCGCCTATGACATGGTTCCGTAAAAAGGGACAGAAGATCGAAGCGGTTCCGGCGGACGAGCGCGTCGTCAAGACCGAAGGCGTTTTCCGCAAGTGTCCGGAGTGCGATGAGGCGCTCTACAAGAAAGACCTCGAAGAGTCTCTGCAAGTCTGCCCGCCTTGCGGCCATCACTTTCGCATCGGCGCGCGCGAACGCCTCGCCATCCTCTACGACAACGCCGACTACGAAGAACTCGACGCCGAAGTCATCTCACACGATCCGCTCAACTTCGTTGATACCAAGCCCTACCCGCAGCGACTCGAACAGGCCAAACGCTCGACGGGTCTGCCAGAAGCCATCATCAACGCGCGCGGGACGATTGGCGGCCACACGGTCTTTGCGGGCGCGATGGATTTCAGTTTTCTCGGCGGTTCGATGGGTTCGGCTGTCGGCGAGAAGGTAACGCGCCTAGTCGAACGCGCGATCAAAGAGCGCGCGGCTGTAGTCACCATCACATCTTCGGGCGGCGCGCGCATGCAGGAAGGCACGCTCTCGCTCTTGCAGATGGCGAAAGTCTCCGCTGCGCTCGCGCAACTCGACAAGTCGCGCCTCCCATTCATCTCCATCCTGACCGACCCGACCACGGGCGGCGTCACCGCCAGCTTCGCCATGCTCGGCGACGTGATCATCGCCGAACCGAAAGCCTTGATCGGCTTTGCGGGGCCACGCGTCATCGAACAAACCATACGCCAGAAGTTGCCGAAAGATTTTCAACGCTCCGAATTTCTGCTCGAACACGGCATGCTCGACGCCGTCGTTGACCGCCGCCAGATGCGCGACTTTATCATCCAACTGCTCGACTTCATGGTGAACCCTGAGATCAGCGCACCGCCGCTCGACGTGAACATAGACTTCGCCAGCAGCAACGGCTATCGCCCGAAGTCCGCACGCGCCGTCATTGAAGAGCAACCGTCCGAAGCAACCATCCCAACTTCAAAATCGCAGTTGGAAAATTAAGGCCCCGCTCTCAACGTCTACTAACCAAGTAAACTTCGCTCATGCGCTTTGACGAAGCGGTCAACTATCTACTCAGTCTCGGCCACGAAACCCTCGCGATCAAACTCGGCCTCGCAAACATCGAACGACTCCTCGCCGCACTAGCGCATCCCGAACGCGCTTACCCCGCCGTACAGGTCGCGGGCACGAACGGCAAAGGCTCGACCGCCGCGATGCTCGACCGAATGTGTCGCGCTTCCCGCGTGCGCACAGGTCTCTACACTTCCCCGCATCTCGTCTCGATCACCGAACGCATACGCGTGTCGGGGCGCGACATTGCGCAAGCGGATTTCGCGCGCCTCACCGCACAGGTGCGCGCCGTCTCGAACGAACTGGCGAGCGAGACGGGCGCGCTCCCGACGTTTTTCGAGCAGGTGACGGCCATCGCGCTTCTAGCCTTCCGCGAAGCGAATGTCGAACTCGCCATACTCGAAACCGGACTCGGCGGGCGGCTCGACGCAACGACCGCCGCGCGCGCAGACACAATCGCCATCACGCCCGTCGCGCTCGATCATCAAGAATATCTCGGCCACACGCTACGCGAGATCGCCGCCGAGAAGGCCGCAATCATACGCGCGGGCACAACGGTCGTCGTCGCCGCGCCGCAACCCGACGATGTGCTCGAAGTCATACTCGCGCGCTGCCGCGAGTACCATGTTGCGCCGCGCTTCGCGACCGACAATATAAGTGTGCTAGGTGCTGACGCGTCGGGGCGTCTGCGCGTCACGTTCAAAACGGAAGAGGACACGTACGAGGATGTACGCCTGTCGCTTCGCGGACGGCATCAGGCGACGAACGCCGCCGTCGCCGTCGCGCTCGCGGAAGTTTTGCGCGCTCGCGGCTTTCCCGTCACGCGCGACCGTATAATCGCCGGACTCGAAACCGCCGGACACGCCGGACGGCTCGAACTGCGCGCGTGCGAGCCTTCCCTGCTCTTCGACGGAGCGCACAACGCTGCGGGCGCGCGTGCGCTCCGCGACTACCTGAACGAATTCGTAAGCGCTCCGCTCACGATGATCTTCGGCGCGATGCGCGATAAAGAGTTGGACGAGATCGCTGCGACGCTTTTTCCGGCGGCGGGCAAACTCATCCTCACGCGCCCCACAAACCCGCGCGCTGCTGCGCTCGACGCGCTCGCACAACTGGCCGCACCTCACGGCGTCAACAACTCGCCGCTCGTCGCCGAGTCGCCCGCCGAAGCGTTGCGCGTGGCCGAAGAATTGACACCGGCTGGCGGCGTCATCTGCGTAACAGGGTCGCTCTATCTCGTAGGCGAAGTTCAGAGTCTCATCGCGCGCCGCGAGGGAAAGTTGAATCAGAGAGATTAAAGTTTTAGATTACGGGGGCGCTCGAATTTTTCCTTGCGCTTTCGATCATCCGTCTTAATTCAAAGGAGACTATGGACACATCCGGCAAAGAAGCTCCCGAAGTCGTCGCGAGCGAAGACGTGTATCGCGGTCGCATCGTCACAGTCACGCTCGACACGGTGCGCGAGAACGGGCGTGAACACAAACGCGAGGTCGTGCGTCATCCCGGCAGCGCGGCCATCGTCCCCTTGCACGACGACAACACGGTCTCGCTCGTCAGGCAGTACCGGCACCCGACGGTGAAGTACATGCTGGAGATTCCGGCAGGTAGCCGCGACTCGTTCGAGCCGCCGGAGGAATGCGCGGCGCGCGAGTTGGAAGAGGAGTTGGGGCTGGTGGCCGAAAGTTGGGAGAAGCTGTCGGAGTTCTTCGTCTCGCCGGGTTTCTGCGGCGAGAAGATGTGGGTCTATCTCGCGACCGACTTGACCGAAACCAAAGCCAGCCCCGAAGACGACGAGAACCTTGAGATCGTGCGCCTCCCGCTCTCGCGCGCTCTTGAGATGATCGAGGCGGGCGAGATCGAAGACGCGAAGACCATCATCGGCCTCACGCTCGCCGCAACAAGACTCAGAACAGGGTGAAAGGGTATGAGAATAAGGTGAAAGGGTAAGGGGTAAAGGGAAAAGGTTAAAAGCAAATGTCGCATGATGAACGCGCCTTCTTGTTTTACCTTTACCCTTTCCCCCTTACCCTTTTCCCTTTCTTAAATCTCTTACCCTTTTCCCCTTTCCGCCTTCCGGTTGACGCTCGCGCGCCCGCTCTCTTACACTCGTTTTCGTGAGCACACCGACAGATCAACCCGCCGCCGTCGCATATCCTTATCAAACCGAGCCTTTGCCGCCGGACGCGAACACACCTCTGGCGGGAAACCATCCGGCGCATGTGGTGGCTATCAATCCCGACGATCCGCCGTGGGGATTGCTGGGGGCGACCGGCCTCGTCATAGGGAGCTTAGCCTTCATCATCCTGCTCCAAATCTTTGCTATTGCTCCCTACTTTGTCTGGCGCGCTATGAACTCGCTGCCGCTCATGGAGGGAGGGCAGCCAGACAAGAACGTAATCTTGATCTCGGTGATCGCCATGCTGCCCGCGCACCTTTTAACGCTCGCGCTCGCGTGGTTTATCGTGACGGGTAAGGGCAAGCGCGCGTTCTGGGACATGTTGGGCTGGGCGTGGAATCCGCGCTATGGCTTTGTCGCCGACATCGCTGCGTGCGTCGGGATCACAATCGGGCTTTACGGGATCGGCGTCGCCCTCTCTTATCTCTTCGGCAATCAGGAAACCGAACTCATCCGCATAATCAACAGTTCGCAGGCGGCGCGCTACGCGGTTGTGGTAATGGCTGTCCTGACCGCGCCGCTCGTCGAGGAGGTGGTTTATCGCGGCGTCCTCTATCCCGCTTTGCAGCGGCGCATCGGCAGGCTCTGGGGCGTGGTCGGCGTGATGTCCGTGTTCGCGCTTATCCACGTTCCACAGTACTATCCGAATTACGGTGCGATCTCGGCCATCGTCGTCCTGAGTTTCGCGCTCACGCTCGTCCGCGCCTACACCGGACGGCTGCTCCCCTGCGTAATCATTCATACGATCTTCAACAGCCTCTCGTCCGTCGGGATTCTGCTCGAACCGTATTTCAAAAACATGCCGACGGTGACGGACGAAAAGACCTCTTCGCTCATCCTGCCGTACGTCCTGCACGCCGCACAATTCGTCTCGCTCTTTTTCTAAACTCTATGACGCATGAAGTGGTCGTCGTCGGCGCAGGCATAGGCGGCTTGACGTGCGCCGCGCTGTTGGCCGCGCGCGGCGTTGACGTGTGCGTCTTGGAGCGTGAGTCGCAGGGCGGCGGCTGCGCGGGCGCGTTCGAGCAATTCGGCTACGAGTTTGAGACGACCGCCGGACTCTACGCAGGTTGGGGCGCGCAGGAGATACACGCGCGCGTCTTCGCGGAGTTGCCTGTTGCTTCGCCCGAAGCGCGCCGTCTCGCGCCCGCTTACGTCGTGCGCTTGCCTGATGCGACGGAAGTGAGCGTCGGCATCGCGGGCGACGAAAGTAACGAGAATTTTGAGTCGGAACTGCGCCGCGCGTTTCCCGAATGCGCCCACGCCGCAGTCAACTTCTACCGCGAGCTAGCGCCCGTCGCCGAAGCCTTGCAACGCGCTGCGCGCCGCGCGCCCGACCTCGCCACGCTAACAAAATTCCAGCGCATGAAACTCCTGGCGACCGACGCGCGCCTCGCCTCGCGTATCCTCGCCGCGCAGCAACACACGGCGGCGGAGCATCTCACGGGCGCATCCCTACGCTTCCGCCGATTCATAGACGCGCAACTGCAAATCTTCGCCGGTTGCGCGAGCGACGAATGCGCTTACCTGTATGCTGCCGTCGCGCTCGACCTGCCGCGTCGCGGCCTGTACTCGCTCGGCGGCGGCGCGTCTGCGCTCACACGCGCGCTCACAGATTCCATCAAACAGAGCGGCGGCACTGTTCGCTTCGACACGACAGCCTTGCGCCTCGCGTTCGAAGAGGGCGGACGCGTTGCTACCGGCGTCACGCTCCTGAGCGGCGAAACCGTACGAGCCACGCGCGCCGTCGTCAGCAATCTCACCGTCTGGGACACATACGGCAAACTCGTCGGACAGGCGCGCACGCCTGACAACTTGCGCGAGCGTCTGAAACACACGCGCGGCTGGGGCGCGTACATGCTCTACGTCGGCGCGGACGAAGAGGCACTCCGGCGTCTGCCCGACGAACGCCTGCTCGTGCTCGACAATTGGCAGGAGAATGAAACTTACGATCCGGCGCGCGCGCAGTTTATGTTCAGCGCGTCGCCCGCTTGGGACGCTGCGCGCGCTGCCCCTACAACGGGCAAACGCGCCATCACCGTCTCGCTCTATACGGACGCAAACGAGTGGTTCGCTTATCACACGGACGAGAGCGAACACGAAGCGCAGGATCAGAGGATGCTGGAAGCGTGTTGGCGACGCTTGCACGCCGCGCTCCCCGAACTCGGCGCGGGCGCGGAAGTGATCGAGACGGCGACGCCGCGCACCTTCTACGAACAGACGCGCCGCAAACTAGGCATGGTCGGCGGCATCCCGCAGACGATCCAACATTCCGGCACGAACGCCTTCACGCGCCGCACGCCGTTCGCCAATCTCTACCTGGTCGGCGACACGACGTTTCCCGGCAACGGCCTCGCCGCCGTCACCCAATCCGCCCTCATCGTCGCCAACGAAATCGCGCCGCCAAGAAAATAGAGTCGTCTCCTAATTTCAGTTTTCTCTGCGCCCCCTCTGCGTCTCTGCGGTGAATGCTTAATCAACTAACATCACCGCAGAGACGCAGAGGGACGCAGAGGAGGCACAGAGAGTTCAGATCAATTTGTGACACCAACCCGATCTCGAAAAAAATTGCCGTTTACTGCTTCCGTGATAAAATCTGCGCGCCTCGCGTTACCTCAAACCCAATCGTTTTCGGTTGCTCACAACGGAGTTCTCTTATGCCCGCCAACACCCTACCAGCTACGCCTAAAGAGGCTTTGGAAGCCTTTATAATTAAAATCGAGAAAGATCGCTACAGGCGTTACAAACATTTAACCACCAAGAATCAGTTCTTTTATTTTCTATTTCAGTGGATGTCCATTCTTGCAGGATTCGGCACCGCGCTCATCGCTGCTTTACTTAAAGAAGAGCAGTTCGGCGACTGGGGACGCGGGCGCATTCTTTTGGTGACGCTGCCGATTGTCGGCACTCTGGCGACAACTGCTTTTACACAAACGCGCGTCTATGATCGTTGGAAATTGCGCCAGCAGGGTTTTCTGGCTTTTCAGTCTCTAGTGAATGTTGGCCGCCAGCGTTTTGCAGAGGCGAACGGGTCGGTAGAAGAGTATTGTAAGATTCACAAGGAATTGATTCGGATGGTTGACGAGATCGAAGCACAGCAGCACACGAATTTTTTTGCCACCGTCACCAAGAGCACGGAAGACCCGAGCCATTCCTAAATCAAGTCTCAGGTCTCAAGTCCCAAGTCTCAAGTCCCAAAGCCGCGTTTGACTTGGGACTTGAGACTTGGGACTTGAGACCTTCCCTGCGGTGAGTGTCTTCCCTTCCTTATCTGTCGAGCATGTCGAGCATGGAGTTGCCGCTTTTCGGTGTTGCGGCGGGTGTGGGTTTGTCTTGCGTCGGTGCGCCGCCGAAGTCTGCGAGGCGCAGGCGAAGGTTGCCCTGATTGGTGGCGTAAAGCAAGCCCTCTTCCTTTTTGAGCACGCCCGTGCGGATCATGTTTTCGATGACGCCGTCGAAACTCTGCATGCCTTCGAGTTCGCCCTGCTGCATCGCGTCAATGAGCGTCTTGCCTTCGGACTCGCCGCGCTCCATGTATTCGCGCGTGCGCGCAGTGGATTTGAGAATCTCCATCGCCGCGACTCTGCCCCCGCCGTCGGCGCGCGGCAGGAGACGCTGCGAGATGATGTAGCGGAAAGTTTGCGACAGGCGCGCGCGGATAGACTGTTCCTCGATCTTCGGGAAGACGCCGATGATGCGGTCAACAGTTTTCGACGCGTCAATCGTGTGCAGAGTGGAGAGGACGAGGTGGCCTGTCTCTGCGGCTTCAAGCGCGACTTCAATCGTCTCGCGGTCGCGCATCTCGCCGACGAGGATCACTTTGGGCGCTTGGCGCAGCGCCGCTCGCAGCGCACGCGCGAAATCGGGCGTGTCGGAATGCAGTTCGCGCTGGTGAATCGTACAGTTCTTGTGCCGGTGCAGAAACTCTATAGGGTCTTCGATGGTGACGATGTGGTAGTACTTCTCATCGTTGATGAGGTCAATGATGGCGGCGAGCGTGGAGGACTTGCCGGAGCCGGTTGGGCCTGTGACGAGGACAAGGCCGTTTTTGAGTTCGGCGATCTCTTTGAGTTGCGGCGGCAGATTGAAGTCGCTCCACTTGGGCGGATCGGTCGGGATAACGCGCATGACGATGGCGTGCGTGCCGCGCTGCATGAAGATGTTGACGCGGAAGCGCGAGAGGCCGGGCGCGCTGAAAGAAACGTCCGCCGAGCCGTACTTGTCCAAGCTCTCGATGGCCGCAGGATTCTTCCCCATGATGATCTTCGAGATGCCTGACGTGTGTACGGGCGTCAGTTTTTCGAGGCCGGGATATGGCACGCCCTGCAATTTTCCGAGCAGTTCGACCTGCGGCGGGCGACCGGGTGAGAAGATCAGGTCGCTGACCTTGCTGGAGATGCCGAGCATCGTGTGCAGAACGTGTACGAAATTGAGGGGAGCGGCGGCGGGTGCGCTGCCGTCAGTTGCGTGTGTGGCGGTCGCCTGCGGAGCGGGCGGCTGTTGAATGTTCATAATTTTGCGAGTGTTTACGAGAATTTGTATTTCGGAGAAAGTTTCGAGAGGTTCTGTCCGTGAGTTTAAGCCGCGCAGCGTGTCGGGTGGCCGCGACGACCGGACATTACTACTGTACTGTTCCGAGCAAACTTTCGTAAAGCCTGTAACGAAAAAAATACGCGGCGGGCAAACAACTGCGCGGTTTGCGGCGTACATCATACTGTAGGCAAGGCACGGGATGTGCTTGAGGTTCTGGCAATCGGCATCCCGACCGACGGAAGGAGGCGCTTCAAATTATGGCAACCTACAGAGACCCTGTGAGAGTTTTTGCCCCGCTGGAAGTGGTTGAGCGCCTGCTGGAGATTCGCGAAGAAGCGGGTTACTCTCCCGAAATATTTCTCCGCTCGTCCGATGACTTGGCAGCATACTTCGACGCTTACGGCTTCGACGTTTACGCGTTCACCGAACGCGAAGCCGAATTTCACTACGGTCGCTACCGCGCCGCGCTCGCCCCGGGCGGCGATCACGCGCACAATTCACCGACCGCACACTGATATTTCAAACTACCAAGCAAGCTTAACCGGAACGGGGGAATTGACCTTGAAAGAGGACGCCCCCGTTTCGCTTTCCTTCTGTCTCAGAAAAAACATTCACCGCAGAGACGCAGAGGACGCAGAGGGGGCGCAGAGAGAAGATTCTATTCTTTCTCTGCGCCCCCTCTGCGTCCTTTGCGTCTCTGCGGTGAGTTTTAACTAAAACTTAGAGAGCTTTAATGACGACGAAAGTCACGTCGTCGGTCGCGCCGCGTCCTCCCGTCCACTCGAGCACGTCTTCGTGTAGGAAGTTGATCAACTCTCGCGCGCTCAGTTCGCGCCCTTCCCTCACCTTGCGTTCGAGCCGCTCGCGCCCGTATTCCGTGCCCGACTCGTTCGCAGCCTCCGTGATGCCGTCCGTGTAGAGCACGATGATTTGTCCGGCTTGAATCGGCAGGTAGTATTCGTAATAGCGCGTGTCGCGGAACATGCCGAGCGGGATGCCGCCGCGTTCGATGAAGCGCGCGTTGCCTTCTGCGTCCATCAGGAGCGGTGGGTTGTGCCCTGCGTTGGCGTAGGCGAGCGTGCGGTTCGTCGCGTCGAGCGCGCCGTAGAAGGCCGTCACGTACTGGTTGTTCTCAATTGACTCCCAGAGCAGGTAGTTGACCTTCGACATGGAGATGTTCGGCGCGTAACCGATCTGTATGGCGGCGCGAAGGCTGGCGCGCAGGAATGCCATCAACAACGCGGCGGGCACGCCCTTGCCCGACACGTCTGCGATGACGATGCCGAGATGATCTTCGTAGAGACTGACGAAATCGTAGTAGTCGCCGGAGACTTCTTCGGTCGAGAAGTTGTAGGCGCTGATGTCGAAGCCTTCGAGTCGCGGATCGCGCGCGGGCAGGAGTTCGAGTTGAACTTGGCGCGCGACTTCAAGCTGCGCTTGTAAACGTCTCTTCTCAACCGACTGCTCGTAGAGCATCGCCTTCTCGATGATGATCGCGACTTGCGAAGCGAGCAGCATCAGGATTTCGAGATCGTCTTCGGTGTAAGCGTTCCTGCGGTCGCTTTCGAGATCGAAAGCCCCGATCACTTTATCGTTCGAGATGATCGGCGCGACCATCTCCGAGCAGGTCTCGCGTCGCGCGTTGACGTAGCGCGGGTCGAGGCTCACATCCGGCACGATCAGAGGCTCGCCCGTCTGCGCTGCAAACCCTAGCAAGCCCTCGCCGACTTTCAGGTGCAACTCGGTCAACTCGTTGATGTCGTAGCCGCGCACGGAGGTCGTGCTGAAACCTTTGAGCGCGCCGAGTCCATCTTCGCACGCGCCTCCGCCGTCCGCCCGCGCGTTGCACTCGATCATGTAGATGCCCGCCGCATCGTAAGGGACGAGCGAGCCGAGCGTGTCCATCACGAGTTCGAGCACCTCGTCTACATCGAGCGAGCGGCTGATCTTCTTCGTGATGTCCAGGAGCATCCGCAGTTTATCAACGACAGACAATTTCGTCGCCGTCGCCGCCGCCTCCGCCGCATCTTTGATCTGTTCGCTCATAAGGGAAACGTTCTCGCGCCGCACACGATTATAAAGTATGGACACGGAAATGTCCGTTGTCAGTAGTCAGTTGTCCGTTGTTCTTTGTTCAGCGTCAAACTTTTACTTTCATCTTTAGCAACTCACGTGAATAGCCACATGCAACTGACAACTGACTACTGACAACGGACAGCCTTTCATCCCTGATCTTCAAGCGCGTTCTCCGTCAACAGTGCAAACTCTAGCGCCGCCGCCGGATGATGCCGGAAGAAGTCGTTGACATCTGCGGGGAGCATGACGCGTGCGAGCGTGAGCGAGCGAGAGGCGAAGAGTTCTTCGTAGCGGCTGGCGGCGCGCTCGCCCGCCGCGTCCGGGTCGAGCGCACAGACGACGCGGAAGCGTCCCAGAGGCGCGAGCCATTCCTCTCTCAAGCCGCCCGCGCCGACCAACCCGACCGCCGCAAAGCCGTGCGCAAGCAGCGTCAGCGTATCCGTAAAACCTTCGACGAGATAGACGACGCTCCCGCTCGCCAGTTCGCTCAAACTATCGACGTTGTAGAGCGACGGCACGCCGCCGCGCATGTTGTGCCAGCGCGGCTCGACGCCTGCGGCGGTCGTACGCGCCTGCAAATAGACCGCGCGCCCCTCCACGCGAAACGGAAAAAGCAAACGGTGACGATAAAACGTCAGATGCGCACGCGCGTTGAACAAACCGCTCCGCTGCAACTCTTCGAGCGCGAACGCTTCGCGCATGCGGCGCATCACGCGCCGGTAAGCGCGTCGCGGAAAATAGACGACGCCCGCGCGCTCTGCCGTCCCCCTGTCAATCCCGCGACGCTCAAGATACCCCAATCCTTCACTTTGATCTTCTGCGCGACACGCCGCGAGGAACGTCTCGCAGACGGCGCTCACGCGCTCCTGTGTGAGCGGTTCGAGTTCCGCTTGTCCAATCGCCGCCGCATCGTCGTCATCGGGCGCGGCACGCAACGCGAGCGAGGGTTGACGGCTGCGGTTGCGTTCTACGAGTCCGAGTTGACGCGCAAGTTCTCTCACGGCGCGGCTGAACTTCACCTCGTGCATGAGTTCGTAGAAACGTATCGCGTCGCCGCCTTCGTCGCGCGAGAAGCAATGAAAGAGTCCGCGCGTGAGGTCTACGGAAAGGCTCGGATGGCCTCTGCCGCTGTGCGCGTGTGCGGGGATCGGGCAGAGCGTTTGCAGACGCCCGGACGCAGGATGTGCGTTCGGGCAATAGCGCAGGTAAAAGGAGCGGTAATCAATGACGCGTTTGATCTCGTCGCGCAAGGCGAGCAAGCGTTCGCGTCCCGAAGCCGGCTCAACGGGCATGTCCGTTGTTGCTCGCGTAAGCCTGCCGCGCAGCCCAGCGCGCCTCGACCTCTTCGGCATGCCGCGCTCGATACTCGCTCCACAAACGCGACACCTTCATACGATATTCAACCAACTCGCGGCTCACGTTGAAGCGCCGCGCGATCTCCGTCGAAGTCTTGCCCGCGAGAACGTACCGGCGCAGCGACGAAAACGGCACGAGCGCCGCCGCGCCCACCGCGTAAGCCGCCTCCTCGTCCGCCTCGTTATAATCGCGCGCCACAGTCTTCCCCTGCTTGTTCTGCGCGACAATGGACAAACGGTTCGCCTTGTGTCCGAGAAAGACGTGACAGACTTCCTCCATCAACGTCGCGTTGTTGCGCGCCGCCCCGTGCTTCGGATTCAGCAACACCAGACGCCACCCGTTCGGCAGCGGGCGCGAACACGTCCCGCCCGACCACTTATCCGAACCCACGCCCAACAAATGCTCCCGCGTCTCCTCCGACAATCCCTGAATCTGCTCAAACCCGATCACCATCAACTTCGCGAAATGCGCCAACGCAAACGGGTCTAAAGCATCGTCATCCCGACGCAACCCCGCAAAGTCGCGCAACCCCATCGCACGCAACTCATACTGCCTCCCCTTAAACGTCGGCGGAAATTTCTCTTCGTCCATAATTCAATTATACCTGTCTACCGCAGGTTCTACCCTAGAATTCAGGATGTGACATTGTTCTTTCCCAATGATGGGCAAGAGCGGCTTCTGAGGGCGATACAGTTACCGTCCGAATAAACTGCCCATGAAATGGCAGCAAATGAGCTGCTCCCCAAGAACTTAATTCCGCTTTATCTCGATTAACCCAAACTCGTAATTCAAAACTTATAGTGAAGAGTCCCATCTCAAACGCCTTATCGTGCATAAGACACAAACATAAACCATTTGACATAGCTCCTCTTAAATCTGGCACGTCCGCCCAACGAGCGATATGAGCACCTACAAGAAATTTACTATCTCCCACAGTACATTGGGGGAAACAACATTGATGCCCATAGTTATTTAGGACTTGATCGGAAAACTCTTTTTGACCGACGCGAGATAATAAATTCCTGACCTGTTCACCTGTATTAACCTCATGAACTATATGCTGACTATTTTGCTGGGTAAGATAGTTTTTATCAGATAAAAGAATTTTCGCTAAGTCATCATCAACTTCCGACAAGTAAGCTCCATTAAGACACTGTAGCCGACCTGCCTGAATTACGTAAAAGAGCCTTTTTTTATCAGCTTTAAGTTTTTTGTTGGCCGCAAAGTAATTGCGTAAAGCATTGTCTTGATTCAGAAAGGTTTTATGCAAGGGAATAGGATTCGTGAATGGAGCAAAATCTTTGAGTGGCACATAGTAGAAACTGCCAGAGTAATCCCATTGCCCAGGTGAGGGGGGACGATTCGAGGTCTCAAACCCATTAGCATCTGCGGTTGAGAACCCAACGAATGCGGCATTCCTACCCGTCCCTCTAAGGTGTAAGACCGTGTCTCCAGCTTCAACTTGAAGTAAGGATTCCCAAAACGTCCAAGTTCCACCCCCTTTTTTCAAAGATGGAGCCCATAAGCAATTAGTGAATAACCAGTCGCCACCACCATGAATTTCATCGCGCGACATCTCTAGCCATAACATATTAATTCACACCTTTTAAGAAGTCTTCATCCTTTGATGCTGCGCTTAATAACAAGTCAGGCGCTCAACTCTTGCGGGTTGAGCGCCTAATAAACTTGAGAACTTAGAGTGCCGGTTACTTCCGCTTGTTGCGCTCGCGCGGGTCTTCGCCGGGGTGGGAGAATTGGGCGTAGGCGACGCGGAAGAGTTCGGAGAGGGCTTTGGCGGTCTCCGCAGAGAGGTTGCGGTCGGCGCGCAGGTGCGCTTCGACGATGTCGGGCGTGGCTTCGTGCGGGAAGTAGACGACCGCTTTGGCTGCGTCGTTGCCGTCTGCGTCCTGTGTGCGCCCGCTCATGATGCGCTCCATGGGCATGTCGAGCCATGCCGTGAGACGCGCGATGTTGTCTGCGTCGGGCTTGCCCGTGCCGTTTTCGATGCGCGAAAGGGTCGAAGCCGACACCTGCGTTTCATTTGCCACGTCGCGCAGGCTCAAGCCCGCTTCCTCACGTTTGCGGCGTATAGCACGCCCCAGTTCCACCGTATTTACTAGACTTTTTCCTGATTCTGCCATGTTTTTGGCCTCCTTCTAGCGTGTCGTCCGCCTCTCAAGAGCGGGCACACGCCCCTCCTCTAGTCCCAGACCATATCACAGGAAAATCCCAGACGCAAGACCTTGTTTTATGCTTGCAACAAAAAACGTCTCATGGTACACTGTTTCACGTATGAAACAGAGCGTTTCAAACTCTGTGGGAACAAGCGAAAGTTGAGGCGGAAATGAGCGACCACATCTGGGAGACATTCGACGGATTGTTCAAGACGGTGCATCGTCAGGGGCGGCGCGTGGAGGAACTGGAAGCGCGCATCACAGACCTTGAGCGTCGTTTGGCCGAGCGTACAACGCCTGTCGTCAGCCAAGTGCAACCGAACAAGCAAACGCAGCAGACGGTGAGCGAAATGCCCGTCGAGCGCGCGGCGTAAAGTCAAAGGATTTTGAAGGAGTTAACAGTCATGGCAACAGCAACCGCGACCAACACGACGACGACCGACAAGAAAGCGATCATGCGCGACAAACGCGCGCAAGGGATCGCGGCGATGGGCTTGGTGACGCGCGAGGGCGACCGCTTCCGCGTGACGACGCCGAGCTTGCGCGGCAAGCGCAGCAGCTATGAAGTTTGGCGCGACGACGCGGGCAAAGTGCGTTGCTCTTGTCTGGAATTTGAGGAGCAGTCGGCGGATGACGCGCAGTTTCGCTGCGAGCACATCCTCGCCGTCAAACATTCGCTGCTCGCCAAAAATTCGGAAGCTGTGACGAAACAGCAACCGACGCAGAAGCCAGCCGCAAGCGCGGCGGCCAGAGTAACGGCGGAGACGCCCGACACTAACAAGACCGCATCCGAGAAACGCGCAGCGCAGGAAGTCGAGAGCCGTCAGGCCGACGCTGCTACAGCGACGACGCGTTTCGGACGGGAGCAGGACGAACCGGAGACGGCGAACGAAGGCGTTGGCAATGTTGCTACTACGTCGTTCGCGCAGCCGACGGTGAGTTCGCTTGCGGATCACAACACGGAAAAGGAGCAAGAAGAGATGAGTAACAGAAAAGCAACAGCTGTGATCGAGCCGGAAGACGATCTGGATTTCGTCACCGCAGAAGAACACGCACAGGCTTTGAACGGCGGCGCGGTCGTGCCGCTCGCTTTCACGAACACGCTGCGCACTTTGCGACAGCCGATTGATCCGAAGTTCATCAAGACGCGCGAAGGCTGGCGCGACCGCAACGGCAACACGCACATGGTCGAATACGTCGAGTGGCACACGGTTGCAGACCTGCTCGACCGCGTCGCGCCGACATGGTCGCACTCGGTTCGCGGCATTGTGCAGATCGGCGACATGGTCGCCGTCACCGCCGCTATCTCGATTGACGGTGTCACGCGTGAAGGCGTCGGCACAGGCACGGCGGACAACGAGACGGGCATCAAGAAGGCCGAGCACGATGCGCTGAAACGCGCTGCCATCAAGTTCGGCATCGCGCGTGAGTTGTACCAGCGCGAGTCGGACGTGATCGAGCAGACCGGCTCGGCTCCGCAGAGCGAGTTCCCGCGCGACCCTCTGGCGAAGTCCATGTCTGACCTCGTCACGCCGAAGCAACTCGGCATGATCCGCGCGCTCGCACGCGAGGCTGGCGTTGATGTCGAAGAGGAGTGTCAACAGGTGCTTCGTTGCCGCACGGAAGAGTTGTCGAAGAAGGCCGCATCATCCTTCATCGACCACTTGAAGAACTTGCAGGGCGGCGAGCAGCAACAGCCGATGCGCCGCGCGAGCTAAACCGGATATCCAAGGGGAGCACAGTTGCGGCGAGGCGGCGGCGACAGCAGTAGAGGGTCAAACCTGCCTCGCACGCGACGGCTCCGGGAAGTAAGAGGTTAAAAATGATGACGACAGAAGAATTGATTCAGGAACAGCCTTTGACGTTTGAACTCGAATACGCCGATGCGACGCGTGAAGCCGCTAGCGTCGTCGAGCACGAACGCGAAGAGACTGCGCGTGAAGAAGATCACGAAGAGTCGCGCACGAAGAAGGAGCAGATTCTCGCGCTCTACGAAGCGGGCACGACCGACATAGCGCAGATCGTACGCCAGGTCGGCGCGCGTCCTTCTTACGTCGCACAGGTCTTGCAGTCCGCAGGACACCTTTCGGGCTACTTCGACCTCTACACGACGACGGGGCGCGAGCAGAACGTCTACACGCGTTTCTTCCGCAACGTGCTTTCGTTCAAAACGTTGGACGCGGCGCGCGAGTCTGTGCAGAAGATTGACCGGCTCTATAACTACTTCGAGCGGCTCGGCGACCGCGCCGGACAGCATCAAGCGATGGTCTTGGCGCTGACGGGCAAGAACCGCGCGCGTTGGAGCGGCAAGCAGGAAGAGGCGGCGGTGTTCAACGAATGGCTCGCCGCGCATTAAAGAAAGTGGCGCGGGCGCTCGTGAGAAAGCGACCGTGTAACAGAACGAACAAAGGGCGGGTTGAAAGGTGAGTCTCAAATCAAGGGGAAGGCTCACCTTTCTTTTTATCCCGAACGCGAAAAGATTTAGCTATCCGGTTTTTCACAGGCGACTGTAAGCCCGCACGCGCATTTCGGGCAAGCCTGAACAAGCGACTCTGTTTCTTGATAGTCGCTGTAACACCTCGCCATAACAAGAAGCATACCCTCGCTGCAATTCGGCAACGCGCCGAGTTTGAAGTTCCAGACTAAGCGCGTCCAGCTAAAGATCACACCTAAGAAGGAGAGAACCGAACATGCCGAGAGTTATACATTTTGAATTGAGCGCGGACGATCCCGAACGCGCAGTGAAATTCTACGACGAGGTCTTCGGTTGGAAGACGCAGAAGTGGGACGGGCCGCAAAGCTACTGGCTGCTGATGACGGGCGACAAAGGGCAGCCGGGCATTGACGGCGGCTTGATGAAACGTTCCGACAATCCCCTGCCGCCCACTTCCGCCACCAACACGATCGACGTGCCTTCCGTTGACGACTATGCGGAGAAGATCACTGCGCACGGCGGCAAGGTCGTTATGCCGAAAGGCGCTGTGCCGGGCATAGGCTACATCGCCTATTGCGAGGACACGGAGGGGAACGTCTTCGGGATCATGCAGTTCGACTCGTCGGCCAAATAAGCGTGCAGTTCAAAACTTAAACGGAGAGAAAGACATGAAGATCAACTACGCGGCAGTCGCGGCTTCGGCGATTTTGTACTGGTTGCTCGGCGGACTCTGGTATTCGCCGCTGCTGTTCGGCAACAAGTTCATCTCGCTCATGCGCTGGACGCCGGAGCAACTTGCGCGCATAGAGGCGGAGGGCGCATCGGCGCAACTCGCTTTGGCCTTCGTCGGCTCGCTCGTCACAGCCTACGTGCTCGCACACATCGTTCGCTACGCGGGCGCGGAGAACGCGCGCGACGGCGCGAAGACCGGCATCTGGCTCTGGCTCGGCTTCATCGTGACGACCAACTTGAGCACTATCTTCGAATTTCGCCCGCTCGGTCTCTATCTCATCAACATGGGCTACCATCTCGTCGCCCTCGTCTCGATGGGCGGGCTGCTCGCCGTGTGGCGCAAGAAGAGGAGCGAGGCGAAAGCTCCCGCTTACGTCTGAAGTAGTCCGTTGTCAGTTGTCCGTTGTTTTTGTCTGCGGTGAGTTGGTCAATTCAATCTTTAGCAACTTGCTCGCGAAGCACATGCAACGGACAACTGACAACGGACAGTTTTTCGTTCACCCTTTTGCCGCCGGTTCGGTTACTATCTCGCTCGACGAGCGATCTGTAATTCCGACGTGCCGGAGGGTGGGACAAAGGCGTGCCTGCGAAAAACGAAGACCTGCACGGGTTCGTGCCCGACAAGGCGGAAGTGGCCTTGTTGCTCATTGATGTCATCAACGATCTGGAATTCAGCAGCGGCAAAGAGTTGCTCAAACACGCGCTGCCGATGGCCGAGAAGTTGGCTGCGCTCAAGCGGCGTGCAAAGCGTGCGCGCATTCCCGTCATCTACGTCAACGATAACTTCGGCAAGTGGCAGTCGGACTTCAAGTCTGTTCTCAAGCACTGTCTCGAAGAGGATGTACGCGGCAAGCCCGTCGCCGAACTTTTGAAGCCCGACGAAGACGACTACTTTGTCCTCAAGCCCAAACACTCCGGCTTCTTCTCCACCACGCTCGACACGCTGCTCGACTACCTCCAGGTAAAAATTCTCATCCTAACCGGACTCACCGGCGACATCTGCGTCCTCTTCACGGCCAACGACGCCTACATGCGCGACTTTCATCTCGTGATCCCTTCGGACTGCGTCGCCTCTGCGGACGCCGACGAAAACCGCCACGCCCTCGAACACATAGAGCGCGTGCTCAAAGCCGACACGCGGCCATCGGACGAAATCAACTTCGACGAGTTGAAACAGCGCGCCGTAGACGAGGACGCGAAGCCGCAGCCGCAAACTCAGCAGTTCGCCAAACAGGACTAGACAAGTGTTCGCTTGGGCTATTGACTGAACACGGAGGGAAACAAAATGGGGAACACCTTTGGTTTGCGCGCCGCACGAAGCCGGAACGCGCATCGCGGCTTGCGTCTTCGTAGCTTGAGCCTGAGTTTCATCTTACTCGCGCTCGTATCAAGCGCGCGGGCGCAGCAACAGTTTAACTCACCCGTCATCAACTCGCTGAAAGACGTTCCCGTCACGGACACGTTAAAAATCGCGCCGGCCAGAAAAGCCTCCGTCGCCGAAAACGCCTCAACCGCGCCGCCGCAAGCAGGCCAGGCGGAAGAAGAAGAGTTCATCAAGCCGAGCCGTCCGAGCGTGGCGAATCCGGCGGAGATTCACAAGGCAGGCGTCCTGCAAGTCGAATACG
Organism: Pyrinomonadaceae bacterium; assembly: GCA_035249365.1. Taxonomy (GTDB): domain Bacteria; phylum Acidobacteriota; class Blastocatellia; order Pyrinomonadales; family Pyrinomonadaceae; genus JAIVJZ01. Next base: position 1,005,465 of record DATFGP010000047.1, on the reverse strand, counting down.
GCTACGATGCAAATTTTCGCAGCCAGGAGTTACACACAGAGCAGACCGCGCCGCTCGCCCTGCGCTTCGCCGCCACCTCACGCCTCCTGCTCGAACTCGACCTCGACACTTTCAAATCCGAAACAGACGAAGCGACGCGCATGCGCGAGACGGGCCTCGGCGACGCACGCGTCGGGCTGCAAGTCGTCGCACTCAAAGATACCGCCAAGCATCCGGCGCTCGCCTTCGCTTACTACGTCAAGCTGCCGACCGCGAGCGAGGAAAAGGGACTCGGCACAGGTCTCTACGATCACAAGTTCGTTTTTCTTCTGAGTAAGAAGGTCGGCCAAATGGATTTTGATTTCAACGGGGCTTATCTAAACTTTGGGCGCGAGGACGGAGATGGCCGCGAGTCGGGCGGGCAAGCGGCTTTCAGCTTTTCGCGCGAGTTTGAAAACAACTTTGGTTTCACGGGCGAACTTTCCGGCCAGAGCCTCGACGAAGCGCAGCCGCGCGGCATCTACGCACTCACCGCCGCGACTTACAAAGTCAATCGCCGCTTGCAACTCGACGGCGGCCTGCGCTTCGGTCTCACTTCGGACGCGCCGCGCGCCGGAGTGTTTGCAGGGATGACAGTCGGCGTAGCGGATTTTTTCGGCAAAGGAAAATGAGTTGATAAGCAGGGCAAAAGATTACAACTAACGACGTGCGGTGAAGGAGAAAATCTATGCGTCGCTTCTTTCGCAACAACGGGCTGTCGCTCGTGCTGTTCATTTTGTTCTTCTTCACGCTCCTCGTCGGCCAATCAATCGTCGGCCAGCGCGAATATAACAACGACCAGAAGGAGCACGGGCAGCCAACCGTCGTTTACGCCGACTACCTCCTGACCGCACACTTTCTCGAAGCGACGATGGAGAACTGGGAGAGTGAATTTCTACAGATGTTCATCTTCATCGTGCTCACGATCTTTCTCTACCAGAAAGGCTCTGCCGAATCGAAAGACCCCGACAAAGAGGAGGAGGTAGACCGCGACCCGCGAAAGGCGCGCGACAAACGAAACGCGCCGTGGCCTGTGCGGCGCGGCGGTTTCATCTTGAAGTTGTATGAGAACTCTCTGAGCCTCGCTTTCATCATTCTCTTTTTCATCTCCTTCTGGCTGCACGCGATGGGCGGCGCGGGCGAATACAATCAAGACCAGATCGAGCACGGACATGCGAGCGAACAAGTCTCCACGCTCACCTACATGTGTACTTCACGTTTCTGGTTCGAGTCGCTGCAAAACTGGCAGAGCGAATTTCTCGCCATCGGCTTGATGGTGCTCCTCACGATCCGGCTCAGACAGAAAGGCTCGCCCGAATCCAAACCCGTCGATGCGCCACACGATCAGACAGGCGAATAAAAGGCACGTGTAAAAGGCAAAAGTGAAAAGGCCGTCAACTCTTGAAGTTGACGGCCTTTTCACTTTTTCACCAATCGAACGAACGCGATTTATTCAAACGTCTTGCGTTCGGGGTTGCGCCCGCGCATGGCTGCGATGGAGAGTTCCTTCGCGCGCGGCAGCACTTCGATGGCTTTGGCGACCTGCGGATCGTCGGCCACCTGCACTTGCGACGCCGTCACCGTACCGTAAGCGGCGGTGGCGATGTCGTAGCGCATCTGGCGCGTGATGAAGTCGCGGCTGCGATCGAGTTGCGCTTCCTTCAACTTGAACGTCTCGTCGTTCGCCACAAACGTCTTGAACGACTTGAAGAGGTTTTCCGTCACCGGATAATCCTCTGCCTTAACGTCGTGCTCGTAATCAATCGGGCGCGTGATCTTGTAGTCCTCGAAACCCTTGATGCGCCCGTTGACGAGTTCGCGCACGAACGCAAAGATCGGATCAACCATGCGCTGCTGCGTGGGTTCGATGATGCGCGGCTTGACCGGCTCGTCGGGCGAGATGCCGCCGCCGCCGTAAACTTTGCGTCCCGTGTCGGTCAGGCTCTCAGGGCCTGCGGGCTTCGTCGCCGCAGCCGCTTTGTTCTCGTCGTCGAGGCTGCCGACGCCGCCGCGCGTGTAGTAATCGTAGAGACCTTCGTTCGTGTAGTCGCGCTGGATGAGACGACCGGAAGGCGTGTAATACTTCGAGGAGGTGAGCGTCACAGCCGTGCCGTATTCCATCGGGATGATGCTCTGGACGAGACCCTTGCCGAAGCTCGTCTCGCCGATGATGAGCGCGCGGTCGTGGTCTTGGAGCGCGCCCGCGACAATCTCGGAAGCCGAAGCGGAATTGCGGTTGACTAAGACGACGAGCGGCACGTTGTCCGGCGAACTGTTCCGCGATTCATACGTGCGCGCGCTGCCTTCGACGCGTCCCTTCTGCGAAAGGATCACCTGCCCGCGTCCCAAAAATCGCTCGGCGACTTTAACTGCTTGATCGAGCAAGCCGCCCGGGTTGCCGCGCAAATCCAGGACGAGCGAGGTCATGCCCTGCTTGTGCAAATCTTCGAGCGCGTTGGTGAACTCTTCCGCCGTCGAGCGGTTGAAGCCGCGCGTCATGTCTATGTAGCCGACGGAGGGCTTGAGCATGTATGCGTCTGGAATGGTCGGCTGGCCGACGGCGTCGCGGATGATGTCAACCGTCTCGAGAGTTTTGGTCGAAGCGCGTTCGACCGTGACCTTGACGGTCGAGCCTTTCGGGCCGCGCAGGCGGTCGCGCACGTCGCTCGAATTTTTGCCTTTGATGGCTTCGCCATTCACTTCGACGATGCGGTCTGCGAAGCGCAGTCCGGCGCGCGTGGCGGGCGCGTTCGGGAACGTGGCGAGAATGTATGTGTCTGTCTGCCCGCCGATGGTGCGGTCGCCGATGGTCGCGCCGATGCCGTAATACTCCGAGCGCCAGTCGGCTTGCAGTTCCTCGAACTCTTTCGAGTCGTAGTAGTTCGAGTGTGGGTCAAGCGAGCGCAGCATGCCGATGATGGACGACTTGAAGGCGGCGTTGTAGTCAATCTTGACGCCGTCAACGTAGTTCTCCTGCACGATGCTCAGAGCCTCCGCGAAGTCCTCCTCGATGGCGGCTGTCGCACCCGAAGAGGCGGGGATGCGCGGGCGCGGGCGTCGCGCCGAAGGGTTGGAAGGGCCGACGTTGGGAGGCAACTGCGGTTGACCCTGCGGCGCGGTTCTGCCGGGCGCAGAGGGTTGTTGTCCTAAGACGAACGTGGGAAGCGAAAGCGCGACGAGCAGAAGCGCGACAAGGGCGGATGAAATTTTTTGTTTCACTACAGGCAAACCTCTCAAGACCATTTTTCCGCTGAGACCGAAAATGAACACGCGCCGGAAGCGTGGCCGCTCAGGCGCGACCGCCGCCGATGGCAGTTTTTGTATAGTACTGGATGAGCGAAAAGGCGGCAAGGTTGCGTCTCGCACCGGACGCAGGCATCCATTTTCTCGGAAACGGTGAAAGGGGAAGTGGTAAAGGGTAAAGGGAAGAATGCAACTTCCACGAAGCCTGTTCTTCTGTTTTAACCTTTCCCCTTAACCCTTCCCCTTTCCCTTCCGCTCTCGGGGCGGCTGTTTGTTACTTTCCCTCCGATAACTTAAAATAACGTTCAGCGTTCAGCAATCACATTTGCACAACAGCACGACATGCGCGCCGGATTGGCCTTTGCACGCGCGCGTCGGCAAACGAAGCGAAGGAGATTTATCTTTATGAGCAACCCCTATGATCCGAACAACCCGAACCGCCCGCCGCAGCACGACCCCAACGCAAATCAGGGCGAGATGATTGACGACTTGATGCTGCGCGACGACGAAGACGACGCTGGCGGACATGGCGGAGACCGCGAACGCATGTCTTCTTCCGTGCGCGACATCGCCTCGCGCATCCCCGAATCGCTCTCCTCCATCGGGCGCGACATCAGCCGCACCATCGAGCGCGCCATCTCCGCGAAGGACGACTACGTCGTCGCCGTCAAAGTCTCGCACGAGGCGCAGGAGAAATTGGAAAATCTAGTGCAGGCTGGAGTCTTCCGCTCGCGCGCCGAAGCCGCCGCATTTCTCATAGACGAGGGTATCAAATCGCAGACCGCACTCTTCGACCGCGTGCAGCAGAAACTACACGAGATCGAACGCCTGCGCGCCGAACTGCGCGGCATGATCAACACGCCGCAAAGTTGAAGTTTGCGTGTTCACGATGCGACGCGCGTCCGTGTTGCAACCACTTTCGCGCTCCAGCCTTCAAAGTTTCGGAAGAATTATGAAACACGTTTTCCGCCTCATCGTCGTTATCTCTGCTTTCGCGTCCGCGGGCGCGCTTGCGGCATCGTCCGTCTACGCGCAATCGGGTCGCACACGCCGCGCCGAGCCGCCGAAGGAAGAACGCGCACAGAAGCCGGAGTCGAAAGACGAAGCGAAAGATGAAGCGAAAGACAAGGCGCGTGATGACGGCAGCGAAGCGCAAAAAGACGTTGACGGCGAGAAGGTTTGGACGGGCAAGGAAGTGTCTGTGCGCGCCGTCATCAAGTCAAGGCCGCTCCCGGGTTACCCGCGCGAGGCGCGTCCTTTCGGAGTCGCGGGGCAAGTCAAACTCCGCATCATCCTCGGCGCGGACGGCGAAGTTCGTGACGAGATAGAGGTGCTCGAAGGTCTGCCTTACGGAGTGACGGAAGAAGCGATCAAGGCCGCCCGCCAGATCGAATTTGAACCGGCGCAAAAGGACGGTCGCCCCGTCTCGCAGTACGTCACGCTTATTTATAATTTCAATTTACACTGAGGTCTTAATTTGTCCGCTAGCTTCACACTGCCGCACATCCCCATCGAACAGTTCACGCTTGAGAACGGCCTGCGCGTCGTCTTGAGCGAAGACCGGAACGCGCCCGTAGTCTCCGTCTGCGTCTACTACGATGTCGGCTCGCGCAACGAACGCACGGGACGCACGGGCTTCGCGCATCTCTTCGAGCACATGATGTTTCAAGGCTCAGAGAACGTTCCCAAAGCCGCCCACTTCCAGTACATCTTCAATTCCGGCGGCACGATGAACGGCACGACTTCGACCGAGCGCACCAACTACTACGAGACGCTTCCGGCCAATCAACTCCCGCTCGCGCTCTGGTTGGAGAGCGACCGCATGCGCTCTCTGAAAGTCACGCAGGAGAATCTGGACAACCAGCGCAACGCAGTGCAGGAAGAGAAACGGCTCAACTACGACAACCGCCCCTACTCGAACGCCTTCCTGCGCCTCAACGAACTCATCTACAAGAACCCCGCGAACGCGCACTCGACCATCGGCTCGATGCAGGACTTGGACGACGCGACCATCGAAGACGTACGCGAGTTCTTCCGCATCTACTACGCGCCGAACAACGCAGTGCTCGTCATCTGCGGCGACTTCGATCCGCAAGAGGCACGCGCGCTCGTCGAAAAATATTTCGCGACCATCCCGCGCCAGCCCGCGCCGCCCGGAGTTGACGTGAGCGAACCCGCAGAGATCGCCACGCCCTTCGAGACGTATCGCGATCCGTTCGCGCAACTGCCCGCGCTCATGCTCGGCTGGAAAGCGCCCGCGCGCCGCACCGCAGACGCTTACGCCTTAACGCTCGCCAGCGAACTCCTGCTCGAAGGGGAAAGCTCGCGGCTCTATCAAAAACTCGTCAAAGGCGACGAGTCGGTCGTCGCCGTGCAAGGCGGCGTCGGCGAGCGTCGCGGCCCCTCGTCGCTCTACCTGTTCGCCATCCCCAAACCCGGTCGCACGACAGACGAAATCCGTCGCACGGTCAACGAAGAGATCGCGCGCCTCGCAACCGAAGGGCCGAGCGCCGAAGAGATGGAGAAGCTACGCAACGGACTCTTGAACGACTCCGTGCGCGGGCGGCAGACCACTATGTACCGCGCGCAACGGCTCGCCGAATACACGCTCTACGACGGCGACCCGCATCTCGTCAACACGGAGATCGAACGCTACCTCGCCGTCACGCCCGAACAGATCAAAGATGTGGTCGCGCGCTATCTACACACGGACAACCACGCGCTCATCGAAGTCGTGCCCGCACCCGAAGGCGCGGCGGAAGAACCGGTTCCGTCGGCGGACGCGCAAGGCACGGACGAAGCGGAACAGCCCGGCGCGCCGCCCCCTCAAGTGCCGCCGCCCCCTCCCAAGCAACCCGCCCCGCCGACCGAAACGCCACTGACACCAGTGACGAGTGAAAAGTGACGAGTGAAAAGTTGAAACCTAGAACTCATCCATCTCTCGTTACTCGTTACTTCTTACTTGTCACTCGTCACTCGTCACTGTTTTCTTATGATGCCCGACACACAACTTGAAACTTTTCGCAGTGAGCCGCCCGCGCCGCTCGCGCCGCGCCCTTTGAATCTGCCCGTGCCGGAAGAGACTGTGCTCGCGAACGGCCTGCGCGTAGTCTTCGTGGAGAACACGCGGCTGCCGTTCGTCACCTATCGCCTCGCCTTTCGCACAGGCGACGCGCACGACCCGCCTGCGCTGCCCGGCCTGACAGACATCCTGACCGGCATGCTCAACGAAGGCACACAGACGCGCACGAGCCGACAGATCGCAGACGCCGTAGCGCGCATCGGCGCGACGCTCGGCGCGGGCGCGAGTTCAGACAACACGACCATCGCCGCTTCCGCCCTCTCTCAGTTCAACGACGAAATCCTGGAGTTGATGGCAGACATCACTCTGCGGCCTTCGTTTCCCGAAGACGAGTTGGAGTTGACCAAGCAGAACGCGCTGCAAAACCTGATCGCGCAGCGCGGCCAGCCCTCTTTCCTCGCCAACGAACAACTCTCGCGCGTCATCTACGGCGAGCACCCTTACAGCGTCATCTCGGCCACGCCCGAATCCATCGCCGCCATGTCGCGCGACGACCTCGTGCGCTTCCACCGTCGTCGCTTAATCCCGAACAACGCGGTGCTCGTCGTCGGCGGCGACATACGGCGCGAGGCGGCGCTCGCGCGCATCGAAGAACTGTTCGGCGCGTGGCAGCAGGGCGAGGCTGAGGCGACGGAGTTTCCCGCGCCGCCCGCGCGTGAGCGACGCGCGATCTATCTGGTGGATCGCCCCGGCTCGGCGCAGTCGAACATCGTCATCGCCAACCTCGGACTGACGCGCACAGACCCCGACTACTTCCCCGCGCTCGTGATGCACACCATCCTCGGCGCAAACGCATCCTCGCGCATCTTCATGAATCTGCGCGAAGACAAGGGCTACACTTACGGCGCATATACGAGTCTCGACACGCGCCGCAGCGCAGGAACTTTTCGCGCCACCGCCGAAGTGCGAACGCCTGTGACGGGCGCGTCGCTCAAAGAGTTTTTCTACGAACTCGAACGCATACGCGACGAAGTAGTCACCGAAAAGGAACTCCGTGACGCGCAGAGTTACCTGACGGGCATCTTCCCCATTCGTCTGGAGACGCTCGACGGCCTGATCGATCAGTTGATCCAGATCAAGATGCACGATCTGCCCGACGACTATTTGCAGACATACCGGGAGCGCGTAAGCGCTGTGACGCGCGAGGAAGTGCAGCGCGTCGCGCGTCGCTTCGTCACGCCCGACCGCGCGGTCATCGTCATCGTCGGCGACGCAGACGAACTCACAGGCCAGATCAAAGATTACGCAGAAGAGATCGAGATATACGACAGCGCGGGGCATCGCCGGACGGAGGCTTTGCACGCGACGACTGAAACTACAATCAACGGGAGAGATATGAGCAGCACAACACCAGCAGGAGACAGCGCGGGATTCGTCGGCTCGTGGCAATTGGAGATCACGTCGCCCTTGGGGCCGCAGACGGCGACGCTCATCGTGGACGAAGAGGGCGGCGCGCTTCGAGGCAAAATGAGTTCGTCGTTCGGCGAAGCGCAACTCGACACCATCGCACTCAACGGCGACATCTTCAACGCTGCCCTCGCGCTCAAGATTCAAGGCATGCCGATTCAGGCCAACATCGAAGGCCGCCGCGAAGGCGACAACCTCAGCGGCACGATCCGCACCAACATGCCCATCGTGCCCCCGCTCATGTTCACGGGGCGGAAGATTAGTCAGTAGTCAGTTGTCCGTCGTCAGTTGTCAGTTGTTTTCGTGTTACTCAAGCGAGTTGCTGAAGATGAAAGCGCCAATTGCGGTTAGACGAAGAACAACGGACAACTGACTACTGACAAACAAAAAAACCGTCCGGTGTGTGCTCTCACACCGGACGGAAACCACAGGAGAATTGCCCAACTTTGCGAATCGCCCCCCTCGGCGATTCAGTGGGTCATGCTATGCTCGCCAATTCTGATGCACGTGCGCGGCCGCGAGGTTGCCCACTTTTTTAATTCGCCCTCGCACCTGTTTTAACTGACCTTTTGAGCGTTTTCACACGGAGACGACAAATGCGAAAACTTTTCTTACTCATGGCCGCGCTCGTCGCCGCCTTCGCCGCCTCCTGCGTCCAACAGCCTCCGGCGCAGCAAAACACAAACCAGCCGCAAACATCCGCCATCAACAACAGCGGCGACCAGAATTTCAAGCGTATCCACGACGCCTACGTGCGCGAGTTTTTGCGCCGCAACCCGACCGTGAACACTTATCTCGGCGGCGCTGGACTCGACGCCGCTTTGCGCGAAGTGGACGGCCAACTGCGCGATCATTCCGCCGCCGCAATCGAAGCGGAAGACCGCTGGCTCACCGACACGCAAAAATCTCTCGAATCGGTCGCCCCCGACACGCTCACGCCCACGCTTCGCATTGACCGCGAAGTCGCGCTCGCGCAAGTTCGCTTCCTTTTGCACCAGCACGGGGCGCGCAAGTATCAGCAACGCGCGCTCGATACCTACACGGACGAACCTTTCCGCGCCATTGACTGGCAACTGCAAGGCATGTCGCAGACGGGCGAGAAGACTTACGGCTCGCCCGAAGAATGGTCGCTCGTAGTCAAACGCGTTCAGGCCGTACCGAAGTACATGCAGACAGCGCAGGAACAACTCGCCGCCGGAATTAAATCCGGCAACACGCCCGACTGGCGTATGCTGCTCCGCAACGGCATCAACACGTCGGAAGCCAACGCCACATATTTCGAGAAGACGCTGCCCGATCTCGCACGTGAACGCATCGCACAGGGCACAGGGCGCGACGACTTGTTGAAGCAACTCAACGAAGCCGCGAAGGGTGCGGCTAATGCTTATCGCGGCCTGCGCGATTACGTCGCGCAGAACTTCTTCGACAACGCCGCCAAACCCGATGCAGCCTCGGTCAAGGCACAGTTTCGCCAAGACCGTTTCTCGTTTGGCGAGGCGGAATACGATTGGGCGCTCAAGAACAATTTGCGCATGCCGGACGCGACCGCCGCGAAGCTCTACGACGAGTCAATGGCGATCGTTAACTCCACGCAACAGGAGATGATCACGCTCGCACGCGAGATCGGTAAAAAGAAGACTATGGAGTTGCCCGAATCGGGCGAGGCCGCCGTGCTCAAGGTCTTCGAGGAATTGGGGAAGGACTATCCGAAGTCGGACGCCGAGATGGTCAAGTGGTACGAAGAGGCGGCGTTTCGTCTCGTAGAGTACGGGCGCAAGTCCGGCGTCTTCGACGTACCCGCCGATTACAAGTTGGAAGTCGTAGAGACGCCGCCGCCTTTGCGCGCCTCGATTGACGGCGCGGCCTATTATCCTGCGCCGCCATTCAAAACAACCGGCGTCGGTCGCTTCTACGTGACGACGACCGACAACAACGAGGCCGCGCTCAAAGACAACAACCGCTCCGCGCTTGCAGACCTCTCGGCGCACGAAGGCTTCCCCGGCCACGACTGGCACTACAAGGTGATGACGCAATATCGAGACGGCATCGCGCCCGTACGCTGGTTGACGCCCGGTGCGGTCGAGGATTCGTCTTCGATGTGGCAGGATTCGATGGCGGCGGAAGGCTGGGGTCTTTATGCCGAAGCGCTCATGGCCGAGCCGCAGCCCGGCTTCCCCGCAGGCTTCTACACGCCCGAAGAACGCCTCTATCAACTCAAGGGCAAACTCTACCGCGATTTGCGCGTACGCATCGACACGGGGCTGCACACGGGTCGCATGTCTTACGACGACGCGGTTGATCTCTTCTCGCAAGTGGTGGACTTCCAGCCCGGCTCTTGCCGCGACACGAACGCGTCGAAGTCAGACGCCAAACGTTCGAGTTGCAAGAGCGCGGAAGCCGCCATCTTCCGCTACTCGAAATGGCCGACGCAGGCCATCACCTACCGGCTCGGCAAAGATCAAATCTTCGCCCTGCGCAAAGACGCCGCGCAGGCCGTCGGCGAACGCTTCTCGCCGAAAGACTTCCACGTCCTCTTTATGAAACAGGGCACGATCCCCGTCGGCTACTTCCGCGACGAATTGTTGAAGGAGATACAGGGTAAGAAGTAAGGCACGAGCGACGCGGGTGGCAAACGTGCATTGACGACAGGCGACAGCCGCAGACGACAGCCCCGAAGGGGCGACGCATTGCAACGTGCGAATGCGTCGCCCCTTCGGGGCTTCAAAATTTAGCCCTTCACACCTGCTTCGCTTTAATCGTTCGGGAAAATTTGTCGCAGGTGGCTCTTCAAGTGCCCGATGTAGTCGGTCATCAAGTATTCGAGGGTCGCCGGTTGACTCGTATCAACGGCCTGCCAGGCGATCTTGTCGAGCGTGTGCCGCGTGCGCGGCTGGCGCAACGCCGCGTCGGGCGCGGAGGCCATGACGTGCAGCAGATGCAAGTTGTAATTCTTCCAGAGCGCGACGAGCAGCGGCCAGGACTCTTCGTTGTAGCGCTGCGCGCTCACCCACTCTTCCTGCTCGTAACCGTCGAAGACTAGATCATCCTTGAACTGCGCTCGCACGAACCGCGCGTGATTGTTCGCCGCAGAGTCGATCAAATGGCCGACGATCTGTTTCGGCGTCCATGCGTCGTCGCCGCCATCACGCGCGCGTCGCACGTCCGCCTCGTCGAGCGCGCCGAGCCGCGCGGCTGTCGTCTCAATCGTGCGCCGGAAATCTTCGAGCACATCTTTCATCTCAAACACTCCTTCGCTTCAAACGCTTGAAGGCTTTTATTCATTAACGGTCTGAAGGTTTTTATTCATCCTTCATCCCTTTTTTCTCAACGCTCGTACTGCAAGACCATGCCGTCGCCGCCGACCGCCCAGTTCTGCTTTTTGCTGGCGAACAGCGCGTAGAGGTGCTGCTTCGTGCCGCTCTCCTGCTGCGTCCAAGTGCGCCCGCTGTCGTCCGAACGCAGGATGACGCCGCCGCGCCCGACGATCCAGCCCTGTTCGTCGCCGACGAAACGGACGCTCAAAAACGTCGTGCGCCTAAGTCCGGGCACGACAACAGCCGTCCACGTCTCGCCGCCGTTGACGGTGCGCAGGATCGTGCCGCGCTCGCCGACCGCCCAGCCGCGCTCCTCATCTGCGAAGTCCACATGATAGAGCGTCGCGTTTGTGCCCGTGCGCTGGCGCGACCAGTTCACGCCGCCGTCTGTGGTTGCGAGGACAGTGCCTTTGTCGCCGACGATCCAGCCGCGTTTTTCGTCTGCGAAGTCTAGATGAATCAACTCGTCGCGCGAGGGCACGAGTTGCGGACGCCACGTTGCGCCCGCGTCGTCCGTGTAGAGCACGAGGCTGTCTGTGACGACATCGCGGCGGCTGACCGAGCCGACGATCCAACCCTTCTTCTTGCTCGGAAAACGCACGCTGTAGAGTTCCGGAATGCTGCCGCCGAAATCTGCGGGGCGAAAACGTCGCGCCTCGCGCCAACTGCGCCCGCCGTCTGCGGTGATGAGGATGGCGCTTCCGGCGATGAGGTAGCCGTCCTCTTTGTCTCGGAAGTAGAGATCATTGATCGGTTCGCTCGTGCCGACCGGCTGATGTGTCCACGTGCGCCCGCCGTCTTCCGTGCGATAGACGAGTCCGCCGTCGCCCGCGATCCAGCCGCGCTTGCCGTCCGTGAAATAGACGGCGTTCAAATCCTTCCCCGCCGCGCCGTGCCGCGTGCCCTTCCACCCCGTGCCTTCGCCTTGCGCTCCGGCACGCGCGCACGCAAACGCGGCGACGAAGGCGACCACGCACGTTGCCAGAAACAACGCCGCACGCGCGCCTCGCGGATAAAAGCCGCGCACCACTTTCTCGTCAGTCATTCGACAGTCTTCTCCAAGCGATTTGTGACTACAGGTAAAACGAGGGACGCCCTTGCACGATCTTTCCGGCGTGTGAGGTAGGACTAACGTTTTACACGAATCGGGGGCGGGGAGACAAGGCGGCGAAAGCATTCGGGCAAAGGGAAAAGGGGAAGGGGGAAGGTAGAAAGAGCAGGCGACGAACGCCGTGTTCTTTAACCTTTGCCCCTTCCCCCTTCCCCTTTGCCCGTTCCGCTTTAGTTCGTCGCGGCGTTGACGCGATAGACGCGTCCTTTGTAGACGACTACGACGCGCTCGCCGAGTGCGAAAAATTCTGCCAGCTTGCGCTCGCGTTGCAGGAGTTCAAAGTAAGCGTCGCTTCCGAACACGAGCACAGTCTCCGGCAACTTCGTATCCGCCTTGAAGTCCGCGTCCGTCCAGACGCCGTCGAGCAGGTAGAAGGTCTTGTCCGCGACTTTGCGCATGCCGCTCTTGGCGACGAATCCTTCATCCTCGCCGTCAAGCACGCGCAGTTGCTCTTGCTGCTCGCGCGCGCGTTTGCTGTCCTTGACAGCTGCCGCGCCCGTCGTCGGCATCGGCGGAAGTGGCGTCGGCATGGGCGCTGCCACTTCGGGCATCGGAGCGTTTGCCACGCCTGACGAGACCCCGCCCGTGCCTGATGACGCCGACTTCGGCCTCCTATTGCTCGGAAGGTCTCTGGCCTGCCTTGCGACGACCCTGTTGCTATCAGCCCGCCGGGCTACGTCGCCCGTGACGGTGACGGTTTCCGCCACCGCGCCGGGTTCGAGCGCGAGGTAAGAGGTGTAAGGCGTGACGATGCCGTAGCGCGTGCCGAGGTCAACGACTTCGTCGCGCAACTCGCGCGCTTCGCCGTTCGAGCGAATCTGCTCCATCAGCCAACCGACGCGTCGCGTCGCCCACAGGCGCGGCAGAAAATCGTTCTCATCCGAGTTGACGGGAAAGCGCAAGTTCTCGTAAGCGAAACTGCGCGTCTCGCGGTTGCTGCGACCCGACAGGCGTAGGCGAATGTTATTGAGGTCGCTCGCGTTGCGGTAGCGACCGAGCATAGTCACCTGCCCGCCGCGAAAGAGATCGGGCATGGCGCGCGGGTAGACGAGATCGGTTTCGACGCCGCCCATGTCGAGCGCGAGGTCTGTGAGCACAGGATAATTGACTTTCGAGAAGAAGCCGGAGACTTTCACCTCCAAGTCTTCTTTCGGTTCGACGTAGTCAGCCACGCCGCCGTTCTCGCTCGCCAGACGGTCGAGGAGCGCCGTGTTCACGTCGTAGCCGACGCCGAACGTGAACAGGCGCGTGTTGCCTGTCTTCGCGCCGCGCGCGTTTTCGATTATGAGTTGCGGGTTGGTGACGCCGACTGTAGGCAGCCCGTCAGTCATAAAGATGAGCATCTTGGGACGGTCGCTAGAGTCGAACTGTTTGAGCGCGGCTTGCAGCGCGCCGTTGATGTTCGTCCCGCCCGTCGGCTGCAACTTCCCTACGAACTCCACGCCGCGCGCGCGCCCGCGCTCGTCCGCCTGTATGAGACTGCCCTCCATCAGATGCTCCTCGCCCGCAAACGAGATGACGTTGAAGCGATCTTCGGCGCGCAGGGTTTTGACGCCGAACAACATTGCGGCGCGCGCCTTCTCCATCTTCCCTTCCTCGGCCATCGAGCCGGAAGTGTCTATCACAAAGACGATGTCTTTTGCCGTGTACTCGTTCTCCGCCCAGTTGTCTTTCGGCGAGATCATCAAGAGGAAGTAACCGTCCTTGCCCGGTTCGCGGTGCGTCAGGAGCGACATCCCGAAGTCTTCGCTTGAGAGCGTATAGAAGAGTTGGAAGTCCTGCGGCTCGCGCCCGCCCGTCGTCTCAAACGAGACGCGCGCGCTCTGGCCGCCGCGCGAAGGGCGCACGTCAACGGCGTGGCTCGGCGAATAGATATTGCGCAGGGGCTTGTTGCCCTCGATTTCGAGCGCGCCCGACACCCTGCCGATTGAGGCAAGGTTGTGATTCGTGCCGAGCGGGTAACGATATGAGACCGTGCCCGACTGCGCGCGCAAGACCTGCGTGTAGGTCAACTCCAACTTCTTGTCCGCGTGCGGCGGGATGGGAAAGATGCTGGCTTGAAACAAATCCTTACCGGCGTATTCGAGAAGCCCGGGGTCGCGCTGCTTGCGCACGATCTGATCGTAAATGCGACGCGCCTCTTCGCGCGAACGCACTTCGCCGACGAGGCGGCGTTCGCCGTCCCAGATCGCAAACTCGGAGACGGAAGCTGTTTCGGGGATCGGGAAAAAATATGTGCCTTCGAGCGTGGCGTCCGAGTCGTTGCGGAAGATTTGTTCGACGTGTGTGGTCGCCACCTGCGCGTTGATCTTCGTGTCGATCTTAATGGACTTGATGGGCAGCGCGGGAGGTAACTGCACGGGGCGCGGCGGGCGCGGGCAAGTCTCACAAGGGCGCGGCACGATGACGCCCTGCGCGTAAAGAGAGGCGGCGCTCAAGGCGAAGAAGATCACGAAAGTGAAAAAGATGCTGGCGGCAAACTGTCGGCTACGGCGCATAAGGGTCTCCTCGAAAATCCAATTTGACGACGGGCGGGCACATTTTTTGGCCGCTCACGTTTCTTAGAACGACCGCGCGAGTGTTTCTTGCAGAAAAGCCGTGAATCCTAGAAAAGCGGTAAATCGTGAATCGTAAATCATGAATAGATAAAGCCAGTCTTCTCTATTCACGATTTACGATTCACGATTCGCGGTTTTGGTTGTCAGTTCATCGTGCGCAGGCGCGGGTGGCGTGCGGCGTGGTAGATGATGAAGAGGATAATGATGAGTCCTCCGGCGGCGAGCGTGTGCGGCGCACCGAAGCGCCGCGCGGCGACCCCGGCAATGAAGTTGCCGATGGGAAACGCGCCGATGAAGGAGAGCATAAACATGCTCATCACGCGCCCGCGCATCTCGTCGGTGACGAGTTCCTGCAACAACATGTTCGTGACGGCGACGGAGCAGACGACCGAGAAGCCGAGGCCGAACAGCATCGCGAGCGACAGAGGCAAGTTGCGCGAGAGCGCAAACCCGATGAGACACGCGCCGAAGGCGAACGAGCCGCCGAGCACGAACAGCCCCTTGCGACGCAAGTTGCCGAGAAACGTGAGCATCAGCGCGGCGAAAAAAGAGCCTGCGCCCGCTGTGCCCGCCATCACGGAGAGTCCGGTTTCACCGAGCCCGAGTATGTCGCGCGTGAACACCGGCAGCAGCGTCATGTAAGGCGCGCCGAACAGGCTCGACACCGCCGCGATCAGCAGCAACAACGAGACGCGCCCGCGACGCCGCACGTAGCGAAAGCCGTTCGTCAGATCGAGCCACATAGACTGCCGCTCGCCTTTGTCGCGCGCAACTACGGTCGTCCCGTCCGGCGATTTGATCCGCACGAGCGAGAGCGCGATGATGATCGCGACGAACGAGAGGCCGTTGACGAAAAAACAACCAGCCAGCCCGAAGAGTTGGAAGCCGACTCCGGCGAGCGCGGGGCCGGCGACGCGCGAGAGTTGAAACTGCGTAGAGTTGAGCGCGATGGCGTTCGACAGGTCTTCGCGCCCGACGAGGTCAATCGTGATCGCCTGATACGAGGGCGAGGCGAGCGAGAAGCAGCAGCCCGTGATGAACGAAGCGAGGAGTATGATCCAGACGTGTCGCGCGTCGCTCACAACTCCGGTGAAGATCAGCACGGCGAGCACGAGCGCGGTCAGCCCCGCGCCCGCCTGCGTGAAGATGAGCAGTCGCTTGCGGTCAATGCGGTCTGCGTAGACGCCGCCGAGGAGCGTCAGGACGAGGCCGGGCGATGTGGCCGCGAATCCGTCAACGCCGAGCCAGAAGGCGGAGTTCGTCAACTTCAAAACGAGCCAGCCTTGCGCGACCGTCTGCATCCAGGTGCCTATGTTCGAGAGGAACGCGCCCGCCCAGAACAGACGGAAGTTGCGGTGCGTGAGCGCGCGAAACATCTCGCTCGAACGAGCGGAGCGCGGTGCGGTTGGTTCGACCAGTGCGGGCATGATTTAACTTGATAACATCCGAAGGGCGTCCGACTCAAACGCGCGCCGTCGAATCTTGGAACTTTTCCTCTCCGCCGGACGAATAAGAAGTTTTGCGGCGCGGCCTCAAGTCGTGGTCTAATCGCGTACACATGAGCGAAGCCGACGCTTTCGTCTTGCAGCTTTCATCTACAACCAACAGGAGAATTTTCATGTACAGAGTTCAAGCGCGCACCGTCCCGTTCATCTTAAGCGTGTGTCTGATTCTCGTCGCCTGTCATGCAGCGGCGACGACCGTGTCGCAGGTTCGCGCGCAGACAACGCAACCGCAGCCGAGCAGTACACCAACGACGCAGCAACCGACGACCGCCCAGCCCGCGACGCCTCAAACGGCGGTGGCGGCCAACCCTGCGGACGTTAATTCGCTCGACGCCATTCTCGCAGCCGTCTACGATTCCATCTCCGGCGCGAAAGGCAAAGCGCGCAACTGGGATCGCTTCCGCTCGCTCTTCATTCCGGGCGCGCGTCTCATCCCGACCTTCAAACGCCAGAACGGCGAAATCATGTCGCGCACCCTGACGCCCGAAGAGTTCATTACGTCGTCGGGCAAGTTTATGGAGGAGCAGGGATTCTTCGAGCGCGGCGTCGCCAACCACATTGAGCAGTTCGCCAACATCGCGCACGTCTTCAGCGTCTACGAAGGGCGACACGATACGGCGGATGCCAAGCCTTTCCTGCGCGGCATCAACAGCATTCAACTGATGAACGACGGCAAACGCTGGTGGGTCGTCACGATCTTCTGGCAAGCCGAAGACGCCGCCAACCCGCTCCCGCAAAAATATCTCGACGCGAAGAAGAAGTGATGGATGAAAAGCTGTCCGTTGTCAGCAGTCAGTTGTCCGCTGCATGAGGCAATCACGCAAGTTGCTAAAGATTTGATTGAACAACTGACTACGGACTACTGACAACGGACAGTATTCAGTTATTTAACCCGCGAGCCTCTTAAGAGGGTCGAACAACGATGATTCGTGAAAAGTTAATCGAGAGCGGCATCGGCATGAGCACGAAGTTTCGCATGCGCGGGCGCGATGTGTCGCGCATCGAGGCGCTGAGCGATGCGGTGTTCGGGTTCGCGATCACGCTGCTCGTCGTCTCGCTCGAAGTGCCGCAGACGTTCGACGCGCTGATGGAAATGATGCGCGGTTTCGCAGCCTTCGCCGTCTGCTTCGCGATGCTGATCATGGTCTGGTATCAGCAGTACAAATTCTTCCGGCGTTACGGTTTGAACGACGCGCTCACCTTCGTCCTCAACGCCGTGCTGCTCTTCGTCGTGCTGTTCTACGTCTATCCTTTGAAGTTCGTCTGGACGCTGCTCGTGAACATGGTGCTGGGCGTTGACAACCGCGTGCGCTTGCCGACGGGCGAGTTGGTTGCGCCGGTAGCGAGCAATCAGATGGGGAAGATGATGGTCGTCTTCAGCGTCGGGTATGTTGCGGTCTTCGCGGTCTTCTCTCTGCTCTACATGCGCGCTTACAGCAAACGCGCAGAGTTGGAGTTGAACCAACTCGAAGTGTTGGACACGCGCGCAGAGCTAGAGGAGAACCTTTTGCACATGGGCGTCGGACTGGTTTCGATTGGGCTTGCCAGTCAGGGCGACCGCATGTTCGCCGCGCTGGCGGGCTATTGCTACGCCATGATCGGCCCCGTGATGACCGTCCACGGCATGCTCGCCGGAAAGAAGCGTAGGAAACTGGAAGCGACTTTGACTGCGAGCGCAGCCGACGCCGAACCTGCGACGGACGAACTCGAAACGAAACCGACGCAGATCGCAGACGTTAGCCCGCGCATCTGAACCCTCACACCACAATTCTTTCTCTGTGCCCCCTCTGCGTTCTCTGCGTCTGCGGCGGTGAGTTGCAAGCATAAGCATTCACCACCGCAGACACAGAGGACACGGAGGGGGCACAGAGGGAAGATTCTTGTAATTGCTATAACTGTTGACGCCGCCATGCGGAGAGCGAACGACCGCTGCCGCCGCGTCGCACGGCGACGATCTCTGCGAGCACGGCGAGCGCAACCTCTTCCGGCGAGACCGAGCCAATATCTAAGCCAATCGGCGCACGCACCTCTCTTAAAATTTCCGCTTCGACGCCCGACTCGCGCAGACGTTCGAGCACGATGTTCGTGCGTCGCTTGCTCCCGATCAGCCCCACGTAGTCCGGCCTCGCAGAGACGACGGCGCGCATACACTCTTCGTCCTCGTTGTGCCCGCGCGTGACGACTGCGACGTAAACGCCGCGTCCCTTGCCCACAGCAATCTGCACCGCGCGCTCCCAACCTTCCGTAGCCGCCATGAGTTCGATGTCCGTTTCGGGAAAGCGCGCGCGCGTGAGGAAATCCGCGCGGTCGTCTATGAGCGTTACACGGTAGCCGACGGCGTGCGCGAGGCGCGCGAGCGACGCGCCGACGTGTCCCGCGCCGCACACGACGATGCGCGGTTCGTTCTCGATGCGCTCGAACAGCACGCGCGTCGCGCGCCACTCCGCAGAGAGTTGCGGCGCAAATTCTTCGACGCCGACGGTCTGCGCTTCGGCGCGCGAGTCTAGAAAGGCGACGGCGCGCTGCGCGATCTCGGAGTCGAACGCGGCGTCGCTCGTGCCGCCCGCGATGCGTTCGCCCGAACTGTTGACGAGTAATTTTGCGCCCGTGTGTTCCGGCATGGACGCGATGAGTGTGGCGAGGACGGCAACCGCGCCGTCTTCGAGCGTGCGCGCGATTGCTTCGGCGATGCGCCGCGAGGCGTCTGGCTGGTCGCCCGCTTCAAGCATCTTTTAACGCGCGCGTTTGACGGCAGAAGAGTCGGCGGCGGGTTTCACAATCCCAATGGCTGAGAGAGCGCGGCGCGCGATCCACAGCGGCCCGACGACGAGGTAGACGGGATTGCGAAAGAACGCGGGCTGGTTGCCCTCGATCCAGTGGCCGACGAATTGGAGAATCCAACCGACGACGAACAGCGCGAGCGCCCAGCGCCAGTTGAAGAAAAAGAGCGGCAACGACACGACGATCAACGGGATGCCGATGCTGTGCGTCAGACGATTCAACGGATGCCTGTGCTTCGCCTTGTAATCTTCCATGAAAGATTCGGGCATGATGGTTTGGTTCTCCTCTCGCAGAGGGATTATACGAGGGTCTGTCGAAAATGTAACTGCGGATTGGTGTGAGAGTCCGTTGCCTGCGATGACGCGTCGGGTTGTGCTCAAGGAAGCGGGCGGCGTTCGGCGACAGACTTGCGCCAGATAAAAAACCCACCGAGGCAGAAGCCGAAAAACGCGCCTGCCGGAAGGCTGAGGAGCACGAGCCACGTAGCCGCCGAACCGGCGGCGCACATGTAAGACTCGCGCGACATCGCATCCAACTCCTGAACACGCGCCTCCGCATGCAGCGTAATCGCAAAAAACAGCACAACACTGCCAATGAAACTGCACAGGGAGACGATGAACGTCGTCTTAAACAACGTCGCCGCAACTTTTTCAAGTGTCATGCCGAGAGAACGGCGTCGGGCGTGATGGCTTGCGTGTCGCCAGCAGATTTTTTCGCGGCGTCCCACACGTCTATGAAAATCTCCATCGTGCCGCCACAGACCATGCCCTCTTCGCTGGCCTCGTCAGCCGTGAGGCTGAATTTGTGCAAGCCCGCCGCGCCCGTGCGCATCGCCTCGCGCGCCTCAGCCCACACTTCCGCCTCGATGCAACCGCCCCCGACCGTCCCCGCCACCGCGCCGTCCTCGAAGAAGAGCATCTTCGCCCCGCGACGCTGAGGCGTCGAACCACGCGTGTGCGCGACCGTCGCCACCACGACACGCTTGCCACGCGCATTCGACTCCGCGATCAGACGATAAAGTTCAGCTTGTGAGATCGTACCCATAAGAAAACAGTGACAAGTGACGAGTGACAGGTGACAAGATAAAACAGTGAATCGTGAATCGTAAATCGTGAATAGAAAAGAACCTGTTTTCTCTATTCACGATTTACGATTCACGGCTTTTTCTCGTAACTCGTCACTTGTCACTCATCACTTCATTGCGGCGGCGGCGTGGACGCAGGTGTCGGCGTGGGGCTGGGGCGCGGGGCGGCGAAAGTGCCTGCGTCGCCGCTTTCGAGTTCGCGTTGCGTTGCGTCGTCAAGTTGCGTGCGGAGGCGACTGACGAGTTGGTCGGCGTTGCTGAGCGCTTCTTCGAGCCGGGTGCGGCTTTTCTGTAGCACGTCAAGTTGCGTCTGGACGCGCCGCTTCTCGGCTTCGAGTTGGCGACGGAGCGTGTCGCGCAACTCGTCGGGGCGGAAAGTGCCCGTCAAAGCCGTCTGCCGTTCGATGCTTTCGGGGCGCGATTGCTCGTCGAGGCGATCCATCTGCGCCTGCAAGCCTGCTTCCTTCTCCAACACGTCGCGGAGTTGCGTCTGCAATCCTTCGGCGCGTTGCTCGGCGCGCGTCAGGCGCTCCTGTATGAGATCGGCGCGTCGCTCTTTTTCCAGATCGTCAACCTTCTTGTTGAGCCTGCCAAATTCGTCGAGCAGGGTTTGCATCGTCCTGAGCGTTTCATCCGGCGTGGGCGTAGGCGTCGGGCGATTGCGCCGCGTCGTGCGTGTGCCCTCCTGTGCGCCCTGTTCCTCGGCGGTGCTCACGACGCGCGGCTCGTAGTCCGGCGTCGCCGCGGGCGCGGGCTGCGCGGCGGTCGAGCGCACCGGATTCGTCGCGCGCCGCGACGGACGCCTGCGCTGCTGAGACTGCGCCTCAAACGCTCCCCACGCAACCAGCACCGCAGCAACCAACGCCAACATCGCGCCCGTCTTGAAACCTGAACGACTTCGCATCATCAAACTCCTTAAAAACTGTCCGTAGTCAGTTGTCAGTAGCCCGTTGTTCTTTGTCCGTTCCCAGTTGAACAATTCCATATTTAGCAACTTACTTGTCCAACACATACAACGGACAACTGACTACGGACAACTCTAAATTACACGCCCGTTAAAGCTCCCGGTTCCAAACGTCTCCCCTGTGAACCTCAGCCCGGTTGAATCTTGAAACTGATGTCCATCGCGCGCGCCGAGTGTGTGAGCGCGCCTACGCTGATCAGGTCAACGCCCGCTTCTGCGTAGGCGCGCACGTTCTCAAGACGTATGCCGCCCGACGCTTCGAGCAGCACGTTTGGCGACAACTCCCGCGCGAGTTCGACGAGCGGGCGCGTCTCGTCCGGCGTCAGATTGTCGAGTAGGAGTATGTCAGCGCCGCTCTTGATCGCCTCGCGCAAATCTTTTTCGTTTGAGACTTCGACCTCGATCTTGTGCAAATGGCCGACCGACGCGCGTGCGCGCTCGACCGACGCGCCAACGCCGCCTGCGAGCGCGATGTGATTGTCTTTGATGAGCACGCCGTCGTCCAAACCGAAGCGATGATTGCGCGCGCCGCCCGATTCCACCGCGTACTTCTCAAGCATACGCAAGCCCGGCGTCGTCTTGCGCGTGTCAACGATCACGGCCTTCGTCCCTTCGACCGCGCGCACGAACTGCCGCGTCGTCGTCGCTATTCCTGACAGGCGTTGCAGCAAGTTCAAAGCGACGCGCTCGCCAGCAAGCAAAACGTCCGCGAAACCGTTCGTGCGCGCGATGACCTTGCCCGCCTCCACTTCGTCGCCGTCGGAGAAGAAGGCTTCGAGTTGCTGCTGCGAATCGAGCGTGGAGAAGACCGCCTCCGCCGCTTCGAGTCCGGCGATGACGAGCGGTTCTTTGGCGAGGAAGCGTCCGCGCGCGTGCGCGTTGCGCGTGATGGTTGATTGCGTGGTGATGTCGCCGCGCCCCAAGTCTTCGTTGAGGAACGCGCCGATCTGTTGAAAGAGCGCACCTTCGTCGAGCCACTTCATTCCGCGAACGCCTCCATGTTCTCCCTGAGCGCAGTTGTTCGTTGCCCGATGTCGGCCAAGCGTTGCCGCAACTCCGCGACCTTTTCCGCAGGCGCGCGCGCGACGAAATTCTCGTTCGCCAGTTGCGACTGCAAACGCTCCGCCTCCTTCTCCAACTTCTCCTGCTCTTTACGCAGGCGCTCGCGCTCGACGGCGAAGTCGATCAAACCTTCCAGCGGCACGGCGACCTCAGCCCCGCCCGCCAGCACCGCACGCGCCGACGCACGCGGCGCATCCAAGTTTTCACTAACCGCAATGCTCGACGCGCGCACGAGCCGCGCGATCTGCGACGCGCCCGATTCAAACACCGCGCGCAACTTCGCGTCCGGCGCACCGACGAGTATGGGCACTGCCTCGCCCGGCTTGATGTTCATTTCAGAACGTATGTTTCGCACGCGCGAGACGAGTTCGATGATCGCCTGCACTTCCGCTTCGGCGCGTTCGTCAATCAAAGCCTCTTGTCCTTGCGGGTAAGTCGCGAGCATGATCGTCAAGGGCGCGCCCGCGTAAGCCGGATGCAAAAGTTGTTCGCCGATGCCCGGCAGCATTTGCCAGAGTTCTTCCGTGATGAACGGCATGAATGGATGAAGCAGACGCAAAGCCTGTTCGAGCACCGTCAGCACGCGGCTGCGCGCAGCGTCGCGCGCGTGCGACACTTCCGCCGCCGTCACCTCTGCCTTCGATAGTTCAATATACCAATCGCAGAAATCGTCCCAGAAGAAATGATAGAGCGTCTGCACCGCGAGGTGAAACTCGTACTTCTCAATCGCCTCTCCCACGATCTGCGCCGTACGGTTCAAACGCGACACGATCCAGCGATCATGCAAAGCCCAATTCGCGCGATCCTCTTCAAACCCGCTGCCTACGCGTGCGCCCTCAGAGTTCATCAGACAGAAGCGCGCGGCGTTCCAGATTTTGTTGGCGAAGTTGCGATAGGATTCAACCTGATTTTCGTTCCAGCGCGTGTCGGTCGTCTCGATTGAGGCGAGCACGAGGCGCGTGGCGTCAACGCCGTACTTGTCGAAAATCTCCAGCGGGTCAACGCCGTTGTTCTTCGACTTCGACATGCGCTGCCCGTGCTTGTCGAAGATCGTGCCCGTGATGAACACGTCTTTGAAAGCCTTCTCGCCCGTGAACTTCATGCCCGTCATCATCATGCGCGACACCCAGAGGAAAATTATGTCGCGTGCCGTGATGAGCACCGAGGTTGGATAGAACGTCTCCAAATCTTTCGTCTCGTCAGGCCAACCCAGAGTCGAGATCGGCCAGAGCGCGGACGAGAACCACGTGTCGAGCACGTCCGGGTCTTGCGTCAACTCGTTTGTGCCCGCACGCTCGCGCGCTTCCTCGACGCTTCGCGCAACGTAAGTGTTGCCCTCTTTGTCATACCAGGCGGGGATGCGATGCCCCCACCAGAGTTGGCGCGAGAGCGTCCAGTCGTGCAAATTTTCGAGCCAGTTCGTATAAACTTTTTCATACGGATTTTCGGGCACGAATCGCGGCTCGTGTCGCTCGCGTATCAAGTCTAACGGGCGGCGCGCGAGTTCCGCTTGATTGCAGAACCACTGCAAAGAGATCAAAGGTTCGACAACGGTGCGGCATCGCCCGCATTTCGAGATCGAAAATTCGTAATCAACAACTTTCTCTAAGAGTCCGAGTCCTTCAAACTTCGCCACGACTTTTTCGCGCGCTTCATAACGGTCAAGCCCTTCAAACTCGCTTCCAGCGTCCGCAGTCATACGCGCGTGCTGATCTATGACTTTGACGAGCGGCAACTCGTGGCGCAAGCCCATCGCGTAATCGTTCGGGTCGTGCGCGGGCGTCACCTTCACCGCTCCCGTGCCAAATTCAGGGTCAACAAACTCGTCCGCGACGACGGGAATCTCGCGCCCCGTCAAGGGCAACATGAGCGTCGCGCCCACGAGTTCGCTGTAGCGTTCGTCCGCAGGGTTGACGGCGACTGCCGTGTCGCCGAGCATCGTCTCAGGTCGCGTCGTCGCCACCGTCACGCGGCGATCGCTGCCACGCACTGGATATTGCAGGTAGTAAAGTTTTCCCGCCTGCGATTCCTTGTCAACTTCGAGGTCTGAGAGCGCGGTCTGATCTTTCGGACACCAATTGATCATGCCCTCGCCGTGATAGATGATGCCCTCTTCGTAGCAGCGCACGAAAAATTCGCGCACGGCGCGCGACAAGCCCTCGTCCATCGTGAAGCGTTGGCGCGACCAATCGACGGACGCGCCCTCGCGCCGCATCTGCTGCATGATCCGCGAACCCGATTCGTGTCGCCACTGCCAGACGCGCTCCAAAAATTTCTCGCGCCCTAGATCGTGGCGCGTCAGTTTATCTTTCTTGAGTTCGCGTTCGACGACGATCTGCGTGGAAATGCCCGCGTGGTCTTCGCCGGGAACCCAGAGCGTGCGATAGCCGCTCATGCGTTTGAAACGCGTGAGCACGTCCATCAGAGTGTGTTGGAGCGCGTGCCCCATGTGGAGCGAACCCGTCACGTTCGGCGGCGGGATGACGATTGAATAGACGGGAGCGTTCGCGTCGCGGTTGATTTCGGGCGCAAAGCAGCCTCCGGCTTCCCAGTTCGCGTAGTGGCGTTCTTCGGCCTGTTTCGGATCGTAAGTCTTCGGGATGTCCATGTGTTCGGATGAGCTATCGGCTATCAGCCGTCAGCTTTCAGCATTTAGATGCGTTAATTTTTTGCTCGTAAGCATTGTAAAGGAATCGGCGGCGGTTTTCGACTTTGGTTGATAGCTGACGGCTGACGGCTGACAGCTAAAGAAGAAAACGGATCGAGTGTGGCGGTTTGAAAGTGTCCGCCTCAACTCGATCCGTTCGTGCGTTCGCTTGTCTTTTAACTTAGGGCGTCGTGCGCGTCTGTTCTTCTTCGAGGCGTTGCTTGATGAGCCGCTCGGCCAGATCGGGGACGACCTCCCAGGCGATTTCGCGCACAACCTGCTCCGACATGTGCGCGACTACGCGGCGCACCACTTCGTCCAGCATTTCTGGCGACAGAGACGATGATGCTGACGACGAGGCTGCGGTCTGAGTCTGCGCGCCCTGATTTTGTTCGGGCGCGGCTACTGCTGCTGCGACTGCTGGCGCGCTCTCCTGAACCGCGACCGTTTCGTCCTCGCTCGACAACTCACTTTCGCCCGACGTTTCCGCAAACGCGACGCCGCCAGCGTGTGCTACGGCGCTGGCCGCCGCAGGCTCGCCGTCCCATGCGGGCGCGTCGGCTGAAACTTCTCCCGCTTGCTGCGCATCCGCCTGCACGGCCTCGTGCGCTTCCGGTTCGGTCTCGGTCGCAACGAGCAACGACGGCGCATCCGACATCTCAGGCGCTTCGAGTTCCTGCGGCTCTGCTTCCGGTTCTTGCGCCTCTTGCGCAGAGGACGCGGGCGCGAACTCGGCGGCTGTCGCAAGCATGTCCGGCTGATCGAATGCTTTCGGCACTTCCGTCGTCTGCGCTTGCTCCGCAAAGAACATATCAACTTCGGCATCTTCGGCGGGCGCTGTAGCGGCGACGGCAGCGGGAGAGTCGAAGGCATCATCGTCGCCGATGTCGAGGATGAAGTCGTCCGCCTCGTCCGTCGCTTCGCGTGGGGGCGCGATGTCGCCGATGTCGAGCAGCGCATCGTCGGCTTCGGCGGCGCGCGCGGCGTGTGCGGCGAAAGCCGAATTTGCGGCGGCGGTCGAGTTCTCGGATGAACCGGCGGACGATCCGGCTGCCGTTGCTGCGTATGCACGCGCGGGCGCGTTGTCGTCGGCGTCGCTCAAGACGAATGCTTCGTCCGTCTCGATGCGGTCGGTGAATTGTTCTTCCTCTCTGAACTCGGAGAAAGCGGGAGCGTGCGCGGCGTCGCGTGCGGCGTCGAACGCCTCAGAGGGGGTCGCTTGAATGGTTGCGTCGTCCATGTCGAAATCGTCGAAGGCATCGGCGTGAGTGGTTGCCACCGGCGCTGTAGGCGCGGCGGAGGGTTCGGCGGCGCGCGAATCGGCGGCGAAGGGCGAGAGGTCGCGCGTCGCCTCGTCGTCACCGTGCTGGTTGGCGTCGGGGTTCTTTTCGTCCGCGTGGCCGCCGAGCAGGCCGCCCACTTTGTTGACGAGGTCGCGTATGGATTGGAAAGGTTTGGTCAAGACTTCGTCCGCGCCGACTCTGCGCGCCTCCGCTGGGTTGAAAGGTTCAAACGTGCCGACGAGCAACACCACAGGAATGTGCCGCGTGCGTTCGTCCGCCTTGATGCGTTCGCACAGTTGGTAGCCATTCGGCTCCGGCATGAACACGTCGGCGAGCACGATGTCCGGCAAACTCTCGCCGAGATACGTGAGCGCCTCCGCGCCGCTGCCGACGGTTGTGACCTCCATCGCTTCGTCGTCGAAGGTCAGACTCACCACCTTCTGAATGGTTAAAGAATCATCGGCGAGCAGCAGTTTGCATCCCGTTAGCAAAAACTAAACTCCTTGAGGGCGGGCGTCCGTTCTTTTGGCAACCGGCAACACGCATCTGGTTGCGCTCTTTCGAGCGTTGCGGAGCGGCGCGAACGACGCGGGGCGTGAGACTTCAAAATCGGCCTGCCCTTCTACGAAACAGGCCACTATTTGAACCTAACAGACGCGCCGATAACACGTCAAGAAGTAAAAGCTGTCCGTTGTCAGTGGTCAGTTGTCCGTTGCATGTGGTTATCACGCTAGTTGCTAAAGATGTGTTTTGAACAACTGACAACGGACGACTGACAACGGACTATCTTCACTTCATTATTTCCCTATCATCACGTCGTCAGCCGTGTTCGCTTTGCCGTCTGCGCCGTTGGAGCGGAGGGTGAAGCGTTCGCGCGTCCCTTCGTATTCGTAGGGGCGATGCCAGGGGTCGAAGCGTATGTAGGCGTGTGTGTGGCGAGGGTTGAGATGATCTACGAGGGCGGAGGCGGAATCTGCGACGACGTAGAAACCGCGTGCGCGGCGATATTCTTCTAGCGCGGCGGCGAGTGTTTCGAGGTCGGCGCGTGCGCGTGCGAGTTTTTCCGCGTTGAGCGCACGCTCGAACGTGTCGAACGCCTCAAAGCCGCGTCCATCGCTGCCGAGACGCACGCGCTGAACCTGCCAACGCCCGCGCGCGTCGCGCACGAAATCCACAGACGTTTCGACCTCTATTTCCACCACCGCCGACGACCCAAGCGGCGCGAGCGCCGCCTCTGGATTCTTGACCGAGAGCACGCCGCGCTTCAATTCTTTCGGCGGCTCGCTATCGTTGTCCTTGTCAGTTTGGCTCTTATCCTTGGCAGTTTGACTTTGTTCGGCGCTCGCGGCTTTGTCTTTCTTACTTGTGGCGGCGGCGAGCGCGTCGAGTTCGGCGGCGAAAGCGTCCAACTCTGCGCGCACCGCTGCGATCTGCTCGCCGCCGAGTACACGCGCCAGCAAATCAAACGGTTCCCATTGACGGTCGCCCGTCCTCACATCAGACACGCGCCACGCGCCCGATTCGTCGCGCACGAAACGAAACGCCAGCTTCACGCCCGCCAGCACCGTCACGGTCGCGCCGGGCGGCGAGATTTCCTTGACCGTCACCACACCCTTGTTGAGTTCGAGGATTGACACGGCGGCGATCAGCTTGCGCGCGTCGTCACGCTTGATGCCCTTCTTCTCCGCCGCTCCCGCGCCAACATTCACAATAGCGAACACGCATAGCAACGCCAAAACGCTCAAGGTGAAACTCGTCAGGCGTGTCTGTGTCGTCATACGTTTGCGCGTGATTCGCGAGATGCGCTGTGGCGTCGGCGCAAGTCTGCGTCGAAGCGACGGCAGTTTCAAGTTGACGCGCTGCCTATAAGGACGCGTAGCATGACTTGAAGCTGCGAGGCGGTGAAAGGTTTGGGAAGGAAGACGATTGCGCCCGCGCCGAAACTCTCGGAGGAGTGCTTCGGGTTCTGCTCGGCGGTCATCATCATCACCGGAATCTTCATCAGACGCTTCTCCGTCTTCATGTGGCGGACGAGTTCCGGCCCCTGTATATGCGGCATCACCACGTCGAAGATGGCGGCGGTGAAGTTGGCGTCCGATTGCAGAATCTTGTAAGCCTCGCGCCCGTCGCTGGCCGTCACCACCGTGTAGCCCTCTTTCTCGACGAGCGTTTTGACCAGACGCAAAATCGCCGGATCATCATCCGCGACCAAAATACGACGTGAGGTGTTTGAAGTTTGCTCTGCCATTTCTTTTAAGTGACAAGTGACGAGTGACAAGTGACAAGCGAAGACAAGTAAATCGTGAATCGTCAATCGTGAATAGAATAAAACAGTCTTCTTCTATTTACGATTCACGGTTTACGATTCACGGTTTTTTCTTGTCACTCGTCACTTGTCACTCGTCACTGCTTCTTCGTCTTCCATGCGCGAAAACTCTGCGGCGAGCATGATGGCCGCGACCATGCTGGAATGCTCCGCTAAGCCGCGCCCCGCGATGTCGAACGCCGTCCCGTGATCAACCGAGGTGCGTATGAACGGCAGCCCCAGAGAGACGTTGACCGCTTCGCCGAACGAGAGGCACTTGACCGGAATCATCGCCTGATCATGATAACAGGCGACGACCGCGTCGAACTCGCCGCGCGAGGCGCGCAGGAAAACCGTGTCTGCCGAAAACGGCCCCGACACGTCAATGCCGAGCGCGCGGCACGCCTCCACCGCAGGCACGATCTCCGCAGACTCTTCGACGCCGAACAGACCGCCCTCCGCCCCGTGCGGGTTCAGGGCGGCCATTGCGAGTCGCGGCTCGCGTATGCCCCAGCGTTTGAGTTCGCGGTTCGCCAGTTTAATTATCGGCTCTATCGTCTCGCGCCTGACGAGCCGTATGGCTTCGGCCAGCGGAACGTGCGTCGAGATTAGCACGATCCGCAGGTTGGCCGCGACGAAGGCCATCGCGACTTCGGGCGTGTGCGCCAGTTGCGCGAGAAATTCCGTGTGACCGGGAAAACTGTAGCCGCCGAGAAACAGCGCGCGTTTGTTTATAGGCGCGGTCGAGATCGCGTCGAGACTCCCGCGCATGCACAACTCGACAGCCGCCTCTATGTACTCGCCCGAAGCGCGCCCCGCCGCAGACGATTCGACGCCCGGCTCTATGTCGGCGCGTATGTTGTCGAGATGATAGATGACGGGTTCGTCCCGTTGTTCGGGGAGCGGTTCGTCGCGGCGCACGACTTCGTAGCCGCATTGGAGGTTGAGTTTGCGCGCCGTGTGCGCGAGCAGTTGCGCGTCGCCGATGATGACGGGCGCGCAGACTTGTCTGACCGACTCTTCGGCCACGGCCTTGAGGACGACTTCGGGGCCGATCCCCGCAGGGTCGCCGATGGTGATCCCGATGCGTGGTCGGCGTCCCTCGCCGGACGCCGGATATTCTACGGCGGCGGGTGAACTTTGACTACTGCTACTGCTATCGCTCATTGCCCGATGCGAAAATAAGCGGGCGCGGCTCGGTCGATGACCCGAAGCCGCGCGCCCGCTTCGTTTTGAAAGAGACTGATGCCGCAGATTTAGCTGCTCTTGTCGGCGGCCGCCCCGTCGCCTTCGTCGTCTCTTGCCCCGCCGCCGTCGCGGTCTTCAGACTTGAACATGTACTTGATGTTGTGTTTGAGCAACAGGATGTTCGGCTCGCTCTTGCGATTGATCTTCAACGCGGCGCGATCATACCACTCGATTGTCCCGATGATCTCTTCGCCGTCGTTGAGGACGATCACCATCTGCGTGTGCGCGTCCATCTGCTTCTTGTAGTAGAAAATTTCCGCGTTCGTCTCGGAGGGCGGGATGCGCTTGCGCCCCTGCGCGGCAGCCGCCGAAGAGGCGCTACTACTGCGGTCGCCGGAATCGCGTTGCGGGGGACGCGACTGGTGTGTGGACGAGCCGCCGCCGCCCGCGCCGCGCGGAGCCCCTCCGGTGCGCGATGCGCCGCCTTCATAGCGGTCGTTGCGATCATTTTGCTGGTTCGGCTCGCGGTTTTTCACGTCGGCCAATTTCGGTCGTATAAGTTGACGATTACTCACTTTACTTAGCCTCCAACGGGTCTGACAAGCAGGAATACGGCGCGCTGGATTTCGATAAGCCCCCAACTCTTTTCGGAAGAGTTGCCAAAAGAAGTGGCGCGCTTGGATGCGCCTGTTTTTACAGGCGGTGGTCGTTTGCAAGACGAGAAGCGTTTATTGTCTCGTTATTTGAATTACAATCCTGTCAGGAATGGGCGACATGCTACACGACCCCCTCTTGTTTGGCAAGCCGATGAAGACAGTGACGAGTGACAAGTGACGGGTGACAAGTTAAAAGACGAGTGACAAGCTAAAACAGCAAACCTGTTTTAGCTTGTCACTCGTCACTTGTCACTCGTCACTGTTTTTTAATCCGCCTTCTTGCGTATGAAGGCGGGCACGTCCAGATCGTCGGATCGCGATTGTCCGGCGGCGGCGCGCGTCGGGAGTTCGTCGGTGCGCGGCATGTAGCGCGGCTGCGCTGCGGGCATCACATTCGGGTTAGGGACGAGTCCGGCGTCGGCAGATTCTTTATCGAAGCCCGTAGCGATGACAGTGATCTTCATCTCGTCGCGCATCGATTCGTCAATCACCGCGCCGAAGATGATGTTGGCGTCTTCGTCCGCCGCCTCGCGTATGATCGAAGAGGCTTCGTTGACTTCAAACAAGGTGAGATCGAGTCCGCCCGTGATGTTGATGAGCACGCCCTTCGCGCCGTTGATTGACGCTTCTTCCAGCAAGGGCGAAGAGATCGCTTCCTGCGTGGCTTTCAGAGCGCGGTCTTCGCCGCTCGCGCGTCCCGCGCCCATCAAGGCCATGCCCATGCCCGCCATGATCGATTTCACGTCGGCGAAGTCGAGGTTGATCAGGCCGGGCACGGTGATGAGATCGCTGATACCCTGCACGGCTTGCCTGAGCACGTCGTCGGCCATCTTGAAGGCGTCCGTCAGAGACATGTCCTTCGTCACGTTGCCGAGCAGGCGCTCGTTCGGGATCGTGATAACCGTGTCCACGCACTCGCGCAACTCACGCAACCCTTGATCGCTCTGGTTCATGCGCCGCTTGCCCTCGAAGTGGAAAGGCTTCGTCACAACCGCGACCGTCAGCGCGTTCAACTCTGTCGCGAGGCTCGCGATGATCGGGGCTGCGCCCGTGCCCGTGCCGCCGCCGAGTCCGGTCGTGACGAACACCATGTCCGCGCCTTCGAGCGCCTCTATGATCTTCTCAGTGTCTTCGAGCGCGGCGTTGCGTCCGACATCGGGGTTTGCGCCCGCGCCGAGTCCTTTGGTCAACTTGCCGCCGAGTTGAATCTTGATCGGCGCGCGCGAACGCTTGAGCGCCTGCAAGTCCGTGTTGGCGACGAGGAACTCTATGCCCTCGATGCCTGCTTCGATCATGCGGTTGACGGCGTTGCCGCCGCCGCCCCCTACGCCGATCACTTTTATGCGCGCGCCGGTAATCGGAGGGTCATCGTCTATGAAAATATTAATGCCACTGCCCGGCTGACGGCTTTCCGGTGTCATAATCTTATAAGTCCTTTCTCTTCTGTGAACGCCCACCGCTTCAAGTGACCCTGAGCGGCTATTTTGGGCTGTGCGCGCCGGTGACACCCATATATTGCGGACAACATCTTGTGCCGGCTGGCGCGGCAGCATACAACAACTTGTCAGAAAATACTACTAAAACGATTCCGAAATTTCGAAACGAACGCGGTCAAACCGCCTGTCGCCCCGCGTTTACCGCCCGCCGCACGCGCTTCGACCGCGTTCGCACGTCCGGCGACGAGCGAGAGTCCCGCAGCGGATGTCCACGCAGGAGTTTGAATGTCCTCGACGAGGCCGCCAAAACGGTCTCGCTCCGGGTAACCCAGACGCACGGGCGCATCGAAAACCTGTTCGGCAACTTCGACCATTCCACCCAAAAGCGACCCGCCGCCCGTCAACACCACGCCGCTCGACAACTGCCTGTCCCACCCCGATTCGCGTATCTCGTCTGCGACGTGCATCAACACCTCTTCGGCGCGCGGCTGCAAGATGTCGCACAAAATCTGTCGCGACAACTGGCGCGGCCCACGCCCGCCGACCGAAGGCACTTCCACGAGTTCGCCGCGCTCCATCTCGCTGAGTCCCGTGCTCGACGCAAATCCGACCGAACGCTTGATCTTCTCCGCTTCGGGTATGGGCGTGCGAAGTCCGAACGCGATGTCGTTCGTGAAATGCGAACCGCCGAGCGCGAAGACCGCCGTGTGCTGCACCGCGCCGCGTTGATATATGACGAGTCCCGTAGTTTCCGCGCCGATGTCAACGAGCGCCGAACCGAACTCCTTGTCCTCTTCCGTCAGAGACGCTTCGGCGGCGGCGAGTTGTTCGAGCACCATGTCGGATACGACCAACCCTGCGCGATTGACGGCGTTGATGGCGTTTTGCCGCGCCGTGACGGGACTCGTCACGATGTGAACTTTGACGGCGAGCCGCGCGCCGATCATGCCGACGGGATCGTTGATGCCGTCCTGATCGTCAACGATAAATTCTTGCGGGAGGCGATCAACGATCTCGCGCCCCGCAGGAAGTTGAATCGCGCAGGCCGAATCAATCGCGCGGCGCACATCGTCGGGTGTGATCTCGCGGTCGCGCCCGGAGACGGCGACGATGGCCTGCCCGTTGAAGCCCATGATGTGCGAACCCGCGAGGTTGATCGTGACCTCTTCGGCTTCGAGTCCGCTCATGCGCTCGGCGGCTTCGACCGCGTGCTTGATCGCCTCAACCGCGTTTTCGGGATTGACGATCACGCCTTTACGCAGGCCGCGCGCCTCCGCCTCGCCGATGCCCACGATGTCGAGCGTGCCCGACACGTCGCCCGGCTCGCCGATGATGCACGTCACACGGCTCGTGCCGATGCTCAAGCCGACCGTGTGTGCTCCGCGTTTCGCCATGCGTTTCTCGTCCTCCTCCAAAGGCACGAATCAAATTCAGCCGTGCCCGCGTTCCACTCCGCCGCGACTCAGCCGCTACGCCCGACGCGGCGCGGGCGTTCAATCCCGCCACGCGGCTGCCCCGTCGCCGTCGTGCGCTCGCTCTCACGCGCACCCGTCTGCGGCTTCTTCGCCTCTTTACCCTTCGTCTCCTTCTCAGCCCGCGTGCGCGGCTTACTCGCCGCTTGAACTGTCGGCTTCTTCGCTTCAGGAGCACGACGGTTCGCGTCCGTAGAGACGTTTGAAGCTGTCATCTCAGGCACAGCGACAATATCTGTACCCGCCTTCTCGTTCACGCTTTCCTTCGCTTGGTCGCTTGCGCCGCCGCTGTCCTGATTGAACGCGTGTGCTTTGAAACCGATGACGGCGCGCTTGCCCTGCGTCATGTCAATGTATGTGATGAACTGGCCGCGCGGCGTCGAGCGTTGTTCGTCGAGCGCTTCGAGAGATTGCCTGAGCCGCTTCGTCAGATCATCACGTCCCAGACGCACCTCGATCTGCGAATCGTCGCCCGTCAACTGCGCGCGCACGTCGCGCAAGTCGTCCAAGTTCACTTCGCTCACGCGCGATGCGATGCCTGCCGCCTCCCACTCGCGCGAGAGTTCGAGATACTTCTCCACGCGTCGGCGATTCTCCGTGCGCCCTGATTCCGTGCCCGACTCGTCCCAGCCGCGCATGAAGAAAGCTGGCGCGTTCTGCGTCGGCGCGACCGTTCCAGTCATCACGCCGTCGTCGTCAACCCAGACGAAACGCCCTGCCGAGGTGCGTACGACGGCGCGCGCCGTGCGCTCTGTTATCCGCACGCGCAAACCGGAAGGCAGCACGCGCGTGACGACGGCCTTGCGCACCCACGGCTGTCGTTCGAGTTCCGCGCTGATCTGCGCGAGGTCGGCCTTCCACACGCCGCCAGCGCTCGCGGCGCGCCTGACCACAGCTTTGATCTGTTCCTCCGACGCCTGCGAGACGCCGTTCACGTCAATCGTCCGCAGTTGAAAAAATGAAGAAGAGGCGGCGGTGCGATAAGCCGTGAAGCAAACCACGCCCAGACACACGGCGACGAGCACCTTCCCTACAGACGGCATCCACGCGATCGCCTTGCTCCAAAAGTTGCCATTCGACGCTTTGCGCGTCTGCGAATTGCCGCGCCCGCCGCCACTATTGCCGCCGCGTTTGACAGGACGCTGCTGCGCGAACTCTCCGGCGCGGCCTTTGCCGCCTCCTGCGCCGCCGCGACCCGCGCGTGGTGTGATGACTTGCTCTTTCAGCATTTTTACTCCAGTGACAAGTGACAGGTGACAAGTTAAAAACTTATATCAAGTTGAAAACTTATCTTTTGTCAGCGTCGCTTTCATCTTCAACTGGCGCGTCTTGCGCGTTCAACGTCTCCTCGACTGAACCTGTTGCGTCTTCGCCGGAACTTACCTGCGCCGTTTCTTCTCGCGCATTGCCGCTGCGCCATAGTTCGACCTCGTACTCCAACTCGATGCCGCGCTCGCGGCGTATGCGTTCCCTGATCTCTTCGGCGAGCGCGAACGCGTCGGAGGCGAGCGCGTCGTCGCCTTCTGTGACGATGAAGTTCGCGTGGACGGGCGAGACGCGTGCGCCGCCGCGCTTCTCGCCCTTCATCCCCATCTCGTCAATCATGCGTCCGGTGCTCAAACCACTGCCCGGCGGGTTCTTAAAGAAGCACCCGGCGGAACGCGCGCCGTGCGGTTGCGACTCCATACGCTTGCGTTTCACTTCCGCCATACGCTCGACGATCTTCGCCGAATCGTCCGGACGCAAACGCAGCGTCACCCCCAACAACAACTCGCCATCTCGAAAAGACGTGTGGCGATAGTTCCATTCGATCTCTGTGCCGCGCACTTCCACCACGCGACCGCCGCGCGCCACGCGCACAGTCTCAACGACGTTCCCGATCTCATGCCCGTATGCGCCCGCGTTCATCCAGAGCGCGCCGCCGACCGTGCCCGGAATGCCGCCCAAGCCCTCTATGCCCGCCAAGCCCCGCCGCGCCGCGTCAACACACAGGCGCGGCAGCGAATAACCCGCGCTCACGCTCACACGCTCGCCGTCGAAGAACGCCGTGCCCTTCACCTCTCGCATGCTCAACACGACGTAGTGATGCTCCTCGTCGTCTGCCAAAACATTGCTGCCCGCGCCGAGCACGCGCCACGCTATCCTCGCCGCGTCCAACTCACCTGCCAACTCCGCCGCACGCTCCTCCGTCTCCGGCGAGAAGACCCAATCAATCGCTCCGCCGACGCGCAAACTCGTCAACTCTGCAAAACGCCGCCCGCGCTCGGCACGCACGCCCACACGCGCCGCGATCTCTTCAATCGCCGCGTCGCGCTCGCTGAGGCTCAGAGTGCTTACGTCGTGCGTCATCGTCGTCGTCATTTGCCGTTGCCCGCCGTCGTGTTGCCGTTTTTGTTCAAGAGTTCTATTAACTCCTCGCCCGCGCGCGAGACGTTGCCCGCGCCGAGCGTGATCACCATGTCGCCGTTGTGCGCTTCACTCAAGAGCGCCTTCACGGCAGTTTCCAAAGAGCCGACGTAAAAAGTGTTCTTGTGCCCGTAGCGTTTCACGGCTTCGACTAACGCTTCAGCCGTCACGCCTTCAATCGGGTCTTCGCTCGCCGCGTAGATGTCTGTGACGAGCAGCACGTCCGCGTTGTTAAAAGAGCGCGCAAACTCGTCCATCTGATCCTGCGTACGTGTGTAGCGATGCGGCTGAAAGAGCACGACCATGCGGCGGCCTGATGATCCGATCTTGGCTGCGGCGAGCGTGGCGCGTATCTCCGTCGGGTGATGCCCGTAGTCGTCAACGACTAGCACGCCGCGCGCCTCGCCCTTGAATTGAAAGCGGCGATTGACGCCCGCATACTCGCTCAAGCCCTGCGCGATCTTTTCAAACGACACTTGCAACTCGAAGCCGATGGCGATAGCCGCCAGCGAGTTATAGACGTTGTGCAACCCCGGCACGCTCAAGGTAACTTCGCCCATCACCTCCTGCCCGCGCCAGACGGTGTAGCGCGAGCCGAACGGCACGTCGAACCGTATGCCGTGCGCCGAAACGTCTGCCTGCGCGCTCAGGCCGTAGGTGATGCGTCGGCGTTTGACGTGCGGGATAACAGCCTGCACATGCGGATCGTCGAGACACAAAATTGACGCTCCGTAGAACGGTACTTTGTTGACGAACTTGATGAAGCAATCCTGCATGTCTTGCATGTCGCGGTAGTAGTCCATGTGCTCGCGGTCGATGTTCGTCACGACGGTGAACGTCGGCGCGAGCATCAGAAACGACCTGTCGCTCTCGTCCGCTTCGACCACCATCAAATCGCTCTTACCCAAACGCGCGTTCGACCCGAACGCTCCGACCACGCCCCCGACGACGACCGTAGGATCGAGTCCCGCCGCACCCAACACCATCCCGATCATCGAAGTGGTCGTCGTCTTCCCGTGCGAACCTGCGACGGCGACCGTGTCGCGTTTCAGACGCATCAACTCGGACAACATCTCCGCACGCGCGATGACGGGAATCGAACGCTCGCGCGCCTCGATCAACTCAGGATTGTTGTCGCGCACGGCGGTCGAGCGAACCACCACTTGAGCGTCGCCCACGTTCTCCGCGCGATGTCCTTCGTTAACAGTCACGCCCAACTCTTCCAAACGCTCCGTCACACTCGAACGCTTCATGTCCGAACCCGACACGTTGAAGCCCAGATTCGCCAGCACCTCGGCAATGCCCGACATGCCGATGCCGCCGATGCCTACGAGATGAACGTGTTGAATGCGATGAAACATTTATCAGTTGTCCGTAGCCAGTTGTCAGTTGTTCTTTGTCCGTCGTCAGTTGATCAACTCCGCCTTTAGCAACTCGTGTGGTTGCCACATGCAACGGACAACTGACTACTGACTACGGACAGCCACCAACCTTTCGATCAAATCTACCGTCAGTCCCGCAGCGTTCGGGCGAGCCATTTTGCGGCTGGCCTGTTCGCGGCGCGTGATCTCTGCGGGGTCGTTTATCAATTCGGCGATCTCTTTCGCCAGCGTTTCGCCCGTCAGTTCGTCTTGCAGGATCATGCGTGCGGCGTTTGCCTCCTGCATGACTTCTGCGTTGCGGCGTTGTTCGAGTTGGCCGGGGAGCGGGATCATGATCGCCGTCTTGCCCGCCGCCATGAGTTCCGCCGCCGTCGTCGCTCCGGCGCGCGAGACGATCAGGTCTGCTCCGGCAAACGCCGCAACCATGTCATCTATGTACTCGCGCACCTCAGCGCGTCCGGCCCAACCCGCTTGCTCGTATCCCGCGCGCACCGCCTCGAAGTCCAGCTTGCCCGCCTGGTGCGTGATACGCAGCACGTCGCGGTAAGCATTGAGGTGCGGCAGGGCGGCGACCATCGCGTTACTCACCGCGCGCGCGCCCTGCGAGCCGCCGAAGAGCAGCAAAGAAAAACGCGAAGGGTCGCGCATTTTTGCCGGAATGTCAAAGAACTCGCGGCGCACTGGATTTCCGGTCACAATCGCCTTGCCGCGAAAGTATGGAAGCGTCGCTTCAAATGAGACTGTCGCCGCGCGTACGAAGCGCGCGAGCCTGCGATTCGTAAAACCCGGCACGGCGTTCGACTCCATCACGAGTGTCGGAACACGCATCAACGCTGCCGTCAACAGCACCGAACCCGTCACGTAACCGCCCGCGCCGACGACGATGTCCGGTCGAAACTCGCGTATCAACTTGCGCGCCGCCACGAAACTTTTCGGCAGCAGCCACAGGCCACGCACGCGCTCGCCGAGACTCATGTTCGTCAGCCCCGCGCTTTCAATGAGCGACAATTCAAAACCCGCCTGCGGCACGAGCCGCGTCTCCAAACCCCGCGCCGTGCCGACGAATAGCACCGTCGAACCCTTGTGGCGACTCGTCAACTCTTTCGCCACAGCGAGCGCCGGATAGATGTGCCCGCCCGTCCCTCCGGCGGCGAAGAGCGCGCGCATTGTCAAATCTAACTCCGCCCTTCCGGTCGCCACGTCTGCGCGACGGGCACGCGTTGTCGCGGCGTCGCGGACGCATTCGACGCCGCAAAGTCTCTGCGCGTCGCGGCGTCGCCCTGCGCCGTCCCCTGTTGCGAGATGTTCAGGAGCACGCCGACGCTCACGAGCGTCAATATCATCGAAGAGCCGCCGGAGGAGATGAACGGCAGCGGTATGCCCTTCGTCGGCACGAGCGACAAAACGACGCTGATGTTAAAGAGCGCCTGCGCCACGATGCCGACCACGATGCCTAAGCCGAGCAGCATCCCGAAACGATCCGGCGCACGCCGCGCCGCGCGCACGCCGCGCCACAGAAACAGACCGAAGACCGCCACGAGCGTCAGCGCGCCGACGAGTCCCAGCTCCTCGCACACCACCGCAAAGATGAAGTCGGAATGCGCGAACGGCAAAAACAGCATCTTCTGTCGCCCCTGCGCAAAACCCAGTCCGTTCGTCCCGCCCGACCCGACCGCGATCAGCGATTGCACGACCTGAAAGCCAGTCCCCTGCGCGTCAGCCCAGGGGTCTAGAAACGCCGTCACGCGCCCCATGCGCCAGGGGAACAGCACGATCATAAACACTATGCCGACCAAGCCGACTGCGCCGACCGCGCCGAGATACAAAAGCCTCGCGCCCGCCGTGAACAACAACACGACGCAGATGATGCCGAGCATCATCGCCGTGCCGAGATCGGGTTCAGCCCCGACGAGCATGATCAGGAGACCCGTCATCGCGACACACGGCACGAAAGTTTTCCAAAGAGCGTGTTCTTCGCCAGCGCGGCGTTCGAGAAAGCGCGCGAGGAAGATGGCGAGCGCGAGTTTCGACAACTCCGACGGTTGCAGAGAGAAGCCGCCCGGCAACCTGATCCAGCGGTGCGCGCCGTTGATGC
Source organism: Pyrinomonadaceae bacterium (assembly GCA_035249365.1). Lineage (GTDB taxonomy): Bacteria > Acidobacteriota > Blastocatellia > Pyrinomonadales > Pyrinomonadaceae > JAIVJZ01. Next base: position 966,466 of record DATFGP010000047.1, on the reverse strand, counting down.
GCGGAAACGCGAAGACCGCGATGAGCAACACGACCGTCCCCGCGAGCAACCCCGCGACGACGCGACGATCCCTGAGCCACCCGTAATCGAAGTGCATCGCGGCCATCATCGCGAGCAAGCCCGCGACTGTCCACATCGCCTGCCGCTTGACGTAGTGATACTGCGTGCCGTTTTCGACGAACGCCAGATCGGCCGACGCGCTGTAGACCATCACGACGCCGAACAGCGCCAGCCCCACAGTCGCCGCAAACAACCACTCGTCAGCTTGTAACTTTCTAGCCATAGTCGAAATGGTCTCAAGTCTCAAGTCTCAAGTCCCAAGTCCAAGAAGAATATCTCGTCTTGGGACTTGAGACTTGAGACTTGAGACTTGAACTCTCTTCCCCGATGCTCGAAGCTCTCGAACATATCCCAACTGGCACACGCGGGCGCGAGCAGCACCACATCGCCCGCGCTCGCAGTCTCCGCAGCTTGCCGCACAGCCTCCGCCAAGTCTTTAACGCGAATGACACGCGCGTGTGCTTTCAACTCGCTCTCTATTCGCTCCGCATCTTCGCCGAGCACGACGAGCGCACGCGCCTTGCGCTCGATGAGCGGCGCGAGCGGCGCATAGGGTGCGTTCTTGCCGCGCCCGCCGAGAATCAAAACTATTTGTCCCGCGTGCTCTGCAAACGCTTCGAGCGCCTTCAAGGCTGCGTCAACGTTCGTCGCCTTCGAGTCGTTGTAAAACTCTACGCCGCCGATTTCCGCAACGCGTTCCAGACGGTGCTCGACCGGTTTGAAATTCTTCACCGTCTCGCGCATCGAATCGGGCGACGCGCCGCACGCCAGCCCGCACGCGAGCGCGGCCATCACGTTCTGCACGTTATGAAGGCCGCGCAACTGCATCTCGTCGCGCGTCATCAACACGCGCTCGCCCTCGCGTGTCCGAGCAACCAACTCGCGCCCATCGCGCAAAAACAACCCCTCTTCGAGTTCGCGCTCGACGCTGAACATCGTGACGTGTGCGCGCAAGCCCGACGCCCACGAAGCGACGATGTCGTCATCCGCATTCAAGATCGCCACGTCCTCCGCCGTCTGGTTGCGAAAGATGCGATGCTTGGCCGCGCCGTAGTCGGTCAGAGTCTCGTAGCGATCCATGTGGTCGGGCATCAAATTCAACACGACGGCGACCGACGGGTGAAAATCCACAATCGTCTCAAGCTGGTAGCTCGAAACTTCCACGACCGTCCAACCGTCTTCGCGCGACGACTCGACGAGCGAGATGAGCGGCGTGCCGATATTGCCGCCAACCTGCACGGGCAGCCCCGCACCTTTCAATAACTCTGCGACGAGCGCGGTCGTCGTCGTCTTACCGTTCGTCCCCGTGATGGCGACGATGCGCCCGCGCAAGTGTCGCGCGGCGAGTTCGACTTCGCCGATCACCTCCGCGCCCGCGCGCTCCATGTAGCGCACCGGAATATTCTTCGACGGCACGCCGGGACTCACCACCACGAGTTCGATCTGATCCATCAACCACATCGGCACGTCGCCCGCGAGCAACCCGATGCCGTCCGCCTTCAACGCACGCGCTTCCTCCGTCCACTCTTCGATGGCCTTGCGATCATTCAACGCGACAACCGCCCCGCGCGCCGCAAGGAAACGCGCCGCCGCAACGCCGCTGCGCGCCGCACCGACGACCAGAACTTTTTTGCCGCTCAGTTCCACAATAAAAGGCTGTCTGTTGTCAGTAGTCCGTCGTCAGTTGTTCTTTATCTTTCATCAGTCATTCGATTCAATCTTTAGCAACTTCCTCCGGTCAGCACATGCAACGGACAACTGACGACTGACAACTGACGTTTTTCACCGCAGTTTCAAAGTCGAGAGACTCAACAGCGCGAACAGGATCGCGAGAATCAAGAATCGGAAGACGACTTTCGACTCCTTCCAGCCCTGCATCTCGAAATGATGATGCAGCGGCGTCATCTTGAAGAGTCGCCGCCCTGTGCCGGAGTGCCGCTTCGTCATCTTGAAGAAAGAGACTTGCAGCATCACCGAAATCGCTTCGAGGACGAACACGCCGCCGACGAGCACGAGGATAAATTCCTGCTTCGTCAAAATTCCTATCGTGCCTATCGCGCCGCCGATGGCGAGGCTGCCCACGTCGCCCATAAAGACGTCTGCGGGCGGCGCGTTGTACCACAAAAAGCCGAGCGACGCGCCAGCCATCGCCCCGCAAAAGACCGTGAGTTCGCCGACCTCGCGGCGATGATCGATGAACAGTTGCCGCGCCCAACGCTCGTCGCCGCTGACATAAGTAAAGGCCGTGAGCGCGACCATCGCGATGAAGGTCACGCTGATGGCGAGTCCGTCCAGGCCGTCCGTCAGGTTCACCGCGTTCGACGCGCCCGTGAGCACGATGATGATGAAGGCGAGGTAGAACCACGGCCCGATGTACGTGATCAGCGAGGTGTCCGTCTGTTTGAAGAACGGGAAGCTGAGATTCCACGTGTAGTCGGGCGAGAAAAAATAGAGCGTCGCCCAAACTCCTGCGGCGATCAAAAACTGCGCGGCGAGTTTTTGTTTGCCCGTCAGCCCCAGACTCTGTCGCTTCGCAACTTTCGCGTAGTCGTCCAGAAAGCCGACGACGGCGAAGAGCGCGGTCGAGACTAAAACGATCCAGACGTAGAGGTTGGAGAGACGCGCCCACAGGAGCGTCGAGATGAGCACAGAGCCGATGATGAGGACGCCGCCCATCGTCGGTGTGCCGCGCTTCGCCATGTGCGCCTGCGGCCCCTCTTCCCTAATCTGTTGCCCGACGTTCATCTCGCGCAGCATCTTGATGACGCGACCACCGAAGACGAGCGAGATGAGGAGCGCCGTAACGGTGGCGTAGGCAGTGCGGAACGTGACGTACTGAAAGACGTTGAGCGCCTTGATGAAAACCGACTGCGCGCCCTGCCCGCCGGAGCGCAAGAAAACCAGCTCGTAGAAGATGTAATAGATCATCTTTTTTAAGTGATGAGTGACGAGTGATGAGTGACAAGTAAAAAGCAAAATTGCGTCACCTTTTTACTTGTCACTTGTCACTCGTCACTCGTCACTGTTTTCCTCATATCGTCCGCGCAGCACTTCGATGATCCGCTCCATGTGTACGCCGCGCGATCCTTTCACCAGCAGCAGATCGCCCGCCCGTACCTCTTCCGACAACGCGGCGGCGGCTTCTTCTGTCGTCGCAAAAAACCTCGCCGCCTCCATCCCTGCCTCGCGCGCGCCCGCGACGAGTTCCGTCGCCAAGCCGCGCACGCCCCACAACACTTCGATCCCCATCCGCGCGATCTCGCGCCCTGCCTCGCGGTGCATCTCTGCGCCCGCCTCGCCCAACTCCAACATCTCGCCCGCGACAACAAACGTGCGCCGCGCGTTGTCGCCCGTGCCTCTCGCTTCCGCAACCGAACGCGCCATGCTCAGGAGCGAGCGCGGGTTCGAGTTGTAGGAATCGTCAATCACGCTGAAACCGGCGGCGAATTCGATCACCTCGCCGCGCATCTCCGAAGGCTTGGCGGACGCCAGAGCCCGCGCGATATCTTCCGGCGCGATTCCAAAACAGGTGGCGACCGCCGAGGCCGCGAGCGCATTCAAAAGATTGTGGCGACCCGGCAAACTGAGAATCGCGTCTGCCTCGCCGAGCGGCGTCCGCAGACGGAAGCGTGTGAGGCCGAAGCGCGCGCTTTCGATCTCTGAGGCCGACACGTCCGCCGCGTTTTCGATTCCGAAGGTGAGCGCGCGGCCTTTGTGCTTGCTGCGCATCGCGGCGACGCGCGCGTCGTCTGCGTTCAGAATCGCAGTGCCTTCCGGTTTCAGATTCTCGACGAGTTGGGCTTTCCCCGCCGCGATGTGCTCGACGGAATCAAAGAACTCCAGATGCACGGGCGCGACGTTCAACTCGACCGCGATGTCGGGCGGCGCGATCTGCGTGAGCCGCGCGATCTCGCCGAACATTGACTGCCCCATCTCAAGGACGGCCACGTCGAAGTCCGAGGGACGCGCGCCACGCGTCTCCATTTGCAAGATCGAGAGCGCGAGGCCGAGTTCGTTGTTGAAGTTCTTCTGCGTCTTCAACACGCGGCGGCCTGTCGCCGACAGAACATGCGCCGTCAAGTCCTTCGCCGTCGTCTTCCCCGCGCTTCCCGTGAGCGCAACGACCGTGCCGCCCCACTTCAAAAGCGCGCCTTGCGCGACGCGCTGCAAAGCCTCTATGCAATCGTCAACCAGCAGGAGACGTTCGCGTAAGGCTTGCAGTTCGGCGTCCGCCTCGACGCGTTCGCGACGCGCGACGACCGCCGCCGCGCCCGATGCGAAAGCAGCGGGGATGAAGCGATGCGCGTCGTCAAACGTTGTGGCGGTGAAGAAGTGCCGCCGGTAGTCTTCGGCTGAGAGGGCGAAGAAAAGTTCGCCCTCCGCAACGGTGCGCGAGTCAATCGAAAAACCCTTCAACTCTTTGTCAAAGAACTCTCGCGCCTCTTCCGCGTCCGCCCCTTCGGCACGCATCAGTTGAGACGCCGTACGTATGTTCACGCTGCTACTTTTTCCTTTGCGCTTCTTTTTTCTGCACGTCTGCCGGTGGCTTCGTTTCGACGCCCGCGCGGCTCGCTGCTCGCGCGCTACAGCGCTTGCGCCTCAAACGCTCCCGGCAATCTACGATTCTACGTCTCAGTTCATATTGTTGACTATCTTGCGGGGGAACTGTCATCGAGTCGCTCCGTTACCGATTTTCTTGTTGACGCCGCGACGTTCGGCGCGCCGCGAGCACGTTCGGCGAACGCAATTTCAAGAGCCTCAATCGCTTCTTCCAAATTCCACGCGGACGGTTTGACCGGCCTCTATGCGCGCGCCCGCCGCAGGGCTTTGCGAGGTGGCGCGGCCTTCGCCGTGCGCTTCGAGTTCGAGTCCGAGTTGGGCGCAGATGCGTGCCGCATCGCGCACGCTACGCCCGCGTATGTCCGGCATCAACAGGGCGCGCTCCGCCGCCGCCGCATAGACAACTTCGCGTACGCCGCCCGCGCCGCGCGACTGTTGTTCGACCACTTGCGGCAACATCGCCTGCGACGCTTGCGAAGTCTGAGAAGTTTGCGAAGTCGGCTGTGCGGCGTGGTGCAACGTCGCTTCGCCAGCGTCGCCTTCATCTGCGTGCGCGTCTTGCGCGAGGTCGCGGCCTTCGGCGGGCGCGGTGAAGTCCGTGTCGGGCGCGACGCCGAGATAAGGCAGCACGCTCTCGGCGATCTCGCGGAAGACGGGCGCGGCGACGATGCCGCCGTAGTAGCCGCCGACGGGTTCGTCAATCACGACGATGATCACGACCGCAGGGTTCTCTGCCGGAGCGAAGCCGACGAACGAGCCGACGTATTTCGTCTTCGAGTAGGCGCGCGTCACGGGGTCAATCTTCTGCGCCGTGCCGGTCTTGCCCGCCGCCGTGTAGCCGTCAAGCTGTGCGGCCTTCGCAGTGCCGTTCAAAGTCACGCTCTCAAGCATGGGTCGGAGCGTGCGCGCCGTCTCTGTGCTCACGACGCGATGCGATTCCGGCTGCGTGCGTTGAAGCACCTGACCGTTCGCGTCCTGCACTTCTTTGACGAGATGCGGCGCGACGCGCAGGCCGTCGTTGGCAATCGTCGCGAATGCCGCAGCCATCTGGATCGGCGTGACGCCGACTTCCTGACCCATCGCAACCGATCCCATCGAACTCGGATGCCACTTCTCAGGCTTGCGCACGACGCCGCGCGTCTCGCCCTTCAACTCTATCCCTGTCTTCTGGCTGAAGCCGTAGCGCATCATGTAGTCGTACATGCGCTCCTTGCCGAGCCGCATCCCCAACTTGATCGCGGCGACGTTGCTCGACTTCGCCAGTGCCTCCGTGATGGTGAGCGTGCCGTAAGCGTGCGTGTCGTGGATGGTGCGACCGAAGAGCGTGATCGATCCCATCTGGCAGTCAATCGGATCATCTGGACGCACGAGTTTCTCTTCGAGGGCGGCGGAGTAGGCGACGATCTTGAAGGTCGAACCCGGCTCGTAAATGTTCTGTAGCGCCTGATTGGTGCGCACGTCTGCGGCGATCTTCGTGGCGGTGTTCGGGTCGAAAGTCGGCGCGTTGGCGAGCGCGAGGATTTCGCCCGTGTGCGGTTCGAGCACAAGCACCGTGCCCGACTTGGCGCGCGACTGCGCAACCGCCGCGAGCAGCACGCGCTCCGCCTGGTATTGAATGTTCTGATCAATCGTCAGCACGACCGACTGGCCGGGCTGCGCTTCGACTTCAAAACTCTTGAAAGCCTTGTGTCGCCCGTCGCTATCAAAAACGGTCTTGCCCGCTTCGCCGCCGAGCGCGGCGTTTTGATAAAGCTCGACGCCGCCCAAACCCTCGTCGTCAGTCCCGACGTAGCCGAGCACGTGCGCGGCGAGCGCGCCGTTCGGGTAGTAACGCTTCGGCTCTTTGATCGCGCGCACGCCCGCCAGTTTCAACTCATGCACACGCGCCGCCTGCTCAGGATCAACCTGCCGCGCGAGCCACACGAACTGGCGCTTCGCTTCTCTCGCCTCTTCCAGACGCGCTCTCAGCGGCGACTCTTCGAGGCCGAGCACGGCGGCGAACTTTCGTGCCGTCTCGCGCGGGTCGAAATTTTTGGCGGTCGGCTCTGCGACGAACGAATCTACGTCGAGGCTGCGTGCGAGTTCGCGCCCGTTGCGGTCGAGTATGAGTCCGCGCAGCGCGTTCGTCTTGGCCGTCTGCTGCTGCTGGCGGCGCGCGCGGTCGCTCAAGTAATCGTATTGTCCGACTTGTAAGTAGACGAGTCGCGCGCCGATGGCGAGCATCCAGAGGACGAGCAGGAGGACGACAAAAGAGACGCGCTGGCGCGACGCGTCTGGTCGGTTCTTAGGTTTAGCGTTAGAGCGTTCGGGCATCATGGAAGACAACTTTTTCAACTGATTCGTGCCGCGCATCCATCAACATCTGTGGTCGAAAAAACTTGCGCCCGGAGAACTTTGCGCCAATACGTGAGGGAATTGCTTGACCGTGCAGAGGGGAGCTGACTCGAAGCGTTCCGGCCATTTCGTATCTCTCTAAAAGGTCAGTGCGACACGGAACGCGTGCGCGACTTCTTCTTCGTCGTCGTCGTTGCCGCGTGCAACGCCTGCGACTCCGGCGCGATTGTAGAGCGCGCCGCTGCGTTGATCTGCGACGGGCGCGCGGGCTGCATCCCGATCTCACGCGCCGCGCGCTCAAGCGACGCCGGAGCCGTCGCCGCGTTGATCTGCATGATCAGTTGTTGCTGCTCAGCCATCAGCCGCGCACGCTCGCCGCGCAACTTCTCGCTGTCGTAGCCATAACGCACCGCCGCGAAATGCTGACCGGCGGCGGCGACGAACCCGCAAGCCATCGCCAGACCGCAGACAAGCATGATCAGTTGACGCTTGAGAGCGCGCGTGTCGCGTTCGCGGCGCACGCCGTGATTCAAATTTTGTTGGGGGAATCTTCTCATCGCTGTTTCCGTCTCCAAACAAAATAGGGAACTACTGTTTCAGTCCCGACTCGCCGAGCGTTACTGCTCGGCCTTATAAAAATTTTTCAAGTTGCGCTCAGAGTGTGCGCCGCATCTTCGAGTTTCCGGCAGGCGCGGAGTTTCGCGCTGCGCGCGCGCGGGTTTTCGTCAAGTTCCGTTTCGGCGGGGGCAACGGGTCGTCGCGTCAGTATCTCGATGGCGCAGCGCGCGCCGCACGCGCAAACGGGAAGACGCCTGTCGCACTCGCATTGTCCCGCCAGACGGCGCAGAGTGCGCTTCACGATTCTGTCTTCGAGCGAATGGAAACTGATGACGACCAGACGACCGGACGGTTGTAAAAGATCAATGGAGGCTTCAAGGAATGCTTCCAGCCCTTCAAGTTCGTGATTGACCGCGATGCGAAGCGCCTGAAACGTGCGCGTCGCAGGATGAATGCGATCCGTGCGTTTGTATCCGACGGCTCGCGCGACCAGCTCCGCCAGCTCCGTCGTCGTCTCAATCGCCCGCCCCTCTTCGCGCCTCTCCACGATCCAACGCGCAATGCGCCGCGACTTACGTTCCTCGCCGTATTCAAAGATGATGCGCGCGATCTCTTCTTCCGGCAGCCGCGCGAGAAGTTCTGCTGCCGTCTCCTCTTCTTCGCCGGACGCGTTCATCCTCATGTCGAGCGGCGCATCGTGGCGAAAACTGAAGCCACGTTCGATTGAATCGAACTGAAGCGACGACACGCCAAGGTCTGCCAGCACCCCGCTCACTTCCAGCTCGCCCGCGTCTTCAAGCACGCGCTCGATCTCTTTGAAGTTCGCATGCACGGCGCGGAAGCGTTCGCCAAACCTTTCGAGCCGCGCCGTCGCAAACTTCAAAGCCTCGCGGTCGCGGTCGATCCCTATGACGCGCACTTCCGGCGAGGCTTCCAGCAACGCTTCGCTGTGACCGCCGAGGCCGAGCGTCGCGTCAACGAACAACCCGCCGCGCTCCGGCGCGAGATAGCCGACCGACTCTGCTAGCAACACGGGGCGATGGGGCGCATCCGGCCCCCCACCTGATGCAAACATCACCACCGCCCCGTGAAGTCGTTCAAAGAACTGGAAAACAGTGACGAGTGATGAGTGACGAGTGACGAGTTAAAACGAGTGTTGTCAGGGCAAGTTTTGGTTTTCAACTTGTCACTTGTCACTTGTCACTCGTCACTTTCTCAAATTCCGAGCCGCGCGATGGCGGCCTCGTCCTCTTCCGTGTAGGGGTCTGAGAGCAGGCGTTGCTGGAATCGCTCCAACTCCCAGACCTCCAGATAATTCAAATAACCGAGCACCGCCACGTCGCCCATCACGCCCGCACTTTTTCGGAGCAGTGGATGAATGAGCACGCGCCCCTGCGCGTCTATGGTCGTCTGCTGCCCGTAGTAGTTCGTGCGATCCAGAAACCTGCGCCGCGCCGTGTCCATCGAAGGCAGCAGGGCGAGCCGCTGTTCGATGCTTTCCCATTCGCTCAAGGGGTAGATGCGCACGCTCTCACCTGTTAAACTCGTCACGTAAACTTCCGCCCCCTGCTGTTCCTGTATGTGGCGACGGAATTGGGTCGGCACTTTCAGTCTCCCTTTGGCATCTATACGCGCCGTGTAATTTCCTCTTAACATAGGGCTTCGGCGTGTGGCTGGGGCGAGTTTTGCTTAAAAGCTAAAGTATTACTTAAACCGTTTGCGCCAAGATGCTCTGAAGAGTCCACTTCTAGCCACTTTCTCCCACTCGCCGCGAATACTACGCCCCATTACCGGACAGTGTCAAGACCAAAAACAATGTCGAACAGATAATTTTAAGCACCATTTCGTGCATTTATGACGCTCGCAGAGGCCGAATCGCTTAAGCAGGAGGTCGAAATGATGGTCTACGGGCAAGACTGCTTAAAATCCCGCCTGTCACTTTCAAGCCGCATCCTGTATAGTTGCGCGCCATAATTGGGCATACGCATTTACAAATTGACTTCCCTTTTGCTGCTGCATGATTAGCTTCGGCGGACTCCTCTTTTTCGGCGCGCTCATCGCGCTCGCCAACGTTCTCGGCGGACTGTTGCTCGCGCGCCCGCGCACGACCCTGCGCGACGCGCACATGCTGCGTTACTTGATCGCGCTCGGCGCGGGCTTTATGCTGGCCGCCATATTTATAGAGATTTTGCCGGAAGTCGTGCGCCTGTGGGGCGCGGGGCAGCCGGAGATAAACCATGCCGTCCTTGGCGCGATGACGCTCTTGCTGACCGGCTATCTGCTGATCCATCTTTTTGAACACACCATCGCGCCCCATTTTCACTTCGGAGAGGAGACGCATACCGAAGCTATGCTCCAACCGAAGGCCGCCTACACGGCCATCGCCGGACTCTCCATCCACACGTTTTTCGACGGCGTCTCGGTCGCGGCGGCTTTTCTGGTGAACTTCAAGGCGGGGCTGCTCGTCTTCGTGGCAGTCCTCCTGCACAAAGTTCCCGAAGGATTCACCGCCGCGTCAATCATGCTGGCGTCGGGGCGTTCGTCGCGCCGCGCGCTCGTGGCGACGCTCATCATCGGGGCGGCGACGCTCGGCGGCGTGCTCTGCGTGGCGCTCTTGCAGGCGCGCGTGAGCGAGGCGGCGGTCGTCTACGCGCTTCCCTTTTCGGCAGGCGTGACGCTCTACGTCGCGGCGAGCGATCTCATACCGGAAGTGAATCACATGGAGCGCAAAAACCCGCTCGTCTCAATCGTGGTCTTCGCGGGCGTTGCGCTCTTTTATCTTCTGCACAGGTTGATCGAAGGATGACGTGAGACGAAACGCAAGGCAAAAATTTTAGACAGGCTTGAGGACATGCGCGGGCGCGCTGCGCTTGCTTTGCGCTGACACGCGCGACGACGTTCGTTTCCGCCTTTTACCTTTTGCCCCGCGCCTTGTATTATCAGTTCAATCCATGCGAACCCGACGAACATTTCCCGCTCTCATAGTTTTTGCGATCCTCTGCCTGTCAGGCGGCCTCGATGTTGCGCGCGCACAAACCGGCACGTCGCCGCTGCCCAAGCCGACCGGCTACGTCAACGATTACGCCAACGTTATTGATCCGGCGACCAAGACGCGTCTGGAAACTATTCTGACGAACTTGAAAACAAAAGCCGACATAGAGTTTGCGGTCGTGACTGTGCCGACGACGGGCGACAAGGATATTTTCGACTACTCTCTGGCCGTAGCGCGCGGCTGGGGCATCGGGTCAAAAGAGGGCGAGAAGAACGGGCTGTTGTTGCTCGTGGCGATCAACGACCGTAAATACTTCACGCAGATCAGCCGCCATCTGGAAGGTGACATAACCGACAGCCTTTCGGGTCAGATTCAACGCGCGCGACTCGTGCCGCCATTCAAACAAGGCGACTACTCGCGCGGCATCTCCGACACGGTCGAAACTTACATTGCGACGCTCGCCGAGAAACGCGGCTTCAGTCTGGAAGGCATAGATCAAAGTCGCGCGTATCGTCCGGCGGCATCCGGCAGGCGTGATACGCGCCAGAAACGCGGCAGTGTCTCCGTGTGCAGCATCGGCTTGATCATTTTGGTCGTGATCATCTTTTTAATGTCGAGTCGCGGGCGCGGTGGGCGGGGCGGCGGTTGCCTGAGCATGTTGCTTCTCAACTCGCTTTTGAGCAGCGGCGGCGGTCGCGGTTCGAGCGGTTGGGGCGGTGGGAGTTTCGGAGGCGGAGGCGGAGGTGGTGGCGGTGGCTTTGGCGGCTTCGGCGGCGGCGGTAGTTTCGGCGGCGGCGGTTCGGGCGGCAGTTGGTAGTTTTGTCCGTCGTCAGTTGTCCGTTGTCAGTTGTTTTTGTCTATCACCGATAGTTAATTGTTCAATCGAAACTTTGTCTAAGAACGTATAAGACACATGCAACTGGCAACTGACGACGGACAACTGACAGCTTTTCGTTTCGAGGAGTGCTGATGGCTAACAAGGTAGCGCAAGAGGCTTTCAATCATCTGATCGGCGATTTGCGCGCGACGCATGGCGAGAACCTCGCGTCCGTTGTGTTGTACGGGTCGGCGGCGGCGGGCGATCATATAGACGAGAGTTCCGACTACAACTTGCTCGTCGCGCTCGTGCGCATCACGCCGGAAGATTTGCGGCAGGCGCAAGCGCCTCTGCGCGAGTGGCGGCGTCTGGGTCATCCGCTGCCCGTCTATTTCACGACGGAAGAGCTGCGCGATGCGGCGGACGTTTTTCCCATAGAGTTTCACCAGATGCAGAGAGCGCGCGTCGTGCTCTACGGCAACGATCCGTTCGTCAACCTCGAAATCAGCGATCACAATTTGCGCCACCAGACCGAGTACGAACTGCGCAGCAAGTTGATCCAACTGCGTAGGCTTTATATTCCGGCGTCGGCTTCAATCGAGAAGTTGACCGATTTGATGGGCGAGAGTTTGGCGAGTTTCGCGGTGCTGTTTGCGCCCGCGCTGATGTTGCACGGCGTGCGCGAGCCGCCCGTCTTGAAGCAAGAGTGCGTGCGCGCGGCGGTCAAACAATTCAAACTGGACGGCGAACCCTTCGAGCGCATCTTCGAGATGCGCCGGACGGGCGCGCAACCGGCGAGCGACGCCGAAGCGCACGGGTTGTTCACCTCGTATTTAGCGCAAATAGAAATAGTGACAGAGGCGGTTGACGAACTGAGATTAGGCACTGGGAAATAAACGGATCAAAAGTTGCTTACTTGCGATCTGCGGGCTGTCTATTCTTAATTGAATGAGGAGAAAGTAATGAATAAGAGAAGATTTTTGCTGTTGGCCTTCGTGGTCTTTGTATCAATGACGGCCAGCGGGTGCGGCTACAATACACTGCAATCGAAGCAGCAGAACGTCAAAGCCAAGTGGGCCGACATCGAGAACCAACTCCAGCGTCGCGCCGACTTGATTCCAAACTTGTTTGAAGCGGCGAAGGCCGCAGGCGTGCAGGAGCAGCAGGTGTTCGGCGACATCGCCGCCGCGCGCTCGCAATTGCTCAACGCGAAGAACGAAGCGCCGCAGGGCGAAGGCGGAGACAAATCGCCAGAGCAGAAAGAGAAGATCATCGCCGCCAACAACAGTTTCGGCGGAACTATCGGGCGCTTGCTCTCGCTCGTTGAGAACTACCCGACCTTGAAGTCCAACGAGAACTTCCTACGCTTCCAGGACTCTCTGGAAGGCACGGAGAATCGCATCGCCACTTCGCGCAAGGACTACAACGACGCGGTGCAGGATTACAACACGACGCGCGGCAGTTTCCCGACCGTGCTCTCGGCCAAGCTGTACGGCTTCAAAGAAGAGCCTTACTTCAAGGCCGAAGAAGGCGCGCGCCAAGCCCCAACCATCAACGCCGAATCGCTGCGCAAGAAATAGCGACGACGCATAGACGTTCTAATGAACGAAAGAGGCCGCCTGAGATTTCAGGCGGCCTCTTCATTTTCAACAAGCAGACGCTACGACTGTCAGAACCCGCGTGCGCTGCACATCCCGCAGTGGTCGCAGGGCTTCCCGCCCGGTTCGACGTTGCAGACCTTCTCGCGCTCGAAAAATTCGACCAACTCCGAAACCGCCTCGTCAATGCCGAAACGCTCCTCGCTCGGATGAACCGCCGGAACATACGTGCCGCTCAACCAGTGCTGCGGATTGGCGTTCGCCTGCGGCGGCGACGGCGTCGTGGCGCGATCACTTTGCGGCGAACGAATTTGAGATGGCTGCTGGCTGAGCGTGTCGCCTGTGCGTGCGTGCGTGCGCGGTGCGTTGTTGGTGGTAACGTGCGATTCGATCTGCGTGAGTCGCTGGCCGATCTCGGAGAGTCCGGCGCGGAGCGCAGCGAGTTCATCGCCGACGTTTGCACTAGCGGCGTCGGCTGTGCGTCGCGCTGGCTGCGCGGAATTGTCCGGCGCGTCGTCTTTTGCGAGACGGCTCGCGATGCGTTCGGCCAGCGTGCGAACAGGGTCTTGCTCTTTCGCGCTCAACGACTCACTCCTTTTTTCTCTTCCGCCAGCAGGTCTATGTAATCAACGACGCCGACGATGGCCGAGTCGATGGCCGCGCCCGCCTCTTTCGTCGCGGCGGTTGACGCGCCCCAACCTTCCTGCACGATTAGCACCGTATCGCCGACGCCCGAATCAACCGAATCGAGCGCGACGATGGTCGCGCCGATCTCTTCGCCTTCGAGACTCACGGGCTGGCACAGCATCACGCGCGCGTTCGCATAACGCTCGTTCTTCTGTGTCGCCACCACGTTGCCGATCACGCGCGCGAGAATCATCCTCTACCTCGCGTTTCCCTTCCGGTGACGTGTGCGTCCGAATCAACGATTGCGATGATCGTGCAATCGGTCGGCGTGTCTTCGCGTCGAAACGGAAAACTCGCTTCCTTACCCCGACACCAGATGACCAACTCGCCCGTGCCCGCGCCAATCGCGTCGAGCGCGACGAGCGGCGCGCCCTGCGGCCTGAGCCGCGCGTCGAGCGATTGCACGACGAGGAGTTTGCGTCCCTCCAACGAATCGTTCTTCACGGTCGCCACGACCGTCCCGATAACACGCGCAAGTTGCATAGGAAGCTGTTAGCCGTCAGCTATTACTCAGTCATTCACGAAATCAACCGTGTCAATGACGCCGACGATGGCTGCGTCAACGGGCGCGTCCTTCATGCCTTCGGCGAGGCGCGCGCTCGAACCGGCGACGACCAGCACGCGCTCGTGAAAGCCCGCGCCCACCGTGTCCACAGCTACAAGGAAGCCGCTCGTCTCCGTGCCGTCCAAGTTGAGCGGGCGCACGATCAAGAGCTTCTTGCCCTTGAGCCGTTCATCCTTCTGTGTCGAGACGACCGTGCCGAGTATGCGCGCAATAATCATAGAACAGTGACAAGTGACGAGTGACGAGTGACGAGCAAGAACAAGGCAAGCGGTTTTAACTTGTCACTTGTCACTCGTCACTTGCCACTGCTTCAGTTGTTGTTGCCTACGGGCAGCGCGTCGTCAACGCTGCCGTGCGGGCGCGGGATGACGTGTACGCTGACGAGTTCGCCGACGCGGCGTGCGGCGGCTGCGCCCGCATCCGTCGCCGCTTTAACCGCCGCCACGTCGCCGCGCACAATTGCCGTGACAAACCCCGCGCCGATCTTCTCGTAGCCGACAAGCGTGACGTTCGCGGCTTTCACCATCGCGTCCGCCGCCTCGATCATCGCCACGAGACCCTTCGTCTCGACCATTCCGAGTGCTTCCTGTGCCATTCGCTCTCTCCTCGTCAAACGTGAATCGTTAAATCTTAAACAGTGAAAATGTCTTCAACAGTCTTAACCGATCAACCTCAAATCCGCAATTCGAGATGCGAGGTTTCAACTCCTGCCAGTGCCCTGCTGCTGCGCCGCCTGCGTCAACAACTCTATCAACTCTTCGCGCGTTAGACTGATCTTCCCGTTCGCCCCCACCGTCGTGCTGCCGTTCGACGCACGCGCCGTTGCCGGTTGCTGTCGCTCGCCCGTCGCGCAAGTGATCTGCGTCTCGTGCAAGTAGCCGCAAGATTGGCAACGCGCGCGCTCGTCTAGATAGCCAGCCTTTTCGCGTACGTTGATCAACTTTTCAATCGCATCCGGCGGGAGATTGCTTGCGCCGCCGAGCGCACGCGCGAGTATGGCGATCTTGGCCGTGTGCTCCAGAGTTTCAAGACGGTCGAACGCCTGCCAAACGTCTTCGCCGTAAGCGACCGCGCCGTGATTCGCCATCAGGAGCGCGTTGTGATGCTTGACGAGCGGGAGCATCGCCGCGGTCAACTCGTCCGTCGAAGGCGTGCCGTACTCTGCGAGCGGCACGCAGCCCAGAGTCAAAATCACTTCCGACAAAATCGGCTGATCAATCGCCAGCCCCGCGACGGCGAAGGCAGAGCCGTGCGGCGGGTGCGCATGACAGACGGCGTTGATCTCCGTGCGCTCTCGATAGATCAAAAGATGCATCGCCAGTTCGCTCGAAGCCTTGCGGTCGTTCAGAGGCTTGCCTTCGGTGTCCGTCAGGGCGAGCGAGTCTTCCGTCATGCGTCCCTTGTTGGTCTGTGTCGGCGTCGCAAGAATGCGCCCGTCGTCCAGACGCACGCTCACGTTGCCGTCCGAAGAGACGACGTAACTGCGCTCGTACATCAACTGGCCGACGCGCACGATCTCGCGCCGCGCGGTTCTCTCATCCATTATTTCTGACAACTAGCTTCCTGACAGATTCGCCTCTACACGATCTCTTCGCCAAACATCGCTAAGTCATCGGTTGGCTGTCTTCCAATTTATCAACGCGTGAGCGCAGGTCGAACGCTTCACTGATCATCGTCTTGAACTGGCGGTTGAGCGTGCTTATCCCCTTTTCGATCTCCGTCAGACGCTGCTGCACGCCCTCCCAGATCGGGCGCGTCTCGCGCAGCCGTGCATCAACTTTGTCTTCGAGTGAAGTCAAACGAGTGTCAACTGACAGTACACGATCTTCGAGCGAGGTCATGCGATTCTCAACCGAAGTTAAGCGATCCTCAACAGAGGTTAGACGATTTTCGACTGAGGTTAAACGCGTATTTAAGTTCGCAAATTCTTGCCGTATGGCCGCGAACTCGGCGAGCACGCGTTCTTGAAACGAGGTCGGCAAGTTTTGTGTCAGGTCTTCGCTCATAATCATCCCTTTCCGCAGGCTGCATTACAGTTCTTCTCCGCGGTGGGTGATCTCTTCAAAGGGCAACAGGGTGCGCGCCTTTATCGTGCTCGTCGCGGGCGGGCGCGCGAGGAAGTAAGAGAGCGATTCGAGCGAGATCGTCAAATCAACCGTCTTCAATTTCACGTCCGGACGACTGTGCAGGCGCGCGGGCGCGAAGTTCAGGACGGCCTTGACGCCCGCCGACATCACTTGATTCAAAACCCTCTGCGCGGCGCGTGCGGGCACTGCGATGACGGCCACGTCAATACGCTCTTGGGCGACCACACGTGCGATCTTGCGTACGTCGTGAATTTTGATGCGCGCGTCGCCGACCGCTTGACCGATGCGTTCGCGGTCGTTGTCGAAGAGCGCGACGACCGTAAAGTTCGATGCAGTGAAGCCGTTGTAGTTGGCGAGCGCGGTTCCCAAGTGCCCCGCGCCGACGATGCCGACGCGATGCGCCGTGTCGAGTCCCAAAATTTTCGTGATGTGCGCGCGCAGATCGTTGACCGTGTAGCCGACGCCGCGCGTGCCGAACTCGCCGAAGTATGCGAGGTCTTTCCTGATCTGCGCCGAGTTGAGGTTGAATTGTTCGGCGAGCGAGCGCGAGGAGACGGTCTTGATGCCTGCTGCCGCCAGTTTGTTCAGGCAGCGCAGGTAGACGCTCAGGCGGTTCGTCGTCAACTCGGAAATTTTCTCCGACTTCATCGCGTTTTCTTTTCTTCCCTCGCCTGTCAGTATAACGCTTGCGCGCCGCACGCCCAAAGACAGTGACAAGTGACGAGTGACAGGTGACAAGTTTAAGGACTTTCGCTCTGCTTTCTCCGTGTTCCTCCGTGTCCTCTGTGGTCAAATGCTTTTAAGATATTTACCACAGAGGACACGGAGGAACACGGAGGAAATAAAGTTTCGTGCGTTGCCGTCAATGCAGGCTTCAACTACAATCTTCGGGCACACAGAGACGCTCCCGAAATCTCTTCTCTCGGCAGAAATAAGAACTTAGAATGATCGCACATCTATCAGGAAAGCTACTCGCAAAACAGGCGACCAGTGTGATTTTGGACGTGGGCGGCGTCGGCTACGAAGTGACCATCCCGGTCTCGACTTTTTACGACATGGAAGAGGCGGGCGCGCAAATCTCTCTGCGCATCTACACGCACGTCCGCGAGGAAGCACTCCAACTCTTCGGCTTCAAAACCGCGCGCGAACGCGAACTCTTCACGCTGCTGATCTCCGTGAGCGGCATCGGCCCCAAGTCGGCCATCGCCATGCTCTCCGGCATGAACGCAGACGAGATCATCAGCGCCATACGCTCGAACAACCTCGCGCGCCTGACTTCGATTCCCGGTCTCGGCAAGAAGACCGCCGAGCGTCTCGTCATCGAACTGCGCGACAAGATGACCACGCTCTCGCACCCCGCGCTCGAAGAGCAACTCGCCGCGCAAAAAGCGGGCGCAGCGCCGAGCGAGGACACTCTGCGCGAAGACACGCTCTCGGCGCTTACAAATCTCGGCTACCAGCGCGCGGCGGCAGAGCGTGTGATCAATCAGGCTATGAACGAAGGCGGCGAACTCTCCGTCGAACTGCTCCTGCGCCGCAGCTTGAAGTCGCTCTCGAAAGGATGAACAGAACAGAGGTCAGAGGTTAGAGGTCGGAGATCAGTAAAAACCAAAACTGATTTCCACTAACCTCTAGCCTCTAGCCTCTGACCTCTGCTTTTATGTCTGAAGAACTCGAACCAGCCAGCGTCCGCGTCTCTTCCGAGCGGACGGATGAAGAGACGCAATTCGAGTTGTCTCTGCGCCCGACGCGGCTCGCCGAGTACATCGGGCAGCGCAAGGCGACGGAGAATTTGCGCATCTTCATACGCGCGGCCTCGATGCGGCGCGAGGCGCTCGACCACGTACTCCTGACGGGGCCGCCCGGTCTAGGCAAGACGACGCTCGCCAACATCGTCGCCAACGAGATGGGCGCGGAACTGCGTTCGACCGCAGGCCCAGTCATCGAAAAGCCCGGCGACCTCGCCGCGCTCCTGACCAACTTGCAGGAAGGCGACGTGCTCTTCATAGACGAGATTCATCGCCTCAATCCAGCCATCGAAGAAGTTTTGTATCCGGCGATGGAGGACTACCAACTCGACATCATGATCGGGCAAGGCACGGCGGCGCGCTCGATCAAGTTAGACTTGCCGAAGTTCACGCTCGTTGGTGCGACCACTCGCGCCGGACTCATCACCGCGCCGCTTCGCGGTCGCTTCGGCATCGTCTTTCATCTAGACTTCTACAAGCACGACGAACTGGAACTCATCGTACGCCGCTCGGCGGACATTCTCGGCACGGAGATTGACGTAGGCGGCGCGAAAGAGATCGCGCGTCGCGCACGCGGGACACCGCGCATCGCCAACCGCCTGCTCCGGCGCGTGCGCGACTTCGCCGAAGTAGATTACGATGGGCGCATCACGCAAGAGATTGCCAACGATGCGCTCAACCGCATGGAAGTTGACACCTACGGGCTGGACGAAGTTGATCGCAAGTTGCTTCTGACGATCATAGAAAAATTCAGCGGCGGCCCCGTCGGACTCGGCACGATCTCGGCTTCCGTCCACGAGGAGAAAGATTCCATCGAAGAGATCATAGAGCCTTATTTGATCCAGATCGGCTTTCTCAATCGCACGCCGCGCGGGCGCATGGCGACGCGTCTGGCCTATGAACATTTCGGACTGAGCCAGTTGCCGACGAATCAAGGATTGTTCGGCGTGTAGCCCGCTGTTGTTGAGTTATGAAACGGCTTCGTTCATTCACACGGCATCATTTCGGCGTGCGTAATGCCGCGCCCTGGCTGAGCATCTTCGGCCACTCGTTTCATCAATTCCACGAAAACGATCTCTTCACGCCCGCCGCCGCGATGAGTTATTTCGGGTTGCTCACGCTCTTCCCGATGCTGCTCGTGCTGCTCGCCCTGAGCAACTATTTCGACGTGGGCAGCGAGATGCTCACGCGCGCCGTCGAAGCCTATCCCGGCTCGCGCGATTTTTTGCGCACGACCGTCCGGTCGCTCGAAAACGTCGGCACGAGCGTCATCATCACCTGCATCGTCGTCACGCTCTGGGCGGGTTCGTGGGTCTTCAACGTGATGGAGCGCGCCATCAACCGCCTGTGGGGCACGCGCCCGCGCGCGTTTCTGCACGGTCGCGGTTTGACGCTCGGCATGATGGGCGGCGTCGGCGTGCTGCTCATCGTCTCGATCATCATCACGTACCTGCTCGTCGCGCTCAAGGAGTTGGCCGAAAGCCTGCCCTTGCGCGTGCTGCAACGCGTCACAGTCCTGTCGCTCGTCGGCAACGCCTTCTGGCAACTCATCTTCGCGCTCGTCAGTATCTCCGTGACGGTCGCGCTCTTCACGCTCGTCTATCGCTTCATGCCGAGCGGTCGTGTTACCTTGCGCGATTCGATCCCCGGCGCGGTCGTGGCAGGACTTTTGTGGGAAGCTGCGAAGTTCATCTTCGCGTCGAGCTTGCACTATTTTCACTACGATCAAATTTACGGCTCGGTCGGCGCGGTCGTCGCGGTGCTGACGTGGAGCTACGTGTCGAGTTTGATCCTGCTGTTCGGCGCACAACTCTCCGTCGTCTTCCATCAGGAACACTCCGCCGCGCACGAGGAACTGGCGACCACCGTCCCGCCCGACGAGGCGCAGACGCCCGCCGTGCCGCAGGCATAATGAAAGGGAAAAGGGGAAGGGGGAAAGGGAAGACGGAGATCAATCTAACGATTCATGTCCGCCCCTCTTTCTCCTTTAACCTTTACCCCTTCCCCTTTCCCCCTTTTTATGTTGATTTCTGAATTTGATTACGAACTGCCCGAAGAGTTGATCGCGCAAGCGCCGCTCGCGGAGCGCGACGCGTCGCGTATGCTCGTGCTGGATCGCGGGCGGCGCGCGTGGCGTGACAGTTCGTTTTCACAACTGCCCGCCGAACTCCGCGAGGGCGATCATTTGGTCGTCAACAACACGCGCGTTTTTCCGGCGCGGCTCAAGGGTCGGCGCGAGCCTTCGGGCGGTCAGGTCGAACTGTTTCTGATCGAAGAGCGCGAGCCGTGCGTGTGGGAGGCGCTCGCGCGTCCGGCGCGCAGGCTGGCGCGCGGCCAAGCATTGTCTTTCGGTGAAGGACGCCTGCACGCAGAGATCGTCGGCGCGGGCGACGAAGGGCGTCGCACAGTCAAGTTCGACTGCGAGAGCGACTTCTACACGGTGCTCGAAGAGATCGGTCAAGTCCCGCTGCCGCCCTACATCAAACGCGCGCCAGGCGCAGAAGATGCGGGCGCAGCGAACGCACAGCGCGCCGCCGAAGACCGCGAACGCTACCAGACCATCTACGCCGAACGGCGCGGCGCAATCGCCGCCCCGACCGCCGGACTCCACTTCACGCCCCGCATCCTCGAACAACTGCGCTCGCGCGGCGTCGCCATCACGGAGATCACTCTGCACGTCGGCTACGGCACGTTCGCGCCCGTGCGCGCGAACGATTTAAGCGAGCACGCGGTCGCCGCAGAACATTACGAGATCACGCAGGAGGCCGCCGCCGCGCTCAACGAATCGCGCCGGAGCGGAGCGCGCATCATCGCCGTCGGGACAACCACCGTGCGCGCACTCGAATCCGCTGCCAACGAAGCAGGACGCGTCGCATCGGGCGCGCACGCGACTACTCTCACCATCACGCCCGGCTACAAGTTCAAAATCGTTGACGCGCTCATCACTAATTTCCACTTGCCGCGCTCGTCGCTGCTTGTCCTCGTCGCCGCCTTTGCCGGACACGAACTCACACTCGCGGCCTACCGCCACGCCGTCGCCGCGCGCTACCGCTTCTACAGCTACGGTGATTGCATGCTCATCACTTAAGAACAGTGACAAGTGTTTTTCAAGTGACAAGTGACAAGTGACAGGTGACAAGATAAAATCCAAATTGTTAGAGAGCGGCTTCGCTCTTAACTCGTCACTTGTCACCTGTCACTTGTTACTGTTTTCTTATGGCAGTGCTGAAGAAAATTCGCTCGCGCCTGTTTTCGACGCCGGAAGAAGCGGCGTCGAACGGCGAGGACGCGCGCTTACGGGAGACGAGCGCCGCAGCGGACGCCTCGGCAGAAGCCCCCTTGCTCGCCGAGGAGCGTTACGACATACGCCCTCTGACCATCACCCAACTCGACGAATGCTGGCGACTCGATCAACGCTGCTTCGTTGATGGCGAAGCCTACAGCCGCGACACCTTCGAGTACCTGCTGACCTCACCCGAATCCGTCGCCTACCGCGCCGTCACTTCGGACGGCCTCATGGTCGGCTTCATCGTCGGCCTCGTCGAGCCACAAAACACCGGCCACATCACGACGCTCGGCGTCGCCCCCGAACACCGCCGCCGACGCATCGCCGAACGTATGCTCATGCGCGTTGAAGAGAGTTTCCGCCGCCGCCACGTACGCACCATCCGCCTCGAAGTCCGCTCCGTCAACAGCGGCGCGCAAAACCTCTACCGCAGCCTCGGCTACACCGTCACCCAACGCCTCCCACGCTACTACTCCAACGGCGGCGACGGTCTCCTGATGATCAAATCTGTTGAATGAATAAGTGGAATGTTCTACTAGAGGACTTGCGCTCGCACGGAGACGACAAACGGCGCGAGCGCAAGTCTAACGATAGGTGACTTCACTTGTCCGGCTTGTCGTTGCCGCGCTCTATCAAGCCGCCGACGAGTTTGCCCAAAACGTCTATTTCTTCTGAGTGGCGCTGCGTTAGTTCAGCGATGTGCGCCACGACGCGTGTGAGGTGGTCGAGATGCTCCTGCGTGCGATCCTGCTTCGCCGAAAGAGCAGCTTGTCTTTTGTCAAAAGCAGCTTGGCTTGCTGCAAGACTGGCCTCAAAGGTTTCTTTGGTTGCTGCAAGACTAGCCTCAAAGGCTGCTTGTCGTGCCTCGAAAGCTGCTTGGTTCTTCAATAAAAACTCGATTGCGCGTTCCATTTCTTCGCCGGTCATATCGTTTCGTGCCTCCGTGCTTTGAGATTGTACACAAAATAATTTGTGCGCCGGAGTGGGTTATTAATGTGCGATTCGTGCTTGTTCATGCAACTGTCAACGCTTCGACTTTTTACGAGATGATGGGGTGTGTTTAATGCCCTTGTGATTGTAGTTGCCGGGGAGATTTTCGGGCAAGTCGAGTTCGTCGTCCGCGATGTCTTCCATGTGGACGCCTGCGACGCGTGCGTATTGCAGGAGTATCTGCAAGTACGGTTCGTTCTTTCCTAACTCGTATTTTGAAATTTCGTTGTAGGCGATGAGGTCTTCGACTCCAAGACGCCTGTGCATCTCCTGCTGAGATAATCCGAGTGCCAACCGAATCTGTCTGAGTTTTTCGGCTAGCCGCGCGGGCTTCGGACGCGGATGACCCATCAGGAGTTACCTCCTGACAGAATCGTAGTTGCAAGATTTGCCTTGCGCTTATGGGTAGATACCCATAAAATGCCTTTGCGTAACTTGTTCGCCGAGAGAGTTGGCCTTCCATCTCGAACGGCGATGCTCATCACTCGCTTTGAGGTTGAGGTGAGCTACGCATTAGCCGTCGCAATTTCAATCACCGAACGCGTGCCATCTTAGCAGAACTCTCATCATGCTCACACTTGATCCCTTACTTGAACACACCCTCCCGCGCCAGCAACGGAGCACGGTCATGCCGCAACCGGTTATCCTCTACGTCGAAAATAATCTCTTGCTCATGCAACTCGTGCGTGATGCACTCGATCTGGCGGGCTGGAACGTCCAACACCTGCGCAACACTACATCCGCGCGCACTCTTCTGCGCGGCGAGCAACCCTATGATTTGCTCCTCGTGGATAACGAACTACACCACATGACGGGGATCGATCTGGTGAGGTGCGCGCGCGAGTTGACGCACCGGAAGGGTCTTCAAATTCTGTTGTTTTCAATCGAAGATTATGAAGAGGAAGCGAAGCGCGCGGGCGCGAACGCGTTTTTAAGGAAGCCGTACGACCTTTATTTGATGGTGGACACGATCCGTCGTCTGCTCGCGGCGGGCAGCGACAAAGAAGAAAAGTAGGCGGGCGAACTAGAGAGACGTAATAAAAGGACGCCGTTGCTGCAATGCAACGGCGTCCTTTTGTTTCAGGCTGCGCCCGTCGGGGGTTAAGGGGCGGAGGCGAAGGCCAGATCGGAGATGAGCAGTGCGCCCTGTCCCGTCTGGTCGAAGACGAATTTGACGGAGCGTATGTCCGACAGGTTGACGCCCGTGAACGACGCGAGCGGGATGCGCGCGGTGTTCAGGAGAACTTTTGGCACGGGGCCGACCGTTCCCGGCGGGTAGAAGAGCGCGGTGGATGCGCTGCCGACGGGCACGCTCGCGGTTGCGCCCGTGCCGTCCGTCAAGACGACGCTGAAATTCTGCGCCGTGTTGGAAGGATTACGCAGGTCGTTGTAGTTGACGCTGACGCGGAACTGTAGCGCCTGGAAGCCGCTCACGTCGCGCGAGCCGAGCGGGAGGTCGTTCGTGTAGGTCGAACCGAACGCGCCCCAGCCGGTGCGGAGTTGGCTCAAGCCGCGCAGGGTCGTGGCGCGCGCAGAGGGCACCGTATGCGGCTGTCGCGAGGTGGATTGCGTCGAGGGCAGGCAGTGTTGCGGTTGCGGAGATGCGCCGCCGCACAAATCGTGCGGGGTGAGTCCGCTTTGCGTGGTTGCGCCGCCCAAGGTGTTCGTGGTCAGGTTGGTCGAAGTGAGCAGGCGGTTCACGTCGCGACGTTTCGCCGCCGCGTCGGGCGCGTGATAGGAGACGTGCAGGTTCGTGGTCTGCGCAGACGCGGGCGGAGGCGCTTCGCCCGTCAGGATGGGGAGGAACTGCGTCTCGCCGCCGACGTAGGCGCGCATGAAGGCCGAGAGGTAAGCCAGGCCAGTGCCGCGCTGCTGCGCGCTCGTGAGACGCTTGTTGCCCGCGACCGTGCCGCAGTGGCCGTCCACAGAGCCGCCCGTCACGTAAGTCCAATCGTCGGCTGTTCCGGCTTGGAACATGCCGGGCGTCCAGACGGTGTTGTAGTAGTTGTGATTCGCGCCCATCACCTGAACGGTGTGCTTCGCGCCTGTGTCGCCCGCCACGTTGTAGCGCGCGTCGTCGTAGAAGTGTACGCCCTGATTGTCGCTCACGTCGCCGTCGCAGTAAGGCAGTATGACTTCGAGCGCGGCGTTGTTGACGACCGGACGATTGAAGTCTACGGGCGCGAGCGGGAGCACGGCCTTGATGCCGTAGGGCGAGCCGAGCGAGGCGTTATAGACGTAGTGCTTGACGACGCCTTCGCCGCCGCGCGAGTGTCCCATCGTGCCGACCTTCGAGAGATTGAGTTTGCCAACGAACGTCGAGCCGAAGGGCGCAGTGCTCGCCGTGTTGAAGGCGTTCAGGCGACCGAGGTGATGTTGAATGAGTTCGGCGCGCGCCTGCATGCCGAGGTCTGTCACGTTGTTATCGTAGGCGTTGATGCCGTTCGCGCTGACGGAGACGACGACGTAGCCGTTGCTCGCCAAGACTTGCGCGATGTAGTCGTAGCCTTGAAAACTCGGGATCGGCTGCTCGTTCGACAGACATGGCCAGCGCAAGGTGGCGGTCGAGTTGCGATAGCAGGTGGGGTGGCGTCCATGCAGGAAGACGATGACCGGATAAGGGCCGTTCGCCAAACTTGTCGGGTAGTGAATGGAAGCGCGCACTTCGACCGCGATGGGGAAGCCGGAGGGTTGGAAAACAGAATTGCCGTAGTTGTACTCTACACGCGTGACGGCGACGTTGGGGTTGGCCGTGCCGGGGTCTGGGGTCTGTGCCTGTGTGGCGGTTGCACCCGCGACGCTCAGGAACATGAGGAAAGCAAATGCGATGAGGTTATTGATACGTGAGTATTTCATTATTACTGGTTACCTCCCTTGGCTGCGCCGTTGAGTTTCAATTTCTCGGGCAGCGCCGAGCGGTCTTCCTTGTTCTTCTTGTCGCCGTAGGAGAGATAAATCGTTGCGCCTTCGGCGAGCGCGGCTTCGTCGTAAGTGATGACGGTGATCTCGTTTAATTCTTCGTTCTCGATGCCGTAGCCGATGGCCGTGTCGTCTAACCAGATGACGGCGGGCATGGCGCGAACGGGAAACGGCCCGCCCTTGATCGTCAGGCGGAAAGCCCTGCCGACCGAACGCGTCTCGCCTTTGATTTTGACTTCCTTCATCTGCGGCAGCGTCACTTCTTCGACGCGATAGCTTTTCACTTTATGCTGGCCGACCGTTTTGGTGTTCTGGCCTTCGCCGAGCACGCGTCCGGGCAGTCTCAAAATATCGGTCACGGTCACCTCCTGCGCAGCGGAAGTGTCAGCAGCGGCGTTAGTCGCATCCTGCGCGAATGAGATCGTGGCGCACGCGCTGAAGAGGAACAGAAAACTCGTCGTCAACAGGATGCTTTTCCATCCTCTGCGACGGGCGTTATTCGCAAGGCGCATAAAAATTCTTCTCCTTCTGGGATTAAAATTGCGTTGAAGATAGCCGGTGCTCGCGGTTGAGATTGAGTACAAGTACCGGTACAAAGCGGGGGCGAAGCGACTTAGAAACAGGAAGCGACGCTCAAATTCGCGTTCGCTTGTGAATGTTTGAGATTACTCATCTACGTGAGATTGGTTGAGAAAACTCTCGCAAACGACATTGATGCAGGCACGGACTATAGATGAACAAGCAATCCAAAAAGTTGTACGACGGTCGGGCAAAATTTTAACTCTCAGACTCCCATTTCGCACGCCTGCGATCAAACCGCCGCCGACAAAAGTTTGCGCACCGTAGAGTCGTATTTGGACGCGGCTCTGCGGTGCGCGAATTTTCGGGCTGGCGGCGTGGAGCTTTAGCGTGTGCCGTCGGCGCGCAGCACGAGTTCGGTTCCGCGTCCGAGTTCGAGATCGTCGCGCCCCTGTGCGTAGACGGAGCCTGCGCCCGCGCCTGCGCCGATGACTGCGCCGATGGCCGCGCCTTTGCCCCCGCCGGAGATCGCGCCGATGATCGCGCCGACGGCTGCGCCGATGGCCGCGCGCTCGGTCGTGCGTGAGGTCTGGCTATCGTTATCCTGCACGCTCGCGCCGCCTTCGTTGTCCACGCGCACTTCTTCGCCGCCGACGGGGCGCACGCTCTCTATGACGGCGGCGAAATTTGCCGTGCGACCGTCGCGCAGACGGATCGTTTCAAAGTTCAGAACCATTTCGGAGCGACCGGAGATGCGCCCGCCGCGTGTCGTGCGCCCGACCGTGCCTTCGATGATCGCGCCCGCGAAGACGGACGGCTCACGCACGGTCAAAGTGAAGCGGTCGCCCTCGCGCGAATTGGCCGTGCTCAGATCGTCGTTGAGCGTGGCGACGAACTGTGTGTTGTTGCCGATAACGAAGCCTTCGTAGGCGGGCGACGGGCGGCGCTCAGGCTCGCGGTTTCTGATGACGGGCGGCGCGGGTCGCTGGCGCTGCTGCGCTTCTTGTCGTCGTGTTTGCGCGGTCGGCGCTGTGCGTTGTTCGACTTGCTGATTGCGCGCGGCGGCGGTCGTGCGCACGGCTTCCGGCTCGCCGTAGATGTTGAAACGCGCGACGCCGGAAATCTTGTTGTAAGTGCTTTGCACGACGACGGGCTGATCGAGTCGCTCGTCGCGTATGCGGCGCGTGACGCGCAGGCGTGTGCCGTTGTTTATCGAATCGAAGTTGACGGAAAACTCGTCGTCGCGCATGCCTGTCGAACTGATCATCAACTGGTCGCCGTAGAGCGCGGCGCGTGTCGTGACAATGTGGCCGTCGTCGGATCGCTCTGTGCGCGTGCGCCCGTCTGCGTCGAAGGTGACGCGCGGCGCGCGCGTCGAGCCGATGCTGATGCTGCGCCCGCGACGTTCGATGGCGATCTGGTCGGGCGAAGTGAGCCGCGTCGTCAGGCTCTCGATGACGCGTTGCTGCTCTTCGGGCAGCAGAAAGGTTGTCGCGCGCTCGGCGGCCACGCGCGGGTCGTCGCTGCGCGTGAAGTCGAGGCGATAAAGGCCGGTCAGGCGCATGTCTGATGGCGTCGCCGCTGCTATGGTGCGCGCCGCAGTTGTACGCCGTGCCGCTGTCGTCGTACGCCGCGCTGCGGTCGTCGTCTTGCGCGGGGTTGTTTTCGTCTGGCGCGCGGTCGTCGTTGTCGTCGTGCGACGCGGCGCGGGTGTCTGTCGTCGTTGTCCGAACGCCGCGCCCGTGTTGATGTTCAGGAGCGCGAAGAAGAGCGCCCACGCAACTGTTAATCTTGTTTTAGACACGTCCTCAATCCTCCACGACTTCGGGAAACTCTCGTCCGGCTGTTATCGAATGCGGTCAGCGACGGTGTAGGTTTTCATTACGCCGCGCGACGCTTCCGGCAGGGGGATGCACGGATTCTTGGGGAATAACTTCGATGTTTTACGGAAAACGAACTCGTGCCCATCTTCAATGCAAGCCGGAGGCCAAGACGTGAGTGAGGCTCTTGTGGAAACTTAACTTGCGGGCCGGGTCAATTTTTAGGCGGCTGTAGCGCACACGGGCGAGGCCGCGCTCGCAGGAATTATGTAAGTGACGGGAATCGCTTACGCGGCGGGCGGCGATGCTGTTGGGGAAAGCATCACCGCCCGTTTTCCGTTTGTCGAGGACGCAGGCTTTAGAAGACCTGCTGGACTTTGATGGTCGTAACTTCTGGCAGGATAGTGACGTGTGTGTACTTCGTGTTCGTCTTCTTGCCGAAACTCACAGGGATCGTCTGATGCCCCGGTAGCACAATGCCCTTGGGCGGAGTGACGGTCTTGCTCAGCAGAAGTATGTGCGGGTTGATGCCCTGCGGGACGGCCTCTTTGAGCGTGACTTTATAGCCACGCGTCGGGAACGTGCATTTGCCCGTGACGCGCAGACGCGACGGCAGCGGCGGCATGTTGTCCTGTATCGCCTGCCAGTCCGTACATTTGCCGGTGCTGGTCGGGGCTTTAGCTCCCACCTTCTTTGCGGCTGCCTTCTTCGTCGCGCCGCCTTTCTTGGTAGTCCCGCCTTTCTTAGTGCTCTTCTTAGTGCTCTTCTTGGACGCAGCTTTCTTCGTAGCCATAAGATGTGAGTCTCCTTTGTCGTCGGTGTGCGAAGCTGGCACAGGCGAGGACGAAGCCAGCCACGAAACGCGCGGGTGAAATGCAGGCACGATACGGGCAGCGTACCTGCTTGTCAACACAAAAGAGATCGAAGACTTCTGACGGCGCGCCCGCGCGTGTTATTCGACCGTCACGGACTTGGCGAGGTTGCGCGGCTGATCCACATCGCAGCCGCGTCGCACGGCGATGTGATAAGCCAGAAGTTGCAGCGGGATGATGGCGAGTATCGGCGAGAGCAGATCGCTCGACGCCGGAATCTCTATGACGTGGTCGGACACTGCCGCAGACATCTCATCACCTTCCGTCAAGACGGAGAGCACGACGCCCTCGCGCGCTTTGACTTCGACGATGTTCGAGTGCGTCTTCTCGTAACGAAGTTCTGAGGCGCGGTTGCCCTCCTCGCGCGTGTTGACGACGACGACGGGGAGGCGTTCGTCTATGAGCGCGTTCGGGCCGTGCTTCATCTCGCCCGCCGGATAGCCTTCGGCGTGAATGTAGGAAATCTCTTTTAGCTTGAGCGCGCCTTCGAGCGCGACGGGAAAATTGATGCCGCGCCCGAGGTAGAGAAAATCGGTCGAGCGGTGTAGCTCGCGCGCGAGTTCTTCGAGCGAGTCGGATTCGCTCAAAAGGTGCTCGATCTTAACGGGGAGTTCGGCCAACTCCTGCGCGTGGTGTTTGGCCTCGTCCGCTGTGAGCGCGCCGCGCAGTTGTCCGAAATAAAGTCCGAAGAGATAGAGCGCGATCATCTGCGAGGTGAAGGCTTTCGTCGAAGCGACGCCGATCTCCGGCCCTGCGTGCGTGAGGATTGTGCCGTCGGCTTCGCGCGTGATCATAGAGCCTTGCACGTTGCAGATGGCGAGAATCTTCGCGCCGCGCTCTTTCGCTTCACGAAGCGCGGCGATGGTGTCTGCCGTCTCGCCCGATTGTGAGATGACGACGAGCAGAGTTTTTTCGTTGATGACCGGATCGCGGTAGCGAAACTCCGAAGCGTAATCAACTTCGACGGGTATGCGCGCGAACTGTTCGAGCATGTACTTTCCCGCCAACCCCGCGTGCCAGGAAGTGCCGCAGGCGGCGATCATCACGCGGTCGAAACTTTTGAAGTCGGCTTCGGTGATGTTCATCTCGTCGAGATAGACGCGCCCCGTGTCCAGAGAGATGCGCCCCTGCACGGTGTCGCGCACGGCGCGCGGCTGCTCGTAAATCTCCTTCAACATGAAATGCTTGAAGCCGCCCTTCTCCGCCATGATCGGGTCCCAGGTGATGCGCTGCTGCTGCGGCTCGCGGAGGTCGCCATCGAAGTCCGTGACGCGCACGGCGTCGCGCGTCAGCACAGCGATCTCGCGCTCGCCTAAATAGAACACGTCGCGCGTGTGTTGCAGGATGGGCGGGATGTCGGAGGCGACGAAGAACTCGCCGTCGCCGAGTCCGATGACGACGGGCGGGCCTTGCCGTACGGCGATAATCAAGTCCGGCTCGTCAACCGAGATGATCGAGAGCGCGAAGATGCCGCGCAGATCGCGCACGGCGCGCTGCACTGCCGTCTCCAGCTTCTCTTCCTCGCGCAGATATTCTTCGATCAAATGAGCGATGACTTCCGTGTCGGTTTCGGTGACGAAGTTGTGGTCGCTCGCGCGCAGGCGTTCTTTGAGTTGGAGATAATTTTCGATGATGCCGTTGTGGACGACGACGACGCGCCCCGTGCAATCGCGGTGCGGGTGCGCGTTCTCTTCCGTCGGGCGACCGTGCGTTGCCCAACGCGTGTGACCGATGCCGTAAGTGCCGTCGAGCGGCTTGAGGCGAATCGCTTCTTCGAGGTTGCGCAGTTTCCCTTCGGCGCGGCGAATGTCGAGCGAGTGCGCTTCGTCAACGACGGCGATTCCGGCGGAGTCGTAACCGCGATATTCGAGTTTGCGCAAACCGTCAATGATGACGGGCACGACCTGTTTGTTGCCGACGTATCCAACGATGCCACACATGATTGCTTTCCTTTCAGGAAAGCAGTGACAAGAAAGCAGTGACGAGTGACGAGTGACAAGTGACGAGTTAAAGCAAAGGGATTGTCTTTAACTCGTCACTTGTCACTCGTCACTCGTCACTGCTGTTGTCACTGCTGTTGTTTGTTCTTCAGTCTGTTCCGGTGCGTTCGGCTCGGATGATTGGCGTAGGTCTCGCTTGACTGTGGCGGGGACGCCCGCGACGAGCGTGTCGGGCGGCACGTCGCGCGTGACGACCGAGCCTGCGCCCGTGACTGAGCGCGCGCCGACCGTGACGGGCGCGACGAGCATCGTGTCAGAGCCGACCTTCACGTCCTGTTCGACGACCGTGGGGTGTTTGTTCGTGCCGTCGTAGTTGCATGTGATCGTGCCCGCGCCGATGTTCGTGCGATCACCTATGGTCGCGTCGCCGAGATAGGTCAGGTGCATTGCTTTGGCCTTGCGTCCGAGCCGCGACTTTTTCACTTCGACGAAGTTGCCGACCGCCGATTGTTCTTCCATTTGCGCGTTCATGCGCAGGTGCGCGAAGGGGCCGATTGAACAGTTGTCTGCGATGTCGGAGTCAACGATGACCGAATGATCTTTGATGTGGACGCCGCTGCCGATGCGCGAGTTTGTGATGCGCACGCCCGGGCGTATCTCGCAGCCCGCGCCGATTTGCGTGCGCCCTTCGATGTGGACGCCGGGATAGATGATTGTGTCGTGGCCGATTTGCGCTTCGGGCGAGACGTAGGTGTGCGACGGGTCGATGACTGTGACGCCGCTGTCGAGCATGAGGCGACGGAGCGTGCGCACACGCAAGAGCCGCTCGAACTCCGCGAGTTCGACGCGCGTGTTGATGCCGGAGACTTCGCGCGCGTCCGTGTGCGTGAAGATGCTCACGTCTTCGCCGTCGGCGCGGAGTATGCCGGGCACGTCCGTCAAATAATATTCGCCCTGCGCGTTGACGGGTTGCACACGCGCGAGCGCGTCGAACAGAACGCGCGTCTCGAAACAATAAATTCCGGCGTTGATCTCTTTGATCTGTCGTTCTTCGGGCGTGGCGTCTTTCTGCTCGACGATGCGCTCGAAGCGACCGTCAGCGTCGCGCACGATGCGACCGTAGCCCGTCGGGTCTTCGAGTTTGACTGTGAGCACGGAGCAGGCCGCGCCGCGCCCGCGATGCGTGCGATGCTGGTGGACGAGCGCGCCGAGCGTCTCGTGGTGCATCAAGGGCACGTCGCCGGAAAGCACTAGGAGCGTCGAGCCTGCGGCGGCGAGCGCGTCGCGCGCGGCCATCACGGCGTCGCCCGTGCCGCGTTGCTCTGTCTGCGTGATGAAGTTCGCGCCGCCTTCGCCGAGTTCTTTTTCGACCGCTGCTTTGACTTCTTCCGCTTGATGCCCGACGACGATGTGTACGGGGCGGCCTTCTTTGACGAGCGCGGCGGCGGTGTGGCAGACGTGCGCGATGAGCGGGCGGCCTCCGAGTTGGTGTAGGACTTTGGCGGTGCGCGAGTGCATGCGCGTGCCGAGTCCGGCGGCGAGAATGAGCACGTCGAGCGGTGCGCTCGACGCTACAGCACCGGATGTTGTGACGGCGTTTGTGCCGGTCGTCGCTGTCGGCGTCGGCGTTCCCTGCGTGTTGGATGGGGGCTGCTGTTTGTCCATTATGTTCTCAAACGTTCAGGCGAGACTGTGGAGCGGGCGCGCGGTGGTGGCAGCGGCGGCGCGCGCCTGTTCGTAGCAGGCGATGATGATGCGCGCCAGCTTTTCGGGACTGTGCCGTACCTGCTCCCCTTCGTTGAGCAGGTCTGCGCGCACGATCTCGGCCTCGTGGCTGAACTCGTCTTCCAGGAGATGATCGCTCAGGCCGATCTGCTGCGCGCCCTCGGCGCTGTACAGCGCGGACTGTTCCTCGTTGATGAGACGGTTGTTGACGACGACGTAATCGAAGTTGATGGCGGGCGCATAACGCTTCACGGTCTCAAGGTGTTGGCGCGCGGTGTAGCCGTCGGTCTCGCCCGGCTGCGTCATCAAGTTGCAGATGAAAATTTTGACAGCGCCGGATTCGCCGATGGTTTCGGCGACGCGCGAGACGAGTAGGTTCGGGAGGATGCTCGTGTAGAGCGACCCCGGCCCGACCGTGATGATGTCCGCGCCGCGAAGGGCTGCGAGCGCTTCGGGCAGCGGGAGGCACTGTTCGGGTTCAAGCCGGAGGCGACGAATCCTGCCGTGCGATGCAGTGATGTTTGTCTCGCCGAAGACTTCCCTGCCGTCTTCGAGTTGGGCGACGAGGCGCACGTCGTTAAGTGTCGCAGGATAGATGCGCCCCTTGCTGGCGAGCACTTCGGAAGAGAGGCGTACGGCTTCTGTGAAGTCGCCTGTTACGTCTGTGAGCGCGGCGAGGAAGAGGTTGCCGAAACTGTGGCCGCCGAGTTCGCCTTCGCCGCGAAAACGATGACGAAAGAGACGCCCCATGAGCGTCGAGTCTTCAGAGAGCGCGACCATGCAGTTGCGTATGTCGCCGGGCGGGAGGATTTGAAGTTCGTCGCGCAGACGCCCACTACTTCCGCCGTCGTCCGAGACTGTGACGATTGCCGCGAGCGCGTCGAGCCATTGCCCGCCGCTTTCGCGCCTGTCCACGAGTCGCTTCAAACCGGCCAGCACGGTCGAGAGACCTGTGCCGCCGCCGATGGCAACCAGTTTCAGACCGCGCTCTGTTCCCGTCATGTGCAAACTCTCGCCCTCCGCGACTCGCCCGGCGCGCACGCCAAATTGACCGCGCACTTTGAAATCATACTCAAAAGCCGGAGGCTTTCAAAGCGGCGCGTTGGAAATGGAAATTTAGTGTCAAACGGGGAGACGGATGTTGGCCGTGTTAATCAGGGACGGGACGCGAAGATGAGTTGTTCGTATTCAGGCTCGTTGCGCAAGGGCGCTAGGTCTGGGTCGTGCTGTGCGCGGACGCGCAGATTGGGTTGCAGTTCGAGAGCGCGCCCCAAAGATTGAAGCGCGGGTTCGAGTGCGCCGAGGCGTGCGCGTGTGGCGGCCAGCCCGTAATAGATGTGCGCGGCTTCTGGGTCGCGTTTGAGAGCGCGCTCGAACATCTCCTGAGCCGCGACGAAATCGCCGCGATTGAGTTCGATGACGCCGCGATCATAGAGTTCTTCGGCGTTGCGCGGCATGGCGCTCTCCGAGCGCAGGCGCGTCTCTGCGATGGCGAGATAGGTGCGCGCGCGCGCCGTCACTTCGGCCACGCCCGAATGCTGCTCGATGAGACCGCGAAACAGCATACGCGCCTCGCCGAAACGACCGCGCACAAACTCTTTATGCGCGCGCTCGAAGGCACGCAGCGCAGCGGCCTCGTCCAGCGTCGGCTGGCGCGGCGGTGGCGGTGCGACGTGACGTGCGACTGGCTTCGCAGACGGTTTAGCGGTCGGCTTGACAGTCGTCCGCGCCGGTTGCTTCTTCGCTGTGGCGGCGCTGGTCGCTTGTGTGGCGCGTTTAGGCTGTTTCGCGGCGGCGACGGGCTTGCTGCTCGGACGCGCCGGAGTTTTAGCTGTAGTTTTACTTGAAGTCTTGCTTTTGGCGCTTGCGCCAGGCTTCGCGCTCACAGCTTTGGGGCGTGCCGAAGGTTTGGATTTGGTTGTCGAGGCGGCGCGGGCGCTCTTTTTCGCGGGCGAGGCCGCTGTCGTCTTGGTCTGGGTAGCTTTGCGGACAGGGGCTTTCTCCGCACCGGAGCGTTTGGCGAGCGGCTTCGGGCGCGTCGAGGTCTTCGCGCTCAACTTGCGATTTTTCGCCGGTGACGCACTGGAGACGCTACGTGTGACCGGACGGGAGGAAGGTCTTTTCGCGCCCTTGCTGACAGATTCGCTCATGCGAAGCTCCCATTATCAAAATGACTCCCAGAGCGGAGCCAAGTAACGCCCGCACTTTAGCACAGCCCGACGCATAAATCAACGTGGTAGTGTAAGTTGCGGGCACTGCGGGGCTTTCACGCGGGGGCTATGGGTGCGGCCAACAAAGAAAAACAGTTGATGTTATCGAAGGCGTTATGTTAGAGTCCCAAAGGAGTTGCGCCCCTCGTGCGACCCTTTAGGGATGGGGGCACAGTCAGTTGGCCGACGCTCGAACTCCTTGTAATTGTTCAACTTAAGTTTCAAACGCGACTCTCGATAGCGGCCTCTTGCCATCCCACCCTAACGACTCCCCAACAGAGAAAGCGCCTGTACTAATGACAGACACTCCTATCATTATGCGCGAGCAACAGTACGAGCGGATTGTGTCTGTTTTACACAAACTGCGCGCCGAATCGTTCTCCCGCGTGGTCTTCCTTGTGGACAAAAACGGCCAGCCGATAGCCGTGCAGGGAGACGTGAGCAATATTGACACGACGAGCCTCGCCTCGCTCGCCGCAGGAAACGTGGCGGCCACCGGCGGCATGGCGCAACTCATTGGCGAGAAAGAGTTTCCCACGCTTTCGCACGAAGGCGAGCGCGAGAGCATACATATCTGCATCATCGGGCGCACGCTCCTCGTCGTAGTCTTCGATGACCGTTCCAGTCTCGGTCTGGTCAAACTGCGTGTGAAGCAGGCGTCGCGCGAACTGGCGACGATTTTCGAGGATGTCGAACGTGATTCGTTGAAAAAGACCGAGCAGGACGACTCGCTCTTCGCAGGCATTACGGACGACGATATTGACAGCCTATTTAATTAGTGACAAGTGACGAGTGACAGGTGACAAGTTAAAACAGAAGACTTGTCTTCAACTCGTCACTTGTCACTCGTCACTTGTCACTTAAAAGATATGACGTTCATCAACTACGCATCACGCGAAATCAACTGCAAGATCGTCTATTACGGGCCGGGGCTGTGCGGCAAGACGACCAACCTGCAATACATCTACGATTCGACCGCGCCCGCCTCGAAAGGCAAACTCATCAGCCTCGCGACCGAAACCGACCGCACGCTCTTCTTCGACTTCATGCCGCTCGAACTCGGCACCGTGCGCGGCTTCAAGACGCGTTTTCACCTCTACACAGTCCCCGGACAGGTCTTCTACGACGCCTCGCGCAAACTCATACTCAAGGGCGTTGACGGCGTCGTCTTCGTCGCCGACAGCCAGGAAGAGCGAATGGACGCCAACATCGAGGCGCTCTACAACTTGGAAGAGAACCTGAAAGCCAACGGCTACGACCTGCTGAAACTGCCTTACGTGCTCCAACTCAACAAACGCGATTTGCCGAACGTCATTCCCCCCGACGAACTCGTAGCCGAACTGCGCCGCAAAGACGAGGCTGTCCACGAAGCCGTCGCCTACAAAGGCATCGGCGTCTTCGACACTCTCAAATCCGTCGCCAAGCAAGTGCTCACCGAACTACGCAAAGGCTAAAACCACTCAACGCGTATCACAGAAAACATTCCTTAATAAAAGCGAAAGGCCGCGCAGATAATTTGCCGCGCGGCCTTTCGCTTTTATTCTGTACGCGTAACTTTCGTCGCGCGCAATGTAATCCTATTTCAAAGTTAACGCTTTCTCTTGCACCGCTGCGTCCAGGAGGCTGACGACATCTTTGAGCGTGACCGTGCCGTAGTACCAGGAGCCTGCGGCGGCGGCTTCGGCGTAGACGGCTTTGTAGATGTCGTAGTAGCTGCGCTGGCCGTCAACGAAGTTGTAGACTTCATCGCGCATGAGGCCGTGCAAATTCGTGCGGACGTTCACCTTGTCGCGGTTCTCGAAATAGTCTCTGAGCGCGGCGGCGTTTTGCGGAATCTTTCGCGCCGCCGCAGACTCTTCCGCGCTCAACTTGACGGGCGCGGGACGCGCACCGCGAAGTTGCGTGTAATAAGTTTCGAGGTCGGCGGTTAACTGCGCGCCGTTGCGTTTCATGTTCGCGGCGAGTTCGCCTAGCGACGCGGCAGCCTTGCCGCCCGGTGTTGTAAAGACGCGTATGGTCGAGAGCGCGCGTTGCTCGCGCATGACACCCTGCTCGATCAGGTAGTTCGCCTCCTTCCAGTTGTCGCCCGCTGCGTTGCCTTCCTTGAGCAAGCTCATCGCGACGCGCAAGTCGTTTGCGAGTCGCTTCGTGCCCTGCGCGTAGGTTTCGGCGGCGAGCGTGGGGATGTCGCGTTCGGTGGCGCGTGCGAGGAAGTAGGCGATTGAGCCGATGATGAAGTTGTTGCGGCGCAGTTGGGTTTGATCGATCTGGAAGAGATCGTCGTCGGACGAGTGTATGTAGTCGTCGTCCCAGTTGATGAGCGCGACGGCGGGCGTGTTGATGGGGCCGTCGAGGAACGTCATGTGATCGGACGAGCCGAACCAGGGGACGAAGCGCGCGTTGTAGCCTTGCCGCGAGCCGCGCGTCGCGTAGAGCGGGCGCGTGTGCGGGCGCGGCAATCCGCCTTGACGACTGGCGGCGAGAAAACCGTTGTTGGTGTTGATGACGAATTGCCCGACGGATTCAAAGATGGCGTCGAGGTAAGACGTGCGCGAATGCGGCGCGAAGATGAGATGTTGTACGCGGCTGCCCATCGCCTGATTCGCGCCCGTCATGTCCTGATGGACGTTGGCGAGAAACTTCTTCGTCTCGTCGGGGTTGTCCTGAAAGTAGCGATACTCGGAATAGATTTCGTCCGTCCACCAAAAACGTATGTCGCGCAAGGGGCGCGGCATTTTGCCTTCGGCGATCAATTTGTTGTAGGTGCGCGCGAGTTCGAGGAGGTTGGCGCAGCCGCTGCCGTCGTCGTTTGCGGAGCCTTGTTCTTCCTGCAAGTGCGCGGTGAGGATGATCTGCTGGTCGTGTATGGAACTGCCGCGAATCCAACCTTCGACGAAGCCCGTGCGACCGGGCGCAGGCGTGATCTCGGTATCAACTTTCGCACGCAATACGACGCGACCGCCCTTCGTGCTTTTGCCCGTGCCGAAAAAGTCCTGCATGCCGTTGGTTTCGAGTATGCGGCGCAGCGTGTCGCCTTTGCGCGGCGGGAGCGAGAAGGCGAACGTGCCCTGCTTGCCTTCGGGCGGCGTCGGGTTGATGCGCGTCCACGCGATCTGGTCTGGGAAGTCCAACGGGTTTCTATTTTCAGACGTGGCATAGGTGACGACGCCGACCGCGCCTTTAGCATAGACGGCGTTTTGCACAGCCCTACCCGGCTGCCAGTTCGTCAGGACGATCTTTCCCTTCACGTCCAGGTTCTTCAAACTCTCGACCGTCGCATCGCCGATGTAGATGAGTTCGGCGGTCACGTCGGCATCGTGGCTACCGTCCGCGAGATAGACGGCGTGCTCGCCTATATCTGCGAGTTTCACGGCGACGGGTTCGGTCATCCAGAGTTCGCCGACACGCGCAGTGTAGTTGACGCCGGGCAAAGGTTGCTCTACGAAGCGCACGCCTTCGAGTCCGGCTTCCTTCGCGGCTTTGACGACGTACTCGGCAGCTTTGAAATAGCCTTCCATGCCTGAGTCGCGATGCCAGTGCGTGAGCCAGCGTATGTGCTCGAAGGCGCGGTCGCCGGAGATTTCGTTGGAGAGCATTCGTATCTCGTCGTCCGACAGAAACGGCGTCGTCTGCGCACTAACCAGCGGCGCACACGGCACGAACACGAGGACGCTCAACAGAAACAGGCTGGCGAATTTTCTTTTCAACATAAAACTCCTTCAATCAAAAGCTGTCCGTTGTCAGTAGTCCGTCGTCCGTTGTTCAATCCAAATCTTTAGCAACTTGTGTGAGAGCCACATGCAACGGACGACTGACAACGGACAACGGACAGCCTTGCTAGTTTTCTTTCCATTCGGGGATGCGTCCCGGCGTGTGGGGCGCGCCTGCGGCTTCCATGGCTTTCTCCAAGCGCGCGAGATCGCCTTCGATGAGCGCGCGAAGTTGTGCGAGCACCGTCTCGAACTCCTGCGCGGCGACCGAATACTGCGCGGCGTGCGTACCCGTAGGACGGGCAATAGCCATGCGCTGCTCGCCGATGATGTTCGAGACGCGTTCGCTGATCGAAGGCGGCGTGTTCTGGTTGCGCGCGCGCAGCACCGTATCGCCGCGAAGCGCGCGCAGGATGTCGTTCGTGCGGCGGTCAATCGCCGTCGCGTCGTCCAAAAGTTTATCCCCCGCCGACGGCGTATCAAGGAGCGCACGACGAATCGAGGCGAGTCGCGGCTTGAGCGTGTTGGCGGTTTCAAGCGCGCCCGCGACCGCGCGTTGGAGGCGTGCGACCTTCTGTTGAAACTCTACGAGCGCCGCGCGATCCGCTTCGGACATACTGGATTGACCTTCGACCACGACGTTGAACGTCTGCGGCGGCGCGGCGAGCGGCGTGAGAACTCCGCCGACGCGCTTCGCAATCGAAACCCTGTACTGGCCGGGCATGACGAGCGGCCCCGACGGCGCTTCAAAGAACGGGTCGGCAGCGTCTTCCGCAGACGGCGGCGCGGCGAGCGTCGGCGAAGGCGAACGCAAGTCCCACGTCACGCGTTGCAAGCCAGCCGTCACCGGCCCCGTCAGACGACGCACGACGCGCCCCGATGCGTCTGCGACGGTCAAGATGATCGTAGGCGCTTCTTCCTCTTCCTCTGCGCGCAGGTCTTCGCCCGTCGGAAGCTGCACGGCGGCGTTTCGTTTCTCGGCTTCCTTTTCCGCTTCCTGCCGTCGAACTTTGCGCGTCTTGATCGTCTCTTTTAGATAGTATGTGAAGGTCGCGCCGAAGGGCGGGTTCTCCGCAGTGTAAAACGACTCGCCCTGAAAACTCTTGCCGCGCCCGCCGAGCGGCTGCGACTGTATGTACATGAGCGCGTCTTTGACGGGGAACAAAAAGCTCTCGCCCTTGAGCATCTCGGCTGAGACGGCGCGCAGCGGCGCGTAGTTGTCGAGCACGTAGATGCCGCGCCCGAACGTGCCGATGACGAGATCGTTTTCGCGTCGCTGGATGGCTAGATC
The DNA here is from genome assembly GCA_035249365.1 of Pyrinomonadaceae bacterium. Classification (GTDB taxonomy): domain Bacteria; phylum Acidobacteriota; class Blastocatellia; order Pyrinomonadales; family Pyrinomonadaceae; genus JAIVJZ01. Next base: position 927,178 of record DATFGP010000047.1, on the reverse strand, counting down.
GCGCACGGCAATCGTCGGAAAATTGCCTTTGAGTTGCACCCACTTCGCGCCACCGTTCACGGAGAAGAAGACGCCGAACTCCGTGCCCGCGAACAACAAATTCGGGTTGACGTGATCTTCCGCGATGGCGAGCACGGGGCCGTTCGCTGGCAAGTCCCCTTTCAGCGAAACCCAAGTGCGCCCCGCATCGGTTGACTTCAAAAGATAGGGCGCGAAGTCCGCGTTCCAGTGATTGTCAAACGAGGCATAGACGGTATTCGCGTCGTGTGTGGAAGTGACGATGCGCGAGACATAAGCCATGTCGGGCACGCCGGAAAACTTGTCAATCTTCCGCCAGTTCTTGCCGCCGTCTTCCGTGACTTGAATCAAACCGTCGTCGCTGCCGACGTAGATCAAGCCCTCCTTCTTCTGCGACTCTGCGAGCGCGGAGGCGTTTCCGTAAAACGCCGTCGAAGCGTGTTTCGAGACGGCATCGACGCCCCACACTTTGCCCATCACGGGCAACTTGTCTCGGTCGAGCGCGCGAGAGAGTTCGCCGCTCACCGTCGTCCAACTGTCGCCCCTGTCGTCGCTGCGATAGAGACGATTGGCTGCGAAGTAGAGGCGCGTGTGCAGGTGCGGGCTGATGATGAAGGGCACGTCCCAGTTGAGGCGCAGAGGGTCTTCGCCGCGACCTATGGCGGGTTGTATGCCGACGCGCTCGCCCGTGCGTTTGTCGAAGCGCGCGAGGCCGCCGTGTTGATATTCTGCGTAGACGATGTTCGGGTCGGTCGGGTCAACCTGCGAACGAAAACCGTCGCCGCCCTGCGTGACGAACCAATCGGCGTTCGTGATGCCGGACGCGCTGCGCGTGCGCGCGGGGCCGCCGACGCTGAAGTTGTCCTGCGTGCCGCCGTAGACGTTGTAAAAGGGTGCGGCGTTGTCGGTCGTCACGTCGTAAAACTGCGTGATGGGCAGGTTCTCAACGAAGTCCCACGTCGCGCCGCGATCATAAGATTCGTAGAGGCCGCCGTCGTTGCCGTTGAGATAGTGGTTGTTGTTATCGGGGTCGATCCATAGAACGTGATTGTCAACGTGCTTCGAGCGTTCGCCGAGACGCGTCAAAGTTTTGCCGCCGTCGTTCGAGACCATGTTGAAGACGTTCATCACGTAGATGCGATCAAGCTCTTTCGGGTCGGCGTAGATTTGCGAGTAGTACATCGCGGTCGTGTCGTACTCGTTACGGCGTTCCCAGTTGCCGCCCCTGTCGGTCGAACGAAAGATGCCGCCCTTTTTGTCCGCCGCCTCGACGGTCGCGTAAATGACGTTCGTGTCAACGGGCGAGATGGCGAGACCGATGCGTCCCATGTCGGAAGTCGGCAGACCGCGCGTGAGTTTCGTCCACGTCGCGCCCGCGTCTACGGATTTGTAGATCGCGCTCTCAGGCCCGCCGTTGATCATCGTGAAGACGTGGCGGCGTCGTTGATAAGCTGCGGCGTAGAGCGTGTCCGGATTGTTGGGATCGATGACGACATCTGTGACGCCTGTGTTCTCGCCGATCTTCAAAATCTGATTCCACGTCTTGCCGTTGTCGGTCGTCTTGTAGAGGCCGCGTTCGCCGCCCGCGCCCCAGAGCGGCCCTTGCGCGGCGACGTAGACCGTGTTCGAGTCGCGCGGGTCAATGGCGATGCGCCCGATGTGCTCGGAAGTTTTGAGGCCGACGTTTTTCCAACTGCGCCCGCCGTCGTCGGAACGATAGACGCCGTTGCCGTAGGAGACGCTGCGCTGGCTGTTGTTCTCGCCCGTGCCGACCCAGACCGTGAGCGCATTTTTCGGATCGAGTGTGACGACGCCGATTGAGTAAGAGCCTTCGCTGTCGAACACGGGCGTCCAAGTCGTGCCCGCATTGACGGTCTTCCAGACTCCGCCCGATGCGGCGGCGACGTAATAGGTGCTCTTATTCTTCGGGTCAACCGCGATGCCGACGATGCGCCCCGAAGTGAAGGCCGGGCCGATGAGACGCATGCGAAGCCCCGCGAAGGTCGGAGTGCTCAAAGGGTCGGCGGGTTTCTTCGCGTCTTCCGTTTTCTTCGCCTCGTCCTGTTTCGCTTTCTCGGCTTCGGCCTTCTTGGCCTCTTCTTGTTTCGCTCGCTCTACGGCCTCTTTCTCCGTCTGCTTCTCTTCCTGCGCGCGGGGCGCGGGCGCGAGCGTGAAGATAAAAAGCGCGAGCAAGGAAAGGCGCAGGGCGATAGAGAATAGTTTCGTAGTCGTCACGTGTGGGCGCATGCGTGTGGTTTCTCCTGGATGAATGGCGATGTCGTAGTATTACGCAATGAGCAGTTGTTAGTTGCAGGAACGCTTTGGAAGTCGGGGCGACCGGAGCGCAAAGGGTTAGCCCCGACGATTCCAGAGCAACACGGAAAAAATCTTTCGGGAGACAACAGAATTTGGAGACTGCCGAACGGCAAGCAAAAAATATCATTAGCCGCGCCCGCCGCGCAAACGTGAGTTATCCCGAACGACGATGCGTCGCAACCGTTGCGCGTCGAGATCGTTGCCGCGATCTCGACGGGCGATGTTATGATGTCGCCACAAGTCGGCGGTCTTCCCCCAATTCATGTCACCTTGAGCAGCATCGCCGGTTAAGAATTGACCGGCGCGTCCCGACACTTTTGCATAAGGAGACCTCGCGAGCATGGAAGGATTAAGAAACAAAGCCTCTGCGCTGTTGCGCGAGTACGTCACAGAGCGGCGCAGCACGCGTCGTCGCAGCGCGCGTTACAGCGCACGCATCCCGTTCAACGTCTCCGTCGTAGACCCGAAACGCGTGGGCGCAAAGCCTGCCGCTTCTCTCGCGGGGCGCACGCGCGACCTCGGCGAAGGCGACCTGAATTTGGTCGTGCCTTCGATACGAATCGGCGGCGATTACATCACGCTCAAAGAGAACAAACTGCTGGTCACGCTCGAACTGCCGTCCGGCACAGTAAGTTTGATCGCCGCGCCCGCGCGCTTCGAGCAACTCGACGGAGAGGATGCGGGCGAAGGCTATCTCGTCGGCGTGCGCATCGAAGAGATGAGCGCGCCTGAACGCGAACGCTACCTTGAACATCTGCGCACGCTCCCGCAAGCCGACCGGCGCAGAGACACGCTCCACCTCAGCGAAGCCTGATCCCGTTAAGTCCCAAGTCCCAAGTCTCAAGTCCCAAGTCAAAGAGCCTATCTTGACTTGGGACTTGAGACTTGGGACTTGGGACTTTCTGGGAGAGCGTTAATTCGTGATGCCGAACTGCTGCAAGATGAAGGTGTAGTCGAACGCGGTTTCGCGCAGGGCGTCGTAGCGGCCTGACGACCCGCCGTGTCCCGCGCCCATGTTGATCTTGAGCATGAGCGGGTTCTTGTCCGTCTTCAACGCGCGCAGTTTGGCGACGTACTTAGCAGGCTCCCAGTACATCACCTGGCTGTCGTTCAGAGAAGTCTTGACGAGAATGGTCGGGTAGTCCTTCGCTTCGAGGTTGTCGTACGGGCTGTACGACTTCATGTAGGCGTAAGCCTCCTTCTCGTTCGGGTTGCCCCATTCGAGATACTCCTGCACCGTCAGCGGGAGCGACGCGTCCATCATCGTGTTGATGACATCGACGAAGGGCACGTAGGTGACGACCGCCTTGAAGAGATCGGGGCGCATGTTCGTGACCGCGCCCATCAAAAGTCCGCCCGCGCTGCCGCCCGTGATGACGAGTTGATCTTTCGAGGTGTACTTCTCTTTGATGAGATGTTCGGCGGCTGCGATGAAGTCTGTGAAGGTGTTCTTCTTCTTCATCATCTTGCCTTCGTCGTGCCACTCCTTGCCGAGATCGCCGCCGCCGCGTATGTGCGCGATGGCGTAGACGACGCCGCGATCTATGAGCGAGAGACGGTTGGAATTGAAGGTGACGTTCGAGGGGATGCCGTAAGAGCCGTAAGCGTTAAGTAACATCGGCTGCGCGCCGCCCCGGCGCAAATCTTTGCGATAGTAGAGCGAGATGGGCACGCGCACGCCGTCTGCGGCGACGGCGAAGGTGCGCTCGGAAGCATACTTCGTCGCGTCGTAGCCGCCCAGGACTTCGATCTGCTTCAAGAGTTCGCGCTTGCGCGTTCGCATGTCGTAGTCGTAGATGCTCGCGGGCGTGACGAACGATTGATAACTGAAGCGCAGCGTGGTCGTGTCGTACTCCGGCGTGAAGTTGACGTTCGCGGAATAGACGGGTTCGGGAAATTCGAGATAGTGCGAAGCGTTCGTCTTGAAATCAATGACGCGAATTTTCTGCAAGCCCTGATCGCGTTCGGAGAGGACGTAGTTGTTGGCGAAGATCGACTGCGATTCGAGCGTGACGCCTTTGCGGTGCGGGATGAACTCCGTCCAGTTCTTCGGCTGCGGATCGCTCGCGGGCGCGGTGACGACGCGGAAGCCGCGCCCTTTGTCGTTCGTCAAAATGTAAAACTTATCGCCGTGATGATCTGGATAATACTCGTGCTCGCCCGCGCGCGCGGCGATCATCTTGAAAGGCTCGTTCAATTTATCCGTGCGCAGGTAACGGTACTCGGTGTTGTTTGAACTCGTCGCGGCGATGAAGATGTACTGGCGGCTGCGCGAGCGGCGCGCGCCGACACGATAGAGTTCGTCCTTCTCTTCGTAGACGAGCACGTCTTTCTCTTTCGGCTCGCCGAGCGTGTGGCGATAGAGACGGTGGGGACGTTTGGCCGCGTCCTCGACGGTGTAGAAAAGCGTCTTGGCGTCAGCCCAGAACGCGCCGGAGACTTTGCCTATGTCGTCGGGCAGGAGTTTGCCTGTGCGCAGGTCTTTGATGTGCAGGAAGTATTCGCGAAAGCCCGTCGTGTCGTGCGAGTAGGCGAGGAGGTTCGAGTCGTCGCTGACGGCGTAGGCGGCAATCGCGGTGTACTTCTGCCCCTTCGCCAGTTCGTTGAGATCGAGCGTGATCTCTTCGGGGGCGTTCATGCTGCCCTTGCGGCGCACGTAGATCGGGTATTGCTTGCCCGCCTCGGTGCGCGAGTAATAGTAGTAGCCGTCCTGTCGATAAGGCGGGTTGGTGTCGGTCTGTTTGATGCGCGCAAGCATCTCCTGGTAGAGCTTCTCTTGAAAGGCTTCCGTGCCTTTCATCAACGCGTCTGTGTAAGCGTTCTCGGCTTCGAGGTAGGAGATGACTTCCTTGTCGGACTTCTCGCGCAGCCAGAAGTATTCGTCGTTGAGCGTCTCGCCATGAAAGGTCTGGTTCCTGGCGACTTTGCGCGCCACGGGCGGCGCGGGGGGTTGCTGGTTAGCTTGTGCCATGATTTCTATTTGACCGAAAGAGATGAGCGCGCAGAACGCGAGCACGAAAAACAACTTCTTCATCAGGGGTCTCCAATTCTGTTGCGAATCGTAAACTGTTTTTAACGCGACGTGCGAGCCGAAGTTTCGCGCCGCGCGCCACGCGCACGAGTGGCAGCGCGAGATGTCTTCTTCATGCCGTAGATTACGTGTAAAACTTTGGAACGTAGGCTTCGCTCTCGTCTCGAACGACTCACAACCGCGCCCCCGTACGAGACTCGCAGAAGATTAATAGAGGCGCATTATAGTTGCCGCCCACGCCTCCCGCAACCGCGCCTTGTTCAAAAGACGTGAGCGCGCGGCGAGTGAAGTTTTTGCGCCGTGCGCTAAACTCTTGCGCGCGGCGGGGCGCGAGTTGTAGGCTGTCGCCGTCCCACGCGAACGCGCCAGAGCATCCGTCGCCGGAGGGCGCGCGTGATGCCGTAACGAAATCCTCAACCGTCAAAGCACACACTCCTCGAAGGAGCACAGGCCGACATGCGCAGAAGACTTTTACGCACACTCTTCGCCACAGTCGTTCTCTGCAACGTCGCCGCCGTCCGCGACACCTTTGCGCAAGTTGTGACGAAGGAAGCGAAGGAGACGGGCGCGATCACGGGGCGCGTGACGAGCGCAGACGAACAGCCGTTGCAGGGCATCGGCATCGTCCTGATACCTTCCAATTTCAGCCGCAACCGCAAACCGGCGGCGCGTGCGCTGACCGGCGAGGACGGATCGTACCGGCTGGCGAATGTTCCCGCAGGCAGTTATCAACTGCAACTGCTCGCGCCCGGATACACTTCCGCGAGCGCGTCCATGCAAAGCGGTTGGAACGATGGCCGTGCCATCAACATCGCGTCGGGCGAGACGATTGAGCATCAAGATTTCACGCTCGCGCGCGGCGGCGTCATTACGGGGCGCGTCACGGACGCTTACGGCAAGCCGGTCGTCGCCGAGGCTGTCAGGCTCTCTCTCGCCAATCGCGACCCGCGCTCCGATCCCGAATACGTCAATTCCTTACGCGGCTTCGAGACGGATGATCGCGGCGTCTATCGCCTGTACGCAGTGCCCGCCGGACGTTATTTCGTTTCTGTCGGGGAGGACATGGAAAGCGGGGCTGTGAGCGCCGCGCTCAACGGCAAAACTCGCGCGCGCACGTTTCACCCGAACGCGACCGAACAGGCGCAGGCCAAGATCGTCGAAGTTACATCCGGCAGCGAAGCGACGGGCGTTGACATCACGCTCGGCGCGTCGGCCAAAACTTACGAGGCGGCGGGGCGCATGCTCGACGCTGAGACGGGGCAGCCCGCCGCGAACGTCTCCTACGGCTTCGGCGTGCTTGATCCGACCGGCAGTCTCGGCCATCGGGGTTGGGGCAGCGCGAAGACGAACGCCGCAGGAGAGTTCAGTTTCAGCAACTTGATGCCGGGTCGCTACGCCGTCTTCGCCATCACGCACGACGCGGGCTCGCCCAACTATTACAGCGACGCCGTGCCCTTCGAGATCGGCGACAGCAACGTGAGCGGCATCGTCGTCAAAGTGCATCGCGGCGCAACCTTGAGTGGCGTCGTCACAGTCGAAGGCACACCGACGCGCGCCGTGCTCGACAAACTCGCGCAGGCCAGCCTCTACGTTCACGTCGTTCCCGCAGAGCCGAAAGCCGACGAGATTCAAACGGGAAACAGTTCGCGCGCGATCATTCAGCCGGACGGCAGCTTTCGCGTCACGGGCTTGCCCCCCGGCAAGGTTCAGATCACACTCGCCCCCTACGCCTCACCGCAGGGCTTCACGTTTCTGCGCATCGAACGCGGCGGCGTAGAGCAACGCGGCGGCATCGAGATCGGCGCGGGCGTGCAAGTGTCGGACGTGCGCGTCCGCCTCGCCTACGGCACGAGCATCGTGCGCGGGCATGTCGAAATCCGCCGCGACGGCCAGCCCGCGCAATTTCCAGAGGACGGCCAGATTTACATCACCAAGCGGCGCGCGGGCGTTGAAAACGCACCGTGGGATAGCAACACGGTCGTAGTTGACGCGCGCGGTCATTTCATCCTCGAAGGACTCGTCGCCGGAGAATACGAATTGTTGGTGAGCGGTTGGTCGCGCTCCGTAAACGGCGCAGGCATCAATGCAATCCCCGGCGTCAAACAGTTGGTCAACGTGCCGGAGAAAGGCGAGATCAACGTCACGCTCATTTTCGATCTCGGCGCGAAGCCGAAAGGGGCGACGCCTTGAACGCCGCCGCCCGACGCCGCTCGCCAAGTCGCTTCGACGCGCGCCGTCATGCGAAGCTGTGCGTCGCGTTGTTGCGCACACTCGTCATCCTCGCGTTGCTCGCGGCGAACGCGTCGGCGCAGACGCGCACGGACGCGGCGGGCGAGAACCGCACGAGCGGCGTGATCACCGGGCGCATCGTCGGCGAAGACGGGCAACCGCTCTCGAACGTGAGAGTTTTCGCTTTGCACATGGGCGGCGCGCCCGTCTTCCCCGTGTCTGCTTTTAGCGACGACGAAGGCAAGTTCGCCCTGCGCAATCTCGCATCCGGCGCGTATCTCATCAACGCCTTCGCGCCCAACTATCTGCTCGAACCCGATCCGTATGATCAATCCGGCGCGCGTGTCTACCATCGCGGCGGCGATTCGCTGGCGCTCAGGATGATCAAAGGCGGCGTCATCACGGGCACGGTGACGGACGCGAACGGCGAGCCGTTGGTCGGCCTGTTTGTCGAGGCGGTGCGCGTGCGCGGCGCGGACGGGCGCGCACTTCGCGAAGGGTCGAGCGGGCGCATGTGGCAGCCGCAACCGACCGATGATCGCGGCGTCTATCGCATCTACGGGCTGCGCGCGGGCGCGTACATCATCCGCGCCGGAGGTAGAAGCTATTACGGCCAGTTCACCCCCTACGATCTAAACGCCCCGACCTATTACCCTTCGACGACGCGCGACGCCGCGACGGAAGTGAGCGTGCAAGCCGGACAGGAGATGAACGGCGTTGACATACGTTATCGCGGCGAAGCGGGGCACGCCATCAGCGGCACGGTCTCCGGCGCGCTGCCGCCCAACTCCGCCAACGCCAGCGGGATCGTCGTCATGCTCAAGCACGTCTCCGCCAGCGCGCCCGAACAGTTCATCCCGCTCCAACCCGGCAACAACGGCTTCGCCTTCGACGGCATCGCCGACGGCGACTACGATCTCCTTGCGCGCCTAAACTCGCCGCGCGACGAACTCGCAGCCGCTTCGCCTCCCCAACGCGTACGCCTGCGCGGCAGAGACGCGGACGGCATCTCGCTCGTGCTCGCGCCGCTCGCCTCCGTCTCCGGCCAACTGCTGTTCGACGCGGCGGCCAACGCGCCCGAAGGCAAAGCGGCTTGCCAGCCCGCGCGTGCTCCGCGTGCGGAACAGTTCATCGTCGCCGCCACGCGTCGCGACGAGGCGAGCAGCACCGCCGATCAAAGTTCCGACTTCTTCAACAGCACGAACCAAAGCACGCCCGACGACAAAGGCGAGTTCCAACTGCGCAACCTCAAGGCAGGCCGCTATCAATTGTCCGTGCGCCTGTCCAACGCAGACTTCTACGTCCGCGCCATCACTCTCGCCAGCGCACAGGCGCAGACCGCGCCCAACGCGCCCAACGCGCCCGCCAAATCCGCGCCGAACGCGAAGACAACTGCGTCGCCCGCGCAAGCCGCGATGAGCGACGCGGCGCGCAATGAATTGAATGTGCAAACGGGCGAGCGCCTCGCTGGGCTGCGCATCTACGTTGCGGCGGGCGCGTCGAGTTTGCGCGGGCGCGTCGTCGCTTCGATCGAAACTGCGAAGGCGGCGGACGCGTCTCCCGACAACGCGCGTGCGGGCGTGTCCACAGAGGTTCGCCCCTTGCGCGTTCATCTCGTTCCGGCGGAACGCGAACAGGCCGACAACGTCTTGCGCTACGCGGAGAGCGCGGTCGCACAGCAGGACGGCACGTTCTCGTTCAACAATCTCTCGCCCGGTCGCTACTGGCTCGTCGCGCGCCCCGCCCCCGACACGTCAGACGACCCGCCGCACCCGCTCGCGCAAAACGCGGACGCACGCGCACGCCTCCGCCGCGAAGCCGAAGCGGCGAACGTCACACTCGATCTCGCGCCCTGCCAGCGCCTCACAGACTTCGTCTTGCGGCACACGACGCGTTGAGACACAGACCCGACAGTTTGGTGAGATACAACCCCGACAGTTTAGTTAAACGCTTTCACTCTCATCTGTCCGTCGCCCGCCTCTTTTCGCGCGCGCATGCCCCGTCGCCCGTCCCCTTTTCACTTTAAGTTTTCCCTGTGCTTAAATGGTTGGCGGAAAGGTTTTCACACATGCGACACGAAAATACGCTCGACGCGGCGCAGACCACGCTCGTCATCATAGACATGCAGGAAGGGTTTCGAACCTCCATCTCAGACTTCGCGGAGGTCTCGGCGCGCATCGCGCTCGTGGCTCACGCCGCGCAACTCTTAAGCTTGCCCGTCATCGTCACCGAACAATACCCGAAGGGCTTGGGGCGCACCGCCGGAGAGATTCGCGCCGTGCTGCCCGCTGCGCTCGAACCCATCGAGAAGACCGCCTTCAGTTCGTGCGGCGCGCAAACTTTTGTCGCCGAACTCGAACGCGTGCGCGCACGCCAGGTGCTCGTCTGCGGCATCGAGGCGCACGTCTGCGTCAACCAGACGACGCACGATCTGCTCGCGCGCGGCTATCAAGTGCATCTCCTCGCCGAGTGCATCACCGCGCGCGCCGCGCACAACCGCGAAACCGGACTCGCCAAGATGCAGCAATCCGGCGCGCTCCCCTCTTCAATCGAAATGGCTCTCTTTGAACTCATGCGCGACGCCGCCCACGAGCAATTCAAGGCGGTGCAGAAACTTATTAAGTGACGAGTGACAAGTGACTAGTGACAAGTTAAAAACTTAAAACCTGTCTTAATCCCAACTCGTCGCTTGTCTTGCTTCTTGCTCGTCACTCGTCACTCGTCACTTGTCACTTGTCACTGTTTTCTTATGGACTTTCTCTCAGGACTCAACGAGCAACAACGCATCGCCGTCACGACGACCGAAGGGCCTTTGCTGATCTTGGCGGGCGCGGGTTCGGGCAAGACGCGCGTCATCGTGCATCGCATCGCGTACATCATCGCGGAGCGCAATGTTGCGCCTTATCACATCCTCGCCGTCACCTTCACGAACAAGGCTGCGGGCGAGATGCGCGAGCGCGTCGAGAAATTGTTAAGCGGCCAGCGTTTGCCGAGCGCGCCGCTCATCTCGACCTTTCATAGTCTCTGCGTGCGCATCCTTCGCCGCGACATAGAAAAACTCGAAGAAGGCCACACGCGCTCCTTCACCATCTACGATCAGGACGACTCGACGCGCATCGTCAAAGCCGCCATCAAAGATTTAGGACTCGACTCCGACAGGCTGGGCGCGCGGCAAGTGCAATCCGCCATCAGCCACGCCAAGAACAGCGGCACGGACGCAGACTCCTACGCCGCGCGCGTCGAGTACGGCGACGAAAAACGCGCCGCCATCGCGCGCGTCTATCGCCTCTACGAAGAACGCCTCGTCAACAACAACGCGCTCGACTTCGACGACCTCCTGATCAAAGCCGTACGCCTCCTGCGCAAAAACAAAGAGGTGCGCGACTACTACAACGACAAGTTTCGCTACATCCTCGTCGACGAATATCAAGACACCAACAGTCTCCAATTCGCTCTCATACGTTTCCTCACCGAGCGTCAACAAAACGTCTGCGTCGTCGGTGATGAGGATCAGAGTATCTACAAGTGGCGAGGAGCGGACATCTCGAACATTTTGAATTTCGAGCAGCACTATCCAGATGCGAAAGCGATCCGGCTCGAACAAAATTATCGCTCGACGCAAAACATTCTCGACACGGCGGGCGCGGTCGTGAAGTTGAACACGGAGCGCAAGGGGAAGACGCTCTGGACATCGAATCCGGCGGGCGAGCGCATACGCTACTATCAGGCTTTAGACGCGGAAGGCGAGGCGCGTTTCGTCGCGGCGAAAGTCGAAGAACACAGGCGCGCAGATTCTTCGATTCGCGCGGCCGTGTTGTATCGCACAAATGCGCAGTCGCGCGTTTTTGAAGAGGCGATGCGGCGCGCGGGTATCGCTTACAACATCGTCGGCGGCTTCTCGTTCTACGAGCGCGCGGAGGTGCGCGACATCATCTCCTACCTCAAACTCGCGATGAACCTGCACGACTCCATCGCGCTCATGCGCGTCATCAACACGCCGCCGCGCGGGCTTGGCAAACAGACGCTCGACGAACTCTCGCGCCGCGCCAAAGACTACGGCGTCTCGCTCTGGGAAACGCTCGCGATTGTGACCGACCCGACGCAAACGACTTCCGGCTTCGCCGCACGCGCCTCGTCGTCGCTAAAAAATTTCCAACGCATCATCACGAACCTCGTCTCGGTCGCGCAGCGCGAACCCGCTTCGGAAGTGGTCAAGGCGGCGATTCTAGATTCGGGCTACGCCGACGCGTTGAAGACGGAGAACACGGAAGAGGCCGAGGGTCGCTTGGAGAACTTGCAGGAACTCGTCAACGCCGCCGTTGACTACGACAAAGAAGAGGGCGGCGGCCTGCGCGATTTCATAGACGCCGCCGCGCTCGTTTCCGACACGGATCAGTACAAGCGCGACGCGCCCGTCACGTTGATGACGGTGCATTCGGCGAAGGGTTTGGAGTTTCCGCTCGTCTTCATCGTCGGACTCGAAGACGGCCTGTTTCCGCATTCGCGTTCGGCGACAGACCGCGCGGAGATGGAAGAAGAGAGGCGGCTCTGCTACGTCGCCATCACGCGCGCAGAGCGTTTTCTCTACGTGACGCACGCGATGAAGCGACGCGTGTACGGAGAAGAACTGGCGTCCGAGCCGTCGCAGTTTTTGAACGAGATGCCGTTCGACCTGTTGGAAGATTTGTCGCGCGGCCCTTCGTGGCTTTCGTTCGCGCGCAGTTCCGACCGGATGGAGAACGCGCACGCGGCACGCGCGCTGCGAGGCCAGACGAATGGTGAGCCGCGCATCGAGAAACAACCCTACGCTGGCAAGACCTACAACAGCGCCGACTCCATCGCAGAATTTTTCCGCCAGCGCGGCCAACAGGTGAACCCGCGCCCGCACGCGCCGCCGCAGCCGACTATCAAACGTCGCACTGACGCGGGCGGCGCGTCGTCCGCATCTTCCTCCGCCGCGTCGTCTGCGTCCGGTGGCTTCGTGCCCGGCACGCACGTCAAACATGCCAAGTACGGGCGCGGCCTCGTCCTCCGCCGCGAAGGCACGGGCGACGCAGCCAAACTCACCATCAGCTTCCCCGGCTTCGGCCAGAAGAAGCTCATCGAAAAATACGCGGGACTCGAAAAGGCGTAAGCGTCGAAGAAGAGGGGTAAAGGGGAAGGGGGAAGGGGTAAAGGATAAAGCCAAAGTCTCAACCATAGGTTTCTTCTTTCTCTTTGTCTTCCCCTTTACCCTTTTCCCTTTCCCCTTCCCCTTTTTCCTTTCCCCATATCTTTGAGACCTGTCATAATCGCGATGCGTTCGGGCGGTCTCCCTGCCGCCGAGAAATCTGAGAGCTATAACTTAGAGAAGGAATCCGCATAGACATGAAGTTCCCCCTACTTGTGCGTTCCAGCGGCGCGTCTCTGCTCGTCGCCGTCTCGCTCCTGCTGTCGCCTATCGTCCGCGCGCAGCGTCCCGCCCCGACTAAACCCGCACCTGTTAATACTGCAACAGCAGCGCAACAAGCACCCGCAACCGAACGCGCTCCGGCGGCGACCATCGAGACGCTGCTCTCGGCGGACGCTTACGGCGTCTACGCGGAGATGCGCTCGGTCGGGCGACACGCGAACTCGCAGGAGATCGCGCAGTTGCTCACGCCGCTCGGCTTCGCGGGCGCGCCCGACGAGTTGGCGGAGTTGTACGAATTCATCAAGGCGCACTCCGAGTCTCTGTTGGCCTCGCGCCTGATGTTCGCCACGATGCCAGTGCGTGCGGGGCTGCCCGAAGTGATGCTCGCCGTCGAGATGCCTTCGGTCGAAGAGGCGCGCAAGTTCGTGCCTGAGTTAAGACAGTTCATCGCCGCAAACGTCGCGCCCGCGCCTGTCATTCCCGACGAGCCGAACGTGACGACCAACGCAAGTGTGACCTCGAACAACAACAGCAACCGGCGCGGCAGGCGACGCGGCGCGCGAACGCAAGCCACTCTGGAAAACACGCGTAGCGATAGCGTCAAGCCGCCCGCCGCGCCATCCGTGCAAGTCAAACGTTCGGGCAGCATCATCGCGATGAGCAACGAGGCGTTCACGTTCAAGAACCTGCGCGGTGCGAGCGAACAGGGATTGCTCTTTGACGAGCCGGGTTTTCAAGCCGCGCGCACGCGTTTTACGACCGACACCATCTTCGTCTACTTCAACACCGTTCGCATGTCGAACAGCACGCGGCAGAAGAGCGAGGCGTTGGAGAAAGAGTACCGGCGGCAGGAAGAACTGGCGCGCGCCGAAGAACGTAAGCGAGGCGATCAGGCGAACGCCGCCGCAGTTAAGATCGAACGAAACATCGGCGATAGCGAAGTTGTTGTGAGCAGCGAAGGCAACACGAACGCTAACGTCTCCGGCACGTTGAGCACGAGCAACACGAACGCGAACATCGCGGCGTCGCCGTACGACGAAGCGCCGCCCGCGCCCGCGACGCCGGAAGCGACGCCTTCGCCCACGAGCGAGAAGGAGTTGGAAGAGGAACGCAAACGCGAACAGTCACAAAGGTTCTCGCGCACGATGGGGGCGCTCATCTTCGGCGAAGGGCCTGCGAGTAGTAGTTCGTCCTGGCCTGAGTCGATCGGCGTCGGCGCGTCCTTAGAAGACGACTCGCTCGTCCTGCGCGGCCTCTTCGTCAACCTCGCAGACGATCAACCGCTGCGCCCGATTCCCTTCCTGCCCGTGCTGCTCTCAGGCCCTTCAATCGCGTCGGAAGCGCCTTCAATCCTCCCCGCCGACACGGACATCTTCGTCAGCGCGTCGCTCGATCTGCCGCAGATGTACGACTACCTCGCCTCGATGATGAAGATACTCGACCTCGCTGGCGCGGCGTCGGGCGAAGCGGGCAAAGCGGGCGGCGGATTCGCAGAGCAACTCGAAAGTTTCGAGAAGACGAACAACTTCCGCATCAAAGAGGAACTGCTCGCCTCGCTCGGCAACGAGATCGCCGTTGGGCTGCCCGGCCAGTTCCTCGGCATGGGCGCAGGCAGGCGGCGCAAGCCGGGTGATGAGACGCCGCTCTCCGGCCCCATCATCCTGATCTCGCTCAACGACAAAGAGAGTTTGCAGAAACTACTGCCGCGCGTCCTCGCCTCCATAGGATTCGCGGGCGCGAGCGAGCAGAGCATCATCGAGAAGCGCGGCGACGTTGAAGTGCTCACCTTCTCGAACGGCACGCTCGCCTTCATAGACCGCTTCCTCGTCGGCGCGCCCGACGCAGCCACGATGCGCCGCATCGCCGACGCCTACAACAACGGCGAGACGCTCGCCAACAGCGAACGCTTCCGCAACTCCGTCTCGTGGCAGTCGCGTCAGGCGCTCGGTCAGGTCTACGTCTCGAACGCGATGTTGAAGGGCATGTTCGAGGATGTCACCAAATCCATTGACGACATTGACGACGAGGCCATACGCGCTTACCTCTTGCGGCTCAACCCCGAACCCGGCTCGGTCACGCATCTCGCCACGCGCGAGTCGAACGGCCTGATGCACGAGATTCACGTGCCGAAGAATTTGATCTCGCTACTCACGGCCAGCGAGATCATCCAACAGAAACTTTCTACCATCCGCAGCAACGAAGCCAACGCGCAGTGGCGTCTGCGCTCGATCCATAACGCGGAGAACGAGTACAAAGCGAGCAAAGGCCGCTTCGGCACGTTTGAAGAACTCCGCGCCGGTGGTCATCTCCCCGAAGAGGAGGGTTTGATGGAAGCGAGCGGCTACGAAATCAAACTCTCGGCTTCCGGCGACAAGTTCGAGATCACCGCCACGCCCAAAGGCTATCCCAAACTCGGTCGCCGCTCCTTCTACATAGACCAGACCGGCACGCTGCGCGGCGGCGACACGGGCGGCAAACCCGCTTCTGAATCCACCCCCATCATCGAATGAACGATGTAAGCAGACTGCACGAGTCGCTTATCTTTCCTCTGTGCCCCTCTGCTGTTCTCTGCGTCTCTGCGGTGAATGTTTCTTAACAAGCATTCACCACAGAGACACAGAGAACAGCAGAGGGTTAAATCAAATTGCAATCCGCTATAAGTTTTCCGCAAAAGCGCAAGCCTGCACGCGCGCGCGCGTTCTTTCGTGTAGGTAGGAGCAGAAATTTCGCACACAAGTTTTGGAGGCTAGATAAATGAGAGTCAAACTTTTCGTCGTCACCTTGCTCGTCCTCTCCCTCAACGCGCAGGCGCAACAAACGCGCGGCACGCGCCGCGAACGCAGCCGCACCATCTCGAACGCCGCTGCCCTCGTCGCCGACAACACTCCCGCAGCGCCGCGCACGCAGGATGCGCGCGACAACCCGACACGCGCGAGCGAATCGGGGCAGACTTTGCCCATCCGCCGCGTCATCCTCTACAGCAACGGCGTCGCCTACATCGAGCGGCGCGGCATGGTGTCTGGACACGCGGAGGTCAATCTCTCTTTCAAACAGTCGCAGGTGGACGACGTGTTGAAGTCCATGATCGTGCTCGATCTCGGACAGGGGCGCATCGGCGCGGTCAGCTACAACTCGTCCGCGCCGCCCTCTGCGCGCATCGCGGACATCCCTTTCTCGGTCGCCTCCTCCACGCAGTCGAGCGGGCTGGCCGGAGTGCTCGGCCAACTGCAAGGCGCGCGCGTCGTCGTCACGACCGCGAACCGCACCGCCACCGGCTCAATTCTCACGGTTGAAGAACGCCGCTCGCAGATTGATGCAGACAAGCCCCCGCTCATCACGCATGCGCTCGTCATCGCTTCGGAGACGGGCGAGCTTTCGAGTTTCGATCTGGCCGAAGTGCGCTCCGTGAGACTTGTAGACGAAGGCACGCGGCGCGACATCGCGGAGTTTGCGTCTGCTACCGCCGCCGCACGTCGCCGTGATGCGAAAACGATCGTTGTCACTTCGGACGGAGAGGGACAGCGCGAGATGCTCGTCAGCTACACGGTCGCCGCGCCGATCTGGAAGACGACTTACCGCGTCGTGTTGGACGCGGCGGGCAAGCCCTTCTTTCAAGGGTGGGCGATTGTTGACAACGTGAGCGAAGAGGATTGGACGAACGTGCAACTCTCGCTCATCTCCGGCACGCCCGTCTCCTTTATCCAACCGATCCAGCAGCCTTTCTATCGTTACCGTCCCGTCATTCCCATGCCCGGCAACCTGAGTTTGAATCCGCAAGTTTATGAACCGGACGAAGCGGGCAGCGCGAACGGCATGGCGGGCGTGGTATCTCAAACGATTTCTAATGCCGATGAAGCCCCCGCGCCCCCGCCTGTGCTCTCGGCGCAGGACAGGTTGAGCGCGACCGTTCGCGCGCGCGGCGCGCGGGGCGAACGCGAACAGAAACAGGACTTGCGACTCCCGCAGAACAACGTGAGCAACCTCCAATTGGACGGAACCGACCCCGCTAACATCGCGCCGCAGGTCACCGCGTCGCTCGGCGAAGCGATCACGTCGGGCACGAGCATCGCGGCGGCAGCAGAAGGCAGCGAAGTTGGCGACCTGTTCGAGTACCAGATCGCGCAGCCCGTCACCGTCAGGCGCGACCGCTCGGCGCTCATCCCGATTTTGCAGACGCGCATGGAAGGCGCGCGCATCTCCATCTACAACGAGGCCGTGCGCCGCGAACGTCCCATGAGCGGCATGCTCCTCAAAAATACTTCAACGCTCACGCTCGAAGACGGCGCGATGACAGTCATTGACGGCAACTCCTACGCGGGCGAAGCACTCATGGAGCGACTCAAGCCCGCAGAGCAACGCCTCATCTCCTTTGCGCTCGACCTCGGAACGCTCGTCAACGTCCGCGTCGCTGCGGATCGAGCGCCCACCTTCCTCGTTCGCATCGTCAGCGGCGTCTTTCAAGCGCATTATCACCAGCTCGACAAGAAAATCTACACGGTCGCCAACCAGACCGAACACCCGCGCGTCCTCTACGTAGAGCATCCCGTCCGGCAAGGCTGGGAGTTGTCGAAAGACACGCCCAAGCCCGAAGGCAAGAGCGCGCGTTACTATCGCTTCCGTGTCGAACTCAAACCGCACGAGCGCGTCGAACTCACCGTCGCCGAAACGCGCCCGCTCATAGACACCTATGCGCTCTCCAACTTCACGGCCAGCGATCTCCAACTCTTCATCGCGCGCGGCTACATAGACAACGCGACGCGCGACGCGCTCCAAAATCTCATCGAACTCAAGACGCGCATCGCCACGCTCGAAGCGCGCGAGGCCGCCATTGATACGGAAGTGACGGCCATCGGCGAGGATCAGGAACGCCTGCGCGAGAATATCAAGGCGCTCGCGGGAAACGCCGAAGCCAAACAACTCATCGCGCGCTACGTCGCCAAAGCCGACGAGCAGGAGACGCGCATCGAACAACTCACCAAGGAGACGCAAACCGTCGCCGCCGAAAAGGCGAAACTCGAAGCGCAACTCAACGCCGCCATACGCTCGCTCTCACTCGACCGCAACCTGTCGGCAGCGAGCGCCGAGCCGAAGGCCGAAGGATGAAAAAATGAGGAAGCAGGAATGCGGAACGATGAATAAGATCGGTTTTCCGTTCATCATTCCGCGTCCCTAAACTTCTTCGCTTCTTGTCCCGGTGGTGAAGAGTTCCTTTCCTTCAGGGATAAATCTTCATAACAACGAAAGACCGGCTCAGTCACCTGATTGAGCCGGTCTTTTAATTTGCCGCGCACGCGTGCGGCGGTTAGTTGTTAGAGTTGGTGGGTGGGGGCGTCGGCGGGCGGCGGACACCGCGTCCGGGGGCGGGCAGCAGCCCCTCTTGCTGATCCCGTTGCTGGCGTTCGCGCTCGCGTTCGCGTTGGCGGCGCAGGCGTTCGAGGTTGCGCAGCGTGCGGTCGCGTTCGGCATCCTGCGTCCTCTTAAAAGCCTCCATCACACGCCGCTGATCTTCGGGAGACAGGCCGTTGAAGTTCGGCGGTAAACGCCACACGTTACCTCTCTGCCGCGTGCCGCCGGGCGTGTCGGGCGGAGTTATCACGAACGCGCCGTTCAGATTCTTAAGTTGCTCTTGAACGTCTCTGTCAAAGAGTTCGTCTGCCTCCATCGTCACGCCGCCCGCAGACTTACGCGCGGCGCGCGTGTTCGCGTTGCGCGCGGTCGTCGTTGATGCGCGGGGCGCAGCGGCGGGAGCGGACGGCGACGAGTTCGTCGGCTGCGCGCCGGAAGTTGCAGCGGTGTCAGGGGTCACGGAAGTAGCGCCCGTATTTGTTTGCGGCGCGGGGTTACTCTGCTGGCTGGCGGCAGGTTGCGGCGCGTTCGTCTGCGCCGTGCGCCGCGCGAAGGTGTACGCGCCAACCGCGACGACGACGAGCAGCACGACGCCCGCCGCGATGCCCAACAGGCGACGCGCCCAACTGCCGCTGCCCGCTACCGACGACGCTTGCGCGCGACGAGCGCCCATCAACTTCGTCTCGGCAGCCTCGACCGCAACCGTCCGTCGCGAAGAGTCTGCGGCGGCGGATGTCAGACCATCTGCGCTGAGCGCGCTGCCGACGACAGTAGTTTCGCCCGTAGGCTGCGCGTCGTGCTGTCCTTCTTCCTCCTGCGCGAAGACCGTGCCAGCCGAAGGAGGCGGCGCGGCGGTTGTCTGCCCGCCGAAGAGTCGCGTCTCCTGTTCCGAGAGAATCGAGGCGGCGGGTGCATCTATGTGCGTCTCCGCAGACGTTCCCGTCTCGGTTGCGCGCGTGGCCTGACGTAACTCTGCGCGCATGCCGGATGCCGTCTGCGGTCGCCCCGCCGCGCTCTGCGACATGGCGCGCGCGAGCACGCCCGCGACCGCAACTGGCACTTGACCGTGAACTTCATTGGCAGGTCGCAAGGGGTCGGGCTGCGCGTTCAGGACGGCGGTGGCGCGCGTCAGTGCGTCGGGCGGCGTCGCGCCGGTCATCAAGTGGTAGAGCGTCGCGCCGAGGCTGTAGAGGTCGCTGCGCACGTCTGTGCCCGCGCCCTGAATCTGTTCGAGCGGCGCGTAGTTGCGCGAGTAGCCGAAGACGCTGCTGGCGGTGGCCGACACGCGCGAGAGTTGCAGCGACATGCCTTTGGCGAGTCCGAAGTCTAAGAGGACGATGTGGCCGCGCGGCGTGAGTTTCAAGTTCTGCGGTTTGATGTCGCGGTGGACGATGGGCGACTCCTGCGTGTGCAGGTAGTCGAGCGCGTCCAGAAGTTCGTCAGCCCATGCGAGCACATCTGCGACGGGGAAGGCCGTGCCGCGTTCGACGAGGAGTTCGGCGAGGTCTTTGCCCGGGATGTATTCCATGACGAGGAACTGCCCGTCCGATTCGAGAAAGTGATCGCTGACTTTGGGGAGCGCGGGATGCCGCAGGCGGTTCAGCAGGTGCGCCTCGCGCTCGAATGCGCGACGGAGATTCGGGTCGTCGAAGAAAGTTTCTTTCAAAGCGACTGTGCTCTGGAAGCGTTGATCGGTCGCCACGTAAACCGCACCCATCCCGCCCTGAGCGATCTGCTCTGTGACGAGATAACGGTTCTGTAAAAGTGTGTCCGGCGCGATCATCTACGAACGACTCCTCCGACCTTACAGTTGAAAAGTGATTCTACCATCCCAATAAAGTTAGCGCGACGCGCGCCGCCCTGCTTAAGGTGAGATGTATGACTTGGCCGTTTTGTTTCGACGCAGACGTAAAAAGGCGCGGCGCGAGTTGAACTCGCGCCGCGCCCATTTGTTGCTTGCCTGTTTACTATTTCGTCAGTTCGTCCGCGAGTTGTTTGGCGTCGAAAATCTTGTTGAGGACTTCGAGCATCCCGCGCGAATCGACGGAGATGGTGCGGTTGACCGCTTCGTCGTAGTAGAAGTTGCCGACGATGGACTGGCGGTTGCCGTCGAAGACGAGACCGACGAGTTCGCCCTTCTTGTTGATGAGGGGCGAGCCGGAATTGCCGCCGATGATGTCGTTCGTTGAGACGACGTTGAAGGGCGTCTTCGGATCAATCGCCGCACGCTTCTCGACCCAGCGCGGGGCGAGGTTGTAGGGAAATTTTTCTCCGAACTGCTTCGAGCGTTCGTAGAGTCCGCCGAGCGTCGTGTAAGGCGCGAGTTGTTTACCGTCGTCCTCCTTGTAGCCTTTGACCGCGCCGTAGGAGAGACGCAGCGTGAAGGTGGCGTCCGGATAAATCTTGTCGCCTTCCGTCTCAAACAAGGCACGCGCGATCTTGGCGTAGCCCGCGCGTTCGACGCCGAGCACTTCGTTGTTGTAACGCTTGCTCAAGTCGCGCGCTTCCTTATCAACGCTTCGCGCGAGTTGAATCAAAGGATCGTTGGATTCGTCAATCGCCTTTTTGCCGCCCGCCGCGAGTTGCTTGCGATAGGCCGCATCCTTCAACTTCGAGCCGTCAATCAATTCTGCCGCGCGCGCTTCGGGCGTCTTGCCCGCGAGGACGCGTTTGACGAGTTCGTGATCCGCGCCGTAGACCTCGCGCATGAAGTCGAGCGAGTCTGCGAGTTTCATCTTCTCGTAATCGTCGTACATAGGCGTCTGCGCAAACAGCACGTTTTCGAGCGAGGCGCGGCGCGCGTCCGTATATTCGGGCAGGCGTTCGGCGTTCGGCTTCGCGCTCTCTTCGGCGAGACGCACGAGCGTGCGCGCGTAGTTAAAGAGGACTGTGTTGAAGCCTGCGGCGAGGTCGATGAAGCGCCGGTCGCGCTCGTAGGGCGACCAGTCGCGTCGGCCTTTGGCGATGGCGTCCCAAGCGTCGCCGTACTCCTTCTGCCAGCGCACGTTCGCCATCACGGACTTACGCAGATTGTCTTCCGACTTCCGCTTGTAAGCGATGAGCGAAGGGTCTTTCAAACCGCCGACCTGACCGCGATAAACTTTGAGCGCGTTCTGCGTGCTGTTGAGTTCGTTCTGCGCGCGGCGCGTCTGCTCGTCGCCCATCGCCATGTACTTCTTTTGGAGCGCTTCGCGGCGCTCAAGCATGCGTATGACGAGCGGGATGCTCGTGTCGCGCAACGCCTCGATGTGCGCCACAGTGTTCAGGCGTTGCGTCGAACCCGGGTGGCCTGTGACGAAAACGAGGTCGCCTTCCTTCGTGCCTTCCTTCGAGAAGCGTAGGTAGCTGTCGGGGCGCGCGGGCTTGTCGTTTTCGTAAGCGCGCACGAGTCCCATGTCTATGTTGAAGCGCGGGAACTCGAAGTTGTCCGGGTCGCCGCCGAAGAACGCGGCCTGAAATTCCGGCGCGAAGACGAGCCGCACGTCTGTATATTTTTTATAACGATAGAGGTTGTACTTGCCGCCCTGATAGAGCGTCACCACGTCGCTGCGAAGTCCGGTCTTCTCGGTTGACTCTTTTTCGATGGCGGCAATCATTGTGCGGCGCGCGTTGAAGGCGTCGCCCGCAGACATCTCCGTCTTGACGGCTGCGTTGACGCGATCCGTCACGTCTTCGATGCTCTGCAAGACGTTGAGTTCGTAGCCGGGAATCTTGAGTTCTTCGGCGCGCGTGCGTGCGACGAAACCGTTCTTGGCGTAATCCTTCTCGGCCGTGCTGAGTTCGCCGACCGCGTCTTCGATGATGTGATAGTTGGTCAGGATGAGGCCGTCGGACGAGACGAACGAACCGGAGCCGTTCGGAAAACGCACCGAGGCGAGTTGCAGCCGCTTCAAAAATTCGTCTGTGACTTCAAAACCATATTTGCGTTTAATCTCTGCTCTGGGCACTTGATTGAAAGGCCACATGCCCTCGTCTGCGCGCGCCGGAACTGCGGCGAGCGACGAGAAAGTGATGAGCACGGCGAGCAGCGTGCGCGCGAGTTTTCTGAAATTCATATAGCTCCTCGAAGAAGGTTAAAGTTGATTGGGAGTGAACACATTTAGAGTATCATAAGCCGCGCCGGGATGCCTCCAAACGGAAGACATGCGCAGTGTCCTCAACAAGGGCAAAGACCTGAAATGAAACCATTGACCGAACACACAGGGGCAAGCTACGAAGGCATAGCTGGCAAGTATGCCGAAAAAGTTGACACCCAGCCGTGGAACGCATACTACGAACGGCCAGCCGTCATCTCCCTGCTGCCATCCCTGTCGAACGCGAAGGTGTTGGACGCGGGCTGCGGTTCCGGCTGGTATGCCGAATACCTGCTCGGTCGCGGGGCGGCGGTCACAGCCTTCGATGTCAATTCAGAATTTGTGACCCTCACACGGACGCGCGTGGGCGAACGTGCGCGCGTGCTCAGAGCCGATTTGGCAGACCCTCTGGACTTTGCGGAGGCAGGCGAGTTCGACGTGGTGGTCTGCCCGCTGGTCATGCACTACCTCAAAGACTGGCAGCCGGTGCTCGGTGAATTCCGGCGCGTTTTGAAGCCGCATGGAGTGCTGGTCTTTTCCACACATCATCCCTTCATGGATTGGAAGCTCTTCAACACGGAAGATTACTTCGCCGTAGAGTTGTTGGAGGATGATTGGGGCATCGGGAAGGTGAAATTTTACCGTCGCCCGCTTACCGCCATCAGTCAAGACTTGGACTCGGCAGGCTTTTTCATCGAGCGTTTGTTGGAACCACAACCGACCGATGATTTCCGGCGCGTTCATCCAGAGGGCTACGAGCGCCTCACCAAAAACCCCTGGTTCCTCGTCGTTCGTGCCAGAAAGAAAGACTAAAGCAGTCGCGTCAGGAATCGGGAGCCAACTCAAGGCAGCGTCTAAAGGCGGCATGCACGCGACCGCGAATCAGCGCCCCTCTTATCGTGAACTTCTCCGTCGCACAGGTCATCTGCGGCGGGTGATGCCGGGCGTTAGACAGGCAATGAGCACCAGCGTATGAACGATTGGTTCAAAGAAATCGAGGCGCATTCGGAACTGCCGCCGGACGCCGTAGAAAAGCTGCTTGAGTCGGGCTTCGTCGTTATTCCCGGCCCCGTGGCGAGCGGGCGGCTGGCGCAGCTTGCACGAGCCTACGATTCGGCTGTGGCTAGAGCCGAACCCGCTCATGTATCAGTCGGTAGCACTTCCACGCGCGTCCACGACTTTGTTAATCGCGGCCCCGAGTTCGACGAGTTGTATACCTTCCGTCCCATACTAGATGCATGTTGCCGTGTCATCGGCCGACCCTTCAAGCTCAGTTCATTGCTCGCCAGAACCGTGCGGCCACTCTCACAGGCGCAGCCGCTCCATGTGGACTTTCGTGCCGATGCCTGCGGGTGGCCGATGCTCGGCTTCATCATCATGATTGACGATTTCCGAAGAGATAACGGTGCCACACGTTTCGTGCCGGGCTCGCACAAGTGGCCTACAATTCCGGGCGAAGTCTTGGAAGACCCGGCGGCAGACCACGAATGTCAGGTCGTGGCGTGCGGCGCGGCGGGTTCGGTCATCGTGTATAACGGTTCTGTCTGGCACGGGCACACGGCCAATCGGAGCGGTGCGCCCCGGCGTTCGATACAAGGTGCCTATATCCGTCGCGATGCTCAGTCGGCGACCAATCAGGCGGCGCGCATACTTCCGCAGACGCGTGCCCGCATCGCCCCCCTGGCGGAATACCTGCTGGACATCTAACAAAGGGCACGCACCCGAACGCGAAATGGAGAAGATTTAATGTTAAAGCAAATTTCTCTCGTTACATTTATTTTTGTTTGTGGAGGAGTAGCAACGCAAGCGCAAACCGCCGCCGTAAGAAAACAAATTCTTAACAAAATTATTCAGTTTGGCGAGATAACACGGGAAGAAGTTAAAGAGCGCGGCGGAGTCAGTAATATTTTAACTATTCAAAGCGTTGACTTAAATCGTGACGGGAAACCGGAGTATATTGTTGTCTGTGATTGCTCGCTCGGCGCGACGCCTTTTGTTTTCCGCAAAACGGCGAAGGGAGTTAAAGATTTATTTGTCGGCGAAGTTCGCTCAACCGTCACGCTGTCGAAAGGTTACACAAAAGGCTGGCGAAATCTTGAATACGAAGCGGGAAATTCGCCCGGTTATCAATCTCAGCCCTTACGCTTTAACAGAAACCGGTACGAAAAGTAGTTAATGGAAGGCTTTGAACCGTCATCGTCAGTTCCGACCTTGCACCAGATCGAAGGGGCGGAGGCGCTACTCGGCGTGCGCTTCCCGGATTCGTATCGCGCTCTCCTCTTGGAGTTCAACGGGGCGTACGGGGACGCGGAGTTCCCCCTGCTGGGCAAAGAAGGCGGCGGGAGCCTCGGGGTGTGGCTGTCTCTCTTGCCATGGGATGCGGAGTCGGTCTGGTCAACCCTCTCGGTCTGGGGCGAACACCAACTCCCGCACAGGCTCATCCCCTTCGGGGAGGACGGCGGCGGAAATTATGTATGCTTCGACTACCGGCATGCGGATGTACCGTCGGTAGTATTTTGGCATCACGAGTTGGAAGCGGAAGAAGGTATATTTCCGGTAGCCGCCACCTTCGAAGAGTTCTTGCACCTTCTCCGTGCGGGCGGGGACTAAAGGCAGCATGCACCCGACCGCGAATCAGCATTAGCGCCAAGCGTCCCTGCTTGCAACGAGTGCGTGAACGGGACTCGTCGCAAGGAGATAAATTTATGATTCGCATTTTGGGGATTGTGCTGGCGGTAATTTTCGCGCTTTTGAGTTTTCTTCATTTGTATTGGGCGGCTGGCGGCAGAGCAGGACGCGGCGCGGTCATCCCGACCGTCGGCGGCGGCGCACGTCTTTTGCACCCTTCGCCTTTCGGGACGATTTTAGTAGCGGCGGCACTTTTCGCAGCCATGCTCGTCGTGCTCGGACGACTTAAAATTTTGGGTGCGGTTGTCCCCGGTTGGATTTTCTACTGGGGAACCTGGGTAATTGCGCTGTTGTTTTTGCTTCGGGCAATCGGCGACTTCCGGTATGTCGGTTTTTTCAAAAGCGTTTCCGGTACTGTCTTTGCGCGTTGGGATACGATTTTATTTTCGCCGCTCTGCCTGTTCATCGCCGTCGCCGCTTTTTTCATTAGCTATTACGAAGCCTGAGAAAACTGGAAGCATTAACGCGCCGCCAAACAAGTCCTCTTGAGTCGGGAAGGGTGAAGGGGAAAAGGTAAATCTTAGAATAGTAGAGCCGCGTTTAGTTTTGACCTTTCACCTTTACCCCTTACCCTGTTTTAGCCTATGACGAACGACGAGATCGCGCGACGCTTCCAACGCCTCGCGCTCATCATGGAGATACGCGGCGACGACCGCTACCGCGTGCGCTCCTACCGCAACGCCGCAGAGATCATAGAGACGTGGCCGCAGCCGCTCGCCGACATCGCGCGTGCGGAGGGCGCGAGAGGGTTGCAAGCCATCCCGTCGGTAGGCCGTGCGATCAGCGGCAAGATCATCGAACTCTGCGAGCGCGGCACGTTCGAGGCTTACGAGAAACTCACAGCCGAGACGCCCGAAACCGTGCTCGACCTGCTGGACGTTTCCGGCATCGGCATCAAGACCGCCGCCACGCTCCACCAGCAATTCAAAATCTCTTCCGTAGATGACCTCAAGAAATTCGTCGCGGGCGGCGGGCTGGAAATGGTTGACGGCGTCGGCGAGCGGACGGCGGAGAGGATCGAGGAGAGTTTGCGGCGCATGTGAGGAATGGCGAACGACGCGCCAAGTAGATGATTGGGTTGATTATTGCGTGGGTTCGGATTCGAGTTTCCCGATGCGGTCTTCGGCGTCGCGCAAAACGTAACCTTCAGTTCCGAGTCTTAGATGCTTTCGGCAACGTCTCGATGATGTGATCGAAGCCGAGCCAGAAGCTCCAACTGTGATGGTAGAAGGCGACGGGAAAGAGGAGAGCGACGATGGAGAGAATTGTCAGGACTAACTCGAAGCGCGTGTTGATGACGGGCAGCGCGGCGACGTAGAGGACGAGTATGACGAACTCCGTCGTGACCACGTTAGCCATGATCGCGCCTACGAAAAACCCGTCCTCGCGTTTGAACAGCGCGTCACACACGGGGCATTGATGTTTGATGTGGAAGGGACTCCTGACGATTGACGAGCCGCCGCACACCGGGCACTTGAGACGCAGAGAGCGCGACAGAGTTTTAATGATCGAGCGACGCCCTTTGTTCACAACCTCACACGCTTTTCTTCCTGCTCTCTATTTTATATTCTGCGCTGGCGGCTGCAAGCGATTGTACTTTCGCATGATCTCGCGCAGGCGTTCGTGCGGGATCGCTTCGGCGCGCACGTTGTCCGCACCCGTGATCGTCTCCGCCGCGAGCATGGCGTTGGTGACGGCCTCTTCAGTCGCTTGAACGGCGGCGGCGAAGAGCGGATCGAGTTGTTCGTTCGGCATCATCTTGAGCGCTGCTGTTCCCTTCTCGTCGGCCGCTCCGGCGTTGGCTGTGGAGAACGCCACGAATATGTCGCCGGAAAAATTACTGGCGATTGAGCCTTCACGTCCAAGACCGAGCGCGGCGCGCTTGACGAGACGGTCGAGTTGATGCGGGAGAAGCGGCGCGTCCGTCGCGACGACGATGATGATCGAACCGAGTTCGGGGCGCGGACGCTCTACGAAGGCGGCAGAGCGCCCGCAGCGCGGCATGCCCCGCAGAAACTCTTGCGAAGGCGCTTCCGTGCCTTCCACGCAGATCGCCGGATCGTTGAACTCCTGCCCTACGGGGACGCCCGCGATGCGAAGTCCGCGACGACTGCCGTAGTTGCACTGCACGAGCACGCCCACCGTGTAGCCGCCTATGTCCGCCGCGAGCACGCGCGACGAAGTGCCGATGCCGCCCTTGAAACCGTTGCAGAGCATTCCCGTGCCGCCGCCGACGTTTCCTTCTGCGACGCGCCCGCCCGTCGCCGTGTCGAGCGCGTTGAAGACGTGTTCGGGTTTGACGTGAAAGCCGTTGATGTCGTTCAGAATGCCGTCATAAGTCTCTGCGACAATCGGATATGTGAAGATAAACTTGCGCCCGTGCCTGATCTCCCAATCAATCGTCGCATCGCGCACGACGCCGACGCTGTGCGTGTTCGTGATGAGGATCGGCCCTTCTAAAAATCCGGACTCGCGTATCCAGGTCGTGCCGGTCATCTCCCCGTTGCCGTTCAAGGGAAACCACGCGGCGAACACGGGATCGAAGGATTTCTTTCCGCGCGGCAAGACCGCCGTGACGCCCGTTCGCACAGGCCCCTGACCACGCACCAGCCGACCGCTCCCCGAAATCAAAGTCGTGTGCCCGACCTCGACGCCCGCCACGTCCGTGATCGCGTTATGTGCGCCGGTCTTCCCCTCGAACGGGATTCCCAACTCGCGCGCACGCGCCTTCTGCTGCGCGAAAGTGGAAGGCGCAACGGCGCCGCAAATGAACGCCGCGACGACACACGCACACATGATGCGAGTCGCAAGAAGATGCCGAATGAACTTAGCTGTTGAAGTCATCTGCCCTCTCACTCTTCGTGCGGTTGATGCGATGAGACTTTGGACGCTTTTCAGCCCCGGCTCGTTGCGACAAACGCGCCTTCGGCTTGCCGTTTGACGATGACGAGCGTGATGTCGTCTCCGGCGGGCGTGCCTTGCGCGAACTTGGTGAGGTCGGCTTCGATCTTGTCGCGTATGCCTGCGGCGGTGGAGTCGAGATAGCGCGCGACCGTGTTGTAGAGACGCACGGGGCCAAACTCTTCGCCCGCCGCGTTCTGCGTCTCGGAGACGCCGTCGGAATAGATGACGAGCGCATCGCCCGGATGGAGTTGCGTGCGGCCTTCGCGATAGACGGCGTCGCCCACGATGCCGAGCGGAATGCCGCCCGCCGCGAGTTGCTCCATAGAGCCTCCGGCGTGCGCGATGAGCGGCGGGTTGTGCCCTGCGTTCAAAAACGAGAGCGCGCCCGTGACGGGGTCGAGTTCGGCGCAGAAGAGCGTGATGAAACGATTCATAGGGATCGTCTCTGCGAGGTAGCGATTGACGGCGGAGATGGTGTCGCCGAGCGTCTTGTGCGCGGGAATCTGTGCGTGCATCGCCGCGTGCAAACTCGACATCAGGAGCGCGGCACTCGTTCCCTTGCCCGACACGTCGCCGAGCGCGATGACCATGCGACCGTCGGGTCGCTCGATGAAATCGTAATAGTCGCCGCCGATCTCGTAGCAGGGGAAACTGATGCCTTGCATCTCGTAGCCGTTGATGTTCGGCGCGCTCGACGGCTGGAAGCGTTGTTGAATCTCGCGCGCGAGATTGAGTTCGCGCTCGAAGCGTTCGCGCTCCAAATCCTCTTCCATCAGACGCGCGTTCTCGACACGTATGGCGGCGACCGAGGCGAGCGTCGTCAAGACTGTTAAGTGGTCTTGCGAAAACTTGGCTTCGGCGAGCGGCGAGTCTGCGTAGATCATGCCGAAGATGCGCTCGCCGACTCCGAGCGGCACTGCGAGCACGGAGCGTATGCCTTGAATCGTCATCGTCGAAGACATGAAACGCGGATCGTGTTGCGCGTCCGACGTGAGCACGGAGCGGCCTTGCCCGACGACTTCTTCGATGATCGAGCGGCTGACGCGCACCTCGCCCGTCTCTTCTTTGCTGTTGCGAAGTTGCGCGACGCGAATCTTGAGTTCGGCGTTAGCGTCGCGCAGCATGATCAGGCAACGCTCTGCGGGCACGGCCTCGAAGACGAGCGCGACCACCTGACGCAGCGTTTCGTCGAGCGTGGCGGGCGCAAGAAGCGTGACGGAGACCTTGCTGATGAGCGCGAGCAGATCGCTCTGCTGGACGGAGTTCGCGTTCGCGCGGGCTGAAGAGAAGATCGTGCCGCCGCTCGCGGGGCGCGGTTGCTCCGCAGAGCCTTGCGTGCGCGCGTCTTCGATGGCTTCGAGCAGGCCGGAGGTGGAGCGTTGGTCGGAGTTGAGCGCGATGGTCGCTTCGGGCAGCGAGGCAGAAGGCTCGGCGATCATGGTTGCGCCCGCGCCCGCGTCTTTGTCTTTGAAGACGATCTCGGTTTCGCCGATCTGTATGCGCCCGCCGGGCGTGAGCGTCAAGGCCGCTTCGACGCGTTCGCCGTTGTAGAGCGTGCCGTTGGCCGAACCCAAATCCTGCAAGACGTATGCGTCGCCCTCACGCCGCACTTCGGCGTGGACGCGCGAGGCGAACGGGTCTGGGATGCACACGTCGTTGCGCGCCGAGCGACCAATCGTGATGCGCAAGCGACCGAGCGGAAACGTGTCGGATGCGCGGTCGGGATAATTAACTATTAGGTCAGGCATATTTTTAAGTGACGAGTGACAAGTGACAGGTGACAAGTTAGAACAAGCATTTTAACTCGTCATTCGTCACTCGTCACTTGTCACTGTCCTTGATTTCTTCTGCGGTCGAGTTCCCTGCCGAGTTGTTCTTCGTAGGCGACGGATTGCGCGCGGAATCTGCCTTTGCGCGCGCGCCCGAAATGTACGATGGCGGCGACGAGTTCGGCGCGTTTCAAGGCGCGCGGGTCGCGCCCCTCGGCGATGCTCAGGCCGAGATAATAACTTGCGTCCGAGTTGCCGCGCTCCGCTGCCGCGCGAAACTCCGCGATGGCCGCCGCGCGGTTCGTCGCCCACAACCCGACGCCGCGTTGATACTGCTCGGAAGGCGACCCAGTAGATGCTCTCGGCGGCGCAGCGGCGGTCGTCGTCGAAGACGAAGCAGTTTCGACGCGCGCGGGCGTCGGCTGCGGCGCGGGGGACGCAGAGGCTTCCGGCGTCGTGCGGTTCGCGTCGTCGGCGCGGCGCTCGTCTGCGCGCGCCGTCTCACTAGGTTGCTCTTTCGCCGCGTCGGCTTCTTCGTTTGTCGGCGACGGCGTGGGCTGTCCGAGTTGGCGCTTGCTCGCGGCGGCGATGTCTGCGTCCGCAGACGTTGCGAGACGACGATAGATCACGCGCGCTTCCGCGCTACGACCCGCCGAGCGCAACGCGTCTGCATAGGCCAACTGCACAGAGTCGCGCGCGAGCGCGGCGGGCGACGCTTCGCCCAAGCCCTTATAGGATTCCAACGCGTCTTCGTAAAGCCCTTCCGCATATTGCGCGTTGGCTAAACTGCGCCACGCCTCCGCGTCTTCGGGCGCGATGCGCACGACGGCGCGCAACTCTTCGATGGCCTCGCGGCGCTCGCCGCTTGCGAGCAACAAACGCGCAAGCCGACGGTGCGGCTCTGCGTTAGACGGATCGATCACGGCCGCTTCGCGCAGGCGCGCTTGCGCCTCCTGTGAATTGCCCGAAGCGATAAGCGCGTCGGCCTCAAGCAGCTTCGCCAACGCCAGTTGCTTCGGATCGTTTACGACGGGCGTGGGTGCTTCGCTCGCAATGGCGGGGGGCGGCGGTTCGGAGTTGCGCCACGCGCGCGAGCCGAGCCACAGCGCGACGGCCACACAAATGATGGCGACGATTGACACAATCGCCAGCCCCGTTCCTAGCCACACGCGAAGGGCGCGCGACTCTGTAGAACGCGCTGCTGCGGGCGTTGAAGGCGAAGAGTGCGGCGCGTCAGTCGCCTGCGCGTCTGTCGTTGGCGCGGGCACGGGTTGGAGTGCGCCGCTTGGCGACAACGTTACCTGTTGCGGCGTGGAGTTGAATTGCGGTTTGTTGTTAGCGCGCGTCGCGACGGAAGAAGAAGCTGTGGCGGCGGCATCAGCCGGTAAGTGCGACGTGAGCGGCCTGACGTTGATCGTGATCTGCGTCTGCTCCGGGTCGAAATCATCTGGCGCGTAGCCGTGCGGCGGTGCGCCGTTGCCGGAGCGCAAGAGGGCGTTCATCTCGTCGTGCGAGACTTCGGAGGTGTGCGTGGTGGCGGCGGACTGTTGCTGTTGTTGCTGCTGCGCGGGAGCGATGATTTCGTCAGTCGTGTTCTGCGTGGAGAGCGGGACGGTTGCGGCGATGGGCGAGATATTGTCGTCCGCGCTCGTCTCGCCGATGCGCTTGAGGGGCGTGCCGCAGTGGCGGCAATAGCGCGCGTCGGGCGGGGCGAGAATGTCGCAACTGGGGCAAGTCTTCGTCATCCGTCTCCTCTCAAACTTGTGGCCGGTGAAGTTCAACTAGACGCGCGGCGGACGTGTTACAGCGCCGCCGCGTTCGCGCACGACGACTGTTCCGGCGATGCGGTCGTGCAGCGCGCGACCTTCCGAATCGAAAGCGGCGAGGAGAAAGCCGAGGCCGAGTGTGAGGAGAGAAACCAGATAGCCGACGGTGTGTCGCAAGGTGGCGCGACCGAAGCCGAGCCGCTCGCCGCTCTGTCGCTCGATGCGTAAGCCCGTCGCCCACTTGCCGACGGTTGCACCCGTAAAGACGGGCAGCACCAGAAAGTTCAACACGATCACGCCGAGACTCACGATATAACCGAAGCCGAGCGTCGCCTCGCCCGTCATGCGTGCGCTGCCGCCGAACGTGCGCGCAAGCAGCGTCGCGAACGCGATGATGGCGACGGCCAAAGTATAATCAACGAGCAGCGCACCGCACCTGAGCGAGAAAGGCGCGCGCACACGGCTTCGCCGCCGCGCCTCCACGACCACGCTCCCGCGTTCTCGCAGACGCCCTTTGCGCTCCCCCAAACTTGCTTCCGCCTGTGTCATCGTAAAACGTCCGTTGCCCGTCGTCAGCTGTCCGTTGTTCTTTGTCTGTCGTCAATTGTTCAACTCCGTCTTTAGCAACTCATGTGATAGCCACATGCAACGGGCAACTGACGAAGGACGACTGACTATCCGATCAAAAAGTGTAACGTGGTTTCGCCGAGGCGCAGTTTGTCGCCGCTCTCAAGCGCGCGCGGTTGGTGCGGCGCGAGCCGCAAGCTATCGTTTAAGACCGTGCCGTTGACGGAGCCGAGGTCTTCGACCAGATAC
The DNA here is from genome assembly GCA_035249365.1 of Pyrinomonadaceae bacterium. Lineage (GTDB taxonomy): Bacteria > Acidobacteriota > Blastocatellia > Pyrinomonadales > Pyrinomonadaceae > JAIVJZ01. The sequence goes on along the minus strand of DATFGP010000047.1, from coordinate 894,830 downwards.
ACGTCGCCTTTGCGGAAGATGCGCGCGTGGCGGCGCGAGATTTTGGTCTGCGGATCGAACTTCGACAAATCAACCTCCGGGAAAATTTGCGAGTGCGGGTCGCTCCTGCCGATGTGGCTCGACTCCTTGTGCAACTGAAACGACGAATCAAGCTCGGTTGTTCCCATCACGACGAGCTTCGCCGTCGCGCGCGCCGTACGCAAGGCCGCGCTCGCAACGGCCAAAGGCTGGCGTTGGCCACAGTGCGCGCAGTAAACGTCGTCGTAGGCGATGCGCCCGCCGCAGAAGCCGCAGTAGACCATCTCGACCTGCATCGTCTTCATGCCGCCGCGATCGCCGTGCGCCGTGCCGTAAGTGACCGCTCCGGCGCGCAGTTTTTCGAGATGCGCCGAGAGCGTGTCGCGCATCTCCGCCGCCGAACGAAAACGATCTTCGGGCTTGTAGCCGACGGCGCGCATCAAAATCGCTTCCATCTCGTTAGAGAGCGAGGGCGCGAGTTGGCGCGGGCGCGGGTTCTTGTTGAAGTCGAAGATGAGGAGCGGGTTGTCCTGCGGGTCTGAGCCGGTCAGGAGATGAAACATCGTCGCGCCCAGAGAGTAGATGTCGGAGCGCGGCTCGACCTTGCCGCTGAAGAGTTCGGGCGGCGCGTAGCCCATCGTGCCGACCGCCGTGACGCCCTTCTCCTGCACGGAGACCCAGCGCGCGATGCCGAAGTCTATGAGCATGACGCGGCCGCTGTTTCCGTCAATCATCAGGTTCGCGGGTTTGAGATCGCGATAGATGATCGGCGGGTTGCGTCGGTGCAAATATTCGAGCACGTCCGCGACCTGACAGCCCCAGTCTGTGACGGTCTTCTCGTCAATGCGACCGCCGGGGGCGTTGCGTAGGCGCGCGAGGAAGTCGCCGCCGGAGATGTACTTCATCACGAGGTAGAAGCGCCCCGCCGCGTCGTCGTAGAAGTAGTCGTAGATGGTCGGGATCGAAGGGTGTTCGAGCGAGGCGAGGAGCATTGACTCGCGTTTGAAATCGTTGACGGCCTTCTCGTGCTGCGACTCGTCAATGTTCGACTGGATCATCTCCTTGACGGCACGCGGCTGGTCGCCGAGGTTGCGGTCGCGCGCGAGATAGACCGCGCCCATGCCGCCGCCGCCGATGCGCCGCACGATCTGGTAACGCGAATAGAGGATCGTGTCGGGTTCGAGTTGCTTGGCCTGCTGGCGCAGACGACCCGTAGAGCCACGACGCGACGTGCCCGCCACCGCGTTCGTACGATTGCCGTCGCCCGTGTCAGCGCCGCGCTCGCCGCCCGTAACATGCTTGCTCTCCGCCTGCACACTTCCCGACGCGCCCGCCGCTTCTTCCTCGCTCGCGGCTTCCGCCGCAGACTCCGACGCGCCGCCACCGCCCGACTCCGCGACCTCTTTCAACTCCGCCGAAGCCTCTGCCGGTTGCACGTCAGATTCAACTGGTCGCACGCCGTCGTTGCCATCATCTTCTACACTCTCGCCCGTCGCTTCGACGGCTGGCGCTTCGACTGATTCCTCCGCCTGCGAAACCGGCAACGCGGATTCTTCCACACCTTCACCCGCACGCTCATCTTCGAGCGGCGCGGACGAAGCCTTCTCTCGTTCGGCCTCCGGTTTTTGTTCAACTGCGGCTGGCGCGGCTTCGAGGCCGGGCGCGAAGGCCAACGCCGACTCGGCATTGTTCGCCCCAGCGGCAGACGCAGTGGTAGTCCCTTGCGGCAAAGGCGTCCCGCAGTCGCCGCAAAAACGATCCGTCGGCGTAACTTCCGCCCCACATTTTGGACAGGAGGACATCACAGAGTAACTCGTCAGTAGTCAGTTGTCCGTTGTTCAATCAGAATCTTTAGCAGGTTGCGTGATAACCACATGCAACGGACAACTGACTACTGACAACGGACAATCTTTATTTCGTCACATGAAAACGTAAAAACGTCTTGCCGATGATGATCTCGTCGCCATCGTTCAAGGGTTGGCGGTCGCCGGGGAGCAGGCGTCTGCCGCGATTGATAAAAGTGCCGTTGGTCGAACCCAAATCTTCGATGTAATACTGCTCGCCGCGTCGCGTGATGCGCGCGTGGCGGCGCGAGACTTTCGCTTCGGGGTCGTCCGAGTCGAGGTCTACGTCGGGGAAGATGCCGCTGTCTGCGTCCCAGCGCCCGATGTAGGCTTCGTCTTCGTGGACGGGAAATTCTTTGCCCGCCGAACGCCCGCGATTGATGACGAGCGACGCGTGCGCCACGTGCGACGCGCCCGCGTTGCGCGCAGCAGCCGTCGCAGGTGTTACAGGTTTCGCGCGCACGGCGGCGGAAGTTCTCAAGGCGGAGGCGGCTTCGGAGACGATGACGGGCGACGGGTCGCCGTCTTTGCCTCCGTCGTGTTTGGTCGGCGCGTCGGGCGAGACGACTTCCGACGCCGGAGAGGTTTCGGCGTCGCCGCCCGCGACCGTCAAGGGTTTGCTGAGCATTTGCAGGATGGGCGTGCGCGCTTCGACCGCACGGCCGCCGCCGCCAGCGGCAGCGCGTCCCGCCGCGCCTCCTGCGCCCGCGAGCGGCAGCCCGCACTCGTCGCAGTATTGCGCGCCATCAACATTTTCCGTCTGGCATCGCTCGCAGGTGATCATCGTCCGCCGCCCCGCCGTTGCTGCTAATACACAAAGGTGATTGTAGCGCGAAACGGAAAAGCTAGTAAATCGTTAAAGGCCGTAAATCGTGAATCCCGAATTGTAAACTGAGGGAAAACGGCTTTTCTCTGTTCACGACTCACGAGTCAATGTCAGAACCGCTTGCGATAGCGGGCGGGTTCTTTACTCAATAACACCCGCCCGCCATCGCAGGCGGTTCTGACCTGTGTTACTAAATCCAAGATTTTGAAACTGTTTTCGTCTCTCGGACGTAAAAGGTTTGTCGTCGCGAGCGTTATACATTAGAGTACGCGGTTTCGCTCGCCCGAAAGGTTTTTTACCCCGACGGCCGCCTGATCCCCAAGTTAAAGGAAATTTAAGAAGTATGGCTCTCAGCCGCAAGAAGAAAATTATCATCGCGGTTGCGGCGGTGGCGGTCATCGCCATCGTCGTGATCATCAGCATCGCCGCCGGACGCAAAGATGAACCCGAAGTGACGGTTGTGAAAGTGCAGGTGCGCCCCGAACTGCGCTCGACCGTGACGGCTTCGGGCGAAGTGCGCCCGATCAGATTTATCAATCTGACGAGCGAGGTCAACGGTCGCATCGAAGAGATTTTCGTCAATCCGGGCGACGCCGTCACGAAAGGCCAGCCGCTCGTGCGCCTCGACCCGACGCAGTTGCAGTCTTCGCAAGAGGCGCAGACCGCAGGCGTGCAGGTTGCAATCAGCGACGTGCAGAGCGCGCGCTCCGCCGTCACAGCCGCCGAGAACAACGTCTCGCAGGCGCAGCAGGCGTTGAATGTGGCTGAGGCCAGTTTGTCGCAGGCGCGGCAGGCCGTCGTCACCTCGCAGACGAGCGTTGACCGCGCGCAAGTTGATCTCAACACCGCACAGCGCGAACTCAAACGCCAGACCGACCTCGTCGAAGCGGGCGTCTCATCACGCGCCGACTACGACGCGGCGCGCGACCGTCTGGAACAGGCGCAAGTCGCTCTGCGCACGGCGCAGGCTCAACTGCAACAGCAAAAGATCGCGGTCGAAGAATCCAAAGCGCGCGTCAACCAGCAGAAGGTTTCCGTGCGCGACGCGCAGATCGGCGTGCAGCGCGCGCGCACGGGCGTCGCTTCGAGCGAGGCGCGCGTCAACCAGCAGCAAGCCATCCTTCGCGGCCAGTCGAGCCAACGCTCGAAGGCCACGCAACTGTCGCCTTTAACCGGCGTCATCGCCGACATCCCCGCGCGGCAAGGCCAGTTCGCGCTCGCCAATCTTACCTCTACGGCTCTTATGACCATCGCCGACATGTCCACGATCAATGTCGAAGTAAACGTTGACGAGACGGAGATCGGGAACGTAGAGGTCGGCCAGCAAGCGAAAGTCAAGATTGACGCGCTCGGCGAAAAAGAGGTCGAAGGCGTCGTCACGCAGAAGAACCCGCTCGCCGTAGGCAAGTCCGACGCGACGGGTGGCGGCCTACAGAATCGCGTGAACGTGCAGGAGGCGAAAGAGTTCAAAGTCATCGTCGAACTCAAGAACATGCCCGACGACGTGCGAAACGCCTTGCGCCCCGGCATGACCGCCACCGCCAACATCACTACCAAGACGAAACAGAACGTGCTCGCAGTGCCTTTGCAGGCCGTCATAGAGAAAGCGCCGCCCACGCCCGCGCCCGCCGCAGGTGGTGCGTCGCCCGCGCCCGTCGCGCAGGGCGAGAAGCCGAAAGAGATCAAGGGCGTCTACGTGCTCGAAGGCAATAAGGTGAAGTTCCTCGAAGTCCAGACGGGCATCACGGGCGAGTCGGACATCGAGATCGTGAGCGGACTCAAAGAGGGCTTGGAAGTAATCACAGGGCCGAGCCGCGTGCTGCGCACTCTGAAAGAGAACGCGACCGTCAAGAAACAGACGCGCAAGCCCGGCGAGGGCGATGGCAAAGCAGGCGAGAGTAAGTAAGTTATGAGCAACGCGACTTTGGCGTCCACCGCGCCGCCACTTGAACAACGTCTCGAACACGGCGACCTGCTCGCGCACGACGCCGTGCCCGCCGCGCTTATCTCGATGCGCGACATCTGGAAAACTTATCAGATGGGTTCCGAAGAGTTGCACGCACTGCGCGGCGTCTCCTTCGACGTGCAACGCGGCGAGTACGTCGCCATCATCGGGCCATCGGGTTCGGGCAAGTCAACGCTGATGAACCTCATCGGCTGCCTCGACACGCCCTCGCAAGGCCGCTACTGGATCAACTCGAAGCTCGTCTCCGACATGGACGACGACGAACTCGCGCGCATACGCAACAAAGAGATCGGCTTCGTCTTCCAGACCTTCAATCTGCTCGCGCGCGCCACCGCCCTGCACAACGTCGAACTCCCGCTCATCTATGCCGGTATAAGTTCCGCCGAGCGTCACGAGCAGGCGCAAGCATCTCTGCGCGCCGTCGAACTCGGCGACCGCATGACGCACCGCCCGAACGAACTTTCAGGCGGCCAACGTCAACGCGTCGCCATCGCACGCGCACTCGTCAACCGCCCGTCGCTTCTGCTGGCGGATGAACCGACGGGCGCGCTCGATTCGCACACGAGCGAAGAGATCATGAACCTCTTCGAGAAACTCCACGCCGAAGGCAACACGATCATCGTCGTCACGCACGAACCCGACATCGCCGCCCGCGCACATCGCGTCATCTCCATACGCGACGGCAACATCGAAAAAGACGAGAAGATCAGATAGCAGTTGGGAAAAGGGGAAGGGGTAAAGGTAAAAGGGAGAAAGGCAAGATACGGTCTTGTCTTCCCTTTTACCTTTACCCCTTCCCCTTTTCCCTTTCTTTCCGTTTGACCCTCAATGCCTCACGCTTCATAATCAACCACACACGAATAACGAACGGCGGTCAGACTGGCTAGCGGGCGTCTCTGTCCGTGCAACTAAAACGAGTTTTCCCCCGTACTAGTGCAGCCGTGAAATTAATCGAAACCTTAAAACTCGCGCTCGCCGCCGTCTGGGCGCACAAGCTGCGCTCGGCCTTGACGCTGCTCGGCATGATCATCGGCGTCACGGCGGTCGTCGTCGTCGTCTCGCTCATACAGGGTTTCAATCGCTACGTTGACGAGAAGATCGCGGGCATCGGCGCGAAGTCGTTCACCATTCAACGCTTCAACATCTTCGAGGACTTCAAAGACACGGACACCATCGCCGCCGCCACTCGCCGCAACAAGGATTTGACGATGGACGACTTCGAGTTTTTGAAGTCGCGCGCCGTGCTCATAGACAAACTCGGCGCGGGCGCGCGTCCCACACGCGCTCTGGTCAAACGCGGCGCGGAGATTCTCGAAGAAGTGCCGATTGACGGCATGACAGCCAACGTCGCGGAGATCAACGCCATAGAGATCGCCGACGGGCGCTTCTACATCGAGGCGGAAAACCAGAACGCCTCGCGCGTCGCCTTCCTCGGCGCGGACGTTGCCTCCAAGCTATTTCCCACGACCAGCGCGATCAACGAGGAGATTTCCATAGGCGGTTTGCCTTTCCGCGTCGTCGGCGTCGCCGTCGCCAAAGGCAGCGTGCTGGGCATCCCGCAGGACAACTACATACACATCCCCTTGAAGACCTACGGCAACCAGTTCGGCGGATTCCGCAACAACCGCTCGCTCTATTTCATCGCCACAGCCAAGTCCGACGAACTGTTCAACGACGCCGTCGAAGAAGCGCGACAGATCATGCGCGCGCGCCGACGCGTGCCTGCGAACGAAAAAGACAATTTCGGCATCGTCACGCCCGACGCCATCACGGGTTTGCGCGACCGCATCTTCGGCTCGATCTTCATCGTCGCCATCGCCGTGCCCGCTATCGCGCTTGTCGTCGGCGGCATTGTGATCATGAACATCATGCTCGTCTCGGTGACGGAGCGCACCAAAGAGATCGGCATACGCAAGGCGCTCGGCGCGCGGCGCGGCGACGTACTCAAACAATTTCTCGTCGAAGCCATGACGCTATCGGCCTTGGGCGGCGCAACCGGCGTCTTGCTCGCGTGGATCGTCGGGCGCGTCTTAACCGCAGTCTTTTTCCCGACGTATCTTTCAATCATCGCCGTCATCGTCGCCGTCACGGTGTCGGGCGGCATCGGCGTCATGGCCGGAATCATCCCCGCCTGGAAGGCCGCGCGCCTCGACCCGATTGAAGCGTTGCGGTCAGACTAAAAATGTCCGTTGTCCGTGGTCAGTTGTCAGTTGTTTGTGTGCCGTAAGCGACGGGCTAAGATAAAAGTTTCAACTTGGGCGAGAGGAAAACAACTGACAACGGACAACGGACAACGGACTGTTCTTAATTATGAAACTACTGCGTAGTGACATTTACGAAAACCTGAAGATGGCGCTGGCGACGCTGCGCACGAATAAGTTGCGCTCGGCGTTGACCGTGGTGGGCGTCGTGATCGGCGTGTGGACGGTGATGGCTATTGCGTCGATCATCAGCGGCATTGATCTGGCCGTCACCAAAGAGATCGAGTCGTTCGGCACGCGCTCGATCATCCTGACGAAGTTCGAGCAGGGCATACAGATCGGTCGGCGCTCGCGCGAGGAGCGTATGCGCAAGGAGTTGACCTACGACGACGCGATCGCCTTGCGCGCGCTCCCGTCTGTCGAACTCGCCGTGCCCTTCCTGGACATCACCAACAACTTCTTCGGGAGCAAGATTCTGGTCGGCGCAAACGGCAAGACATCTTCCGCCGTGCGCCTGCAAGGCACTTTGCCGGACTACGAGCGCGCAGGAATAGAGAACGTGTCGGAAGGGCGTTTCTTCTCGGAGTTTGAGAACGACCAGAACCAGCAGGTGTGCGTGATCGGCGCGAGCGTGGCGGAAAACTTCTTCCCGTTCGGCTCGCCACTCGAACAGGAAATAGATATCGGCGGCAACAAGTTTCGCGTCATAGGCATCTTCGAGAAACGCGATCAACTCGGCGGCGGCGGCAGCGGCAACAACGACGATAACAACGTCATCTACATGCCCTACAACGTCGCGCGCAAACTCAAACCGAACGCAGACGACGTGGCGATCCTGGTCGTGGCGAAGCAGGGGCGCATGGAGGAAGCGCAGGATCAGGTGGTGGACATGATGCGCATACGCCGCCAGACGCCCTTCGGCGAGAAGAACAACTTCGGCGTGACGACCGCCGAGTCGGCCATCTCGAATTTCCGTTCGATCACGGCGGGCGTGGCGATCGCGATGGTCGTCATCTCTTCGGTCGGGTTGATGGTGGGCGGCATCGGCGTAATGAACATCATGCTCGTCAGTGTGACTGAGCGCACGCGCGAGATCGGCGTGCGCAAAGCCATCGGCGCGCGGCGCGCGGACATCCTCTGGCAATTCCTGATCGAGGCGATGACTTTGACGGGCTTCGGCGGGTTGGTGGGCTTGCTGCTCGGCTGGGCGACGACGTTCCTCATCAGTCTCTTCGTGCCATCTTACGTTCCGCTATGGGCTCCCGTCGCGGGCTTCGTCGCCAGCGTCGGCATCGGCCTCATCTTCGGCCTCTGGCCTGCTTGGAAGGCCGCACGCCTCGACCCCATCGAATCACTACGATATGAGTAAAGACGTGCAACGGTCAGCCGTGAATAGATCGAAAGTTCTTTCTATTCACGGCTGACCGTTGCACATTCAAATACTCTTATGCGACGGGGCTGCCGGAGAAAGCCGCGAAGGCAAGTTTAAGGATCACCCCCAACAGCCAGATGGCTATGACGATAGCCCACGCCGCCCCCTTCGAGAGGCGCGCGACTCTATGCAGCCCGACGGCGGCCAGAAACAGGCCGAAGAAGAGGAAGAGGTCGAAAGAGCCGAGCACCGTCGCGAGCACCGGATGCTCCGTGCCGTTGACGAGGATGCTCGGGTTGGCGTGAATCAGGCCGCTGCGGGATTTCGCCGCCTCCGCAGGGTCGGGCGGGCGGACAAGCAGCATAACGATGTTCGCCAGCATAAGCAGCACCGTCGGCGGAAAACTTGAATAAGCCCACACCGAGAGCGCCTGCCAGTAATTCATGCTTTTGCCCATCAACATCGAGCCGAGCAGGTACAAGCCTGCCCCCGCCGCCGTTATTACGAACACGACCAGCACGGGCGCAAGGACGCCGATGGCCTTGACGTAAGGTTTCGTCTGTATCTCGATCATCCGCTCTTTCTGTTCGGCGGGCATGTCGGCGGTGCGCGGGTTATTCTCGATGGCCTCGCGCACCATCGCTTCGTAATTAACACGCTGAAACATCACGAGCGTGAAGGCGACGACCATCAGCGCCGTGAGGAGAGCCGCGACGAGGAAACGCGGTCGCGCGCGTAACGCGTCGAAGGTGCGACTTGGCTCGAAGAAGATGTTCGTCAGAGTTTGCGGCGTGGACATCGTCGCGGCGTCGTCCGGCCTGTTGGCAGACGAGGGTGAGTAATTCAACGGGCTGTTAGTTTCACTCATGGTTTGCTCCGCCTATCCGAGGGTTAGGTAACGGTCGCAGCCGACTCAGGCTGTTTGAAGCCAAACGTGTGTAGAGCGCCAGTTGTTACGTCGCAGACCCGCCGGAGGTTTCAGGCGCGGCACACCTTACGGCACTTCGGGGAACGCCCGCCGCCAAACTAACGCCAGCCGAACACGCGACCCATGAGCGGCAGCAACGGGTGGCTCGACACCATCTGGCGGAAGAATATTTCGTGCTCGCCTTCGACCGTAGCCATGTGTTCGAGGTCTGTGGCGAACTCGGCGAGTCCGAGACGGCGCGCGTGGAAGGCTGCGGTTTCGTACTCGCGCACGTTCATGCTTTCGAGCCTTCCGGCGAAGTACATGGGCAAAAACCAACCGATCAGGTGACAGCCGAAGCCGAGCGCGCGACCGATGAACCACATGCGCGCCTCTCTCGTCCGCGTGGGCGCAGACGACAGAGCGCAGAGCATCGCGCCCACACGCTCGCGATGCACCCACTCTTCATCCTCGATCTGCCGTATGCGCTCGCGCTCCGCCTGACGCTCTACGGATTTCCAATGCCCGCGATAAGCATAAGCCGCTGCCAACTCGCCGGAGTATGCACCGCGCAGCAGGCTCACAAGTTGATTCCGGTCGTCGTCGGTGCTAGCCATCTCTAAAACGTGATACGAAGAATTTTCGAGAGAAGTTGAAACTACAAATTCGGTCGCTGCCACACGCGGCGCACACGTCGGGCGCTCGCATCGCACTCAAGCAGAAGTCGGCGCGTCCGTCCAACCGGGGACGCGTATGCAGGCGACGGTGTGGCCGGGTGCGACTTCGCGCAAGTCCGGATCGATCTGCGAGCATTCGGGGATGGCTTCGGGGCAGCGCGTGTGGAAGCGACAACCGGAAGGCGGGTTAATGGGCGTCGGCACGTCGCCCGTGAGCACAATGCGTTCGCGTTTGCGCGTCGGGTCTGGAACGGGGATAGCCGAGAGCAGCGCGCGCGTGTACGGGTGCAGCGGGTTCGCATAAAGTTCGACCGCCGACGCCACCTCGACGATGCGCCCCAGATACATCACCGCCACGCGGTTCGAGATGTGTTCGACGACGGCGAGGCCGTGCGAGATGAAGAGATATGTCAGATCAAACTCCGCCTGCAAATCTTCCAAGAGATTGATGACCTGCGCCTGAACCGAAACGTCGAGCGCCGACACAGGCTCGTCCGCCACGATCAACTTCGGGTTGAGCGCGAGCGCACGCGCGATGCCGAGACGCTGCCGCTGCCCGCCCGAAAACTCGTGCGGGTAGCGGTTCATGTAATCGGGATCGAGACCGACCTTGCCGAGCAGTTCGGCGACGCGTTCGCGCCGCTGCTCGCGCGTCCCTTCGCCGTGTATGACGAGCGGCTCGGCGACGATGTCGCGCACACGCAGGCGCGGGTTGAGGCTCGCATACGGGTCTTGAAAGATGATCTGCATCTCGGCGCGCACGCTGCGGAGCGCCTTGCCCGATAGCGCGAGCACGTCCTTGCCTTCAAAAGATATTTCACCTTTCGTCGGCTCGATGAGACGCAACAGGCAACGCCCCACAGTTGACTTCCCGCAGCCAGACTCGCCCACCAGCCCCAGCGTCTCGCCCTTGAAAATCTCGAACGTCACGCCGTCAACCGCACGCACCACGTCGTCGCTCCCCGCGACGGGAAAGTGCTTTACAAGGGCACGCACGCGCACGAGTTCTTCCGCGCTCTCGTCCCGCGCCCGCCCCGCGTGCGCCGCCGTCGCTTCCGCTTCGGGAACAGACTGCATCCGTTCGTTGGTGCTCATAAATTAGAAACAAAACCTTCACCGCAGAGACGCAGAGAACGCAGAGTTCACGCAGAGAGTAATTCAACACTCTCTACAGCGCCCCCTCTGCGTTCTCTGCGTCTCTGCGGTGAGTTCTTATCCATCGTCAAACTTTAACTAACTTGCCGCGTTCTCCGCTGCTTCATTATCCGCTGCGACCGCCGCCGCCATGTCGTAGAGCACGCAACGCACGCGCACGCCGCCCGCGAGTTCATAGAGCGGAATCCGCCCGACGGTGCAGCGCGGCTCGCGATAGGTGCAGCGCGGCGCGAAGTGGCAGCCCGGCGGCAAGTCCGTAGGCTTCGGCACAGTCCCTTCGATAGTCTGCAAACGTTCGACCTTCCCCGCCTCGCTCACAGTCAACTTCGGCACGGACTTCAACAGCCCCTCCGTGTAAGGCATCTTCGGGCGCGCGAACAACTCCTCGACCGGCGACTCCTCCACGATCCGCCCCGTGTACATCACTGCAACGCGATCCGCCACCTCTGCGACGACACCCAGATCGTGCGTGATCAAAAGCACAGCCAGCTCGCGCGACTTTCTGAGACCGTCCAACAGTTCGAGTATCTGCGCTTGAATGGTCACGTCGAGCGCGGTCGTCGGCTCGTCCGCGATCAAAAGTTTCGGGTCGCACGCCAGCGCCATCGCGATCATCACGCGCTGCCGCATCCCGCCCGACAACTGGTGCGGGTAATCGTTCGCGCGTCTGGCCGGATCGGGGATCGCCACCTCGCGCATCGCCTGAATCGCCGCCACACGCGCATCGCGGCGCGAGAGTTTACGATGCAGCCTCAAGGCCTCCGCGATCTGCTCGCCCACCGTATAGACCGGATTGAGCGAAGTCATCGGGTCTTGAAAGATCATCGCAATGTCGTCGCCGCGAATCTCACGCAGACGCCGCTCCGACGCCGCACGCAAGTCCTCCCCGTCGAACCAAATCTCGCCCCCCACGATCTTTCCCGGCGACGCCACAAGCCGCATCACCGACAGCGCCGTCACACTCTTCCCGCACCCCGACTCGCCCACCAACCCCAACAACTCCCCCCGATCCAGATGAAAACTCACACCGTCCACCGAGCGCACCACCCCCGCGCGCGTGAAGAAATGCGTCTGCAAATTTTTAACTTCGAGCAAATGCGACATACGTTTGCGAGATTAACATAGGAGCGCGCCGTGAGAGATATTAACGCGGCGCTCTGGCTTCACATGTCCGAAGGGAAAATGTCGGCGGGCACGTTCGCAGCCTTCTGTCGGAGGCGTGCGCGCGCGACGAAAGTTTTGTAGGAGAGTTTATCGTCCGTCGGCAGCGTCCAAATCTCTGCGACGACCCAAGCGGTTTTGCCGCTGACGGTCTTGAGTTGCAAGAGCGCTTTCACGTCCAGATCGGTTTCCTGCAACTCGCCGTCGCCTGCGTCCACCACTTCGCCGCCGTGAAAGTAAGCCCAGTTGCCGTTGACCTTGAGGTGATAGACCTTGAACTGGCTCTTTAATTTCAGACGCGTGCGCACGGCGTCGAGCACGGCCTTGCGTTCGGGCGACCCTTGCGCGGGCGTCACGGCCTTCGCCGTGTTGCTTTGCGCGAACGCCGGAGGAGTGGCGGCGAAGCAGGCGAGCAGGAAGGCAATGATGAAGAGAGTTGGCAGCGTCGGGAAGTTTCTCAACTTGGTTTGTCCTCGCACGATTAGAAGTTCAACGTATGACGCGCACGTCGCGTTCGCTGTAGATTTTCCACCCGTCATGCGTGAGTTGCCAGCGGAGTTCCTGCACGACTTCGCCGCTGCGGTTTTGCCCGCCGCCTTCTATGACGTAACGCTTGCGAAAGCGCATGACCGCCGCGCGCCCCGCTTCCTGAAAGATGAGTTCGGGCGCGGCGGCGCGCACGTCTATGGTGCGCGCGTTGCGAAAGACACGTTCCTTCTCCGCACGCACGGCGGCGCGCGGTGCGTTGCGCGTCAGGTAGAAGGCGCGCAGCACTGGCGGGTAAAAACTCATCTGCCGTTCGATGTCGCGCGCGTTCGTCGCAGCGATCCACTCTTCGAGCGCGCGGCGAAGGAAGAAGGCGGCTTCCGTCCCCTCGCCTTTGGGAGCGTTTGCGGCGTCGCCCGTTGTGGGCGGAGCGGAGGCGATTGTTGTGCGGTCGGGCGTCGGCGTTGGAGTCGTGCGCAGCGGCGGCTCGCCGTAAATGTCCCAACGCGCCGCGCCGGAAATTTTCTCGTAGACGCTGCGGATGATGATCGGCTCGCTCAGTTGCTCGTTACTGAGGCGACGCGTGACGCGCAACAGGCGGCCACCTTCGAGCGGCTCGAAGACGACGCTGAACCGTTCTGCGCTCTGGCCACTCACGCTCACGCTCAGGCTGTTCGCCCGCAGAGCGGCGCGCGTGTTGACGATCTGACCGTCGCCCGATTTTTCGCTGTGCGTCAGGCCGTCCGCCGCAAACGAGATGCGCGGCGCGCGTGAAGAGGCGAGCGTGACGCGCGCGCCGCGCCGTTCGATGGCTAACAGGTCGGGCGGCGTGAGTCGCACCGTGAGGTCTATGAAGAATCTCTGCTGCTCGCCGAACGGCAAGTTGCTCGTCGCGCCCGCAACCACCGAGTACAACTTGTCGCTCTGCGCGAGGTCTATACGGTACAGCCCCGTCAGTTGCGCGTCGGCGCTATCAGCGCGAGGCGCGGCGGAAGCCGCCGTCGTCGTGGTGCGCCGTCTCTGCGCTGCCGTCGATGGCGACGCGGTTTGCGCGGAACACGCGAGCACCGCGCAGAAGATCACCGACGCAAACACACCTGTTAGCTTCTTCATCAACACTCCCTCCGGTTCTCTACCTTTGCGACTTCGCGCCGACCGCCCGTTCGACGCGCTCACATTCAGCACGCAAAATAGTTTTACATTTTTACAAGCACGTCACACCGTCACGGCTTCCCTGTACTCGCCCCAGACGCGGCGCAGGCGATGACTGATCTCGCCGACCGTACAGTAAACCTCTACGGCGGCGAGTATGTGCGGGAGCAGATTCTCCGTCTCCGTGCGCGCGGCCGATTCGAGAGCGACGAGCGCGCCTTCGACCGCCTCACTGTCGCGCCGCTCGCGCAAGGCGCGCAGGCGTTCGACCTGCGCCGCTTCGATGGCGGGTTCGACGCGCAAAAGCTGCGGCGCATCGGTCTCTTCTATTTGAAAACGATTGACGCCTACGACCGTCGCATCATTCGTCTCGACGGCGCGCTGGTAGTTGTAGGCGGCCTCCTGAATTTCGCGCTGGACGTAGCCGAGTTCGATAGCGCGCAGCATGCCGCCGAGCGCGTCTATTTTTTTGATGTAGTCGGAGGCGCGGGCGTAGAGTTCGTCCGTCAGGTGTTCGACGGCGTAAGAACCCGCGAGCGGGTCAACCGTGTCGGCCACGCCCGACTCGTGCGCGATGACCTGCTGCGTGCGCAGTGCGACGCGCGCCGCCTGTTCGGTCGGCAAGGCGAGCGCTTCGTCCGACGCGTTCGTGTGGAGACTTTGCGTGCCGCCGAGCACTGCGGCGAGCGCCTGAATCGTGGTGCGTACGACGTTGACTTCGGGTTGTTGCGCGGTGAGCGTAGAGCCTGCGGTCTGCGTGTGGAAGCGCAGCATCAGCGAGCGCGGGTCGCGCGCGTGAAAACGTTCGCGCATGATGCGCGCCCACAGGCGGCGTGCGGCGCGAAACTTGGCGATCTCTTCGAGCAGGTTGTTGTGCGCGTTGAAGAAGAAGGAGAGACGCGGCGCGAAATCGTCAACCTGCAAGCCTGCGGCGACGGCGGCTTCGACATAGGCGATGGCGTCTGCGAGCGTGAAAGCGATTTCTTGCACGGCGGTCGAACCGGCTTCGCGTATGTGATAGCCGCTGATCGAGATGGTGTTCCAGTTCGGCACTTCGCGCGCGCAGTAAGCGAAGGTGTCCGTGACGAGACGAAGCGACGGCGCGGGCGGGTAGATGTACGTGCCGCGCGCGATGTACTCCTTCAAGATGTCGTTCTGGATCGTGCCTTGAAGTTTGTCCGGCGTGATGCCCTGCTTGCGCGCGACGGCGATGTAGAGACACAGAAGGGTCGAAGCCGTCGAGTTAATCGTCATCGAAGTGGAGACGGAATCTAACGGGATGCCGTCGAAGAGCCGCTCCATGTCTTCGAGCGAATCAATGGCGACGCCGACTTTGCCGACTTCGCCTGCCGCGAGCGTGTCGTCCGAATCAAGCCCGATCTGCGTGGGGAGATCGAAGGCGACGGAGAGGCCGGTCGTGCCGTGCGCGAGCAGATATTTGTAGCGCGCGTTGGATTCTTCGGCAGAGGCGTAGCCCGCATACTGGCGCATCGTCCAGAAGCGACCGCGATACATGTTGCGGCGCACGCCGCGTGTGTAGGGGAAAGAGCCGGGCGCGCCGAGGTCGCGTTCGTAGTCGGGCGCGTCTGTGTTCTGCGGGTTGAAGTCGTTCGCAAGTTCGATGCCGGATGATGTCTCGAAATGCGCGCGGCGTTCTTTCAGCGGCGTGCTGGCGGCATCGGCGGCGTCAGTTTTGGTGCTCATATCAGTTTAGTTTCGCAAGTTGAAGACAGCTTCTGGGTCGCCTGTACGACGAGCACGCTAGCACACGGCGCGCGCCCTCGCAATGCATGGTTTTGTATCATCGCGGCGGGCATTTTGAACGCTTCTTTACCGGCAACCAAACCTTCGCCGCAAGCGTCTGAATAGCGTCCGCCCCCAACACTTCGGTAGTAACAATCAACTAACAAAAGAAAGACCCGTACCCGATGAGAAGAATGCTCTTTGTGTCTGTTCTCCCTCTAGTTGTGTTTCTAGCCCCGGCCTTCCCTCAGTTCTCCTTCCTGAGCAGTCTCGGACTGTCATCTTTCATCGCCCCGAAGAGCGTGGCCGAGCGCAACGCCGGAGGGCAAGCTGAATTGAACAAAATGCGTGCGCGGATCGAGACGGCGAAGCATCTGCTCGAACGCGAAGCCCCGCAAACGACGGACTTTGTGACGGTCGCCGTCGCGGACGCGGCCACGTCTGAAACACACCTCTTAAAACTCTCAAAAGACGCTTTTCTCGACAAGGACGCGGAGACCGTCGCAACCGCGTCGTCGGGTAAGACTTTCAAGCTGCGCGCCGTCCGCCCGAACTACGTCAACACCGCCGTTCGCGTGACCGACGCGGCGGGGCGCGAGTTTCAGCCACTCGTCGTGCAATATCCGGTAGAGCGCGGCGGCGCGCTCAAAGAAGTCGCCTATTACGCGGCGGCGCATCCCGCGCTCCGTTCGCCCGAACTCGTCGGCGGCGGCAGGGCTTACGTCCACAGGATGTTGAATGAAGCCGCCGCGCGTCTGGCGCAGCAAGGCAAAATGATCTCGCCCGAAATCGTTGACGCCGCCGAGCGGCTCTGCATCGTCGAGCACACGGATCACAAACGTTTCAAGACAGAGGATCACGCCTCGCTCTACAACGAAATCTTCACGCTCTACGCCCTCAACGCTGGCGACACCTATCGCTTCTCCGTCAGTTCGGCGGGCGCGGGCGGCATGGTGCAGATGATCCCGCAGACCTATCAAGCGATCCGGCAGATGCACCCGACGGTCGGACTCAATCCAGACTTCGTCGCAGGCATGCGCGACCACTCGAACGCCCTCGAAGCCATGCTGCTCTACATGCAGGGGACTTGGGACGATCTACTCAAGCACGAAGAGGTTAGGCAGGCGCTAGCCGAAAATGTCGCCACGCAGACCGAGCTACTGGCCGCCGGTTACAACTCGAACCCCGCGCGCCTGCACCTCTACCTCGAACGCGGCGGCACATACTGGCGCACGCTCATCCCCGCCGAAACACAGATGTACCTGCGCATCTATGCTTCGGTTGACGGTCTGGTCGAGTTCAAGACACGCTCCTGATAAGTCGGGTGATACGACAATTCGACAAAGTTAAAGGGCGCGGAGCTTGTAACTCCGCGCCCTTTGCCTATCTTCCGGTTGACCAAAGGCGCGCGACAAGCGTAGCATCGCGGGCATCTATCACACAGCCAAATGACGCGCCGGAGCGCGGGAGAGACGAGTTGGAGATCAACGACGACGCAAAAGAGTTGGTGCAGGAGATCGGCGAGGCGATCAACGCGGCGGTCGAGCGTTCGCCCGAAGTGGCCGACGCCATCTCGCGCCTGCGCGCCGCCGGGTACGAGATGGAACTGACTCTCAAGTTGGAGATCGGCCTGCGCGAAACCGGAACCGACGACGAAAGCGCCGCCGCCGCTACAGCCGCCGAACACGACGCGACGCTCGAACTCACAGACGAAGACCGACGCACGCTCCGCAGCATGAAGATTCGCTTCGACGAAAGCGAATAAGCGCGCCTCACGCCTCGCACAAAATCAGTCGCCCAACTTATCGCGCTTTGCCTTAGTTTGCGCGTCTATGCTATCTTCACCTACTTAAGTAATCCGCTAATTTTCGCCCTTAACACCGACACACAGAGGAGTTGCGCTAAAGTTATGTCTACGCCTAATGGAAACGCCGGAAACGGCCATAATATAGGCAAGGTGGTGCAGATCATCGGCCCCGTGCTCGACGTGGAATTTGAAGAGAACCATTTGCCGCCGATCTACACGGCGCTGCGCGTCACGTCTGAAGGCTTCGACGTGCCGAACCCCATTGACATCATCTGCGAAGTCGAACAGCACCTCGGCGAAGGCCGCGTGCGTACCGTCTCGATGAAGCCGACCGAAGGCGTCGTGCGCGGCATGCGCGCGATTGACACGGGCGGCCCCATCACAGTGCCCGTCGGCAACATGACGCTTGGCCGTATTATGAACGTCATCGGCGAACCTGTGGACACGCTCGGCGCGGTCGAATCCGAGACGCGCTACCCGATTCATCGCCACGCGCCCACGCTCGACGAGCAATCAACCGAACTCGAAATGTTCGAGACGGGCATCAAGGTCATCGACCTCATTCAGCCCTTCCTACGCGGCGGCAAGATCGGACTGTTCGGCGGCGCGGGCGTCGGCAAGACCGTGCTCATCATGGAACTCATCAACAACGTTGCCAAAGCGCACTCCGGCTTCTCCGTCTTCGCGGGCGTCGGCGAACGCACGCGCGAGGGCAACGACCTCTTGCGCGAGATGGTCGAATCCAAAGTTATCAACTTCGGCGAAGCCTTCTATCAACACATGGAAGAGACGGGCGATTTCGACCTGTCGAAAGTTGATCTCAAGGCGGTCGAAGAGTCGAAGGTCGCGCTCGTCTACGGGCAGATGACCGAGCCGCCGGGAGCGCGCCTGCGCGTCGCTTTGTCGGGCTTGACCGTCGCCGAATACTTCCGCGATCAGGGCTTGGATGTGCTGCTCTTCATCGACAACATCTTCCGTTTCACGCAAGCGGGTTCGGAAGTCTCGGCGCTTCTCGGACGCATGCCTTCGGCGGTCGGTTATCAACCGAACCTCGCAACCGAGATGGGTGAGATGCAGGAGCGCATCACTTCCACGAAGACCGGCGCGGTCACGTCCATTCAGGCCGTCTACGTTCCGGCGGACGACTACACAGACCCCGCGCCCGCTACGACCTTCGCGCACCTCGACGCCGTCACAGCGCTCTCGCGCCAGATCGCCGAACTCGGCATCTATCCGGCGGTCGATCCGCTCGCCTCCAGTTCGCGCCTCTTAGACCCGCGCATCATCGGCGAGGAACACTACCAGACGGCGCAGGACGTGAAGAAGATTTTGCAGCGTTACAAGGAACTGCAAGACATCATCGCCATTCTCGGCCTCGACGAACTCTCGGAAGAAGACAAGCTCGCCGTCTCGCGTGCGCGCAAAGTGCAACGCTTCTTCTCGCAGCCCTTCTTCGTCGCCGCGCAGTTCACAGGTCTCGAAGGCAAGTACGTCAAACTCGAAGAGACCATCAGAGGCTTCCGCGAGATCATCGACGGCAAGTGCGACGACCTGCCCGAACAGGCATTCTTCCTTCAAGGCACAATCGAAGACGTTCGCGCACGCGCGCGCCAGATCGCAGAAGCGTAGAAAGCAGTGACAAGTGACAAGTGACGAGTGACAAGTTAAAACAAAAAGCTAACAGCTAACAGCCAATAGCTAAAAACTTGTCTTGATTCTTGCTCGTCACTTGTCACTCATCACTCGTCACTCAAACATATGGCAGACAGATTACAACTCGACATCATCACGCCGGAGCGCGGCGTCTTGTCAGAAGCGGTTGATGCGGTGACGCTGCCGGGACTCGGCGGCGAACTCGGCATCCTGCCCGGCCACACGCCGCTCATCTCGCAACTGCAAACCGGCGTCCTCTCCTACACAACGGGCACGACGACGCGCCGCCTGCACGTCTCCGGCGGCTTCGTCGAAGTGAGCGACGACCGCGTCGCAGTGCTCGCAGACCTCGCCGAACGCCCCGAAGAAATTGACGCCGCGCGCGCACGCCTTGAGCGCGATCAAGCTGAAAAACTTCTCGGCTCGGCCACCGGCTCGGAAGACGATCTGACGCGCGCGCAGACACAGTTCGACCGCTCGGTCGCGCGCCTCCAAATCGCGGGCGAAAGTTCGACGAGTTAAGCGAATAGTTCAAATTTACAGGCGAAAGCGGAAGCCAGAGGCGTTTGTCTACGGCTTCCGCTTTCGCTTTTTTGACATTTATTTTTGTTTCATGCTTGCAACAATGATTCAAAAGCGGTATAATCCGTCTCGTTTGAAAGATGGCGAAAATGGGCAAGGGGAGAGAGTTGATGCCACAGGATTCCACGCTTGAGACGGTCGAAGAGGTGCGCGAGATTTCGGGCGAGGCGACGCCGGAAGACTTGCAGGCCGAGCCGAGTTTGCGACCGCGCACGCTCGAAGAGTACATCGGCCAGACGAAGATCACGACCAACCTGAAAATCTTTTTGCGCGCCGCCGCCGCGCGCCGCGAAGCCTTAGACCACGTACTCTTCTTCGGCCCGCCGGGACTCGGCAAGACCACGCTCTCGCAGATCATCGCGCAGGAGATGAACGCGCCTTTGAAGTGCGTCAGCGCGCCCGCCATCGAACGCGGCGGCGACCTCGCGGCAGTCCTGACCAACTTGCAGGAAGGCGAAGTCCTCTTCATAGACGAGATTCATCGCCTCAAGCCGCAGATCGAGGAAGTCTTGTATCCGGCGATGGAGGACTACCAACTCGACATCATGATCGGGCAAGGAACGGCGGCGCGCTCGATCAAATTAGACTTGCCGAAGTTCACGCTCGTCGGTGCAACGACGCGCGCAGGATTGATTACCGCGCCTTTACGCGGTCGCTTCGGCATCGTCTTTCACCTGGATTTTTATTCGCAGAAAGACCTTGAGATCATCGTGCATCGTTCGGCGGAAATTCTGAACGTGGAGATAGAGGCGACGGGCGCGAAAGAGATCGCGCGTCGTGCGCGCGGGACACCGCGCATCGCCAACCGCCTGCTGCGCCGTGTGCGCGATTACGCGCAAGTCCTCGGCGACGGGCGCATCACGCAAGGCTTGTCGAAGCGTGCGCTCGACGAGATGGAAGTTGACAAGTTCGGTCTGGACGAAGTTGATCGCAAGATTCTGACGGCGATTATCGAAAAGTTCGACGGCGGCCCTGTCGGCATCGGCACGATTGCCGCTTCGATCAGCGAGGAGCGCGAGTCAATCGAAGAGATCATAGAGCCTTATTTGATCCAGATCGGTTTTCTCAATCGCACGCCGCGCGGTCGCGTCGCCACACGCGCAGCTTACAAGCATCTCGGCCTCACGCCGCCGAAGGTGCAGCAAGACTTGTTGGCGAGTTAAGTTTTTTTAACGAGATTCGGCCTGCCGCTTCGGCGGTGTTGGTCGAAGGTAACGCCGGAGGGCATCGGTTGGGGAGCGGATCGGGAGCCGCTTTCTGACAGGATCGCCCTCCGGCGTTTTTATTTGAACAACGCGGAGAGTTTGTCTGCCAATTCGGCGTTGAGAATTCTCAGCTTAGTTTCTGTCGCACGCGCCTCGTCCGCCTTTCCCAGTTGCCAGAGCGTGAGCCCCAAGTTGAAATGTGCTTCGGCGAAGTCGGGTTTAAGCGCGACCGCTTTCTCGAACGCGGCCACAGCCTGCTCCTTTTGCCCCAAGCCGACATGCGCCAATCCCATGCTGTAATACGGGTACGGAAGATACTCTTCACTCAAGCGCGGGCTGAATTTTTTCCAATCACCGGCCAGAATTTCGAGCGTCTTGTTGTACGCGCCGATGGCCTCCGCATACATTCCTAAATCCAGATAAGCGTTGCCGAGTTCGTAGGTCGCGTAGAGCACAATCTCATTTGAAGGACGGCGAGTTGACGCGTAGAGAAACTCTCCGGCGGCGTCCTCATAACGCTCCATGTCGCTATAAACTTTGCCCAAGGCATACTGCAAATTGCCGTCATCCGCCAGAGAATTTTTGCGCAGTTCGATGGCCTTCTTGTAAGCGACGACGGCGGCCTCGTAGTTGCCCGCCGCGCGTTGCTTTTCAGCGTCGCGCGCATAAGTTTCCGACTCACCGGCCTGTGGTGTCTTTTTCTTCATAAACTCAGGCGTGTGCCTGCGCGTGGCTGCGCCCTTGATGAGTTTGTCGGCGGCGTCGCGCCCGGCGAATTGCTCGAAGCCGCGCGCGCCGGGCGGCGGGTTCTTCTTCTTTAAGCCGCCCGTTTGCTCCTGCGGATTTTGCAAAGGAGCGCGCGGCAAGGATCGTCGCACGGACGCAGCGACGGGCGCGCTGGCGAGTGAGATGGTGAACACGAGTAAGGCGAGAGGTAGGGAGCGTGTCATTCGTTTCGTCCTCCCTTGTTCTCGCGCCGGACGGGCGCGGCGCTAGAGTTTTAAGTTTAAGAAAGGTTGATTGCTTCGCGCATCTCGCGCACGGCGCGCTCTAAGCCGACGAGCACGGCGCGCGAGATGATGTTGTGGCCGATGTTGAATTCGGTGATCTCGTGTATGCGCGCGACAGCCGAGACGTTGCGATAGGTAAGTCCGTGTCCGGCGGCGACTCTTAGGCCGTACTGCGCGGCGAGCGTTGCAGCTTCTTGCAGGCGTTGCAGTTCGTGTGCGGCGCGTGCAGCGCCTTCGCCGTGAAAGCCGCGCGCGCCGAGCGTCGCCTCCGCGTAGAGCGCTGTGCAGAGTTCGACCTGCTGTGCGCCCGCATCGTGCGCGGCGGTGATCTGTTCGGCGTCCGGGTCGAGGAAGATGCTGGCGAAGATTCCGCCTTCGCGCAGGCGGTCGATCGCGCCGCGCACCTCGTCGAGCGTTGCGCGCACGTCGAGTCCGCCTTCGGTCGTGATCTCCTCTGCGGTTTCGGGAACGAGCGAAACTGCGTCGGGGCGCGCGTCGAGCGCGATGCCGATCATCTCGTCCGAGACATTCAACTCTACGTTGAGGTAAGTCGTGACCGACTGGCGGAGCGTGTGCAGGTCTGCGTCTTGAATGTGGCGGCGGTCGGCGCGCAGGTGGATGGTGATGCCGTCTGCTCCTGCCCCCTCGCAGAGCATCGCGGCGGCGACGAGGCTCGGTTCGGGCGCGCGCCGCGCCTGCCTGACGGTCGCAACATGATCGATGTTGACGTTGAGACGGGAGTTGGTCATTAGGATACCTCGCGGGCTAAACGGCGGATGGCGACGACCCGTCTGGCCGCGCGCCGTCAATATAAACGAAACTCAGGAGAGCGCCAAATATTCGACGCACGCCTGTTTACGCGCACGGCGAACGGGCGCGACAACGCTGGAAATGCCCGTAAGTCGAAGGTCGGAGCGGGCGGCACGGGGCGGGCGCAAAATTAACTCGAATCTTCACAGGCGGGGCGGCTTGTCAAGGCAACGTTGCAATCTTTTTATCAATCTAATTTAACCCCTAACAATACAACGTTTGTAGTTTGAACGAAGCAGGCAAGTTCGGCTATAGTTGTCCCAATCAGTGTTCGGAAGAGCAAGTTTGCTGCAATTCAGAGGTCGAAAAACTCACCGACAGTCCATCGCATTTTGCAGCCGTTAGTCTGAAATTTCGCGCTTTACCCAGTGTCCGCGTCTCACCGCAGCAACCGGGAGCAGCGCGGTTTGTCCGGGCGGCGGCTCGCCCATCTTTATACACGTGTGTTTTCACCCATCAGGAGAATAATGAAAAAAACTGTCCTCTTTCTGTTCGCGTTTATGTGTGTCACGCTGGCGGCCGCAAGCGCCTCCGCACAGACCGTGGTCGTCAACAAATATTTCAACACGGGCGTATCACCAAGCACGGGCGATGTGGTCGAGTTGCTGGTGATTCAAAACAACTTAGACATGCGCGGGATGATTCTTAAGGATTTTTCGTCGAGCATGGACAACGACGGTGGCGGCAAGTATCAATTCTCGAACGCCGCGCTGTGGGCGAGCGTCCCGGCCGGAACACTCATCGTACTGCGTAACAACAACACCGCCGCGGACACGACGGTCGGCGGCGGCGACTTCAACCTCGACGTCGGCCTCGCAAACACGACTTACTTTAGTGCGGTCGGCACGGGCACGTTCGACATCGCCGGGACGGATATGGTCATGATCAAGGCCGCCGGTTCCGGCGACACGGGCGTCACCGGCAGCATCCACGTGCTAGCGGGCGGCACGGCGGGCGTGCAGTTCAACGCCGCCCCCACCCCGAAACTGCGTGCCTCGAGCGGATCGGGCACGAACCAATTTGTCTTCGCCAACAACAGCACACAGACCCTCGCCGACTTTAACGGTACGGGTGCCACGGGTGCCGCGACCGGCCTCACCTTCGGCGCGGGCAACAACGCCAACAACACGGCCTACATCAACTCGCTGCGCACCGTCACGCCCGTCTCCGAGCCGACCGTGCAGGCGTCGAACGTCGTCTTCAATAACGTCAACACCACTTCGCTCAACGTCAGTTGGACAAACGGCAACGGCGCGAATCGCCTCGTCCTCGCACGCGCGGGCAGCGCGGTTGACGCCGCGCCCGCCGACGGCAGCGGTTACGCGGCTAACGCCTCGTTCGGCGCGGGCGCGCAGATCGGCACGGGCAATTTTGTCGTCTTTTCCGGCTCGACGAACTCCGTCACAGTGACGAATCTGTCGCCGAACACGGTCTATCATTTCGCCGTTTTCGAGTTCAACGGCTCCGGCGCGTCGGCCGATTATTTGCAGACCGCGCCCGCCACCGGCTCGCAGGCGACCGCCGCCGCCTACACCATCAGCGGCCACGTGCAGGGCGCGAGCGGCAACCTCGGCGGCATCATCATCACGCTCGACGGCGCGACCGAGCAGACCACCACGACCGACGCGGCGGGCAACTACTCGTTCCCGAATCTCGCGGCGGGCGGCAGTTACACTGTCACACCCTCTTCGCCCAACTTCACGTTCACGCCTGAGAGCCGCACCTTCGCCAACCTCAGCGCGAGCCAGATGGCCGACTTCACGGCCACCGCTCTCGCCCCGCGCGTCGTCATCAGCGAGTTCCGCTTCCGCGGCACAGACCCGGACGGCGCGGGCGCGCTCACCGCCGCGACCAACGAGTTCGTCGAACTCTACAACCAGACGACCACGAACGTTGACATCTCCGGCTGGGTGCTCTTGCGCGACAACGGCACGACGCTCCACACGATTCCGGCGGGCACTTCCCTCGCCCCGCGCGCCCACTACCTGATCGCTGGCACGGGCTACTCGCTCGGCGCGGCTGCCGCGCCCGACGCCTCGCTCGCCGCAGGCACGGACATCCCCGACGGCGCGGGCGTCGCGCTCTTCACGAGTTCCATCACTTTCACCGCCGACACGCGGCAGGATGCCGTCGGCTTCGCGGGCGTCGCCAACACGCTCTACCTCGAAGGCGCGGGTCTGTCGCCCGCGGGCGGCATCTCGACCGACGGCGAATACAGTTTCGTCCGTAAGCTGACGAGCGGCTCGCCGCAGGACACGGGCGACGGCGAAGCCGATTTTTACTTCGTCGCCACGGACGCGGGCAACTACAGCTCGCGGCAGTCCGTGCTCGGCGCTCCCGGCCCCGAAGCACGCGCGAGCGCGACGCAACGCAACGCGACGATTAAAGCGTCGCTCATTGATCCGCAGTGCGCCGGTTTCGGTGCGCCCGACAGCGCATGCGCCCGCGTGCGCACGGCGAACGGTGCGAACCCGACCAACGCCGCCTTCGGCACGCTGCTCATCCGTCGCAAGTTCACCAACACGACGACGGAGAACCTGACGGGCTTGCGCTTCCGCATCACCGGCCTGACGACCGCGCCCGCTCAGGGCGGCACGGCCGATTTGCGCGCGCTCACTTCGGATGATGTCGTTGTCACGCGCACCGATGGCATGACCGTCCCCCTGCGCGGGCTGACGCTCAACACGACGCCCGCCCAACCCGTGGGCGGCGGCATCAACTCGACGCTCACGGCAGGCTTCGTCACGCTCGGCCAACCGCTCGTCGCGGGCGAGAGCATCGCCGTCGAGTTCCGGCTCGGCGTGATGCAAAACGGCGCGTTCAGCTTCTTCGTCAACGTCGAAGCCCCGACGCCCGCCCCGGCCGCGTCCGCCAACGAGCACCTCACCATGGGCAACCCGTCGAACGCCACGACGGACGTGAACCAGCCGACGAACTACCTGATGGAGAAGCCGCAGTATGCGCTCTCCTACCACCGCGACAACGGGCGGCCGAACTGGGTCAGTTGGCATCTCGACCCGACGTGGCTCGGCAGCGCGCCGCGTCAGAACGACTTCCGCCCCGATCCGAGTCTGCCCGCCGGTTGGTATCAGGTGCAGAGCACGGACTACTCCGGCTCAGGCTTCGACCGTGGCCACCACACGCCTTCGGCCGACCGCACGAGCACCGTGGCTGACAACTCGGCCACCTTCTTCATGACCAACATGATGCCGCAAGCGCCCGACAACAATCAGGGGCCTTGGAATTTCATGGAGCAGGATTTGCGCACCCTTGTCTCGCAGGGCAACGAGTTGTACATCATCATGGGCGGCGCAGGGCAAGGCGGAACGGGATCGAACGGCGGCGTGACACAGACGGTCGCGGGCGGCAAAGTCACCGTCCCGGCGCAGACGTGGAAGGTCGTCCTCGTGCAGCCGCAGGGCACGGACGATGTGGCGCGCGTGACGACTTCGACGCGCGTTATCGCCGTCCTCATGCCGAACACGCAGGGCATCCGTAACATAGACTGGAGGACGTACCGCGTCAGCGTGGATCAAATCGAACAGTTGACCGGCCTCGACTTCTTCTCGAACGTCCCGGCGAACATCCAGGCCGTGATCGAGGCGCAGGTTGACAACCAGTCCATCGCTGCCCCCGCCGTGCTGTCCTCGCTCAAGGAGCGCACGACGAAAACCCAAACGCTGCGCAACTAAGTTAGCCGCGCAGTTCAACGGCAAGAACTTGCCCGCTCGTCCTCGCGCCGGGCGGGCAAGTTCTTGGTCCTCTGCAACCGACGCCTTCCGACGCGCGCTCTTTAAGGAGATGCCCGATGAAGACAGACGAACAAGTGCTCGCGGAACTTGAGCAGGCCGCCTCCGGTCTGCTTTTCATGAGCGAGTCCGATCACCCGTTCGAGACAGTTCGATGGGAAGGTCTCGCGGAAGTGACGCCCGAACACCTGCGCTCGGTCGCAGGCAACGCGCAAGGTGCGACGGCGGCGGTCGCGTCCGAGAGCGTCGAAGACTTCTTCCGTGCCGCCGCGTCCGAAGCCGATTGGAAAGGCGCGGCCGATCTCGCCACGGCGCGTCGCTACCAGACGCTCATGAGCGTGCTCAACGAGAACCTTTCCGGCGTGCGCGTCCACCGCGTCGGCGAGGTGGACATACACGCCTTAATCGTCGGCCGCAATGACTCGACCGGCAACTGGCTCGGCCTCTCCACGCGCGTCATCGAGACTTAGGGCGCGGCTGACCTCCGCGCAAAAAATAGCAAGCGGCAGAAAGCCCTCCGCAACGCACGAACGCCCCGCGACTGTGATG
Organism: Pyrinomonadaceae bacterium; assembly: GCA_035249365.1. GTDB lineage: Bacteria > Acidobacteriota > Blastocatellia > Pyrinomonadales > Pyrinomonadaceae > JAIVJZ01. The sequence continues at coordinate 867,957 of DATFGP010000047.1, read as the reverse complement.
GTCGCGGGGCGTTCGTTTTGCTTAGCGTCGCGTCATGCTCAGGCGTTGCGTCACGCTTAGATGCGCCGTGTCGCGCTCAGATGCGACGCGCGGCGCTGGCGAGTTCGCGCGAAACGTCGCTTTCGGGCGCGTCATCTTCGGTGAACAGGGCTGCGCGCCCCTGCGGGCTTTGGGCGAGCGTGCGAGCGGCTTCGATGGCGCTGTCGTAAGTGCCGCGTCGCGCTTCGCGTCGTAGCTCGCGCAGTTCGAGGAAGCCGTCGAGGCCGTTCATAAAACTCACCTTGCTGCCCGCCACGTCGTTCCAACGCACAGCGCGTTCGTGCAGGCGCAAGCCCGCGAGGTGTGCGACGTAGAGCAGTTCCACGTCGAAGCCGAAGCGATCAATTCGCCCTGCTTCTACGATGGGGCGGCACACGTCCATGCGAAACGCTTTGAAGCCGCATTGCGTGTCCCAGAAGGGCAAGCCTGTCGCCAGACGCATCACGAGATTGAAGACGCGCCCGCTCTGCTCGCGTCGCCAGGGCTGATGCACGCCGATGAGCGAACGGTCGAGCGCACGCGAGCCGAAGACCAGATCGTACTCGCCCGCGCGAATCGGCGCGACGAGTTTCGGCGTCTCCGTCAGGGGCGTCGAAAGGTCTGCGTCGGAAAAGAGCGCGACGGGCGCACGCGCTGCGAGCAGACCGGCGCGCACGGCGTGACCCTTGCCGCGATTTGCGGGCGAGCGTATGAGATAGCTGCTGATCCGGCCTGCGTACTTTTCGAAGCTCTGTTCGGCGACGCGCACCGTCTCGTCCGTCGAGCCGTCGTCAACGACCAGAAGTTCGCTCTCGGACGTTTGCGCGTTCAGATACTCGAAGGCCGTCTGCAAAGTTTTCCCCAGACGCGCCGCTTCGTTATAGGCCGGAATGACGAGTGAAAGATTCAGCGACATCGAAACTCCAGTGACAAGTGACGGGCGACAAGTGACGAGCAAGAATAAAACAGATTTTTAGTTTTAACTCGTCACTTGTCACCCGTCACCCGTCACTGTCTTTTATATCACAGGCCATTTGTGCCGCGCGCGGTTTCGGCAGCGTCGGTGCGGCTGTGTTAAAATTCGGAGGGTTAATTTAGAGCAAGCGGGCGAGCACACGGAAACTATGAAGAAGAGGTTGGGTCTCATCATCGCGGCTTTTGTCGTCGTCGTCGCAGCCGTCATCGGCGGCGTCGCGGTGCGGCGTGCCGAGCAGCGCATCGTGACGGGCACGAGCGCCGACGCAGACGCGATCATCGAGCACGACTACAAGGAAGTGCTCTCGCTGATTTCGACCGAGTACGCAGACGAGATTGATTACGAGAAGGCCAGCCAGGCAGCCATTCAAGGCATGCTCTCCACGCTCGATCCGCATTCCACATTCTTCACGCGCGCCGACTACGACAAACTGAAACAGGATCACGACTCGGAATTTTATGGCATCGGCGTGACCATCCTGCGCCACCGCGACGGCGTCTACGTCCAGTCGCCTGTGGCGAACACGCCCGCCGCGCGTGCGGGCTTGCGCTACGGCGACCGCATCGTAGAAGTTGACGGCAAGGACGCGCGCGAGTGGACGAGCGAACAAGTGTCAAAGGCCGTGCGCGGCGAACGCGGCGAGCCTGTCAATCTCAAGGTCGAGCGCGCGGGCGAACTCGCGCCGCTCTATTTCACAATCTACCGCGACGCCGTCTCGCAGCCTTCGATTCGCACCGCCTACATGATCCGCCCCAGCACAGGCTACGTCGCGCTCACGGGCGGCTTCACCAACACGACGAGCGACGAACTGGAAAACGCCATCAAGCGTCTCAAGGACGAAGGCTTGCGCCAACTCGTGCTCGATTTGCGCAACAATCCGGGCGGGCTACTCAAAGAGTCTATCAACGTGGCGAGCCAATTCTTGCCGCGCGGCCAGACCATCGTGAGCGTGCGCGGGCGCGGCGAGTACGGCACGCCGCAGACTTTCGAGAACACTGCCTACGACCCAGAAGACTTCCCGCTCGTCGTCTTAGTCAACCGCAACTCCGCCTCTGCTTCGGAGATCGTCGCGGGCGCGATACAGGATTACGGGCGCGGCTATCTCGTCGGCGAAACCACCTTCGGCAAGGGCTTGGTGCAGCGCGTCTTCTCGCTCGAATACGGCACGGGTCTGACGCTCACCACGCAAAAGTATTACACGCCCTACGGTCGGTCGATCCAGCGCGACTACTCAAGCGGCTCGCTCTACGACTACTACGTCCGCCACGACACGGACGACGAACCGCAGCCGAGCGCGCCGCACACGCCGACGCTTTCTTCGACGCCCAACGCGCACGCGACCACACTTGAGCCGACGCCAACACCTACGCCGCACCCGCCGACCGGCCCTGCCGTGAAGACCGCAGCCGGTCGCATCTTCTACGGCGGCGGCGGCATCACGCCCGACATCGAAGTCAAACCTTTGGACGTGTCGAGTCCCGTGCGCGGTCGCATCTTCGAGGCCGCTTTCCAGTTCACGCGCCAACTCGCCGCAGGCCAAATCCCCGGCCTCGAAAGTTACCGCATAGAGAAAACTCTCTACGGCAAGTTCCCAAGCCCGACCGATCTGCCCATCACAGACCGCGTCCTCGAAGCCTTCCGCACCTACACGCGACGCGACGCCGAATCAGGTCTGACGAACGCGCAAATCGACGCCGAACTCGACTACGTTAAATTGCGCATACGCGAAGAGATCGTTACCGCCGCCTACGGCAACGAAGCCGCCATCCGCGCCCTCCTCGACAACGACCCCCAACTCCTGCGCGCCCTCGAAGTCTTCCCCGACGCCAAACGCCTCGCCGAAATGGTTCGCAACGGCGCATCCCAAAGCTAACGTCCAAAATATCAAACGCGCTGGAGGCAAACCCTCACAACTCAGTTAATTCCCCTGTGAATTGATAAAACTCACTTTAGGAAAGGTAACGTATGCCAAGTATCAACTTACAATATAAGCGAGTCCCCGCTGATGAAGCGAAATATGGTAAAGGCTTTTCTCTAAATTCAGTTACGAAATCTGATTATAAAACGTTTAATTCATCAGTATTAGGTTTAGGTGATGTATCAAAAGATGGAAAGTATATACAAGCCTTAGCAGCTTTTTATGACTTAGAGGGATTTACATCATTTAGTAATCAGGTGGATTCTCATTTAGTAATACCGGAATTCCTAAAACGTTTTATAGAGTGGTTATTTACTACACTGGCGGAAGTCTTTAAGGAGGGAGAAAGTGAAGACAGAGTGAGAGTTGTAGGTAGCTTGCCCTTCTTTTCCAAATTCTTAGGAGACGGTATTCTTTTCCTTTGGGATACAGATTATAGCGGAAACCAAAATGGAATAAAGAACATTATTTTGCGTCTTCACCGTATCACAGCTTTATATACTCAGAAGTTTTTGCCAGAGGTAAGGAAACATGTTAGTAAGCCCCCTCACAAGTTAAGATGTGGAATAGCTAGAGGTCAGGTAATCTCTATTGGTGATGGCAATGACTATGTAGGGTCTTGCATAAACATTGCCGCCAGATTGCAAAAGTTAAGTCACCTTACTTTTGCAGTTTCAAGAAGAGGCTTCGACTTATCAGGTGAAGAGCAGAAATTTTTAAAGAGTTTAATATTAAAGAAAGTAGAACTTCGTGGGATAGGTAGTGAAGAGCTTGTGTATATAAAAGAAGATGAATATCAAGGTCTCCGAACTTCGGAGCGCAAATTTTTCAAAGAGCCATGATTCATATATTTGCGAAGAATCCGTGCTGGCCTAATAACCCATCTGAAGTTGACGGGTCATCCGACTAAAGCAGAATTATCTTTAATTTAATCGAGAGTTTCGATGCCATTCGTTGATTCCTCATCATGCCGATCAATTCCAGCATTATAGCGGCTTGCATTTGCGCGTAACTAGGTCAATTGGGCGGATTTGTTGACGGATGAGAAGAAATCAAAAGGGAGTTCTTAATCGCGGGTTACACCCATGTGCAAACCGCTATAAGAGAGACATCGAAAGTTTCAATCAACCGCCCGCGCGATGATGCATTTGAGGTAGAGGGTTTCGGGGACGCCGACGAGGACGGGGTGGTCGCTTGATTGGATGCGTCGTTCGACGATCTGCAAGCGGCGGCGTGCGTCTGCGGAGGCTTCGGCGATGACTTCTTGGAATTGCGTCTCGTTCATGTGGTAGGAGCAGGTGCAGGTGATGAGTGTGCCGTTCGGGTTGAGGAGTTTGAGGGCGCGCAGGTTGATCTCTTTGTAGCCGCGCGCGGCGGCGCGTACGCTGGCGCGGTTCTTGGCGAAGGCGGGCGGGTCGAGGACGATGGTGTCGAAACGTTCGCCCGCGTCCTGCATCTCGCGCAGGGCGTCGAAGACGTTGGCCTCGCGAAACTCTACGTTGGTTAAGTTGTTCAACTCCGCGTTGCGGCGCGAGGCGGCGACGGCGTCGGCTGAGATGTCGAGGCCGAGTACGCTCTCGCAGGTGTGCGCCATGTGGAGGGCGAACGCGCCGTTGAAGGTGAAGCAATCGAGTGCGCGCCCGCGTGCGAGGCGGCGCGCGGCGAGATGGTTTTCGCGCTGGTCGAGGAATGCGCCGGTCTTCTGACCGCCGAGCGGCGCGATGCGAAAACGCGTGCCGTGTTGCGAGACCTCCATCTCTTCTGGCGCGTCGCCGTAGACGACGCCCGCCGTAAGCGGCAAGCCTTCGAGTTGACGGACGCGCACGTCGTTGCGTTCGATGATGGCGCGAGGGCTGAGAAGTTCGACTAACAGTTCGGCGAGCATCCCCTTGATCGCGTCCGTGCCTTGCGAGAGCGTTTGGAGGACGAGCGTGTCCGCGTAGCGGTCTACGATGAGCGAGGGCAGCGCGTCGCCTTCGGCATAGATGAGACGAAAGGCGTCTGCGTCGCGTTCGAGTCCTGCGCGCCTCGCGATTGATTCAGAGAGGCGCGCGCGCCACCAATCGCGTCCACACGTCTCTTCGCGCCAGCTCAGGAGGCGCAAGGCGATCTGCGAGCGGTCGCTGTAGAGCGCCGTGCCAATGACGCGCCCTCGCTCGTCGCGTACGTGTACGATAGAGGCGGCGGACGCATCGCGCGTGTCGAGCACGTCGCTACGATAAATCCAGAGATGACCGGCGCGTGCGCGATCCGCCCCGCGACGGCTGACGACGATAGAACTAACAGGCATACACACAGTGTCACTAAAATCGCGCGCCGATTCAAGCGCACACGCCGCTTGCGTGTTCAGACGCGCAATTAAATGCCGACGGCGGGACGGCCACGCTTAATTATCAAGCGTGGCCGTCCCGCCGTCGGTGTCTGGGGAGACGAGAATGCGGCGGCGTTGGCCGTTACTTCCCTCTCGTCGAGTTTTTGCGTGTCGCCGAATCGGTGAGCGTCGGCGGGTTCGTCAGCCCTTCCGTGTTGATGAGGAAGCGGAAGTTGCCTTCCTGTTGCACGCCTAAGAGGAACTGCAACTCGATGGACGCGCCCGGCGCAAGCCCGCCGCCCGGCAGCGTGACCGTCACGGTCGAGTTCAGGCCGCCGCCGAGCGGTTGCGCGGGCGGCTGCTCAAGGATCGTGCCTCTCACGGTGAACGAGTTGCTGTCAACCGTGATGCCGAAGTCGCCCGACGTGATGAGTCTCATGTCGGCTTGCGGCGAGATGGAGACGGGCGTGCCGAGCGTCGTCATGTTGACGGCGCGGAAGCGCAGACGTGTGAGCGTCTGCCCCGTCGCGTTGGTGAAGCGACGGCGTATGGAGAGCGTGCCGAATGCGCCGTTCGGAACGGGCGTGCCTGTGCGCGCGCGGTTCGGGAAAGCGGCGGTCGGTTGCTGCGGAGCGATCAAGGACGCCTTGATGGTGGCGTTGCGCTGCGTCGGGCTGAAGGTGTTTTCGGGGCCGGGGCCACCGAGTTGCGCGCCGTTGCCGACGAACAACGGATCGGTCGCTACCAACACAAAGTCCGCCGTGTTGCTGTTCGTGTCTTGCGGAACGCCCGACTCTAAGCGGCGCACGAAACTAAACTGCGCGTTTACATTGACCGGCAGACCCAGACCCGTCCCTTCGCGGTAGAGCGGGTCGGTGACGGAACTGAAGCCCACACTGTCGAGAAGCGTCGCGCCGCAGAAGCACGATTGTGAACTGAACAGCCCGACGCCGCTGTCGTCCGGTATATCGGTCGTGTAGGTAGCATTGCCGATGGAGTTGGTAGCCGTCCCCGCCGGATAGCCGTTCAGGCTGTAGCCTGCGGAATTAACGCAGAGGTAATGGCCGCGCGCAGGGATGACCGTGCCGTTCGGGATCGTGCAACGCACCATGCCATCTGCGGCGACGATAGCCCAACCGCCAGAGACAACAGCATTGCTGACAGGTTCGTCCGTTGACTGCACGGTGAGCGGCGAGTTCGAGTCGTTATAGATTTCGATGAACTCGTCGCTCACGCCGCCCGCGCCGCGAAAGCGAAACTCGCTGATGACGACGTGCATCGTGTTTGTGAGCGTTGTGTCGACGGTCATCGTGTTGTTGCTTGTGTCAGGGTCGGGTGTGCTGCTCGTGGCGGTAGCTCCGTTGGTGATGATCGTGCCGTTCAGCACGTTGCGGTTCACACTCACGACCATCTCGAAGACAGCGGTAGCGCCGGCTGCGAACGATGCCGCCTGAGCCGTGTAGGTGTCCACGCCGTTGAAATTGATATTGAAAGCCGGCCCCGATAGCTGCATGAACGACACGGGCGTAGTGCCGGGCGGCGCTTGATCCGTCAGCGTTGCGTTCTGCGCGTCGCTCACGCCGTTGTTGAAGATGCTGATGGTGTAGGTGATCGTGTCTCCCGCGTTGGCCGTCGTGGGGCCGCTCTTGGTCGCGCCCAGATCGGCCATCGTGGAGATGACGGTGTTGACCGAGGAACTGTTGTTGCTCTCGTCGGCGTCGGAGTCGGAGGTGACGGTGGCCGTGTTGGTGACGGTCGCGCCGTTCGGCGTGTTCGAGTTAATCGCCAAGGTCAGAAAGAAGGTCGCGGTCGAGCCCGCAGGAACCATCCCCGCCGAAGCGGTGTAGGTAAACCCGTTGTTGGTGGTGGCTAGCGAGTATTCGGGCGTGCCGGAATCCTGTGTGAAGCTGACGGGCGTGGTGTTCGCAGGCACGTTGTCCGTCAGCACGACGTTGGTTGCGTCCGTCGTGCCGAAGTTGGTCAAAGTGATCGTGTAGGAGATGGTTTGACCGGCGACGGCCTCAAACGGCCCCGTCTTCTCAACACTCATGTTGGCAAACACCTCATCCTCCTGCGCGCGTGCGCTGCTCGCCGCCGATGCGACTATGAAGAGCGCGGCGACCATGCAAAATAATGCGTGCGCCAAGTGGCCGCGCACGCCTGACGTTTTAGTCCATGTGGCGGCATGTAGATTCTCTGTGTTTTGCTGTTTCACTTTTGGAGTCCTCCTTGGGCAACTTGACGCGTGCGGTTTAACGTGTGAGGAGATGATTGCAATAGTGCGTTTCGAATGTTGGTCTGAGCGGTTGTCTGCTTCGCTGTGGCACGCATTCTAACTTCGCACGCGCGACCTGTAAACAATAATAGTATCGCGGCGAGAAAAAACCTCGCGCGCGAGACTGTTACAGCGTGAGATGTCAACGGCCACGCCGGACGTGTCTGGATGCCGAAACGACCGTCAGGTGTGAAGCACGGTCTTGAATCGGTCGGCTTTTGCATGTAGTCTAAGGCGCAGGTTTGAACAAAAGCGCGTCGGCAATTTAGTTTTCAAGCAAACTCTGGAAGGAGGGTTATCTCAAGATGCCTGAAGTGGGAGACACAGCCCCGGATTTCGAGTTGGGATCGAACCTTGAAAAAGGTAAGAAGGTCAAACTCTCGGATTTTCGCGGCGACAAAAATGTGGTGCTGGCGTTTTATCCGCTGGCGTGGACGCCCGTCTGAACGGCGCAGATGCCAGCCTACGAAGCAGACCTCGAACGCTTCGCGGGCTATGATGCTCAGGTTCTGGGCATATCGGTTGATAGCGTCCCGTGCAACACCGCCTGGGCGAAATCGCTCGGCGGACTGTCCTACGATTTACTGAGCGACTTCGAGCCGAAGGGCGAAGTGGCGCGCTCTTACGGCGCATACCGCGCGGCGGACGGCATTTCCGAACGCGCACTCTTCATCGTGGATAAGGAAGGCAAAATCGCCTACAAGGACATCCACGACATCGGCGATCAACCGGACAACGAAGACTTGTTCGACGTGCTGCGCAACCTGTAAGGGGAAGAGGTCAGAGGTTAGAGGCTAGAGGTCAGTGAAGACAAAGCGGCAAGTTCTACTGACCTCTAACCTCTAGCCTCTGACCTCTTAAAAATTATGACAACGCTGGCGAGAAAATGCGTGCCCTTCACGCCGTTCGAGCGCGAACTGGCGAAGAGCAACATCGCGATTGTGACGGCGGGCGGCGTACACCTGCGCGACCAGGAGCCTTTCAACACGGCTGACGAACTCGGCGACCTGACTTTTCGCATCATCCCGCCCGACGCCGAGACGGCGCAGTTGATGGTCTCGCATCATCACTACGACCACACGGACGCAGACCGAGACATCAACGTCGTCTTCCCGCTCGACGTGCTGCGCGAACTGGAAGCAGACAAAGTTATCGGCGGGCTCGCGCGCAAGCACATCGGCTACATGGGCTACACCATGCAACTCAAAGCGATGTACGAAGGCACAGCGCCGGAGATCGCAAACGAGATTGATAAAGGCAGCCGCGCCGACGCCGTTCTGTTGACGGGTGGTTGACCGAACGTATGCCACCGCACGGTCGTTGCGGTTCAACGCGAAATCGAGATGCGCGGCATCCCGACAGTTCTCATCACGGTCAGCCCAGAAGTCTCTGCGCAGATGCGCCCGCCGCGCGCGCTCTATCCGAAGGGCTTCAAGATCGGCAACAGTCTGGGGCGACCCGGCATGCGCGGGCTTCAACGACAGGTGCTCGCGGACGCGCTCGCGTTGCTTTCCGAAAACACGCGCCCCGGCCAAGTCGTCACGCGCGAATACGCAGACTACGGCGAGCAATACGACCCGCCGTCGGTTAAGGCGAAATAGCAGTGACGAGTGACAAGTGAAGAGTGACGAGTTAAAACAAAAGAACTATCTTTAAACTTGTCTTGTTTCCGGCTCGTCACTTGTCACTCGTCACTTGTCACTGTTTTCTTATGACGATACGAACAATCGGGTTGGTGACGGGCGGCGGAGACGCGCCGGGGTTGAACGCGGTGATTCGCGCTGTGGTGAAGACCGCCGTGAAAGAGTACGGCTTGCGCGTCGTCGGCATCGAAGACAGTTTTGAGGGCTTGCTCGGCGAGCCGCGCACGCGTGAGTTGAAGCCTGCGGACGTGCGTGGTTTGCTACCGCGCGGCGGCACGATTCTCGGCACGCGTAATCGCGGCAACTTCGTCGAACGCGGCGACGCGGAAGTTGGCAGGACGCCCGAAGAGATTTACCGCGAGGCGACGGAAAATTTGAAGCGGCTCGGCATTGACGCGCTCGTCGTGCTCGGCGGCGAAGGCACGCTCGGCATCGCGGCGGAGTTTGATCGTCTGGGCGTGCCGGTCGTCGGCGTGCCCAAGACGATTGACAACGATCTGGCGTTCACGGAACTGACGTTCGGCTTCGTCACCGCGCTCGACATCGCAACCGAAGCTCTCGACCGACTGCACACGACCGCCGCCTCGCACGACCGCGTGATGGTGCTCGAAGTGATGGGGCGGCACACGGGCTGGATCGCTCTGCATTCAGGGATAGCGGGCGGCGCAGACGTGATCCTCATTCCCGAAATTCCCTTTTCGCTCGAAGCGGTGGCCGAGAAAATTTACGAGCGCGAGCGTTGCGATTCGCAGTTCAGCATCATCGTCGTCGCGGAGGGCGCGCGCGAGTCGGGCGGCATGGAAATTTACCAAGACCCCGGCGACCGCGAACACGCGCCCCGTCTCGGCGGCATCGGCCACCACGTCGCGCGCGAACTCGAACGCATCACAGGCAAAGAGACGCGCTGCGTCGTGCTCGGACACTTGCAACGCGGCGGCTCGCCGAACGCTTTCGACCGCATGCTCGCCACCAACTACGGCTCGTTCGCCGTGCGCACGCTGATGCGCGGCGAGAGCGGCAAGATGGTCGCGCTGCACTCGGCGGACATCATCACCGTCCCGCTGTCGCAGGCCATCGCCAACATCAAGACCGTCCCCCCGAACAGCCAACTGATCCGCACGGCGCGCGACACGGGCGTCTCCTTCGGCGCATCCGACGAAGCCGCGCATCACGGCAAGGACGGATGCTGAAAGAAGAGTTGGGAAAGGGGGAAGGGGTAAAGGTTAAGACATCAAACGGGGCGCAGCGAGCGCGACATGTTTTCACACCTTTTCCCTTTCCCCTTTAACCCTTTCCCTTTTTTCCTTTACCCCTTCCCCTTACTTTGGCTATATTCTTAAAAACGGAGTGGATTCCAGACTGTGACACAGAACATCAAAGATCGCTTGCAGGCGGAACTCGACGAACTCGACACGGAGTTGCGCGTGCATCTCCCGAAACAGATCAAGACGGCGAAGGAGTGGGGCGACTTGCGCGAGAACGCCGAATATCACGCCGCGCTCGCGCGCCAGCAGTTCGTACAGGCGCGCATCGGGCAGTTGCGCCAGCGCCTGCGCGAAATTTCCTCGATTGATGTCACCAAAGTGCCGCACGGCAAAGCCGCCTACGGCTCGACGCTCCTGCTCTACGACGCCGAGCGCGACGAGGAAGTGACCTATCGCCTCGTCACGCCCGAAGAGAGCGACCCGCAGGGCGGTCTCATCTCAACCACCTCGCCCGTCGGCAAGAGTTTGATGGGACGCGAAGAGGGCGACGAAGTCGTCGTCCGCACGCCCAATGGCGCGCGCAACTTCGAGATTCGCCGTCTCACCACCCTGCACGACGAGATGAAAGCGAAAGAAACCGACGCGGGCGACTGAGGCGGACACCTCGCACACGATTCCGCTTCCTGCCCCTCGCTCGTCTCTTAACAATCTGCGAAATAGCGTTGACTTCAAGCGGGGAGTCTTATCTGTAAGGAGAACAGCCATGCGACCCTCTATCGCAAGTCTGGGATTTGCGGCGTCAATCCTGGCGCTGTCGTGCTTCACGGGTGAGGCGCGTGGGCAGACATCGGAGACTGTGGAACAGTTACGCGCGCAGCAGATGGAAGCGGCAAGGCGTGAGGCGCGCAGGCAAGAGTTGGCGAGAGCTATGGATCAGGTGTCTCGCCGCGCCGCGCCGACGAGTGCGGAAGCATCTCAGCCGACGCCGAAAAGGAAGTTGACGGAGGAGCACAAGCGGCTACTCTTTCCGTCGGCTGAGGAACGAGACGCGTTCGCCGCGTTTCTACGGCAACCGCACACAGGCATCGTGCGCCTTCTGCCACAAAGCGATTGCCGCTTTGATCCGCGCCTGCTGTACGCGAGCGGCGCTCCTTCCTGCGTGGACGCCATCCCGCCTGTGCCCGGCGGCGGGTCGTTCTACTCGTTCAGGAGCGGCGGTCATCAGTGGGGGCCGCGCGCCGACGTGTGGCTGCGCGGCGGAGCGTTTCGCGCCGGATTCGCGGGCGAATCTCTCGGCTTCCTGACCGCGCTCGGCGACGTGCCGCTCGACGCCGTGACGCTCGGCAGCGCCGGAGTGGATTATCTGGCAGAGTTCTCCCCGCCGACTTCGATCGCAGAGGCCGAGCGCCAGTACGAGTTGAATAAAGTCGGATTCCGCGTGCGCAATCATGTCTACGGTGCGGCGATGTACGTGCGTCCGGGGATGACCTACGTGCTTCGTTCTATCATCTACAAGGCGGATACCGAATTGAACAAGAGGCGCAAACCGGCGGACGTGCTTGTCTCCTTCCGCGTCGTGAGCCACGCCGCAGACGGTAGCGTGACGCTCATCTGGAAGGAATTGCAGCGGCGCAAAAGCCCCAAACTCAAGACCTGACGCCGGAGACGACTCTCCCACACTTTTCAGGCGCGGATAGAAGGGTATGATGAGGAACTTCATTAAACTATAGAAGCCGCTTGTCAAAGCTCAGGAAGCTCTCGACGATGTTGACGTAGATGTGTGAAGGGTAGTAGAAGAAAGTCCCTCGCGCCGCTCTTCATGAGAGTCTGTGACCGCCATCGGATTCACCAGTCACTTTCACCGGCACACGTAAATTAGCAGCATCCTGACTTTGAATATGCTGAGGAGCATAATGAATCGTCGCCTTCCACTAATTTTTACATTCTGCACGTTCGCAATTTTAATTACGACTCCTGCCATCGCTCGTTCATCTGTTGATGAACCTACCCGCCAAAGAGTCAAACAATTAAAAGACCTATCGGAGCGCAATATAAAATATTTAGATGTCTTTATCGAAGAGCGGCGCACGCAACTTGCTTTTGAATTTGTTAGCGGTGTTACGCTTTTAAAAGAAACATATGAACGATTAAGTTTAGAAACCGAACCACTACTTAAGGATTCCCTCTCAAGCGATCAAACAGGCAGCACTGAAAAGTTAAGAAAGCTAAAACCGCAATGGGAATTCACGGCTAACGAATCCGGCATATTGGCCTACAGCGCACGAAACATCCCTCCCGGAGGTGACGGCTTAGTAACGATCTATTTCGATGCTGTGTGGGAAAAAGAAAAAGTGTATGGATGGCGATTCGGCGGTTTTTCAGGGCTATTGGTATATGCTGAATCTTCGCAAAAAATTGATGAGATGAGCTATGCCAGTGATATCTGCAAAAAGGGTACTTGGCCCTCCGACACGAGCTTCAAAACTGACATCGACCTCAAAAATCAAGCGACATCACAAATATCAACTAGAATAAGGCCGGGTCAATGGTATATGTGGGCATTTCATCCTCAAGATTGCCTACCTCTGAGTAAGCCTGACTTAAAGACGGTTGCAGTTACCATAAACTACGCCGACAATCCGATAAGGCTAACCACACCGATGAAAGAACCCAAATGGCAAAAGAGTAAGCCATAAACGGGTGGTTCAAATTTACTTTATCTACTTTCACTTTATCATCCGGGAGGGCTGGAAGGTCTCTTGGCGATGAATATATCAGTACCCGTTGTGTTCCAAAAGCAGGTGAATCTATGAGTCGAAAATTAGCAGGGGAACCGGGTCGAGGTGAGGTCAATTCTCGTACATTGATGGCAAATTATAAGTCTACTATCATTGCTTTACTGGCAATAGCTGCTTGGATTACAACTCTTTACATTAAATTCATCGGAACGCCTCCACCTGATAATATCAACGGCAATCCGCAAGACTTAACCTTTACGGCGCGCATAATAATTTTCGTGTTTTTTGTTTTATGGGTCAGCTTAGCCGTATCTCTTTCGTGGCGTAATCATCTTCGATTCTGGACGGCTTCTTTGTTAATTTCCTTCAGTTTAGCCTTAGTAACAATCAGTGGTTATTTCATCGCTAAAAAGCTGCTGGTCTGCGAAATGGATGATGGAAGGTCATTCATTACAGGCCGGGGATTGTTTGACGATAACTATACTCAATTAGGGAACAATTACATTGCTGCGAATAAAAATGCTACGTGTCAGGCTTTAATAGACTTCTCGACCTCAGTGCCTAAATTGGCCTGGAATGAGCGTGCTATTCTACGCAACGAAGTAGTGCTGAAGGGATTATTCTTATTAGGCGCTCCGTTCTTTGTATTTATGCTCTCAAGTGCGGTGATGATTCTCATATGCTCTAATCGTCCTGACTTTCGTTCACATTATTCCGGTAACTGGATAGAAAAGGATTCGACAAAGGAAACCTCGGATGTACTTCTTGAACTGGCTTATATCAACAAAAACATAGGCGGGAAAGTCGGTTTCATCAGAATCAATGATGTGCGCCGGAGGTGGGAATATCTTACGGAAAAAAATTCAAAATTCGATTTCTTTACGAGACTTAAATTCGAGCTGGAACAGCCACCTGAAAAGTACAAGATGGCTGCAAGTAGTAATGAAAACCTCGCCATACTTACACGTATTAAAGGTGAAAGAAAGTCTTGGATTTTAACTAAAACCCTATCCAGTCCGGTTACTGATGATGCTGACAAGGATAGTGTGGATTTATTAACCGCAGAAGAACTGATTCCAGATAATTTAAGAGGAAATGTCTGAACGCGTTCGACCCGGCCTGTTAACGATGCAGGTGCGGTGTGCCGTAATCACTGGAAAATTACCGGAAGCTAAATGAAGCCTGCGCGCCTCTTGAGCCGCATCAACAAAACCCTGCTATGCGCTCCGGCTATGGCGGCGGACACGAGCAAGAGACTGTGGGACATCAGCGATATAGTTGCGCTGCTCGATATGGGCTTTCTAAATCCGATGATTCAAACTGAACCACTACCGTTTCCTCACTTTTCTTGACAGAGTCATACCCGCATCCCTATGATGCACTGTTTATTTCGGGGGCGATAAATTGTCTCCGGGCGGCGTTTTAGAAGAAAGGCTGTGGAGATTTGTTCGGGGCGAGTATAGGGCGCGGGGCGCAGCGAATCATCGGCGCGATGGTGCGCTGGCTGGCCTATGGCCGCATCAACCCGAACGTGCTGACGGTCATAGGCGTCGGCGTCAACGTGCTCTCCGGCCTGTTGTTCGGCTTCGGCAATTTCTTCTGGGCGGGCGTCATACTGATCGTCGCCAATTTGTTTGACATGCTCGACGGGCAGGTGGCGCGTCTTTCGGGTCGCGTGACGCGCTTCGGCGGCTTTCTCGATTCGTCGCTCGACCGTCTCTCCGACATGGTCGTCTTCGTCGGGCTGATGGTCTTCTACGCGCGCGACACGGAGTTTCATTCGACTCTGAACGTCTTTCTGGCGGGCGCGGCGATGATGGGTTCGGTGATGGTCTCCTACGCGAGCGCGCGAGCCGAGAGCCTCATCCCGAAGTGCGACGTGGGCTTCCTGCGCCGACCGGAACGTGTGGTACTCTTGATCATCGGCGGTCTTTCGACGCACCCCGGCTCCGCAAACTACTTTGCCAACCGGATGCCCGCCGTGCTCTGGATTCTCGCCGTCGGCTCCTACTGGACGTTTGCGCATCGCATGTATCACACGTGGCGCGAAGTTTGGCGCGCTGACGTGGCAATTGCAGAAGCGGCAGCGCAGGCTGCGAAAGACGCATCTAAAGCGGGACGCGCCGGAGGCGGCGGTGGCGAGGGCAAAGAAAACCCGCCCGCGTCGAATATTACAGCGGGCAGCGCACCCGCGTCGCGTTGAAGGGTTGTTCGGAACAGTTTCGGTCGCAGGTGCGTTATCTTATTAGCTTTCGGTTATCCGTGCGTCATCTTATAAATTAGAGGTCTCCCACATTGAATATCTGTCCATGCTGCGGTTCGAAGACGAACGGCGATCTTCTGGCGGAAGCCTGTCGTGCTTGCGGCGCACACGCCGTCGGCCCGCCGCTGGCGCGTCCCGAACATGAACTGCCTTCTTACCTGAGCGCGCTCGGCGTCGGTGCGTCGAGCGCGCTCCTACTCGTCGCCTTCCTCGCTAACACAGCCGTCTCGTTTTTCGCGCAGAAGCCCGCCCCCGCGTTCGACTTCTGGAGCATGGTCGCCGCCGGAGAGACCGCCGCGTGGCGTCTGAAATGGTTGGCGCTTCCGCTCTCGTTCGCAATCATCTGGGCGGGCGCGCGCGTCTCGGCCAAGATCATGCGCGAGCCTCAACGCTTCACGGGTCTCAGGCTCGCCGTCGCCGGTTTCAAATTGTCTGTGGTGTTGGCCGTCGGACTGACGGTTCTCATCGGGTTGACGATCCCCGAACGCATGCGCCAACGCGAGCGAGGGCTAGAGGCGGCGAAGAACATAGAGGGCTACGAAGCGATCAAAGTGCTCTACGAATATCGCGCGCGCTACAACACGTTTCCGCCGCCCGTCGAAGACTTGCAAAAACTGCCCGACCCCGACGGCTCTATCGCACGTTTGATCGCAGTGATGCGTTCCGGAGCTTACGAACCGCAGTCGGCCATCGCCGCGCTGCCGCCGACGCCGACAGTAAAAACGAACGCGACTCGCGCGGGCGCAAACGTGCCGATCCGTCCCGTCGCCTTGCGCACCGCCATCGGCGCGGACGTTGCGGGCGAAGCGCTCTCCTTCACGAACTACAAGCTGCGCCTGCCGGGCAAAGACAAGACGCTCGGCACGGAAGACGATCTGATGATCCGCGACGGCGTGATCATTCCCGCCCCGCCGCTTCCCCAACCGGCGTCGCGCACGAACGCCGCGAACAGCAGCAACCGCAAACCCTGACGCGTCTCGCTCTGCAAGCGAATGGGACTACTCGATCTATTCAAGCGGAAGAAGGATGACACGGAGGCGGCACGCCGCGCACAGCTTTTGCGCGCCGGACGCATCGGCGAAGGCGTCGTCCTCGACGTGACGACGGCGGACGCGGGCGACATCACGCACGTCTTCTACACCTACAACGTCAACGGCGTCGAATACGAATCCTCACAGACGCTCGACGACACCCAACGCCAACACCAATCCGACTACTACCCGGGCGCACGCATCACCGTCCGCTTCGACCCGCGCCGCCCGGCCAACTCCGCAGTTGTTTAACTTGTCCGTTGTCAGTGGTCAGTTGTCCGTTGTTTGTGTTACACAAGTACCGCTTAAAAATTACAACGGACAACGGACAACGGACAACTGACAGTCTTCTATGTTTCGTAAAATTCTGATCGCCAATCGGGGCGAGATCGCCGTGCGCGTGATGCGCGCGTGTCGTGAGTTGGACATACGGACGGTGGCCGTCTATTCGGAGGCGGACGCGGCGGCGCTTCATGTGCGTCTCGCGGACGAAGCCTACCCGGTCGGTGCTGCGCCCTCATCTGAAAGCTATCTCAACATCGAACGCATCATCGAAGCGGCGCGCACTTGCGAAGCGGAGGCGATTCATCCGGGTTACGGATTCCTGGCGGAGAACGCGGAGTTTGCGCGCGCGTGCGCGGCGGCTGGAATAACTTTTATAGGGCCGCCAGCCGAAGCGATGGAGTTGATGGGGTCGAAGACGAACGCGCGGCGCGCGGCCATCGCAGCGGGCGCACCCGTCGTGCCCGGCACAACCGACGCCTTGCGCTCGACCGAAGAAGCGCGAGAGACGGCGGCGCGTTTCGGTTATCCCATCATGCTCAAGGCTGCGGCGGGCGGCGGCGGCAAAGGCATGCGTCTCGTCGCGGGCGAAGATGAAATTGCGTCGGCGTTCGACGCCGCGCAGTCCGAAGCGCTCGCCGCTTTCGGCGACGCGTCGGTCTACCTGGAAAAGGCCGTCGTGCGCCCGCGCCACATCGAAATTCAAATCTTCGCAGACGCGCACGGAAACACAGTCCACCTCGGCGAGCGCGAGTGTTCCATCCAACGTCGCCACCAGAAGGTCATCGAAGAATGCCCTTCGCCTATAAACGATGCGGCATTGCGCGCACAGATGGGCGCGTCGGCTGTAGAGATCGCGCGCGCGGCGAACTACACGGGCGCGGGCACAATCGAGTTTCTCGTCTCCGACGTGACGCGCGATTTTTACTTCCTAGAGATGAACACGCGCCTGCAAGTCGAGCATCCGGTGACGGAACTCGTCACGGGCATTGATCTTGTGCGCGAGCAGATCACGGTCGCGGCAGGCCATCCGCTTTCTTTTACGCAAGCAGATGTCGAGTGGCGCGGCCACGCCATCGAATGCCGCGTCTATGCGGAAGACCCCGACAACAATTTTCTGCCGTCGCCCGGTCGCATCACACACCTGCGCACGCCTTCGGGGCCGAACGTGCGCGACGACGGCGGCGTCTACGCGGGCGCGGAAGTTTCCATCTACTACGACCCGATGATCTCGAAACTCGCCGCGTGGGGACGCACGCGCGACGAAGCCATCGAGCGCATGCGCCGCGCGCTCGCAGAGTACGCGGTCGGCGGCATCAAGACCACGCTTCCCTTCTTCCGCGAGATCATGCGCGACGCGGAGTTCATCGCCGGACAACTCGACACAGGCTTCATCGAACGCTTCAACGAGCGACGCGCCGCCGCGACGGAGACCGCGCGCGATGAAGACGCCGACACCTCAGCCGACACGACGCGCCGCGACATCGCCATCATCGCCGCCGCGCTCGCTGCGTCGCAGCATGTTCCGGCAACTGCGAACGGCGACCAGCCCGTCGCACAAACGCCGAGCCAGTGGCGCATCGCGGGTCGCATCGCGCAACATCGCTCGCGCGAACTATTTTGAAGTTCGTTCACATCTCGAATCACAGTCTTCAAAGTTGAAGTCATAAAACAAGCATGAAACTCACTGCAGAGATCAACGGCCAAAGTTACGCGCTCGACATGCGACGCGAAGGGGCGCGCGTCGAAGCGACTGTTGACGGGCGGCGTTATGAACTCGAAGCGCGCGAGACGGAGGCGGGCACGTATTTGCTGATCGCGGGCGGGCGCGTCTACGAATGCCGCGCGACGCGCGCCGGTGCGACGGGCGGCGCGACCGAAGTGCAAATCAGCGACGAGACTTATCAAGTGGCGCTCTTTGATCCGAAGCGTCTGCGCGGCGCGCGCGGGGCGGGCGCGGCGGCGCAGGGCGGGCGGGCTCAAGTTGTGGCTTCGATGCCGGGCAAAGTAGTGCGCGTGCTCGTGGAGACGGGCGCAAGAGTGGAGGCTGGCGACGGACTCATCGTTGTCGAGGCGATGAAGATGCAGAACGAATTGAAGTCGCCGAAGTCCGGGACGGTCGTCGAAGTGCGCGCCGAGTCGGGCGCGACCGTGAACGCGGGCGACGTGCTGGTCATTGTCGAGTAAGGCTCGAATAAGTTTTGTATGAACGTCGCATGAAGAACGCGGAACAACACCTCGCCGTCGCGCCCGAAGATTTGCGCGTGCTCTTGTGGGACATTGACGGGACGCTCCTGCGTTCGATGCGGCGCGGCGCGTTCAAGGATTACACAGTGCCCGTCCTCAAGAGCCTCTTCGGGACGGCGGGGCGCATCGACGACATGCGCGTCTCCGGCATGACCGACTTGCAGATCATCTGCGAAGCCCTCAGCGACGAAGGCATCACCGCCGAGCACATACGCGAGCGCGTCGCTGAGATTCGCACGCGCTTCATGATCGAGATGGAACGCGTCGCCGCAACAGCCGGAGACACTCCGCTCTTTGAACTTCTCGCGGGCGCGCGTGAAATCCTTGAGCGCGTCCGCGCGCATCCGCGCTACCTGTCGGCGCTCCTGACGGGCAACCTCGAACCCGCCGCGCATTTGAAGTTGCGACTCATCGGCCTCACGGAGTTTTTCACGCAACTGCCCGGCGCGTTCGGCGACGACTCGCACGACCGCCGCGACTTGCCCGCTCTCGCCGCCGCACGCATCAACGCTCAACTCAAACTGAATCTGCGCCCCACGCAATTCATCGTCATCGGCGACACGCCGAACGACATCGCCTGCGCCAGACACTTCGGCGCGCGCTCCGTCGCCGTCTGCACCGGGCGTTTTGATAACCGCGAATCACTCGCCGCGCACAGCCCCGACGCCTTGCTCGACAGTCTCTCCGACGCCGAACTAGTCCTCAAAACTTTCGACGCGTTGTGACGGGCGCATAACTTTTCAAACTTTCTCCAAACTCCGTTCGTCCAACATGACGACCAACTCCCATGGTTAATCATTTGAATGGAAGAGGGAGAAAAAATTCATGAGAAGTAGTTTGAAGAAGTTGTCGGGCGCGGCATTGTTCGTCGCGGCCTTAGCGTTTCCGCTCGCGCCGCAAGCGCAGGCGAGCCGCCCCGCTTGCAAGCCCAAGTCAATCAACGCGCGGCAGGGTCGGCAGACGACGCGCATACGGCAAGGCATCCGCAGCGGTGAACTGACGCGCCGCGAAACCCAACGACTCGCCGCCGAGCAGGCTGTCATACGCACACAGGAAGCCTTCTACCGTCGCTCCGGCGGCGAGTTCACCGCACGCGAGCGCGCACGCGTCCAACGCGAACTGCAACAGGCAAGCCGCCACATCTACCACCAAAAACACGACGCGCAGGATCGCAACTGAACCCGCGCGAACGCGAAACACACATGGTGAAGCGCCGACTCTCCTCTCGCGCTTCACCATTTTATTGAGAGCGGAACTTTTTAACTGCCGGATCGAACCCGACGACCCGCCCGAAGCCTTTTCGCGCATCCTCATCGAATAGCTCGAAGCCACGCTCGACTATACGGGCGGCGTGTGAATTGCGGCGCTCAGCGCGCAAACGGAGATATACTATTAGTGTCCGCTTAGGACACTAACGCGAGCCGTCCTGCGACTGGTCTTGAATTATGATCGAGCCTCGACGATGTTTAATGTGTACTCATCGTCTACATCTTCGGTCAGCGAAAAGGCGTATGCAGTCTGGAGAAAATCCTGATCATCACTTACATCTATAGGCCAGCCGGGGTATTGATTACCGTTCGCGTCGAAAACCCACATGAATTTCACGTTGTAATCTGTGGGATTCTCCCCTTTATAGACGCCGCCAGCGACCCACGTGCCGTCCTTAAATCGAGCTTGCGCCATGACTATCGGGGAGCCGGTGTTTATCTCATCGGGCACAGTGGCCTGGCCTTGCATGATGTCTGTCCATGCTTGCTTCGCGCCTTTCGGCAGGATCATGTCTGCGGTATATCGGGGGCTGTTGCTCATAGCTTGCTCCTTAGTTAGGGGTCTGGAGTTAGCGGACGGCATCAGAATGTATGACAGGCGGCTGGTTTCTTCAAGCGGCAATTAGCAGTACGACGAGAATGAGTAGCTTACAGGTTGAAGGCGTGAGTTTGCGAGAGGCTACTGTTGCGGATTGTGCGGCGGTGGCTAAAGTTCACGTGAGGTCTTGGAGAGAATCATTTGCCGGAATCGTGCCCCGAACGTTCCTGGATAAAATGTCTGTTGAGAAGCGTGCGAAGGCTTTCGAGGGACGGTTCTCTGACGACGATTACAGAATGTATGTGGCGGAAGTGGCGGGGCGCGGTGTTGTCGGGTTTGCGGATTTTGGCGAGGCGAGAGAAACGATTGCGGGTTATGAGGGCGAGCTTTATGCAATCTATCTTCTCGCGGAGTTTCAAAGGAAAGGCATCGGCGAGAGGCTCTTCAAACGGGGCGTGCAGTTCCATATCAAGAGCGGTCGAAGCTCTATGTACCTTCTCGCTCTGGCAGAGAGTCCATACAAGTCGTTCTATGAGAAAATGGGCGGGCAGGTTGTCGGAAGAAAGCAGATAGAGATCGAAGGCGTGATGTACGACGAGCTAGTGTACGGCTGGGAAAATTTAGTTGACGACTAGGGACGGTGAAAGCCGCGTTCGATGTCGCGTGTCGTGAGGCGCAGGATGGCGGGGCGACCGTGCGGGCAGGTGGTGGGCGAGGAAGTCAGAAGCAGGCGGTCAATCAGCCAACGCATCTTTTCGGGTGCGAGCGGCATGTTGACTTTGATCGCGGCGCGACAGGCGAGCGAGGCTGCGACGCGCTCGCGCAAAGTCTCTCGCGCCGCGCCGCGCCTCTCGGCGTCAACCGTCTCCAACACTTCGGCGAGCATGTTGCGCGCCTCTGCGGCGGGCAAGTCTGCGGGCACGGCCTTGATCGCGACGGTGCGACCTGACAGTCGCATCAAACTGAAACCGTAGGTTTCGAGTTCTGCGGCGACCGAGTCGAAGGCTGTGGCCTGTGCGGGCGTGAGGTCGAAGGTTTCGGGCATGAGCAACGCCTGCGATTCGGCGGCGCGCGTCTGTTCGAGGCGGCGGTACTTGTCGAAAAGTATGCGCTCGTGCGCGGCGTGCTGGTCGATGAGCAACATGCCCTCCGCATCAATCGCGATGATGTAGCTCTCTTCGAGTTGATAGAGCGGCCGGATGTTCGTGGAGATCGATTCGACCTCGACTTCGTACATCGCGCCCGCGATTGAATTGAGCGGCGGGAGCGACGCGCTAACGGCGTGCGACGCTTGCGATGCGCTTGCTCCATTCAACTCGGACGCACCCGCCAACTCTGCGCTTTCAACTCGCGTTTGACGCTGCGATAACGACTGCTCATCAGCCACAACGGAAACAGTTTGTTCGGTCGCACCATTCGCGCTCTCGTGTTCCGGCGCGGCGGCTGTGGCGTTGCGTGTGATTGCTTCGACAGCGGAACGCGGCGGGTTCAGCGGTAACATAGAAGCGCGCTCCGCAAATTCTTGGCTTGCACGCAACAACAACTCGTCGTCCGTCGGCGGCGTGAAGCCGAACTCGATAGGCTCTTGTTGCGGGAGACGCGTCTCATCTTCAACGCGCCGCGCTTCGTCTTCTCGCATCCGCTCATCAATCGCCGCACCGAAATCTGTCTGCTCGCGCGAAGCGACGACGCCCGCGTCCCAACTGCCAGCGAACTCGCCGCGCGACTCCGTCAAAAAATCATCTTGCGCGTTCATGTCCGGCACAGGCGATTCCCTGTCGTCCGGGTTGTCCGTCGCGCGCACGTAACCATTAGCGGCGAGCGCGGCGCGCACGGCTTCGCGCACGGCATCCGAGACGGCAGCGGCGCGGCGGAAACGCACTTCGGTCTTCGCAGGGTGTACGTTCACGTCAACCTCTTCGAGCGGCACTTCTAAAAACAGCAGCGCCGCCGGATAGACGCCGTGCGGCAGCACCGTGCGGTAGCCTTCGCCGAGAGCGCGGCTGACGAGGCGGTCGCGCACGTAACGACCGTTGACGAACAGGTATTGCGCATCGCGCGTCGTGCGACGTTCGCGCGGCGCGGAGACGTAACCGGAGACGCGCGCGATCTGTAAGTTTCCGCCGCCGACTTCGAGCAGGCTGTCGAGAAATTCCGCGCCGAAGATTTGATAGGCGCGCTCGCGCAAGTTCGCGGCCACGTCGGCGCGTAGAGACTCGCGCCCGTTATTGGTCAGTACGAAAGCGATTTCGGGATGTGCGAGCGCGTAGTGTGTGACGAGGCTCGTCAGGTGAAAACTCTCTGTTGCCTCAGAGCGCAGGAACTTGCGGCGCGCGGGAATGTTGAAGAAGAGATCGCGCACCGTGATCGTCGTCCCGCGCGGGCGCGCGGCGGGCTTCACGTCGCGCATGCGCCCGCCTTCGACAAGGACGCGCGTGCCTTCCGCTTCACCGTCCAACTGTGTGACGAGTTCGACGCGCGCGACCGCAGCGATTGAAGCCAGAGCCTCGCCGCGAAAGCCGAGCGTGCCGATGCTATTCAGATCAGCCGCCGTGCTGATCTTTGAAGTCGCGTGGCGCTCGAAGGCTAAGAGCGCGTCGTCCTGCGTCATCCCCTCGCCGTCGTCCGCGACGCGCAAAAGTCTTCGCCCGCCCGCCTCCACGTCAATCTCTATGCGCCGCGCGCCCGCGTCAATCGCATTCTCAACCAACTCTTTCGCCACCGACGCGGGACGCTCCACCACCTCGCCCGCCGCGATCTGGTTCGCTAAATGATCTGATAAGACACGAATTTTAGACATGGAAAAGCTGTTCTTTGTCCGTTGTCCGTCGTCAGTTGTTCAATCAAATCTTTAGCAACTTGCGTGATTGCCACATGCAACGGACGACTGACGACGGACAACGGACGTTTTTATAAATAAACAATTTGATGTTCGACCGAGCCGAGGTCTATGGCGTCGTAAATCCAGTCGAGGCAGTAGCGACCGTGGCGCGCGATGAGAGAGGTGATGTTGAGATGGCGCTCCTGCAAAGTTTTTTCGGGATAGAGCGAGGCGTAGGCGCGTTCGAGTTGGCGATGTGCGGCGCGGTCACGCGCCATCTGTGCGCGGTGGAAGCGCGTGCGCAAGCCCGCGAGTTGGTGCTCGATTTTCTGCGTGCCGTGCGTGAGCGCGTCGGCGAGCGTCGGGTCGAAGCGACGCAGGTTGTCGCCGAGTTCGGAGAGCGCGCCGTTGATGGAAGTTTCTGCGCGACCGAACGCTTGCGCCTGCTCCGCGCCGAGATGTTCTTCGACGACGCGCGCGATGACGGCGTCGAGTCCGGCGAAGAAGTCCGCGAGGTGCAGACCGTAGCGTTCGAGCGTGCGCCCCGTGCGGCGTTCGATGAAGGTGAGACTTGCGCGATGCAGTATCGGCGTCGCGGGGCGCGCGAGCAGGCGATAGACTTCGGCGGTCTGTGCGAAGTAAGCGATCTCGGCTGCGCCGCCGAAGTAGGCGATGGTCGGCAAAAGATAATCCTGCACGACGGCGCGCAAAGTGACGTTCGGGCTGAATCGTTCGGGGTTGCTCGCGGCCAACTGCGAGAGTTCTTCCGCCGTGTAAGTTTCGTCGCTTCCAGCGCCCTTCGCTTGATAACGACCTTCGGCGCTCAGGCGCGTGAGGGCGCGGCGCGCGCCTTCGACGTGTATGAAGAGCGGGAAGGCGTCGGGCGAGGCATGAACCTGCGCGTGATAGCCGTCGGCTTCGAGTTCGCGGCTGCGCGCTTCGACGGCCTGTGCGATCTCCGGCGCGCGGCGTGCGGCTTCAGAGTAGAGCGGAGCGGCGAGTCGCTTGAGGCGCGGGTCGAGCGGGTCGAGTAAGATCAGGCCATGACGGCTGACGAGCGCAGTGAGCAATCGCGCGAAGGCTTCGCCGTAAGTTCGACCGGGCCGGTATGCGTCTCGGAGCAGAGCTTCGAGGTCGGGCAGAAATTCTGTGGTCGGCAAGAGGTCGAGCGCGCGTTGCACTGTGTCGCCTGCGGTTTCGTCGAGCAGGACGCCGCCGACGGGCGAGCCTTCGCGGTGCAAAGCGTCCGCCACTTCGGCTGTGGCGAGGCGACCGTCGCAGGCTGTGAATTCCGCCGCCTGCACTTCCTCCCAGTCGTGATCTTCGGTCGCCATCCAGAAGACGGGGACGGCTTCCGTGCCGCGCTGCGTCAGGCAGCCCGCGAGTTTGACGGCGGAGAGGGCTTTATAAATTGTGTAGAGCGGGCCGGTGAAGAGTCCGACCTGTTGGCCGGAGACGACGGCGATTGTGTCGGGCGAACGCAGCCGCGCGACGTTTTTGATGGTCTCCGCGCCCGCGCCCCAGCGCGCGTTAGCATCTTCGAGCGCGTCGCAGAGTGCGTTGCGATCCGTCTTGTAGGCGGCGAGCACTTCGGGCGCGCGTGCGGCGAGTTCGTGATGAAAGCGTACTGCGTTCGGGTAGTAGCGACGGAGCGCGGTTGCGTCTGCGAGGTAGTCTAGAAAGAGACGCGACTGATGTGGGATGCGCGCGAAGGGCAGAGTTTCGATCCGCAGGCCGGACTCTTGCGGCGTGCTGAAACAGGCGGTCTCCGTCGAGGGGGAAAGTTCGGTGCTCACGTCGTTACTGCTCCTTCGGCCTGTAGCTTCGTCTCGCTTACGGTCTCTTGCTGCGACAGGCGACACTCTTCCAACACTTTTGCGATCTCTCTTTGCGCCGCCTCGTCAGGTTGCGTGAGCGGTGCGCGCACTTCGCCGCCCGCGTAGCCGCTGATGTCGAGCGCGTGTTTCAAACCGCCGATGCCGAAGCGCGTCGTGACGGCGCGAGCAAGCGGCGTGAAGCAGCGTTGCAACTCGCGCGCCTGTGCGTGTTCGCCCTGTTCAACTAAACGCGCGATCCGCACGGCGACTTCGGGCGCGACGCACGCAGCAGCCAGTATCGCCCCTTGAGCGCCTCCGCTCAAAGCCGCGTAGAGCAGAGAGGCGTGTCCGGTGAGCACTGCGAAATTTTCGGATTGGAGCCGCAGCATCTCAAGGAAGTTGACCATGTCGCCCGAACTGTCCTTGATGCCGATAATATTTTCGTGCGCGGAGAGGCGCGCGATTGTCTCCGGCGACAGGGCGAGCCCTGTGTTCTGCGGGATGTTGTAGAGCACGACGGGAACTGTGGACGCGTCTGCGATTGTTTCGTAATGAGCGGCGACCGCGTCGGGCGTCATCGCACCGCGATAAAAGTTGGGCGTGATGACGAGCACGGCGTCCGCGCCTTCTGCTGCGGCGCGGCGTGCTTCCGCCACGCTCGCGCGCGTGCCCTGCTGGCCGACGCCGACGACGAAGGCGCGCGAGCGTGGCACACACTCGCGCGCCGTGCGGATCACGTCTTGTGATTCGCGCTCGTCTAGATGCACGCGCTCGCCCGTCGAGCCGAGGATGACGTAGCCGCTTATCCCTGTCTCGTTCCAACGCTTGATGTTGTGGCTGAGCGCGCGCGCGTCTACGAGGCCGCTTGCGTCGAACGGCGTCGTAGCAGGCAACAAGATGCCGCGCAAACTTCGTGCGGTGAATCTTTCGGCGCGGGAGTCTCCCTGCGGTTGATGTGTGTCGTCGTGCGGTTTCAAACGAGTGCATTATAACGACCGCGCCGGAGGGCATGCAACGCGCCCGCTCAAGTGAAAGCGCGCAAGAGCGACGCGGCGTGGCAACAAACTATTGACATTTTCGGAGCGCGAGAATATCTTGAGCGCGCTCGCGCCGTTCCCGCTCGCAAGACCAAGTTCTTGTAAGCCTCACGCTATCTGACAAACGTCCGCTTCCGTACTTCGCAGTGCAACACAAGTTCCATTCAGGCGAGGCCAAATAAAACCGGCCATTGACTCACGCGCTTATGCGGATTCGCATCGAGCGCGCGTTCGACCTTTTCATAGCAACACCATGAGCACCAATATTAAAACCAAAGACCTCATCGGCCCCTTCATCGGCAACGTGACCCACGAAAGCGTCAAGATGTGGCTGCACGCGCCGCACCTCGCCGCAGGTGAAACGCTCGCGCTCGTCGTCACGCTCCACGAAGAGAAGCCCGACGCAGAGGCGTCCGCGTCTGCGAATCTTCTGCTCTCCTACGACGATCTCAAAGTGGGCACGGTCACGCTCGACTCGCTCAAACCCGAGACGAAATATTTTTACCGCATCACGCCGCGCGAGACGACGGCGGCTGAGACGCCCGCGCCCCTTGAGTTTGAAGGTCTGACGCCGGACGATCTTTTCTTCTACACGCTGCCGACCACCGGCTACACGGATCAATTGGACTTCCTCCTGATGAGTTGCCACAACCCTGAGACGGCGAACGATGACGGGTTCGACGGCTTCGGCGTCTGGGCGCAGATGCCCGAAATCATGTCGCAGAACAAGAACGTGCGCTTCGCCATACTCGCCGGAGACCAAGCCTACGGCGACGAGGTCGAGACGAAGGTTCTCAACGAACCGGATTTGCGTCGCAGGCAGGAGCTTTATCTCGGCGTCTATCAGAAATTCTGGAACAACAAGCACTACCGGAAAGTGCTCTGCTCGCTGCCCGCCGTCTCGATGTGGGACGACCACGACGTGACGGACGGTTGGGGTTCGCGCGAGGATTCCTTTACGAGCAAAACTTCCAACACGTTCAAGCCCGAATGGCTCAAATTGTTTGAAGCGGCGCAGAGCGTCTTCAAACAGATGCAGGCCGCGCGCAACCCCGACCCGCTCTCGCCCGATTACAAGCAGGGCTTCGACTTCTGTTTCAAGGTGGGGAGAGCCGGATTCGCCGTCGCAGACCTGCGCAGCAATCGCAACGTGCGCGAGCGACGCGTCTGGCTGCCCGAGCAGTTGGAGAACATACGGCGTTGGGTGGATGAGAACCGGCAGGAACTCGACACCTTCTTCTTCGTTAGCTCTGTTGTCTTCTCGCACGGCGCGCCGCAGATCGAGCGCGGCATTCTCAAATACTGGTTTTACGTGCTCGACTCGGTGCAGTGGCTCGGCAAGTTCCCGTTCTTCAAGCGTCGCGCGCAGAGTTTCGATCACGCGGTCGGGGATTTGCGCGACGACATCAACGACTCCTGGGGTTCTGACGTGAACGCGGAGGAGGCCGACCGCGTGCTCGACTTCCTGTTCGGCTTGCAGAACCCGCCCGAAGGCGTCAAAGCGATGAACGTCGTCATCCTCAGCGGCGACATACACACGCCCGGATACTCGACCATCTACACGGCGAACCCTAATCACACGCGCCGCCAGGCTATCCCACACGTCGTCGCGACTCCTGTGGCCTACCAGCCTTTCAGTTGGATCGGCGAAGCGATCTTCAGGCATCTGACGCGCGTGGTCGAACTCGGCGTGAAGAAGATTTACACGGCGCAGGTGAGCCACCATTTTTGCTACCGCAACGTCGTCGTCATCTCCTTAAGAAATTACGAGCAGGACGAATCGCATTTGAAGGTGAAGTATTACCTCGAAGGCTTCCCCGAGCCGCAAGTCATGTTGTTCGATCTGAATCACGGCTCGCGCCGCGAAGCGATCAAGTGGCCGGAGAAGGCTCGAAAGAAGGCGCAAGAGACCGTCACGCCGCCGGGCTCGCCATAGATTCGAGAGATAGGGCTGCGGCTGTCGGCGGGCGCGCTTGTCGCAGGGCGCGGCGTCGTGCGAGTATTGTTGCACCGATGTCGAGACCGAACGCAGAGCAGTTAGACTTGCTGATTATCGGCGCAGGCCCCGCCGGGTTGTCTGCGGCCGACGCGGCCGCGCGCGAGGGACTCAACTACCTCGTCGTCGAAAAGGGTCTGATCGGCGACACGATCTATCGCTACCCTGTCGGGCGCACGGTCTTCTCCACGCCCGACGAGTTGGAGTTGCGCGAAAACTCTCTGCGCCCCTGCCGCGATAAGCCTACGCGCGAGGAACTGCTCTCGCACTACGTACACTTCGCGCTCGAACAAAACTTGCGCATCAACACAGAAGAAGGCGCGGAGGCGATTGAGCGCACAGGCGACGACGAGACGAGCGCGTTTCTCGTGCGCACGACGCGCGCAGAGTACACGGCTTCGCGCGTGCTCGTCGTGACGGGCGCGATGGCTCACCCGCGCCGCTTGAACGTCGTGGGCGAAGACCTCCCGAAAGTCGCTCATCGCTTTACGGAAGCCTACCCTTACGTGCGAAAAGATGTGCTCGTCGTCGGCGGCGGAAACTCCGCCGCAGAGGCCGCGCTCTTTCTCTCCGAAGAAGGCGCTCACACCTCGCTCGCCATCTGGCGCACAGACTGGGAGCAGCGCGACCCCAAGATGAACGCCATCAAACACTGGGTGCGCGCCCCACTCGAAAGACAGTTGGCCGAAGGCCGACTACACCTCATCTTCTTCATACACCTCGAAGAGATAACCGAACGCGAAGTCCGTCTCCAAACCGAAGACGGCGCATCGCGCACGATCCCGAACGACGCCGTCTTCATACTCATCGGCGCGGACGCCGACCACACGCTCCTGCGCCGCGCCGGAGTCGAATTTGTTCAAGCGGGACTCGCCGAAGTCCCCGTCTACGATCCCGACACCTACGAAACGAACGTCCCCGGCCTCTACGTCGCCGGTCACTTCACACACGCACGCCACATCAAACAAGCCATCGCCGTCCCACGCCGCATCGTCCCCCTCATCGCACAAAGCCTGCGCTCTATCGCGCAACGATAAACGGCGGAATAATTTTCTTGACACCCATCACTTTTATCGAATATTCTCCGCCCGCATTTCGACCCTTACAGATTTTCTCGCCTAGCAGGTCGTTTTAGCGTAAGGAGATCAGCTTCACGGAACACTCAAGTTTCTACCGGGCTGCTCCTTAAATTCTCAATCCAACATTTTAAACGTCCAAAGTGTTGGCTTCGTTCTCAAACCTATTTGACATAGGCGCAACCATCTCGACTACTCGCCAAACCGCTCACGGTTCAAGTTGACCCCGAAAATATTTTTTCGTGAATGCACCTACAACCGCTGAAATGTTTTGCCTCTGAATCGCATACATATTCAGAAAGCAGTATTCGGAATGATCCACACTGGCTGAGTCCCGGCGAAGCGCAAGGCCATCGGATTTGACTTTGACCCGCTATTCCCAAGACACCCTTATCGCAGGAGCGAACCCATATGAAAAGCATACTGCTCGTCGCCATCGTACTCTCGACGCTAGTTTTGACCGGCTGCCCCAAGGGAAAACCCAACGTCCCCCCTGCGATTGCCCAGAGGATTGCGAAGTACGAACTTGATAGATTCAACCGAGACCTTAACAGCTATGATTGTGCGGCCTTCGGCGTGCTCACCGAACCCAATGCTGCTGGCGTCACCTGTGCCAACTTAGGCGTTCCCAACGCCGATTCGGCGCGCGCAAAGCTCATCAGGGATCGAGTTATTGATCGTCTCAAGGCGAATATCGACGCGCTCTATAACGATTTCGAAGAGCAACTTTTTACCCGTCGTGCTGGCAGCAACTTACTGTTCGACATCACCGAACTCGGCTCGGCGGCGGCGATAAATATTACCAACGGAGAACGCGCCAAGAACATTATCTCCGTCGCTTTGGCGGCCTTTAAGGGCGGGCGCAAATCACTCGACGAAAACTTTTTTAAGGAGCGCACGATCCAGACGATCATTTCCCAGATGCAAGCCTCGCGCGCGCAGGTTGAAGGTGTCATCATCCAAAAGCGTGGCAAGGAAGTTGCTGAATATTCGCTCGACGAGGCGCTCGGAGACCTGGTCAACTATTTTTACGCCGGCACGTTACAAAAGGGACTGCAAAATCTGGCCAAGGAAGCGGGGCAGAACGCTATTAATGCCGAAAAGAGAGTGCTGCAACTTAAAAACATTGATCCGGGGAGCGTGGTCAGTCTCACCCCCGATGTAAGAGGGGCCAGCGTGATGATTGGTAAATACCGAAGGGTATTCACTACATCATTGAAAGGTACGGCTGCCCAAAAGCAGGAAGCGACCGAGAAGTTGCGGCTGATTTATCTGGACATCACCAAGAACGAGGGTTTCAAGCCTATCGTGGAGAAGGTCAAGAAAGATATTCCGGCATTAAAACCTGACATGGATAAATTAGAAGGCACTGAGGCGGAGAGCAAATCGGTTGCCGGGGAGCAGACCCTGGAAATTATTTCTGAAATCTTTAGAGCCACCAGCCTTGAGACACAGGGGAATCTGGTGGTCGCGCTGAAAGAGTTCTTTGATAACCGCTTGTAGCCAACAAGATGGAAAGGGAGCAACAAGATGCCAACAATTAAATTTCACAGTGGACAACTTAGTCTCAGCGATTTGAGGGATGAGTGTCAGGCTCTTCAGGAGCACGACAAAACGAAACTCGTCCATTTACAAGGCGCTCAGGTGGAGAACGCCGTCAACAATCAGACCAAGTTCAACCAAGCGCAATATGCTGGCGTCGCCCAATTCAGCCTCATCCCTGAGTTGACGTTTATCAAGGTGGACGACCCGGGCAAGATTCCCTCTATCGTCGCCAGCCAATTGGCGGCGGGGGGGATGCTCATCTTTGACGAAATATTATTCGTCCAAGGTAATGAGCAGAGGGCATTGGGCTTCGGCAAAGTCTAATCCCGGTAGATTAAATCGCTGAAGGTCGCAGTAAATTTCGCCGTGCCCCGAAGCGTCGCTTTCCGCGGAAAGCGACGCTTCGGGGTTTCATCTTCTATGTCTAGTCGGGGTGCATTCAGTATTCCGTACCTGTTCCGGCAGTCGCGCGTTCGCGGCGGGCGACGCCGGTGCGGTAGGCGGCTTCTTCGACTTCGCGGGAGACGGCTTCGGCGATGCGTTTGTCGAAGACGGAGGGAACGATGTATTCGGGGTGGAGTTCGTCTTCGGAGATGAGCGC
The DNA here is from genome assembly GCA_035249365.1 of Pyrinomonadaceae bacterium. GTDB lineage: Bacteria > Acidobacteriota > Blastocatellia > Pyrinomonadales > Pyrinomonadaceae > JAIVJZ01. The sequence goes on along the minus strand of DATFGP010000047.1, from coordinate 836,351 downwards.
GGCGATGGCGTTGGCGGCGGCGAGTTTCATCTCCTCGTTGATGCGCGAGGCGCGACACTGGAGCGCGCCTTTGAAGATGCCGGGGAAACAGAGCACGTTGTTGATCTGGTTCGGATAGTCCGAGCGACCCGTTGCCATCACGGCGACGATGTCGGCCACCTCTTCGGGCATGATCTCCGGCGTCGGGTTCGCCATCGCGAAGATGACGGGTTTCGCGGCCATACGTTTCACGTCCTCACGGCTGATGACGCCCGGCACGCTGAGACCCATGAAGACATCCGCGCCGACCATCGCCTCGTGTACCGTGCCGCGCACGCCTTCAGGGTTTGTGTTCTCCGCGTACCACTCCTTGACCCAGTTCATGTGCTCGCGACGGCCTCGATAGAGTATGCCGTGCTGGTCGCAGCCGATGATATTGGTGACGCCCGCCGCCATGATGATCTTCGTGCAGGCGACGCCCGCCGCACCCGTGCCGTTGACGACCACTTTCAACTCGCTCATCTGTTTGCCGATCAACTTCGCGGCGTTGATCAACGCGGCGAGGACGACTACCGCCGTGCCGTGCTGGTCGTCATGAAAGACCGGAATGTCGAGTTCCTCTTTGAGTCTATCTTCGATCTCGAAGCAGCGCGGCGCGGAGATGTCTTCGAGGTTGACGCCGCCGAAGGCGGTCGAGATGAGTTTGATCGTGCGTACGATCTCGTCCGGGTCTTTGGTGGAGAGACAGATGGGGAAAGCGTCAACGCCCGCGAACTCTTTGAACAACATCGCCTTGCCTTCCATGACGGGCATCGCGGCGGCGGGGCCGATGTCGCCTAAGCCAAGCACGGCTGTGCCGTCCGTGACGACGGCGACGGTGTTGCGTTTGATGGTGAGCGTGAAAGCCTTTTCGGGGTCGCGGTGAATGGCTTCGCAGACGCGCGCCACGCCGGGCGTGTAGGCCATAGAGAGATCGTTGCGCGTCTTCAAAGGCGACTTGGAGACGACTTCGATCTTGCCGCCGAGGTGCATGAGGAAAGTGCGGTCGGAGACGTTGACGACTTCGACGCCGTCAATGTCGCGCGCCGCCTCGACGATCTCTTTGACGTGCTCGCTCGAAGAGGCCGTGAAGGTGATGTCGCGCGTAATGGAATCGCGCGAGGCGTTGACGATGTCAATCGCGCCGATGTCTGCTCCGGCACGCCCCAAGGCGGTCGTCAACTCGCCGAGCGTGCCGGTGCGGCTCGATAATTTTACACGCAGGGTCGAACTGTAACTGACGTTCGGCGCATTAGGCATCGCGGCTATGTCTAATCCTTTCAGAGTTGAAGCGCGTCAGGGGGATTGATGGCCTTAACTCTAACGCCAACCGCGCGCGCCGCGCAAGGCAAGGATTAATGCCAGGAGATGCGAACAACACCATCGGTGCGTTGTTTGTCTCTAACACCATCCTGACGGTGTTTGCCTCTGCATCGTCTCATTCATCCAGAGATGTCTTAACCGCTTCGTATAGCAATAACGCGATCTCGTCCAAGACCGCTGGCGCGAACTTCTTGCGGCGCGCGGCCAAACGCAGCGAACGCTCGCCGAGCAGCGCGTAGATGGCGAGCGCATCGCTCATCTCTGCGTCTGTGAGCGCGGCGAGGTGCTTGCGCACGGTCGAGAGGTCGGCGCGCGCGAACGTGCCGGTCAGGGCGCGCTCCGGCGCGTGGGTTGAAGAGAGATTGTCGAGCGTGCTCCTGAGCAGCGGCAAGAGCACCTGTCGCGCTCGCGCTTCGCTCAAGCCGCAACGTGCGAGGAGCGCGGTGGCAAGCGAGAAGAGTGCGACCGTGTGGCCGGAAGTGATGACGGCTGCGGCGTGGTAGAGCGCCTTGTCGCGCTCGGCGACGGAAAAACTCTGGCCGCCGAGCGCGCGGACGATCTTTCGCGCCGCTTGAAGCGCGCGTGCCTCGCCTTCGAGACAGTAGAACGCCCCGCGCAGGTTAGACGCGCCTGACGCCGCATCGCTCGTCGAGACAAGCGGGTGAATCGAGCCGACGCTGAACGCGTGCGCGCCGAGCGGCGCGAGCACGTCGGAAGGCAGCGCGCCGCTCGCGTGTAGCACGATGCGGCGCGGGCGGCGACGCGGCAAACGAGCAGCGTCTCGCGCAGCAAAGACTTCCGCGAGACGCGCGGCGACTTCCGCGATCTGATCGTCGGGCGTTGTGATGAGTAAGAGGTCTGTGTCGGGAAGTTGATTTAACTGCGCCGCGCCGAGCGCGAGCGGTCGAGGTGTGATATGGCGCGCGGCGAGTTGCGCGCGTTGCGCGCGGCGTGCGACGAGGACTGCTATCCGATAGCCGCTTCGACTGAGCGCGAGTGCGAGCGCGGAGCCGAGCCGCCCCGCGCCGATGATCGCAACGCTTGTTTGCTTCGGCGTTATGTTGCGCGTTTTAGCTTCTAGTGATTTCGCTTTTCGTGATTCCCTGTTCTCGCCCGTTATCTTTTTCGCACTACGTTTCTTTCGATCAGGCGGCATCGCTGTTGCTCTCAACTATGATCTCGACGAGCGCCGCGCCGTGCGGCAGTTCATCAAACCACTGTTGCCAGCGAGCCGCAAGTTCGTCGCGCGTGACGAGGCCGCGCACGCCCTCCGGCAATTCCAAGCGCAAGGGCTGCGCGGGCGGAGTCTGCTCGAAGGCGCGCGCGATGAGGCGTGCGTCGGCGTGCGTTAAAAGTGCGGGCGTCTGTCGACCGACGAGCAGGTGCGCGAGTGCATAGGCGCGGCTCGCAATTTCCGCATCGTTTGTTTCAGACGCGAGTTGGTTGAGGGCGTGCGTGAGATGAGATGCGTAGTGCGCGAGCGTGTGGCGATAAGCGGCGCGACCGCGCTCTGTGATCTCTGCGAGACGCGTCGCGGCTTCGAGAAACTTGTCGGCGCGCGCGAGGCGAAACGAACAGACGCAGCGCGGGTGGCACGCGAGCATTTGCACGACCGGCAGATCGCACTCTGCGTTTTGCACTTCGGCGACGAGCGAGGCGGCCTCTTCCCAAAGCTCAGGCGCGACGAACGGCAATCCGGCGAGCGCCTCGAAGTCGCGCCACTCCGCGCCGCGTATGAAGTCGTAGAGGTCTGTCAGGTCGCGCGCGCTGCCGACCGCGCGCGCGTGCATGTCTGCGTAGTGCTCCGTGTAGTGTGCTTGAAACTCTTGCCAGAGAAGCTCGAAGCGTTCGGCGCGAGCGGCGTCGAAGAGGCTGTGCGGGTCGTCTGCGATGAGCAATAGTTCGCGGCGCGCGCTCTCGATCTCTTCGAGCGCGGTTAGTTCGGCGGCGGACAAGTAGGCGCGCACGCTTTCGCGTCGGACGATTCCGGCGACGTATGTGCGAAGCGCGTCGAGTTGTTCGCTGCTGCGCGCGAGTTGTTCGGGCGCATCGCCGAAGGTGTCCGCAACGCGCTGCAAGCCTTCTTCGAGCGAGAGATTTCCGGCGAGCGCATCGGCGACGGCGTCTGCGGCGGCGCTGAACGTGCGGCGCACGGCGGCGGCCAAGTCCCATGCGCGCGTCGTGAGTCCGGCGTCGGGCAGCGCGTCAAACTCACGAAGCACGGTCTCCGCGCGCCACGCCGCAAGCCACGCGGAGAGTGCGGCGCGCACCGTTTCGCGCTCGCCTGCTTCGGCGATTGAACGAAGCGATGCGTCATCCGTCAACAGCCGCGCCCAGTTCGTCAACTCCTCCGCGTTGTGATGAATCTCTGCGGCGCGGCAGACTCCGGCCACCTCGTCCCACTTAATGGAAGAACCGAGCGTGCGGCGACTGATACGGTCGTCGCCTTCGGTGGCGAGTTCGATGCGACGCTGCGCGACGAGCGCGGCGAGCACGAGATATTGAGTCTGTCTGAGCAACCCGTAAGGCTCGCCGTGCAAGACGCGATGCACAGACTCAAGCGGCACGACGCGGCTTCCGGCCTTATCAACCAGCGCGAGCACTTCGCGCACCCAAGGTTGAGTGAGCACGGCGTCGCCCGTCTCAGGAATGTAGATGTCGCCGCGAAGCGTGGCGAGGCCGAGCGGGACGGCGTAAAGTTCCGCGAGTTGCTGAACATCTGCGTCGGCGACGTTGCTGCCGCCAAAGAGGTTGTCGACGAGCCGTGCGGTTTCGAGTTCTGTGGGCGTCGAAGCAAATTCGGGATGCTGCGGGAAGTGTCGAGCGAAGCGCGGCGCGAGCGCACAGGCGAGCGCGTGCGCGAAAGTTTGCGCGGCGCGTGCTTCGTCTGTGAAAGCGGCGCGCTCGCCGTTGATCGAGAGCGCGCCCTCGTCAACGTAGAGGCGCGACCAGATGCGCTCGGCCTGCGCGGCGAGCGAGTTGGCGGCGGCGAGCGCCGTCTCGCCAAACTCCGCGAGCACAGGATCGGTGCGAAGCGCGGCCAGACGACGCAGGACGCTCAACTCTTCCGCAGAACACCGGGCGGGCTGCCAGACGACGGAGACGGGCGCGCGCATGTTCGCGTGCGCGTCATTCACGCCAGCATCGCCCGGCGACGCGGCGGCGAAAATATTTTCGGCTTCGTCGCCAGCGGCGTCGAGCACGAGCAGTTCCCAATCGTATACGTCACCCGTCGCGCCGGACGCAGGCGCATCGGCGTCAGGTGTCCTGCGTCGCGTGAGACGACCGGCGCGCGGTGTGCCGCGCCAAGCGACCTCGAAGTCCGCGCCTTCGCCGTCGTTGTCGTCTTGCGTTTCGGCGGCGGCGTGTGTTTCTGAATCGTCGGAGAAAGGCCAATCTTCAAAACGCGCGCGTGGGAGCGTGCGTAGCAGCGCAGCAATCGCCGTCGCGTCAATCGCGTGCGACTCGCTGGCTTCTGCCAGTGCGGCGTCGAAGTCTGCCGCCGCGCTGACCTGAAAACGATAACGCGTCTCTTCGCCGTCCGCCTGAGTGGCAAGCCCGCACGCCTGCGGCGCGAGTTCGCAGAGACGCTTCAACATCTCTTCGACGCGTTCGATGGCCGCCTGCTGCGAACTCTCGTCTTGAAAAAGCAACGCGGCGCAGAGGTCGCGCGCCGTCGCGCCGCGCCCGTCGAGCGAGAGTACGAAGAGACTTTTCAAGACGAGCCGGACGTGCAGGCGTTGCATCGCCGGAAACTGCGAGACGGCGCGCGTCGCCAGTTCGTCGTAGACGCGGAAGGCGTCTTTCAAGTCTTCGGAGCGGCGCAAGTCGTCTTCGCTGTGGTCGAAAACTTCGTCTAAGAGGATGAGCGAGAGCGCGGGTCGGTTGACGGCGTTGCGCGCGGCGGCGGCGGCGAAGGGCAGGAAGGCGAAGGCCGGAGCGTAGAGACGCACGGAGGCCGACGTGTCCGCGACGAGCGGGTGGACTGGATAGAGCGCGGCGAAACGCGGCTCGCTCCAGTTGAAATTGGGCACGGACTGGCGGAGCGAGAGGTAGATTTCGTGCAGCGCGTCGCGCGCCGGAGCGTGCTTGCGCAGCACGTACATGTTGGCGACGTGATAGAGGTGTTCGGGTTCGAGGTAATCAATGCGGAAGGTGCGCGCGAGCGCGACGTTGACGCCTTCCGCGCCCGCTATGTCGTCGTCGAGCGCGAGCGCGACGAAAGCGTTCGAGTCGCGCGCGGCGACGGCCAGTTCGCTGAGGAGCGGCCCGTCGTCGCGTTTGACGCGCGACTCACGCCCGAAGGCCGTGTCGACGAGGATGACGAGCGTGCCGTTCGTGCGTGCGCGCTCGGCGGCGCGTGCGAGCCACGCTGCGGGGTCGCCCGACCACTCCGTTGCGCTCCCGCCGAAGGCGGCGACGAACGCTTCGATCAACTCGTCGCGCAGCGTCGGGCGCGTGCCGCGTGCAACGCGTACGAGGATGTGGCGACGGTTCGCCAGACGACGCGCGCTGGCGGCGACGTGCGCGTCCGTGATCTGCGCGTGATGGTGTTCGGCGGCGGAGACGAGCGCGCCGAAGGTGGCGAGCGTGTGGCTTTTGCCGACGCCGCGCATGCCTGCGAGCGCGTGCGCCGCGCCGTGCCCGCGCGGGAGGTCTGCGAGCGCGTCGAGCCAGCGTGCGAGCAGGTCGGAGGTGGCGTCGGTGAAGCGATAGGCGGCGAGCGCGCGTGCGGGGTCGGCGGCAAAGTCCCTTACGTCGTCGAACTCCTGCGGCTCAACCAAATCCTTGATCTTATCCTGTGTACGTTTCATCCGCTGGTAGAATTTAGGGGAAAGACCGAAATGAGAGGAAAGACCGCGACCGCAGCCAGCGTCGCGGGAAGGCACTTTCGACTGTAACACGCGCGCGCGAACGGGCGCAATGAATATACTTTACGCCCGCGCCGCGTGACACAAACTCTACATTTTCCCCCGCGCGCTGCTATAATGAGCCGGACGACGATAACCGGACTGAAGATTCGACGGGCGCGGGGCAGGGCGCAAAAACGCCTGCTCGTAGCCCCTGCCAACCACTTTCGCATTTGCGTGCATCAAAGGTTCACGCGCTTTTACGCCACAGGCGGCTTCGTCCCCAGAGAGTTTGCAGCGCGTGGCGACCTCGCGCGGCAGGCGCGACCCAAAACGCAGCAGATGAAAATTCAACGTCGCAACCGCCTGGTTTTGCGACTTCGGCCCGACGGATAGGGTGTGTACTTCTCCCCGGCGGCCACAGTTGTTCGATTGAAATTCTGGAGATTTTCCGCCATGTTCAACCAACTCACACGCACCATCACGGCTCTCGCGCTCGTCTGGGCGATGCTCGCAGGAGGCTCGTCCGTCGCGCTCGCGCAGAAACAGGCTTCCAAGAGCGAAAAAGAGGCCGCCGAACAGAAGGCCAGAGAGGCTTCGGCCAAACAGGATAAGGAAGACGCCGCCGAAGCTGCCGACGCTGTCGCCGCCAGAAAGAAGGCTGAAGCCTCCAGAGGCAAGCCGCTCTCGACCGACGAAGACCCGAGCCAGATCGGCAAACGCAAGATCAACGGCGGCTTCATCGCCTCTATGAGCGGTTCGATCGAGAAGGAAGTCTCTCTGGGGCGCGAACTCGCGGCGGAAGTTGACCGTCAGGCCAAGTTCATAGACGATCCGGTCATCACGGAATACGTCAACCGCGTAGGCCAGAACGTAGTGCTCCACTCGGACGCGAAGATTCCCTTCACCATCAAGGTCATAGACTCGGACGAAGTCAACGCCTTCGCTTTGCCCGGCGGTTTCTTTTACGTCAACAAGGGCTTGCTCCTCGCCGCCGACAACGAAGCGGAGATCGCGGGCGTGATGGCGCACGAGATCGCGCACGTCGCCGCGCGCCACGCGATGGAAAACATCGCGAAGGCGAATCTCTGGCAGGGCTTGGCGATGGCCGGTTCGATCTTCCTCGGCGGCATCCCCGGACTCATCTACCAGAACACCGCCGGACTCGGCCTTGCCGCGCTGTTCTCGAAATTCAGCCGCAGCGCCGAATCGGAAGCCGACAGGCTCGGCACGCAGTATCTCTACGCCGCAGGTTACGACCCGAACGCGATGGCGACGATGTTTGAAAAACTCGCCTCGAAGAACAAGAAGAAGCCCGGTTTCCTCGCCAAGACCTTTTCGTCGCACCCGCAATCAATCGAACGACTCGAAGCGTCGCGTGTGCTCGTCGGGCGTTTCCCCGAACGCGAGGAGTATGTCTTGAGCACGTCGGAATTTCAGCGCGTCAAGGGGCGTCTGCTTCGTCTGTCGAACGCGAAGGCTTCGACCGCAGGCGACATCGCAGGCGGCGAAGACGGCACAGGCTCACGTCGCCCGACGCTCAAACGACGCTCGCCCGCGCCCGACGCGACGACCGGAACGGGCGATCAAAAAGAGCAGAAGCAGGAAGCGCCCAAGCTCAAACGCGCCACCGACAACCCGAACCCGCAGGCGACCGACAAGCCCTAAGCGAGTTTCGATTCAAGGACAATAAAAGAGGCTCTCAGGTATCGCACCTGAGAGCCTCTTTTTCACTGCACTTACCTATCCGCGCCTCGACTTCGGCGCGTTTGCCGGGCGGCTTTACATTTTCTTCTCACTGCCCTTCATCTTCGGCCCCTCGTCAATCCGCTTCTTGGGGAGCGGCTTGGCAGGTTTGAAGTTGGGCGGCAACGGCGTGCCAGTCGCGTTGCCGGGGACTTCGACAATCGCGCTCTTGAGCGGCCCGAGTATGCCGAGCAGTTCGTTCTTCTCCGCCGCAGGCACGTTGAACTTGTCGAGCGCCCCGACCAAATCTTCGACCAGCGCGCCGAACTCGCCCTCCGTCACCTTCATGTTCTTGTGCGAAGCCTTCATGCTCAGCCCCGTGTAGACGCACGGGCCGCCCGTCGCCGCGCACACTTGCTCGACCAGATGCAGCGTCAGGCGCGGGGCGTCCGTCTTGGCGAACTTCTTGTTGATACGCTCGTCGGCCAGCACGCGCGCCGCAAACTCGCCGATGACGGCTTTGATCGCGTCAATCCCGCCGAGACGTTCGTAGAGCGATTTTTGCGCGCTACTGGCAATCGAACCTTGCGCCTGTGCGCCGACGGCCATCGTCATGAGCAGGCACAACGCAGCTAGGATAGTTTTTACTCTTCGCATAACGTTTCTCCTTATTTTGTGAAAAGGCGCGTTCTTCGGAGTTGCGCCGGATGTTACCTGAATGACCGCGAGGGAAATATGGGCTGCATGATACACGACTTCCACGCCCTTGTCGCCCCCAAATCGTCGCGCCTCACGCACTTAACCCCGCCGTCCGGCTTGACAATTTTCCGCCCCGTTAAGTATTCTACTCGTTCGCGTTTAAGACGCTATTTTCCGAGAGAGTTATCTATGTCAACATACTTTCCGAGCGGGCAGGGTCTCGCAGAAAAACGCAAATGGTACGTCGTCGATGCGGCGGGGCAGACGGTCGGGCGGCTGGCGACGGAAGTGGCGCGCGTCCTTTCCGGCAAGAACAACCCGCAGTGGACGCCCTTCATGGACATGGGCGATCATGTCATCGTGATCAACGCGCGGCAGGCCGTCTTCAAAGGCTCGAAGGCCGAGCAGAAGGTCTATCGCCATCACACGCTCTATCCGGGCGGCTTGCGCGAGATCAGCGTCAAGGATCAATTCGCCAAACACCCTGAGCGCGTCATCGAACTCGCGGTGCGCGGGATGCTCCCAAAGACCAAACTGGGCAAGGCGATGGGCAAGAAGCTGAAAGTTTACGCCGACGCCAACCACCCGCACACGGCGCAGCAACCCGAGGCTCTGACGCTCGACCCGCGCGCGGGCGCGCAGCAATAGTTTTCACCTCTTCAATTTTTAAGGACGAAACATCGTGGCTGATATTCAGTATTACGGAACGGGACGGCGCAAGACTTCGACGGCGCGCGTCTACCTGCGCCCCGGCACGGGCGAAATCAAAGTTAACAAGAAGGATTTCAATCAGTATTTTCCGAACGAGGCTCTGCGCATGGTGATTCGCCAGCCCTTGCAGTTGACCGAGACGGCGTCGAAGTTCGACATCCTCGTCAACGTCGCGGGCGGTGGCCCTGCCGGGCAAGCCGGAGCGATCCGCCACGGCATCACGCGCGCCCTGATGGAGTCCAATTCCGATCTGCGCCCCGCCTTGAAACAGGCCGGACTCGTCACACGCGACCCGCGCATCAAGGAACGCAAGAAGTACGGGCAGAAGGGCGCACGCAAGCGCTTCCAGTTCTCCAAACGTTAAAAATTCAGTGACGAGTGACGAGTGACAAGTGACGAGATCAAATCTTGTTTTAACTTGTCACTCGTCACTTGTCACTCGTTACTGTCGCAAATCCATTGTCGTCGTCCGGGTTGGTTGCTCTCCGCTTCGCAGGAGACGCGTTAACGGGCACGGCGAGTACATTAAACCAATCACCTAAGGAGGCTCACTTTTGGCAGTCACGGTTACGATGAAAGAACTCTTGGAGGCAGGCGTACATTTCGGCCACCAAGTCAGGCGTTGGAATCCGAAGATGAAGGAATACATTTTCGGCGAGCGCAACGGCATTAACATTATCGATCTGCAAAAGACTCAGAAGATGTTTCGCGAGGCCATCGGCTTCGTCACCAACATGGCTTCGGAAGATCGCGGTCGCACCATCCTCTTCGTCGGCACGAAACGACAGGCGCAGGACGCCATACGCGAAGAAGCGACGCGCGCCAACCAGTATTACATCAATCAACGCTGGCTCGGCGGTCTCTTGACCAACTTCCAGACCGTGCAGAAGTCCATCAAACGACTGCGCGACCTCGAAGCGATGCAAACCGACGGTCGTTACGAGATGCTCACCAAGAAGGAGCGCATCAAACTCGACCGCGAGCGCGAAACCCTGGAGAAGAACCTCTCAGGCATCAAGAACATGACGCGTCTGCCCGACGCGCTTTTCATCATCGACGTGCGCAAGGAAGAGATCGCGGTTGCAGAAGCGAATCGTCTCGGCATCCCCGTCATCGCAGTCGTTGACACCAACTGCTCGCCCGAAGGCATTGACTACGTTATCCCCGGCAACGACGACGCGCTGCGCGCCGTACGCCTCTTCGCTTCGCGCATCGCAGATGCCGTCGTCGAAGGACAGGAGATGCGCGCGAAGGGCGCGGACGAAGACGGCACGGAAGTTGACGCCGGAGCAACATCAACCACAGCGACCGGCGGCGGCGCGGCAGACACGGGCACGAGAAATTCCCTGAGCGCGAGCGGCGACGGCACTTCATCTGTGACGACGGCGCGCGACCCCGGACGCGAAGCGCAGAACTTCACGGACATGGGCGCGAGCGCGCCATCGGTCGAGACGCAAGTGTCCGTCCCTGGCAACATGGGTTTCGGCAAGACGGGTCAACAGCCCGATAGCGTCGGCGATCATCCGGCGGAAGGTACGGGCGCGCCCGTGCGCGGCGCGACGGGCGGCGGCTCGGACGAGAGCGAACTGCCTCGCCCCGACAACGCCCATCAGGAGAAGGGCGCGGAGTCGGTCGGCGTGGCGAAGTAAGTTTCCAAAGTTCAAGATTCGATTTTTTCGGCGAGCGCAGCCTCCACAAGCGGACAAGAAACCGCCGGGCTGCGCTTTACTTTAGATACTTGTCCGTAGTCAGTAGTCCGTTGTCAGTTGCATGTGCTGAATGATCTAACGCTTATCTTTAGGAGTTAAGCCGGATAAGCACGAACAGACAACTGACTACTGACAACGGGCAACGGAAAGTTTTTTCGAGGAGAGCAATCATGGCAGAGATTACAGCGGCGACGGTGAAATCGTTGCGCGAGAAGACGGGCGCGGGAATGATGGAGTGCAAGAACGCGCTGACGGAAGCGCAGGGTAACGAGGAGCAGGCGATTGAACTGCTGCGCAAGCGCGGCCTCGCTTCGGCGAAGAAGAAAGAGGGGCGCGTCGCGGCAGAGGGCGCGGTCGGCTCTTACATACACATGGGCGGCAAGGTCGGCGTGCTCGTAGAGGTCAACTGCGAGACGGACTTCGTCGCACGCACGGATGAGTTTCAATCGCTCATCAAAGACATCGCGATGCACGTCGCGGCGGCAGAGCCGCGCTACGTCACGCGCGACGAAGTTCCGGCGGGCGATCTGGACAAGGAGCGCGAGATCGCGCGCGCGCAGGCCAAAAACGATCCGAAGAACGCCAACAAGCCCGACGCGGTGATTGACAAGATCGTCGAAGGCCGCCTCAACAAGTTCTACGAGGAAGCGGTGTTGCTCGATCAGCCGTTCGTCAAAGACCCTGCGAAGACCGTCGGCGACTTGCTCAACGAGAAGGTGGCGAAGACGGGCGAGCGCATTACCGTACGCCGTTTCACGCGTTATAAGATGGGCGAGGGACTGGCGAAGCGCGACGAAGATTTCGGCAACGAAGTGGCCGCGCTCGCAGGAAACTGATCAATTGCGGCGCGCAGCGCAGGAGTCAGGATACGGGAAACAGGAGTCAGAATAGATAACGCTTAGTCGGCTTTATTCTGATTCCTGTTTTCTGTATCCTGTATTCTGTTCTTTCGTTCCGCAATCCGCAATCAACATAATGGTTGAAGCACTGACAACTGACCAGACTGCTGCGCCCGCGTTTCGCCGGATACTTTTGAAAATCTCCGGCGAGGCTCTGATGGGCGCGCAAAACTACGGCGTGGACGTGGACGTGGCGCGCACGGTGGCCGAAGAGGTCAAGGCCGTCTACGACAAAAATGTCGAGGTGGCGATTGTCGTCGGCGGCGGCAATATCTTTCGCGGCGTCTCGAAAAGCGCGGGCGGCATGGATCGTTCGAGCGCGGATTACATCGGCATGCTCGCCACCGTGATGAACGCCTGCGTGCTGCAAGACGCAATGGAGCGCGCGGGCGTACACACGCGAATACTTTCCGCCTTGAACATCCCCGAAGTCGCCGAGCCGTTCATACGCCGCCGCGCCATACGCCACCTGGAGAAAAAACGCGTCGTAATATTTGCGGGCGGCACGGGCAATCCTTATTTCACGACCGACTCGGCGGCGGCCTTGCGCGCTTTGGAGATCAAGGCCGAAGTGATCCTCAAGGCGACGAAAGTTGAAGGCGTCTATAACGCCGACCCGATGAAAGACGCGACGGCTGTGCGTTACGACTGCATCACGTATCAAGAAGTTTTAGAACGGCGTTTGCAGGTGATGGACGCCTCGGCCATCTCGCTGTGCATGGACAACCGTTTGCCGATCATCGTCTTCAACATGCGCACCGCTGGCAACATCATGCGCGTCGTCATGGGCGAAGCAGGCGTCGGGACGAAGGTGTGCATGGAAAAGCAGTGACGAGTGACGAGTGACAAGTGACAAGTTAAAACAACTTGTCTTTCTATCTTGTCACTCGTCACTTGTCACTTGTCACTGCTCTTGTCACTTGGAGAAACTTATGAGCGAGAAAGATGTGATTAAAGAGACGCGGCCGCGTATGGAAGCGTCGGTTGACGATTTGCGCCGGAGGCTGGGGAGCGTGAGGACGGGGCGCGCTGTGGTGTCGCTGCTCGATCCGGTTGTGGTTGACTACTACGGCACGCCGACGCCGCTCAACCAGATGGCCTCGATCAGTGTGCCCGACCCGCAGATGCTCGCCGTGCAGCCCTGGGATCAGTCGCAAATCGGCGCGATTGAGAAGGCCATACGCACGGCCGATCTCGGCCTCAACCCGTCGAACGACGGCAAGGTGGTGCGCGTGCCCATCCCCGCGCTCACGGAAGAACGGCGCAAGCAGTTGGCGAAGCAAGTTCACGAACTGGCGGAGGAGCATCGCACGGCGATTCGCAACATACGCCGCGACTCGAACGAGCGCTTGAAGAAGATGCTCAAGGATAAACAAATTTCCGAAGACAACGAGCGCGACGGGCTGGACGAGGTGCAGAAACTCACGAACACCTACATCGGCAAAGTTGACGAACTGGCGAAGAACAAAGAACAGGAAATCTTGAGCGTCTAGGAAGACAAGACAGGGTAAAGGTAAAAGGGGAAGGGGTAAGGGAAAAAGCGTGTTGCTTATCCCTTACCTCTTCCCCTTTACCCTTTTCCCGTCCGCCGCTTATTGTTCTGGAATCTTGAAGGCGTCGGCGGGCAGGTCTTGGTTGAGTTTCACTTCTTTGACTTTGAACTCGGCGATGAAGTCGCCCTGCGGCGCGGCCAACTTCTGCGCGAAACTGACGGGCACGAGCACGCCGTCAACTTCCTTGAAGCTTTTATACTCGAAGCTGAAAGTCAGCCCGTTGTAAGGAATCTCGAAACGCACGATGCGCCCCGTCGCCACGTCCACGTAGAAGTCCGTGCTGTTGCCTTCCGCGTCTGCGATGCGGAAAGCGCGTTGCTTCTTTTTGTCGGGGAGCGCGGTGATCTGGTAGCCCGCCTGATCGAACTTCGCGAGCACGGGCAGGCCGAACTTCGTGAGCGGCGGCAAATTCATGCCACGCAGAGAAGTATAACTACGCTCGCCGTCGTAGATCATTTGAAAGCTGACGATTGCAGACTGCACTTCCTGCCGCAACTTTTCGCCTGCCACAATCATGCCGAACTTGCCCGTCAGCGATTGCGTCGAGTTCGGCGCGTAGAGATCAACCGAGCCGATGAGCATCATGTTCTTCAAGTTGCGAAACTTCTCGCCGCCCTGCGCGTTGAAGGCCGCGCGCGCAAGTTCCAAAGGCGTCATCTCCGCCGTGATGGAAGTTTTGGCCGGAGTCGCGGCAGCAGCGGCGGGAGCATTCGGCGCGGTGGCGGTCGTCGTGGCGACTTTGGTTTTGTCAGAAGGTTTTTCCTGCGCGCTCGTCGTCGTTGTCGCGGCGGCGGCAGAGAGAAGGAGCGCGAGGGCAAGGGCGGTGGGGGATGTAAATTTCATGCTTTTACCTCTTGTGACGGGCAAGCTGGCGTTTGGGGCAAGCCAGCAGCAGTGTAAATGAATTTGGCGGAAAGTTGAAAGAGTGTCGCGCAAGAACGTAAAAACTCACGCCGGAGGCGGGAAAGACTTTTGAAAGTCTCTTACACTTTGCCTCCGGCGTGAGTTTTTACGAATCAACCTTGCGAAAAGTTCAGTTTAGAAACTGAACCGTATCTGTGCTTCGATGCGGCGATTACCTGCCTCTGTGTTGCCGCCGCGAAAGCCGCCGCCCGATTGCGTTGACAGGCCGAAGAAGCGCGAACTGAGGTTGCCCGTCAGCGGCCCCGGATTCGTGCGGTTGAAGATGTTGTTGAAGTTGATGCCGACGGTCAGGTTGTAGCGCTTTTGCTCGCCGCCACCGCCGCCCGCACCGAAGATGCCGCCCTGTCCGAACGGGCTTGCTGCGCCGCCGCGACCGCCCGCGCGACCACCGCCGCCGCTTCTACCGCCGCCACCTCCTGCGCCGCCGCGACGACCACCGCCGCCCGTCGTGTTGCCACCGGCAGGAGTCTGACCACCCTGCGTTTGATTGTTAGCCGCCGCCTGCCGCCGCGCTGCCGCGCCGGGGGCTTCGCCGAAGCCAAACGTCTTGCTCGTGCGCAGGTTGACGGTGAACTGTCCCGGATTCCGACCGTAGTTACGCGGGATGAGCGGCGTGCCGGGCAGCGGGTTGATGTCGAAATTGCCGAAGGGCGTCTGTCTAAGATTCGCAGGCAGCGTCGAGGCGGACGCGAACGCGGGACGATCCGTGAAGATCGTGTCGCCGTTGTTGTCCAGCCCGGTTGTGATGTTGAGAGGCGCGCCCGTCGAAGCGAAGATGAGCGGGTTCAGGCGTATGCCCCAGGGCGCGGTGATCGAGCCGCCGAGGAAGAAGCGATGGCGTACGTCTAAGGAAGAATCCCCGTACTCGCTCGTCAGATCGTAGTTGTCTGCGGGGAACGAGCCTACACCGTCGGCGTTCGAGTTGGCCTTGCCGAGCGTGTAGTTGGCGAAGATCGAGAAGTTCGGGTTGAAACGCGTGTTGGCGTTGACGAGCAACTGGTTCTGGTTGAGAATGCCGCTCGACTCGTACTGGTAGATGTTGCCGAAAGCCTCGCCGAGCGGGCGCACGCCGTTCAGAGGCGCGTTGATGTTGCGCGTGCGCAGCAGGTGCAGCGTGCGCGTGTTGACGTAGCTCACGGTCATCGTGATGCGACCGGGAAGCAGGCGCTCTACACTCGCGGTTGACTGAATCGAGTAGGGCGCTTGCAGGTCGGGCGCGACAACGCGCGTCGTCTGCGCGACGGCGAACTGGTTCAACTCGGCGATTGACGGCACGGCGCTCAAATCGGGAAAGCGTGTCAGGAGCGAACGCGCCAGTTGCGCGCGCGCGGAATTGTCGCCGGGCGCGGGCGCGATGATGATGAATTGCTGTTGGGTCTGGCCGTTGTAGCGGTTGGCCTGAAGCGTCAAGTTTTCGCCGAAGCGCGTGTAGAAGATGCCGAAGCCGCCGCGTATGACGGTTTTGGGTTGGCGCGCGCCAGCACCGGGCGAATAGGCGAAGGCGAGGCGCGGGGCGAAGTTGAGATTGCTGCTGATGTTCGTCTGCTGTTCGTAACGCAAGCCCGCCGAGAGCGTAAAGTCTTTGCGCACGCGCCAGTCGTCTTGAATGAACGCGCCGAAGTCCACCTGGCTGACGCTCGCTTCAAAGTCGCCGCCCGTCACGCTCAACTGCGTCGGCAAAACGCCCGGCGTGCCTAGCTGGAAGAGACGAAACTGGTCAACCGAGGGAAGGCCGGGCAGACCTGCGAAGACGTAAGAGCCGTTGAATCCCTGCTGCGAACTGTCCGTGATCTTGACGCTGCGAATGCGCGCGCCCGCTTTCAGCGAATGCAGTCCGAGCGTGAACGAAGTGTAGTTTTGCAACTCGTAGCGCGTGCCGGTGTTTTGCGCAGGCCCTATGTTCGACCCGCCGCCCGTGAAGGCATCGCGCACGGTGATGACGGGAGCGGAGATGTCGCCGCCCGACGAACTCGTGTCGCGGTCGAACTGGAAGCGCGTCTCGTTGATCACGGTCGGGCTGAGAATGGCCGTCTCCGTGAGTTGAAAAGTCTGGTCGCTGTTGTTGCGGCTGTAGGTTCTGTCCACGCCGAAGAACGGGTCTACGTCGAGCGAAAAATCGCTCGCGCCGAGATTGCTCGTCGTGCCGCGCGAGTAACGATAGCGCGCGACGAGCGTGTTCGTAGGGTTCAACTGGTAGTCAACGCGCGGGCTGAAACTGAGGCGGCGTTGCGGCACAACGAGCGTGCGGTTGACGCCGACGAGCGCGAACGTCGTGGGTTCGATGAACTGCGCGTTGATGATAGCGTTGCCGTCGTTTTCGCGTCGGTCGAAATCGAAGAAGAAGGACGACTTCCCTTTCTTGATGGGGCCGCTCAGGTTTCCGCCGTAGCTGCGCATCTGGTAGGGCGCGCGGCGTTCGGCGAACGGGTCGCGCGAATTGAGGCTCTCGTCGCCGAAGTTGAAGAAGGCTTGCCCGCGCACTTTGTCCGTGCCGGGGCGCGTCAAAATCTCTACGCGACCGAAGCCGAGACGGTCAAACTCTGCGGAGAAGGGATTCGAGTTGATGCGAATCTCGCGTATGGACTCTTTCGGCGGAATGCGCCCGCCCGTGAAGCCGTCTATGAAAATCTGCCCGCCCTCCGGCCCGGCGGAAGGCCCTGCGAGCGCCTGCAAGGCTGCGGCCAAGTCGTCCGGATCGTCGGGCAAGGCGTCCAAGTCCGTGCCTTTGATGACGAGCGCGCTCTGGTTGTTTTCGGCTTCGGTGCTGACGGGCGTTTCGGCTGAGACGGTCACGTCCTGATTTTCGAGCGTCACAGACAACTTGATGTCCAAATCTGCGCGGCGACCTGCGGCGACTTGCACCCCGACGCTTTCGTAGAGCGCAAAACCCGTCGTCAGGGCGCGCACGGTGTACGTGCCCGGCGCGAGATTGTTGAAGACGTAGACGCCGTCGTCGTTCGTCGTCGCCGTCTGCTCCTTGCCGCTCGCGTCAACGAGCGTTACGGTCGCGCCGATGACGATGCCGCCAAATTCGTCCGTGATCGTCCCGCGCAAACTGCCCGTGCCCTGCGCCGAGGCGATGGCCGCCGTGAGCATGAGTGCCAAGATAAAACTAAAACCGCGTGTGATTATATTCAAAGATAAATTCATGATTCCTTTTAGAGAGACTTTTCGACTTAAAATTTCCTGCTTTTATCAAGCACGAATAAGTAAAAGACGGGCGAAATGCGACTCAGGTTACACTTCGCCCGTCTTTATTTTCGCCGTTTACGGAAGACCGATGCCGAGATCAATGCCGCCCGGCATCCCCAAGTCCTGACCGCCCGCGATGTTCGGCCCTGCGGGACGCGCTGCCATCGCGTTGATGACGGCGTCCATTCCGGCGACGAGCGCGATGGCCGTCAAGCGCGTAGGGTCTGCGCCCTGCGTGCTGGAGACGACGATCATGTCGCCCGGTTTCAACTCTGCGAGCGTCAGTTGCGGCATGCGCTCAAGCATCTCCTGCGGGTCGAAGCCGCGACCGCCACCGCCCATCATACGGCGTCCGCCGCCACCACCACCGCCTGTGCCATCGCCGCCGCCCGTCTGCGGAGGATTCGCGCCGCCTGCGGGTCTGCCGCCGCCCTGCCCGTCGCCTCTGCCGCCGCCAGCCGCGCGTTGCGCCATAAACTGCGCCATCATCGGCGGCAGTCGTCGCAAGTTTGAATCATTGTTGACGACGATGGTGAGCGGCCTTTTGTCCTGCGTCGTGATCTTGATCTCGTTTGTCGCCGGGTCAACCGCCGTGACCGTGCCGACGAGTTGGCGGAAAGCGCCGGAGACGACTTCTTCGGGCGTGAAACGAGTGCCGTCCGCGCTGCGCTCGCCGAGAGCGCGCAGGCGGTCGCCAACCTTCACTTCCGCGAAACTGCTCGACCTCGCATCCGCAAACTTCACGGAGTCCGGCGCGTAGCGTCGAAACACAACCTTCTCGCCCGACGCTTCCACGATGAGAGGCTTCAAGCCTTCGGGCGTGGACGCCGAGACGGTGATCTCTTTCGTCGCAGGGTTCAAGGCCGTGACGGTTCCGAGAATGCCGCGCCGCTGCCATTCCGCGCGGTCGCGCTCGTGCTTCTTCGCGATGTCCGCTTTCGTCATCACGATCACCGTGCGCGCGGGGACTGATTTCCGGTCGTCGGCGATTTTGCCCATCGCCAGCACGCGGTCGCCGACGGCGATGTCTGTGAGCGTGATCTTCGTCGCGCCCTCGACATTGGTCGCGCCCGGCTGCGTGCGCATAATGACTGTGGCGTCGCTTAAGACGACAAGAACGTTGTTGCCCGCTTTCGTCTTGAGCGACAAATCTTTCGCCCCGGCGTTGATGGCGATCACGTCGCCGAGCGCGCGGTTAGGCGTGATCTCTGGATCGGCCTGCGGTTGCGTTGCAGCGGTCGGCGGCGGCGCGCCGGTCGCGGGAGTTTGTGCAAGGACGTTGCTCAGGCTCAGAGCGAGCGCGGCGAAGGCGAAGGTCAAAAAGTGCTTTTTCATCTTGATGCTCTTTCGGTCGTGAATGAACGGTTAATTTGAAGCGTTAAAGTTTTACGTCGGAACAGCGATTATGTTCTCGCCGCCGCGCCTTATTTTTGAAGGCGACTTTCTGACAGAAAACTTTCGGGGGAGTGCGCGGGCGCTGATTTTCGCCGCAACAAGTTAGACGCGCGGCGGCCTCGTTTAGTCGCCTTATAACTGCGAAAATAATAGGGAATGAATGGTGAGATTAACGAATTATGCGCGTGGAAATCAAGTGCGCGCGACCTGGTGCTTCCAGCCGATGCGATAACGCACCGTCAGCGCAAGCCCCAGACTCGTCACGACCAGACCGGCGACGGCTAGCGCCCAAAGGTACGGCAGCGAGAGCACGACCGCCCAGAACGTCGCGCCAAAAAGCAGCGCGATTGATTCCGAACGCTGTTCCTCTCTGAGCAACAGGCGTTGCAGCCAACGCCCCGTCGCCGCGTGAATCGCGACGCGCCCGAAGAGATATGCGCCGAGCAAGAGGAGTATGGAGAGCGCGCCGACGAAGAGGCCGAGCACGGGCGGCAGCACGTGGAGCGAGACGGGCACGCCGAAACCCAGCACGACCGCCGCCACAAGCCCGATAGCCGCGACGCGCAGGCTCGTCAACTGCAAGCGCGTCGCCGCGCGACTGATCGCGCCCGGCGTGGCGGCCGTCAGGCCGAGCGAGATGATGAACCAGAAGAGTATGGAGAGGACGCGCAGGCCGAACGAAGTCATCGTCCACTTCGGTTCGAGCAGAGAGGCGGGGTTTCGTCCCAACTCGCGCAACTCCTCTTCGTAGCCCGCGAACATGATGGTCTGCGACGCGGGATCGCGTCCGGGCGCGGTCTTGCCGTGATGATACGCGCCGCCGATGACGAGCACGTCGCCGCCGATGTAAGAGTTTTCGCGTTGCGTGATCGTGCCGCCGATGACGCCCACGTCGCCCTCTACGCGCCCTTGCCCTTCGATGAACACATCGCCGCCGAATGCCATGACGCCGTTCTTGACTCTCCCGCGCACGATGACCGAACGCCCCATCCCGAACACGTCATGCGTATCTTCACCTTCGACGATCCACGTCGTCGGATCATTCTCGGCCACGCGAATGTCAGGCATCCGCGCATAGACCGTTACTCCGGCGCAGAAAATCGCGCAGAGAATCAAGCACAGGCGCGAAACGGTGCGCTGTAGCGCAGCACACGACGGCGGCTGGAGGGTCGGCTGAATAATGAACGAATTCACGTCTGTCATCGCGTCTCTTGGCGAAGCGTCGAGCAAGGCCAGAGTTGTTACGTATAAAGTAGTCGGAGAGTTTTCGCGCCGGGGAGTTTTCTTCTAGTCGGGGAGACGCGGGGTGCGATGATAATTTCCTATGAGTCGGAAGAGCAGGACGATGCCGAGCGCGAGAATGACGTACATGGCTGTTCTGAACGCACCCGGTTCGTTCAACAACTGCCCGCCGAGCACGCGCAGCATAAGCGCGATTCCGGCGAGTGCTTCGCCGACGGCGTTCGTAGCCATGTCGAGTATCGTCCCCAGAACGCCCGCGACGGTGCGCAGTGGTGCGAACAGTTCATCCCAAGCCTGCCAGCCGAGCAGCGCGAACGAGAGCGCGACCAGCCCCGCGACGACGAGCGCAGCGCGTTTGCGCTCCGAACCCCTGCGCACGCTGCTCATGTCCGACTGCGCGCGCGCTTTGACGACCTGTGTGAAATTCGCAGGGAGTTGCATCTGACGTTGCGAGTCGCCGAAGGCCACGTCGAGGACGCAGAGAAGACGCCGTTGTTCGCGTAACGCGTCCGTGCAAGGAGCGCAAAGCCGCGCGTGTTGCTCGAAGCGTGCGGAGGCTTCGGCGTCCAACTCGCCGTCGAGATAGGCGGCCACGTCGCGCAAGCACACGCCCGTCTCTACGACGACGGTCGCTTCCGTTTTCGGGGCTTCGATTGTACGCGTTTCGTCCGTCACCCGTTCGCTCTCCTAAATGCCCGTGATGCCTCGCTCGATGAGCGGCGAGCGCATCGCCTCGCGCGCGCGAAAGATGCGATTCTTGACCGTGCCGAGCGGAAGGCCGGTCACTTCCGCGATCTCGTCGTAACTGAGATCGTGCGCGTGGCGCAGCACGATCAACTCGCGGTAGCTGGCGGGCAACGCCTGAATTACATCCTCGATTTCGGCGCGGCGCTCGGCGCGCACGCTCTCCTCTTCGGGTGTGGGCGCGCCGGAGGCGTATGGCTTCTCGTAAGTGTCGCCTTCGCTCGTCGTCACTTCGAGTTCCTGCTCGCGCGTCGAATGGCGTCGCAAGTAATCAATCGCCGTGTTGTGCGCGATGCGGTAAATCCACGTCGAGAATTTGTATTCGGGTCGATAACGCGCGAGCGAGCCGTAGACTTTGATGAACACTTCCTGAGTGAGATCGAGCGCCGACTCGTAGTTGCCCGTCATGCGATAGACGTAGGAGACGAGCGGTCGCTGGTAGCGGCGCACGAGTTCCTCGAAGCTGTCGTCGCGCCCCGAGATGGCGCGCGTCACCAATTCGCAATCGGCCAAACCTGCGAACTTATGAATATTGGGGGAAGCGGTGCTCATAAATCTCTTCGGTCTTAAGCGTCTTTACGTTAGCACAAAACGGAAAGTTTCACTCGCGCGGCGGTTAAAAACGCGTGCGTTCGTTACAAGGACTGTTCTCTGCAAAACGAACGCAAATCTTTCGGCGAGCGTAGATGGAAGACCTGTTTTGTCGCGGCATATTTTTCGATCATCCGGCGGTTCGTCGGCGTGAAGTTCTTATGCACCCACCACATGAACTTGGCGATCCCGAAGGTGTGACGCACAAGCGGCGTGTTCTCAGGAAAGCCGACTGGCTGGCGTATCGGGCTCAGGAAATTTCTACGCGCCGTCCACCAGTAATGCCGCCACAACGCATGATCGATCAAGATAATCGTATCGGCTGCTTCGAGGCGACGCATGTACGCTGGATACGTGCCGAAGCCGTCAATGATCCAACTGTCGCGCGCGAGAATCTCGTCGTGTCTACGCTCAAATTCCTCGTCGGCGACGCGCGCGCCGCCCGGTTTCCATTGAAGCTCGTCAACCGAGTAGAGCGGAATGCCCGTCTTCTTCGAGAGACGCGTGCCGAGCGTTGACTTCCCTCCTCCGGCGTTCCCGAGCAAAGCCACTTTCCTCATTCACTAACGATCCTGTTCAAGCCCATGCGAGGGCGGCGAGTCCGGCGGGGGCGGCGATTTGATCGAAGTCGAGTTCGTTGGAAGGGAGCGCGAGGCGCACGTCTTCGGCGGTGACGAGGCGCGGGCGCACGCCCATCGTCTCTTCGATGATCGCGCTTGCCTCGTTGTGCTCGATGCCGTCTCCGGCGAGGAGCATACGCCCGATGGTGTCTGTGGTGGTGGCGGGCGCGTCCACATCCGCGTCGAGCGAGGGCGTCTGCACGCGGTCGCGGTAGAAGAGCAGGAAGCGATAGAGTTCGTCCACGCGATCTTCCGAATCGCAGACGATGCTGCGCACGAGGAGCGGTTGCGAGTCGCGCAAGAGCACGGCGGTGAAGCCGTCGTGGTGCGTGCTGACGAGCAAAGCGTCAGCCGCCGCACGGCCTCTGTCCGTCATCAACCACTGCGCCTCGCCCATGTGGCGCGGCAGGATCAAGCCCGTGTGCCAGCCGAGCGCAGCGAACGTCTCTTCGTATTCGGCGAGCACCGTGAGACGCACAGCCGTTGCGAGATAGCGTGCGCGTCCTTGCGCGTCGGGGCGCAGGCGCTCGCGCGCGACGCGCAACTCTTCGACCGGCGTGCCGAAGCCGCGCTCGGTCTTCCAGCGCAGCATCTCTTCCGTCTCGGCGCGCGAAGCCACGTCGCCCTCCATTGTCAGGATGGTCGTGCGCGTCGCCGCTTCGGGCAGCGCGACAGACCAGCGCTTGCGCTTCTGCACGCCCGCGCTCGTAGCGAGTCCTTGCAGGACTGCGGCCAACTCCTGCGCGTCGGCCACATTCGCATCGTCGAACGAGGGCGTCACCAATCCTTCGGCCAGCGGCACGTAACCCGCGCGGCGCACGAGCAGCGTGCGGTCGCGCCTGCGTTCCAGAGAGACGAGCGCCGCGCCCTCGCCCGACAAACCCACCGCCGCCGAAGGCAAACGCGGCTTAATTAACCTTGAAAAAGAGTTCATAAGAAAACAGTGACAAGTGACGAGTGACAAGTGAGAACGAAGACAAGTTTTTTGTTTCAACTTGTCACTCGTCACTTGTCACTTGTCACAGCGGTTCTACCATTCGCTGTAGGGCGTGCCTTCGCTTGAGAGATCGCCGGAGGCGCTGCGCACGTCTGTGACGCCTTGCCCGCCGTCCGCAGAGTTTGTGTCCTGCCCCATGATGACGTTCCAATCTTTCTGCCCCGTGATCGGGTCAACCGGAATTTCGCGGAGATACCCTGAACTTGAGAGGTCTTCGAGCGACTGCGGGAGTTTCCCTTTGTCTGCGGCGTACTGGTCGAGCAGTTTGCGCATCTGCGCCAAGTCATCTTTCAGCACGGACTCGCGCGCCTGCAAGACCGTCTTCTGGTATTGCGGCAGCACGATGATGGCGAGAATGATGATGATCGAGATGACGATCATCAACTCAAGCAGAGTGAAACCGGCCTGACGCGACAGGGGCGCGACGCGCAAACGACTGCGGAGAGCTTCGCGGCGACGGAAAACAGTGGACAGGAAAACGCAGCCAGCCGGTCGCATCAACTCTTCGCAACTGTCCGGCTTCTGATTCCTGATTTCTGTGTGCTGCATGCTGGCGTCCATTTTACCAATCACTGTATTTTTGCCCGTTGAGCGCCGTGTCCTGCGATAGCGAGTACACGTCGAAGACGTTTTCGCTGCCCCACGAATTAGAGTCCGGCGGATCGTAGCAGGAGCGCATGCCCCATTCGGCCTTGCCCGTCATAGGGTCTACGGGAATCTTGCGCAGGTAAACCTTCTTCTTGAACGCGAGTGGCGATTGCTGATCCAGCAAGTTCTTATTGATGTCCGTGCCGCCCAACGGCTGCACGCGCGGCGCGACGCTCACGCCCTCTACGAGCGTTTCGAGTTTCGGCGGGTAGCGGTCTGGATTGTCAACGCCGAACAGAGTCTTGTCTGCAATCGCCACCTTCGTGCGCGGGTCGGGCGAGACGGCTTGCTGTTGCTGCCCGGGTTGCCCTGCCTGTCCCGGCACTAATTGCTGCGGCTGTCCCTGCTGCCCCTGCGGCGCGTCGAGATATGGACTGTTCAGGGCGTCGCGGTGAAACTCTTTAATCGCCTCGCGCATCTCGCGCAGAGACTCGCGCAGTTGTTGTTCGCGCTGCCGCTTGACGGCGGTTTTGACCATCGGGATGACGCCCATCGAGAGGATCGCCAAGACCGTCATCGTGATGACGAGTTCAATGAGCGTCCACCCGCCCTCCGAGCGTCGCGGCGCAAGGGCGAACGCGCGCGGGAGACGAACGGCGAACCGCCTCGCCACACCTTTCGCCTTTCCCCCTTCACCCTTTCGCATATCGCAAACGTCCTTCGACTCGCGCCGCTTACTGCTTCACCGACAGGCGCGTGTGCGACAGTTGCGTCGCCATGTTCTGCCCGCTGACGGACATGAGGTGTACGCCCGCCTGATCGAGCGTGACATCCGAGTCGCCCGCGCCTATCGCTTCGATTTCCACAAAGAGCAGCACGCCCATGCCGCTAATAGGCATGCTCGCGGCGGGCGCGATGAGCGCGAGGAGCGACCCGCGCGCGTCAATCGAAGGCGTGATCGAAGGCGCAGCCGCTTTCGACTCGCCGAACAGGCTGCCCTGCGAGACGCCGCGCACGGCGACGACGCGCGGATCGAACCTGAGCGTCGCAGCGGCGAGGCCAAGCGGCGTCGTGGTCTTGACGAGCAACATCAGACGCTGCCGTTCGCCGACGCGCATCTCCTTCTGCCCCGACAGCAGATAAAGTTGCGTGCCGGTGTCGGACACGACGGCGAGCGGCGCAGAAGGCGCGGCGACTGTGTTTGACGCGGCGGCGTTCGCAACTGCGGCGGGTGTCGTCGTCGCGTTTTTCTCGTTGGCCGGAGCGGGCGACGATGCTCCGTCGTTGACCGGCGGCTTCTCATTATTAGTAGTCGGCGTCGCATTTATCGCATTCGTTCCGGCGGCGGGCGAGTTTGCGCCGGAGTTGGAGACGGGGACGAAGGACGCAGCCGTCGTTGCAGTAGAGACAGCGGGCGCGGGCAGTTTGATCAACTCCGCGTTCTTGCCCGTCTCCACTCCGGCGGCGTGATTGTTCGAGGAGGCGACGCTTCCGGCGTCAGTCGCTCCCATGAGAACTTTCGGCGCGGGCGCATACTCTAGCGCAGCAGCGGTGTTCGGCGCGGCGGTGGTGGTAGCCGCAGGAGTAGCCACCTGGAGCGAGACATCTTTCGGGAGTTGGCGCGCGGCGGCGAGTTGATCTTCGCGGTCGGCCTGCACGAGCAGCGCTTCGAGCGATTCGGAGACGGGCGATTGCAGCGTGCCGCTCTTGCGCTCTTCGAGGTCGCCCGGCTCGACGGTCGGCGCGCGCAGGACGCGCGGCGTCACGGTGATAACGATGTCGGAGTTGATGTCGTTGCGCGTCGGCGTGCTGAACAACCTGCCGAGCACGGGGATGAGGCCGAGCAAAGGGATGCCCTGCCGCCCGTCGGAGTGTTTATCCTGCGCGACGCTGGCGATCATCATCGTGCGGTTGTTCGGGATGCGCGCCATGCCGGAGACGTTGCGCTGGCTGAAGGTCGGCGTCAGGTTGGTTGCGCCGCCGATCACGTCGTTCGACTCGATCTCCATCTTCACCTGCACGTCCAAGTTCGGGAAGACTTGCGGCGTGAACTTCAAGATCAAGCCCGTGTCCTGATACTGGATGACGGGATAACCGGAGCCGCCGAAGAGTCCTGTGTTGACGCCCTGCTGCGGCGTCGTCGTGTTGCCAATCGTAGAGCCGAAGGGCGAGACTTGCGCGGTCTGCACAGGGACTTTCTGGCCGATGCGCGTGGTTGATTGTTCGCTGTCGAAGGCGTGTACCTGCGTCGCCGCCAAAAGACGCGTGTTGTCTTTCGATTGGAACGCCGTGATGGTCGAAGCGGGCAACAGGAACGAGCCGCCGATGGCGTTCGTGATGAGCGCGCCTGTGGTTGAGCCGCCCGTGCCGCC
The DNA here is from genome assembly GCA_035249365.1 of Pyrinomonadaceae bacterium. GTDB lineage: Bacteria > Acidobacteriota > Blastocatellia > Pyrinomonadales > Pyrinomonadaceae > JAIVJZ01. The sequence continues at coordinate 810,238 of DATFGP010000047.1, read as the reverse complement.
CTTGCCCGTGGTAGTCGTCGTGCCTGTGCCGGTCTGGAAACGATCCTTGCGCGCGCCGAAGAGGAAGGGCGTCTGCAAGAGTCCGCCGAGGTTTCCGAGCGAGTCCTGATTGCCGAGTTGGTTGCCGAGTTGCAGGAGGTTCGTGCGTGAGACTTCGTAGATGTTCACGTCCATCACGACCTCTGCGCGATCCTTGTCAATGGCTTGCAGCAGTTCGCCTATGAGCCGTATGTTTTCGGGCGTGTCGCGCACCGTGATGCTGTTGGTTTCTTTGTTGGGCGTTACCTGTGGCTGTCGTCCGGCGGTCGGCGGCAAAGAAGATTGAATCAGCGAGCGCGCCTTGTCCGGCTCGATGTTCGACAGGTAGAACGTGCGCAAGACGAGTTGCTGATACTGGCCGCGTTTCGATTGATCTGCGACGAGTATGGTGCGGCGGTCGAGCTTTTGAAAGAAGAGGTTCTGCGCGAGGAAGATGTGGTCGAGCGCGCGCGCCGTCGTCACGTCTTTGAGGTTGATGTTGACGTTGCGGCCTTTGGGGAAGTCGCGGTCGAAGATGACGTTGAGGTTGAGTTCGTCGCCCAGTTTGCGTATGAAGCCTTCGAGGTCGCCGTTGTAATTGATGACGCGGAGTTGCTCGCTGCGCGTCTGCGGCAAGGCGTCCTGCGCGGCGCGCTGCGGCGTCAGGCCGCCGTTGTTCGTCGTCGATGCCGCGCCGCCCGTGTACGCGGTGGGGACGATGGTTGCGCCGGTGCTCGGCGTGCCGTTCAAGCGGTTCGGGGTACTGATGCCGTTCGTGCCGTTCGCATCGTTCGGGTCGCGCCCTTCCTTCTCGCGCTGCAAGCGCAGCATGCGTTCCATCTCTGAGGCGGCGAGTTCGTTGATCGGGTCGTAGCCCATCGCCTGCCGGTAGGCGTTGTACGCGCCGGTGAAGTCGCCCTGCTCGGCCAGCGTGCGTCCCTGCTCCATGAATCGCTGCGAGGCGTTGAAGATCGCGCGGCGATAGTGGAGCTGGTACTCGATGTCGGACGGGCTTGCGGCGACGGCGAGCGCAAACTCCTGCGCGGCGCGCTCCCACTGCTGCGCGTTCTCGTGTTCCAGCCCGCGCCGGTAATTCTTTTCGCCCTTCTTCGCCATCACCGCGAGCGGCGCGGCCAGCAAGCACAAGACCATGACGAGCGAAGCGAAGCGACGCACACTAACTGTTAATTTCATTTCGATCCTCAAAATAATTCAGCGTTCAGTTTCGGGTTTTCAGCAATCAGCATGACCGGGCGGGGCTGACCGCTTGAAGTGTTTACACGTCGGGCGCGAAAGACCGTTCCAAAAAGGCTGGTGGAAAGTAAGCAGTAAGCAGTGAGCAGTTAAAAACGCTTTCAGACAACTCACTGCTTACTGCTCACTACTCACTACTTGCTCTGCGCTTGCTCCGTTGCCGTTGAGTTCGACCTCTTCGACGAACGTGACGCGGTTGATCTCGTGCAGCGTCGAGACGCCGGACAGGACTTTCTTGAGCGCGGATTCGCGCAGAGAAGCAAGCCCTTCTTTCTCCGCCGCGCGGCGGACTTCCGAGCCGGGGCGTCGTTCGATGATCATCTCGCGGATGTTGTCCGAGAGGTTCAAGAGTTCGTGAATCGCAGTGCGCCCGCGATAGCCCGTGTGGTTGCAGGCATCGCAGCCGACGCTCATGTAAAACAGGTGCTCGTGGTATTCGTCAGGCTTCAAGCCCGATTCGATCAACTCGTCGTCCGTCGGATGATAAGCGCGCTTGCAAACTTCGCAGAGCATGCGTATCAGGCGTTGCGCGAGCACGCAGTTCAGGGACGAGACGAAATTATACGGCTCGACGCCCATGTTCAGGAAACGCCCGATCACGTCAATCACGTTGTTGGCGTGGACGGTTGTGAAAACGAGGTGGCCTGTCAAAGCAGACTGGATGGCGATCTGCGCCGTCTCGTTGTCGCGGATTTCGCCGACCATGATCTTGTCCGGGTCGTGGCGAAGTATTGAACGAAGGCCGCGCGCGAACGTCAAACCCTTCTTCTCGTTGACGGGAATCTGCGTGATGCCGTGCAACTGGTATTCGACAGGGTCTTCAATCGTGATGATCTTGTCTTCTTCGTTCCTGATCTCGTTCAAGGCCGCGTAGAGCGTGGTCGTCTTACCCGATCCCGTAGGGCCTGTGACGAGCACCATGCCGTAAGGCTCTGCGATGTAGCGACGGAAGTTGCGCAAGTCCGCAGCGTCGAATCCGACGACATCCAAGCGCAAATCTTTGAACTCTTCGTTGATCTGCTCCTTGTCGAGAATACGTATGACGGCGTCTTCGCCGTGTACGGTCGGCATGATCGAGACGCGGAAGTCAACCGTGCGTCCTTTATAGCGGACGCGGAAACGTCCGTCCTGCGGCACGCGCCGCTCGGCGATGTCGAGTTCGGACATGACCTTGATGCGCGAGATCAAAGTCTGGTGATAGGCCAGATCAATCGGATCGACTTTCGCGTAGAGCGCGCCGTCGATGCGGTACTTGACTTGGACTTCTGTGTCGCGCGTTTCGATGTGTATGTCGGAGGCGCGCGATTCCATCGCGTTGAAGATGATGGTGTCAACCAGCTTGATGATCGGCGACATGTCGCTGTCGGTCGCCAAACGGTCGAGGTCTAAGACTTCCTCGCCCTGCTCTGTCTCTTTGACGAGCGAAATGCGGAAGCCGGACGCAGCCTCTTGCAAGACGCGCTGCGTGGCGTCGCCTTTTTTGAGCACCACGTCGATCGCGCCTGCGGTTGCGACGTGCGGCACGATGCGCGCGCGAAGTGCGCTTGCGAGTTCGTCGAGTCGTTCGAGGTCTGAGGGGTCGGCCATCGCGACGTGGAAGCGTCGGCCTTCGCGCCGGAGCGGCACGAACTGGTGGCGGAGCATCAAGTCGACGGGAATTTCGCCGAGCAGCGCGTAATCAATCGGCGAATCGCCTTCGGGCGGCAGCAGATCGATGTAGGGCAGGCGATAGCGGCGCGCGAGTTCCTGCGCGGCGCGCACTTCGGGCGGGAGCGACATGGCGGGCAAATCGCCTGTGTTGTAAGCGTCGGGGCGCGCGTTATTGTTTGCGCCGTCAGCGCCGCGCACGAGCGTGGTCTCGCCTTCTTCCAACTCCGGCCTTTCGTCGAGGGTCTTGCTCATGTGGTCTTAAGAATTTTTTTCCGTTTAAACTTCGTGTCTAGTGTCTGATGCGAAAAAGGGCTGGAGGATTGCCCGTCCGTCACCGTCCGGCGTGCGCTCCTGAGACGTTTGAGATGGATTGGATGATCGGGAGATAGATCGCCAGCAGGATCGTGATCACGACGCCGCCCATCACGAGCAGAATCGCAGGTTCGAGCACGGTCGTCAACTGCTCAAGCCTGACCTCCGATTCGGCGTCGTAGAAGGTCGCCACCTCGTCCAACATCTCGCGCAAACTGCCCGAACGCTCGCCCACGCCGATCATATCCAAGCCCAGTTCCGGTATCCAATTCGCCGCCTCAAGGCTCTCCGTAAACGAACGCCCCTCGCGGATCATCGGCAGGATGCCCGTTGAGCGTGCGCGCAACTCTTTGTTGGTGATCGCCTCGGCGGCGATCTCCCAGGATTCGACAATCGTGATGCCGCCCGCGAGCAGAGTCGAGAGCGAGCGCGTCACCTGCGCGACGGAGAGTTGGACGACGAGATTACCTGCAATCGGGAGTTTCAAAACGGCGCGGTCAATCGCGAGACGCCCCTGCGGCGTGCGCGACCAGAACCAGAGCGCAATCGCGCTGATGACGATGACGGGGCCGAACCACCAGATGTTCGCAGCCATCCAGTTCGAGATGCCGACGACGACGAGCGTGATGGTCGGCAAGTTGCGCCCGAAGCCCTCGAAGAGTCGCGCCATGCGCGGCACGACGTAGGTGGTCAAAAACGTGACCATACCGAAGGAGGCGACGAGAAGAAAGAGCGGGTAGGCGAGCGCGCCGCGAATCTTGCGACGGATTTCCACGCCGCGACGCATGTATGCGTTGTAGCGGTTCAACACTTCGTCGAGCGCGCCGCTGCGTTCGCCCGCGAGGATTGATGCGGTGTAAATTCTGGGGAAGACCGCGCCCTGTTCGGCGAAGGCTGCGGAGAGCGCCATGCCGCCGCGAATCTTATCCTCAACGTCGCCGAGCATCTGCCGCAGGCGCGAACTCGACGCGCGCCGACGGAGCATCCCTATGGATTGCAGTATGGGGATGCCCGCGCGCAGGAGCGCGGAGAGTTGTTGATTGAAGAGGAGGAAGTCGCCCGCCTTGATGCGTGGCGCTGTCCCGCCCTTACCGCCGCGCGTGAAGGCGGCGATGCCGCGCGTCTTCGGCGGTGTCACGGAAAAGACGCGGAAGCCCTCGCTCTCAAGGCGCACGCGCGCCTCTGCGACGCCCACGGCTTCAATCGTGCGCGTCACCACTTCGCCCGCAGGCGTTCCCAAACGACAAATAAACTCGGCCATCGGTTTTTTATTATTGCGAATGATTCCACGGTTGGCGAAATCAACAGCTAAACGGGGAACGGAGTATAACACGCGACGCGCCCCAAATCCCACGCGACAGAGGCGGCAAAAGCGCGCCCCTCCGAGTACACGCCGCGCCCCGCCAAAAGTTGCAAGGCGACGCGCTTTTCCGGTGTGATTTTATTGACAGCTATTACCGGCGGGTCTATGCTGCGCCTGTCTGGTCAACCAGACTCCCACCGTCAGACAACTCAATGATATAAGGAGTGTAATGAAATGCAGCCTCACGCAGCCCTTTCTCACTTGCAGAAACTTAAGCCAACTGTTTTGACTATCGCTCTGCTCGCCTCGTTTCTCGTCCTGTGCGCCGTCGGGTTAGTGTCTGGCACGGCGCAATCGGCGCAAGATGATGCTAAAGATGAAAGGAAGTTCGAGAACACCATCCCCGCGCATGTGCCGCTCAAGGTGAAGGTGAAGAACGAGCAGTCGTTCAAGAATTTGAAGAACAAAAACTGGGCGCTGATTGTTGAAGTCATTGCACAAAACGATAATCCGTTGCGAATTATGGTTATTGACATAGATAATTCTGCTTTGTCGGTACAGAAGGTCAATTACACTATTCAAAACATCGACAACAAACCAGTGAAAGGTTATGTGATTTGGGCAAAAGGTAAAAACACAGGAAAAATTACTACCAATTTTTTCCCTACAAAATCGTTTCAACCCGGAGCAGTTGACACTGAAGAATTGTTTCTGGAACGCGAAGGCATAAAGCCGGACGAAATTTTGTCGCTGTCAATTGATTACGTAGAATTCGAGGATGGCAGTTCGTGGGGAGAAGACCTACAAGGACAGTCTGAGCATTTAATTGGGGCAAGAGCCGGAGTAGAAGCTGCAGTCAAAGAGTTTAGAAATTTAATTAACAGCCGTGAGACCGCCGCTTTGACCGCTATTCTGGAAAAGAATTTAGTAGATGTCGATGTTTCCCTACCTAAAACCGTTCAGAATGAGAAATGGCAAAAAGGATTTACGGACGGGTACAAAGCTATTGTCGGCTTCCTTAAAAATCAGCGAGGTCAGGGACACAATGAACTTCTAAAGAAACTTAGCGAAATAGAGAACCTCCAAACTGAAGGGAGGCAAAAACATTAAATTATGCACGGTTGACGTTAATCTCTACAATTGTTTTTGTTTTTCTTTCAGGAACTACAGTTGTAATTCTTTCTCAAGGTTCAACGAGGCAAGTGGGAGTGGCGGCTTGCGAAATTTATACGGAACAGTCTGGGACACGCTGCGCAAGAGTTAGGTGTGATACGACTGGATATGTAGTTCCAAATCAAGGAATAAATGATGGATGCACTCCAACGCATCCTTATGCTCAAACCGAATTACATTGCGAGAGTTCAGGCGGCTCGAACTGTGAAGTTACCAGCCAGATAAGCTGTAACGCAGATAAAAGAGGTGCTTCTTATGGTCGAGCCTGCACTTTGACAGATGGCACTGTAAGGGTTTCGACGATTCAGTCGCCAGAAATTATCTGTCCGGTAACCTGTCCGGGCTGCACTCCAAGTGGTAGCCGCCCTTGTCGCGGAGCTACTTGGGATTACCAACGTTGTAAATGGGATAGAATCTCATCCTGCTTCTGCCTCTCGCCCGTCTCGCCCATCGTCATTGACACACTCGGCGACGGCTTCTCACTCACCTCAGGCACCGACGGCGTCTCCTTCAACATAGACGGCGACGGCATACCTGAGCGCCTGTCTTGGACTACTGCCGACTCCGATGACGCCTTCCTGTTCCTCGACCGCAACCAGAACGGGATTGTTGATAGCGGGCAGGAACTCTTCGGCAACTTCACGCCGCAGCCCGCGCCGCCCGCAGGCGTGGGGAAGAACGGCTTCCTCGCGCTCTCCGTCTATGACCGCACAGGCAACGGCGGCAACGAGGACGGCGTGATTGACGTGGGGGATACAATCTTCACGCGCTTAAGGCTGTGGCAGGACACGAATCACAACGGCGTCTCCGAACCGCAAGAGTTGCACACTCTTCAGTCGCTCAATGTAGTGAGGCTGCACTTGAACTATAAAGAGTCGAAGCGGACGGACGAGCATGGGAATCGTTTCCGGTATCGAGCCAAGATCGACGACGCGCGGGGAGCGAAGGCGGGGCGTTGGGCGTGGGATGGGTTCCTCGTACCTGCGCCTTAGACTCGATTCAGACCGCGACATCAAGCGACGCCCGACGATGATCGCCGCCGGGCGTCGCGCGCCCGTCGTGTTTGTCGCTCAATTCAAAAAGTAGACTTTCGACAAAGCCTCATCTTGCGCGCCCGCCGCATCGTGGCCTACAATGCGCTCGCGTCCCCCGCAACCAGAGGAGTCTCCCAACTTCATTTGTTCGACAACGCGCAAAAAGATTTTTACGGCGACGGGCATCGCTAGAGCGCGATCTCGGAATCGTAAGGGCTATACAAGGTTTAGCTTCGCCGGGAGTTGATTCCATCCAACTCCGCTGACTGGAGGTCTCCATGAGCGCACAGCGCCCCTATCCCGGACTTCGTTCCGCGCTTGCCTCTTCGTTCGTTATCGCCTGCCTCTTTCTCGCCGCGCCCATCCCGAACTTCGCGCAACAGAAAAGCACAACTCAACCGGCTGCTGCCGAACAGCCTAACACCAGCGCCGCGCCGCAAGCCTCGCCTGCAACTGCGACGGCGCAGCCCGTCTCTTCGCCCGCCGCAGCAGCAAGCGGCGGCGCAGCGGCGACGACGACAACGCCCGCCGCTGGCGGCGGAGGTAGTAGTGGTGGCGATGAACAACTCATCGTCAACTCCGACCTGATCACTCTGAACGTCACGCTGACGGACATGTACGGTCGCTTCGTCACGGGGCTGACCAAAGAGGCTTTCACCGTCTTCGATGAGAAAGAGGAGCAGGAGATCAGTTTCTTCTCCGACGACGACGCGCCCGTCTCGCTCGGCGTCATCTTCGACGTGTCGGGTTCGATGGGCAAAGACAAGATCGCCAAGGCGCGCGAGGCGCTCAAGCATTTCATAGAGACGAGCCACGACGGCGACGAGTATTTCCTCATAGGCTTCAACCACCGCTCGCAGGTCTTGATGGACAAGACGCGCGATGCCGACGCCCTCCTGACCAAGCTGACTTTCGTGCAGACCAAAGGGCAGACCGCGCTCTACGACGCCTGCTACCTCGGCGTCGAAAAGGTGACGCGCGGCGCGCACCCGAAACGCGCGCTCCTCATCATCAGCGACGGTCAGGACAACAGTTCGCGCTACACCTTCAGCGAACTGCGCCGCATCCTGAAAGAGACAGACGTTTTGATCTACGCCATCGGCATCACCGATAATGGCAACCCGAACGGCAGCCTCGACGTGGTCGGCCAGACCATCCTCGACGAACTCGCCGGAGTGTCGGGCGGGCGCGCTTTCTTCCCCGACACCGCCGCCGAGATGAACGAGATTTTCGAGCGCATCGCCATCGAACTGCGCCACCAGTATTCCATCGGCTACAAGCCGAAGAATTTCGTCAACAACGGCAAGTGGCACAAGGTCAAAGTGAAAGTGCAGCCGCCGCGCGGGCTGCCGCGCCTCTTCGTGCGCAGCAAAGAAGGCTACTACGCCACCACCCAACCGCGCTAAACCTTACGCGCCTCGGGGTGATAAACTGGCAACGCGCGCGGCGCTTCGCCCCTCTAAAGAGTGTGCGAGCGCGAATGAGCGCAAACGTCTCAGTTCTTTTTAGCCCCAGCCGCGCGAAGCCAATTTGTTGGCTGACAAACGAAGCGCCCCGCGCGCCCGCGCCCGCCACCTCTTTTCAGACACGGCGGGGGCGTCGCGTCGCCGGGCGCTTCCGTCTGCACGTCGCCCTGCTCGCGGCGCGGCTCGCCCGTTAGTTTGAAGTCGCAGGAGATGTCGGGATGCCACACCGCCTTAAAGTTGATCTTAAAAGTCTTCGCCGCTACAGCCGGAAGAGAAACACGAGCGCCGCCACCGCCGCGCGCCTGTTTCTCTCGCTCGCCATCGTCGCCCTAGCCGCGCTCGCCGTCCTGAGTTTTACAGACGCGACGACGACCACGCACGCACACCAGCAGCGCCGCGCAGACGATTCGCGCCCGCGCCGCGTGACGAACATGCAGCAGCAGCCTCCGCAACAGGCGCGCCCGACGCCGACGCCCACTCCCGCCCCGCAAATACAGATGCCCCCGCCGATGCAACAGCCGACGCCCACGCCTAGCCCGTCCGCAGGCGGCGCACCGACCTTGCAAGACCCCGGGCAGGATGTTGACGAAGGCGATATCGTTAAAGTTGACACGAGCCTCGTGAACTTGAATGTGCGCGTCATTGACCGCTCGAACCGTCCCGTCAACGACGTGCGGCAGGAAGACTTCAAGGTGTTTGAGGACGGCGTGCCGCAACAGATATTTTCCTTCACGCGCGCCGAAGTGCCGATCAGCTACGGCCTCGTCGTGGACAACTCCGGCTCTATGAAGACGCAGCTCGATAAAGTGATAGACGCGACGCGCATCATCATCGAGCAGAACAAACCGGGCGACGAGACGTTTCTACAACGCTTCGTCGGCAGCGACGAAATTTCGATCCTGCAAGACTTCACCGCGAACAAGGAAGACCTCTTCGACGCGATGGACAAGATGCACACAGAGGGCGGGCAGACCGCCGTGCTCGATGCCGTCTACCTGGCCGCCGAGCACGTCGGCAAACACAAGAAGGGCGATCCGCTAAACGACAAGCGACGCCGCGCGCTCATCCTCGTCACCGACGGAGAGGATCGCAGCAGCTTCTACAAGCAGGCCGAACTGTTCGAGTCTCTGCGCGAAAACGACGTGCAGATTTACATCATCGGCTTCGTCGGCGAACTCGACACACAGGGCGGCATCATACGCAAGAGTTCGAAGGAGAAGGCCGTCAACCTCATCAACAAACTCGCAACGGAGACAGGCGGGCGCGCTTTCTATCCCACGTCGCTCTCAGAACTCCCCTCTATCGCCAACGAGATCACGAAAGACTTGCGCACGCAGTACGTCGTCAGTTACAGCCCGACCAACAAGCGTCGCGACGGCACGTTTCGCAAAGTGAACGTCAAGATCGAAGATTCGGGCAGGCGCGACAAACGCATCGCCATCACGCGCCCCGGCTACACAGCCCCGCGCGGCGGCGACAACAACACTCCGCCACCCGCGCGCACGTCTTCCACCTCGAACAAGCAACCGTAATAAAAGGGATGAGGGATGAATAAGAAAAGCCACTCAAAGTTGAGTGGCTTTTCTTATTCATCCCTCATCCCTCCGCCCTCATCCTTTATTTCACCGGCATCTCTGAAATCTGCCACGCGATGAAGGCCGTGAAGGCGAGCATCGCGATGAGTATGACGAGCACGACCGGCTCGATGCCGAGGAAGTGTTTATCTTCATCCTCGCCGATGCCTTTCGCGATGTTCAGATGCTCCGTGTCAACGATGAGCGCGCCGTGATCTTGAATCAAGCCGCCGTTCTTCGCGGCAGACCCGTTTCCGCCCTGTTGTTGCGCGACGCGTATGTCCTGTTCTTCGAGCGGGGCGAGTTGGGCTGCCAGTTGCGCCGTGTCGCCCTTCTTGCCCTTTCCTTTGTACCTGATGCGATGCGGGAATTTTGACTTCATAGCCATTTCACCTTCTTCAAGAATATGTAGAGCGCGATGCCGCTACCGGCCATCGAGAGCAGCGCGAAGACGTAGCCGTAACGCCAGTGCAGTTCGGGCATGTAGTCGAAATTCATGCCGTAGAGTCCGGCGATCAAAGTGACGGTCATCAGGATCGTGGAGATCGAAGTCAGACGCTTCATGATCTGGTTCATGCGGTTGCCGGAGACGGAGAGATAGGCGTCCATCGTCGAACTCAGCATGTCGCGCAAGTTGTCTATTGTGTCCGAGACGCGTATGAGGTGGTCGAACACGTCTTGAAAGTAGACGTGCGTTTCGCGCGGGAAGATCGGCTGCTCGCGCCGCAAGAGCGTGTTGAAAACGTCTCTGAGCGGCGTGATCGAGCGACGCAGGTAGAGCAGTTTCTTCTTGATGCTGAAAATCTCTTCGATGGCTTCGGGGCGAAACTCGCCGAATATGGAATCTTCCAGATCGTCCATGCGGTCGCTGATCACGTCCAGGAGCGGCAGGTAGTCGTCAACAATCGCGTCGATCAAAATGTAGGCGAGAAGCCCCGCGCCGTGTTCTGCGCGATCCGTCCACTCGTGCCAGAGGCGCGAGGCCGTATCGACGGCGCGTATGGGACGGCTGTGGACTGTGACGAGATAGTTCTTGCCGAGGAAGATGTTGAGTTCGCGCAGTTCGAGCCGGTCGTGTGCTCCGGCCAGTTCGGCTTCGTAGAGCACTATGAAATAGTAGCCTGCGTATTCCTCGACCTTCGGGCGCTGGTGCTCGTTGCGGCAATCTTCAATCGAGAGATGATGAAAGCCGAACTCTTCGGCCAACTCCTCGAAGTCGTGGCTCGTCGGGTCGGCCACGTCCGCCCAGACGATGTTGTGGTCTTCGACGCGCAACTCGCTGATGTCAGCCGCAAGGCAATCGTTGGCGAAAGCCTTCGTCTCGGTGTTGAGGCAAACTGTTTTGATCAATTAAATTCCCTCCCGCAAGAATTTGCCGCTCGAACTTTCCGTGTGAAACTCATCGGGTAAAACCATCTACGCCAAGGTTGACGGCGCGAGAGTTTCGCACTATAGCACCGGAAAGTGATAAATTACGAAGCGCACGGTTGTTCAACTCGTTAACAGACGTTTTCGTCAAAGACATGTTCAAAGTTGCTTGCCTGATATTCATTTTATACGTCGTCGTGCCTGCGCAAAGTCAAACGCACGCGCCGCGCGCCGCCAAGCCGGATAAAAAGGTGCAGGAGTTGAAGGAGTTGACCTTCAACGAGTGCGAGGCGGTCTTGGAAAATCACACTGCGGCTCTCGACCGCATCTGGGCTGACGATTTTCTCATGCACTCGGCGGACGATAAGACGACGCCGAAAGCGGGCGCGCGTGCATACCTGAGAACCGCGCTGCCGCAGAGCATCTCCGGCCTTTGCGAAATCGAATACACGGAGATCAAAGTTTCGGGCGGCAAGGCTAAAATGTCCGGTCGCATGCGTGTCAGCGCGACCGCTTTAGATGGCACGTTTAAGCCCGTCAAATATCGCTTCGGCCAGCGTCTGGTCAAACGCAGGGGAAGCTGGCAGGTCGTCTTTCTGGAATTCGGCTTCGACACGCAATAAGTTTCCTGAGAAGTAAATTAATTTTACGCGAACGCTCAGGGCTTCGGTTTTTGTTCTTCACTTTGTTTCTGCTTCTTCGCGTCCTCTCGCTCTTGAACGATGCGCGCGGCCTTCAAGTCTTCGAGCGCGATGTGCGGCGACTGGTCAACGCCGATTCCCTCAAGGCCGATGCCCATGCTCAGGCGCATCTCTTCACATTCCAGAGCAACGTCTTTCAAGACGTGCAAATCTCTGACGCCCTTATCATGCCATTCGTAAAACGGCTTCCACACGCCCGACAGGCCGAGCCGCACGGCCATGACGGATAGAAACTGATCGATGCTCTCCCAACGTCCGGTGCGCGCGTAATTCAAGCGTATGAAGGACGCGCGCCCGTCCGTAAATTCTAAATCGATCGTTTCAACATCGGAAAATTGTGCGCTTGCGGGAGAACGCTTCGCCAGTTCCCGTTTGCCGATAGAGGCTTTCGCCACGCCCGATTCATTCGCGCCTTCGATTGTTAAATCGGGAAAGATAAAAGTCGCCTGCTCCGGCGTCATGCCTAAACGGAGTCCGGCGAGAGCGGGAGGTTGCTGTGTTTCTGTCAACGAACATTTAACGTTGCCTGCTTCATCGTTATGAGGTGCGACGGGCGCGGCTTGCACAGACGCTCTTTGCGAGGGATCAATTTCGAGACGCACGCGCGCGGTGCGGTAATCGGCAATCGCCTGATAGTAGGCGAGCCGCGTGAGAGCGGAGTTGCCCTGTGCGTCTATGACATCCGTTATGTCGGCCTCGTTCTGACGATACCGTACGAAGATAAGATTTAAGTTTTGCTGCGCCGAATTGGCCGCCGTCTCGGCCAGTTTGATACGCGCGAGCGCCGACAGGGCTGCGGCGCGTTGGTCGTAAAACTCTTGCCTCAGACGCAGCAAAGTTTGCTCGCGTTGTAAGTCCAGAGAACGCGCACGCAGTCGCGCTTGCGTCTCGCGGCTCTTGCTTGCGCCGAAGTTCCAGAGCGGGATGTTCAGGCTGATGATGGCCGAGCCGCCGGAATATTGACGGAGGCGGCGTACGTCTGCGGTGTCGAAGCCCGCGTTGAAACTGTAGGTGAGTTCGGGGAAAAGTTCGCGGCGCGCGAGACGCGCTTCCTCACGCGCCGCCTCTTGCTGCGCGTCCAGTTGCGACAACTCCGGCCTGAGTTTGACCATCTCCTCCGTGTAGCTCATAAAGTCGGCGGCGGTCGGCACGTCTTGCGTCAGGCGCGCGACGCCGATGTGCGTGACGAAATCAACTCCGGTCAAAACTCTTAGCAGGCTCATCGCGGCAGACTCGGCGAGGCGCGCTTGCTCCAACTCGTCGCGGCGTGTGGCCGCCGCAGAACGTATGCGATAGATGTCTGCTTCTTCGCCCTCGCCGCGCGCCTGTCGTCTGAGCGCCAGATTGACGAAGGCTTCTGCGAGCGACAAAGTCTCGTCGGCCAGACGCCGCTTCTGGCGCGCGAGCACCAGACCGTAATAAGCGTCGACGGTGGCGAGCGTCAACTCGCGTTTCGCCATGAGAGTTCCGGCGCGCGTGGCTGCGAGCAGAGCGCGGCTGCGACGTAGCGAAGCGCGCAACTTGCCGGAGAGATCAATCGGCCCCGTCGCGTTCAGGAAGGCTGTCGTTTCGTTGATGGCGCTTGCGGAGACGTGGCTGAAGGTGAGCGGCTCGCCCGGCGCTCTGACTTGCGACGGCGTTGTGCCGATATAACCGAGCGGGATGCTGAACTGCGGAAGGAAAGCGGCGCGCGCCTGTTTCACATCCTCACGCGCGCTCTCCTCTTCGAGCCGCGACTGTTGATAGACAGAAGCGTTCGCGAGCGCGAGCGTGACGGCTTCGTCCACCGTCAAAGTGCGTCGCATCGTCATGTCGCTGCCGTACGGGTAGTCGTAGTAAGGCTCTGGCGGCGTCGGCTGTTGTTGAGCGTCGAGTTGAACTGCCTGAACAAGCAGGCATAGGAGCAGAATTAAAGAGCACAGCTTCGGGGGGACTGACGATCTAAACAAAGGACTGCTCTCCTTAGAATTTCGGGACGGGAATTGTCAACAAATGACTTGATGCGGCAAGGACTCTCACAGGACGGCGAATAATATCCCAACGAGTTACTTCGTGACTATAAATTTCTGCGCGGCGCGAACCGTTGCACGCCAATCGAATTGACGAACGCTGCTGCAAGTCGCCTCGACCGTCATCCCCCAACACTTGAGACACTCGCGTGACCGTTTCGATAAACTTTCAGCCGTCCGAGCCTTCCTTCGCCTCGCTTTTACATAACTTTTACATTCGCCGCCCGCGCCTCCTGCTACGATAAACGTCGCCCCCAACATCAAATTCTACGGAGCAGGGCATTTCATAAGGAAGAAAAAATATGGCTACACAGCAGGTAAGCGCGGAGATGGTCAGCGCACAGCGGAACGGAAAAATTAACTGGGCGACGACCATCACGATGATCGTCTTCCACGTCGGCGCAATCGCGGCGCTCTTCATGTTTTCGTGGACGGCGCTTTTTGTGACGCTCGCGCTGTGGTGGATTTCCGGCAGCCTCGGCATCGGCATGGGCTATCATCGCCTGCTCACGCATCGCGGCTACAAGACGCCGAAGTGGGTTGAATATTTTCTCACCTTCTGCGCCACGCTCACACTCGAAAGCGGCCCCATCCAATGGGTCGCCACGCACCGCATCCACCACATGCACACAGAAGGCCCCGGCGACCCGCACTCGCCGCGCGACGGCACTTGGTGGGCGCACATGGGCTGGATTCTCACCGGCACGGCGCAGCAGCACGACGAAGTGACGCTTCGCCGCTATGTGCCCGACTTGTTGAAAGACCGCTTCCACGTCTGGATGTCGAAGTGGTTCTTCGTGCCCGTCGTTGCGCTCGGCGTGCTGCTGTTAGTCTTCGGCGGCTGGTCGGTCTTCTTCTGGGGCATGTTCCTGCGCACCACCTTCGGCCTGCACGCGACGTGGCTCGTCAACTCCGCCACGCACCTCTGGGGCACGAAGCGTTACCAGACCGAGGACGACTCGACCAACAACTGGATCATCGCCCTCCTGACCTTCGGCGAAGGCTGGCACAACAACCACCACGCGCACCCGCGCGCCGCGCGTCACGGCTATCACTGGTACGACGTTGACGTGAACTGGTACGGCATACGCGCCCTCCAACTGCTCGGCCTCGCACGCGACATCAAGCCGCTCCCGCGCATCAACGAAGCGCAAGCGGACGAGGACGGCGACGCGAACGCGCTCTCGCAGGCGGCATAAAGCCGTAGGGAAAAGGGAAAAGGGTAAGGGGCAAGGGAGAAGACAAAACGTCTTGAATTCCCTTGCCCCTTCGCTTTTATCTTTTCACCTTTCCCCCTTCCCCTTTTCCCTTTCCCCGCTTCTTCCTTACAATGCGCGCATGCGTTTGAGTGGTCGCCGTCGTAAATCTATCGCGTTCTTCATCACGCTCGGCGCGTGTCTGGTCGCGCTGGCCGTCGCCTTGAACGTCGGCTGGATTCTCCTTAACTGGCGCGAGGTGGCGCTGCTCGTCTTAGGCATCATCTTCTTCAGCGTGATCATCGCCGGACTCGTCTTGAACACAACCTTCCTCGTGCGTGAAATTCGCCGCAACGAACAACACGACGCCTTCATCAACGCCGTCACGCACGAACTGAAAACGCCTATTGCCTCGATTCGCCTCTATCTCGAAACTTTGCAGACGCGCGAAGTGGACGAACGACAGCGGCGCGAGTTCTACGCCGTCATGCT
Source organism: Pyrinomonadaceae bacterium (assembly GCA_035249365.1). Taxonomy (GTDB): domain Bacteria; phylum Acidobacteriota; class Blastocatellia; order Pyrinomonadales; family Pyrinomonadaceae; genus JAIVJZ01. Next base: position 794,688 of record DATFGP010000047.1, on the reverse strand, counting down.
CGCCGACAGCGAACGCCTCCTTAATACAGTCGAACAGGTCTTGCGCGCGGGGCAGAGCACGGGCGGGCAGCGCAAACGCCAGAGCGAACCCATTATTGATCTGGCAGGGATCGTGCGCGAATCGCTCGAACTCGCGCGCACGCGCTACCCGCAACTCTCTGACGGCGCGTTCACCTACGCCGAAAAATTCCGCAACGGCGAACGCCCGCTCGTGCGCGGCGACTCGGACGAGCTTCGCGCCGTCGTCTCGAATTTGCTCGACAACGCCGTCAAGTATTCGCCCGACGAAGTGCGCGTCTCCGTACAGGTGTTGGCGATTGACGCGCGCCGACTCGCCGTGCGCGTGCGCGATCAAGGCATAGGCATCCCGCAAGCTCAACTCAAGCGCGTCTTCAAACGTTTCTACCGCGTGCCGGGTCGCTTCATGGCGCGCTTCAAGGGGACGGGGCTGGGGTTGTTCATCGTGCAATCTCTAGTGAAGAAACACGGCGGGCGCGTCTATGCCGAAAGCGACGGCGAGGGGCGCGGCAGCACCTTCACGATTCTCTTGCCGAGGGTCGAAGGATGATGAAAGCGAGCGTCCTCATCGTCGAAGACGAAAAGCACCTGGCCGACGGCCTGCGCTTCAACCTCGCAGCCGAAGGCTACAAGGTCGAGACGGTCGCCGACGGCGAGACGGCGCTCGCGAAGTTGACCGCCGACGGCGAAAGCTACGATGTCGTCTTGCTCGACGTGATGCTGCCCGGCATCAGCGGCTTCACCGTCGCCTCCGAACTGAGACAAGCCGGACACTTCGTTCCCATTCTCATGCTCACGGCGCGCGGTCGCCCCGAAGATGTGCTCGGCGGCTTCGAGGCGGGCGCGGACGATTACCTGCCGAAGCCCTTTGAACTCGCCATCCTGCTCGCGCGCCTGAGCGGGCTGCTCCGACGCCGCGCGTGGCTCAATCAAGACAAGCAAGCGTCGAACGCTCGTGCAATTGAAAACGGCGCGGCGATAACTGCTGTCAGTGATTCGGCGACAACGACAAACGACGCGTCGCGTCGCGCGGCGGTGGAGTTGTTTGAGTTTGACGGGAAGACGATTGACTTCGACGCGTTGGAGTTGCGCGTGCGCGAGCGCACCGTGCGTCTGACTTTGATGGAGGCGGATTTGCTGCGCCACCTGATACGCCACGCGGGGCGCGCGGTCTCGCGCAAATCGATGCTCGAAGAGGTCTGGAACTTACGCGAAGACACAGACACGCGCGCCATAGACAATTTCATCGTGCGCCTGCGCAAGTACATCGAAGACGAACCCGCCAAGCCGCGCCACCTCCTGACCGTGCGCGGCGTCGGCTATCGCTTCATCCCCGAACCTGAAAGTTGAAGGGGAGAGGCGGGAAGCGAAAAGGAATAGTTGATAGCAAATTTCCTTTTCGCCTCTCGCCTATAGCTGATTGCGATTGAGTGTAACTAAAAAACCTTCACCGCAGAGACGCGGAGCACAGCCGCAGAGGGGGCGCAGAGTAAAGCATTCAACTCTCTGCGCCCCTCTGCGGCTCTCTGCATCTGCGGCGGTGAGTGTTTTTATGTTCGGCCATACTCAATCGCAAGCCGCTATAGTTTTAGCGAGGCTTGTGTCTATTTGAAGACGATGCCCGTCGAGATGCGCACGCCGTTGGACGTACTACCTTGAAAGAAGATCGGGTTATATTCCACCTGCACGATGCGTATATCTATGCGGTCGTTCGCGCGAACGTCCACGCCGCCGCCTGCCGCGAGCGCGAACCGCGTGATGGTCGCGGTGATGCCGTTGGGGATGAACGTGCCGGAGATACTGTTTCTCAGGTGCGCCGCGCCGACGAGCACGTGTGCGAAGGGCGTCACCTTGCTGCTGTTGCGTGCGCGCACTTCCGGCCCGCCGAGGAATTGGTAGAGTCGGTTTTTGACTTTGAAGGTGGGGCAAGGCGCTTGTACGCACACGATGTTCGTGTTCTCGCCCTCGCTGCCGAAGTGCGCGGAGAAGTCGCCTTTGACGCCGAAGTATTTGTTGAGATGCCCCGTCACCTGCGTGTCGAAGCCGTGCAGGTTCGGTGCGCCGCTATTGTTTACGTCCGGTTTGTCGAAAGAGTAGCCCGCGAAGAAAGTGACCTTCGGATACTCGTCCGTGCTCTGTGCCCAAGCAGCCGGAGCGCAGCACGCGAGCAGAAGCGCCGCCAGAAAAAGTCTACGCATAAATTCCTCCAATGCTGTCGTCTAATTTGTGTTCAATTCTAACCGGGTTCGATCACGCGAAAGCGCACACACGCTCCACGCCTCACACTATTGCAACGACGATGCCACGCGCAAACTATCATAAAACACGAATTTTTTAGAGGAAACTAAAGGTGGGCAGACTCCGTCCCGCAACAAAAACCCGACACCTGTTAGGCTCAGCCGCGTTCGGACTGCGTAGCGAAATGAGATAACTGTAGAGTCAGTGATTGTACCGGCACTTATCAATTATGTTTTTCAAGAATTTTTTTTAATTCATTGTGATGCTGGGATGCCTGAACGATCCTCGCCAAAAGAGCTAGGAGACCGCCGCTACAGATAATGCCTATGCCAAAAATCTGCAACATGAACATAGCCCCTATTGCTCCGCAAATAAGAGCACCAACAACCAGTATTTCCGTCATCTTCATTTTAATTCTCCTTAGTGAGGTTTGGCTGGAAAGCGTGAGAATGATGTAAAGGAACAGGGTGAAGTATTAGTGTCTCGGAGCATCGTTAAAAGTTGTATCTTCAGATACTGTATTTCCAGCCTTCAAGACTTCTTCCTACCTCTCTGCTTACCCGCATTTGAACCCACTTCACCTTTAGCCTTCGGCGGCCTGCCTGCTTTGGGGCGATCTTTGACGAGTTCTAAATCTTCTTCTCTGATCACATAGTCGCGTCCTACCTTCTCAGCCGGTAATCGCTTTTCATTTATTAGTTGATGGATACGCGGGATGCTGATCTTTAATCGTTCCGCAGCTTGCCTCGTTGTTAAAAGTGCCATGAGGTTGATTTATATGGCAGATGAAATCCTGCGTCAACTTATAGATTTGTGATGCGAAGAGATAATAGCACGCGCACGCCGCCTGTTAGCCACCAACCCGATACGCGTTTCGACGAACCCATACGCCGTTGGTCGAACCTGCCAATCACAGAAGAGAGAGCCAGAGAGTTGGTTGACCTGCTGACGAGGTACGACGAGAGTTACATCATTGATGCGTTGATACAGTTGATCTGCGGGCTGATGCCTTATCCGCCGTCGGACGATAAGCATGTTCTGGATGAGAGGTTTCTGGCAGGACTCGCCGCGCTCTCGCACGCTTTCACTCTGACGAGGCGTGCGGGCAACGAACTCGGCGCGTATGTCGTGCATTTGAAATGCGCGGAGTGGGAATAGCGCGCGTCAGTCGTTGCCTCTAACCGAGCCGCTGATCTTCTTGCGCGTCGTCTCGCCGGTCTTGAGCACGGGGATGCCTTCGTCCACTTCCGCATGTGGGCGCGGGATGACGTGCGTAGCAACGACTTTGCCGACGCGCGATCCGGCAGCCGCGCCTGCGTCCACAGCCGCGCGCACCGCGCCCACCTCGCCGCGCACAATCGCCGTCACAAGCCCCGCGTCGATCTTCTCGTAGCCGACGAGTTCGACGTTTGCAGCCTTCACCATCGCGTCCGCCGCCTCGATCATCGCGACGAGTCCCATACATTCCACCATGCCGAGTGCTTCCATACGTCTCCTCGCCGGTTCTGCCGAACCTCTGCCGTCGTCAGTTTTACTTAAAGTGATCGCACGCTAACTTTACAACATCAGGCATGCGCCGCGAAATCGTCTGCGCTGCGAAATCAAATGTGCCGCAGGCTAAAGAGCGCGCTTGAGATAGAACACTTCGTATCTCAACTCAGGCGTCCCGTGCGCGACGACCGAGACGAGTTCCCAGCCCTGCAAGCCCGCGCGGTAGAGATAATCCCAGGCGTTATCGCACGACTCCATCTTGGCGTTATCGTCTGCGGTCGTGTCTGTGACGGCGATGTGTCCCTGCCACTCGCCGTTGACGAAAGTGACGCGCGCTTGCTGCACGTTGCAAATGCGATACTCGAACATTCCAACCATGAAGTGTTCAACCCTTTCGCGTCCGCCTGTCGTAAGTTAATTCCGCAGAGATTGAATCGGCGCGGGGATGTGGCCGCCGCGAATAAGGCTCATAAGTCCTCCGGCTTAAGGCCAGTCCTCTTGGCGATGCGCGCCAGCATCCGCGGGCCAATCTCTGCTTTGTCATGGAAAGAGAAGACGAAGTCTGCCCAGCCGGGTCGTGAAAGAACTCTGTGCGAGCCGCCCGATTCACGCTTGATGCGCCAGCCGATACGAAGCAGCGCGGCCAACACAAGCCTTGCCTTTGCAGAAGACCACTGGCTCATGCCGCAAGAAACGAGATGCTCATCAACTCCGGCTCACTTTCGCCGTGTTCAAGCCGATCCGCAAGCACGCGTAAAGCCAGCGCCTGCACATGCGCTACTGCCTCCTCGCGGCTCTGCCCGTAAGCCAGCACGCCCGGCAGGTCTAACACTTCCGCGATCCAGCGTCCATCATCCTCTTGCTCAAGTTCGATAGTTAATTTCATAAACTGATCCCCGCTCGACTGCTCTTAAATATCATACCCACGAAGGCAGAAAGCAACACAATTTCACCGTTTAATTCCGCAGAGATTGAATCGGCGCGGGGATGTGGCCGCCGCGACGTATGAAGTCGGCGCAGGCGAAACTGTTGACGGGCATGACGGGCGCTGTGCCGAGCAGGCCGCCGAACTCCACCATGTCGCCGACCACTTTGCCGGGCGCGGGGATGATGCGCACGGCGGTCGTCTTCGAGTTCATCACGCCGATTGCCATCTCGTCTGCGATGATGGCGGCGATGGTTTCGGCTGTGGTTGCGCCGGGTACGGCGATCATGTCGAGACCGACCGAGCACACGCTCGTCCAAGCCTCCAACTTCTCCAGCGTCAACGCGCCTACGCGCGCCGCGTCGATCATCGCCGCGTCTTCCGAGACGGGAATGAACGCGCCGCTCATGCCGCCGACCGCGCTTGAAGCCATCACGCCGCCCTTCTTCACCGCGTCTGTAAGGAGCGCGAGTGCGGCGGTTGTGCCGGGTGCGCCCGCGCGCTCGAACCCGAAGGCTTCTATGATCTCTGCGACCGAATCGCCTTTGAGCGGCGTCGGCGCGAGCGAGAGATCGATGATGCCGAAGCGAAGGCCGAGACGGCGCGCGGCCTCGCGCCCGACGAGTTCTCCTGCGCGCGCGAGTTTGAAGGAGAGTTTCTTGATGAGTTCGGCGAGTTCATGCAGAGGCAGACCCGGCGGCGCGTGGCGCACGGCATGATTGACGACGCCCGGCCCCGACACGCCCACGTTGATGACGGCTTCCGATTCGCCCGTGCCGTGAAACGCGCCAGCCATGAACGGATTATCCTCGACCGCGTTAGCGAAGCAGACGAACTTCGCGCAGGCCAATCCGCCCTCGTCGCGCGTTAACTCCGCCGCGTCCTTAATCAACTGACCGACGCGCGCGACGGCGTCCATGTTGATTCCGGCGCGCGTCGTCGCCACGTTGACGGACGAGCAGAGCCGCTTCGTCGTCGCGAGCGCTTCGGGTATTGAATCCAAAAAGATGTCTTCAACGTTCGTCCAACCTTTTTGCACGAGCGCGGAATAGCCGCCGAGGAAATCCACGCCGACGCGCGTGGCCGCCGCATCAATCGCACGCGCGAGCAAGAGACAATCCGCGACGCTGCGCGCCCCTCCGGCGATGTGCGAGGCGGGCGTGATCGAGATTCTTTTGTTGGCGACGCTGATGCCGAATTCTTCGCTGATCTCGTTGACGGTCGAGACGAGACGTTCCGCCGTGCGTTCGATCTTCGCGCGGACGCGCTCCGCCGTGCGTTCGATTGAATCGCCCGCGCAGTCGCGCAAAGAGAGGCCGAGCGTGACGGTGCGCACGTCCAGATGCTCCATCTCGGTCATCCGCACGGTCTGCAAGATTTCCGCCTGTGAATATTCCATAGAGAGATTTTTGAGCCGGATTAGCCGAGGATGTAGCTGAAGAGCAGGATGAAGAGGAACAACAAAAACAGCGCGGCGGCAACAATCACGAAACGCAAGCCCGGATCATCCGTCGCCTCGTCGAACACGACCGTCGAAGCCTCGCGCAACTTCTCCACGCGCGGTCGCAAATTTTCCCCGACGCTCGCGCCGACCGCCGCCGCGCGTTGTCGCACACGCCCGCGCGTGTCTCCCTGCGTCGTCGACGCCGACGCCGACGGCTGCGCCGCCGTTTCCTCTCGCACTGTTGATTGCGACGACGCCTGCGCGCCGAACGCCGATTCTTCCACGTCTTGCGCTTGCGGTTCGCGCGTTGCTTCCGTCGCCGCGTTGTGATGATTACCGGAAGCCTGCGAGTCGCCGGAGAGCATCGGTAGCTTGCCGCTCAGCGTGGTCGCCACGCGCTCCGCCTCTTCAACGAGACTGCCCTGCACGCCCGCGCGTGTCTGATTCCCCGCACCTTGCTGATGTGTTGGCTCAACTGTCGCAGCATGGCTCTCCGCCGCCGCGCCGTCCATAGGCTTCCCGCACTGCGGGCAAAAACTCGCCCGCCCGCGCACGGATGCGCCGCAACTCAAACACCGACGTGCGATTTCCGGTTCCATAAAAACTTAAGAACAGTGACAAGTGACAGGTGACAAGTGACGAGCAAGAAAGAAGGCAAGTTTAAAGATAGGATTTCTGCTTTAACTTGTCACCTGTCACCTGTCACTTGTCACTGCTGTTCAAATTCTGTGCATCGCGTTGAAGAGGTCTTCGCGCTGTGCGTAGACGCGTACGCCGAGTTTGTCTCCGGCGGCGCGGAAGCGTTCCTTGAGCACGGAGACGGGCGCGTCCGAGTTGGTCGAGTCGGCGATGATGACCATCGCGAACTTGCCCTGCACGACCGTCTGGTTGATGTCCGCGATGCTGCAACCCGACTCGGCGAGAATCTGCGCCACCGCCGCCACGATGCCCGGATGATCCACGCCGAAGACCGACACGACCAGACGATTCGAAGACCCTTCCGCCTCGCCGCCCGAAGCACTCTGCCCGCGCCCTCCTGCGTTCCGGCGTCCCGCGCCGTCGCCATTGGCTTCCACCACCGGCTCAATCGCGCGGTAGATGTCCGTCACCAAATTCTCCACCGTGCGCTCGTCGGCCTGCGCCCCCAGCCGCCCATAAACCGCCCGCGTGATCCGGTAAATCAATTCCTCATTTGCCATAAGAGAACAGTGACAAGTGACAAGTGACGAGTGACGAGATGTAAGACAAGTCCTTTTGCTTTAACTTGTCACTCGTCGCTTGTCACTCGTCACTCTTTCATCTTCTTCCGTTGTCTCCGCTGCGCAACTCGCGCGCGGTGTCGTTGAGTTCGTCGGATGGCGAGCCTTGCACGTCCACGCGATCCACTATGCCGACGACCGCCGCCTCGATCGACATATCCTGATCGCCGATGGCCGAACGCGCCGCCTTGCCGTAAGCGCACATCACCACCTCGCCCACGCCCGCGCCCAGGCGATCCGCCACCACCACGATGCTCCGCGTCGGCTCTTTGTCCAACTCAATCGGATGCACGATCAAAAACTTCACGCCCTCCAAATCAGGCGACTTCTTCGTTGACCAGACCGTGCCGACGACTTTTCCTAGAAACATAAAAGGCTGTCCGTTGTCAGTAGTCAGTTGTCAGTAGTTTTCGCGTGACCCGACCTGAATCTTTCTCTTTCAACACGCAAGCTGTCCGATCACAAACAACGGACAACTGACTACTGACAACGGACAGTTTTAGACCTTCGCAAAGACTTCCGCCGGTTCGCCGAGGTCGCGCGCCGAAGGGGTGATTATGGTTTTGGCGTTGACGTAAATCTTTTCGCCTTTCTGGATGGCGCGTCGCACGTCGTCTTCGGAGACGAAGTCAACGGCCTTGTGGCCGTTAGCGGGTGACGGCGTTTGCTGTGCTTGCGGCGCGTTGCCGCCGGATGCGGCGGGCTTCGCTGCGGGCGAAGCCTGTGCTTGCGCGTTTGCACCGCCGCCGACGCTTCCGCCGTTGCCGCCGCTGCTCGCCTGCGCGGTCGGCGCGGCGTCGGCGTGCGGGGCTGCGCTGCCGCCTGTAGCGCGATTAACTTCGACATCAATCACGGGCTGCGTGGGCATGGGCGCGTCGGCTGCGTGCAGAGGCGCTTTGAACGTCGGCGTCGGCTGGCTCGCGTTTCGATTCGACAGAAAACGATCCACGATGGCCGCGACATCTTCGCGACTGACTTTGCCCGCCGCTTGCGGCGCGTTTGCCTGCGTCTGCGGTTGCGTGGTTGAAGATGATTGCGTCGTCGTCTGTCGCGCGGGTCGTGCGCTCTTGACGGGACGCGTCTCGAAGGCGACGCGTTTGATGTCCATCAGGTGCAGCGGCGAGATGTTGTCGGAAGTGACGTTGCCGCCCCACGAGCCGCAACCCAAAGTCATTGAAGGCGGGAGCGCTGTGGAGAAGCCGATTGCGCCGTGCGTCGTCGGCGTGTTGACGACGACGCGCGAGGCGGGCATCTCCATGCCGTAAGCCTTCGCCACGTCACGCGAGCGCGTGTGTATGCCTGCGGTGTGCCCCATGCCGCCATAACTCAGAATCTCGAAGCAACGCGCTGCGCCGCGCTCGACTCCGTCTTCGACGTAGAAGGCGAGAATCGGCGACAGCTTCTCCATCGAGAGCGGGTGCTCGCGCCCAACGCCGCCCACTTCAACCATCAGACAGCGCGTGCCCTTCGGCACACTCAAGCCCGCCATCTTCGCGATCACTTCGACCGACTTGCCGACGATGCCCGGATTCAAAGTCCTCTGCGGCGTGGCGACGACCTTAGCGAGTTGATCGGCTTCCGCTGCGCTCAGGAAATGTCCGCCCTGCTGTTCAAATTCCGCGCGCACAGTCTTGGCTACGGGCGCGTCTGCGACGACCGCCTGTTCCGAAGCGCAGATCGTACCGTTGTCGAAAGTCTTGCCCGTCAAAATATTTTGCACGGCTGTGGGCACGTCCGCCGTCCGCTCGACGAAGACCGGCACGTTGCCGGGGCCGACGCCGAACGCGGGTTTGCCCGAAGAGTAAGCCGCGCGGACGAGGCCGATGCCGCCCGTCGCCAGTATCACGGCGGTCAGGCGGTTCTTCATCAAGGCTTCCGTGCCTTCGATGGTCGCCGTCGTCATGCAGCCGATGGCGTCTGCGGGCAGTCCCTCTTTGATCGCAACTTCGCGCATGATGCGCGCCGTCTCGTTGATGCACTTGGCAGCTGACGGGTGGGGCGAGAGCACAATGGCGTTGCGCGATTTGATCGAAATGAGGATTTTGAAGATCGCGGTTGACGTTGGATTGGTCGAAGGGATGATGCCGCACACGACGCCGCGCGGGCTGGCAATCTCGATCACGTCTTTCGACTCGGAGACGACGCCGACGGTGCGCAAACCGCGAAAGGCGTTCCACACGTCTTCCGCCGCGAAGCGATTCTTCTCGCGCTTGTCGTCTGGGACGCCGAAGCCCGTCTCTTCGACGGCCAACGCGCCGAGCCGAGCCGCATCTTTCAAAGCGGCCTGCGCCATCGCCTCGCATATGCGGTCGATGCGTGATTGATCGAATCGCGCCAGTTGTACTTGCGCGCGATGCGCTGCCTCGACCGCGTCGCGCGCCTGCTGCACCGAGACAAGGTCTTTGTCAACTGACATAACTCACCTCAAAAGCTGTCAGTGGTCAGTTGTCCGTAGTCAGTTGTTTTGTGTGCTGTTCAAAGTTGTGTGTCTGACGCTGGAACGAGCCGTGAGCCGAACACAAACAACTGACAACTGACCACTGACAACGGACAAACTTTTACTTCGCCCGTTCCTTGTTGTTCTCGCGTGTGCCCGCGCCGAGCGAGCGGCCTTGATCGCCTTCGCCGAGTTCGCCGCGTGCGCCGCCGCCGCCTTGAATGGCGCGCTCGTCCGGGCTGTAGCCCGTGCGCCCGTTCTTCGGGAGCACGCGCTCGACTTCGCCGTGCGGGCGCGGGATGACATGTACGCTGATGAGTTCGCCGACGCGACGTGCGGCGGCTGCGCCCGCGTCCGTCGCCGCTTTGACCGCGCCCACGTCGCCGCGCACGAAGATGGTCACGTAGCCCGCGCCGATGTACTCCTTACCCAAAAGTTGAACGTTGGCGGCTTTGACCATCGCGTCAGCCGCTTCGACCGCGCCGACAAAACCTTTCGTCTCGACCATTCCAAGTGCTTCGAGAGGCATGAGTCGTCTCCTCGCTTTGCTGTGATTGTAGAAGTTAAAAACGATTTTAGTTTGGCTGCCTGAACGCGTCAACGTAGCACCCTGCGCGGCAAGAATCAAGGGACGCGCCCGTGCGCCCGAAAAAACTTGAGTTTGACACGCTCGCGCGACGCAAGTTATATTCGCGCCAAAAGTTGCGGCATGTGCGGAGATGCTGCACCGGAGCGACGAAACAGAGGCGCACGCAGCCATTAACTCAAGCGACCGTTGAGCTACTAAGACAAGCGATCAAGTGAACTCTAAGACGCCCGACCAGAACTCTGAAGAACACGCGAGAGCTGGCGGTGCTGAGTCGTCTCTCGGCGCGCGGCTGCGTCAGGCGCGCGAGGCGCGAGGCGTTAGTTTGCGCGAACTCTCCGACCAGACGCGCATCGCGCGCCGCTACCTCGAAGCCATCGAACAGGACAACTACAAGGAACTCCCCGGCGGCATCTTCAATCGCTCCTTCATCAAAGCCTACGCAAAGGCCGTCGGCTTCAACGAAGCGGAGGCCGTCAGCGCCTACACAGAAGTCGCGCGCGCGCACGGCGAAGAACCCGACGAACTACCGACCTCGCGCCAGTCTTCGCGCATCTACATGGACGGCGACACGGCGCGCTCGCCCATCGTCACAGCGCTCCTCAGTCTCGTCATACTCGCCATCATCTCGCTCGGCATCTACGCGGGGCTGCACTACTACCAGCGCCGCAACAGTCCAGACAACAAAGCCTCCGCGCAACCGGCGCAAACAAGCGCGCCCGCTGCCAACACGGGCGCAAACAACCAGACGCCTCTCGCGCCGTCGTCCGCCGCACCTGCCGGAGCGAATCCTGCGGCGGCTGCAAACGGCTTGAACGTGCAGATCAAGGCAAAGGGCGAAGAGGTCTGGATGCGCACGCGCGTTGACGAGGAGCCGAGCAGTAACGGGATTCTCGGTGCGGATCAAGTCAGAGATTTTAAGCCTGCCGAACGCTTGGTGGTTGAATATTCAAAGAGTAGAGCGAAGGCGCTCGAAATAACGATTAACGGTCGCCCCGCCGTCATCCCGACGGACGCGAAAGGCAAGCCGCTTGTCGAGTTGGTCATCACAAAGGACGGTTACGAACAACTGCTGCAACAGCCCTGAGCCTCGCCCGACGAGCGCCACGCGCAACGCCAGCGCCGCCCGCTCGACTCTCGCCTTGCGCCCCGATGCGCGCTTTGCTACGCTCGCCTTTAGTCCAAACTTCAACGCTCAATTTTCATCCCCGACAGCGAGCCGCTCCGGCGCTCCGTTCGAGTTTTTGGAAGGGAGTTTTTTTAATCCATTATGATCACACACGATCTCACAGAAGGCTTGACCTTCGACGACGTTCTTTTAGTTCCCGGTCGCTCCGACGTTCTGCCGAACGAGACAGACACCTCTACGCAATTCACGCGCGGCATCAGCCTTCGCATCCCGCTCTGCTCCGCTGCGATGGACACCGTCACAGAAGCCGCGCTCGCCATCGCCATCGCGCAACAGGGCGGCATCGGCGTCGTACACAAAAATCTGCCCATCGAACGGCAGGCCGAAGAAGTTGACAAGGTGAAACGCTCCGAGTCCGGCATGATCGTCGACCCCGTGACGATTCGCTACGACCGCCCCGTCAGCGAGGCGCTCGCCGTGATGGAACGCTACAAGATTTCTGGCGTGCCCGTCGTTGACGAAGACGGCCACCTCGTCGGCATCATCACCAACCGCGACCTTCGTTTCGAGACGCGCTTCGACATTCCCGTCTCCGAAGTGATGACGAAGCAACCGAACCTCGTCACAGTCCCCGTCGGCACAACGTTAGAGCAGGCCAAGTCAGTCCTCCAAAAGCACCGCATCGAAAAGCTCCTCGTCATCGACGACGACAAACGCCTCAAAGGCTTGATCACCGTCAAGGACATTCAGAAGGCGATCAAATACCCTTCGGCTGCGAAAGACGATCTAGGGCGTTTGCGCGTGGCCGCAGCCATCGGCGCAACGGGCGACTACCGTGAGCGCGCTGACGCGCTCGTCGCCGCGCGCGTCGATTGTCTCATCGTGGACACGGCGCACGGCCATTCAACGCGCGTCATCGAAGCGGTGCGCGAGATGCGCCGCCGCCATCCGGACACGCAACTCGTCGCCGGAAACGTCGCAACGGGCGACGCGACGCGCGAACTCATCGAAGCGGGCGTCGATGCCGTCAAAGTCGGCATCGGGCCGGGTTCGATCTGCACGACGCGCGTGGTGACGGGCGCGGGCGTCCCGCAAATCAGCGCGATAACGAACTGCGTGCAGGCTGCGCGAGGGAGTGGTGTTCCCATCATCGCCGACGGCGGCGTGAAATTTTCGGGCGACGTGGCGAAGGCGATTGCGGCGGGCGCGGACGTGGTGATGATCGGCTCTCTGTTTGCGGGCACGGAAGAGTCGCCGGGCGAGTTGATTTTGTTTCAGGGTCGTTCGTTCAAAGCCTATCGCGGCATGGGTTCAATCGGCGCGATGCGCGAAGGCTCGCGCGACCGCTACGCGCAAGAGACGACCGAACTCGAATCCAAACTCGTCCCCGAAGGCATCGAAGGGCGCGTCCCATACAAGGGCACGCTCTCCGACATGGTGACACAACTCGTCGGCGGCCTGCGCGCCGGAATGGGCTACACGGGCTGCCGCACCATACGCGAATTTCAAGAGAACACGCGCTTCGTACGCATCAGCGCGGCAGGACTCCGCGAGTCGCACGTCCACGACGTTGTCATCACGAAGGAAGCGCCGAACTATCGTCTGGAGTAAGTCGAGATTTATTGTGCTTTGAAATTGCGGGAGATTTACAAACCTTCAACGCAGAGACGCAGAGGTGGCGCAGAGAAAACATTAATCTTCTCTGCGCCACCTCTGCGTCTCTGCGTTGAGTCTTTATTTCCTGTCGGGCGATTACTTTTTGCCTTCTTTCGAGATGCTGTTGTAGACGGTTTCGATCCAGCGATCCGTGTTGATGAAGCCCGTGCCCCAAGTCTTCCATTCGTCGGGAAGTCCGGCGGCTTTGACTTGTTCGAGCGTTTTGCCCGCCGCGATCTGTTTGCGGATGATGTCGGATGTCTCTGTCAACATGCGCCGGTAGAGTTTGAGATCGTCGAGCGTGGAGAGAGGGCCGTGCCCCGGAATGATCCGCACGTCCGCCGGAACGCGCGCGATGACTTCGCCGACGTTCTTCGACATGCCTGCGACGCTGCCACCGTGATCCAAATCAACGAACGGGAAACGTCCGGCGAAGAAATGATCGCCCATGTGTACGACGTTCGATGCGGTGAAGAACATGACGCTGTCGCCGTCCGTGTGGCCTGCGGGGAAATGTATGACGCGAATCTCCTCGCCGTTGAAATGGATTGAGACAGACGCGGCGTAGGTGATGACGGGCAGAGCCTCTTTCGGTGCGGCCGGAGTTTTTTGACCGAGCACGGTCTGCTCGGCGGCGAGTCGTGCGCGAACGTTATCGTGCGCGATGATGGTCGCCTCTTTGCCGAACACGACGTTCGAGCCTGTGTGATCGCCGTGATAGTGTGTGTTGAGGACGAAGCGAAGTTGGCCGGGGTTGAGTTCTTTGAGCGCGGCGCGAATCTTATCTGCGAGCGGCGCAAATTGATCGTCAACGATGAGGATGCCGTCTGTGCCGACGGAGACGCCGATGTTGCCGCCCGCGCCTTCGAGCATGTAGACGTTGCCCGCAACTTTCGTCGCCTTCATCTGCACCTTTGAAAAGTCTTGCTGCGCGCGTGCGTGTGCGGCGATGAGACAGACGACGGCGAGAGCGTAAACGTACAGGCGTGGACGCATAGAATTTCCTCCGTGAAATTTTCTTGCTTTTGCAGAGAGCGCGCCGGACGACACGGACGCCACACGTTAACGATGACGTGAGCGTTTGCCACACGGCGAAGCCGCACAGTAACCTTTTCGACCGCAGAGCGTCAACAAACGCGCGTGCGCGACGCAACAAACGAGATGCACGCGACGCGCAATTTCATGCGAGAGCGTTTCGCAAGCCTGAACATCAGGCGGCGCGTTTCAGCGTGCATGGATCGTCCGACACTTGGCGGGTGGCTCATGCTCCTACGCGCGCGGAGTTTCGCGGCGTGTGCGTCTTTGCCGCACAGTCGCTGCATCGAGCGCGGGCGGCACTGTGTTTGCAACATCTAACTTGCGATGACGACGAAGAAACGAATTGTCAGATTGATCTCGAATCCGAACGCGGGACGCGGCGGGCGAAGGCGCGCGGCTGAGGTCGCGCGTTTTTGCGAGTTGCTCGGGAAGCGCGGGATCGAAGTTGAAGTCGCGCAGACGCGCGCGCCGCACGATGCGACGCGGCTCGCGGCAGAGGCGGCGCAAGCCAACATCGGAGAGGTCGTAGCCTCCGGCGGCGACGGCACGATCAACGAGGCGTTGCAGGGTCTCATCGGAACAAACGTGCGGCTCGGCATCTGGCCTGCTGGCACTGCGAACGTGCTCGCGCGCGAACTGAAATTGCCGTTCGACGCAGAGGGCGCGGCGGAGGTCGTTGCGCGCGGGGCTACGAGGCGCATCTACGCGGGCTGCGCGACGGCGGAACGAAGCGGCGTGCGGCGATATTTTTTTCTGATGGCGGGCGTCGGGCTCGATGCTTCGGTCGTGGAGGGCGTGCGCCCGCGTCTCAAGCGGCGCGTGGGCGAAGGCGCGTACTGGGCTTCGGGACTCGAACATCTCGTGCGCTGGCAACCCGTTCCCTTCGAGATCGAGATCGAAGGGCAGACTTACCCGGCCACTTTCGCCTCCGTCGGCAAAGCCGCGCACTACGGCGGCGACATCAGCGTCACCCCGCGCGCGCGGCTCGACGAACCGGAATTTGAAATTTGCGTCGTCAACTCTTACAGCCGCCTGCGCTATTTCCGCTTGCTGCTCCAAGGGATGCGCCGCGACGGAGTGCGTCGCGGAATGTCGAGCGTGCGCTACGTGCGTGCGACGCGCGCACGAGCAACAGGCGACGGGGCGAGCGTGCAGGTTGACGGCGAGTTGATCGGGCAACTGCCGATGACCTTCGAGATCGTTCCCACTCCCATCGAAGTCATCGCGCCGCGCCCGCAAGAGCGCGAAGGGCGGCGGCGCGGTTATCAACGCCTGCGATAAAGTGACAAGTGACGAGTGACAAGTGACGAGCAGAATCAAGACAAGTCTTTGGTTTTAACTTGTCACTCGTCACTTATTACTCGTCACTGTCTTCATCATCCCTTCAACCAGGCGGCGCGCAGCGCGCGTGCTTCCGCCGGAGCGTCTTTGATCTCTTCGAGTCGGAAGTCGTAGCGCGTGCGTGGCGGCGTTTGCGGCGTTGCAGATGAGCGCGGCGGCGTTGTCGTCGCGGTGCTCGCAGGCGCAGGAGTCTTGACGAGTTTGAGGCCGACGTAGGCGAGCGCCTCGTCGTAGGGCATGGGTTCGACGCCCGCGACGTGGCGCGCGAAGAAATCCGAGAGGTCTGCGCCCGCCACTTGCGAGGCAGCGCGCTCGAAATCCGCGCCCGTGTAGCCGCGCCCGCGCAGGTAATAAGTCGTCTGCGGGCTGCGCAGGTAAAACTCTTCGTACATGCGCCGCATCACGTCGTCTAGAGACGCGCGCCCGTGCGTACGCCCGCGAATCAACAAGTCGAGAACGATGCCGACGACCTCGCCTTTGTTGTAGTAGCTGATGGAGGTCTCGCGTAGGTTCGTCTGCTGCGCGCTCTGCCCTCGATCAATGAACGGCGCGATGAGCGACGCTTCTTCCGCGCTCATCAGACGGCTGCCCGGCGCGTTCTCGACGATGCCGATGGCTTGCCCCAGTTCGCGTTCGATTTGCGCGTCCGACCAGAGACTAGCGCGTCGCTGCATAAGATGGCCGTAGTAGTTCGTCAAGCCTTCGGCGATCCACAGGCTGCGCGTGTTCAAGGGGCGCGTGAAATCCCACGGGCCGAGTTCGACGGGGCGCAGGCGCTTGACGTTCCAGACATGGAAGAACTCGTGCGAGGCTGTGTCAACAGCGTCTTCGAGCACGTCTTTGTCGCCGAGCGCGCGTGTGGTGATGATCTGCGTGGAGGCTAGATGCTCCATGCCGTCGCCGCGCGGCGAGGTCGGGTCGAAGTGCATCAGGAAGGTATAACTGTCGTAGTCGGGCGTGCCCATCATCGCCGTCTCGGAGCGCACGAGGCGTTCGATGCGCGCGACCAACTCGGCGCGCCGTCCCTTCTCTTCGCCGAGTGAATGAACCATCACGCGGTAGGTCTTGCCATCGACTTTGAACTCGTCAACCGTGAAATCGGGCGCGATCTCCGTCGGCGTGTCAATCAATATGTCGTAGTTCGGAAACTGCCACTCGCTTTGGTCTGGGCGCGCGGTTGCAGCGTTCAGGATGCGCCAACCGTTGGGCGCGTTGATCAGCAAGCGCACGGGGTCGGGCTTGTGGCCGACGACGTACATGAAGATCGAGCCGCCGTTGAAGTTGGCGTGGCGCGCGTCGAGTTGCGAGAACGTCCCCGACAGATCGTTTGCGAAGACTTTATAACTGAACGCGACGCCGCGCGACTTGCCCGGGTAGACGCGCCACGTCTGCGTGTCGAGGCGCGTGACGGGCAGCGTCATCGCATCGCACAGGGCGTTCGGCGGGCACGCGGTAGTCGCGCGCACTTCCTGCACGTTCTTCGCAAAATCAAAGACGGCGTAGCGACCCGGCGACCAGCGCGGCATCTGAAAATCTACGGCTTCGACCACCTGCTGTGGCTCGACCGTCATCGTCACCTCGAACAGGTGCGAGGCCGGATTCGGCATCGAAAGTTGATAACTGATGTTATAGCGTTCGTCTGTGCGCGCAGGATTTTCTTGCGCGGCGGCGGTCGTCGAAAACAGCGCGAGCAGCGCGAAGATGAAGGCGACAGTCGTAGCAGCAGTTGCGCGTCGCCGTGCGCGTTGTTTCATGCAAGCGTCCATAAGTGCTCCCGTAAAAGTGCGTCTAAACTTGAATGGCGTTTTGGGGACGAGTGATTATCCGCGCACGGGTGAACCCATGTCAAAAGCTATCGCCGACGTTCGCCCCTTGACGCTCGACGCGCGGCTCGGCTAGTTTCAGCCAAGCGTGCGCGCGACCCCGTTCGTCTGACAGTAGTTCTACACCTTATGAGCACAACCGAACGACTCTACTATCAAGACTCGCATCTCACAGAGTTTGACGCGCGCGTCTCGGGCGTCACCCGAGACGCACAGGGGCGTGTCGCCGTCACGCTCGACCGCACAGCGTTTTACCCTACGGGCGGCGGCCAGCCGAGCGACACCGGAATGCTCAATGATGCGCGCGTCATCGAATGTATTGACGAAGAAGAGGCGGGCGTGCTGCACATCATCGAAGGAGCTACCCTGACGGTTGGCGCGAGCGTCGCGGGGCGAGTTGATTGGCCGCGACGCCTCGACCACATGCAGCAGCACACGGGGCAACACATCCTCTCGCAAGCCTTCGTCCAACTCTTCGACGCGCCGACGCGCGCCTTCCGCATGTTGGAACGCGTCTCGGAGATTGACGTTGACCTCAGCGATCCTTCAATCGAGCGCATAGAGGAAGCGGTCGAACTCGCCAACCGCATCGTCTGGGAAGATAGAAGCGTCGGCGTCCGCCACGTCTCGCCGGAAGAGGCCGCCGCGCTCCCTCTGCGCAGAGACTCCGCGCGCGAAGGGAGCTTACGCATCATCGAAATTGAAGATTACGATCTGAGTCCCTGCGGCGGCACGCACGCCGCGCGCACGGGCGAGGTCGGCATCATCTGTGTGCGCTCCTGGGAGCGCGCCAAAGGCTTAACGCGTCTTGAGTTCATCGCGGGCGGGCGCGTACTCGCAGACTACCGGCGCGCCAACACGATCGCTCGCTCCGTCGCCGCACTGTTCAGCGCCGGGCGCGACGATGCGGTCGAATCCGTCGCACGCGCCGTCGAAGAGAACAAGACGATGCAACGTCGCCTCCGCACGCTCGAAGAAATCGCCGCACGCGTCGAAGCGGATGAACTAATCCACAACGCCACACACGGCGGCGACGACTCAGGCACGCGCATCGTCACACACGCCTTCGCGGATCGCGACGCGGAATCCCTGAAACGACTCGCGCTCGCAATCATCGCGCGACCCGGCCACGTCGCCCTGCTCGGCTCACGCGACACACACGGGCGCGCCGCACGCCTCGTCTTCGCGCGCGCGGCAGACGCTAGCGGCGACATGAACGCACTCATGCGCGAAGCCTGCGCGATCCTCGAAGGGCGCGGCGGCGGACGCCCCGACCTCGCGCAAGGCGGCGGCACAAACGTCGAAAAACTACCCGACGCGCTCCACGCGGCAGCCAACAGCCTCCGCATGGCTCAATAACACGCGTGCCGCGCTCCCCGGAAGCGCAAACGCCTTAATCGCCAACTTTGACAGCCACCAGCGCGCCCCTCGATAACGCACGCTTGACACTGCCCCCGCTGCTCTCTAATATTTCCCTCAACGCGTGGGGCAGTAGCTCAGTTGGCAGAGCGCCGCGTTCGCAATGCGGAGGCCAGGAGTTCGACCCTCCTCTGCTCCACCAAAAGAATCAATGCTTAGCGGCAGGTCACGCGACCTGCCGTTTTTCTTTGGTGACGATTTCATTTTGCTGTGCTCGCATCCGATCAGCCCTCCGACTGCTATCAGGTCTCCTGCCCATTTTTACTCTCGACACTCTTTGCCAGCTTTCCTTCGAGCCTGATCAGGCGGTTGCTCTCCGAGAGGAACTTTTCCTTAAAAGTAAGCTCGCCGTCGCGCACGAGGCAACGGCCTTGTGCGATCACATCCTTAATCTCAAGCGAGTCTTTGTGTAGGACGAGCACATCCGCGTCGCGTCCGACTTCGAGTTGACCTTTACGCGCAAGTTTCAGGACGGCGGCTGTGTTCTTCGTGACGAGGGCGAGCGTCTGTTCAATCGGGAAGTTGTGTTCGAGGACGCAGGTGCGTACCTGCCCGAGCAGACTTTGCGGGCTATTGACGGAGGCGTCTGAAGAGACGGTCAGGCGAGCGGGGTTTCCGCCGTTATCAAAATAGAAGCGCAACCATTTAGGCAAGTCCTCTGCCACCGTGTCTATGTCAACGTATGAGCCGCGCGCGGCGAGTTCGATGGCCTCGCGCATCAACTCTTCGCTGCGCTCGACGTGCGTTGGATAGATGAGTTCGGGGCTGATCTCATAATCCTCGATCAACGTTCGTAGTAGTTTGAGCCGCGCTTTCTCTTCTCCGACGTGGAAATGTGTGACGCCGCACTTGCGGCTGAGGAGTCCGCCGACGTAGGCGTCTTTGACGAGTTTGGAGAGTTCGAGCGCGTCGTGATTGGGCGAGCGCGCGTCGGAGACGGCCACCTCGCCCGCGCCGATCACTTCGGAGATGAAGAGTATGTCTTCGCGTACGGAACGCATGAGCGTCGCGGGCGGCAGCGTGTAGCCGCCCGACCAGACGTAGGCCGTGAGACCTTCTTCGTTCAAGCCTTTTGCTTTGATCGCGGCGTCCGAGCGGGGCGGGCGCGTAGACTTCACCGTTCTCGATGAGCGTGAGCATGAACGCCTGTTGTCTCTCAACCCGTCGCCATGCTGAGTTGCGGCGCAAGTTCTCCGATGCCGGTCGCCGGGACTGCACCGTGTCGCGCGAGCACTTCGCGGACGGGTTCGAGTTGATCGTAGAAGATGACCGTTACGTCGCCGTGCTTCATCTCCGTCAACTGCTGCGAGAAGGCTTCAACTTCGTCGAGCACCGTGAGGCATTCGCGTTCGGGCGCAGCCTCGTTGACGGTGCGACAGAGCAAGCCCGCCACTTCGCCCCGCTGCCTCCCGCGCAGGTCTCTGTCTTCTTTGATGATGCGTTGAAAACCCCTCGCGGCGATGCGCCCCGCGTCTTCAATCAGGCGATCATCCCTGTCGCCGGGAACGCCTAGGATCGCCGTCACGCGCCGCCCCGTCCACTGCGCTGCCATGCGAGCGACGGCCTCGAAAGCGTCCGTGTTATGGCCGTAATCAACCACTGACGCTCCCCGCGCCGAGCCGCTTGAAGATTTTGACGTATTCCGCGCCGAGTTCTTTCGGTTCATCCGTCGCCGCCGTCATCATGACCACACGCGACTTGTCCGCTCCGGCCAACCTGACGAACTCCGTCAGGATCGTGCAGTCGCCTTCCTTATCCTCGCCGCATTTCAGACAACTTGAGTGAAGTGTGCAGCGCGCGGTTTAGTTTGCCGAAAAGCGAAAGCGCAGGCCGACGCGCAGAGAGGCGGGCGGCGAGACGGTGCGGATGGGCGTGCGCCCGATGCTGTAGCGTGAGTTGAGCAGGTTCTCCGCCGCCGCGAAGAGTTCGACGGCGCGTGCGAGGCGACGTGAGACGAGCGCGTCGAGCGTGAAGAAGCGTTCGAGACGAAAGCGATTGAGATCGTCGTCGAACTGCGCTCCCGCAAAGCGACCCTGCAAGCCGAAATCGAAGCGCGCGGGGTTCGTGTAGCGTAGTTGAACGGTGAATTGATGACGCGCGACTTGCGGCAGGCGTAAGCCTTCGAGTTCAGTGTCAGCCGGAAACTTCAAGACCATCGCATCGGCGAATAAGTAACTGCCGGAGAGCGCCCAACGCCCGCGCAGGCGCGCGTCGAGTTCGAGTTCGAGGCCGCGCGAGCGCGTGCGCCCGAGGTTCTGCCGCTGGCGTGTGATGAGCGCGGGCGTCGTGTTGAGCGTGACGTTGGCGACGGGGCGCGCGATATCCGTCCAGAAGAAGACGGCGCGCGTGTCGAGTCGTCGCTTGAAAGAGTTGACGTTCACTCCGAACTCACCGCCCGTCAAACGCTCTGCGCGCAAGTTTTCATTGGCGAGCGTCAGCGCGTCGCCGACGCGGAAACTCCGGTATAACTCGTTGAGCGTCGGCTGGCGAAAGGCTCGATAGATTGACGCGACGAGCGCGACATTCTCGCGCGGCTTGTAAAGCAGCGAGCCTTGCGGGCTGAAGGCCGTCTCCGTGCGATCGGCAAACAGCGTCGCGTTTGTTGGCGTGTTTGCGTTGAGAGATCGCGTCGCGTTCTGCGCGCGATAGTTGCGCCAGCGGTCGAAGCGCACGCCGCCCGCGAGCGTCAGGCGCGACGTGAGTTGGGCGATCTCTTCGACGAACACACCAACGCTTCGCTCGCGACCACCCGCGCCGACGAGACTCGCGGGACGCCCCTGCGCAAAAACGATCTCGTCGCTCGCGCCGCGCACCTCGCGCGCGTCGAGTCCTGCGACGAGCGTGTGCCGCGCCGCGAAACTTCGCGTCCACTGCGCGGACAGCCCCGCGAACTGCGAAGGGACGCGCTGCACGCGCGTCAGCGTCTCGCTGTTTCTGTCGGCGGCGACGGCGGAGAAGTTTTGATCATAAACCTGCGTGCCGCCGTAAGCGCGCACGTTGAAGTTGCCGAGCCGTGCGCGCGACCAATCGCCGCCCGCGCTCCACTGTCTGAGGTGCGTGCGATTCGTTTGCTGTGGCGTGCCGTTCGCGCGCGACTCGCCGAAGTAAGAGGTGCGGAAGAACAGCCGCGCATCACGCGTGCTGTCATAGTCGAGCATGAGATCGAGCGAAGCACGACGCGAGGCGGCGGGAGTGTCTGCACGTCCGCGCGCCGCTTCTTCTACGATGACGTAGCCGTCCGTGCGAAAAGTCTCAGCCGCGAGCGTCGCGCCCCAACTTCCCTTCCGGCCTCCCATGAAAAGCGAAGCGTCGGGCGTGCGCTGGCTGCCGTAAGAGGCTTCGAGCGAGACGACGGGCACACCGGCTCTGCGCGTGAGGATGTTGACCACGCCGCCGAGCGCGCCGCTGCCGTAGAGGTGCGAGAAGCCCCCGCGCAACACTTCGACGCGGCTCACGGACTCGCGCGCGACGCGGCCCCAGTTGATCCAGCCGCCGAACGGATCGTTCAAAGGAATACCGTCGGCCAACACGAGCGCACGACTCGCACCGCTCGCGCCCGTCCCGCGCAGCGAGACGCCCTGCGTCGTCGGGTTGGCCGTGCGGCTGCCAGCGCGTCTGAACAACTGGAAGCCCGCGACTTGACGGAGCGCGTCGTCGAGCGCGACGGCGGCGGTCGTCTCAAGTTCGGCGGCGGATAGTGTGACGACGCTGGCAGCCGTCTCACTCAAGCGCGTCTCGGTGCGCGTCGCCGTCACAGTCAACTCTTCTGCGAACGGCGCGGGCGCGAGCACAAGACGGAGCGGCTCGGCCGCGCCCGTGTCTTTCGCGCTCCAACTTCGTTCGAGCGGCGCAAACCCGCGCGCACGCACGATGAGCGATCCTTCTTGTGCCGCCACTTCGACGAAAGAGAACTCTCCGCGCTCGTCCGTCAACGTTTCGACGGACGCTCCCGCACGCAGAGAGACTTGCGCACCTGCGACGGGCGCTCCCGCCTCATCTCGAACGACGCCCGCGATGCGCCTCGCCTGCGCCGGAGTTTGCGGCACGGGCGCGGCGTGCGCGTTTGAGAGAAACAGAAGCGACAAGGCGCATAAAAGAATTTTGCAACGCACACTTATTTCTCTACGGTTTGATCGCGATGCCCCAAGGCCCGTCGCCCGCCTTGATAGTTTTGACGACCTTGTTGGTCGCCGTGTCAATCACGGAGACATCATTAGACAGGCCGTTGGCCGCATAGACTTTCCGCCCGTCGGGCGTTATCGCCAGCCCCCACACCCTCTGTCCTACAGGGATCGCGCCGGAGACTTCCCCGCTTCGCGCGTCAACGACCGACACGGTGTTCGCGCGCCCGTTCGCCACGTAGACGCGCCCGCCGTCCGCCGCGACGACCACGCCCATCGGTTTCAAGTTCTCCGCGTGCGGCAGTTTGATCGTCTGCACGACCGTGTGCGTCGCGGTATCAACGACGGCGAGCGTGCGCCCGATCTCCGTCGTCACGTAGGCGCGCGTGCCGTCGGGCGCGAAGGCCGCATCGCGCGGCCTTGAGTCAACGATGAAAGTCGCTACCACCGCTTGCCGCGCGGTGTCTATGACGGAGACTGTGTTGCTCGTCTCGGCGGTGACATAGACCCAGCGCCCTTCGGGGCTGATAGAGACGCCTTCGGGTTCGATGCCGACGACGAGCGTGGCGATCACGCGTCGCGCGGCAATGTCCGTGACTGTCGCCGTCCCGTCGTCCTCGTTCGAGGCGTAGAGCAGTTTTCCGTCGCGGCTCACGGCCAACTGTTCGGGGTCGCGCCCCACTTCGTAGGTTGCCACGATGTGCCCCGTCGCCGTGTCAATCGCCGCGATGTGATTGTCCGCTTCGCTGTACAACTTGCCCGAAGGCGTGCTCAGCGCGACATAGACAATCGCGCCGTCCGGGCTCAGGCGGATGCCGCGCGCCCTGACCGCGCCGAGTTTGATCGTCGAGACAACCTCGTCGCTCTGCGTATCAATAACTGTGATCGTGCCGTCGCGCTCATTCGAGACGTAGGCGTGCGAGCCGATGGGCGGTGGCGTGCGTGATGCGCAGGCAGCGAACAATTGCAGTGCGACTAACAGCGTGAACAAGGGGACGCGCCTTTCAGGACGTACGCGAGCATCGCCAGTAGTCGTCGTCTCGATTCGCCTACGGCGCGCGCTCAAACGTCCTGCCCCTTCCCGCCCGCGACGACCTGCGCGTGGTTGAGTGTGGCGACGAGTGTGACGCCGCCGACGATGTTCCCTATGAGCGTCGGCACGATGTAACGACCGAGAATTGTTGCCCACGACTGCGCGCCCGCGGCGGCCAGCGCAAACGTCTCGACCGCGCCGGCGATGATGTGGCTGAAATTTCCGAGACCGACGACATAAGTGATGATCACGATCACCCACACGCGCGCCGTTTCGGCGAAGGGCAGCAGCCAGACCATCAATGCGATGAGCCACCCGGCGAAGACGCCGCGCAGCAGCACCGTCCAGAAGCCGTGTTCCAACGCCTTGTGTCCAATCTCGATGAACGCCGCGCGCACGTGCGGGTCGAAGGCGTTCGTCCGCGCGCACACAATCGCGATGAGGAGCGCGCCCGCAAGGTTCGCGGCGAGCACGACCATCCAGAGTCGCAAGACGTTTCGCGCCGTCGCTGCGTCCTTACGTTGGAGGAGCGGGAGGATGGGCGTCAGTGTGTTTTCCGTGAACAATTGCTGGCGACCGAGTATGACGATCAGGAAGCCGACGCTGTAACCGAATTTTGCGACGAGAGGACGCCAGTGTGCTGCGGGCAGGTACGCCACCAACAGCCCTTCTGCGATCATCGAGAAGCCCATCGAGAGACCTGCGGCCAAGCCCGACCAGAAGAGCGCAGAAGAAGGGCGCGACAATTCCTCCTCGCCCTCTTTCAAGATCGCGCCGTAAACTACCTTGCCGCTCGGCGCGCTGCGTGCTTCCGATTCCTCGCGCTCGGCATTACGTTTTCCCTTGTCATCGTCATCAGCCACCTTGATCTCCCTTTGTCTGCGCCTGCCGGAATAAAGTTCTCTGCTGCTGATAAAATGCGTTCGGCGCGTTCATTTGAGCGTGTAGAGGAAACTTGCGATGTCGCGCGCGTCCTGTTCGGTCACGCCGAGCACGGGCATCGCCGTGAGCGCGTCCACCGCGCGCGGGTTCTGTATCCAGCGCAGCATGTTCTCCGGCTTGTTCTCAAGCACCCCGCCGATGTAGACGCGGCTCGCGATGCCTGTCAGCGGCGGCCCCACCTGCCCGTTCGCGCCACGCACGCCGGAGATCGTATGGCACGTCCCGCACCCGTAGCGGTTGATCGCGGCCACGCCCCGCTCGACGTTTCCACCCGCCGCCGCTTCAGCCGCCGCGCGACCGGAATAACCTCCACACGAAAGCAACGCCAGCAGCGATGCCAACGAAACACAGGCGCAAGTGAGTTTGACGCAATCCCTCCTGCTCAATTCCTCAAGCATCTGCGCTCACCTCCGTCCGCTGGCGCTCCAGCACACGCCGCTGTCGCTGCTGCTGCGACTCCTGCGTCTCGCGTTTGACGACGCTGCGTTCCGACTCGCGCATCCAACCGGCCATCAGAGCCAGCCCCGCGACGATATAGACGAGTCCGGCGGGAACCCACATGATCAGGCCGCCGAGTTGTTGATCTTCGAGCGGCGTCAGTCCCCAGGAGGCGGTCGAGTTCGCGTAAACCGGATACCAGACGGTGCTCGCAAAGGTGAGGAGCGCGCCGAGCGCGCCGCTTTGAATCGAGGTTGTGAACATGTAGAGCACCGCCGCGCCGTAGCCGAGCAAGCCCCTTCTCCCGTGTACGAGCGCCCACCAGAAGAGCAAGGCCGAGCCGAGAAAACTTACGTGTTGCAGCGTGTGTACGAGATCGCTTTTGAGCGTCGCCTGAAAGAGCACGGGCGCGTGCCACACCCACAGAGCCGCCGCGTGAATCGCCCACGCCGCGAGTGGGTTCGTAAGCGTGCGCCACACGCGTTGCACCCATCCGAGTTTTCCCACGCCGCCGACGCGCCCGCGCCAACTGCGCGGCAACGCCCACAGGAACGGCAAGAGCGGACGACCGAGTACGAGCAGCGGCGCGGCGACGAGCATCAACACTTCATGCTGCGTCATGTGCGCCGCGAACAGAACTTCGCCCCAGGGGTGCAGCGGCGAGACGAGCGCGACGAAGAGAGCAAACCACCCGCACGCAAACGCCCACGCTTCCACACGACTCACACCGCGCCCCTTTGCCGATTCGCGCCACACGCGTCGTGTGCCGCGCCAGTACAGCCACGCGGAGAGCGCGAGCATAATGAGCACCAACGGGTCTAGTCCCCACGTCGTCCAGAGGTCTGCGAACTTGTGCGGCTTCCCTTCATGGGCAAGGACGCGGGGAAGGGGGAAGAGGTAAAGGACAAAGGAGAAAAGAATCAAGAACTGCCGACGGCGCGCGAAAAGAGACGAACGACGCACGCGCACGCCCCTCTTCCCCCTTCCCCCTTCCCCTCTCACCTTCCCCCACATCTTATTCACCTCTGGCACGGGCTGATCAGGAATTGCGGAATCCACTGCGCAACAAAGAGAATCAAGACAAGGCCGCTGAGCATCAAGCCGACGACTGCGATGAAACGGCTGCGCTCGACGACACCAGCCGCTCCGGTAGGCTCGCCGCGTCCCGCTTCCTTCCAGTTGCGCCACGCGATAAACGCGCCCGCGAGGACGATTAGCACGAAAAGCGCGGTCACGAGATGCGATGCCAACATGTGACCGCTCGAACACGCGTGCGGCACGACCG
Source organism: Pyrinomonadaceae bacterium (assembly GCA_035249365.1). Classification (GTDB taxonomy): domain Bacteria; phylum Acidobacteriota; class Blastocatellia; order Pyrinomonadales; family Pyrinomonadaceae; genus JAIVJZ01. The sequence goes on along the minus strand of DATFGP010000047.1, from coordinate 768,065 downwards.
CGTAGTTGATCGCGAGGTACGTCAGGAACGCAAGCGGCGCGGTCAACAGCCCGCTGAGCAGCCAGCAGATGCCGCGCTGCGTGGTGAACTCTCGTTTGGCCTCCTCCGTCACCGTTTGCCCTTCACCTCTCCTTCCGTTCTCTTTCGCTCTCACAGAAAACGCGGCGCGAGATAGATCGTCGCGTAACAGGGAATCCAGATCGCCACGATGAAATACCAGTAGAGCGCGTTGTCGCTTGAGTCCACGAAATACTTCGGCCTCGTGTGCCCGACCAGCAACATCGAAGTGATAACCAGCGTCTCCAACACCTCCGCGACGAGGTGGAACGAGTGCAAGCCCAGAATCGTCCAGATGACCGAGCCGTAGGCGTTGCTGTCGAACATCACGTTGAGCGAATAGAACTCGAAGACCCTGAGCACGCAGAACGCGACGCCGACGCCGACGCAGGCGAGATTCCAACCGATCACGCCGCGCTTGTCCAGACGACGCGCCGCGCGGTCGGCCAGATGCATCGGCACCACGCTCACGACGAGCAACAGCAGCGTCGCGGTCGGGATGCCTAAGTCCGGCAGTTGAGTGGGCGGCGGCGGCCAGAGCGTCGCGCGGTCGCGCAGGTAGTAATAGCTGACGAGACACATCACGAGCATCGTCGTCTCGATGGCGAGGAAGCCCCAGATGCCCCACCAGATCAAGCCACGACTGCCGAACGCGAAGCGCGGCAAATTCGACACGTCAATTTCTCCCGGCCTTCTCATTGCGCTTGCGCCGCCTCCTTTCGCCGCCGCTCATCCGACATCTCCTCGACGCGCGGCTCCTCGCACTCTTCGTCCTTCGGTTTCGGCCAGCCCCATCCGACGAGCGCCACGAAGGCCAGCGCCGACCCGTACACGACCGCCCAGGGCGTAAAACAAGAGGTGATGAAAGTCACCGCCGCCGCGAACGCGACGAAGAGCGGCCAGATGGACGGGTTGGGCAGAACCATCGTGGTGTCCGGCTCGGCGTCGAAAGTTTTCGTGAGCAAAACGTCGCGGCAGTTTGTCCTCAAGCCCGTCACGACGGGCTGCGAGTCTGCGTCGCTCGCGTCGCGCGCCCATAGAGGCTCGCGCCCCTGCACGACGGGCAGCGGCTCGAAGTTGTAGCTTGGCGGCGGCGAGTCCGTCGCCCATTCCAGTGTGTCTGCGCCCCACGGGTTCGCGCCCGCCCACGCGCCGCGACGCCTGCTCCACAAAGCGTTCGCGATGAATACCGCGACGCTCAAGGCCATCACCACGCCGCCGCTCGTTGCGAGCAAATTCAGTTTGCCCCAGCCAGTCCCCGGCAAGTAGGTGTAGACGCGTCGCGGCATGCCTTGCAGCCCCAACTGGTGCATCGGGAAGAATGTCAGGTTGAAGCCGACGAACATCAGCCAGAAATTCCAGCGCCCCACGCGCTCGCTCATCAAACGCCCCGTGATCTTCGGGAACCAGTAATAGAACGCGCCGAACAGTGGGAAGACTGCGCCGCCTATGAGGACGTAATGAAAATGCGCGACGACGAAGAACGTGTCGTGAACTTGCAAATTCACGGGCACGCTCGCCTGCATCACGCCGGACAGTCCGCCGAGCACGAAGATGAAGAAGAAACCGAGGACGAACAACAGCGGTGTCTTGAAGACCGGACGACCGCCCCTGAGCGTCGCGATCCAGCAAAATATCTGTATGCCCGAAGGAATGGCGATCATCATTGTCGCCGCCGTGAAGAAACTCTCGCCGAGTTGCGGCAGCCCCGTCGCGAACATGTGATGCACCCACAGGCCGAAGCCTATGAAGCCGGTCGCGATCATCGAAAGGACGAGCGCGGTGTAGCCGAAGACGGGGCGGCGCGAGAAGGTCTGTATGATCGAGGAGACGAAGCCGAGCGCGGGGATGAAGATGATATAGACTTCCGGGTGTCCGAAAAACCAGAAGAGATGTTGCCACAACAGCGGGTCGCCGCCTTCGGCCTGATTGAAAAAGTGCGTGCCGACGAGGCGGTCGAGCGTGAGAAAGAGGCTGCTCGTCATCACGGCGGGCATCGCAAAGGCCACCATGAAAGACATCACGAGCATCGCCCAGACGAAGATCGGAATGCGGTTGACGCTCATTCCCGGCGCGCGCAGTTTGAAAGTCGTGACGATCAGTTCGATGGAAGCGGCGAGCGCGGAAATCTCCGTGAAGTTGATGAGCTGCGACCAGATATCCACGCGCTTTCCGGGCGAAAACTCCGGCCCTGAGAGCGGCACGTAGGCGAACCAGCCCGCGTCCGGCCCGATGTTCAGAAAGAAGAAGACGTAGAGCGCGATGCCGCCGAAGAGATAAATCCAGTAACTGAACGCGGCGAGGCGCGGGAAGGCGATGTTGCGCGTGCCGACCATGAGCGGGACGAGATAGACGCCCATCGCCTCCATCACGGGGATGGCGAACAGGAACATCATCGTCGTCCCGTGCATCGTGAAAATCTGATTGTAGAGGTCGGGGCCAAGCAGTGTATTCTCTGGACGCGCGAGTTGGAGGCGCATGAGGAGCGCGAGCAGCCCGCCGAGCAGGAAGAAGATGAAGGCCGTGACGATGAAACGCTTGCCGATGGACTTGTGATTGACGCTCGTGAGCCATCCCCACAGACCCGGATCGTCGTGCCACGTTCGTTCGAGTTCGGCGCGCCCGCGCTCTTCGAGCATAGACACGGCGGGTGCGGCGTTGCTGATGGAATCGCCGCTCGCGGTCAACTCTTCATCCGCGCGTGCTGCTGCTGTTGTCGTCTTCTTCGCCTTCATTTGAGGCTCTCCAGGTAGCTCAACAACAGTTGCAGGTCGTCGGACGAGAGCGGGACGGGCGGCATGCGGTTGCCCGGCTTGAGTTCCTGCGAATTGCTGACCCAGCCGCCGAGGTGGCCGCGCGTGTTCGGGAGCATCCCTGCGGCGATGGTCTGGCGACTCGCCAGATGCGTCAGGTCGGGCGCGACGCTCCCGCCCGCATCCGTCCCGCGAATCGTGTGGCACATGATGCACGGCGAGGAGAGAAAAACTTTCTGCCCGCGCTTTTGTTCTTCGCTCACAGGCTCCTGCGCCGGGCGACGCTGCGCCGCCATCCAAGCCTCGAACTGTTCGACGGGTTCGGCCACGACGACGAAAGCCATGTGCGCGTGTTGCAGGCCGCAATACTCCGCGCACTGCCCGCGATAAGTGCCCGCCGCGTCTGCCTTCAACCACATGGCCGTCTCGTGACCCGGAATCGCATCGCGTTTGCCGCCGAGGTTCGGAACCCAGAAACTATGTATCACGTCGTCTGAAGTGAGACGGATCGTGACCGTGCGCCCGACGGGAATGTGAATCTCGTTGGCGGTCGTGAACGTCTGGCTCGCCACGTCGTTCTCATATTCGACCTGCCACCACCATTGATGTCCGGTCACTTTGATCCGCAGGTTGTTCGGGTCTGCGAGCGCGTAGATGGAACGCTGTGTGGTGAAGCTGGCGAGGAGAAAAACGAAGAGGACGAGGACGGTCGCAGCAACCGCACCGATGACGACACGCATCATGCGCCGCTCGCGCCGTTCGTCCGGCGCGACTACCGGAGCGTTTGTTTTGTCTTCCCCGCGTCGCTTGCGCCCGGCGAGCGAGACAACAAGCGCGACGAGCACGAGGGCATACACGGCAGCGCAGACGTAGAACATCAACCAGAAGAGTTGGCTGACGCGATCTGCGTTCGTTCCCGCAGGGTTGAGCACAGACTGCGATCCGGTGCAGGACGCAGCGCCGAGCGAAAGCGCGAGCGGAAGGACACCGCGCGCGAACGGAATAACACAGCGCGCGCACCTCCTCTTGAATCCGCCTGCGCCCCCGTTCATTGCGGCATCTCCCCGGACTTAGGCACGCCGCCGCTTCTCGGCTTCTCCGTCTCTGTTGATTGCTCCGGCTTGCGTGCGTTCATGTCGTCGTCGCGTCCGGGCGCGGCGTCCTTCGACACCTGCCCGCTCATGCTGCGCACGTAGGCGACGAGTTGCCACACCTGATAGTCGGGAATCTTTCCGCGAAACGAAGGCATCCCGTTCGGACGACCTTCGACGATGGTTGCGAAAATCTGATCCGGCTCGCTTCCGTAAAGCCACTTCGCATCTTTGAGCGGCGGCCCCATCCCACCCCCGCCGTGCGCGTGGCAGCCGACGCAGTTGAACCACACGTAGAGCCGCTTGCCTTCGCTCATCGCAAAAGCGTTCTCTTCAAATTCATTCTTCGCGGGTACGGTCTGCGCCTCGCCCGGTCTGAGTTCGCTCAAAGTTTTCGAATTGATGCGGCTCGCCGATGGCGGGTCAACTCTCAACCCGCGCTCCTCCCTCTTGCACGCGGCGGCGAGAGACAGGATGCACACGACGACACAGGCGGACGTGATCATAACCGTGCTGCGAGTCTTGCTTCTCATCCCGTCCCCTCCCCGTCACGAAGTTGCTTGCGGCTGCGTCGCGACGCCAGCACGCGGCACGCCGTAGTCGTCGAGAATATGTTCGATCTCTGCGCGCTTCAGTTCGAGTATTCGTTCGAGTTCTTCCTTGAGCGCGTCGTCGCCGCGCCTGACGCCCATCGAGATGTCATAAACGAACGGGAGGAACGGAAGATCGAACTGCGGCGAGACGGGCACAACTTCAAGCGCGACTTTGCTTCGACGTGCAAAGTAGCCCGCAAGCGGCCCCCAGGCGACGGCCACGTCCACGTCGCCGCGCGCCACCGCGTCAATAATCCGCGCGGGCGGGTTGGCCTCCGCATAGTCGCCGTAGACCGTGTAGCCGACGACGTTCTGAATGATCTTGCGCGCCGAGAGAGCGTGCGCGGGCGGGGTGTTGGCCGAGTCATCGCCGATGAGTTGCACGCCTACTTTGAGCTGGCGCAGCGCCGCGTCGTCAAAGGAGCGGATGCCCAGATGGCGATCCTTGCGCGAGACGAAGACGTAAGTTGAGCGGTAGTAGGGCGAAGTGGTGAGCGTGAGTTCAAAGCTGCTCGGCACGCCCAAGACCACGTCGCACAGTCCGGCCTTGAGCGTGTTGCGGAAGAAGCCGCGCCGCTGCGCCCACCAGGTATATTCGACGCGCGTGTGCATCTCTCGCGCGACCAACTCGGCGAGCTTGTTCTCGAAACCTTCCCCGCGCTCGTTCGAGAAGGGCAGGTTGTTCGGGTCGGCGCAGACGCGTAGAGCGCGAGTTGTTACTGCTGGAAGTTGCGCCCGCTCTTGCGCCTGCGCCGCCTGCTGCTGCGGCGCGTTGGCCTGACCAGCACACGAGACGAGAACGGCGACCGTAGCCGATAGAGCGACAAACGCGATGTACCGATGACGATGCTGTCGTCCGGTCGTCCGTGTCGAAACGTGCGTTATAATTTTAAGGGAGCGAGAAGACATAGAGCGTCCCTCCCTTCGTCGTGTGTTCGGGCAGGTCGGACATGGCGTTGGCGAAGCCGAGCGCGGCGGTCGCGTCGCTCGGATCGAGATCGCCCGCGACGATTGCGCCCGCCCAGCCGCCGACGCCCGACAACACGGCGACGTACTGTTTGCCGTCCGGGCCGCGATACACAACCGGCTGGCTGATGATTCCCGAATCCACTTTGAACTGCCACAGCAGTTCGCCAGTGCGCGCGTCGAGAGCTTTGAAGTAGCCGTCCATCGTGCCGTAGAAGACGAGGTCGCCCGCCGTCACCGCCGCGCCGCTCCAGACCGGAAACCGCTCTTTGAGTTTCCACACCTCGCGCGCCTCAACCGGATTCCAAGCCGTGAACTCGCCGCGATGACCGCCCGGCCCCGCGTACATCTTCACGTTCGAGCCGACGTAAGGTGTGCCCGCGATGTAGTTGGCTTCGAGTCCCTCGAAGTCCATGCAGAGGTTGTTGTGCGGGATGTAGACGAGTCCGGTGCGCGGCGAGAAGGCCGAAGGATTCCAGTCCTTGCCGCCGGGCGCGGCGGGGCAGATGTCGCGCACGACCTTGCCCATCACGGGCGTCTTCTCCTCGTTCGGAATGAGCAGGCCGCTCTTTAGATCGACGCCCTTCGACGACGTGATGTGAACGAATGGCTGCGCGGACAGCACTTCGCCCGTCGTGCGATCAAGGACGTAAACGTAGCCGGTGCGTTCCGGTCGGACAAGAACTTTGCGCGGTTGCCCGTTCCACGACATGTCGAGCAGGATTTGTTCGTTGATGCCGTCGTAATCGAAGAGATCGTGCGGCGACCATTGGTAGTACCAGCGCGCTTCGCCCGTGTCGGGGTTGCGCGCGAAGATGCCGGATGTCCACTTGTTGTCGCCGGGTCGTTGATCGGGATTCCAGGGGCCGGGATTGCCCGAACCGTGATAGATGAGATTGAGTTCGGGGTCGTAAGAAATCCAGCCCCAGACCGTGCCGCCGCCGATCTTCCAGGCGTCGGGCGGCCAGCTTGAAACGCCGAGGTCTGTGCCGCGATCCTGCGCGTAGAAGGGTTGAAAGTTCGCGCCGATCAAAACGTCCTTGTCCGGCCCAGTGTTGTAGGCACGCCATGCGATCTGCCCGCTCGCCGCGTCAACCGCCGTGATCCAGCCGCGCACGCCGAACTCGCCGCCGGAGTTTCCGACGAGAACTTTATCTTTCACGACGAGCGGAGCCATCGTGACGGTCTCGCCACGGTTGATGTCGCCGAGTTTGGTCTTCCAGATTTCCTTGCCCGTCTCGGCGTCTACGGCGACCGTGTAAGCGTCGAGCGTGTTGTAGAAAATTTTCCCGTTCGAGAAGACCGCGCCGCGATTGACGAGATCGCAACAGGCGACGCCCTGCGCGGCGGCTGAAGGGTGCGGTTCGTATTTCCACTTGAGCGAGCCGGGGCGCGTCAGATCGAGCGCGTAGAGGATGTTCGGGTAAGGAGAGACGACGTACATCGTCGTGCCCGCCACGATGGGCGCGGCTTCCTGACCTCGATTCACTCCGGTCGAGAAAGTCCAGGCGACTTTCAGGTTCTTGACGTTCGCAGTGTTGATCTCGCTGAGGCCGCTGTAGCGCGTGCTCGCATAGTTTTTTGCGGGCATCGTCCATTGCCCGTCCTCCCCGTCGGAGGCGAACTGCGGCACTGTGGCTTGTCCCGTATTTGAGCCTTGCTGTGGAGATGGGCTGGCCGTCGGGCTGGTGCGCGAGCGTTCAGGATTCTTAGACGAGCAGGAGAGAGAGAAGGAGACGCTACAGATGATGAAACAAGAGAGAAAAAGGCGTTGACAAAGCAAGAACGTGGTCAGGCTTGACCGTCGCATTGCATCTCCTTATCTGGGGGCGCTTGCTTGTAAATCCAACGGATTGATAATCCCAAAAGTCAGAGGAATGTACATTAAAAATCCTAAAGGACTCCGTACAGTATCGTACTAACAAGCTGAAATTGTCATTGACCTTTAAGTGCGGGGAGTGTCTAACTGAAAGTTGCAAGCGCCGTAGAGCATTACGGGTAATTGCGTTTACCAAGCTGGCGTGCATTGTATGAAGTGTTCTCCGAATTTATCGGGCAATCAGCGCGCGAAGCTATCCAAGAGAAACGCGTAGACCGACAATTCCCAGAACGCTATTCCCAGACCCTATCCGTTACTTCAACTGCAAAACTTAGGGGCGGGTTTCTTGTTTATAGGAACGGGTGACAATATAGTGACGAGCTAGGATAGCAACGGATAGTAAAGAATTATTACTTCGTTCTGATAACTCGGAGGCAGTCCCAAAGTTGAGCGTGCATACGCGAATTGTGATCGTCGGGAGCGGCTTCGGCGGCTTGGGCACGGCCATACGGCTCAAGCAGGAGGGCACAGAAGATTTCGTCGTGCTGGAACGCGCGGAGGATGTCGGCGGGACTTGGCGCGACAATAGTTATCCGGGTTGCGCCTGCGACGTGCAATCGCATCTTTACTCGTTCTCCTTCGCGCCGAATCCCGGTTGGACGCGCAGCTATTCGCCGCAGCCGGAAATCTGGGCTTACCTGCAACGCTGCGCGCGTGAGTTCGGCGTGCTGCCGCATATACGCTTCGGGTGTGAAGTGCGCGAAGCGGCCTGGGACGAACAGGCCGGGCTGTGGCGGATCGAAACTTCGCAAGGGACGCATACAGCCTCGGTACTCGTCATGGCTTCGGGCGCTTTGAGCGAACCGGCGTTGCCGGAGTTGCGCGGACTCGACCAGTTCGAGGGGCGCGTTTTCCACTCGGCGCGTTGGGATCACTCGTTTGATCTCACGAATCGCCGCGTGGCCGTCATCGGCACAGGCGCGTCGGCCATACAGTTCGTGCCGGAGATACAGCCGAAGGTGGAGCGGCTGCACATATTCCAGCGCACGCCGCCCTGGATCATGCCGCGCCACGACCGCGCGCTCGGCGAAGGCAAGCGACGCCTGTTTCGACGCTTCCCCGTCGCTCAACGCGCGGTGCGCGCCGGGTTGTATTGGCTGCGCGAGTCGCTGGTCTTTGCGTTTCGTTACGTCTGGGTGTCGAAGGTCGTGCAGCGCATCGCGCTCAGACACCTTGAGAAGTCCGTACGAGACCCGTTGCTTCGCGCGAAGCTCACGCCGCGCTACGCCATCGGCTGCAAGCGCGTCCTCGTCTCGAACGATTACCTGCCGTCGCTCACACAACCGAACGTCGAGTTGATCACCGATGGCGTCGCAGAGGTACGCGCGCGTTCAATCGTGGGCAACGACGGCGTCGAACGCCCTGTGGACGCGATCATCTTCGGCACTGGCTTTCGGGCGACGGATCAGCCGATGGCGAAACACGTGCGCGGGCGCGGGCGTCAGACGCTCGCGTCCGTATGGGCGGGCAGCCCGCAGGCGCACCTCGGCACGACCGTCTCAGGCTTCCCCAACCTGTTCATACTGATGGGGCCGAACACAGGACTCGGACACAACTCCGTGCTCATCATGCTGGAAGCGCAGATCGAACACCTCATCACCGCGCTCGACTACATGCGGCGGCGCAATGCCAGCACCATCGAGCCGCGCGCCGACGCGCAGGCCGCTTACGTAGATGAAGTGCAGAAGCGCATGGAAGGGACTGTGTGGACGGCGGGCGGCTGCGCGAGTTGGTATCTAGACCGCACGGGGCGCAACTCCACACTCTGGCCTGATTCCTCCTGGCGCTTCCGCCGCAGACTCGCACGCCTCAATCCCGCCGAGTACGTGCTTGAGAGCGGCGATGCTCACTGATCGTTATAGTTTCAAATTTTCTCGCGTCAGGAGGAATCTGTCGTATGCCCACAGAGAGCGTTTCCGGCAAGGTCGTGCTCATCACAGGCGCGGCGCGCGGCATCGGCGCAGAGACGGCGCGGCTGCTCGCTGCACGAGGCGCGCGTCTCTCGCTCGTCGGTCTTGAACCGGAACGTCTGTCGGCGTTGGCCGCGACTCTTCAAGGCGACGGGCACGTCTGGTTCGAGTGCGACGTGACAAATCAAACTGCTTTGGAGCGCGCCGTCGCGTGTACGCTCGACGCGCTCGGCGGCCTCGACGTGGTCGTCGCCAACGCCGGAATCGCCTGCAACGGCACGGTGGCCGTCACGCCCGTCGAGGCGCTCGTGCGAACAATTGAAGTGAACTTGATCGGCGTCGTGCGCACCGTCAGCGCGACGCTCGCGCACATCACCGAGAGACGCGGCTACTACCTGCTCGTATCGTCTGCGGCTGCGCTCGCGCCGCTGCCGGGCATCTCAACCTACGCGGCTTCCAAGAGCGGCGTCGAACAGTTCGGCAACGCGCTCCGTCTGGAACTCGCGCACAAGGGAGTCGGCGTCGGCGTGGCGCATCCGGCTTGGATTGACACAGACCTCGTGCGCGACCAGCAGCGCGATCTTAAAAGTTTCAACGAGATACTCGGCGTGCTGCCGGGGCCGTTCGGCGCAATCACTCCGGTTGAGACTTGCGCCGCCGCGTTCGTCGAAGGCATCGAGCGACGCAGGCGCAAAATCTACGTGCCGCGCACGCTCGCGCCGCTCGCCGCCATCCGTCAACTCTTCGCAAGCACGCTTTCGGAACGCATCATGGGGCGGCACGCGCGCCGGTTCATCCCGCAGGCGGAGCGCGAGGTCGCCGCGCTCGGCCGATCCTTCGGACTTCACAGCATGGGTCTAACCGATAAAGCGGAGACGCACGACGCGACGACGCCGAAAGATTGAACGCATCGTGTCATAAAGATCACTCGCGCGGGCGATTGAGGCGTGCGACCGATGCGCTTACCGCGTCGAGGCGTTCGCGCGTCGCTTCGAGCATGGCCTTGATTTCGTGAATCTCGCGATAGGTGCGTACGTTGACTTCGTAGTCGAGTTCGGCTCGCTTGTCGGCGTGAGCGTTCTGCCGGTTCTGGCTGATGAGCAGAAAGCCCGTGATGAAGATCGCCTCCACCGACAGGATGATGCCGAGCAGTCCGAACGGGTATTCGTCGAAGGCGCGTACGAAAACGAAGATGCCTGTGTTGACCGCGACCCACAACCCGAACAAGACGACGTGAACGGCCACGAAATGCGGCTTGCCGATAAAGGCGGCGACGCGCTCGGCTAATAATTCGTGCCAGCGCGCGTCTTCGAGCAGTTCTTCGCGCACGTAACGAAATTCGCCGAGCGCCTTATGACATGCCGCGTTCGCGCAGAACACAGCGCCCGCCGCATTCTCGCCGCCGCACGCCGGACAAGCGAACGCACCCGATGCTCGAACTTGAATGCCCGACAACCGGACGCGCGCCTTCGCGTCGCCCGTCTCGTGCGGCATCTGCCCCGACCTACTCTGTTCAGTTATCGCAGCCATACGAATCCTCACCAAAATTTTCGCCGTCCCGCGCCAACTCAAGCCGCTTCGACAACAACGGGCGCGCTTTTCATCTCCAACTGTCGGGGCATCGCCGTCGCTGTCTCTTCGTTCAGATGTGCAGACGGGTCGCGCAACGTCGTGAACTGCACGAGGTCTTTGGTGAAGAGCACGTCGAGCGTCCAGTCGAGCGCGACGCGGAATTTCTTCTCGAAGCGCGGCAGCTTCGAGAGATAGATCGTGCGCCACATCCACCACGCGACGAAGCCGGAGAAGTTGTAGCCGAAGATTTGCGCGACGCCCGTGCGCTTCCCGATGGAGGCGAGTTGCCCGATTGTCGCGAACACGAACTTTTTCTTCTTCCCACCGCGAATCGCGGCGGCGATGTTCTGCGCGACCACGCGACCTTCGCGCAAAGCGTGTTGTGCCGTCGGCGGGCAAGACTTCCCCGTCGTCACGTCGGGAATGTCCGCGCAGTCGCCGAGCGCCCACACGCCCGCGTAACCTTCGACTTCTAAAAATTCGTTGACGCGCAGACGCCCGCGCACCTTCGCGCACGGCAACGCGGCGAGCTTCGGGTTCGGCGACGTTCCGGCTGTCCACACAACCGTGTTCGTGCGGATCACGCTCCCGTCATTCAACTCCACGCCCTCGTCCGTCACACCAGCCACGCGCGTGTTCGCTCTAATCTCGACGCCGCGCTCAGAGAGTTTTCGCCCCGTGTACTCGCCGAGGCTCGCGCTCAACTCCGGCAGCACGACCTTACCCGGATGCACGAGCACGACGCGCAGCATCTCTTCTTTCAAGTGCGGGTAGAACTCGACCGCCTCGCGCAAGAAATCGTTGACGGCGGCGATCGTCTCGACTCCGGCGAAGCCGCCGCCCGCGACCACGACGTTCAGCAGCGGCTCGCGCGTCTTCGGGCAACACTCGAAATCCGCCTCTTCCAGATTCTTCACCAGATGATTGCGCAAGTGGATCGCATCGCCGAGCGATTTCATCGTCTGTGCGCGCTCTTCTAGTCCGGGCAAATTGAAGAAGTTCGTCACCGAGCCGAGCGCGAGCACGAGATGATCGTATTCCAACTCGTGATGATGATGCTCGTCGCCGTGCGAGACGCGTACGCGCCGCGCGTCTAGATCAATCTCTTCCACGACGCCGCTGAAGAAACGCACGCGGCGGAGCAGTTTGCGCACAGGATTGACGATGTGCGTGAAGTCCAGATCGCTAGCCGCCACTTCATGTAGCATCGGCGTGAAGAGGAAATAGTTTTCGCGATTGACGAGCGTGACTTCAACATCCGCGTCGCGCGCGAGCGTTCGCTCCAACTCCAACGCCGCGTACATGCCGCCGAAGCCGCCGCCCAAGATAAGTATGCGCTTGATATTATTCGTGCTCATAATTTTCGCCCTTCTCCGGCTGCATTCAAATTTGAAAGACTGTCAGGCCGGGCGGCGGTCGTGTTCACGCCCGCGCGCCCTCCGGCCTGAAAGTTGAAACTTCGCGCGCTCGTTTCGTCTCAAGCTCCTTTGACGGCGAGCGGCGCGGTCGCGAAGTTTGCGCTGAAACGGCGACACCAGATCGTGACCGCCTTGTATTTCGAGAGGTCTGCGTCCGCAGGCACGTCGTAGTTCTGATCGCCGACGTTGCCTTTCAGAGAGCCGAGCAGGATCGGGCTGGCGTTCTTCACCGTGTCGGCGTCCGTCGCGTCCGCCGCAGCGACGAGATAGACCACAACGTCGGGGCCGTTCGATGTTTCAAAGTTTGTGAAGCGCAAAACGCGCTTGCCGTCTGCGAGCCTGTAGATGGTCGCCGTGCCCGAACCCTTGTGCGAAACGTCGTGGAAGTTGCCGTAGGCGAGCGGCGCGGGCTGCGCGGCATTCGCTCCCATCTGTTGTTGCGGCGAGCCGAGCGGCGCAGTTCCGAAGTTGACGCCGAAGCGTTTGCACCAGATCGTCACCGCCTTGTACTTCGCGAGATCAACGTCGGCGGGCACGTCGTAATTCTGATCGCCGACGTTGCCTTTGAGCGCGCCGACTTCGAGGAATCCGGCGCGCGTGACCGTCTCGTTGTCGCCTGCGTCCGTCGCGGCGACGAGATAGACGCGCACGTCTGGGCCGTTCGAGGTCTGGAAGTCAGTCAGGCGTAGCGTGCGCTTGCCGCCCGCGAGTTGGTAGACGGTCGCGCTGCCTTTCGTGTCGTGCGCGACGCTGTGAAACTGCCCCGCTGCGAGTGCCGCAGGCTCGGCCATCGTGGCGGCGGAGGCGGTCGGGAATTGTTCGTTGACTTGCTGGTTGACGAAAATGCGTTCGGGGCGGAAGGCGTACCAACCGGCGACGAGCGCGACGAGAAGGACGGCGACGATGACGAGTTTGCGATTTGACATCAGAATAATCTCCTTAAGAGGAAAGTTGTTTGCTCAACTGCTCCCTGCGCAGTTCGGTTAATCGTGTTTCAAAGGGCGCACGGGCGGCGGCGAATCTCACACAACATTCGGGCACACCTCCGGCGCGCGGATGCCCCTGCATCCGTTGACAAAACTCCTGTCCGGCGCGAGTGTTTGGTAAAACTTTGGCGAGGGTTTACAGCGAAGCGGTCGTCGTCTAAATTTACGAGCAACGTTCAAACAGCCGCTTCTACCCTGTTAGTCGTGCGAAGCGCGGAATCCTTACAAGAGAATTTTCGGCGCATCAGATTTTTATTCTTTCGCTTCCTGTCGGCTCGCAAGGGCGCGCTTCAGACGCGCACGCGCCTGCGCGTCGAGCCGTACATCCGGCGTTGACGAAGTAACAGGTGTGTCTTGAGTCTCAACGGTTCGGCTGCGAACGATGGCGCGCAGTAAGATCAACTGCTCACGATAACGCGCGCACGTCTGGCAAAAGCGTAGATGCAAATCGAGAAGGATGCGCTCGGCAAAGGACAGCTTTCGATCAAGCGTCGCAGAGCTAAGCGTGGCGATTGAGTTACACGGCGGCAGCGGCTTGACCAGCAACCTGCGTGCATAATTTCGTATCAATAAAAACATTCCAATCCTCACACGCGCGGCGGTAGACACCACGCCCTATCAATTGGTCGGTTGAAATGAGAAAAACTTACAGAGGTGGCGGGCGGAAAGAAGAGGGCTTATTGATTTTTGCTCGCGAGGGCACGCTTGAGCCGTTCGCGCGCCTCGTTTGATAGGGAGGCGGAGGCGGGAGAAGTTTCTTCTTCAACGTCGGATTGTGCAGCTCTTTGTCGAAGCGCCTCGCGCATGAGACGCAGATGTTGCAGATACCATTCGCACCAGACGCAGACCCACAGATGTACCCTGAGCGCGACGCGCTCGCGCGCAGTCAGTCGTCGCTCCATTGACTCCGACATCAGGGGCGCGATCTCCTTGCAGGTCGGTAGACGCCTGAGCAGCCAGTACCTGACTGCGTGCCGCACCTTGTTGTAAGGTTGCAAAGCCATCTTTAACGTTTCGCCCCCTCGCGTCGAAACCAGTTCACTTCGAGACAATGCCTGAGTTGCATACGCGCGCGATGCAGCAACACCCAGAGGTTGTTCGTCGAAACGCAGAGCACCTCGCAAATCTCTTCGCTCGTCAAGCCTTCGACCTCGCGCAGCGTGAAGGCGTTCGCCGTGCGCGCGGGGAGCGGCGCGAGGCAGCGCATGAACACTTCCCAGAACTCCGTTTGTTCAAGCAAGCCTTCGGGCGTCGCATGCCATTCGATGGGCGCGTGCTCCGGCTCCCAGTGATGCCGCCACTCGCCCGCGCTGCGAAAAAACTCTTCATGCTCAAGCGACTGCCCCTCGGACATGTCGAGCGTGGTTTCGCGGCTCGCACGCCGGAAGTGATCTATGACTTTATGTTTGAGAATGCCGACGAGCCACGTGCGCTCGGAGCCGCGCCCCTTGAACGAATTGTATGCTTGGAGCGCGGCGAGCAGCGTCTCCTGCACGATGTCTTCGGCGAGCGCGCGGTCGCGCAGGCGAAACACTGCGTACTTGAACAGGTAATCGCCGTGCATGTCCACCCACAGGGAAGGATCGGGTGACTCTTCCACTGGCGACGCCGCACGCTGCTCTTTACTCATAGGCCAACCGGCAAATGAATGCGACTCAAGTCAGAACCGCCTGCTACAAGCGGGCGGGTTCTATCGCTAATAAGACCCGCATTTTGCTGAGAACATCACCAAAGGCTCGTCCGTGAAAACATGTTAACATGACTTACGAGAACCCGAACCGCGTCGCCTCGCCACTGTTCTCAACCAGCGTCGCCTTCATCAAAATTCGACTTGAGCATCAGAAGCCAACCGAGGCGAAGTATGAACTACATCCCATGCGGCGACTGCGGCAAGATGCTCGCTGCGGACGCCAAAGGCTGCCCCGTCTGTGGCCGCAATCTCGCCGCCGAGCGAAAGTTAGCCCGCATATTTCTCTGTGGCATCGCTGCCGCGCTCGTCGTGTTGCTCGCCGCCTACTTTCTCACCGGGCGAACATGAGCGTCGAGTAAAAACCGAACCCTCAACAGAGCCGAACGCTTGAGCCTGACGACTTGTTGAAAGGCGCTTCACTCGCGCGCGACGAGCGCGCGGGCGACGAGTCCGATGCCGCCTGCGAGCAGCACGAGCATGATCAAGGTGTTGAAGAGGCTGGTCGTCTGGAAGTAGATTTGAAGGTTCATCAGGATGCCCGTGAAGATGATGACGATGCCGACGAACAGGAGCAGCCAGCCGATGACGGACTTGCCGTTGAAGAACAGCAAGCCGATGCCTATGATGAGAGGCAAGAGCGACAGGCCGAAAGCGTTGTAGCCCCACACAGACCAGGAGCCGCTCGTCACGACGACATAGTTGGTTAAAAGGTAAGCGCCCGCAACAGTCATCGCCAGTCCGAGAAAGAACTGCCCGAGCCCGCCCGGAGTGCCGCCCGCGCCTCGGCGAACTTTCGTTTCATGCTCCATGCCCTTCACACCTCCACACACGTCGAAGCAATGCGCTCCGCGCTATCCGCCACACGCAAAGCCGGAGCGCGTTTGCGCTATGATACACTTCTGCCGGTCTTGAAGAACACACCGGATTCCCCTGTGATGCAGTTCAACATACGCGAAGCACAGAAGGAAGAGACGGGCGCGCTGTTTTCGCTACTCTTGCTGGCGGAGCCTTCGGAGAGCGCGCTGCGTTGGAGTCTGCAAAATCTGAGCGACGCGGTTTACGTCATGGAAGACGACGGCGGGCAAGCTGTCGCCGCGGCGACGATGCGTTGGGCGCGCGACCCTTGCGAGATGCTCGAACTCGCTGTGCTCCCAGAGCGACAGGGCGCTGGACTCGGAAAGATTTTTGTCGCGTGGTTAATCGAAGAAGCACGCAGGCGCGGCAAGCAGGAGATGTTTGTCGGCACGAGCAGCACGAGCGCGGGCAACATCATCTTCTACCAGAAGTGCGGGTTCAGAATAGACCACGTGCGCCACGACTACTTCTGGTATTACGACGAGCCGGTCTACGAGAACGGCCTCGCCGTGCGCGACATGCTCGTCTTCCGCCACGACCTCGCCGCCGAAGACAATCAGTAGTTAATAAAAGTTAAGTCGGGTGATTTATACGGCTTGAAGGTGCGCGCCTCGCGAGAGTCGGCGGGTGACGCGAAGATTTAGGCTACCAGATAGCGGACGACTTTTTCTTGCGAGCCGACGGAGTTGACGAGCGGCTCGACTGTGGGTTCGACCGTGTAGGTGTCGCAGATCAGATTCTCCGCCAATTTCGCGTCAACAGGCTTCGAGAAGAGATAGCCCTGACCGTTTTCGCAACCGAGTTTGCGGAGCGCCGCGAGTTGTTCTTTCGTCTCCACGCCTTCGGCGATCACGTTCATGCCGAGATTCTGCGCGAGGCTCACAATCGTCCTCACGATCTCGACGTTCTCGCTATCCTCCGACATGTTGACGACAAACGAGCGGTCAACTTTCAGCGTGTCAATCGGGAAACGGTGCAGGTAGCTCAAGCTGGAATAGCCCGTGCCGAAGTCGTCAATGCTCAACTTGACGCCGAGCGCGCGCAACTTCTTGAGCATCTCGGTCGCGGAGTCAACGTCGTCCATCACGGCGCTTTCGGTGATCTCCAACTTCAGTCCTTCAGGATTGATCTTCGTCTCTTCGATGATCTGCGTGACCCTCTGGATCAGATCGCTTTGGATGAACTGCTTGCTCGACAAATTCACACTGACGAACAGCGGCGGATCGGACGGGAAAATCTTCTGCCAACGTTCCATCTGCCTGCACGCCTCGCGCAACACCCACTCGCCGATCTCGACGATGAGGCCGGTCTCTTCCGCGAGCGGAATGAAATTCGCGGGCGAGATGAAACCCTTCTCAGGATGATTCCAACGCACCAACGCTTCAAAGCCTGAAATCTTGAACGTCTCCAGATCGACGATGGATTGATAGTAGACGATAAACTCGCGTCGCTCGACCGCGAGCCTCAAGGCAGTCTCCATCTGCAAGAGATCGTTGACCTGCGCGTGCATGACGGAGTCGTAAATTTCGTGCCGGTTCTTGCCGAGCGATTTCGCGCGATACATCGCCGCGTCCGCGTCACGTATCAACCCTTCGGCCTGATGATAGCTCGTCCAACTCGAAGCCACGCCGATGCTCACGGTCGTGAACACTTCGCGCCCGCTCAGCGTGAACGGCACGGCCAACTCTGCCTTGATGCGTTCGGCGACATCAATCGCCTCGCTCTCCTGATAGATGTCTTCTAAGAGCAGCACGAACTCGTCGCCGCCGAGACGCGCGACCGTGTCTCCGGCTCTGACGCACTTCCACAGGCGCACGGCGACCTCTTTGAGCAATTGATCGCCGATGGCGTGGCCTAAGCTGTCGTTGATGATCTTGAAGCGATCAAGGTCAACGTAGAGAATCGCGAATTTGCGTTCCTCGTTGCGCTGCGCACGCGCTATCGCCAGTTCGACGTGGTCTATGAACATGGCGCGGTTCGGCAGCCCCGTCAGCACGTCGTGCATGGCCTCGTGTTGCAGTTGTTCTTCGGCGCGCTTGCGGTCTGTGATGTCCTGAATCTGGAAGACGAGCGGCGTGGACGCGACGTGCGGCCCACCGGCCAGAGACGCGCTCCACAATCCCCAAACCTTATGCCCGGACTTGTGACGGAAGCGCACCTCGCATTGATCAATCGTGCTGTTGCCTTTGCGCAGGCGCTTGATAGCGTCCACCGCGACGCCGAGGTCGTCCGGGTGTATGACGGTCAGAAAGTCCGTGACGATCATCTCCCGCTCGGAGTAGCCGAGAATCTTACAGAGCGCGCGATTGACCTGTAGCCAGCGGCCTTCCGAAGAGACGAGCGCCATGCCGATGGCGGCGAAGTCGAAAGCGTTGCGGAAACGGTCGTCGTCGCTGACGTTGTTGTTGCTGTGAGCCGCTACGGCCTGCGTCTGCGTCGAGACGTTGATGAAATCATTATTGACGTAAGACGTGTAAGCGAAATAAACGACGGCGGCCACGACGCCGACAATCGTGACAGCGTTCAGCCCTACGAAATAAGCGGAGGCCGCGACGAGCGCCGCGCTGCATCCGGCCACCAGATACACAGAGAGCGCCGTCAGATAGCTCTTGGCGATAGCGCGCCGACGCCCTTGCTGCGGGCTGGCTTTTCTATCGCTCAAAGAGATCGCGGCGCTGACGAGCGACTGCGCG
This sequence comes from Pyrinomonadaceae bacterium, assembly GCA_035249365.1. Taxonomy (GTDB): domain Bacteria; phylum Acidobacteriota; class Blastocatellia; order Pyrinomonadales; family Pyrinomonadaceae; genus JAIVJZ01. Next base: position 749,602 of record DATFGP010000047.1, on the reverse strand, counting down.
ACGATCAACGCCGCGAGCGCCGTAGCGATGACGGGAATCTCGTGCGCGTGCAAAAGCTCTGTGACTGTGCCGAAGCCGAAGCGCAGCAGGAAAGCCGCGAGGAAAATGGGAAGGACGGAGATCGCAGAACGGTAGACGAGCAGATTCACGTTCTTGCTGGAACGCAACAACACGCAGGGCGTGACGACGCAGGCGAGCACGGCCGCCGCTTCGGCGTCGAACACGAGGAGAGCGAGCAGCAGGAAACTATCCGTCAGGTAGACGCGGTTGCCGATGCTGGCTATCTTCACGGGGAAGGCCGAGCAAGCGCGGACGGTTAAAAGGGCGAGCAGCAGGAGCGGGAGGCCGAGATATGCGGTCGGTAAGTTGTAAACAGACGCCAGGAAGATCGCCGCGTCAATGAATAGAATTACCTTCGCGTAGATGTTTACGGTCTGTTGATCGAAAGGGCTTTTCATTTCGCACTTATGAAAAACTTAGGCAGCCAGTCTCGTCTCGGCGCGCGCCCTCGCGCACGCCTGACCTAACGACTCTAGCAAGTCAGATGCCACTTAAGTCCATACAAATAAGCGCGATAATTCCAACGAAAACGCGTCCCTGCCGGTCGCGTTGAAGAGATTTTGTGTCACGCCTCTCATTCAAGTTGACACAGGCCACGTCAGATTGAAAGAAACGGCATCGCGGCGAGTTGCGCGCGAGATGCGACGTATTTTGTTTCTCTTGCCTTAACTGTCCTTCTAACTCTTTCACCCTGCCCTTTACTCACAACTCTTGATCAGTTCGATTTCGCGCAAGATGGCGTCCACGCTTTCGTCGGGCGATTTCGCGGTCACGTCAACGGTGCGCGTGTTCTCGTGCTGTGGATTCAAGACCGCGTGCTCCGACATCTTCTTTCGCGCATGCTCGGGGCTGATCTCTTTGAGTTGCGCGGCGCGCGCGGGGTCGGCCACGCGGCGGCATAATTCCTCCACGTCGCAGACGAGGCGCACGGGGACGAGTTGTGCCGCGCGCGACGCGGCGAGTTCACACAGATCGAGAAACGCGCGATGCGCATTCGGGTCGCTTTCCCGCAACTCAAGCGTGAAAATGAAACTCAAACCGGGCGGCGAAATCTCGCGTATGGCTTCATAGACGAGACGCCTGATGCCTGAGACCTTAGCCCACACCTCCGGCGGGAGCGGCGTCACGCCGTCGGCGTTGACGACCTTGAAGATGGGATTGTTGATGAGATGATTGTCGATGAGTCGCGCGCCCGTGCGTTCGGCGAGTGCGCGCCCGATTGTGTATTTGCCCGTGCCCGCAAATCCGATGAGGACGATGATCGTGTTGTCGAGCGCGGCCTGCAAAATCAGTTGACTCTCCCGCCGTCGAGTTTGCGCTCCCGAAAGAACAGGAACAACGGCAGCGCCAGCGACACGCCGACCGCCAGATTGCAGAAGATATAAAGCCAGAGATTCTTCATGCCGCGACGCCGCCCTTCCGAGAACACGAACAGCCACAGCGCGACGGACGACACGATGACATCGAGGCCGAAGAAGGCCGAGACGTGGTTCGCGAAAAGTTGTCTGAACAAGAGCGGCACGTCGAAGCCATACGCCAAGAGAAACGGTACGAGTTGCGAGAGCGGAAGCACCGCGCCGAGAATAGCGAGAACCAGATAGAGCCATTGCATAGAAATTTTCTCCCAACGGCAAGAAGTTCCTGCGAGGCGGTTCGTTCGTGTCCGCACAGCTTAGCAGATTCAACGCGCCGCACGATCAAGAATTAACCTCCGCCGCCCGACCGCTTCGGCGTCTGTTGAATAGACCTATCGCACGCGGTTTGTATAAAATCTAGGGCATCCCTAAAAAGCGAAATCAGTGCAAGGTGGATTTGTTAGCATCAAACGAGGACGAAAAGGTCAATATGCTTCTATTGAACAGTAAACGCCTGATCACAAACGTCGCCGCCGTGTTATTGCTGGTGCTCGTGTGTTCGTCGAACGCGGTCTTACAGGCTCAAGATAAGTCGGACAAGAAAAAGAAGACGCCTGCGGGCACGCCCGTGCTGTGGCGTGAGCCGCGCGACATCTCTTCGCTCAACCTGTTGCTGGGGTCGGGCGGGGCGAGCATGCGCCCGAACCTGCGGCGGCTGACCTTCATCAAGGAAGAGAAAGGCGGCTGGTCGAAGAAGTATCGCGTGCGCGACGCGTCGGGGCGCGTGTGGGTGGCGAAGCTGGGCAAGGAGGCGCAGTCGGAGACGGCTTCCACGCGCCTCTTGTGGGCTGCCGGTTACATGACGGAGATCACATACCTTGCACCGCGCGTGACGATTCCCGGCAAGGGAACATTTCGTAACGTGCGGTTCGAGGCGCGTCCCGAAAACGTCGAACGCGAGGGCGAGTGGAAATGGGAGGAGAACCCTTTCGTCGGCACGCGCGAGTTGCAGGGGTTGAAGGTGTTGATGGTGCTCTTGAACAACTGGGACACGAAGGATGAGAACAACGTCCTGCTGGCCGTGCCCACAGCGAGCGGAGGCACGGAGTTGCGCTATGCGATCAGCGACCTCGGCGCGACGCTCGGCGACACAGGCAAGTGGCCGCTGCTCTGGCGATTCACGCGCAGCCGCAACGACCCCGCAGGCTTTCGCGGCGACAAACTCATTGACGAGATCAAAGAAGACGGGCGAGTTGACTTTGAGTTTTCCGGCAAGAAGCGCGGCATGTTCAACGACATCACTGTGGACGAAGCGCGCTGGATCGGCACGTTGCTCTCGCGTCTGAGCAACCGCCAACTCGGCGACGCCTTCCGCGCCGCCAACTACACTCCCGCAGAGGTGCGCACGCTCTCGCGCGCGGTGCGTACACGCATCAACGAACTGGCGAACCTCCGGCGAGGAGGCCGTGCCTCGCAGAAGTCAGCAGGTCAGTAACCTGTCGGCTCAGGCTTTCCCCGCTCACCTAACGGATCGGGGAGACGATCAGATTAGAACTGTTCAGAGGTTTCTTTTCGTTAGCAGTTTTCTTACGCTGGTTGACGATAACGCCGGAGTCAACGGTCTCGCCCGTGCGCGAGATGACTTGGAAGTGCAGTTGGTCGCCCGCGACTTCGATGAGCATGAAGGAGAGATCGGTGTCGAACGCTTTCTCCGTCAGCGGCGAACTCTCCTTCACGTCGCCCGACCTGAGTTTGCCGCCCGCGCCGGAGATGAAATAGTAGATGCCCTTCTGCGGTTTGATCCGCTCGTAAAAATGTTCGTGACCGGCGAAGACCGCGTTGACGCCGTACTTCAAGAAGATCGGCTCAACGATTTCGCGCAAGCCCGAAGACGAGCCGTGCTTCCCGCCCGAAGAATACGGCGGGTGATGGAAGAAGGCGATCTTCCACTCGGAAGTATCTTTCGCCAGTTCATCCTCCAGCCACTTCACCTGCCGCTTGTCCATGTAGTTGCTGTTCAGCGAGTAGAAGGCGACGTTGCCGCGCTTGAAGCGATAAAACTCCTCGCCGTTCATGTTGAAGTTTTCGTAGAAGCGTTGGTTCGAGTTGTCGTGATTGCCAAGCGTGGCGTAGAACTTGACGTGTTCATCAAGTAGTCGCTTGTAAACGTCCTCGAATTTCGTCTTGAAGTCTTCCGGCTTCTCCCCGCCATACAAATTATCGCCCATCATCAGCGCAAACTCGAACGGGAAAGCATGCCTGTAGCGCAGCATCACGTCGGCCAACTGCCATTGCTCTTTCGCGCCCGTGCCCGTGTCGCCGACGATCATGAAACGCACAGAGCCGTCCTTGACCGGCAGAGTGAGTTTGACCGGCGAAGCAGCCGACGCGGCAACGCGCGCTCCTTCGGCATGAACGGGCGCGGAAGTTTGACCGAACGCTTTTTGATTTACGAAGCCGCCGAAGACGAGTGCGGCGATTGCGAGCATCGAGTTAATAGTACGTTTCATTATCTCCCCCTCGCGCGAGGCGCGCTTACGGCAGCGCGTCGAGCATGAAATCAACGATAAGATTATTTTCCCTGTCAACCAGCAGCATGTTTCGTTTGACGAAACGATACCGCAACTGCTTCGGCAACTGCGGCAGTTTCAACAAGAGCGTCGGCGGCATCTCGACCAACTCTTTCGTCTCCGGGTAAGCGTAGTTGACGCGCAGCGGCACGCCCTTCGTGTCCGCTTCCAAAACCGTCGCGCGCAAATCTTTCCGCTCCGCTCCCTTGAACTCCGACTTGATCAGCGCGCGTATGTAAGCGGCGATGTCCGGCGTGAACATCTGGCCGTGTTTCGCGTCTGCACGCGCCGCGCGCACACGCCGCTCAAACTCCTTCTCGTGCGCTTCGATCTGTTCGGGCGTGCTGTCCTTAGAGAGTTTCGGCATCTTGCCTTCTATCGCCTCGCGCAACTTTGCGTAGTCCTTCACGCGCTCCTGAAAAGCGACGACCGTTTCTCTGTCCTTGACCGAAAGAGCTTCGAGCGGATCGGGTTGTTGTCCGGCGGTCTGCTGTGCGGCGAGCGGAATCGCCGCGAGCATCAGGCAAAGCATTACGCCCAGGCACGGCGCGAAATTGTTCAAACACTTCATTTTTTGTTTCATTTGTAGCTTAAAAGAGCAAACGCGATGCCAGCGACAAACGTTTCGTGCTGCCGTCCGTGCAAACTCGCGCGGACGCTGCAACTTCGACGCATATGTTTGCGGAGAATAAGGATTTAGACCACACGCGCGGCGTGCGTGGCGAACGATTGCAGGACTCGGAGACGGCGTGTCGTGCGTGTTAAACGCGACTTTGTAGCGAGCCGGAGGTGAGGCATTTTAAGGCGTGTTTGTCTTATGTTGATACAAGACGCCGCGCGGCTTTCGACGACAGCCGATGCTAGATTTTACGTGCGTCGTCGTCCGGCGACGGCAGGTGTTCGCAGATGAAAGTGCCCGCTTGCCTGAGTGCGTCGCGCGCTTCGGGCACGAGACCGTCGAGCATCTGCCAGCAGTGCGCAACGTCTTCGTAAACTTCCAGACGACTCGTGCCGCCCGCCGCCTGAATTTTGTCGTGGACGCGACGCGCATCGTCCAGCAGCAACTCGGTAGAGCCGACTTGCAAAAGCACTGGCGGCAAACCACGCAGGTCTGCGAAAACGGGCGACGCATACGCATCGCGCGGCGACGCGCCCGCGAGATAGACGGAAGCAAACGCGCCCGTGTTCTCCGGTCGAAACATCGCGCAGCGACCGTCGTTGCTTCGTATAGACTCGCCCGTGCCCGCCAGATCAGTCCAGGGCGAGAAACAGACGCCGCACGCTGGCATCGGCAGCCCCGCATCGCGCACGCGCAGGAGGCACGCGAGCACGAGTCCGCCGCCCGCCGAATCTCCCGCAAGCGCGATCTCGCTCGCCGGTATGCCCTGACCCAGCAACCATTGATAGGCCGCGAACGCGTCGTCGAGCGCCGCCGGAAAAGGATGTTCAGGTGCGAGTCGGTAGTCGAGACTAAAGACGCGTCGGCGCGAGAGACGCGCAAGCGCCGCTGTGATGGGGCGATGTGTTGCGGCGGAGCAGGCGACGTAGCCGCCGCCGTGTATGTACAAGATCACCCCGCCGTCTTTTCTGCCGTCGCCGTTGCCATCGTCCGCGCGCTCAGGCGCGAGCCATTCGCCGCGCAATGCGCCGTCGCGCACTGTCTGAATGTTCAAGCCGCGCGTACGCAACCAAGCGAACGGCGACGGCGTGCCGAAGAGGCGACGCGCGCGGCGCACGAGCGCGCCCTCATCTCCCCAGTCCTTTCGGCGTACGAACATACGCACGCTCGCGTTCAGACAACGTGCTTGCCAGCTTGGTTCCATAATTCAGCGCGCCTCGCTATTCTTCAAACGTCGCCACCGCGTCTTCAAACATTGCTACCGCGTCAACCTCGATCAAAAAACCCTCTTCCGCCAGCGACTCCACGCCGAGCCAGGTACACGCCGGAAGATCATTGTGCGGGAACGCACGCCTGAACGCGCCGCCGACGACTCCTGCATCCGAAGGTTGGTAGTGCTTCACATAAATGCCGACCTTCACGACATCCGCAGCGGACGCGCCCGCCGCCACCAGCGCGCGCACGAGATTGCCGAATGCTTGCTCGGCTTGCGCCTCAAGGTCGCCTTCGCCGACGAGCTTCCGCTCCTCGTCAACCGAAACCTGTCCGGCGACGTAGACTGTCCGCACGCCTCCGGCTTTGACGACGACCACTTGCGAAAACGCGTGCCGCCAGTTCGGCAAATCCGGCGGGTTGAGAAACTCTTTCTCCATAGCGCGTCTCTATACTTCAACGAAGATGCGGAAAGCAATACACGCGCAGGTTTTTATTGACCTCTTCTGGCGTGCGCCGCCCCGTTGCGCTTACAATGCGCGCCTACGTCCGGCGACGGCTGCCTTGAAACTTCCATCAACGAATTTGCAACGGCGGCGCGGCGTTCGCGTTAATTTAACGCGCCGCTCTGCGTTTATCATTCAAACGTCCTAGGAGACTTCGATGAACTCGACAAAACAGATCACCGCCCGCGTCATACTTTTCGCCTGCGTCTTCGGCTTCGTCTATGCTTCGCCCGCCGCGCTCGTCGCGCAGGAGAAGCGAGAGAAGTATGACGTAAAGGCCAACTACGAGAAGCGCGAGATTCGCATACCCATGCGCGACGGCGTCAACTTGTTCACGTCCGTTTACCTGCCGAAGGACACCTCGCGCAAATACCCGATCATGTTCAGCCGCACGCCCTACACCGTCGCGCCCTACGGCGAAGACAAGTACAAAGGGTTGCTCGGCCCCTCAGAACACTTCATGCGCGAGGGCTACATCTTCGTCTATCAGGACGTGCGCGGGCGATTCATGTCCGAGGGCGAATACGTGGACGTGCGCCCCTACAAGCCGCAAAAGACGAGCCCGACAGACATTGACGAGAGCACGGACACTTACGACACGATCGAGTGGTTGATTAAAAACATCCCGAATCACAACGGGCGCGTCGGCATGTGGGGCATCTCGTATCCGGGCTTCTACACTTCGATGGGACTGCTCGACGCGCACCCCGCGCTCAAAGCGGCCTCGCCGCAAGCGCCCATCGGCGACTGGTTCATCGGCGACGACTGGCATCACAACGGGACGACATTCCTCGCGCACACCTTCACCTTCTACGCGTTTTTCGGTCTGCCTCGCCCGAAGCCTACAACCGAAACGCCGCAGCCCTCTTTCAAACCCGAAACAAACGACGGCTACAAGTTCTTTCTCGACCTGGGGCCGCTCGCCAACGTCAACGAAAAGTATTACAAGGGGCAGATGACCTTCTGGAACGATATGCTGGCGCACCCGAACTACGACGCTTGGTGGAAGGCGCGCAACGTCCCGCAGCACTTGAAGAACATCAAGCCCGCAGTGATGACCGTCGGCGGCTGGTTCGACGCCGAAGACCTCTACGGCGCGCTTCATACTTACGAGGCGATTGAGAAGAAGAACCCCGGCATCTACAACACGCTCGTCATGGGGCCTTGGCTGCACGGCGGTTGGGCGGGCATGGACGGCGACATACTCGGCGACATCAACTTCGGCGAGAAGACAGGAGTTTTCTATCGTGAGAAGATCGAGTTTCCGTTCTTCCAGTGCGTGCTGAAAGATAAGTGCGAAGAGAAGTTGCCGGAGGCTTACGTCTTCGAGACCGGATCGAATCGCTGGCGCAAGTTCGACAGTTGGCCGCCGAAGAATGCCAGAGAGACCTCGCTCTATCTCGACGCAAAGGGCAAGCTCTCCTTCAACCCCGCCACAGGCGCACCACTCGCCTACGACGAATACGTCAGCGATCCGGCGCATCCCGTGCCGCACATCAACCGCATCAACCTAGGTATGACGGGCGACTACATGATCCAAGACCAGCGTTTCGCCACGCGCCGCCCGGACGTGCTCGTCTACCAGACCGACCCGCTCAAAGAGGACATCACGCTCGCAGGCCCCGTCGCCGCCAGCCTCACAGTCTCGACGACGGGCACGGATTCGGATTTCGTCGTCAAACTCATAGACGTTTTTCCCGCAGACACGCCCGACCCCGATCCGAATCCGAAGCAGTTGCGCATGGGCGGTTACCAGATGCTCGTGCGCGGCGAACCGATGCGCGCGCGCTACCGCAACAGTTGGGAGCGACCGGAAGCGATGACGCCGAATCAAGCGACCAAACTCAACTACGTCATGCCCGACACGAGCCACACCTTCCGCAAAGGCCACCGCATCATGGTGCAGATTCAGAGCACCTGGTTTCCGCTCGTTGACCGCAACCCGCAGAAGTTCGTCAACATCTACACGGCGCGCGACACAGACTTCCAAAAGGCCACGCAACGCGTCTATCGCGCGGGACGCTTGGGTTCACATTTGAAGCTGATGGTCTTGCCGTAGGCGAGTCGCAGCGTTAAGACGGAAGACTCACCGCAGAGACGCAGAGAGCGCAGAGGGGGCGCAGAGAAGATCAATGTCTTTCTCTGCGCCCCCTCTGCGCTCTCTGCGTCTCTGCGGTGAAGGTTTTAGTGCTTCGCTACCAAGGCACGCAGACGCAGTTGCGGCAGTTCGGCAGGAGGCGGTAGAGGACTTCGTAGGCGACCGTGTAGGCTTCGGACGCGCGCAGGAGCGGGTCGTCCTGTGCGGCCTGCGCCCCTACCAACGCGGCGACGCGCGGGGCGACCTGCACGTACCAATACTTGTTCGCGCAAAAAGAGTTTCCACCCTCGTCTCTGACCGCAGATAACTCAAGCCGCAACGCCGCGAGCGCCGGTTCGCGTTCCGCCAGCAGTTCCCAGGTGACGACGGGCGCGAGATAACTTACTGCCCCCGTGGAAGCTGTATGCGGCGCGGCGCGATCTGATCGCGCACGGGAACCGTTTGAGTTTGCGCCTGCCCCGCTGCTGCTGTCGCCTCGGCGGTCAGCGCTTCCGACTTTTTTGGGGCGTCCGTTTCGACCGCGCCGCCTCCCTTCCTACGCTCGTGCAGCACGCGCGAACTGTAGACCTCGACCTCGCGCTGGCTCAGTTCTTCCACCTGATTGACGAAGGCCGCGAATGCCTCCGAGTGGTTTTCGTAATGACGGTAATGTCCGCTCAGTTGCAAAAATCGCCAGCCTTCGGTTTGCAGGCGTTCGAGATGTTGCTCGGTCTCTCGCCGCCGCTCGCCGTAGTCGAACAGGTGCTCGACGACGACGCTGGCCGCAACCAGAAGCGTCGTGAGTATCGTCGCGTAGCGCACGCCGTTTGACCAAGCGCCCCAACGCGCTTCGTCAAATCCGAGACTGACGAGCATGAGTATGACGAGACAGCCGAGCGCGGTCGCCAGACGCAGCACTTGATATTTTTTGAGCGCGCGCTGCAACTCGTAATCCAGACGCAAGACCTGTTGCAGCCAGCGCGAACGTACGTAGCCCTTCTGCAAATGCGAGAGCGTCAAATCCTTCGACTCGACGAGCGCGCCCAAGTCTTCGCTCATCCATGCGCGATAGCCCGCGCCACGATACCTTGCCGGTAAGGCCATATTCAGAACTCCCTCAAGCCTGTCGTCTCAGTTGGAGTTTGAGAGCATAGCTAAGAACAGTGACGAGTGACAAGTGACAAGTGACGAGAGAAGACAAGTAAATCGTGAATCGTAAATCGTGAATAGATAAAACGTGTCTTCTTCTATTTACGATTTACGATTCACGATTTACTGCTTTTGTTTTAACTTGTCACCTGTCACCTGTCACTCGTTACTGTTTTATCAGGCAACCGCGCGCACCGTTAGGACATCCTTTCGTGCTAGCATGCTACTCTCCCGCTTGCCAAAGCGTGTCTCGGTTTGGTAAACGTCCGCTGAAACATTTCGTCGGTTGTCCGAAATCTCCGGGAGGGATTTATGAAGAATAGTAACTTGAGCCGAGCGGCTGCGTTGGCCGTCGTCCTCACCTTGAGTTTGGGCGTCGCGCAGGCGGCGCTGGCCGATACGATCCGCCTGCGCGACGGCTCGGTCGTGCGCGGCCAGATCATCGCATTCAAAGATCAGCAGTTCACGGTGCTCATCGGCGCAGGCTCGCGCGGGCGGCGCGGGCGCATGACGATCTACTCGGAAGACATCGAGTCAATCGAGTTCGACGCATCGGGCGGCGTTGCCGCCGGAAACACCACCGACGACACCGCGAGCGTGCCGGACGACCGCGCCGCCGCGAACACGCCCGCGCCCGTCCGCAACAATCCTCCTGTCTCGCGCCCGCAGCCCGACACGACGCCGGATGATCGCGCTGCCGACACAGGCACTGGCGCGAGCGGCGCGACGCCTATTTACTTCCCGATCAAATTGCGCGTGCGCGCCGACAACGCCTCGAACGGTTGGAACGATAGCGGCCTGATGGTGCGCGCAGGTCAACGCCTGCGCATCTCCGCGACGGGTCGCGTCTCTCTGGGCGGCGGCAACATGTCCACGCCGACGGGTCTGCCGCGCCTCGTTGACCGCGACAAACTGATGAGGAACGAACCTACGGGCGCGCTCATCGCCGTCATCGGCGACGACAACGACGACTTCATCTTCGTCGGCGCGAGCCGCGAGTTCGTAGCCCAACGCGACGGGCGGCTCTTTCTCGGCGTCAACGAAGGCAACCTCGGCGACAACTCCGGCATGTACGACGTGACGGTCGAAGCCGAAGCCGTCGCCGGTTCGCGTCCCTAACCGCTACGATTCCGCATGCGTTCCAGCGCGAGATGCCGCTTCCGCGAGGCGTGCGGCGGCATCTCGCACACCCGTCCCCGCATCTAATCCTTTCTTGCTCTTCCGGCGGCGTGCGCCGTAATATTCAGTCAGAACGTCGAACGAAATAATCCACCCGCCCCTGATAGTATGTTTTAAGAGGTTTGTATCGCCATGAAGAACTCTCTCAGCAGCCTTCGCCGTAGTCTCTCTCTCGCCGTCGCCTTCGCGATCATTTTCGGCAGCTTATCTTTGAGCAGCACCGTCTCGACGCTCAACGCGCAGTCGCGCCGGAAGCCCGAGTCGCTTCCGCAGAAGAAGAACCAACGACCGGGCGAACAGAAACCGGGCGAAGAAAAACCCGCCGAGGAACTTCCGAAAGAGATCATCAACACGCCGCAGGAAGCCGAAGTCGTCAAAGTCATCACGAACCTCGTCAACATCGAAACCGTCGTTATACACAAAAAGAGCAAACAGATCGTCGGCAATTTGAAGCAGGGCAACTTCGCCGTCTTCGAGGACGGCGTCAAGCAGGAGATCACGAACTTCGCCACGCCCGAAGCGAAACTCAACGTCGCCGTCGTCATCGAGTACAGCCGTCTCGCGCAACAACTCGCCGTCTATGGCAACGGCGGTCAGGACGACGGGCGGCGCGAACTCATCGCCCCCGCCGCGCTCTTCATGCAGGACGCCGTTCAGCGCGGCGATTACATCTCCGTCATCGCCTACGACATGCGCCCCACTCCGCTCACGGATTTCACAAACGATCCGGCGCGCATCAATCAAGTCATACGCCTGCTCGCCATGAATCGTCCGGCCTTCCGCGAAACAAATCTCTTCGACGCTTTGAAACTCACGCTCGTCGGCGGTCGTGCAGACTCGGTCGTACTCGAAGACAACCAGCCGGAGAAGTCCGATTATTCGGGTCTGGCGAGCGTAGAGGGTCGCCGCCGCGCGGTCTTCCTGATCGCTACAGGCATAGACACGTTCAGCCGCACCAACTACGATCAGGCGCGCAAGATCGCGCAGAACGCTGGCGTGCCCATCTACATCATCGGCACGGGCATGATGTTCTATAAAAAGTACAGCGACCAGATCGAAGCGACCGATACGCTCAACGGCTTCCCCGGACGACTCACGCTCATACAGGCGCAGAACACGCTCAACACCTTCGCCAAAGAGACCGGCGGCGCATACTTCCCCGTCACCTTCGAGGGCGAATATCGCTCGACCCTTTCGGCCATCAACGCGCTCATGCGCAGCCAGTACAGCCTCGGCTACAACCCCGGCGACCGCCGCGACGGCAAGCAACACAAGATCGTCGTCAAAGTTGACATCAACGGCGACGGCGTCTACGACGAGAAAGAATTTGAAGTCCAGCACCGCAAGTTCTACAACGCTCCCAAAGCGTAGCGGGGGTTTTCAAGTTTCAGGTTTCAGGTTTCAAGTTAAAACCGAAGAAAGGGTCTCAGGTTTGCGTGGATAAACCTGAGACCTTTTTTCTTTAACCTGAAACTTGGAACTTGAAACTTGAAACCGGCGTCAGACGCCGTAGAGCCGCAAGCGGAACTCGTCGTTGAAGAGGTTGATGTCTGCGCGGCGGCCTGAGAAGAGGCGCGTCTGGCGCAGGAGCATGGGGAGTCCGCCGTGCGGCAGGTCTAGGCCGTAGGCGGGGCTTCGGAAGATGGCCGCGAGTTGCGGGTTGAGACGTTGCGGCACGCCGTAGCGAATCGCCTTTTGCGCGGGCGGCGCAAAACCTGCGGTGCGGCGCGGGTTCAAAATCTCAATCGAATGATCGAAGACGAGCAGGCGCGTCGTGTGATCGCGAAGCGCGAGATCGCGATGCACGAGCGCGTTGGCGATTGCTTCGCTGACCGCCGCGCGTTGGTAGTTGGCGCGCGCAGCGATGGGCGCATCTTCAACTTCGCCACCCGCCTGCGCGCGGCGCGCACGCGGGCGCGCGTCGAGCAGGTCGCAGTAGCGCGCGACGAATCGCAGCGACGCTTCGTAGAGCGTGTGCAAGTTGCCTCGCAAGACGACGCGCTCGATCTCCGCGTCGTTGATGGTGTCTCCGGCGTAGCGTATGGCTGTGACGGCGGCGCGCGGGAGAAGTTCGGCGACGCGCTCGTCGCGTCCGAAAAGAAGCAGACCGGCGACGGTCGGGACGGCTGTTTCCATATTGCCCGCCGCGAGCAGGAGGTCGCGTTTCAAAACGTCTGCGGTCGGGTAGTCGCGCGCTGCTGTCGGGTCGGAGTCGAAAGCGTCTCCGGCAAATTCGCGGACGAACGACCAGAGGTGCGCCTCGTCAATGTCTGCGTCGCTCGCTCCCGTTACGGTGACGTTCTCGTAGCGCAGCGGACGCGCTTCGTCGAGAAGCGCGGAGAGTTCTTCACGCGAGGCTTCGCGTTTGTCCGCGCCGATGCGTATGAAGTAGCGACCGTCGCGCGTTTGATACGGGCGACGCTTGCCTTCGATCTCGACGGCGACGACGCGACGCCCGTTGTCGAACGCGATGAGATCAATATAAGGGACGAGTTGCGGCGAGATTTGTTCGCGGCAGATGCGTACGACTTCGTCGCGCACGTCTTCCGCGTCGTCAACGCCTTCGACGCGGAGTTGATCGCTGACGCCGAAGATCATCACGCCGCCACCGGTGTTAGCGAGCGCGCAGATGCCTTGCGCGATCTTCTCGGGGTTCGAGAGTTTTACTTTGAGTTCGAGATAAGTGTCTTCGCCGCCGCGCACGAGGCGCAAGAGTTCAATGCGCGAAGTTTGCAGGGCTGGCGTGGATAGATACTCCAGGAAAGAGCGTTCCGTGACGGGCTGTGTGCTGCGGTATTTTCTGCGTGCCATTTGTGTCTGGACGGGGACGCGTCCACCGTTGGACTTCTGCCCGCCCGGATGCTCTGCGCGCAATGAAAACAAATAAATGTGCGCGCCGCACCTCTGGAATCAATAATCATCTTCGACGCGGCGACCGGAAAACTTGTTCGCGCACGATGTACACGCGCGACGGGCACGGCGTGTCGCTGTCGTCTCAGTCGTTATCGCCGCGTCCGGTCACTGCTTCGAGTATGTCAAGTTCGCGCCGCGCGAGCGCGCGTCCCTGTGCGTCGAGCGACAGGAAATAGGCGGCCACGCCCGCAATGGCGAACGCGGCGAGTATAGCATATTCGATCAAGAGACTCTGCGCGTAATAGCCAGCCAGCACGGCGAACGCGGGCGGCGCGGCGATACATAAAAAGACCGGAAGCAGTAGGAAGCCCGCCACGCCCGATGCGTTCATGCGTTTACCGAATTGCAGGCGCTTCGGGAAGCGTATCGAGAACCAGTTGCCCGCCGTCGCCGATGCCGCCGCGAAGAAGACGAACGAGAGCGCGGTAAAGATTAGCGCGAGCGCGGTCAGGTCGCGGTTGAGCAGCGCGTTGACGAGCGTGACGGCTGAGGCGATGACGAACGAGACGCAGAGCATCGCCAGATTCTTCCCCAGCAGAATCTTGCTCCGCGCGACGGGCGCGAGCACGTAGGCGCGCATCCCGCCCGACTCGTAGCCGAAGAGATTCGAAGAGATCGCGGACGTGATGAGGAAGCCGTAGAGCACGCCGAGAGCCGCGCTGCTGCCTTCCGCGTAAGGTGCGAACGACAAAGGCAACGACGCCGCACCGCCTCCGCGCCGCATCCCGATCAACTTGAAAGAGAGCGTCAGTATGATCGGCATCGCAGCCATCGTGCGCAATTGCGCGTTGCGCAAGGCGTAGCGCAACTCCTTCTCGAAGATGGCCGACAACTCATCCGAGCCGAACGGCAGACGCCACCCGCCCGCCTTCGTCGCCGTCGTTCCCTTCGTCGCTGTCGTCCCGCTCGCGTCAACCCGCGTCGCCGTCCGTCGTCTTCCGCCGTCGCCTCTGAGCGCGACGGTTGCGATCTTGTAAGTTAGAGCCATCAGGACGAACGCGTAACCGAGAAGCACCGCGAGCGAGAGCGCGTAGCTTGCGCCTCCTTCCGTGCCCGCAGCGAGGCCGACGGCAACCGCGCCGGGCGGCGTGAAACGAAGCGCGTACGGAAAACTGTCGAGTCCTTTGAAGAAATGCTCGGCCTGTCCGAGCAGCATGCCGGAGAGCGCGCCGACGATGCCGAAGAGAGCCAACAGAGCCTCGCCGCGCGTGCGCTTCTTTTGCATCAACGTGCCGATGGCCGTCGCCAGCAGTTTCGCGAGCGCGATGCCGAACAGCACGGCGCAGACGCCGACCGTGAGCGCGGCGGCGACTCGTCCGTGCGCCAGTCCCGCGCCGAGCGCGATGGCGAAGACCGCCGGGGCTGCGAAGATCGAGGCGAGGCTCGTCAACTCGCTCAGTAGATCGATGACGAAGAGTTTGCGCAGGCTGACCGGATACAAAAGCAGCCGCCCGGGCTCGAACTGCTGGCCGCCGCCGAGACTCAAGGGCACGAACGCCCACATCACATAGATCATGCACATGAACATGAACAGCATCAGCAGAGCCTCGACGCTCGCGCCCGTCGCCGCGTCGCGCACGAGTCCCGCCGTAGCACGTCTTCCGCCCTCGCTCCGGTTGACGATGATCAGGTACGTGCCCACGCCGAAGCCCGACGCCATCAGGAGCGAGAGGGCGAGCGCGCCGAGCGTGCCGAGGATCGTCGCTACGCGGTTGGCCGCGCCGCGCCGCGAACGCATCGCGTTCACAAAGAGACGCCACTTCAACCAGACGAGCGCGCGCAGTTGCGTCGTGTGCAAATTGCCCGTCAACGTAGTCGTCCCGGTTTGCCGCATCTCGTTTCGCATCGCGCGCGAGTTTAACCCGCGCGAGCGCCGCCTCGATAGGTTACAATCGAAACTCCCGCGCAAACTTATGCCAAGCGCCTACACGCACGCCTACGTCGGACTCGGCTCGAATCTCGGCGACCGCGCCGGACACCTACTGCTCGCCGTGCGCGGGATGCTGGAGGCGGGGCTTACGGTCGCGCGCCTCTCGTCCGTCTACGAAACCGAACCCGTCGGCACGCCCGGCGCGCAGCCGCTCTACCTGAACATGGTCGCAGAACTCGCGCTCGACGCGCACGACGACGAAGCCGCGCCGCCGCCCTCGCCCGAACAACTCCTCGCGCGCCTGCTCCGCATCGAATACCTGCTCGGACGACGACGCGATGCTGCGCTCGCCCCGCGCACCATTGACCTAGACCTGCTGCTTTACGGCGACGCGCTCGCCGAGACGCCGTATCTCACGCTCCCGCACCCGCGCCTGCACCTGCGTCGCTTCGTGCTCACGCCGCTCGCAGAACTCGCGCCCGACGGCGTACATCCGACTCTCGGCGTGAGTTTCAAGACGCTGTTGTTCGGGCTGTCGGACGATTCAAAAGTCGAGAGGTGGACGCCTGCGGGAGTCTACGGCGAGCCGTCCGAAACTGAAATTTTCAATTGACATGCCGGATCGAAAAGCAGATAGTCCACACGCTCTTGAGCCGAGTGCCGTCCGGCAGTGGTTAAAGTTAGTTTGCGACTGTGCGGCGTGCTCGCCTATAATTCGCCATCCTCGAAAACTGACAGCCAAGATGAGTGACCACGACTAATGGCATATCTCAAACAACAGCGCCCCGAAAAAGTGACCGTCCCATCGCTTCGCGCCAGCAAAGAGCGCAGGGAGCGGCTCGTCTGCCTGACGGCCTACGACTACCCGACCGCGCGCATCGTTGACGAAGCGGGCACGGACATCATTCTCGTCGGCGACTCGGTCGGCAACGTCGTCCTCGGCTACGACACGACCGTCCCCGTCTCGCTCGAAGAGATGATCCATCACACGCGCGCCGTGCGTCGCGGCGTCGAGCGCGCACTCTTAGTCGCGGATATGCCCTACGGCTCTTATCACACGGGCGCGGACGACGCCGTGCGCGCCGCGCTCCGCCTCATCAAAGAAGGCGGCGCGGAAGCCGTTAAACTCGAAGGAGGACGGGCGCGTGCCGAAGTCGTCAAACGACTCGTCGCGGAAGAGATTCCCGTCATGGGACACATCGGGTTGACGCCGCAGTCGGTCAACAAACTCGGCGGCTTTCGCCTGCAAGGCAAGACCGCCGAAGCCGCACGCGCCCTGGTCGAAGACGCGCGCACGCTCGAAGCGGCGGGCGCGTTCGCGCTCGTGCTCGAAGTCGTGCCGCGCGAGATCGCGCGCATCGTCACGGAGAGCGTCTCCGTCCCGACCATCGGCATCGGCGCGGGCGAGCACTGCGACGCGCAAGTCCTCGTCATACACGATCTGCTCGGTCTCTCCTTCAGCCAGACGCGCCCGCGCTTCGTGCGCCAGTACGCAGACCTGCGCGCGCAGATGACCGAAGCCATCAGCCGTTTCGCCGAAGACGTGCGCGCGGGCGCATATCCGGCGGAGAACGAATCCTACCCACTGCCTCGCGAAGCCGCCGCCGAACTCGCCGACGCACCCATCGGCCAGAAAGGCGACGCGGAGGTCGAGCAGCCTTAAGCTATCAGCCAACAGCTTTAAGAAATTTTCAAAACTAAATGAATGACAACGCCAGCGTCAGCAGGATAAACTTCGCCGCCCAAAGAACGGACGCGCTTAAGCTAGTCGCTAATAGCTAACCGCTGACAGCTTCCCTTATGGAAATCATCAATCGTCGTCAACGCATGAATTCGGTGTCGCGCAAGGTGCGGCGGGAGTTGGATAAAACTATCGGGCTGGTGCCGACGATGGGTGCTCTGCACGAAGGCCACCTCTCGCTCGTGCGCGAGGCGCGACGCATGTGCGATGTCGTCATCGTCTCGGTCTTCGTCAATCCCAAGCAGTTCGGCCCGCAAGAGGATTTCTCACGCTACCCGCGCGACCTCACGAAAGACACGATGGCTCTCGCGGACTACAACGTTGACTACATCTTCGCGCCGCCCGCAGAGGAAATTTACCCGAAGGGATTTTCCACCTACGTCGAGGTCGAACGCCTCTCCGAACAACTCGAAGGCGCGGCGCGCCCCGGCCACTTTCGCGGCGTCGCCACCGTCCTCACGATTCTCTTCAACATCGTACGCCCTGACTTCGCCTACTTCGGCCAGAAGGATGCGCAGCAAACGCTCGTCGTCAAACGCCTCGTGCGCGATCTGGCCTTCGACACGGAGATCGTCATACTCCCGACCGTGCGCGAAGACTCCGGCCTCGCGCTCTCCTCGCGCAACGCCTATCTCGAACCCGAAGACAAACGCGCCGCCGCCATCATCTACCGCGCGCTCGCGCACGCCGAAGCGGCCTACGGCGAAGGCGAACGCAACGGCAAAAAACTCGCAGACATCGTCCGCGCGGACATCGAAGCAGAGCCGCGAGCACAAATCGAATACGTCAGCGTCAACGACGCCGACACGCTCGAACGTCTCGACCGCCTCGACGACCGCCCCGTCCTCATCGCCGTCGCCGCGCGCCTCGGCAAGACGCGCCTCATAGACAACATCGTCCTCAACAAAGTCAACAAGACCGGCCAACTCGTCATGCCTTAACACGACTTAGCCGTAAGCCTCTCTGCTTTTCTCTGCGCCCCCTCTGCGCTCTCTGCGTCTGCTGCGGTGAATGCCTGATCAATAAGCACTCACCGCAGAGGCGCAGAGAGCGCAGAGGGGGCGCAGAGAGTTAAGTATTCCCGACTCACGTGGCGTTATTTTCCGTCTCCATTTCAGTCCCGCCCCTCTCTTCATATAAAATCAACGCGATGCCCGAACGAACAAAACAGAAAGCTCATATCGAGTTCACTTTGAACGGCGAAGCTACCGAAGTAGCCTTTGCGCCGCACAAGACCCTGCTCGAAGTCCTGCGCGAAGATTTGAATTTGATGGGCACGAAGCACGGCTGCGAACTCGGCGAATGCGGCACGTGCGCCGTGCTCTTGAACGGTCGCTCCGTTCTCTCCTGCCTTGTGCTCGGACTCGAAGCCGAAGGCCGCAGCGTCGAAACCGTCGAAGGCATGGCTAGCCCTGCGGGTCTTCATCCTTTGCAGGAAACTTTCGCCGACACAGGCGCGGCGCAGTGCGGCTACTGCACGCCCGGCTTCCTGCTCGTCGCGAAAGAACTCCTAGCCGCGAATCCCAGGCCGACGCGCGAAGAGATCAAAGAAGCGCTCTCCGGCAATCTCTGCCGCTGCACGGGCTACATCAAAATCTACGAAGCGGTCGAACTAGCCGCAGCGCGCATGCGCGGCGAAGAGTTGGAACTCCCGCGCGAAGCCGTCTACGGCCTCGAATAACCCGGACGACACACCAGAAACCAGAATGACCAGCAGCAACAACGGACATAGCAACGACGCAAACGGCGCGGGCAAGAAAGACTTGAAAGTCGTCGGCAAGCCCTTTCGCAAAGTTGACGCGCGCGCAAAATGCACGGGTCAAACGAAATTCGCCGACGACATCGTGCTCCCGCGCATGCTCTTCGCCAAACTCCTGCGCGCGCACGAACCGCACGCGCGCATCGTGAGCATCGACACGTCGAAAGCCGCAGCCTTGCCCGGCGTTCATGCCGTCATCACGGGCAAGGATTTGCCTACGACATACGGCATCCTCCCCGTCTCTCAGGACGAGCACGCGCTTTGCACAGACCGCGTGCGCTTCATAGGCGACCCCGTAGCCGCCGTCGCCGCCGTTGATGAAGACACGGCCTTCGAGGCGATGAACCTGATCGAGGTCGTGTACGAGAAACTTCAAACCATCACGAGCATCGAAGAGGCCGTGATGATTGACGAGCCGCGCGTGCAGGACTATGGCGACTCTGGGAACGTCCACAAGAAAGTGCATTTGGAGTTCGGCGACATGGACGAAGGCTTCGCCGAGGCCGATCACATACGCGAAGACACTTTCTTCTACGAAGGCAACACGCATCTCCCCATGGAGCAGCACGCAGCGGTCGCGCACTTCGACCCCGACAACAAGCTCACGCTCTGGAGTTCGACGCAGACGCCGCACTACGTACACCGCGCGCTCACCAAAGTCCTGGGCTTGCCCGCCGCGCACATACGCGTCATCGCCACGCCGAACGGCGGCGGCTTCGGCGGCAAAAGCGATCCGTTCAACCACGAGGTCGCCGTCTGCAAGCTCTCGATGATCACGGGTCGCCCCGTCAAAATAACTCTCACGCGCGAGGAAGTTTTCTACTGTCATCGTGGTCGTCATCCTGTGTTGATGCACGTCAAGACCGGCGTTAAACGCGACGGCTCGATCACGGCGATGGATTTTCAATCCTTCCTCGACGGCGGCGCATACGGCTCTTACGGCGTCGCCTCCACCTTCTACACGGGCGCGCTGCAAACCGTCACTTATGAAGTTCCGCGCTATCGCTTCCGGGGACTCCGCGCCTTCACCAACAAACCGCCCTGCGGCCCCAAGCGCGGGCACGGCACGCCGCAACCGCGCTTCGGCCTCGAAGTCCAACTCGACAAGATCGCAGACGATCTCAAACTCGATCCGGCGGAGATGCGTCTCAAGCATTTAGTTAAACCCTACGGGCTTACGGCCAACTATCTACGCATCGGCAGCATGGGCTTAGGTAAGTGCATCGAAAAGATCGTCGAAGGCTCGGACTGGAAGAACAAGTTTCGCAAACTTCCTTACGGTAAAGGCGTCGGCATCGCGTGCAGTTCATACATCTGCGGCGCGGGGCTGCCGATCTACTGGAACAACATGCCGCACAGCGGCGTCCAACTCGGACTCGACCGGCAGGGCGGCGTGCGCGTCCAGTGCGGCTCGACAGACATCGGGCAAGGCTCTGACTCCATACTCGCTTACATCGTCGCCGAAGTCTTAGGCATAGACCCCTTCGACATACGCGTCCTCACGGCCGACACAGACCTCACGCCCGTTGACCTCGGCAGCTATTCGAGCCGCGTCACACTGATGACCGGCAACGCCGCGCTGCAAGCCGCCGAACGCGCGCGCGAGCTTTTGAGTATGGCCGTCGCCGAAAAACTTTCGCTTCCGGTCGAAAATCTCTCTTTCGCAGATCATCGCGTCTTCGACGTGGAGAACCCGGAAGTGGGCGTCACCTTCGCCGAAGCAGTCGTGCTCGCCGAGTCGAAGTTCGGCACAATCGGCACGGTCGGCTCATACACGCCGCCGCGCTCGCCGGGCAAGTTCAAAGGCGCAGGCGTCGGCCCTTCGCCAGCCTACAGTTACTCTGCGGCCATTGCCGAAGTTGACGTTGACGCGGAGACGGGCTTCGTCACAGTCGAGCGCATCTGGATCGGCCACGACATCGGGCAATCTATCAACCCGATGCTCGTCATGGGACAGGTCGAAGGCGGCGTCTACATGGGCTTAGGTGAAGCGCTCATGGAAGAGATGACCTACCGCGCCAACCGCAACGTCGTACACAAATTCCCTTCGCTCCTCGAATACAAGAGCCCTACGACGCACGAGATGTGCGATGTGAAAACCTATCTCATCGAAGACGCCGACCCGAACGGCCCCTTCGGCGCTAAAGAAGTCGGGCAAGGCCCGCTCCTCCCCGTCATGCCCGCCGTCGCCAACGCAGTCTACGACGCCGTCGGCGTGCGCATAGACGAAGTGCCCATCACGCCGGAGAAAGTCCTCGCCGCGCTCCGCGCCAAGTCGCAGGGCAAGCCCGCGCGCTTCGGCCCCAAAGGCGTCCCCATCGTCGAATGGCCTGAACCGCTCAAAGTCGCCACCCCCGCCGAAGGCGGCGACGGGCGCGAGATGCCACGCGTGGCGATCCACTCTTGATGAGTTGTTTGAGGTGTAGATAACAGATGGACGAAATCAAAATCCTTGATGTAGTAGCCGTGACGGAAGACATCACCGAACATGGCTTGCGGCGCGGCGAGGTTGGGACGGTGGTTGAACAGTGGAAAGACGGAGTCTATGAAGTTGAATTTAGTGATGACACCGGAGAGGCTTATGCGTTTGTCGCCTTGCGCTCAGATCAACTAATGCCGCTCCTACCATCGCAAACGTGATGTCGCATGAAGGCTAAGAAGAACGTGAAGGATAGGAAATCCAAAACACAAGCTGAAGAGGTCGTGCTGGAAGTCACGCAGGAGGATTACGAAGAGGGTTTGAAGCGCGGTTGGACGGACGACGACATGCTCAAGCCCGGTCGCTACAAGATGAAGCGCGGCGGCTTCCTCGCGCGTCATCCTGAGTTGAAGATTGACGATAAAAAGCGAGCCTGACGCGCAGGCTAAACTGTCCCGCGCCTTATTGACGGGAAGCGTTGTTTAGAGTGAGACGCTGCGCGCAACAATCTATTCATAAAGTTCAAGGGTAAATTAAATCGTTATGATGAGACTTCCGAAATTTGAGTATCGCGTGCCGCAAGAGATTAAGGACGCGGTGCGGATGATGGCCGATGCGGGCGCGTCGGGGCAGTTCGTGGCGGGCGGGACGGACTTGTATCCGAATATGAAACGGCGGCAGCAGATGCCGAAGACTGTCATTTCGGTGGGGCGCATCGCGGAGTTGAATAGAATTACGGGCGACGGCAAGAGCGGTGTGCGCGTGGGGGCAGGTGTGTCGCTGACGGACTTGTGTGAGCATCCGGTGATCAATCGCGATTACCCGTCGGTGGCGGCGGCGGCGCGGACGATCTCTACGCCTGTCTTGCGCAATATGGGGACGGTGGGCGGGAATCTTTTGCTCGACACGCGTTGCAATTATTACGATCAGAATTATGAGTGGCGCAAAGGCATCAACTTTTGTTTGAAGAAGGACGGCGACGTGTGCTGGGTTGCGCCCGGTTCGTCGAAGTGTTGGGCGGTGCAGTCGGCTGATCTAGTGCCTTTGATGGTGGCGTTGGGGGCGCGCGTGCGTTTCGTTTCGACCGTAGGCGAGCGCGAGGTGACGGCGGAGGGGTTGTATAACAACGACGGCATAGATTATTTGCACAAGCGACCGGACGAGTTGCTGGCAGACATCGTGTTGCCGCCTGTGAACGGGTGGCGCGCGGTTTATAAGAAGCTGAGGCGGCGCGGCGCGTTCGACTTCCCAGTGCTCGGCGTGGCCGTGCGGCTCGACATGGAGGCGGACGGCGCGACGGTCAAGGATGCGAAGTTGATCCTGGGCGGCATCGCGCCTGCGCCAATCTCCGTGCCTGAAGCGGGGGCGGCTCTGGTCGGCGGCAAGCTCGACGAGGAGCATATGCGCGCGGCGGCGGAGGCGTGTTATCTCAAAGCGCGACCGCTCGACAACACGGATTTCATCATGAATTGGCGCAAGCAGATGACCAAGCCTTACGTCATGCGCGCGCTGGAAGAGTTACGATAAAAACGTCCGTTGTCCGTCGTCAGTTGTCAGTTGTTTTGTGTTTGGCTAGTTGAGCGGCAATGTCGGACGAGCCACCAGTGAGGCGGATGCAACGGACAACGGACAACGGACAACGGACAAACGGCGTTGCCGCTATTCTCTTAGCCGCCGGTCGCTCGCGGCGCATGGGCGCGTTCAAGCCTCTGCTGCCGTTCGGCGCGCAGACCGTCATAGAAACTTGCGTCAACAATCTGCTCGCGGCTGGATCCAGCGAGGTGGTGGTCGTCGTCGGCCATCGCGCGGAAGAGGTGCGCGAGGCGCTGGCACACCTCCCCGTCCGCTTTGCGCTCAACGACGAAGCGGGGAGCGAGATGGGCGTCTCCATCGCGCGCGGGGTGGAAGCGTTGACGGGCGGCGACGCGGCGGCGAGTTTGTCGGGCGGTGCGGCCGAGGCGGGCGCGTTGTTGATTGCGCTCGGCGACCAGCCCGCCGTGACGGCGAAAGAGATCGAGAGCATTATCGCGGCGCACAAGCGGACGGGCGCGCGGCTCATAGTGCCCGTGTGGCGGGGGCGCGGCGGGCATCCCGTTTTAGTTAATCTTAGTCTCCGCGCGTCGCTATTGAATTTGGACGCAGAGCGGGGCTTGCGCGCGCTCTTCGACGCGCACGCGGGCGAAGTCTTGCGCCTGCCGGTCGAGTCCGAATACATTGCGCGCGATATGGATACGTGGGAAGATTACCGCGCGCTGCACGAGGAGATTTTCGGAGTCACGCCGCCCGACGCGCCGCCGTCGCAGGAGACTTGAGTAGGCCACCGTCGGCTTTCAATCCAACTGTTCTTTCTGACCGTACATCTAACATTTCGGTACGGGAGCGTTTCGCGTACAGGCTAAAGCGCTAAAAGCGGGCGACGACAATCAAGCCCGCCGCAGGTTCAATAGCGAGACGCCGCGTAGAAGGAGAAAATAATGTTTACCAAGTCCCCCCGTTTTGTCGCCGGTTTGTTGCTCTCGCTCATGCTCGTCTTCGCGCAGGCGTTCGGGGCGCGGACGCAGGACACGGGTGCGCTCGATTTTTCGTTGCGCTCTGTTGACGGCGGCAGCATCACGTCCGAGCAGTTGCGCGGCGACGTGGTCGTACTCGCTTTCGGCGCGTCCTGGCTGCCGCTTTCGCGCACGCAGATCGAGGGCGTGCAACGCCTCGCAGACGAATACCGCAACCGCGACCTGCGCGTCTACTGGGTGAGCACCGATTCCGAATCGCAAAAGTCGAAGAACTTTGCGACGGACGATCAACTGCGTTCGTTCGCGCGCAAGAACGGTTTGAAGATCGGCGTCCTGCGCGACCCCGACGGCGCGCTCTTCAAACGCATGGGCGTTGACCGCAACCAACTGCCCGCGCTCGTCATCTTCGACAAGGACGGCCAGATTTCCGGCGACCCCATCGGCGGCCTCGACCCCGAAGGCAATCTCGTCCAACGCCTCTCGCCGCGACTCAACAAACTGCTCTAAGTCGCACGCCCGGCGACATTCCGGTCAGCAACATTCTCATCAAACAGCGGGGGCTGCTTCTCAAGTGGAAGCAGCCCCCGCTGTCTTTATAGCTTTCCTCTGCGCCCGTTCTGCGTTCTCTGCGTCTCTGCGGTGAATGCTTAACTAAGAGACTCACCGCAGAGACGCAGAGCGGGCGCAGAGAAGAAGCCGCTATGCGTTCCGGCTCTCTCCTGCCAATTTGTAAACGAGCCGCACGGGCAGCCCGACGACGTTCCAGTAGTCGCCCTCGATCTCTTCTATGAAGAGTGAGGCGCGGCCTTGCACGGCGTAAGCGCCCGCCTTGTCCGCTGTCTCGCCCGTCGAAACGTACCAGTCAATCTCCGCATCCGTCAGCGACGCAAAACGCACGCGCGTCAGTTCGTGCGCCACCAAAACATCTTTCGTCTCGGCGCGCACGAGCGCCACTCCGGTTAAAACGTCGTGCCACTTGCCGCTGAGGAGTCCGAGCATGCGCCGCGCGTCTTCCGCGTCCGAAGGCTTGCCGAGCACCTGGCCGCCGACCGCGACGACCGTGTCCGCGCCGAGCACGAGGCCGAGCAGACGCCGCTCCGCGACCGCTTCCGCCTTCTCGCACGCCAAACGCTCGACGTACTCGATCACGTCTTCGCCTTCGCGCCGCTGTTCGTCAACGCCTGCCGCCGCAGCCTCGAAAGGCCAGCCGACCGCGCGCAGAATCTCCGCGCGTCGCGGACTCGACGAAGCCAGCACCAGATGTTCCAACTCGAACGCGTGCGCGCCCGTCGCCGGAGCTTCAACTTGTGGCTCTCCCTGATTTTCCATTACACTCCCATCGAACTGTGAATTTAGAAATGCGGAATGCGGATTGTAGTTACACCAAGCCGGGATTGCCAGTTCGCAATCTGCTTTCTTTGATCCGCAATCCTAAATCCGCCCGTCCGCAATTGAGAAGATGGACGACCTGATTCGAGCACTCCCGAACCTGCTGCGTGCGGCGGGCGACGCGGAAGAGGTGTTAGAGGCGGCGGCGTTGGTGGCGTGGCGTCGCGTGGCGGGCGAAGCCCTGCGCGGTCAGGCCGTGCCTTTTCGCTTGCACCGCAAGCTGCTCGTCGTCGCAGTTCCCGACACGGCATGGCAGAAACAACTCGAAGCGATCAGCGGCCAACTCATCTTCCGCCTGAACTCGATGCTCGGCCAGGCAGTCGTCACCTACATAGAGTTTCGCGTCGATCCGGCAACCGTCAGAGAAGAACGCGCGCGACTCGGACAGACGGATTTCGACCGTGCAGCGCACGAGCGACGCGCGCTGCGAAACTCGCGCCAACTCACGGACGCCGCCAGCGCCATTCAAGACGAAGATTTGCGCCGCCGCTTCCTGCTCGCCGCCGGAAGCTACATCGACGCGCAACAGAGAAACAAGTGAGCGCCCCGTTCGGTTGAAGTTTTTGTTAAAGTGAACACTTCGAGGACGAAGGAGGTTGAGATGATGAAACGCCGTACAGGAATGATCGCCGCTGCGCTCGTCGCCGCACTGAGTTTCGCGCTTCCACTCGCGTCCGCTCAGAACACTCAAACCTCGCCCGTTGTCGAGTTGTCCGACATCAAAATTCGTTCGGGCTTCGGCTACATTTCCGGCACGAGGTTCAACGCAGACAGGTCTGGCAGGCCGGAGGACGACTATCCGGGCTACCCTGTCTCTCGCATGCTGCCGCCGGAGGCTGGCAAGGGCGCCTCATTCCTGCCGCGCCAGAACTACTACGTGACGGCTCGTGTAAAGAACACGGGCGCGAAGACGGTCAAGTATGTCAATTGGGAAATCACCTACTTCGCGGATGCCAACAAGACGCAAAAACTCGGTTGCCACTCGTCCAGAATAGTTGGCAAGGTCAAGCCCGGCCAGACCAAGTCGCTCAGAGGCATCGTCTCCGCGAATCATCTGAAGACCACGCCGTACAGCACGACGAACATCCTGCGCGTCGAATATTCCGACCGCACCGTTTGGGAAACAGAAGGCTTCTCTCGCGACCGCTTCGACCGCCCCTGCGGCTCTTAAGCCGAGCGCGTGCGACACGAAAGACCGACGAACCGTTTATGCCTATCACAGAATCCGACATCGAGAAGATCGCCGCGCTCGCGCAGCTTGAGATCACGGACGACGAGCGCCGCGAGTTGACGCCGCAGATCGCTTCCATCGTGGCCTACGTCGAGCAGTTGAACGAACTGGACAAACTGGACACGAGCGAAGTTGAGATTGCGGTTGGCGGACTCACCGCAGAAGGCGTGCGCACCGACGCCGCGCGCGAAGATGCGCCCCTGCCCTCGCTCGGCCAGACGCTCGCGCTCGACCAAGCGCCCGACCCAGCCGCCGGACACTTCCGCGTGCCCAAAGTTTTATAAAAGCTGTCAGTTGTCAGTAGTCAGTTGTCCGTTGTTTGTGGCTGCATAGGCGGCGGGCTGAAGATAAAAGTTTGAGCTTGAGCGAGAGAACAACTGACAACGGACGACGGACAACGGACTAATAATGAACATCGAAACAATCAAAACGCGCCTCGCGGGAGGCGAAACTGCCCTGCGCGCCGTTGTGGACGCGTCGCTCACGGCGGCGGAAGAGTTGAACGAGACGCTGCACGCGTTTCTGCAAATTGACCGCGCGGGCGCGCTCGCGCGCGTGGACGAACTTGAAGCGCGGCGCGATGAGTCTCTGACGGGCGCGCTCGGCGCTGTCCCCGTCGCCGTCAAGGACAACATCTGCGTGCGCGGGCTGCAAGCCTCGTGCGGCTCGCGCATACTCGCCGGATATCATCCGCCTTACAACGCGACCGTCATCGAACGCTTGCAACAGTCGGGCGCGATCATCATCGGCAAGACCAACTGCGACGAGTTTGCGATGGGATCGTCAAACGAGAACTCGGCCTACGGCCCAGTGCTTAACCCCTGGGACACGGCGCGCGTCCCCGGCGGCTCGTCGGGCGGTTCGGCGGCGGCGGTCGCGGCTCGCATCGTGCCCGTCGCACTCGGATCGGACACGGGCGGCTCAGTCCGCCAGCCCGCATCGCTCTGCGGCATTGTCGGCGTGAAACCGACCTACGGGCGCGTCTCGCGCTACGGGCTGGTCGCCTTCGGCTCGTCGCTCGATCAAATCGGCATCTTCTCAACCAACGTGCAGGACGCCGCGTTGACTCTCAACGTCATCGCCGGACGCGACCCGCACGACGCGACGACCGCAGACGTTCCCGTGCCCGATTACGCCTCGGAGTTGACGGGCGACATGAAAGGCGCGCGCATAGGCGTGCCGCGCGAGTTGTTTGGAGAAGGCTTGGACGCGGACGTGCGCGAGAGCGTGGAAGCGGCGATTGAAGTCTACCGCACGCTCGGCGCGGAAGTTGTTGACGTTGAACTGCCGCGTGCGAAGTATGCCATCGCGGTCTATTACATCATCGCCACCGCCGAAGCCTCTTCCAATCTCGCGCGCTTCGACGGCGTGCGCTACGGCTTCCGCGCCGAAGAGTCGCGCACCCTGCGCGAGATGTACCGGCGCACGCGCGAGGAAGGCTTCGGCGCAGAGGTCAAACGCCGCATCATGCTCGGCACATACGTCCTCTCCTCCGGCTATTACGACGCCTATTATCTCAAAGCGCAGAAGGTGCGCGCGATGCTCAAACAAGATTTTAGCCGCGCGTTTGAACGCTGCGACGCGATCATCACGCCGACCTCGCCGACGACAGCCTTCCTGCTCGGCGAAAAGACGGACGACCCGCTCGCGATGTACTTGAACGACATCTACACCGTGACGGCCAACCTCGCGGGCATCCCCGGCCTCTCCGTCCCCTGCGGCCTCTCGAAGACAAACCTGCTGCCCATCGGCATGCAACTGCTCGGCCCGAATTGGAGCGAGTCAACACTCCTGCGCTTCGCGCACGCCTATGAGCAGGCGCAGCCCTTCACGGCGCGCCCGCGCGTCTCGGCGAAGCTTTAGAAGAAAGCGGCTGGCGCAAACTTACAGGGGCAGCGGACGCGTCCGCTGCCCCTGCTAGCGTTCATAGTGTCGTTTGAAAGTTGCTTTAAGATTTCTTCACTTCCTTATCGGGAATGAGATCGCCCGTGAAGATTTCAACCACGTCTTTGACCGTGCCGACGACGGGCGTGATGTCGAGGCCGACGTGGATGAGGCCGTTGCGCCAACCTTTGCGCCTGATCTCGTAGCCCGCGAAGCCGAGCGCGACCGCAGTGCCGATGACCGGAATCGGCTTGATGAGTCGGCGCACGAGACGCAAGCCCCCCGCACGCGCCACCTTGCGCGTCATCTTCCTGCCCCTTCCGCTCCCGTTCGTGTTCGCTGCCATCGCCGGTTTACCTTGCCGCTTCCAGACCGAGTTCCGCGCGCAGCCTGCGCTCGTCGTAGGGCGACAGGTTGAAGGCTCGCCCGTCAATTTCAAACGTAGGAACTTTGCGCTTGCCTTCGTTGAGGCGCATCACACGCTCCGCCGCCCCGTCGTGCTCTTCGATGTTGATCTCCTCGTAGGCGATGCCATTCTCGTTCAGGAAACGTTTGGCATGGCGACAGTCGGAGCACCACGTAGTCGTGTACATTTTGATGTTTGCCATCGCGAGAGTGTTCTCCAAGATGAAAAATGATGTGGCTATTGTAACTTAAGCGGGTCTCGTTTGCATGAGGCGAAAGCACTCATAAGTCTCAAATCTCAAGTCCCAAGTCTCAAGTCAAAGGCGGCTTCGGGACTTGAAACTTGGGACTTGAGACCTGAGACTTACTTTGCGGTGAATCTTTCGCTCACGCCACGCTCAGTTCATCCTTGAGCGCACCGGCGACGGCGGCGTGCAGACCTGTGCGGAGTCGGCGTTCGATCTCGGCGGGGTCTTGCGGGCGCGAGAAGAGGTAGCCTTGCCCGTAGGTGCATTTGAGCGTGCGCAGGCGCGCGAGTTGTTCGGTGGTTTCGATGCCTTCGGCCACAACGTCTTTGCCCATGTTGCGCGCGAGCATGATGATGGTGCGCACGATCTCCGCGTTCTCGCGGTCGTCGCCGCCCATGCTGATGAACGAGCGGTCGATCTTCAAAGTGTGGATCGGCTTCAGGCGCGAGAGATAACTCAGAGACGAGTAGCCCGTGCCGAAGTCGTCAATCGCAAGTTCCACTCCGAGTTCGCGCAGGCGACTGAGGAGCGGCACGATTGTGTGCGCGTTCTCCATCAACACGCTCTCTGTGATTTCGAGTTGGAGCGCGGTCGGCGCGAGGTTGCTTTCGTTGAGCACTACGACGATGCGCTCGTAGAGATCGGGCTGCACGAAATGGCGGCTTGAAAGATTGACGCTGAGTTTGAGGCGACTGTGCTGCGGCGAGATGCTTTGCCAGACGCGCATCTGACGGCATGACTGCTCAAGCACCCACTGGCCGAGTTCGACGATCACGCCCGTCTCTTCTGCGACGGGGATGAAATCGGCGGGCATGATGAGGCCAAGTTCGGGATGCTGCCAGCGCACGAGCGCCTCGAAGCCGGAGATGCGCCCGCTCTCCAGAGAAACTATCGGTTGATATTGCAAACGAAACTCGTCGCGTTCGACCGCGCGGCGCAGATCGTTTTCCAGACGCAGCAAGGCCACGACGCGCGCGTGCATGTGCTGGTCGAAGACCGCGTGCTGCGCCTTCCCCTGCGCTTTGGCGCGATACATCACAGTGTCCGCGTCGCGCAAGACCGCCTCCGGCGTCTCATAACCCGTCGTGCTCAAGGCGATGCCGATGCTAGCAGTAGTGAAAACTTCGTGCCCGCCCAAGTTGAAAGGCTGCATCAACTCCTGCTGCACGCGCTCGGCAAGGCTGACGGCTTCCGCAGGCTGCGCGCCGATGTCGTTCAAGAGGATCGCAAACTCGTCGCCGCCTAGCCGCGCGACCACGTCCGAGGGGCGCAGGCAATGTTGCAGGCGGCGCGAGAGCGCGATGAGCAACTGGTCGCCGACCGTGTGGCCGAGCGAGTCGTTGACGTTTTTGAAACGGTCGAGGTCTAGGAAGAGGACTGCAAAGACGTATTCGTCGTGTCGCCGCGCGCGTTCGACCGCCATCTCCAAATGCTGCGTGAAGAGGGTGCGATTGGGCAGCCCCGTCAGCGCGTCGTGGTAGGCGTTGTGGAGTAGTTTCGCCTCGGTGTGTTTGCGCTCGGCGATGTCGCGCGCGATGCCCTGCACGCCGCACGGCTGGCCGTTCTCGTAAACCAGACGCGTGCTCACTTCGAGCGGCACGCGCCGCCCGTCTTTCGCGATGATGTCCAACTCGTAGACGGTCGCCTCGTCAACAGTCTCTTTGCGCGACATCATCTCACGCGCGCGCGCGAGGTGATCGGGTGCGACGACCTGTGCAATGTTCAGCCGCACGGCTTCCTCGCGCGTGTAGCCGGTGATGCGCTCGCCCGCGTTGTTGAGCGAGGTGAAGTTGCCCGCGAGATCGTGCGTGTAGACGAGGTCGTGCGCGTTCTCGAACAACTCGCGATAACGTTCTTCGGATTCGCGCAGCGCGCGTTCTGCACGCTTGCGCATGGTGATGTCGCGCGCGATGCCCTGCACGCCGACGGGCACGCCCTCGTCGTAGATCAACTGCGAACTCACTTCTAAAAGCACGCGCTCGCCGCTCTTGGCGATGATCTCGCTTTCATAAAAGGTGGTGGCCTCGTCGCCCGCGAGTTTGCGCGCCATCATCTGCCGCGATAGTTCCAGGTATTCCGGCGCGATCAACTGCTCGAAGTTCATCTCGCGAACTTCCGCGCAGGTGTAGCCGGAAACTTTCTCGACCACGCGGTTGACGGAGAGGTAGCGCCCCTCCAAGTCCGTCGTGTAGATCACGTCGTTGGCGTTCTCGAACAACTCGCGGTAGCGTTCCTCCGAATCGCGCAGCGCCGCTTCGGCATGTTTGCGTTCGGTCACGTCGTTGATAAGCACGAGCCGAGCCGCGCGCCCGCCGAAGTCTATTTTTTGTGAACTGATATCTACAAAAATCTGCGTGCCGTCCTTCTTGCGATGCTCCCACTCGCCCGCGTAACGGTGTTCGGCGGGCATCGAGGCGATGTTTTTGATCACCGCCGGAATGTTTTCAGCGGGGCGCACGTCGAAGATGTTCATGCGCAAGAATTCCTCGCGCGTGTAGCCGTAGTGCCTGACCGCCGCTTCGTTGACGGCGAGATAATCGTAGGTGTCTGCGTCGTAGACCCACATCGGGTTCGGGTTGCTCTCGAAGAGGACGCGATACTGTTCTTCGGAGCGCGCGAGCATCTCTTCGGCGCGTTTGCGCGCGGTGATGTCTTCGACGCTCCCTTCGTAGTAGAGAAGCGCGCCCGACTGGTCGCTGACGGCGTAGATGTTCTCGCGCATCCAGATGACGCTGCGGTCGCGACACAGGACGCGCGCCTCGAAGCCCTGCACCTTGCCGTGCGCGGCGAGCAGATTTTGCAGGCGTGCGCGCGTTTCGGGGTCTGCGTAAAAATCGCGCGCGATGTCCGTGCAATCGGCGATCAACTCTTCGGGTAACGAGTAGCCGAGCATGCGCGCCATCGCGGGGTTGGCGGCGAGAAAACGCCCGTCGGGCGTCGAACGATAAATGCCATGAACGGCCTGCTCGAAGATCGAGCGATACTTCAACTCGGCCTCGCGCAGAGCCTCTTCCGACTGCACGCGGTCTGTGATGTCTGTGGCAAAACCCTCTATGGCGAGCAGTTCGCCGTCGGGCGAAAATATCCCGTGCCCTTGCTCCCAGACCCACTTCTCGCCCTTCGGCGCGTCCGTCAGCAAGCGATAGACAAAGCGAAAACGCCTTCGCTCTGCGAGCGCGGCCTGCACCTCGTCCCACAGCTTTGGCCGGTCGTCGGGGTGAATCAAACTGGCGTAGGAGACTTTTCGGTTGCCGACCAGATCGGCGGGCGCGTAGCCAGTGAGTTCCAGACAGCCTTCGCTTACGAAGAGCATCGTCCAGTCTTTGTCGTTGCGGCAGCAGTAGGCCATGCCGGGCAAATTGCCCATTACGGTGAGCAGCGTGCGCTGCGCTTCGGCGTAGCCGTTCTGGTCGCGCGTTTGATCCGCGTGCGCCTCGTACAGCCTTTGGAAGACGGCGAGGTCGAAGGCGGGGAGGAGTGGTTTCATAAATGTCGGGAGGCGCGCGGCACACGCACGCAAAAAGACTGCCGCGAGAAACTATGAACTGAAGGACTGTCGCACTTGTTGAGGAAGTTGACCGGAAGAGATGTGGGCAAGTCCCCTGAAGGGGAGGTCAACCACTTTCAGATTACTTGATAATCTGTTTCCGTGCAAGAAGATAAATCGCGGAAGGCGGGCGGCAGGTTGTCGGAAAGGCTGTTAGTTGTCAGTTGTCAGTAGTCCCTTGTCCTTTGTCTGTCGTTAGTTGATCAACTCCGTCTTTAGCAACTCGCCTGAAAAGGCACATGCAACCGACAACTGACTACGGACAACTGACAACGGACTATTGTTCCAATTGGGTGCGTGCGCGTTGGAGGAATGTGCGCATCATCTCGCTGACGCCCTTTTGCATCTCGGCGCTGAGGCGGTTTTCGCCGACGAGTCCGGCGAGCATGTGTAGCTCCGTGGCTTTCTGGCGACGCAACTCTACGCGCTGCACAATGCGCACGAGGACGCGCGTTCCCTGCTCCTCGAATTGCGCGGCGTAGCGCAGGAAGTTGCTGCGCTCCTGCGCGGCGGGCGACCATTCGAGACGCTGCGGTTGATCGAGCGTCTGCTCGACGGCGAACGCCTGCCGCATCGCGCCGATGACCGGAATCTCCGCGCGAATGAGCCAGCGCACCACGCCTCCGGCCTCCTCGCGTATGCTCTCCACGCCCGGCATCAAGTTCACGAAATTGCTCACGTCGCCGAAGAAGGCGCGCGCGCGCTCAATCGTCGTCTTGATCTCAAGTTTATCTTCAAAAGCCGCTTTGATCTGAAACACGTTAACTCCTAGTGACAAGTGACAGGTGACAAGTGACGAGTTAAAACGAAAACTTTAACTCGCCACATCAAGAATACGTTTTTAACTCGTCACTTGTCACCTGTCACTTGTCACTTTTTTCTAAAATGTTGGTTGGAAGAGAAACGAATTGAAGAACAGGCGCGTCGTCGCGCGCCAGAAGCCGCGATAGTTAGGGTCTTCTGCGAAGAGTACGACGTGGCCGCGCCCCGTCGGTTCTTCGATGACGTGCGCCGTGCCGCGCAAGAGTCGCTCCGTGTTGTTCGGCCAGACGAAACCCGCGATGCGCAAAGGCTGATTCGCCTCGCCCGTGAAGACGACGGCGTTCGTGCCCTCTTTCGACGGGCGGAAAAAGTAGGCCGAGTCGATCAGGACGGCGAGCGTGGGGTCTTCGTAGCCGTAGGTCAGGGGCGTCGAGCGATCAACTGTGGCGCGGAAGATCGCGCCGGGCACGGCTTCGGGCACGCGACCCGGGCGCGACGAGGGCGACGCGATGGGCGGCAAATCGGGCGGCGCGCCTTCGAGTTTCTCGCTGCGGTCTTGCGCGTCGCGCTGCTGCTCCGTTGCGGTCTGCGTCGCCTGACGGCGGTTGCGCGCCGTCGCTGTCTGCTCGCGCGCGTTTGCGGCTTCGGGCGTGGCGGGCGTGGGGCTTGGCGTGGGCGTCCGGGCGGCTTCCGCGTCGTCGGGCGTTTTCTGATCGCGCTGCTCGTCGTCATCGCTGCCGACGAGGCGCGAGGAAGTCAGATTCACGTCCTTCAACGCAGCGAAGACCGCCGCGCCTTTGACGCAGACAAGCGTGCCGCCGCGCTGCACCCACGCGCGCAGCGTCCCGACGCCCGACGCGCCGAGCGCGCTCATGTAACCGCCCGCAGAGCCGTCGGGCATGATGATGACGTTGTACTGGTCGAGATTCGCGCGGCGCAGATTTGCAATCGTCATCGGCGTGAAGTCAACGCCGTAGCGGTCGAACGTCCACCACATCGCGCCGTAGCTCGTCTGGCTGACGGGATCGTCTGCGACGACGATGATGCGCGGTCGCTTGAGCGACAAAACGTTCTCCGAGCCGATGCTCGTGTCGCCCGTCTCCGTGAAACCGGAATTGACGGCGGTGACTTCGACGCCCGACTCGCGCGCTAGCCGCGCGATGGCTTCGTGCAACGCGTCCGGATTGCGCGAGACGCGCACGACGATTGTGCCGCGCGGCCAATCGCGCCCGCCCGCCGTGAGCGTGCGCGTGGCGACGGCGAGCTTGTAGTTTTCGCGAAGCAAACGATACGCGAGCGACGCCGCGCCGTTCGTCTCGTAAGGAATGATGTAGGCGACAGAGGCGCGGCCAGAGACGCCCATGCGGCGCGAGAGCAATCTCTCGCCGGAGGCGCGCAAGGCGTCGGCTGTCGTCTCCGTCGCGGAAGTCTCGGGGCGAAGTTGCGTTGATGCGACCGCTGCGGCGTCGCCCGTCCAGTAGGCTTCGACGCCGAAGACGAGCGGCAGAGACCACGCCGTCACGTCGTAAAAACCGTACTCCTCCTTCGCCGCGTCCTGCCCACGCCGCTGGTTGCGCGCAAAGCGCGCGAGTTGATCGCGCATGAAGGCCGCGTCTTGTTCCGTGTTCGGTTCGAGCAGCGCTTTGGCGAGACGCTTCTGCGGCTGCGCGAGTTCGACAATGTATGAGCCTGCGGGAAACGTGCGCGCGCTCGCCGCCGATGTGCCAGCCCCGCCCAGATATGAGTGCGCGTTTGTCGAACGAAACTGATCGCTCGACATGCCGACTTCAACTCCGGCGCGCAAGAGCACGTCGACCAAATCCGCCGCGCGTGCCGGATCGCGCCCTGGCACGATCACGATGCGCCGCATCCCATCGCTTCGTCCCTCTTCAATTGCGCTGCGCTTGAACTCGTAGAAATCCTTGAGCCGCGCTTCGCGATTGCGCGCCGCCACTTCAAGCGTCGTCATCGAGGCGATGAAGTGCTTGGCAATGCCCGAACGAAGCGTCACGATGGTGTCGTCGTCGCGCCGCCAAGCGTAGCCTTTCGTCCCGCCGCCGTCCGTCTCGTAAGTCATGCCCGTCGCGCCTTGCAGCGAAGGCCACGAATCCCAGTAGCCGGGATAGAACAGGTCGTATACGTCGCGCACGTAGTAATCCCAGTTGTGCGCGTCGAACTGCGCGGCGTTGGCGCGGCCAAACTCCGTCAGCCAGCGCGCGGTCTGCGCGGGCGGCAGGTTCGGATTGACGGGGAGCGCGGCGGGCGGGAAGAAATACTGCGAGGGCTGGCCGTGATGATCAACGAAGAGTTGCGGATTCCAGTCGAGGTAAGCGCGCTGCAAGTTGCGCGTCTCGATCTGCGTGGCGGCGAGATTGTCGCGGTTGAGATCGAAGCGATAATGATTGGCGCGTCCCCAAACTGACCAGGGCTCGCGGTGCTCGCCCGCGAGCGGGTCTGCGTTGCCCGTGCCGAACGAGTTGTACCAGGTGACGAAACGCTCGTGGCCGTCGGGGTTCGAGCAGACGTTGACGAGGACGACCGTGTTTTTCAGTATGTCGAGCGTCGCCTGCTCGTTCGACGCGGCGAGTTGATAGACGACCTGCATCATCGCCTCGAACGACGCCGACTCGTTGCCGTGAATCGTGTAGCTCATAAAAGAGATGAGCGGCATCGTCGAGGCGATGCGCGCGGCCTCTCCCTCGTTCGTCGTGCGCGGGTCGGCGAGCCGCGCGATTGTTTGTTTGATCGCATCAATGCGCGACAAGTTATCCGGCGAGGAGATGATGAGCAGGTGCATCATGCGATGCTCGTTCGTCTCGCCGATGTCCGTGATGCGCACGCGGTCGGGCGCGGCGGCGGCGATGCGTTCGATGACGCGTTCCATCGTCGCGTAGTTCGTGTGAAAGTCGCCCACGTCGAAGCGCGTCACGGTCTGCGGGCGCGGCACTTGCTCGCGATAGGGGCCGCGCGCGTAGAAGTCGAAACGCGAATCGTCGCGCTGCGCCTGTGCATTCGAGTTGAGGGAGAGGACGAAAAGCGCGGCGAGCAGAAAGAGAGCGCACGAAGAGGAGCGACTGTTCTGGAGCATTCGTCAGGCAGCTTTCTATTTTTCGAGAGTTTGATAAAGACGGCGACGATATTACCCTGTCACAGTCTCGACACTCAAATAAAAGTTCGACTCTCGAACGATCTGCCGGACGTTGAAGCCATGAACGACAACTTGACCGATGAACTACGCGAAGGACGTTGCCCGCGTTGTGCTGCCGCGCGGTTGCGCGCGTGGAGCGAACTCGACGAAGAGCAGCGCGAAGTGGTGCGCCGCCTGCCCGCGTCCGCCAGTTATTCACTCGCGGAACGCACCGCGCGGCATCTCTGGTGCGTGCGCTGCTGGCACGAAGAGACGGGAGGCGCGCGGCGCGATGCGTGAAGAACAAAGGCATTCACCGCAGAGACGCAGAGAGCGCAGATGGGGCGCAGAGAAAGACATTGTTCTTCTCTGCGCCCCCTCTGCGCTCTCTGCGTCTCTGCGGTGAGTCTTTCTCTTAGTCACACTCAATCGCATCTCACTATAAGCCAGCAGCGTTGAAATTTTTATGCCGCACCGCCCGCCGCCGTGATCTTGTCGTAAGCCGCGCGGATGGCAGACATTTGTTCGGCGAGTTCATGCATGAGCGCGGCGGCTGATTCGTAGTTGGCAGCAAGCGCGAGGTCGCGCAGCAGGGCGTGGTCTGTGGCGGCGGGCAGGCGCGATGAACGACCCGCGATGAGGCGCAGGTGATGATCGAGGCGGCGCAGGGTGGAGTAGCCTTCGGCGAGTGTCCGGTGGGTTTCAGCGTCGAGCGATCCGGCGTCCCGCAGGCGCGCGAGCGTCGTGTGCGTCGAACGATCCGCGCCAACGTCCTGCACGTCGTCGCGCAGTTGCAGGTAGCGCACGGCGAAGTACACGTCGAGCATTCCGCCCGCGCCAAATTTGATGTCAACGTCGCGCGGCGCAGTGTTTCGCCCGACGCCGACGCGCTCGCGTTCCAGACGCTCGCGCACACGCCGCGTCTCGCGCCGCAACTCTTCCGCATCACATCCTCGCGCCGCTTCGTGGATCGCGCGCCGCGCCTCTGCTTCGGTCGCGCGCCCCAGTTCGAGGTCGCCGCCGACGGCGCGCAGCTTCACGTAAGCCAGCCACTCCCAGATGCTCGTGCGCGTCTTTAGATATTCGACGAACGATTCGTCGCTGCGTACGAGCGCGCCGTTTCGCCCGTCGGGGCGCAGGCGCAAATCGACGCGGTAGAGATAGCCCGCGCGCGTCAGACTCGACAGCGCGGCGACCATCAACTCGACGAGCCGCGTGTAAGCCTCGTCCCGCGTGAGCGTGCTGACGGGCGAAGGCACTTGCGCGTCGTAGATGATGACGAGATCGAGATCGGAGCCGTAATCCATGCCGCCGCTCGCGAGCCGTCCAAGTCCGAGCACGGAGAGGCGCGGCCCCGCCGCGAGATTCCCGTAGCGCCGCGCCATCTCGCGCCGCGCGATGAAGTAAGCGGCGTTGATGCTCGCTGCGGCGAGTTCGGTTTGCAGGCGGTTCGACTCGGCGTGCGCGAGTTCGCCTGAAACGTCGCGCGCGCCCGTCTCGACTAGAAGTTGCGACCACGTACGACGCAGCGCGATCAACTCCGCGCGAAAACTTCGCTCGCCGTCAATCTCGCGGCGCAAGAGCGCACGATAGTCGCGCTCGCGCACCGCGTCCACACTCGTCGTGAGCGCGGGGATCAAAGCGGGATTGCTTGCGATCATCTCGCCGAAGAACTCCGACGCGCCGCAGAGGCGTGCGAGAGCGCGCAAACTTTCCTCCGAGAGTTCGACGCCCGTGCTTGACTTGTCGAGCGAGGCGGCGACGCGCGCGACGTAAGATAGTGCGCGTCGCGCGTTGAGCGAGTCGCGCGCCGCTTCGTGCAGGAGACGCGCGACTCGCTTGATCTCGGCGGCCTCAGTCTCGCGCGCGTGGATGTTGACATGGCTGCTGTCGGGAATGAGTCGGGGCGCGAAGACCTGCGCGGCAGAGAGCGTCGCGGCGGCATCAGCGTGCGCGCCCGACACGATTTCAAGACGCGGTTCGCGAAACGGCGCGGCGCGCTGCGTCGCTTGAACAGCCTTTGCGGTGTCCGCGTCAACGTCGGCATCCGTTTCAAGAGCAGCGTTTGATTCGACGGCGACGTGCGCATTCTCGGTCGCGGCGTTGTTCGTCGCAGCGTCGTTCGTCGTGGCGTCGTTCATCGCCACGCTGTTCATTGATGCATCGGCGTCCGGCACGTCGCCCGTCGCAACATTACTCGTCGCGGCATCCGCGCGAGCCGTCTCCGTGAGTGGCGCGTCGTCGTCGCGCGTCTCGCCGAAGACGCGTTCGTAAGCGGCGCACACGCGCGCGGTGTGCAACCGGAGCGCGCGGTTGAACGAGTCGAGCGCGTCCGTGTCTGTGAAATTCATGCGGCGTGCGACGAGCGTGCGGCGCGCTTCTTCGTCGGGGACGGAGTGTGTCTGTAAGCCGTGCTCCATTTGCAGGCGGTGTTCGAGCGTGCGGAGGAAGGCGTAGGCGTCGGAGAGTTCGGTGCGCTCGCGCTCTGTGATGAGGCGGCGGTCGGCGAGGCGTCCGAGGCTGATGAGCGTGTGCGGCGCGTGGAGCCAGGTGTCCGCCGCGCCGTGCGCGAGTTGGAGCGCCTGCGCGATGAACTCGATCTCGCGTATGCCGCCGCGACCGAGTTTGACGTTGAAGCCGCGCGAGTGGTCTGTGTGCTGGCGGTCAATCTTCTGCTTGGCGAGGCGCACGTTCGAGAGCGCGGCTTCGACCGTTGCCGCGTGCGTGTAGACGCGCGCACGCACCGCTTCCGCAAAGCGCGCGTAGAGCGAGGCAGTTCCGGCGGCGGCGCGCGAGCGTATGAGCGTTTGCAGTTCCCATGCCTGCGCGCTCGTGCGGTAATAACGCAGAGCTTCGGCGAGCGAACAGGAGAGCGCGCCGTCGCGTCCGTGCGGGCGCAGGCGCAAGTCCACGCGGTAGGCCGCGCCCTCGCCCGTCTGCTGGCCGACGAAGCGCGTCGTGCGTTCGGCGAGGCGATTGAAGTATTCGCGGTTGGTCGTAGCATTGCGTTCGCCCGCGCCGGAAGTTTCGCCGTCGTCGGAATAGAGAAAGAGCAGGTCTATGTCGGAAGCGTAGTTGAGTTCGCGCGAGCCGAGTTTGCCGAGCGCGACGACACAGAAACTTGCGGTCGTCTTGCGCCCGCGCTCGTCCGTGCAGAGCGGCGCGCCGTAGCGATTGTCCAACTCCTGCCGCGCGAGATTGAGCGCGTAGGCGAGTATGGTGTCGGCGAGATTCGATAGTTCTTCCGTCGTCTCGACAATCGAGTTTGTGCGGCGCACGTCGTG
Source organism: Pyrinomonadaceae bacterium (assembly GCA_035249365.1). Taxonomy (GTDB): domain Bacteria; phylum Acidobacteriota; class Blastocatellia; order Pyrinomonadales; family Pyrinomonadaceae; genus JAIVJZ01. The sequence continues at coordinate 709,786 of DATFGP010000047.1, read as the reverse complement.
CAGATAAATGCGCAGGAGTTCGCGCCGACGGAAACGCGCGAGCACGACTTGCGGCTCGACCTGCGAATGCGTCAGAGCGAAACGCGCGAGCGACTCACTCAACTCCTCCGTCGTCCTGACGTGCGTGTCTGCGCGTTCGCGCGCGAGCCAGTTCAAGTAATCAGGATTCTGCGCGAGCGTCGTCGCAAGGAGCGGACTCCACGCCGCGAGCGCGAGCGCATCGGACAGCAACCCCTCGTCGCGCGCGAGTCTCTGCGCCGCGCGCTCATGTTCCGCCGCGAGGCGTTCATAAAACGCGCGCGCGGCCTCCGCGTCCGGCAAGTCGCGCACGAGCGCTTCGATCTTTTCGTCAGCCTTCAACAAAGCGACACGATTGTAACGCGAAGCGCGGCGCGTTGCTCAATCGTACGCGCAGCACTACGTTAATGGCTCATCAACGGAGCGCGGATATGGAGTCTGCGATATAATCTCATCGCTACTGTTCAAGGGCAGCGCTTCTACTATTTAACATAGCCGGGCGGCCTCCGTACATAACTACTCACAGCGTAGTGGAACAAAGATGTCTAAGATGAATCCACAGGCAGACGTTTTGATCGTCACCGTTACTGAAGTTGAGAGCAAAGCGGTTGTTGAAACCTTCCAAGCGGCGACAGGTTATGCTCCTCAGCCGCAGTTCATAGGCGATAGGATGTACCAAGACCTCGGCCTCGTAAACGGCGCGCGGGTGTTTATAGCGCAATCAGAGATGGGGTCGGTCGGGCAAGGCGCGTCTCAACAGACCGTGCAGAAAGGCATCGACGCGCTTTCACCTTCGGCGGTCATCATGGTGGGTATCGCCTTCGGCATCAACGCGGAGAAGCAATCCATCGGCGACATTCTAATTTCAAAGCAACTCCGGCTCTACGATCTCCAGCGCGTCGGCACGAGTAGAGAAGGCAAACTCGAAATCGTTCCGCGCGGCGATCGCCCACACGCCTCAGCGCGGTTGTTGAGTTGCTTCAAAGTCGCAGCGCAACCGCAACACTGGGACGCGTCGAAGGCGAAGGTGCGCGTCGGCCTCATCCTTTCCGGCGAGAAATTGGCGGACAATCTGGACTTTCGCCAGCAACTGCTCTCCTTCGAGCAGGAAGCCATCGGCGGCGAGATGGAAGGGGCAGGGCTTTACGTGGCCTGCCATGACAGTAAAGTTGACTGGATTCTGGTTAAGGCCATCTGCGATTGGGGCGATGGTGACAAAGATAAAGATAAGGATGAGCGCCAGAAATTAGCCGCCCATAACGCCGCCAGCTTCGTCTTGCACGCACTCCTGCAAGCGTCGCTCAAGACGGAGGCCGAACATCACACGCACGTCTCGCCGATGAGAGACTTGCTGCCCGTCGCGCCACCAACGGGCGAGGCGGCAACGGCGAGCCGTGATAACCGTTCCAGTTTGCCTACGCAGCCTTACTTCTTCGGGCGCGAAAAAGAGTTGGCGATCATCAAGGACGCGCTCGCGCCGGAGTCGCGCAGTTGGGGCGTGCTGATTGACGGCCCCGGCGGCATGGGCAAGACCGCGCTCGCCATCCGCGCCGGACACATCGCCCCCGTCGGACACTTCCCGCTCAAGATTTTCTTGTCGGCCAAGGGACGCGAGTTGACTCCGGCGGGCGAACAGCCCTTGCAAGACTTCATGCTCCCCAACTTCATGTCCCTGCTCTCCGAGTTAGCGCGCGAACTGGGCGAAGAGGACATCGCGCGCACGCCCCCCGACGAGCGCGCTAACACCGTGCGTCGCGTCCTGACGGATAAGAAGCAAGCCCTCATCGTCATAGACAACGTCGAAACCTTCGACGAGAAGGAGCGCGTTCGCCTCTATCAATTCCTCAGCCGCCTGCCGGGTACATGCAAAGCGATTGTCACCAGCCGCCGCCGCACCGACATTGACGCACGCATCATCCGCCTCGACCGCCTCGCGCTTAAAGACGCACTCGATTTGATCAACGAGTTGGCAAAGACCAACAGCCACCTGTCGCGCGCCGACAACAAAGAACGTCAGGAGTTGTACGAGACGAGCGGCGGCAACCCGCTCATCATCAAGTGGGTGGCGGGGCAACTGGGGCGCGCGGGCAGCAATTGCCGCACCATCGCCGAGGCTTGCGCCTTCATGGAAGCCGCGCCGCAGGACAACGACCCGCTGGAATTTATCTTCGGCGACCTGCTCAACACCTTCACCGCAAGCGAGACGGCGGTGCTCGCTGCACTAACGCACTTCACCCAACCGGCCAAGATTGAATGGATCGCGGAACTATCCGGGCTGAAACATCTCGCCGCGCAAACCGCGCTGGAAGATTTAGCCGACCGCGCCCTGCTCGTGAGCGACGAGGTGGCTCAGACGTTTTTCCTCCCGCCGTTGGCAGCCACCTTTTTGCGCCGCAAACGCCCCGAAGCCGTAGCCCATACCGGCAACCGTCTGGCCGCTCGCGCCTATGCGCTGGTGATGGAGAACGGCCACGAAAACTTTGATCAATTCCCTACGCTGGAAGCTGAGTGGCCGACGATAGCCCCCGCGCTGCCGCTTTTCCTGCAAGGGGATAATGCCAGGCTTCAGAGTGTGTGTAGGGCACTCAATCTCTTTCTAGAGTTTTCTGGACGGTGGGATGGCTTGCTCTCTCTTAGTCTGCAAGCTGAGGAGAGGGCGTTAAGCGCAAATGATTTTAATATGGCTGGCTGGCGGGCATGGATGGCTGGATATGTGTACCACTTGCGCGGACAGGCTGTACTTGTGTTGGCCTGCGCTGCTCGGTGCGAAGCGTATTGGCAAGAAGCAAATATGGGAACTGGAGAGAAAGCACGGGCTACTTGGCTTCGCGGCACTGGACATAAATTGGAGAGAAACTATCCTGCCGCAATAGCAGCTTTCAAAGAAGCCTTAGAATTACTGCGCCTTCATGCGCCGGAGAGTATTAGTGTGGGAAGAGGATTGAATAGCCTTGCAAGTGCTGAAATGGCTTCTGGGGATTATGCCTCTGCTGAACGTGACTATCGCGAAGCATTGCGGATCGCGAAGAAAATAAACGACCAAGAAGGTATCGCGAGTTATACATGCAATTCGACCAGGATCGCCATTGCCCGTCAGGACTGGCCTGCCGCCGAAGAGTTAGCGCGTGAGTCATTAGCAATATCGGAAGCATTAGGACGGCTTGAATTGATAGGCATAAATTGCGACATACTAGCCGAAGCATTGCTCAGGCAGAATAAACCACAAGAGGCTCTGCCCTATGCACGTCGCGCAATTGATATTTTTACCGTGCTACGCCAACCTGCGCGTGTTAAAAGCGCGCAGGCCACATTACAAGAGTGCGAAAGTATGAGCGACGAATGAAGATGTGCCGGAGGTTTAGACGGTCGTTGACACAAAAACCGATGTGGACGACGTGTGGATTTCTTTTGCGGAAAGGTTGACGCGCTGCGCCGTAAACTTAAGCCGGAAATTTTAGACGCGAAGTCTTACGCAGAGGGGTTGCGATATCTGGCCGCGCGCGATGAAGACCTTGGGCGCGTGCTCGCGGAGTTCGGCACGCCGCCTGAGTGGTTTCGTGAGCAGGGCTTTGCGACGCTCATCCTGATTATCCTCGAACAGCAAATTTCGCTCGCGTCGGCCAAAGCTGCGTTCGCGCGTTTGCTTGCGCTCGCCGCGCCGCTCACGCCCGAACGTTTCCTCACGCTCGACGACGATGAACTCAAGCGCGCGGGCTTTAGCTGGCAGAAGACCGCTTACGGCAGAAATCTGGCTCGCGCGATCACGAGCGGCGAACTCGACCTCGAAGCGTTTGGCGGGCGGACGGACGCGGAAGTTAAGACAGAGTTGTTGAAGGTGAAAGGTATCGGGGCTTGGACGGCAGATATTTATTTGTTGCGTGCGCTGCGTAGGCCGGACGCGTGGCCTGCGGGAGATTTGGCTCTGGCCGTCGCGGCGCAACAAGTGAAACGTCTCGCGTCGCGTCCAACTACGCGCGAACTCGACGCCTTGGCCGAAGCGTGGCGGCCTTGGAGGGCTGTGGCCGCGCGTCTGTTGTGGCACTACTATTTGAAGGGCAGAGCGGCGACCGACAATTGAGACGAACTTTTGCGCTGGTCTATTGTGCGATGCGTGCTGCTCTGTCGGCGCGTTATTGAGGAGAGCCGACTATGAAGATGAAATTAACGCTGTGTCTGATCGTGGGTCTTCTGTGTGCGTCGAGTCTTTCGGGGCAGACGCGTACCGCAGATGAGCAATGGCCTTCGTTTCGCGGGCGGAACGCTTCGGGCGTCGCAGCCGACGGCCAGAACCTTCCTCAAAGTTGGGACGCGGCGAAAGGCTTGAACGTTAAATGGAAGACGAGGATTCCGGGGCTGGCGCATTCGAGTCCGGTCGTCTGGGGTGAGCGCGTCTTCGTCACCACCGCCGTCAGCAGTACACGCGGCGACGGCACTTTTCGACACGGACTCTACGGCGACGGCGATGCTTCGGACGACACTTCGAGTCAACAGTGGAAGGTCTACGCGATAGATCGTAAGAGCGGAAAAATTCTCTGGGAGCGCACGGCTTACGAAGGCGTGCCGCGCGAGAAACGACACGTCAAGGCTACTTACGCGAACGCAACTCCGGCGACCGACGGGCGCTACGTCGTCGCCTTCTTCGGCTCGCAGGGTTTGTACGCGTTCGACATGCGCGGTCGCCAGCTTTGGAAGAAAGACCTCGGCGTCCTGAACGCGGGCGCGTATGACATTCCCAGTTACGAATGGGGCACGGCCAGTTCGCCGATCATCTACAAGGACTCGGTCATTGTTCAGTGCGACACGCAGACTGGATCGTTTCTGCTCGCGTCCGACATCAAAACCGGCAAGACCATCTGGAAGACTGCGCGCGAAGAACTCCCTTCGTGGGGCACGCCGACCGTCTACAACGGCGCGGGCAGAACCGAGATCGTCACCAACGCTTCCAACTTCATACGCGGCTACGACGCAGCGACGGGCAAGGAACTCTGGCGACTCGGCGGCAGTTCAAAGATCACCGCGCCGACGCCCGTCTTCTCCGGCGACTTGATCGTCGTCGCCAGCGGGCGCAGGCCGGAAGCGCCGATCTTCGTCATACGCGCGGGCGCGTCGGGCGACATCACTCTGGCGAAAGGTGAATCGTCGAACAAGTCCGTCGCGTGGAGCAAACAGGGGCGCGGCTCTTACATGCCGACGCCGCTCATCTATCGCGGACACCTCTACGTGCTCTCGAATCAGGGCGTCTTCGATTGCTACGATCTGCGTACGGGCGCGGAAATTTATCGCGAACGCCTCCCGCATCAAGGCGGCGGCTTCAGCGCATCGCCTGTTGCCGCAGACGGGCTGATTTATTTGCCGAGCGAAGACGGCGAGATGTTCGTCGTGCGTGCGGGCGCGAAGTATGAACTTGTCGCGCGCAACCCGATGGGCGAACTATTGATGGCGACTCCCGCGATCTCTGCGGGGCAGATGTTCGTGCGGACGCAACACCACCTGTTCGCCATCGGAAAATAAGAGTAGCGGGATGTGGGGAAGTTACTCGCCGCGACGAGGACGTGCGCGTGCGAAGAGTTGCGTCAACCGCTTATGAGTTTGCGATACGCCGCGTAAACGTCCAGTAGACGATCAGCGGCGGCGGGGTCGCTGCGCGCAAGCAGCGTGATGATCTCGTCGCGTCCCGCAAACAACGCTTGCGCTGATTGTCTCTGCGCGGCTGTGAGAGGCGAATCGTCGCCTTTGTCTATGTCAGCTTGTAAGGAAGTATAAAACTGGCTGGCCGCCTGTCGCGCCGGTTCGTAGTCGCCTTTGCGCGCGTCGAGCGCCGCCGAGGCGATGTTGTTCTGTAGTTTCGCGAGGCTGAGCGTGCGCACAGTCTCCGCGAGTTGATTGCCGCTCTCGCGCGCCTTGAGCCACATCGGGACGAAGCCGACGAGGAATGCGATGAGCATCAGCGCCGCATAGAGGCCGATGCGCTGAAGCACATTACTCGACTTCGCCGGTTTAGTTTGGACAACTTCTTCGCGCATCTCTTCGCTCATAATCTGACTCCTTAAAACTGTCGGGTGTTCCGTGTTCGCCGGAACGTTTAACCGACACAGTATCAGATGTCGCCCGTAAACGCAGAACGGAAAGCTGTCCGTTGTCCGTTGTCAGTAGTCAGTTGTTCAATCCTAATCTTTAGCAACTTGTGTGATGGTCACTAAACAACGGACAACTGACTACTGACAACGGACAGCTTTAGATGTCGTAGTACATCGAGAACTCCAACGGGTGCGGGCGCATGCGCAGGCGCGTGATCTCGTTGTCGCGTTTGTATGTGATCCAGCGATCAATGAGTTGGGGCGTGAACACGTCGCCTTTGAGCAGGAAGTCGTGATCGGCTTCGAGCGCGCTCAAAGATTCGTCGAGCGAGCCGGGAAGACTCGGCACGTCTTTGAGTTGTTCGGGCGAGAGATCGTAGATGTCCTTGTCGAGCGGTTCGCCCGGATCGATGCGGTTCTGTATGCCGTCGAGTCCGGCGAGGAGCATCGCCGAAAAGGCGAGGTACGGGTTGCACGAAGGATCGGGCGGACGAAACTCCAAGCGCTTCAACTTCGGATTCGTAGAGAACATCGGGATGCGTATCGCCGCCGAACGATTGCGCGCCGAGTAGGCGAGATTGACGGGAGCTTCAAAGCCGGGGACGAGTCGCTTGTAGCTGTTCGTCGTCGGCGCGGCGAAGGCGACGACCGCCGCCGCGTGCTTGAGTAGCCCGCCGATGTAGAAGCGCGCCATCTCTGAAAGTCCCGCGTAGCCGTCGCCCGCAAACAGAGGCTTCTCGCCCTTCCATAAACTTTGGTGGCAGTGCATGCCCGAACCGTTGTCGCCGTAGAGAGGCTTCGGCATGAAGGTCGCCGTCTTGCCGTACTGGTAGGCCGTGTTGCGCACGACGTACTTGAAGATTTGCAAGTTGTCAGCCGTCCCCAACATCGTCGCGTAGCGGAAATCAATTTCGCATTGTCCGGCGGTGGCGACTTCGTGGTGATGACACTCGACCGTGATGCCGCAACGCTCCAGAGTCAGACTGATCTCGGAACGCAGATCGCTCAAGGTGTCTGTGGGCGGAACGGGGACGTAGCCCTCTTTGGGGCGAATGCGATAGCCGAGATTGGGGCCGTTCGAGTCGTCCGAAGCGCGACCAGATGCCCAGTGGCCTTCGTCGGATTCGAGTGTGTAACCGGCGGAGAACTGGTCGTTGTTGTAGCGTACCGAATCGAAGACGAAGAACTCTGCTTCGGGGCCGAAGTAAACTGTGTCGGCCAAGCCAGTGAAACGCAGATAGCTCTCGGCGCGCTGCGCGACGGAGCGCGGGTCCAACCCGTAGCCTTCTTTCGTGATCGGGTCAACGGCGTTGCAGATGAGGCAGAGCGTCGGCTCTTCCGCGAACGGGTCCATCCACATGCGCACAGGGTCGGGCACGAGCAGCATGTCGGATTCGTGTATGGAAGCCCAGCCGCGCAAACTCGAAGCGTCGAAACCGAAGCCATCCTCAAACGAGCCTTCGTCGAGTTCGTGGATGGGGTAGGTTAAGTGGTGCCAGGCACCGACGAGGTCTGTGAATCTGACGGAGAGGAATTTTGCCCCCTGGTCTTCGGCATACTTCAAGGCCGTTTTTGCGTTCATGTTGTCTCCTGAGTTGTATAGGGAGTGTGGAGGTTACAGGCCGCCGTCGTGCTGCGGAATGTGCGGGCGACTACTGTTGAAAGGTTCGGCAAATGCTTCAATGCGTGCGTCATGTTACAGCTTAGCGAGCGACGCCTAAAAAAGTCCGCATTATAGAGACCGGCGCGCGCGTGTCAAGGTTTCACGCGAGAAACTTTGTGGCACGGTTTTCAACAGCGCCGCGCAGGGTCTTCTAAACCTTTCTGGGGCGAACGTTTAAGCGCGCTTCTGTGCGTTTTTGCGCCAAAAATAGTTATTGTCCGGCTTTCGTTTTTCTGTTACTCTGCGACTCTAAGTTTTCCAACCATGAAAGTCCCAACAGAGAGACGGCGCGCGAGGCAAAAAGGCGCGCATTTGATGCCCCAACACGAACACAAGGGAGGCAGGAGACCGGAAGTTGACCACGGCTATTGAACAGACACTCGAAACCTACGGCATCGAAAACTGGGGAGCCGGTTACTTCGGGATCAACCGCAAAGGCAACCTCATCGTTCACCCTTCGGACACGGACACCAAATCCTCCGCCGACCTCAAAGAGATTATTGACGACCTAAAGCGACGCGGCATCTCTACGCCCGTCCTCCTGCGCTTCCCCCAACTCGTCACCGCGCAAGTCAGAAAACTCCAACGCGCTTTCCGCAACGCCATACGCGAGTTCGATTATCAGGGCACGCACATGTGCGTCTACCCTATGAAGGTCAACCAGCAGCGCGCCGTCGTCGAAGAGTATTTGAAAGAGGGCGCGCGCTACGACTTCGGGCTCGAAGCCGGATCGAAGGCCGAACTCTACGCCGCCATCGGCCTCGAACAACCGTCCGACAGTTTGCTCGTCCTGAACGGTTTCAAGGACGAGGAGTTTATCGAACTGGCCTTCATAGCCGCACGCGCGGGAAAACGCGTCGTCATCGTCATCGAGAAGATGAGCGAACTCGACCACATCCTGCGCCTCGCCGAACGCTTCGAGGAAGCGCAGGAAGGCAACCTCCCCATCGTCGGCCTTCGCGTCAAACTATATTCGAAAGGTTCGGGGCGCTGGGAGAAGTCCGGCGGCGAGGCTGCGAAGTTCGGTCTGACGACGACCGAGATGCTCGAAGTCATACGTCGCTTGCAGCAAGAGCGTCGCATAGAGATGCTGCGCCTCCTGCACTTCCACATCGGCTCGCAACTCACAGACATCAAGCGCATCAAGAACGCGATGAAAGAGGCCGCGCGCGTCTACTCGAAGATTTACCAGATGAAAGTGCCGATTGAGTTACTCGACGTGGGCGGCGGTATGGCCGTTGACTACGACGGCTCGAAGACGGCCTTCGACTCTTCCGCCAACTACAACGCGCAGGAATTTGCCAACGACGTGATCTACACGATCAAGCAGGTCTGCGACGACGAGAACGTGCCGCACCCGACCGTCATACAAGAGTCGGGTCGCTATCTCTCTGCATACCATTCGATCCTCGTCACGAACGTTTTGGAAGAAGTGGAAACGGTCGTCGAAGACATCACGCCGATTGAGATTGACGCAGACGATCCGCAAGTCGTCACCGAACTCGGCGACTTGCGCCAGAGCATCAGCATCAAAAATTATCGAGAGTATTACCACGACGCGCTCGAACACCGAGACGAGTTGTTTACGCTCTTCAATCTCGGTCTGATCTCGTTAGAAGATCGCGCCAAAGGCGAAGTGCTCTTCTGGGACGTGTGCGAACGCGCGGACAAGTATGCGCAGCAGGCTGAATACGTCTCCGAAGAATTTGACGAACTGAGGCGTCTGTCGCGCGCGAAGTATCTGACGAACTTCTCCGTCTTTCGCTCCGCGCCGGATCATTGGGCGCTCGACCAGTTGTTTCCCATCGTCCCGATTCATCGCCTGAACCGTCCGCCGACCGCTTACGCCACGCTCTGCGATATCACCTGCGACTCGGACGGCGTCGTTGACAAGTTCGTTGACCTCCACGACGTAAAGCAGGTGCTCGAACTGCACCCGCTCGTCGAAGGCGAACCGTATTATCTCGCGTTCATGCTCGTCGGCGCGTATCAGGAAGTGATGGGCAACAATCACAACCTCTTCGGCACGCCGAACGAGGCGCACATACACATAGACGAAGACGGTTATTTGATCAAGAAAGTCTTGCGCGGCACGACCGTCGGCGAAGCGGTCGAGAGCGCGCGCTACGAGCCGGGGCAACTGCACGACAGCTTTCGACGCCAAGTCGCACAGCGAATCAAACAGGGCGAACTGACCGAGGCCGAAGGCGCTGAACTCGCAGAGTTCTACGAATCCCGCGTCGGCGCGTACACCTATCTGGCAGTTAATGGAAAAGAGAGGAAGTGACAATAAAACAGTGACGAGTGACAAGTGACAAGTGACAAGTTAAAACAACTTGTCTTCAACTCGTCACTTGTCACTTGTCACTCGTCACTTGAAAAAATATGGTAACTCAACGTAAACCGCGCCCCTCGAAATACCTGACGGTGCCGACGCGCCCCGTGCAGGTGGATCGCGACCGCTCGGTGGCGGGGCTGTTGGAGAAGATGGAAGGCACGGGCTTCGGCGCGCGCCAACTGGCCGAAGCGCACCGCATCTGGCTCGACATGCTCGGCGACAACACGACGATCTTCGTCGCCGCTTCCGGCGCGCTCATTCCGGCTGGCATGCGTCGTCTTTTGGCCTACGTCATCAAGAACCGCTTCGTTGACGTGCTCGTCTGCTCAGGCAACTTGCTCTTCCACGATCTGCACGAGACGCTCGGACGCCAGCACTATCAGGCGCACCCGCAAATGACGGACGCCGAACTCGAAGCCTCGCAGATCAGTCGTATGCTCGACGTGCTCGCGAGCGAGGAAGAGTATCGCGAGGCCGAAGAATGGGTCGGCGGCTTCACCAATCAACTAGACCAGACGCGCCCTTATTCGACGCGCGAATTTTTGCACTTACTCGGTCGTGAACTCGCCGAGATCGCGACCGACGACGGCGTGCTCACGTCGGCCTACAAGGCGCGCGTTCCGGTCTTCTGCCCGACCATCGCAGACTCTTCCATCAGCATCGGCATCGCCAACGCGCGCTTCGAGAAGAAGAACAATTTTCAGTTCGATCTCGTTCAGGACGTGCTCGATCTCACTCAGGTGGCGGCGCGTGCGCGCGTCTCCGGCGTAATAAACTTGGGCGGCGGAACGTCGCGCAGTTTCTTACACCAGATGGAGGTTTCGACCAACATCGTCAAGACGCCTGCGCGCGGCCACAAGTACGCGATTCAGATTTCGACCGACGCTCCGCATCCGGGCGGGCGCACGGGCGGCACGGTTGGCGACGAGTCACTCATCTACGGCAAACTCGCGCGCGGTGCGATGTCTGCCTACGTCAACTGCGACGCGACGATTGCGCTCCCGATCCTCGTCACTTCGCTCTCGCAAACCGCAGCCAAGTACATGAAAGGTCGCAAACGCCCCAACTTCATCTTCGCGCGCGAACTGACCATCGAAGTGCCGTAGAAACACAAAGACCGTCGGCAACCCTCGCCTGCGTCAGTAGCATCAGTTCCTTCAGCATTACTATCTTGACGATTAATCATCAAGATAGTAGCCTTTTGCCTGTCAAAGGCGTCACGGCTATAAAGGTAATAAAGAGTAGCGCCCTGAATTATTACTCTATCATCACCCTGCCAACCTAAAACCTACAGGAGAATTTATGTCACCCCTCGCCAAGAAACTTTTTCGCCTATTTTTGTCCATACTCGTACTCGGTATCCCTACGCACGGCCTCCAAAACACGCTCGCTCAGGAGAGGCGCGCGGTGCGCATCGTGGAAGAAGCAATTCCGGTCTTGACGCCTGTGGAAGTGAAGCCGAACGCTAAAAACGCTGTCGCGCCGCGCAGGGTTAACGAGAACGTGACGACCGCCGTCGCCGCTTCGTTCACGAATCCCGCGACCATCACGATTAACGACAACGGCGCGGCTTCGCTCTACCCGTCGAACATCACGGTCGCAGGCCAGACGGGTGTTGTGCAGCGCGTATCCGTCACGCTTAACAGTTTGACTCACACGTCCGCCACGGCGCTCGACATACTGCTCGTGTCGCCGTCGGGGCGCAAATCCATCATCATGTCCGACATGGTGAACGGCGCTGTCAACAACGTCACGTTCACGCTCGACGACTACGCGCCGTTGCCGCTCCCGCTCAATCAAACCGGCACTACGGGCTTCCCTTTGACACCGGGCGTTTACAGGCCGACGAACTCCAGCACGGGCGACACATTCCCCGCACCCGCGCCCGCCGCTCCCTACACCGCCACGCTCTCCGCTTTCAACGGCGACAACCCGAACGGCACCTGGAGCCTGTACGTTTTGGACGACGACGCGAACGGCGATTCGGGCAGCATCGCCGGAGGCTGGACGATCACGTTCGACGCCCGCCCGCCCGCGCCCGCTCCCGGGGATATTCTCATCAGCGAGTTTCGCACGCGCGGCGTCGGCACGTCGCCGCCCGCCTCCGACGGCAGCGCCGACGAGTTCTTCGAGTTTTATAACAACACCGATTCGAGTATCACCATCGTTGACGCCATTCCCGGCGCAGACCCGACGATTCCCCCCGGCGCGGGCTGGCGCATCGCCTTCGCACAGGGCGCGTCGGAGACTACCTCCATTCCTGTGCCGCAGACGCTCTCCACATCGGGGCCGCTTGCGATCCCGCCGCGCGGCTCCCTGCTGTTTGCCACGCAGCCGCAAACTCCAAGTCCGGCTGGCAACACTTACAGCCTCGACACATATCCGTCCGCTACGGGCGTCGTCGCAAGCGGCATAGCGAACTTCGTAATCAGACCGGCCTCGCCCACCGTCGGCTTCCTGCCGGACAACGTAGGTATTGCCATCTTCAGCACCACTACCTCCGCCCCTGCAAACCGGCTCGACTCGGTCGGCTTCAGTTCGGTCACGCACCCCGACTTCACGGAGGGCGGGGGGCTTGCGCCCGCTAACGGCATCACCACGCCCTCGCAACACAGTTGGGTGCGCAAGCTGAACTCCGGCGTGCCACAGGACACAGGTGTAAACGCGGACGACTTCGTGCTGGTCGAAACGACCGGAGCGATCCTGGACGGCGTGCAGGCGACGCTCGGCGCGCCCGGCCCCGAACGCGGGCCGAACGCGCCCGTCTATACGACGAGCGGTGCGCCCATCCAGCGCAACGCGAACATCAAGGCGCAACTCATTGATCCGCAGTGCGCGGGCTTCGGCACGCCGTCGAGCGCCTGCGCCCGTGTGCGCACGGCGAACGGCGCTAACTCGACCAACGCGGCCTTCGGCACGCTCCTCATACGCCGCCGCTTCGTCAACAACACAGGCGTGCCAGTTTACGCCCTGCGCTTCCGCGTCACGGACATCACCACTCTCGGCAACACCACCAACGCGCAGGCCGACCTGCGCCTGCTTTCCAGCACCGCGCGCAGCGTCACCAACACCGCGTCCGCAAACGTTGATCTCGTCGCGCTCGCGCTGCAACAGCCACCCACGCAGGCGGCGGGCGGCGGGATCAACTCAAGCGTCGGCGTCACGACGGTAAACACGACCGTGCCGCTCGCTGCGGGCGCGAGCATCGACCTTGAGTTCACGCTCGGCGTGATGCGCGACGGGCCGTTCCGCTTCCTCGTCAACGTCGAAGCCTTGCCGGGGCCGCTGGGGCCGACCCAGACAATCATCGTCGGAGGTGGCACGGCTAGACGGAAGGCGAGCGCCACGAAGCAAGCGGGCAAGTTGCGTTAATAGTTCGCGGCTAAGACGTGACGTTGAAAGTTTTCGCCCACGCCGGCGCAGGCGAACAAAAGCGCGGGCGAAAAGGTAAAGAGGCAGCCAGAGTCTTGAATGACTCTGGCTGCCTCTCTCGAATATTTTCATTTCTCCTTCCGCCTGCACTTTGCCTTTCCTTTATCCGCCCTCCTGTGCTAATTTCGCCTCTCCCCCCGACGCGAAATTTGGCGCACGCGGTCTGAGTCTTGTTGCCCGTACTGTCCGACGTTTTCCAGTCAAAAAATTTACATCAACATTCGACGAATTTTCAGGAGGTTGTCAGAGATGCGTTTCCCCGTGCAATTTTTTCCCGCTCGCGTTGCGGCGGCTGTTGTGAGTTTCACCTTCTGCCTGTTCTTCTTCGGCGCGGCGCAAACGACCGCGTCGGCGCAAACGGCGAACCAGTACCGCTTCACATCGATCAACGGGGCGAGCATCGTGCCCGGCACAACCGCCGTCACAGGCTTCAACTGCGTAACGCCGACCGTCGGCGACGACTGCGTGGCGAACATCCAACTGCCCTTCGCCTACATGTTCTACGGGAGCAGCTTCACGAGCGCGAACGTCAGCAGCAACGGCAACCTTCAATTCACCAGCGCCAGCGCCGACTACGGGCAGTTTGAAGTCTGCCAGCCGCTCCCGCAATTCGGCAACGCGATCATCCCGTTCTTCTCCGATCTGACGATTGGCGGCGCGGGCGAAGGCGTCTTCACCTCAACATCGGGCACAGCCCCCAACCGCATCTTCAACATCGAGTGGCGCGCCTCCGCGCTCGGCAAACCTGCGGGCAGCCTCAATTTTGAAATCCGCCTCTACGAAGGCCAGACGCGCTTCGACATTGTCTACGGGACGGTTCCCGGCAACGGCTTCGACGCGACGACCGGCGTGCAGCGCGCCTCCGCTCCGGCGGGCGATAACGCCGGAACGTTCACGCAGTATCAATGCCGCAGCGGCGGCTTGCGCAACGGGCAGATGCTCACAGGTCTCGGCGTGACTGCCACCACGCTCATCCTTGAAGGGCAGGTCATAGACATGGAAGGCAATCCGCTGCCCGGCATCATGGTCAACCTGACGGGCAGCACGACCGCTTCCACGACGACCGACGCGAACGGCCAGTATCTCTTTGAAGGTCTCGTCGCGGGCGGCAACTACACGGTCGCTGCCTCCGAGTCAGGTTCGATATTCTTCCCCGCCAGCCGCACGTTCTCGCCCTACGCAGGCAACCAGACCGTCACCTTCACGCGCACCATCCTGCCCGTCGCGGGACAATTCCTGATCAGCGAGTTTCGTTTTCGCGGCCCGTTCCCCGTCGGCGGCGACGTTGACATACGCGGCTCGCGCGACGAGTTCATAGAGGTTTACAACAACACGGACTCCACGTTCGTCGTCAACACGCCCGACGGATCGAGCGGTTGGGTGGTCGTCTCATCCGGTTCGGCCGGATCGTCCGTCCGCTTCGTCATCCCGCGCGGCACGATCATCCCCGCGCGCGGCCACTATCTGGCGGGCAACGGCAGCGGCTACAGCCTCACGGCCTACGCCTCGCCCGACACCTTCTACGGCGGCGACATCGAAGACAACACAGGCATCGCGCTCGTGCGCACGTCCAATCCTTCGGAGTATCCTGCGCCGGGCAATCGCCTCGACGCCGTCGGTTTCAACTCCGACAACAATCCTTTCTTCCGCGAGCAGTTCGGCCTGCCCGCGATCGCAACCGACGACGGCCAGTACAGTTTCGTACGCAGGTTGACGAACGGCACGCCGCAGGACACGGACATCAACGTGGACGACTTTTTGATGGTCTCTACGAACGCAGCCTCGTTCGGCTCGATTCAATCGGTCTTGGGCGCGCCCGGGCCGGAGAATCTGTTGAGCCACATACAACGCAACGCGACCATCAAGGCGCAACTCGTTGACCCGCAGTGCGCGGGTTTCGGCGCGGCGACGAGCGCGTGTGCGCGCGTGCGCACCGCCGCGAACGCCAACCCGCAGAACGCTGCCTTCGGCACGCTTCTCATACGCCGCAAGTTCACCAACACGACGGGGCAAAAGATCAACCGCCTGCGCTTCCGCGTCGTTGATCTGACGACGAAGGGCAACTTGCAGGCCGGACAGGCAGACCTGCGCGCGCTCACTTCCGCCGACGTGAGCGTCACCGACACCAACAACCAGTCGGTCTTCATACGCGGCCTGACGCTCAACGTAGCCGCCGATCAACCGGAAGGCGGCGGCATCAACTCCACTCTGAGCGCGCCTTCGGTCACGCTCTCAGCGCCGCTCCAACCGAACGCGAGCATCAACGTCGAGTTTCGTCTCGGCGTGATGGTGAACGGCAGTTTCCGCTTCTTCGTCAACGTCGAAGCGATCACGGCGGGCACGACCATCGCGCCCGACGCGGCCATCGCCGCCGAGTCCGTCAACACCAAACGCACCGTCAAGGAAACCAACGGCTCCAAGCGCGCACGCTAAACGAGTGTGGCTAAAAAGTAAGACTCATCGCAGAGACACATAAGTCTCAAGTCCCAAGTTTCAAGTCCCAAGTCAAAGACGAGTTTTTGACTTGGGACTTGAAACTTGGGACTTGAGACTTATGGAATGCGTTTCTGCGGTGAAGGTTTTAAGTCGTATATAAAATCATCCTTGCCTCTCACCCCAACCACGCCAGCACATCTTCGCCCGCCGGACGCGCCCCGCCGATGACGCGTATGAAATAATCTTCGAGCGACAACGGGCTACTCGCGCCGCTGTCTTCGAGCGCGATGCCCCGCCGCAACTCGCCGAGCGCGCCCTCGACCACCAGCCGCCCCTCCGTGATGATCGCGATGTGCGTACACAAACGCTCCACGATCTCCAACACGTGCGACGTGAGAAAGACCGTGATGCCGCGCGCCGTCAATTTCAACAACAAATCCTTGAGCGTCCGCGACGCCAGAGCGTCCACGCCCTCGAACGGCTCGTCCAGAAACAGTATCTCCGGCCTGTGAATCAACGCGCACGCCAGCGACAACTTCTTCTTCATCCCGTGCGAATATTCCACCACCAACTTCTTCGGATCAGTGTCCAACTCCATCAACGCCAGCAACTCGCGCCCGCGCTCCTGCGTCTCCTCTCGCGTCAGCCCGTACATACGCCCCGTGAAAGTCAACATCTCCGCGCCCGTCAAACGCTCGAACAAATTCAAGTCCTCCGGCACGACCCCGATCCTACGCTTCACCTCCAAAGTCTCGCCCGCCAGATCGCGCCCCAACACGCGCACACGCCCCTCCGTCGGCTGCAACAACCCCGTCAACATCTTAATCGTCGTAGACTTCCCCGCCCCGTTCGGCCCCAAAAACCCAAAAAACTGCCCCCGCTCCACACGCAAATTCACACGATCCACCGCCGTAAAATCCCCAAACCGCCGCACCAGCTCAAATGTCTCCACAGCAAGCGGCACGCGCCCCGCATCAATTGAATCACTCATCACTTAATTTTGTACGCGCAGAGCGGGCGGGCGGTCAAGGAGCGCTAGTGAACGGCTAGATAGAGACCGCTCCTTGAGACGGTCAACTTGGGCTATAGGCCTTCACTTGCTTACCTGCATGTTCTTTCGCAACTAATCGCGTAAGAAAGGCCGCGCTTCGCCCGCGCGGACGTGCGTGGGGAACTCGCGGTGTGTGCTCATGAGGAAGGCTGTGGTGCTGGCGCGCAGGGCGTTGCCGTGTGTGGCGGCGAGGCGTACGAAGCGGCTGAAGAAGGACATGCCGTAGTAGTAGCCGTCGTGGCAACTGACTAGCACGTCCGCCGTGTGGCGCACGCGCGGGGCGTGGAGCGCGTCGTAGAGGTTGGCGAGCGCGTCGGGGTAGGTGTGCGCGGCGGTGCGTGCGTACCAGGCGCTGTCGGGGGCGTAGCCGCGCGCGTCGAGTTCGCCCGCATCGCCGAGCGCACGCACGGTTCGGGCGAGTTCGAGCGGGTCGCCCGTGAGTTGTTCGTAGCGGTAACGCGCCTGGCCGTTCTGTTCTTGGGTGATGCGCGCTGCGCCGCGTGCGCCGTTGACGAGAACGGAGGATGCACCTTCGCGGTAGATGCTGAAATCGACGCCTTCGAGCGTCGAGAGCGCGGCGGCGACTGTGGCGGGGTCTGTTTCGTCTGCGCAGTAGAGGGCTGCGTAGCCGCAGAGGCCGAAGGCGGGCGCGGCGATGCTACGCCGCCCGCGCCCGCGCTCGAAGCGTTCTTTGACTTCGTAGCCCGACGCGCGCAGGTGCGTCTGCAAGTGAATCTTGCGGTTCTCTTCGAGGTTCATGCCGTGGTCGGAGAAGAGTACGATCTCTGTCTCCGCGCCGCAAAAGTCTTGTATCTCGGTCAAGATTTTATCGAGCGATTCGAGCGCGACGTTCAACTTTTGCGGGCCGCGTATGTGCAAGAGACCGTCCGTGCCTTTGAGGAAGGCGAAGAAATCTCTGTCTTGCGGCGCGTTGCGAAACTTTTCGCGGAAGCGGCGCATGTCCGCGCGCCACACTGCATCAGGCGCGACGTAGACGAGAAACTCGAACGGCAGAGGCTCTTGATAATCGAGATCGTCCATGTAGGACGAGGGCACTTTGTCGGGCGTGCGCCGACCGATGTACTTGCGTATGCCGCCGCACAATTCCTGCGAATCCTTATTGAAGTAGAGGCTCTCGTAGCCGAGCGGCGCACTTGCGCCGAGCATCGTCGAGAGCGCGATGTTCGTCATCGTCGGGAACGGCGACAACAGCCCCGACGGTTCATGGAAGCGCGCGAACAGCCCGCGCGACTTCGCAGCTTTGATCACTTCATAAGGCACGCCGTCGAGACACAACAGCAGGCGGCGCGCACGCGTCTCCCCTGCCCCGCCTGTTGAATACTTTTGCAACGCTTCACCTCAATCCTTGTCCGTTGTCAGTTGTCCGTTGTCAGTTGTTCTTTGTCAGTTGTTCTTTGCCCGTTGTCCGTAGTCTGTTGCCGGTTGTGCTATCCGATGTTTGGTAGTTGGTGACACGGACACAAACAACTGACAACTGACTACGGACAACTGACAGCCTTTAGTTATCTTCCTGCTGCTTCGGCTCTGGCTTGCGATACGGCTCGCGCACGCCGCGCCGCGCTTCTTCGAGCGAATCGTAGACGTTCGGGCGCGCGAGCACGCGCTTGTACTCTGCGAGCGCGTCGTCGCGTTTGCCCGCGAGGTCTAGAGATTGCGCGGCGCGCAGGCGCGCCAGCGTCGCGAGGTTCGCTTCCGCGCTCGGCACACTTGCCGCCGCCAAAAACTCTTTCGCCGCGCGTTCAAACTGTCCTGCGACGAAGAGCGCCTCGCCGTACTGGAAGTGTATGAGGTCGAGTTGGCGCGCAGCCGCTTCGCGCGTCGCCTTGTCGCGCAGCAGGCCGTCGAAGATGGCGAAGGCTTCGCGCTCCGTCGCTGCCGACGCGCCCGCAGTGCCGCTCGCGCGCTCCGTCGCCGCCTGCGACACGAGCGCGTCCGCATACTCCAACTTGAACAAATAATTCTTCGGGTACTTCGCAGCGAGTTCGCGTGCGAGCGCCGCAGCGTCCGCAAAACGCTTCTCGCGTTTGTAGAGCGGGATGAGCATCACGCGCGCGTCGTCTCGCGCCCACTGGCCTTCGCGCATGACGCGTTCGAGCGTGGCGAGTCCGCGTTTTTTCGAGCCGCGCGTGCCGGTCATGCCTGCGAGAATTTTGTAGGGCAGCGGGAGGCCGCCGACGATGTAGTCCTGCATCCCGATGGTCAACTCCGCGTCGTGATAGTTCGGATCGAGTTTGATCGTGTCGCGATGACGGTCAACCGCGTCCGAGCCGCTCCTGAGCGCCGAGACAAAACTGCGCTCGACCGCTCCGGCGAAGGCAGCTTTTAAGCCCTGCGTCGCGCCGAGAAAGTACAAGGCTTCCGTGTCCTTCGGGTTCTTCTTCAGGCGCGCTTCCGCCAGCAGTTTCGCCGAGCGCGTCCATTCCTTGAACTGCGCCACGATCTTCGGGTCAACCTTGTCTTCCGTCTTCGCGTAGAAAGACTCGTTGTTGTACAGACCCGACTGCAAACGCCGCGACGCGTTCAAAGTCTCAAGCCACAAACTCGCCGCGAGGAACTGCGGCCCCGCCGGATGATCGGGATAGAGGCGCGCGAGTTCCTTGAAGCGCGCACGCGCCGCCTCGTAGTCGAGATTGTAGAGCGCCTCGAAACCTTCCGCGCGCACCTTATCGAATCGCGCGCGATCAACTTCGACGCTCGCCGCCGCCGTTGCAGTCTTCGCGTCCGGCTGCAACTTCGCCGTCGCAGTGGTCTGCGCGTGCGCAAGGCTGTAGGTCGCCAAGAGAATAATCAGCAGTAGCACCGTCACATGAATCACGAACAGCACCGTAGGCAAACGCCGTTTCATCGCAACTTCTCCATTCATCATCTTCTCACCCGATCCTTCGTCGCCTCGCACGCGACGCCGACTTTCCACACCGTCAACAAATTGATCCCGAACCCCATCGCGTACCACGCGGCGCGCGTCGCGCGCTCGTTCCACGCTAGCGCGTGCGCGCCTAAAAACACGGACGAGGCGAAAAATATCCCCGGCATCATCAAAGTGAATCCGAGCGAGTCGAGCACCGAAGCCCACCCGCGCGACCAGCCCCCGTATCCGAACTCCTGCGCCGCGACCTGCTCTGCGGCCGGTGCGCGCGTCGCCGCGCTCAGACACATGATCCCTGCGACGTTCAACGCCGAAGCCCCAAGCATTAGGCGCGCCCAAAACGTCTGCCTTTGCTTCTGCGCGCAGCGTTTCACTACGAATAACTCTCCAAGTACTTCACGCCCGCGCCCGTGTTGAAAAGCACGATGCGCTCGCCCGATTCGACTTCACCGCCCGCCAGCATCTTCTTGAGCGCGGGCAAACACGCCGCGCCCTCCGGCGCACAGAACAATCCTTCCGCTGCGCCGATCTCGCGCGTCGCCGCGATCAACTCCGCGTCCGTCACGCTGATGGCTGTGCCGCCGGATGCTCTGAGCGCGTCGAGTATGAGGAAGTCGCCGATGGCCTTTGGGACGCGCAAGCCCGAAGCGGTCGTCGCGGCATCGGGAAACTCTTCTGCGAAACGTTTGCCCTCGGCGAACGCGCGCACTATGGGGGCGCACCCCGCCGCCTGCACCGTCACCATGCGCGGACGTTTTTTCCCGATCCATCCCATCGCTTCCATCTCCTCGAACGCTTTCCACATGCCTATGAGTCCCGTGCCCCCGCCCGTCGGGTAGACGATCACGTCTGGCAACTCCCAGTTGAACTGTTCGGCCAACTCGTAGCCGAGCGTCTTCTTGCCCTCGACGCGATACGGCTCTTTCAAAGTCGAAACATCAAACCAGCCTTCCGCCTCTTTGCGCCTGCCGACCTCCGCGCCGCAGTCCGTGATCAAACCGTCCATCAACTCGACGTGTGCGCCCGTCTGCTCGCATTCGACGACGTTTGCGCGCGGCGTATCTTTCGGCATGAAGATGTGCGCTGATAAGCCCGCGCGTGCGGCGTATGCGGCGAGCGCGCCCGCAGCGTTTCCCGCCGACGGCACTGCGAGTTTACGCGCGCCCAACTCCTTCGCCATCGAGACGGCAGCCGTCATCCCGCGCGCCTTGAAACTCTGCGTCGGGTTCTGCCCCTCGTCCTTGATGTACAACTCGCTCAAGCCCAACCGCGCGCCCAGGCGTCCTGCTCTTAGCAGCGGCGTCCAGCCTTCGCCGAGCGAGACGATATTTTCTTCGTGCGCGACGGGCAGCACCTCTCTGTAACGCCATAAATCCCCCGACCTCTCGCGTAAACTTTCCTTCTTCAACTGCGATGCAGCGCGCTCCAAATCGTAACGAACCAGCAGCGGCTTGCCGCACTCGCGACAGAGATTGTGCAACTGCCGTGCCTCGTGCCTGAGCCCGCACGCCGCGCATTCCAGATGTGTCACATACATGAAAACAGTGTCCTTTCCGCATTTTTCCAGCGCAAATTAATTTGCACGAATCATACGCCACCCACCAAACATCCGTCAGTTGGAGCAAAGCTATTGCAGTGACAAGTGACGAGTGACGAGTGACGAGCCAGACCTTCGGAAACCGGAGGTGGAAGGTTTAAGCGGTACTGGAAAGGCAGGCTACGGATGAACCAGCGAGTCGTCAGGTGACAACCACGCCGCGAGGCTTTATCTTGTCACCTGTCACTTGTCACCTGTCACTTTCTTATGATTCGTTTGCTCGCGCTCGATCTCGATGGGACGCTGCTGAACTCGTTGGGCGAGTTGTCGGAGCGCAATTCGTGTGCGATTGCGGAGGCGCGTGCTGTCGGAGTGCGCGTCGCGCTCGTCACGGGGCGGCGTTTTCGAGATGCGCGCCCGCTCGCGCTCCGGCTCGGCTTGGACGTGCCTGTCATCGCGCACAACGGCGCGCTCACCAAACACGCGCGCACGCTCGAAACCGTCTCGGCGAGCCTCCTGCCTTTAGAGACCGCGCGCGAAGTCCTGCGCGTCGGGCGGGCGCACCGCGCCGACCCGCTCGTCAGCGACGACCCGCACGGCGCAGGTCTCTTGGTCTATGATCACCTGCGCGACACACACGGCCCCGTCGCGGAATACATTGAATGGTCGCGCCGCATACACGGCGACGAAGCCGAGCGCGCCATCCTCCACGTCACCTCGCTCGAAGACTATCTCGACCACGCGCCCGTACACATCACCTTCTCCGGCTCTTTCTCCGACATCGAACGCCTGAGCGTCGTCTTCGACCAAGAACTCGGCGCGAGCGTGAAGTTGATGACGACGCTCTACCCTTCGATTGATTTCGGTTTGGTTGACGTGATTCACCCGGACGTGTCGAAGGGCACGGGGCTGGCAGCGGTGGCGGCAGAGCACAAGCTCTCGCCCGCAGAGGTGATGGCCGTCGGCGACAATCACAACGACGTGGAGATGTTGGAGTTCGCCGGAACGCGCGTAGCCGTCGCCAACGCCGAACCGCGCGTGCTCGAACTCGCAGGCATCGAAGTCACCGCGAGCAACGACGAAGACGGCGTTGCGGCAGCAATCGAAAAGTTTATTCTGGCGGAAAGATCAAACGGCAATTCAGAACATTAACAAGGAGAGACTAATGGCAAACCGCATCGCAAACATCAAGACGAACCACGGCACGATCCGCTTCGAGTTGTTGGAAGAGGACGCGCCGAGGACGACGGATAATTTCATCAAACTGGCCGAGCGCGGCTATTACGACGGCGTGATCTTTCATCGCGTCATCAGCGGCTTCATGATTCAGGGCGGCGACCCGACGGGCACGGGGCGCGGCGGCGAATCCGCTTCGGGCGGTCGCTTCCCGGACGAGATCAACCGCTCGTCGGAACTCTATCGTGGCGCGTACAAGAAGGGCACGGTCGCGATGGCGAACGCGGGGCCGAACACGAACGGCTCGCAGTTCTTCATCATGCACGCCGACTATCCTCTGCCGCCGAGCTACAGCAAGTTCGGGCGCGTCGTCGAGGGGCAGGAAGTGGTTGATGCCATCGCGTCCGTTGACAAAGACCGCAACGACCGCCCGCGCACGGATGTCGTCATGGAGAAAGTGACCATCGAATCGGGCGACGGGCAGTAAGTCCCGAGTCCCAAGTCTCAAGTTCCAAGTCCCAAGTCTCAAATCAAAACTTGCCTTCTGACTTGGGACTTGAGACTTGAGACTCGGGACTTTAATCCTCCCCGATTACAACCCCGCCCCGTCCATCAAACCGCACGCGTAAGTTGTGATTGACGGGACTGAAGCCGCGACCGAGTTGCGGCGAGCGGCGTATGGCTTCGGTGACGAAACGCTTGGCCGCGCCGACCGCATCCGTCAAGTTCATGCCGCGCGCGAGGCAGGCGGCGATAGACGCGGCGAGCGTGCAGCCTGTTCCGTGCGTACTGCTCGTCTGGATGCGCGGCGCGCGAAAGAGTTGGACGCGTCCTTCGTCGTCGAGCAAGTCTAAGGCGTCGCTGCCGGTCAGATGCCCGCCCTTGACGAGCACGGCGCGCGCGCCCATCTCGCGGCGTATCAACGCGGCGGCGCGGCGCATGTCCTCTTCCGTTTTGATCTCAAACCCCGTGATGCGTTCGGCTTCGGGTATGTTGGGCGTCGCGATGCGTGCGAGCGGCAGCAGTTCCAACTTCAAAGCGGCGAGCGCGTCGTCGTCAATCAGGTCGAAGCCGGAGGTCGAGCGCACGACCGGATCAATGACGGGCGCGGCCTCGCCGAGATGTGTCTCACGAAATAAACGCGCCACTTCCGAGATCACTTCGCGCGTCGGGAGCATTCCGGTCTTTAGCCCCGCGACGCGGAAGTCTTCGACGACAGGCAGGACTTGCGCGCGCACATCCGCCGCCCGTTGGTGTGTTGCGCCGAAAACGCCCGTCGTGTTCTGAAACGTGAGCGACGTGATGGCGGCTGTGGCGAAGCAACCGAAGGCCGTGAAGGTTTTCACGTCGGCCACAACGCCCGCGCCGCCCGAAGGATCGAAACCCGCGATGGTCAACGCGACGGGCATGTTGCTCGTTTGTTGAATAGACATGGAGTTTAGTTAAAACCATTTTCATGCAAAGGCGCAAAGGCGCAAAAGACGAAAGGCGCAAAGAAAACCTTGCGGGTGTTCCTTTGCGCCTTTCGATTTTACGCCTTTTGCGTCTTACTTCCTGCCTCCTGCTTCTTATCGCCCCGCTTTCTTCTTACTGCCGCGCTTTCGGCTCTGGCTCTTCTTCGCTCTCTTTCGAGAAGCCTTCTTCCCGCCCGACGGCTCTTCCGACTCGTCGGCGGCGATTTCGCCAATGACCGTCGGCAGCCCCCCGCCCGACGGAGGCGGCGGCAAAAGCGGCAACGCGCTGCACGGGCACTTGCCTCCGGCAATTCGTAGAAGACCGGCCAGCGCGAATCCGGTTGCACTGGCGACGTTGTTCACGCTCACACGGAAACAGTTGCGACCGGGACGGAGGAACTGCGTGTTGACGGAAAGAGTCACCGGTGTTGCGAATCCGGTGGTGTTCCCGATCAAGTTGCCATTGAGAAAAACTCTCCCCACGTCGTCCGCCATCGCCTGAATGTTAAATCGCGCGGGAACCGTAAACCCGAAACACAGGTCGAAACAGAGGTCGTAGAGGTATGTGCCCAAAGCGGCGCTTTGGGAGTCGGCGGCGGCCTGACTGACCCACAAAGACCCGAACGGCGGAGCGCCCCAGGCGGCGTTGGGACTAACAGGAACGACAGTCCCCAGTGTTCCCGACGGCGCGCCCACCGTCCGCCAGTCGGCGATGCCTGTGTTGAGCGGCAGGATGAGGTCTTCGCAGACGGGGACGCAGCGCGCCTCGACGCGTTCGGTGTGGAAGCTGTTGACCGAGCCGGTGGGACTCTGCGCTGTCGAATAGACGGCGACCACGTCGAGTTCGATGTCGCTCTCGATCACGACGTAGCCTTTGGCGAAGGCCGGTGCAGGCGTCAGCGCGTTCATGATCTGCCGGCAGTCCAGTTCGATGCCCCTGTCCGGGTCTAACGGTCGCGCGGTTCGGTACGCCGAGATGGGGCCGGGCGCGCCCGGATTGCCGAGAGTTACTTTCCAGCGGAAATTCGCCGCCTCGCACTTGCTGGGGTTGTGGATGTTGATGGCAGTCCAGTATTGACCGGGAGCGACCGGCGCGACTGCGCCAGCCGGTGTAACTGCCACCCGGCCGCAAACGACTTTCACCGCGTACTGAAACTCTGTCTTGCAAGCGCGGTGACCCTGACCGCATTGTCCGCATTGACAGTCTTGTCCGTTCGACATCGTAATTTCTCCTCTCAAGTTTTCGCCACCGTTTCCACCTTGCGCACTTATCCCGAAGCTCGCGCCCGTCATAGGGCAAAGCCAGCGTCGCCCACAGACGCCGCCGCGTTATTCCCCTGCGTGCCCGTCCACAACCGGCGCGTAAAAGTCCGCGTTGCAGGCACACACACTCGTTGCCGGGTGACTGTGTCTATTTAGGAATAAAAGCCGTCATAGGCTAATCTCGATTTGAATTTCAGTTATGTGAGGCTAACGAAACGTCGTCAGCGGGAAACGACCCTTTGGGAGCGGTAAAGATATGGCCGCGCGGCGCGCATGTCAATGGTGAGGTGAACCGGCCGCCGCTCGACTTGACCGGAGCAGCCAAACGTTTTTTCACGCTGCGCCCCGGCTGATTTCATCCGCCACTTCCGTCAACATCTGCTCATCGCCGAAAAGTCGTATCGCGGCGACGCCTTGCGCGCCCGCTTGCAAAACTTGTGGGATCGTCGCGCGCGTGATGCCGCCGAGCGCAAGGAGCGGGAAGGGCGCGAGCGCGTGCGCAGCTTCGCGCAATCGTTCGAGGCCGAGCGGCTCGCCGTAAATTTCTTTGGAGGGCGTGTCGAAGACGGGGCCGAAGACTGCGAAGTCTGCGTCGGACATGCGTGCTGCTTGCGCTTCCGCGAGCGAGTGTGTGGAGACGCCGACGAGAAAGTCTTGCGGGGCGATGTTGCGTATGACCAGTGGATCGAGCGAGCGCGTGGTGAGATGAACGCCGTCGGCGCGTGCGGCGAGCGCGATGTCTGCACGGTCGTTGACGAGAAGACGCGTCTCGCTTCCGCGCGTGAGTTCGGCGGCGCGGCGCGTGAGTTCGTAGAGCACGCGCGGGCGCATCTGTTTTTCGCGTAGTTGGACGAGCGAGATGCGCGCCAGCACGCACGCGCCGACGAGCGCGTAGAGGCGCGTGAACTCTGCGCTCGACGAACGTGTGTCGGCGTTCGTGCGCCCGTCAGTGATCAGATACGTGATCGGCGTGGTCAGGTCGAGCGGCATGGGGCGAAGTCTCGTGCGCGGCGTGGCCGTCAAGCGCGCTCACGGTGCGACGGAAGTTGGCGATCTCCCAGAAGGCGAGCGCGAAATTGATGAGTCCGAGTCCGGTGACAGCCCCGCGCACCCAGCCCGAAGCGATGGTCTGTTGCAGGCCGTAGAGTCCAGTCTTCTGCGCCGTGTAGAGGAGGAAGAAGTTGTCGCCCCAATCGCTTAAGCCGAACGGGTGTACCCACGGCAGAAACGTCAACACCAGCCCCGCTTCGAGGCACAGGATGATGTAGAAGATGACGGTTAATCTGGAAGACATAAATTCAAGTGACAAGTGACAAGTGACGAGTGACAAGATAAAACAGTAAATCGTGAATCGTAAACCGCTGGGAAGCGTAAATCGTCAATCATGAATAGAGAAGACAGGGTTTCTTCTATTCACGATTGACGATTTACGCTTCACGGCTTTTTAACTTGTCACTCGTCACTCGTCACTTGTCACTGCTTTCTTCACTTGCCACTCGTCACTTCTTTCTTCGTTTGCAAATCGCGCAGCTTGGCGGCGACGCCGCGATAGTTGACATCCGTGCCGTAGACTTCGGAGAAGACTTCGATGGCGCGTTCGAGGTCGCCCATCTGCTCGTAGGCCGCGCCGAGTTCGTAGCGCAATGCCTGATACTCGTCTTCGCTGTGGCCGGGCGTGTCCAAGCCCTTCTTGAACCACATCGCGGCGGGGCGCGGCATGTTTTTTTGCATGAAGCAATGGCCGAGCAGGTTGCAGCATTGGAGATAACGCGGCGTGCCGTCCTGCGGCGCGGCGAGCGCGATGGCCGCCTGCAATTCCTCTACGGCCTGATCGACCAGACCCATCTCGCGATAAGCGATGCCGGTGTTGTAATGCGTCTCGTAATCGCCTGTGTCAGCCGCAGGCTCGCTCGCTTCAACCTCGTCTCGAAACTCGTCGAACATATCCGCGAGGTCGGGATGTAGACCTTGCTGCGGCTGTTGCTGCGGCGTCGGCTGTTGTGACGGCGGCGCGGTCTCCGGCGCGAAGGCGACGGGCGGCGCGGCCTCTTCTTCAACTGTCGGGGCGATGAACAAGTGCTCTCCGATCTCTACTTCTTCCGTCGCAGCCTCTTCAATCGGCGCGAAGCTCTCAAACTCGGAGGACGAAAGGCCGGACGCGCTCGAAAGAGTGCTGTGATTGCCCGCCTCCTCCGGCAGTTGGCGGCGACGCTTGACGATCTCTTCATCAGCGCCGTACTGGCGTTCGAGCATGTCGAGCGTGTCGCGCGCGATGTCGGAGTAGCCTTGCGCGAGATAGTAGTCCACGCTTTCGAGTTCCTGCGCGAGCAGAACCTTGACGCGCCCTTCGCCCGTCTCCTTCTCCGGCGCTAAAGCGGACACGTCGAACGAGTTGAGATCGGACATCTCGAAGGCGGGCGGCTTCGACGCCGCCGCGCCCGCGAAATCTTCGTTGAGATCGGCGAAAGAGGAATTGGGATCGATGGTGGCGACAGGCTCTTCATGCTGCGCGCCACTATGATCTTCTTGCGCCTCCGGCATGGCGACGGTGTTCCATTCAAACTCGCTCGCGCCGCTTGAGGTAACGCTCACGGGAGACGTCTCTGTGACAGCGGCGAAGGGGGCGCCGCCGTGTTCGATCACATTCTCGAAGGTCGGGACTTCCGGCGCGGGCGACGGCGCGGCGGCTGTAGTGTCTGCAACGTTTTCTTCGACGGGCGGCTCGTACCACGTCGTCGCCGCTTCCTCTTCCTGCTCGTCTTCGGGCGCTTCGCCGAGTTCGTGCAGGCGTTCGTGATAGCTCTGGTCGAAAGGCACGAGGCGCACGAGGTGTTCGAGCGCGCGGCGTTCTTCGCTGACGAGGTTGTGCGTCTGCGCCGCTTCTGCGAGTCGTTCGAGCGTGACGCGCATGCGGTCGTCGTCGCGCTGCCATGTGTATATGCGCAAGAGGAGACGCAGGGCTTCGATCTGTTCGGGGTCGCGCGCGAGCGCTTCGTTTAAGAGGCCGAGAAGTTTTTGTTCCTGTCGTCCGGCGAGCGCGGCTTCGGTCGTGCGCGCGAGCACGGCGACGGCAGCCGTCACGTCGCCGCGACGCAGGTACAGTCGCGCGACTTCAAAGAGTTGCGGGTAGTTCGACGCTTCGAGTTCGACGAGGGCGACTGTTGCGCGCTCGGCTGCGGGCGCGTCTTCGGCTTCGAGGTAGGCGCGTGAAAGCATCGCGCGCAACTCCACGTCTTTCGGCTCTTGAGCCACAGCCTGCTCAAGCACGGACGCGGCTTCGTCCGCCGCGCCGAGTTTGGAATGCGCGGCGACCAGCCCGTGCAGCACGGCGTGGTTGTGCGGCCTGATGTGGTGCGCCTTCGTGTAAGCCTCAAGCGCCCACTGCACCTTGTCGCTCGCCAGCAGACGCTCGCCCGCTTCTGTGAAGGCGTCCGCAGCCTCTTCGTTCAAGCCTTCGGCGAGGAAACCTTCGCCGAGTCGCAAGCGAATCTCTACGTTGTTCGGTTCGAGGTCGGCGCTGCGGCGGAGCGCTTCGAGCGAATCGCGCATACGACCGTTGCGCGCGTAGGCGTCTGCGATTGCGAGATACTGTTCGCGCGCTTCGACGAAATGCCCCTGCTGCTCGTAGAGCACTGCGAGACGCGAGGCGACGACGGGCAGGTTCGGGTCGAGGCGGGAAATCTTCTTGTAGACGGCGATGGCTTTGAGCGTAAAGCCTTGTTCGCGGTAGTGGTCGGCGACGAGTTGGAAGCACTCGATGGCGTCCGCATTCTTCTTGGTGCGCGCGTAGAGGTCGCCGAGCGTGTTGAGCGCGCTATAATCTTTGGGGTCGCGCTCGA
Organism: Pyrinomonadaceae bacterium; assembly: GCA_035249365.1. GTDB lineage: Bacteria > Acidobacteriota > Blastocatellia > Pyrinomonadales > Pyrinomonadaceae > JAIVJZ01. Next base: position 680,615 of record DATFGP010000047.1, on the reverse strand, counting down.
CGATGCGGCGGTATTCGCTGATGGCCGACGGAATCTTGCCTTGCGCAAGATACTTCTCAGCCGCACTGATGGCCTTTGCTTTATCGAATCCCATTCTGGAAAACTGTTTCGTGTCCGCGTCGCGCGGAAGGGGGTGGGCTGTCTAAGAGCGCCAATGTTCCGCTGAAACCGTCTCGCACCCGGCTCGCACACAACAGGTCGGTGGCGGGCAGATTTTACGCTAACATGCGCCGACAACGAGTGTCAACGGAACTGTTTTTGGACGCGGGTGCGCACGGCGCGACGACCCGCCGCGCGCCACTGCTGCGACTCGCCGATAGATCGGCCTTCTGCGGCCTGTTGCTCTACGCAGTCTTCGCCCCGCATTCGATTGCCGGAGCGTGGATCGCGCTCTCCATCTCCATCACGGGCTGGCTCGCGCGCACACTCATCACGCGCCGCACAAACCTGCGACGCACGCCGCTCGACCTCCCCCTCTGGCTCTTTTACACGTGGAGCATCCTCTCCGCACTCCTCTCTGCAGAGCCACGCATCAGCCTGCTGAAACTCATCTCGGTCAGCACCTTTCTCATCTTCTACCTCGTCGGGTCGCTCACGACCGCGCGACGCGCAACAATCGTCGCCGCGTTGATGATCGCATCGGGCGCAACGGGCGCGCTTTGGAGCGCGTTTGAAGTGGCGCGCGGGCGCGGCCTAATCGTTGACGAAATCGCGCCTAACAGCCTCTTGCGCGCCCCTTCGTTCGATGTCGCAGCGGGCGACGCCATCTGGCGCGTCAATGGTCGCCGCGTCAACTCCGTCGCCGAGATTGATCAAGCCATACGGGACACGCCAACGGGCGCGACTCTCAAACTGAGTCTTTTTTCGCGCGGCGAACAGGTCGAGCGTGCGGGGACGCTTGTGTCAACGGAGACGCATGCAAGCACGTCGCCCTCCGGCATCATCGGCACGCGACGCTCGCACCGCTTCCGCGCCTCCGGCTGGACGCGCCACTACCAGACCTTCGCCGAGACGCTGCAAATACTCGCCCAACTCGCGCTCGGCTTCGCGCTCGCGCACTGGCAGAGACGCCGCGCCGCCGCCGACACACGCCGACACACGCGCCTGCGCTTCACGCTCTACGCAGCGGCCTTCCTCTTGCTCGCCGCAGGCATCGCGCTCACGTCTATGCGCACCGCGCTCGTCGCCTTCGCCGTCGGTTCAATCGTCGTCCTGTGGCGCGCGAACGGGAGAGGGCGTGCGCGCGTTGTCGTCTCCGCCGCCGTCGCGCTCGCGCTCGCGCTCGGCGCGTTCGCCGTGTGGCAGACGCGTGCGGCGGGCGCGCTGCGCCTGCAAGACGAGAGTTCGCGCCTGCGTCTCGCCGTCGCACGCGTCGCGCTCGCGCGCATCCCTTCGCGCCCCGTCTTCGGGCACGGCATGGACGCCGTCAAACGACACTGGACTGACTGGGGCTTTCCCGGCGACGTGCAGATTCACACGCACTCGACGCCCATCCAACTCGCCTTCGATCGCGGCCTGCCCGCGCTCCTCCTGTGGCTCTGGCTACTCGCAGCCTTCTGGCTCGTCCTCACGCGCGGCGAACGACACCTACGCGCCACGCCCGACGACGCCGACGCGCACGGCCTTTTGCTCGGCGCAACCGGCGCGCTCGCGGGCTTCTTCGCCAGTTCGCTCGTCAACTATAACTTCGGCGACGCGGAAGTCGCGCTCGTGCTCTGGTGGTTGATGGGGACGGTGATGAGCATTGTCGACCAAAAGCGCGACGCCATTGGGCAGGAGTAAAACCTTCACCGCAGAGCCGCAGAGGGGGCGCAGAGAAAGAGTTGATCTTCTCTGCGCCCCCTCTGCGTCCTCTGCGTCTCTGCGGTGAATGCTTATCTTGTTTTACTTGCGTCGCAGTTGAGCGCGCGCCTGTTGCAGTAAGAAAGGTTTAACTTCGGGGAAGCGCAGGCGCGTGCCGCGCCACGCGTGGTCGCGCAGGCCGTCAATCGCCGTCCACGTCGGGTGGTAGCGCGCGTAAATCCACTTGTCTTCAGGGTCGCCCCAACTGCCGTCTGCGTTCTGGCACGCGAGCAGGTAGTCCATGCCCTCGCGTATCAACGGATGCTCGTCCTTGAGTTTGAACGCCTTGAGCGCGTCGAGTATTTCGCCGAGCATCTCCGCATCCTCCATCGCAATCGCGTCGCGCACGCTCGCTTTCATAAACTCGAACTCGGCGGGCAGCCAGCGCGGCGAGAGTTGATAGAGATCGTAATCGTTCAACGTGTAGACGATGTGCGTGACGGCGTAGACCGCGTCGTAAAAGTCGGGGTTGCGATCCTCTTCGCGCCCGCGATATGGATGCATAGAGGGCTGCCAGCGCAAAACGTCCGCGTAGCGCCCGCTCGCCGTCACGCCGTAAACCTCTCCCGCGTAGGTGCGCATCAGCGCGTCGCACCAAACCGCGTAACGCGTGAAATATTCCAACTGCCTGCGGCACTCACGGCAACGCTTGCGCCCGCGCTCGTTCCAGCAGCCGCACGCGCCGCACGCGTCGGGCACGTCTGCGGGCGGCGCTTCGACGCGCGGATCGAATGAGAGATAATCGCGCGTGTCGAAGCGCGCGGCTTCGCGCCTGATCTGCTCTTTGAGTTGCGCGTAGGGCAGGCCGAGACAATCTGCGGAGTGGCTGCCGTGAATAAAGTCCAGGATCGTTTCGACATTCGCATCGGGCGGGAGCGCGGGTCGGTCGCGTCGCCACTGTCGCGCACGCTCGCGCCCCATGCGTCGCGCCGTTTGGCTAAGTTTAGGGTCGAGCGATGTCTCGGCGATGAAGTAGAAACAACTAACAAGATCGCTGCCGAACTCTGCGAAGTGCTCCGGCTCGCAGGCCACTTCGTAGATGAACTCAAGCCCGCGCCGGACTGCGCGCGCGCGTTCGGCGTCCGCGAGTGTTCCGACGCCGCGTGTGGTGAGTTTGTTTCGCATGAGTCTAACGAATCTCCGTTGATCTCGTTGACAGGTGCGAGGTGAAATGCCAGAACCGCCTGCCGCAAGCGGGCGGGTTCTGCCGATGATACGACCCGCCCGCTTGCGGCAGGCGGTTCTGACGCGGAGCGCGTCAAATTACGTCGGCGAAATTCTTGCGCGTCTTGGCGAACCACCAGTAGCCGAAGACGAAGACGGCGAGGGCGAATAGTGTGAAATAAGCCAGACCCGTCCAGTCGGGCTGCACGCCTTCGAGTATGATGCGGCGATAGTTTCTGACGAGCGGCGTGAACGGGTTGGCGTTGATGAACGCCTGATAGCGCACCGGGACGATCTGTTCGGGATAGATGATCGGCGTCAGAAACATCCACGCGACGAGCAGGAGCGAGACGACCTGAGCCGTGTCGCGCAGGAAGACGCCGAGCGAAGCGACGAGCCACGCCGCGCCGAGCATCAAGACGAGTTGTGGCAGGATGAGCGCGGGCAACCAAAGAAGCGTCGGATGTAGTTCGCGCTGGATGATGAGCGTGGCGGCGAGCAGAACGATTGTGCCGAACATCTGCGTCGTGAGCGCGGCCAGCACTTGCGCGACCGGCAAGGCTTCGAGCGGGAACACGACGCGCTTGACGAGATTTGCGTGCGCGATGATGACGTTCGAGGCAGATTGCAAAGAATCCTGAAAGGCCGTCCAGGGCAAAAGCGCGCAGAAGAGATAGAGCGCGTAGTCCCAAGCCGTCCCGCGCCCGCCGAAACGCGCGCCGAAGATGCCCGCGAAGATGAACGTGTAGATCGAGATCATCACGGCGGGCGTCAGCATCGCCCACAGCACGCCGAGCGCCGACCCGCGATAACGCGCCGCCAACTCGCGCCGCACCAGCGAGCGTATCAACTCAGCGCGCCCTGCCAACTCCCACAAAGGCCGCCACACCAACCGCCGCGAATCCTGCGCCGAAATCATGCGCGCCATTGTAAACAATGACGAGTGACAAGTGACAGGAGATAAGAACAGTGACGAGTGACAAGTGACAAGTGACGAGATAAAAGACGCAAATCGTGAATCGTGAATCGTGAATAGATGAAAACTGCTTTTCTCTATTTACAATTTACGATTCACGATTTACGTCTTAATCACTTCCCTCTCGCGCAGCGCGTCTTGCTATGGTCGCGGCTGGCCGCCTTTATCATCTTCGATGTTCTTCGTGTCGCTACGCTTGCGCAACAGGTTCTTGATGCCGAACAGCGATTCGAGCGTGTCCTGCCAGAAGGGCGCGCCGACGCTGAGCAACATAGCCATGATCGCCCAGCCGAGGAGCACGCTAAAGTTGTTGCGCCAGAACGCGCGCTTCTCTTCCGGGGACATAGCGTGCCGCTGCTTCTCGCACTTAGGGCCGTTCTTCTTGCCTGAGCTATACTTCTCGCAGTCCTTCGGAGGCGTCTCATTCGTCTTATAGATCGGGTGGCCATCCGCGTCCAGATCGGGCGTCTTGTCGTTCAACAAGCTTTCCGTGAAATCATTGATCTCCTCGGCCGTGATCGGGTGCAGGCCGAAGGTGTCTGTAGCCTCCCTGAGCTTCTTCTGCTCATCCTCGAAATCTTTGATGATCTTCTTTAACTCTTCAGCCGAAGGTGTCGGTGACGGCGTCGCTGTCGCCGTCGGGCTTGCGCCGGACGCGGGCGAAGGTGAAGTCGCAGGCGAAGGCGAGGGCGAAGGCGAGGGCGAGGCTGCCGCTTCTGCCTCTTTTTTCAGGCGCGCGTCTATGGCCTCTCCCTGCGCTACGACGCTCGCTCGCAGTTCAGGGTCGGTCGAGAGATTGTGGTAGAGCGTGAAGAAGTTGGCGTTGAGGATAACGACGACGATCGCGCCGATCATGAACGTGACGGTGCGCATGTGCCGCGTGTAGCGCTCCTCGAAGCCCTGCATCACGGTGTCGTACCACGTCTCAACCTCTTCGAGCTTGGCGCGCAGTTGGCCGAAGGCGCGGTCGAACGCCTGGCCGAGCGCGGCGATCTTCGCGGCGATGCCCCTTAACTTACCGGCCACCTCCTCTAACTCTGCGGCTTTTTGCGTCTCGCCGGCTTTCTGCGCGTCTGCACGATCCTGCTCGACGCGTTGCTGCACTTCCCCGAGCAGGCTGAGCACGTCCGCCACCTTGATCTGCCTGAGCTTGGCGAGGTCTCCGAAGATGACTGTGGCGGGTTTTGTATCCCCGCCCAGCACGGCCTCCAGATCGTTGATGAGCGGCGCGAGCGCGTCGCGCATGGCGGCGAACTTGGCGCTGGCTTCGCCCGCAAGCAACTCTGTCTTCACCTTTCCCAACTCTTCTTGCAGAGTCTGCACCTCTGTCAACAACTCCTGAAAGCGTTTGACGGCGTCGGGCGTGAGCCTGTCCGCGCCCACCTTCGTCAGCACCTTGAGCAGATCGTTCTTCGCCAGCGAGTCCAACATCAGCCTGCCGGTCAGCGTGACCCGTCCGAGCGCGGCAAACTGTTTATTGACCTGATTCAACAGGTTCTGCACGTCGGCCTGCGTAGCCTTCACGGGCGCAGCGACGGCCACGTTCGCGCCGCCCGCAGTCGGCACAGCACCGCCTTCAACGCCCGCTGGCGGCGTAACATTGCCTCCTTCAACGCCCGCAGGTGGCGCAGCATTGCCTCCTGCGCCGCCAGCGGGCGGCGTGACGTTCGCCCCGTCGCCGCCTGCGCGCGACGCCTCGCTAATTTCATCAACGCCCAGCACGTGCTGAAAGAGGTCTTCCAGCGAAGCCTGTATCGAGCGCGACTTCATCTTGAGTAGTTTCTTAACGAAGGTCTGGATCGACTGAACGACCAGGCTCAGCACCAGCAGGACAACGACCATCGCGATCACTGTGTCAAGTGTGTCAAGGGTTGGCATTGCACTACTCCTTTGGGGGCGTTAGCGGCAGAGCGCCTGCTATGTGGGCGATAATGCGTGCCGCGCCGGCGCTGACGCTACGAGTAGAAAAATCTTGCGAGGCGAGCGAATGATGAGGCTAAAGAGTTGAAACGTTGCTAGCCTGTTGAACTTCCGATGAAGCGCGGACACGATAGACATGAGGCACGGGGGCTGTCAATACTTTTTGCAAGGGGAGCGTCTAAACAAGAGCAGTTAAGCTCTCAAGTTCCGGCCACTGCATTTCACCAACATGCGCTGCCCGCGCGCATTGAGCGCGGCCAAGATTGAGAGAACTTGTTAGTCGCCTGCTCCTATGTAGACACTCACCTGTCACCTGTCACTTGTCACTTGTCACTCTTTGCATTAGGGTTTGCAGTTATGAGCACGGCATTGCGCGTCGAAGGGGTGGCGAAGCAATATCGCATCTACGATCATCCGAGCGACCGCTTGAAAGAAACTCTGACGCGCGGGTGGTTGAAGCGACACCGCGAGTTCTGGGCGCTCCGCGAGATCAGTTTCGAGATCGAGCGCGGCACGACCACAGGGATCGTCGGGCCGAACGGCAGCGGCAAGTCAACGCTCCTGCAAATCATCACGGGCACGCTTGAGCCGACGCACGGCGACGTGCAGGTCGAGGGGCGCGTCGCCGCTCTGCTCGAACTCGGCGCGGGCTTCAATCTCGAATTCACCGGACTCGAAAACATCTACATGAACGCTGCGCTGATGGGCTTCTCGCGCGCAGACACGGACGCACGGCTCGAACGGATCGAACGTTTCGCGGAGATCGGCGACTTCCTGCACCAGCCCGTCAAGACCTATTCCTCCGGCATGTACGTGCGGCTCGCCTTCGCCATCGCCGTCAACACAGACCCCGACATACTCGTCGTTGACGAAGCGCTCTCGGTCGGCGACACGATCTTTCAACACCGCTGCGTGCGACGCATCAAGGAGATGCAGGCGGCGGGCACGACCATCCTCTTCGTCTCGCACGAGCCGACGCTCGTGCGCGCTCTCTGCTCGCGCGCCATACTGCTCAACGCGGGACAGATGATCGCCGACGGCACGCCGATGGAAGTGCTCAACCGTTACCAGCGCGTCATCATGGCGCGCGAGGAGGCTTACGACAGTAGTAGCGGCGATGCGTCGGCAGCGGGCGCGTCGAAGGTGTTTGAGAATGCTGCTAACGAAAATGAAAGTGCGTCGGGCGTCAATGAGAGTGCAGAGGGCGTGGCTGCGAGTGGCGGGAGCGAAGGCGCGGCGGCGCGTGGCAGCGCGTCGTTGGAAGCAGTTGCGCGACAGCCTTTGCAGTATTCTTATCGTCACGGCAACGGGCGCGCGGAAGTCGTCGGCGCGGAGTTGGTTGACGAGTCGGGTCGTGTGGTTGAGTTGATCGAGACGGGCGACGCGGTGGCGGTGCATCTCAGAGTGCTGTTTCACGAAGACGTGGCCGAACCCGTGTGCGGGTTTATGATTCGCAACCGGCACGGCATCAACGTCTACGGGACGAACACGGAGCAGCGCGGGCATCCGCTCGGCGCAGTCGCGCGCGGCGAGATCATCGAAGCCACTTTTACGTTCAACTGCTGGCTCGGTCAGGAACATTATTTCGTCTCGGTCGCCGCGCACACGCCCGACGGCGAAGCCTTCGATTGGCTCGATGGCGTGATCTTCTTTCGCGTCTCGTGCGCCGTTGAGATGGAGGGCATCGCGAATCTCAACGCCGCAGTTTCGACGCGTCGCCTGCGAGGCGGGGCGAGCAACGGGCGTGCGTTGGCGACGGCGGGCGACGAGGCGCGGGCGAGAGTCTGAGCGGGCGCGCGTTGGAAGAGGAGACACGCGCGTTGAAAGCCTGAGCGAAAATTCGATGATCGAAATGGGCGACACGAAATCCGGTGCGGGCGAGGCGGCGACGGGCGCGTCCACGTCTGCCGATGTAGCAGCCGCCGCGACTTCTTCACGCGAGACGCAAACGGCGTCGGCGTCTTTCGTCAAACCGCTCTTGGTGCATCGCGGTTCGCGTACGAGCAGCAAAGATCATTATCACGTCGAAGAACTGTTGCAGTATCACGACCGGCAGTTCATTGAACAGGTCTATCGCGCGATTCTGCGGCGCAGCCCGTCGGATGCGGAGGGCGCACGCGATTTGGACGAGTTGCGCAGCGGGCGTGAGAGCAAGGTTGAGATCATCGAGCGCGTGTGGTCGTCTGCGGAAGCGCAGTCGGGCGACGGCGCGGCGGGGCGCGTCCGGCTGGAAGGTCTGCCGTCGCCTCTGATGCGGCGTTTGACCGGCGTGCCCGTCGTCGGCTACTTGCTGCGAGTCTTGCGCGCTCTCGTGCGCCTGCCGGTGCTGATGCAGCACCAGCAGCAATTTGAAGTCTACGCGCTCGCGCAGCAACAAATCATCGCCGACCACGTCAACCAACTTTCTGCGTCCGCCGTGGCGGGCGATGTCGCCGCTGCCGAAGGCGACGCCTCGCGCCCCGTTGTACACCTCTCGCACAGCAGCGACGACGTGATCGAGACGGTGGAGATGTTCTCGGACGCGCTGCTCGATCTGTCGAACGGCCACGCCGAACTGCAAGCGCATGTGCAGACGCAGACCGAACAGACGCAGGCCGCGCTCGCAGACTTAACTCAAGCCGTCACCGCGCAACAACAGATCACCGAAACGCTCCGGCGCGAGCAGCAGAGCGCGTTCGACGCGCAACAGGAATTTCTGATTCAGGAACAGCGCGTCATCGTCGAGACGCAGAAGGCCGTGCTCGAAGAGTTGCGCGAGGAGTTGCGCGCGCTCTCCGAACGCCAGCGCAGCGCGCATGAAGAACTCTATACGGAAGTGCGCCGCTTGCAGTCTCTACTGGATGCGGCGTCGGCAACGCGCACGCCCACCTCCGATCAAGCATGAAGCCGCTCGCCATCGTCATCCCCTGGTTCGGGGCGGAGTTGAAAGGCGGAGCCGAGCAACAAGCCTTTCAGATCGCCACGCGCCTCGCCGCGCGCGGGTATGCCGTCGAAGTCCTGACCACCTCCTGTCGCTCGTTTCAAGACGACTGGGCGACCGATCAACTCCCTGCGGGCGTGTTCGAGGAACACAACGTCACCGTCCGTCGCTTCCCCGTCGGCGCGCGCGACGCGGAGGCTTTCGACCACGTCAACGCGAAACTGCTCGCGCTCACACACGCAGACTTGCGCGCGGGCGTCTCTCCCGTCTCCGACGCGGACGCCGAAACGTTCGTCACGCAAAACATCAACTCGCCCGCGCTCCTCGAACACCTCCGCACGCACGGCGACGACTATCGTGCGTTCATCTTTATCCCCTACATGTTCGCGCCCACCGTGCTCGGCTTGCCGCTCGTTGCGGAGCGCGCGTTCTTGCAGCCGTGCCTGCACGACGAGCCTGCGGCTTATCTTCCCGCCGTCGAAGATTTATTCCACCGCGCGCCCCGCGTCCTCTTCAACTCCGAAGGCGAACAGGAACTCGCCGCGCGGCTCTACGGCGCGTCCGTCTTCCCGCGCGGCCTCGTCACAGGCGAAGGCATCGAACGCGTCGCAGTCGCGACGAATCAACAACTCGCCGACACGCTCCCCGCAGAACTGCGCGCGGGCGTTCCCTTCGTGCTCTATCTCGGTCGCAGGGATGAACTGAAAAACACCGATTTGCTCGTGCGCGCCTACCGTCGCTTCAAGGCGAGCGAGCCGCGCGCGGAACTAAAACTCGTCCTCGCAGGCGCGGGCGCGCACTCTTACGACGAACGCGAGCGCGGCATATTCGATCTCGGCTTCGTCGGCGAAGACACAAAGCGGGCGTTGCTCGCACACTGCCGCGCGCTCTTTCAACCGAGCCGCAACGAAAGTTTCTCGCGCGCGTTGATGGAGGCTTGGAGTTGCGGTCGTCCCGTCGCCGCGCACCGCCAGTGCCTCGCCACCGCAGACGCGGTCGAGCGCGCGTCCGGCGGCTGGCTCGCGGCGACCGAAGAGGAATGGGCGCAACTGTTCGCACGCGTCGCCGCCGCAGACGACACGGAACTCGCCGCCATTGGCGCGCGCGGTTGTCTCTACGCGGACATGTACGCCGACTGGGACAAGGTCATCGCGCGCTACGAAGCACTGCTCGACGCGAGCACAGTTGAAACCAACACGCACGCGGAAGAAACTAAAGCACACGCGAAAGAAACCAACGTGTACGCGAAAATTTCAAACGGGACTCGCGGCGCGATCCACCAACTGCTGCCCGACATCGTCTACGGCGACGCGATCTCGAATCAGGCGATTGCGATTCGTGATCACTTGCGCGCTTCGGGTCGAGCGTCGGAAATTTTCGTCAGGCGGCGCGACGAACGCATGGCGCACGAGGCTCTAGTGTTCGACGCCGCGCTCGTCCGCCCCGAAGACGCGCTGCTCTATCATCATTCCATCGGCTCGGAACTCACTGCCGTCGCCGTAGAACACGCGGGCGCGAAGTGTCTGATCTATCACAACGTCACGCCCGCAGAATATTACGCGCCTTATCGCCCGGGCTTCGCATGGATGTTGGAGACGGGACGCGCGCACCTGCCAAGACTCGCGCGCCACTTCGCTTGCTCCGTCGGCGACTCGGCTTACAACGCGCGCGAACTCGCAGCGTGCGGATTCTACAGTCCCGGCGTGCTGCCGATCATCTGCGACCCCGCGAAGTGGAACATGCGCGCAGACGACGCGCTCATGCGGCGCTTGCAGGACGGGCTAGTCAACCTGCTCTTCGTCGGGCGCATCGCGCCGAACAAACGACAGGACGAACTCGTCGAAGCCTACGCGCATTACCACGGGCTCGACGCCGCCTCTCGTCTCGTCATCGCCGGAGAAGGCCGCGCCTCCGATCCTTATTACGCGCGGCTCCTTCGCATCATCAAAGCGCACCGCCTCGACGAGCACGTCATAGTTACAGGCCAGATCACGGACGCCGAACTGCTGGCCTACTACCGCACGGCGCACCTATACTGGTCTCTGAGCGAACACGAAGGCTTCGGCGTGCCGCTCGTCGAAGCGATGTGGTTCGACGTGCCCGTCCTCGCCTACAGTCGCACGGCGACGCCGGAGACTCTGGGCGCGGCGGGCGTCGTGTTCGACAGCAAAGATGATTTGCGCGCAACGGCGACTCTAGCTAAGCTGCTCACGCGCGACGACGAAGATTTGCGGCGGCGAACCATCACCGCCGGACGCGTGCGGCGCGAGGCTTTCACGCCCGCGAGCGTACACTTGATCCTGGACGAATTGATCGCGCGCATGGAAAGTTCGAACACTCTGCGACGCGCGGAGGTTGCATAACAGTTGAGTTCGACGACGAGAGAGACAGGAACGACGACCAAGAACGCGCGCACCGCTACGGCGGCGACGGCGGGCGAGTCTTTGTTGACGACGAGCGCCGCCACCGCAAACGCGCGCACGCGCCCGCCCGTGCTTGCTATCGTCGTGCCCTGTCTCAATGAAGAACTCGTCATCAATGCTACCGCGCGCCGCCTCGTCGAAGTGTTGCGTCATCTTTCAGCCGCCGGAAAAATTGACGCCGAGAGTTTCGTCTATCTCGTTGACGACGGAAGTTCGGACGCGACGTGGTCGGTCGTCGAAGAACTGCACCGCGAGGACGCGTCTGTCAAAGGTCTCAAACTCGTGCGCAACGTCGGCACGCAGAACGCCCTGCTCGCAGGGCTTTTGAGCGTTAAAGAACACGCCGATTGCGTCGTCACGATTGACGCGGATTTGCAGCAGGACGAACAGGTCATCGAGACGTTTCTGGAGAAGTATGCGGCGGGCGCGCACATCGTCTACGGCGTGCGCAAAGGTCGCGGCGATTCGCTTTTGAAGAAGGCGACTTCGAGTTTCTTCTACAACCTGATGAAGCTGATGGGCGCGAAGATCATCAAGCACCATTCGGAATATCGCCTCGTTTCGCAAAAGGCCATCGAAGCGATCTCCGAATACCGCGAATATAATCTCTTCCTGCGCGGCATCTTCGTTGACATCGGCTACAAATCCGAGATCGTGCCGTTCACAGTCCGCCGTCGCGGCGCAGGAACGTCGAAGCACACGTTCGGAAAACTCGCGTCGCTCGCGCTCGACGGCATCACGTCGTTCAGCGTCGTGCCCTTGCGGCTCGTGACGGTCGCAGGTCTTCTGGTCTTTTTGTTCAGCGTGTTGATGACGCTCTTTTACCTCTATCACAAAATTCGCGGCCACACGCCGCCCGGTTGGGCGGGCACGATCATCCCGATCTACTTTCTAGGCGGCGTGCAGATCATGTTTCTCGGCATCGTCGGCGAATACATCGGCAAAATTTATCAAGAGGCCAAAGCGCGCCCACGCTACATCAAGGACACCGAACTGTTTTGAGTTCCACACAGACGAAACAAGACCAGACCGCGCCCGTTCACGATGTAGCAGCGACGACAACCAGCCGCTGCATTGTGTGCAGCGGCGACGACACGGCCGCGCCGCTCTACCCAGGCATACTCCGTTGCCGCGCGTGCGATTACGTCTTCGCAGACATGCGTCTGACGGACGAGGAACTGTTCGATCTCTACAACGAAGAGTTCTTCACAGGCGCGGAGTTCAACGACTACGCATCGGACGCAAAATTCTTCCGCAAGAATTTCGCGCTCCGCTTTCGTGAACTGCAAAAATTTCTCAATCCCGCGCGCCACAAGCGACTGTTAGAGATCGGAAGCGCCTACGGATTCTTTCTCGACGTGGTGCGCGACCGATTCGAGAGCGTCGAGGGCATAGACATCACCGACGCCGGAGTGCGCTATGCGCGCGAAGAGTTGAAGTTGAACGTAGTGCAGGCCGATTTCCTCGCGCACGATTACGGCGCGCAAAAGTTCGACGTGGTTTGCATGTGGGACACCATCGAACACCTACGCGAGCCGCACCGCTACGTCGAAAAGATCGCCGCGCACACCGAAGCGGGCGCGCTCCTCGCCATCACCACCGCCGACATCGAGAGCTTCAACGCGCGCCTCCGCAAAGATAAATGGCGCATGATTCACCCGCCCACGCATCTACACTATTTCTCCACCAAAACCATCGCGCAACTTCTCGACGCTCATGGCTTCGACGTTATCTACAACCGCTACTGCGGCTTCTACCGCAGCATCGGCAACATGGCCTACAACATCCTCGTCCTGCGCCAGCAAAAGCCCGCCCTCTACCGCCCGCTCGAACGTCTCGGAGTCGGCGGCCTAGGCTTCTACCTCAACATGTACGACATCATGTACGTCATCGCGCGGCGGCGGTGACGCGGGACGGAAGAACCGATGAGTACCAACGAACAAGCCACGCAACTTACGCATCGCAAATTTTTGGAGAAGCTGCTGACTCTAAACGAAGGAAGAACCACGCTTGAGGGCAAGCTGCTGCCTTCCGCACGCGACTTCATCGAGATTAGCGCAGGCATTAGTGGACTCCATTTCAGGTATGTCGTCGGGCAGGATAAAACCCGCGTTGAACTTTATATTGCCCGCCGAGAAACAACTGTCAACAAAAGAATTTTCGATGAGATAGAATCTCATAAACATGAAATCGAAGCCGCTTTTGGAGGGCAGTTGTCGTGGGAAAGGCTTGAAGGCAGCAAAAGCAGTCGAATTGCTTACCCCCTTTTGAATGGCGGCAGTAAAGGCGATGAAGCCCGTTGGGAGACGATCCAACACGCGATGATTGATGCGATGACTCGTTTGGAGCAAGCCCTGCGCCCGTTCATTTCCAGACTGCGCACCTAAAACTGAATGCTTGAAGCGAACACGCGCGAACATTCCGGCGAGGCCGACGAATCAACTTCGATGAAGCGTGCGTTGCTGCATGTGTTGTGGGTCGTCGCGTTCTACACGCTGCTGTTCGTTATCTTCTTCGCGCCAGTACTTTTCTCGGATTACCTGCTCGCGCCGGGCGACGGCATACTTTATTTCCTGCCGAACTTTTATGCGCGGCGCGTGTTGTGGGACACGTCTATCTGGGGCGGTTTTCCGGCGGTGGGCGATTCGCAGTTGATGATGTGGTATCCGCCCGCGTTGCTGTTTTCGTTGCTCAAATCCTGGAACGCCTTTTTGCTCTCGGCCTATGTCCTCGCCGCGAGTTTCACTTACGCCTACGTGTTCGCACTGACGCGCTCGCGCTTCGCTGCTGCGGTCGGCGGCGTGTGCTATTCGATGTGCGGCTTTCTCATCGCGCACCTCGGACACGCTGCGCTCGTCCACGCAGCCGCTTGGCTGCCGTTGTTTATTCTGTCGCTTGAGAAACTGGCGCGGGGCGGTGGTGGCGTCGGGCGATGCGAAGATAAAGAGAGTTCGCGTCAGGCGAGTCGCAGTAGTTTCTGGTTCGCCGTCGGCGCAGCGTGCGTCGCGTGCTCGGCGCTCGCAGGACACCCGCAAATCTTCGTCTACACGCTCACGCTCGGCGGCGCATACGCGCTCGTGCGCGGTTGGCAAATAGCGACGAAGCGTTGGCTTTACTACTTGCTCGCTGCGCTTCTGGTCTTGACGGGGACGGGACTCGCCTGCGTTCAGTTGTTGCCGACCGCCGAACTCGCCGCGTTGAGTCTGCGCGCGTCGCTCGGCTTCGCGGAGTTTGTATCTTACGCGCTGCCGCTCAGGCAGACGCCGATGCTTCTGTTTCCGTATCTCTACGGCGGCTCGCCCGGCACGATTTACGATCTGCCTTACTTCGGCCAGTGGGGTTCGGAGGCGGGCGGTTGGGGCGCGGGCGAACTGAGCGGCTACGTCGGCTTGCTGCCGCTCCTGCTCGCGTCCGTCGGATTCTTCTCGACACGAAGGCGCGGCCTCGCATGGTTCTGGCTCGCCGCGTGTACCGTCGCCTTCCTGCTCGCCTTGGGCGACGCGACGCCGCTCGCACGACTCACTTACCAACTGCCCGTCATCAACAAGTTTCGCGTGCCCGCGCGACACTTCATGGAACTCTCTCTCGGCGTGAGCGTGCTCGCGGGCTTCGGCGCGCACGCCGTTTTGGAGAAGACTGCGTCGCGCACTTTTGTCAAACGCACGCTCGTCGTCGCTGCATGTTTGATGCTCGCTTGCCTCGTCGTCATAGTCGCGTTGAGCGATAGGCTGAACGCTCTGGCGACCGAGACGTTGAAGCGCCCGCTCAGTTTTCTCCCCTGGGAGAATCTGGCGATTGCCGTGCCGCTGCTCGTGTTCGCAGCGGCTGCGGCGGCGCTTCTCTACTGGCACGCGCGACCGCTTTCGCGCGTGCGCAGTGCGCTCATGCTCGCCGTAGTCGTGCTCGACCTCGCCAGCTTCACTTGGTTTTACGAGTGGCACTACGGGCCACCGTACAAAGTCTTTCAGAGGCCGCCCGCCTCCGCCACGCGTTTCCGCGACGAACTCGCGGCGACCCATCAACGACTGCTTCCAGTGCGCGGCGGCACGGGGCGCGTCAGCGAGATTCCGCCCGATTTGTCGAAGCTCTGGAATTTTACAAGCGCGAGCGGCTACGGCCCTTTCATACTCTCGCGCGTCAGCCGTCTGATGACGATGCCCCCGCACGGCAGCGTCGAAAACGCCTGGCGCGATCCTGCGAATCTCGGTCTCGACATGATGGCCGTGCGCTTCCTCTTCGTGCCGCGCGCGCTCATCGAACCGCCAACGATCACAGACGCAGGCGGCGTGCGTTGGACTTTGAACGAGTTCAACGCGCAACTCGGTTCGGGCTGCTCCGCGCCCAACCGGACGACGTTCAAATTCGATCTTCCCCAACCAGCGCGTGCAAACGTCGTCGCCGTCGCAACGGCGCTCGCGTGTTCCGCCGCCGTGCCGGATCAAGCGGAGGTCGCACGCGTCGTCGTCGAAGGCGTTGACGGGCGCGACTACACGCAGAGCCTTCTCGCCGGACGCGACACGTCCGAGTGGGCTTACGATTGCGACGACGTGTACCCGACGATGAAGCAGGCGCGTGCGCCCATCTATCGCAGTTATCCGGTGACGCGCGGCGACGTGCGTTGCGAGGGGCACGACTATGTCGCGCGTCTTCCTCTGCCCGCGAGCGTGGAAGTTAAGAGCGTCGCAATCCGTTGGACGGGCGCGGCCGGAACGCTCGCGCTCAAGAAGATCAGTTTACTAGATGAAACTTCCGGCGCGTCATTCCCCGTCGCGCCCGATGCCGGTTCGCTCAAGGACACGACGCGCTGGCGGCACGTCGCCGACATCAATTACGACAACAGCGGCTACGGCGCGATCAAACCGGAGGACGCGGGCGATGCGAGCGTCTATGAGAATTTGCGTGCGAGGCCGCGCGCTTGGCTCGTCGGCAAAGTTTTGAACGTCTCGGAAGAAGAGGCTTTGCGTGTACTACACACGTCGCAACTCGCGGACGGCAGCACGTTCGATCCAGCACGCGTCGCGCTCGTAGAGACGCCGCTCGACTTCGCCGCGCGCGAACTCGACGGAAGCGAGACGGCGCGCATCACACACCTCTCGGACGCGAGCATGGAGATTCAGACCGCGTCGAACGCGCCAGCCTTTCTAGTCACGAGCGACGTGTTCTATCCCGGCTGGCAAGCGACGATTGACAACGCGCCCGCGCCGCTCTTCCAGACCAACTACACATTTCGCGGCCTCCCCGTCCCCGCCGGAACACACACCGTCCGCTTTGAATTTCGCCCGCGCTCCTTCTACAAAGGCGCGCTCGTCAGCGCAACCTCTCTGCTGGCACTTTGCGCGTGCGTGTTCTGGTTAAAGAGAAGAGAGTCGCGAGGCGATCAAATTTGAGGCGATCAAATTTGACGAGTTGAAGTTTCCCTGCGCCGCGCGTAGACGAACAGCCCGCCGACTATCAACAAGCTAAAGACGGAGATGATAGCACCGTTGCGCGCGGCGGGAGCTGTATAACGCATCTCCACGCGATGCGCGCCCGCAGGCACAACTACGCCGCGCAACAAATAATCCGTCGCATGTATTCGTGTCGATGTGCCATCAACTGTCGCCTCCCATCCCGGATAGATCATCTCGCTGACTACTAACACCGTCGCCATCGGCGCACTCGTCTCTATAACCAGCCGACTCGGTTGATATTCGACGATGCGTGCCGCGCTTTCAGGTGGCAACTCTCCTCCGGCAAGCGTTGGTAATTCATTAGCCGCAACTTCCAGTAGCGCCGTGCGGCGCGGGTCGAACGCGTGGTTGCTTTCGCCGCGAATCCGGTGCAGGGCTTCTTCGCCGTCTACGGCTTCGGCTTCGCCGACGAGCCATGCGCGCGGTTGTGCGTGAAGGTTGCGCAGGATCACGATCCCGTCAAACTCCTGTTCCGTCTGCCAGCGCGCGGCGTCGAGAGCATCGCCCGCAGACTTCGACTGTACAGCATCAAGCGCGGGCGTCGTCGCAAGGTTCGCGAACGTGACGACGCGCGTTGTGTTTAGTAAATCAAGAACGTGCGAACGGGGAGCGAAGAGTGCGAGCGTGGGCTGTATGCCGCGACGCGGGTTGACCGCGTCGTAGTCGAGATCGCCGAGCGCGCGGCTGTAGCGTTCGAGCAGCAAGCCTTCGTAGCCCGCGACATTGTGCAAACCGTAGAGCGCAGTCAAATCATGCGCGTCGAAGCGCGGCTCGCTCGCGTATTCTTCCGTCGCTGAATTTGCGCGCACGTAGACGCGGTTCTCGTGCGCGGGAAACTGTTGCAGGTAGCGCGTCGAACGCGACGGAGTCGTCATGCGGCTCGCGGTTTTCATAGTGCCCGGCCACCAGTGCGAGACGAGTATGTAGGGTTCGACGAAACACGACAGCAGCACAACAGACATCGCCAACAACTCGCGCTCGCGCCGCGCGCACATGCTCAAAGCAAAATAGGCGGCGACGGCGAGCGCAACGGTGAAAAATATTTTCCAGACGAGATACGCGGCTTCGGCGCGCGGCGCGGCATCGCCCACGTAAGGCAGTTCGTGCGAAGCACGCCACCACAAGAAGCCGAGCGCGGCGGCGATGACGAGTGAAATTGTTCCGGCGATGAGTTCGCGGCGCGCGGCGTCGTTAGTCTCGTTCCGGCTAACAACGCGCAATGCGTATGAACGCCGTAGCGCGTCCCAACCGTAGGCCGCGAGCACGCTCAAGGCGAACGTCCACTCGAACGTGTGGCGCGACGGCCTGCGAAAGAGATTGAAGACGGGGACGTGATAAAGCGCGCGATAGAGCGGCGTGCTGTCGCCGAGCATGAGCGGCACGGAGACGACGGCCACCGCCGCCCAGAATAGTATGCGACGGTCAAACGTCGCTCCCTCATTCGCGTGTGCGTCGCCGCGCTTCTTCCGTAGTCTGCTAAACGCGAGCGCGACGGCGAAGGCTGCGAGCGCACAGGCGAGCGGCGAGACGTAAGTTGTTACCTCTATGAAGTGATAGAGCGGCGCGATGAAGGAACGCCAAGCCGTGTGCGGCGTGAACGACGCTTCGACGAAAAACTCGTAACTCAAACTGCTGCGTATGCTGCGACGCGCGGCGCGCATCGTCTCCAAAATCTGAAACGCGCCGATGCCTGTCGCCAGCAACATGCCGCACGCGCAGGCCGCGAACGGTCGTAAGCGTTGCAGTGTGAACCGGACGCGCCAACTCCGGCGGCGACTTCCTCGCGCGTCCTGCGCGCCGTCGTCGGCGAAGACGAGGAACAGCGCGTAGACAAGTGCGAGCATGCCGACGAAGAGGAAGCTCTGGCCGTGTCCGGTCAGAACTGACATCGCATAGACGAGAGCCGCGTAGGCCGTCGAGCGCGCAAGCGTGTGCGAGCGCGCACGCTCGACGACGACGAGCAGGAGCGGCAGCCACATCAGCGCGTTGGTCGGGACGGCGTTCATGCCGTAGGTGTTGGTCATCAAGCCGCCGTAGCCGAAGGACAGGCCGCCGAGCAGCGATGCCAGGCGGCTTCGCCCCGTTTCGCGCAGGTAGGCGTAAGTGAAAGCGGGCGCGAAGAGGAACGGCGCGAGTATGTAGAGCATCTCTGCGCGGGGCGCGGACAAGATGAGGTGTGACCAAGTGAGCGGGTAGCCGACGCCGACCTGCGGCATGGCGAGCAGCGGGTAGCCGGAAAACACGTGCGGCGTCCAGAGCGGCAGTTGACCGTTGCGGATCATCTCCCACGCCACCGTGCGCAGCGGATAAGCCTGAAAGAACGCGTCGCCGCCGATGAGAAACTTTCCGCGAAAGATCGCGCCGCCGAAAAACAGCGCGCAGAAGACGACGACAACCAACATCGCCGCCGCGTCGCCACGTCGCGCCGACAAGCGACGACGCCAAACGTCTCTATTCGTGTTGCGAATCTTCACGTTCTAAACTTGCGCCGCGCTCCGTCTCATCTTCTCGCGTCGGCTTCGCGCGCCCGTAGATCGCCAGAGCGCACAGAACGACGAGCGTGAGCGCGGAGATAAACGCGCCGTTGCGCGCGGCGGTGGCGCGGTAGCGCATCTCCACGCGATGCTCTCCGGCGGGGAGGGCTACTCCGCGCAAGATGTAATCCGTCAGATGAATCCGCGCGGGCTGGCCGTCAACCGTCGCTTCCCAACCCGGATAAAAAATCTCGCCGACGACGAGCACAGACGGTTGCGCGGCGCGTGTCTCAATTGCGATGCGGTTTGGTTCATACGAAACGATGCGCGCCGCAGAGTTCCCTGTCGTGAGTTCAACGCCCGCGAGCGCGGGCAACTCCGACGGCGCAACTTCCATGAGCGCCGTGCGACGCGGATCAAACGCGTGCGCGCTTTCGCCGCCGATGCGCCGCAGAGCCTCTTCGCCATCAACCGCTTCCGCTTCGCCGACGAGCCACGCGCGCGGCAACGCACGCCGGTTCTCAAGCACGAGCACATCATCCGCGTCATAGGCCACAGACCAGCGCGCCGCGTCCAGAGACGCATATAAATCCCGCTGCGTAGTGCGCGTGAGCGGTTGCGATAGTTTGCGCGTCGCGTCGTAGAGAGTGGCTTTCCACAGTGCGAGCGGGACACGCTCCGTCGCGTTCGTGATCTCGACGCGCACCACTTCGACAGGGTCGCCGAGCCGTATGCGCGCGAGGTAGCGATTTGAAGGATACGCGCCCTGCTCGTCTTTGACGGGCGCGCTGTCGAAGACGGGCGCGAGTTTATGGCGGATGTTGGCGCGCACGTCCGCGCGCTCGTGCGCCCACTCAGCCGTGTCGCTTCCGGCGCGCAAAGGCCGCTCGATGGTGTAGCCGTCCGCCGTGTACAGGCGCACAAGTGCGACGATTGTGCCGTCTTCGACTTCGACAGAGTTCGACATGAAGGTGACGAGCGCGAGCGTGTCGCAACGGACGGGGACATTCGTGTTGAGGACTATTTTCTCGCCTGCCTGTAGTTCGGTTGCGAGATCAGCCGCGTCGAAGCGCACGCCGTCGCGTTCAACCGTCTGCGCGTTTGTCTTCGCCTCCATGTTCGCGTTGACGACGAAGCGTGCGCCGAGCAGGTCGAGTATGTGCGAGCGCGCATCGAAGACTGCGCGGTTGGGTGGGAAGCCGGGGATGGGGCTGGACGCGTCGAGATGCACGTTGCCGAGAGCGCGGCTGTAACGTTCAAGGAGCAAAGGCTCGTAGCCGCCGACGTTTTCCAATTCGTAGAGCGCCGTCAAGTTCGGCGGGTCGAAACGCGGCGACTCTGTGAACTCTTCCGCGAACAAATTGACGCGCGTGTAGATGCGACTGTGCGGCGTCTGTGTCTCTTCCGCCTGTCGCGCCTGCAAAAAACGCGTGACGGGCGAGGCTGCATGAAAGCGTGCGCGCGACTTGGCGAACGGCTGCCACCAGTTCGAGACGACGATGAAAGGTTCGACGAAACAGACGAGCGCGACGACGATTGTGAGCGCGATGCGACGCGCGCGTGATGCGTCGAGTTTCCAGCCGAGCAGGACGAGCAGGAGTGTCAGGAGCGTGAATGCCAGTTTCCAGGAGAGATAAGTTGAGACAGGCAAGCCCGCGTACCAGAAGCCATCAACCCACGCGCGCGGCACGCCCGTCGCCGCGTCTAAATCCGTTATGGCGAAGTCGCGCGCCTGTCGCCACCAGCGAAAGCCTAAGAACGCGGCGAGTACAGCGTAGAAGTAGAAAGAGCGCAGCGACGATGGTTGCACGCCGACAATCGCCATGCGTTCGCGCACGTTGCCCGCAAGCGCGTCCCAGCCGTAGGCTGCGAGGACGGAGGCGGCGAACGTCCAGACGAACGAGAAGCGCGAGGGCACGCGGAAACTGTTGAAGACCGGAACGTGATAGAGCAGACCGTAGACGGGCGTGTACTTGCCGAGTATGAGGACGCAAGAGACGAGGCTCGCGCCCGCCCAGAAGAAGACGCGCGCATCTCGCGTCGTCGTCGCTGTTGTTCGTCTTAAGGCGAAGATGACTGCAGCGACCGCGAGCAAGAGGACGACGGGCGCGACGTAAGTTCCCACGTCTGCGAAACGCTCCGTGTAGAGCGGCGCGGCGAGCGATTTCAAAGCGACGCGCGGCGAGAACGAACCGCTGACGAAGAACGGGTAGATGAGCGTGCGGCGTATGCTGCGGCGCACGGCGCGCATCGTCTCCAAAATCTGAAACGCGCCGACGCCCGCGCCGAGTGCGATTGCGCCCAACGCCACGAGCGCGGGACGCCAACGTCGCCAACTCAACCAACCTTCAACGCGACTTCCCTCACCTCTACTATCCACAAACAGCGATAGGAAGATCGCATACGACACGGCGACAAGCGCGTTGAAGACGAAGCCCTGCGCGTAGCCCGTGAGGACTGACAGGGCGTAAGCGCACGCAGCTGCCGCGAGGCATGAAGCGAAGCGGCGCGATGTGCGTACACGCTCGACGGGGATGAGGATCAAGGGCAGCCACATCATCGCGTTCGTGTGAAAGCCTACGACGCCGAGCAGCCCCGTCGTCGCGCCGCCGTAAGCGTAGGAGAGTCCGGCAAGGAGCGCGGCGGTGCGGCTTCGTCCCAGTTCGCGCGCGTAGGCGTAGGTAAACATCGGCGAGAGCAGAAACGGCGCAAGCACGTAGATTTGTTCGGCGCGCGGCGCGTCCAGGAAGAGGTAGCCCCACGTCAAAGGGTAGGCGAGGCCGAGTTGCGACATTGAGAGCAGCGGGTAGCCGGAGAGTGCGTATGGCGTCCAGAGCGGCAGTTGACCGTTGCGAATCATCTCCCAAGCGACAGTGCGCAAAGGGTAGGAATAAGCGAACGCGTCGCCGCCGACGACGTACTTGTCGCCGAACAGAATCCAGCCGAAGAAGAGCACGAAGAAACAGGCGATGCAGAGCATGGCCGCCGCGTCCGCGCCGCGCCCTCGCGAATCCATCAATCGCCACATTTTTCTGTTTCTCAAACTCATCATCAAGGTCTCGTGCTTTTTGTGGCGCACACGTCGCAGGCAGTTTACTTTTCGGCGTCGTCTCCTTCGACGGAAATGAATCGGGGCGTTGCGTCTGCGTCGCTTCGCGCGTCGGGTTCGGTTTTGGTGACGGCGTAGAGGTCTTTGCGCCCCCGATTGTAGTAGGTGCGTATGAAGCGCAGGCGTCCCGCGCGCAGCCCTTCGCGGAGCATGTGTTCCATCGCCGCAATCTCTTCGCGCGTCATGACAGCGTAATGCACGACGAGGTATGAAGCGGGAATTGACTCAAGCAGATCGAGAAACTCTACAGGGACGGGACGCTCTGCGGCGACCGACTCGACGCGCTGCATGATTGGCGGCAGGAAACTCGACGTGGCGGTGACGATGGGCTTTCCGTGATCGGCGGCGCGGATCATGTGCTCGAAGTTGGCCTCCCGCCCGACGGGCAGTTCGACGAGCCCGCCGCGCATCGGCGTCGCGCGCAAGCGCAGAGTGAGTTCGTCCGGGTAGGCTTCGCCGCGCGTGACCGTGAGCGGCGCGACGCGCAGTTCA
The DNA here is from genome assembly GCA_035249365.1 of Pyrinomonadaceae bacterium. GTDB lineage: Bacteria > Acidobacteriota > Blastocatellia > Pyrinomonadales > Pyrinomonadaceae > JAIVJZ01. The sequence continues at coordinate 657,845 of DATFGP010000047.1, read as the reverse complement.
AACAACAGCGCGAGGACGATGAGACAGAAGACCGCCGTGCGCCGCGCGAGTGCTCCCGGGCTCGTTCTCGCCCTACCGGCAAACAGTTCTGCGAGCCGACGTGCGCCGAGCGCGGCGAGGAGCGCCAGACCCACGTAACAGATCATCGCCCATCGCGCGGGGACGCGTTGGCTTTTGAACACGTCGAAGTACTCGAAGAGGAAGCGATGAAAGAATGCGTGCATGCCGAGCGAGCCGACGAAGCCCGTGCAGAGCCAGATCGCGCCGAGCGTGAACGTCTCGAAATTTTGCCCCGCTGCATCTTCTCGCGCGCCAAACTTGCGCGCGGCTATCAGGCGCAGCGTTGGCCAGAGCGTGACGCACGCGCGCACAACCACTGCCGCGAGGCACGCGATGAACGCAGCTTCGGGTCGCGTCGCCGTGACGAGTTGAAAACTGAAGATGCGAAAGTTGAACGTTCCGTAAGCCGAGATGAGAAGCGCGGCGACGCCCGCGACGACGGCGAACGCGTCTAGAAAAAGCAGCGAGAGTCTGTAAGGCGTCGCGAAGCGTTTCCACCACGCGCGCTTGTCGTTGCGTCTGTCTTCGCGTTCGTCGTCGCGTCTAGCATCACGCGTTCGCGCGTTGAAGAGGACGAGGGCGGCGAAGGCGAGGAGCGGGAGGAGGAGGCCGGGGAAGAGAGACATCTCTTCTGTCGCCGCCGCGCCGCCGAGTCCCTCCCAGATTTTGAGGCGCGGGCTGGCCGCGAGCCAGTTCAGAGCGGTGGCCGAATAGAATTTAACTTCCTTCGCTTCGCGCACGAACCCGTAAGCGGCGGCCACACGACGGTACGGCAGCAGGAACGGCAGCAGCGCGAGTGACGCCGCGACGAGCGCGGCAGCGCCACGCAGCCACAACGCACGACCGCGCCAAGCCTTGTACCAGACGACGAGAAACGCGGCGGACAAACCGAGCGGGATGAGCGTCAGTATGAACCAACTGATGCACGTCAGCGCGTTCATCAAAAACGCGACGCCGAGCCATGACGCGCGACGCCAACTCCGCACGCGCACGAAAAGCACGAGCGCCTCAAAGAGCAGCGGAATCCATCCGGCGAAGATGTAATGAAGGTGCGGCAGGCGTTGGAAGCGATAGGGGATGAAGGCGAAGGCCACGCCCGCCACCCACGCCGCGCCGTAAGACGAGGTGAGCGTGCGCGCCAGACGAAACGCGCCGTAGCCCGAAAGGACGAAGGCGAAGAAGGTTGCAAGGCTATGAACCGTGAGCGGGCGCACGCCGAGAGCAAAGAGCGGGAAGAACAGAAGCGCGATGCCGTAGTCGTGTTCTGAGAAGGCGAGCGTGTCGCGGTAAGGATAAAAGATTGTGGCGTCGAAGAGGTGTCGCGGATCGCGGAACGTCTGGTGATAATCCCACCAGAGCGTGTAGGCGATGTTGTAGGGGTCGCCGAGGTCGGAGACGGTGTCGAGCGGATGACGCACCCAGGGCCACGTCATCAACGCCGTCAAACCGACGAAGGCGACGAAGATGGCACACTCACGCAAGAGAGGCCGACGCCTCAGCGTCGAGATAAAAGTCTCCACGAAGTTCCCGCCGCCAGTTCTCGCGCCCTCTGTCTCTGTCGTGCGATGCTTCATTGAATCAGTTGATGATTGCGCAGTCTTCAAACTAAAACCAACTTCTTTTTTGCACGCGCGTCGTCGTTGTGCGTTGGTCATAAAACGCGAGGCCGCATAGAAGCAGCAACGTACACACAGAAATGATCGCGCCCATGCGCGCGGCGGTCGCGCGGTAACGCATCTCGACGCGATGCGCGCCCGCAGGCACAACTACGCCGCGCAACAAATAATCCGTCGCATGTATTCGTGCCGATGTGCCATCAACTGTCGCCTCCCATCCCGGATAGATCATCTCGCTGACTACTAACACCGTCGCCATCGGCGCACTCGTCTCTATAACCAGCCGACTCGCTTGATATTCGACGATGCGTGCCGAACTCTCAGGTAGCAACTCTCCTCCGGCAAGCGTTGGCAATTCATTAGCTGCAACTTCCAGCAATGCCGTGCGGCGCGGGTCAAAGGCGTGTTCGCTTTCGCCGCGAATCCGGTGCAGGGCTTCTTCGCCGTCTACGGCTTCGGCTTCGCCGACGAGCCATGCGCGCGGTTGTGCGCGAAGGTTGCGCATGACGAGCGCGCCGTTCTTTTGATAAATCGTCTCCCACCAACCGGAGGACGTGAGCACGAGCGGCGTCGAATTTTTACTCGCAGCGTCGTAGAGCGTCGCCTTCAACACGTTCAACGTCGCGCCCGTCGTCGCATTCGTGATCTCTATTTTTTCGACGTGCGCGCGCGCGCCGATGGGGACGCGCGCAAGGTAGCGATGCGAGAAGAAGCTATTGCCCTCGTCCCCCGCGTGCGTGTCGAAGACGTGCGCGAGCGAGTGTCGAATGACAGCACGCACGTCCGCGCGCTCGTGCGCCCACTCGGCTGTGTCCAAGCCTGCGCGCAACTCGCGCTCGACAGTCGCGCCGCCCGCGAAGTGCAAGCGCACTTTCGCAACCGTCTCGCCCTGCTTCACGTCAATCGAATTCGAGAGCACGGTGACGAGCGCGAGCGTGTCGCCTTCGCCCGCCGTAGCGCCCGCGAGCGTCTTGCTCTGGCCGGGCGCGAGTGTGATGTGCGCGTCGGACGGGGCGAAGCTGATGTCGTCTTTGTAGACGCTCGGCTCAAAGTTCGGCGCGAGGTTTGTGAAAGAGACGACGTGCGTGGTGTTGAGCAGATCGAGCACGCGCGAACGCTCTTGAAAGAGGTCGTCGTTGGGCGGGAAGCCCGCGCGCGGCGTGACCGAATCGGGGCCGACGCCGCCGAGCGCGCGGCTGTAGCGCTCGAAGATGAGCGGCTCCATCCCCGCGACGTTATGCAGCCCGTGAAGCGCGGTCAGATTCGCTCCTTCGAGTCGCGGCGTGAGCGTGAACTCTTCCGCGAAGAGTCCTGTGCGCGTGTAGACGCGGTTCTCTGTGGGCGCAAGCGTCTGCAAATGCTTCGTGACGGGCGAGACGACGGCGAAGCGTTCGGCGTCGAGTCCCAAGCCTCCCCACCAGCACGAGATGATCGCAAACTGTTCGACGTAGCAGGTCAACAACACGACCGAGACGAGGAGCAGTTTGCGACTTCGACTCGACGCGTGCGCCCTGAACGCCAGCCACAGCGCGGCGAAGAGGAGCGAGACGAAGCACGCCTTCCACCACAGGTAAGAAGACTCTGCGAGCGCCGTGTAAGAATTTGAGCCGGGCACGGGCGGTTGGACGGTCGCGCGCCACCAGAGCGCGCCGACAGTCGCCGCCAATGCTAACGCAAGCCAGCCGAACATGAGTTCGCCGCGTTGCCGTCGCGCAGTCGTTTGAAGTTTCGCGCGTCGCGCACGGAAGATGCCTGCGAGCGCGTCCCAGCCGTAGGCCGAGAGGACTGCGAGGGCGAACGTCCATTCGAGCGCGTGGCGCGAGGGCACGCGAAAACTGTTGACGACGGGGATGCGAAAGACAACGTGATGAAACGGCGTGTTGCTGCCGAGCATCAGCACCCACGCGGCGGCGGCGACCGCGAGCCAGAAGTAGACGCGCGCGTCCGTGCCCTCCGCGCGCCTTCGCCACACAGCCGTCGCGCACGCGAGCAGCGCAAGCATAAGGACGAGCGGCGCAACGTAGGTCGTCACGTCGATGTAATGATAGAGCGGCGCGACGAGCGACCGTGCGGCGCGCGCGAACGTGAACGAGCCTTCGCCGAGCGCCTCGTAACTGAGCGCGCGGCGCGTGCTGCGACGTGCGGCGCGCATCGTCTCCAAAATCTGAAACGCCGCAACGCAGGCCGCGAGTCCTATCGCGCCGATGGCGACGATCAATGGTCGCCACCTGTTGAGATCAAACCAACCGCGCGTCGTGCGTTCGTCGTCCGCGCCTCGCGTCGCCGTGTGATTATCCGCATCGTCGGCGCGTCGCCCTGCTTCGCCAACTGTCGCGCTTTGCACGGGGAAGAGCGAGAGGAAGAGGCCGTAAGCGGCGACGAGCGCGCCTGTGTAGACGAAACTCTGACCATGCCCGTTCAGGACGGACATGGAGTAGGCGGCGGTCGCACCGACGAGACACGAGGTGAAGCGCCCGCGGCCGCCCCGTCGTGCGCGGTCAACGGGTATGAGCACGAGCGGCAGCCAGAGCATGCTGTTCGTGAGCATGCCGCTGTTGGAGATGCCGCTGCACATCATCCCGCCGTAGCCAAAACCGAGTCCGGCGAGGAGCGCGGCGGTGCGGCTTCGACCCACCTCGCGCGCGTAGGCGTAGGTAAACATCGGCGAGAGCAGGAAGGGCGCAAGCACGTAGATTTGTTCAGCCCAGTGGCCGGGAAGGAAGAGGTAGCCCCACGTCAGAGGGTAGCCGATGGCGAGTTGAGCCATCGCAAGGAGCGGGTAGCCGGACAGAACGTGCGGCGTCCAGAGCGGCAGTTGACCGCCCCGTATTATCTCCCACGCAACGGTGCGCAGCGGGTAAGAATAAAAGTAGGCGTCGCCCGCGATGAGAAACTTGCCGCCGAAGATGGCCTGCGGGAAGAACGCTACGAAGAAGAGTGCGACGAAGGCGAGCATAAGAGCGTCTGCGCGGCGCGCACGCCACACGGACGACAACCAACGCCGCACGCCTTCACGTCCCCCTTCTGTCGAACTCACGCCGATAAACGTCTCGCTCCTTCTCTTTGTTTTCGCACGCCGGACGCGGGCGGTTTTTCAGGTCTAAACGCTTTACGGGCAACGCCTTCAAGTGCTTCCGGCATCTCTCTGAACGCACCTCGCACGGCGCGTCGTCGCCCTGCCGCGCGTCGCCGCAAAAACTTATTTTTCGTCCGGCGCGTCGCGGCGTGCGTCTAAACTGCGTGCGGGTTCAATATCGTTGACAAACGCTCTGAGGGCAAGCTACGATAACAGTTGTCAGGCGGCGCTTGCGAGCGATAGAACGCGCAAGTCGCAGCCGAAGCGTTCGAGTAGCCCCGGCTCTCCCAAAGGATTCCTTAAGCTACAGAAAAACAGTCCCACCGTCTATAGAGTACCGGGAGTAAAGAAACATGCGTAGATTCGTCGTTGCCATAATTTTCGCCGCGCTTGCCGCCTCGTTCGCGCTCGCGCAGAGCCAGAGCGCGCCGACGCTCCGTGTCGTCACAGAAGACCCGTCGCTGCCTTCGGAGCTGTTTTACGGCGACGTGAAGGTCAAGCCCGTACGCCTGCGCCCGGGCACGAACACGCGCATCACGATTGACGACAGCGACTTTTTCGTCCAGCAGCAATACATAGACTTCCTGAGCCGCTTCCCCGATACCGAAGGGTTCAACTCGTGGATGAGCGTGCTCAATAGCTGCAACGGCGACCCGAATTGTCTGGGCGGCGTCAACGGCAAGCGCGTGGAGGTTTCGCGGGGCTTCTTCCAGTCGCAGGAGTTCTCGCTCAAAGGCTTCTTCGTCATACGCTTTTACAAGGCGAGCCTCGGACGCCTCCCGACCTACCCCGAAATCGTCGCCGACATGCGCAGCGTGACCGGCCAGACCGCAGACGAAGTCTTCGCCAAGCGCAACGCCTTCGCCTCCGCCTGGGTGTCGCGCGGCGACTTCGCCACGAATTTTCCTGCGAGCATGTCGCCGACAGACTTCGTCAACAAAGTGCTCACAACGGCGGGCGTCACGGTGTCGAACAAAGATCAACTCATCGCGGAACTTACGGCCAACAACACGGCGGCGGGTCGTTCGTCCGTGCTGCGCAAGATCGTCGAGAGCGGCGAACTGTACGCGAAAGAGTACGACCCGGCCTTCGTCGCGATGCAATACTACGGCTACCTGCGCCGCGCACCGGAAACCGAAGGCTATAACGCCTGGCTCAACTATCTGAAAGGCCACCCCGGCGAGTACAACACGATGGTCTGGGGCTTCGCCTATTCCCAGGAGTATCGCAACCGCCACTAATCTTTCGCACACGCGAAAACAACTTCAAGGCCAGCCTTTCAACAGGGCTGGCCTTTTTAGTTCAACGAATAAGAAGAAACCCTTCACCGCAGAGACGCAGAGGGGGCGCAGAGGGGGCACAGAGAAAAGATTCTATTCTTTCTCTGCGCCCCCTCTGCGCTCTCTGCGTCTCTGCGGTGAAGGGTTTAATTTCCGGCAAGCGTCAAGCGTTTGCCACGCGCCCCTTCCACGCCGCGCCGTGCAGGACTTCGTTGTAAACGTCGAGTGTGAGACGCGCCGTGCGCTCCCATGTGAACGCGGCGGCGCGCGTTCTGCCGATTGACGAGAGGCGCGCGCGCTCCGCGTCGCTTTGCCACAGTTCGACGATTGCTCGTGCGAGTTCCTGCACGTTCGTCGGTTCGACGAGCCTTGCCGCGTCGCCAACAGTCTCGATGATTACCGGAATGCGGCTCGTGACGACGGGCGCGCCGCAACTCATCGCTTCGAGCGGCGGCAGCCCGAAGCCCTCGTAGAGCGAAGGGTAGACGCACAGGCGGCAGGACGTGTAGAGCGCTGCGAGGTCTTCGTCTGAGATGTATCCGGTGAAGAGTATGCGCGCGCCCAAGCCCGATTGTTCGACGAGCGCAAAGAGTTCTTCCGTGAGCCAGCCCTTTTGTCCGGCGATGACGAGTTGCGGGCGCAAAGCGGTGTCGCGTACAACCTCTTGAAAAGCGCGCACGAGCGTCAACAAATTCTTTCGCGGCTCGACCGTCCCGACGAACAACAAAAAGTCGTCTTCGACGCCGAGACGCCGACGCGCCTCTGCCGACGCGTGTGCGTCCACAGGGCGAAACGCGCGGCGCGGCGCGAGCGGCACGACCGTGATCTTCTCCGGCTGAACTTTGAGGTGCTCGCAGATTTCGCGTTTGACGCTCTCGGAATCCGTGATGATCTTCGAGGCCATGCGCGCTGTTGCGGGAATGCGTCGGCGCGCGCGGCGCACGAGTTCCGTCTCGTGCGTGTGCGGGTGGAGCAGGAGCGAGAGATCGTGGATGGTGACGATGGTGCGGCAGCGATTCCAGAGCGGCACTTTGTAGTTCGTGCCGTGAAAGAGCGCGATGTTGTTTTGCTGTACGTAGAGCGGCAAGCCTATCGTCCACCAGCGGCGGCTGAGCGCGCCCACGCGCGCATGTACGGCGCGCAGGTTCGCGGGCAACGCTTCGACGCCAAATGCGCCGCTGCTATTGCTGTCGGCGGCAAGCGACTCAATGGCGACGGGCGCGACCAACTCGAAGTCGTGTTCGGGGGCGAGCTGCGCAAGTCCGCGCGCGAGTTCAAAAGTGTAATGGCCGATGCCGGTCTTCGGCGTCGCCAAAGGAATCCCGTCAATTGCGATACGCATGCTGCAAACGATACCCGACGACCGGGGCGCGCTGACTGCAAACGCGCTCACTCTCGCCGGACGACTCTCTGTTAGTTCAGACTGTTACTTGCCGCGCGATTATAGCCGCTCGCCGTCCGCAGCGGCATCCGGCTACAGCAATTTTCGCACAGGTCTATGGCTCGCCGTTGAATGTGCGGAACAGAACTCACCACCGCAGACACAGAGAACACAGAGGGGGCACAGAGAACTTCAATTCTCTGTGCCCCCTCTGTGCTGTTGTTGAAGGCGCGTCGTCGTGGCGGCGCGTCTATTTGATGCGTATGCGCGGCGCGGTCGCGGCGGGGCGACTCGTGAATGCTACGCCGTTGACGGTGGCCGTGACGACGAGCGGTTGATCGCCGAGTCCGGCGAGGTCTGGGCGCAGTTGCACGTTCAACTGGTTGACGCCGGGCATGTCCGTCGCCGTATTGCTCAGAATCTCGGTCGTTCCGGTCAAACTCCTGTCGCCGATCATAACGGTGATGTTGGCTGGCGCAACGCCGCGTATGCCGGTCAGGAAGATGGAGAGGATGGTCGGCTTCGACGCGCCCGCCATGTCGTTCGAGGTGACGGGGAAACCGTCCGCAGGCTCGATCATCGGAGTGCCGTTCGTGACGTTGAAGACGACCGCGCGCGTCGGCGCATCCGTCCGCGTAAAGATGTCCGGCTGCGCGCCGACGACCTGTAGCACGCTGCGAATAGTCCTGACCGTGCCGCCTTCGTTGACGTTGATGACGACCGGATAAGTGTTCGTGCCCGTCTGCACGAGGAGTCCGGGCGGGACGACGAATTGAATCTCCGTCGGGCTGACGAAATAGAGTCCGGCGGCGAAGTTGTTGATCGAGAGCGAGACGCCCGCGAGTTCGACGGGCAGAGACGGCCTGCGATGCGATTCGGAGGCGGCGTCGCCACAAGCCGCGAGCGGATCGCAGACGCGCGTATTGGCTGCGGCGAACCTCACCGCGCCCTCAGCCGCGGGCGCGCGCACGACGCCGATCATGCCGGGCGCGAGTCCTGTGATGGGCGTGGCGGCGGGAAGCGGCGAAGGCGTCGGCGTCGGCGTGGCCGGAGGCGTCACGACTTCGCGCAGCGTCGCGCCAGTGAAAAACGAGAGCGCGCTCGACGCAGCGGGCGTGTTGGTTGCGCCCGTTGCGGGCGGCACGACAAGATAAAACGCTTCAGCCGAAAAGTCCGTGTTGCCGCCGCCGAGTTCGGCGTTGAAGGTGAAGGCGAGACGCTCCGTTGTGTTGCTGACGAAGGGTTGGAGCGCCGCAGCGAGGCCGGTCGTCGTGTTCGTCAGGCGCGTAAAAGTTTGCGTGGCACTCGACGACGCGGGCACGGGCACGGAGTAAATCTGTTTGAAGCCGGACGGGTTCAGCCCCGTCGTGTCGGCGGCTGCGACGCGCGTACCTGTCGGCGTGAAGTTGAGTACGGAGATGAAGACGAGTTGGCTGCTGTCGCCCGTGAAGCTGGGGAAGCGCACCACGTCTTCGATATTGTCGGCGGACGAGCCGCGCGGCCCGATCTGTATGAAAGTGTCCGAGGCGATGACGTAGACGAACATGCCGCGCACGTCCTGATTCGTCGCCGTGTCGGCTTTAGGATCGGTGGCGACCGTCTCGAAGGCTATGAGGCGGCCATCGCGGCTGAGTCGCGGCCCCGGGTGGAGCAGGTTGACGAGGTCGTTCAAATTCGCGCGGCGCGTGCGCGTCGCCTGTGTGAGTCCGGTGGCCGTCGCGCCGTTGAAATTATTGACGACGAAAATTTCGGCGTTGCCGTCGGCGTTGTTGGTGGCAATCGTCGCGTCGTTGATGTCGCGCATGACGGTTGCGTTCGAGATGAAGGCGATGACGGAGCGCGGGTCTTCCGCGCCGTCGTCCGAAGAGGTGTCGCCGGAGATGCTCGGATTGTCGTTGAAGGTAAACGCGCCGGTGGTGTTCGTCACTTGCGCGAAAGTGCCTGTGGCGGCGAGCACGTCTGCGTTCGACGTTCTGTTCCAGACGAAGATTTCGGGATTGGCGTCGGCGTTCTTCGCCGCGAGGTTGCGCGTCGAAACGAAGACGATGCGCGAGCCTCGGTCGTTGAGTTGCGCCGAGCGGTTATCGTCCGCGACTTGCGGCGAGCGCGTGTCCGTTCCGGCCTGCGGCAGGATGCTCGCGGGCGTGTTGGTGACGCGCGTGAAGCTGTCGCGTCGCAGATTGACGAAGGCTACGTCCGCGCCGCTTCGCAAATTCGCGGCGGGCACGTCGGGAATGCGGTAGAGAAAAATCTCCTGATTGCCGTCGGCCTTGAGCGCGGCCTTGTTTGCGTCGCCGTCGAAGTTGAAAGGCGTCGTGGCGTTTGAACTGAAGACGATCCAGCGCCCGTCGCGGCTGATGAAGGGACGGTTGTTGCTCACTTCAACGTCGGTGTTGCTGTAATCGGGCAACCCCGTCGCCGCGTTTGTGGTGACGGCGGGCTTGGTCGCGTCAACGCGTGCGACGCTTGTGCTGGTGATCTGAAATATGCGCCGCTGCGCGTAATCGTAGAGGAAAATTTCGCGGTTGCCGTCGGCGTTCGTGACGGCTCTGGTCGTTTCGCCGAGATTGATAGTTGCCAGATCGCCCGTTGACTCGAAGACGACGAAGCGCCCGTTGCCGCTGATGCCGCCGACGTAAGCGTTAGCGGTCGAAGCGGTGATCTGCGTAAAGAACGAATCGGGCGTAGGGGTCGGCGTCTGCGCGTGCGACCGCCCCGCCGCGAGGCAGACGAGCATTAATGCAATCAAAGACAGGCGAAAAGCGTTTTTCACTGGAAAATCTCCAAATGAGGCCGATACAGGATTAGCGATGTTCATGAAATATCTCGAAGACCGACGCGCGCCTACAAGGCAATGCCGTAGAGAGGCGAACGGGAACGGGCATTCTAAGCGCAACGCCCGTGTTAGAGCAAGTTAGGCGACCGTTCTTCTGATGAGCGTGCGAAGGCTTCCAGTTGGCCGGAGAGCCTTTTATTCGCACGATGCGCGTGCGTATGCGCGGGGCGGCGAACTTGCGCGCGTGGGCGGGGAAATAAGTTTTCCCCGCCCACGCGCCGTTTGAGACTCCGACCCGTTACGGCCGCGCCGGTCTATTGTGCGCGCCCGAAGCGCAGTTGGTACTCCTGCGAGTTGGCGAAGCCTCTGACCATCGTGCGGTCGTCGGTCGGGTTGGCGTTCAGATAGTTCAACCATCCGTTGAAGCCGCCCTCGTCGGGGTCGCGCCTGAGGTAGCCGATGTATTGCATGGCGACGTAGGCGCGGTTGTATTCGCGCGCGAACACCTCATCCGAGTCGGCGATGGCGCGCACGATCTGCGCACGCGAGAGCGTCCCGCTGTTCAAACCGGCGATCAGGCTGGCGCGTGTGAAGACCAACTTCGCTCCGCGGTCGGGATTCTGCGGGTCGGGCGTCGTGATGGTTTGCAGCGCGTAGCTATTCATAAACGCGTTGACGAAGTCGGTGGAATTCATGCCGTCGAAGGACGCTTTGAAGGCCGGACGCTGCACCCAGTTGTTCGAGAACGCGCCCTTCTTCTGATAGACCTCATCCTCGGTCGCGCCCGTCACGCTGCGCATGTCGGCGACGATCTCCGTGTAGAGCGGACGCCTGCCGTACGTGAGGCCGTAGAAGCGATAGACGAAGAAGCCTTTCAACTGGAACTCTGGCGACTTGAAGAACGACTTCGACACGGTCAGGCGGTCGCAGATCGGGTTGTTATTCACGTCGGAGCAACCGTTGAGAACGTTAGACCAGGCGTTGAAACCGCCCTCATCCGGCTCGCGCGAGAGGAAATCGAGATACTGCTGGCGCACGAAGAATGAAGTTGTGAAGATGGGGTTGGCTGCGCCCGCCGTATCGCCGTTGTCGGTGATGGTCAGCGTGGCGGTCGTCTGCGCGCCGAGCGTCGCATTGACGGGGTCGAGCAACCTGATCTGCAACGTCTCCGGCTGTTCGACGTGTACGTCGTCGATGAGCGGAATGGTGACGTTCTTCTCCGTGTCGCCTGCGGCGAAGCTCACGGTCTCGATGGTGGTGGCGTAGTCGCAGCGCGCGTAGGCCGTGCCGTTGTTCGTCGCGCAGGGCACGGACGCCGGATCATCTATGGTAACGACGGTAGCCGTGATCGCGCCCGAAGTGTTGCCCGCGCGCGTGACGGTGATGGTGGCGCGGCCAGCCCCCTCACTGAATTGATAGGTCGGCGCACTAAACTGTAAGACGTTCGGCACTTGAGGAGTGACGGCAAAGTTTGCGCCCGTTTGATTACCGCTCAGGTTTGTGAACGTGCGACCCGGCGGCGCAAACGCCGTGTTTGGTTTCGACGGCGTGATGGTGTAGTTGCCTTCGGCGATAAGGTTTGTGAACGAGTAGTTGCCGTTTGCATCCGTGGTAGTTGTGCCAGACTGTGTGCCGCTCAAGGTGAGAGTCACACCTGCGACGGCGACGCCTGAGTCCGTCACGCTCCCGCTGATCGTGTAACGACTGGGCATGGCGACGAAGTTGATGGTCTGGCTGCCGCTCAGGGGAAAGATGTTGACCGAGGGCTGTACGAAGGTGTAATTGGCTCTTGAAGGGGTGATGGTATAGCTGCCTCCGAGTGTTACGTCGAAGGAATAGTTACCGTTCGCGTCCGTCACCACTGTTCCCGTCTGCGAACCGCTCAGGGTGACGGTCACACCGGCCAGCCCCGTGCCGTTCAAAGACACTTTCCCGCTGATTGACGGCGGGCGCGCGGAGAAGGTGACGGTCTGCGCGTTCGTCAGGTTAATCGGCGAAGCCTCGGACGTGTGCGACGCAATGACGTATGCATCCGGCTCGCCGCCCGAAATGCCGACGACGGGGAACAAGTTCGGATTCTGGCCGTAGCGCATCTGGATGGTTCCGTTGTTGCGCAACTCGATCTCGAAGTTGACCGGCCCTCCGCCCGTGCAAGCGCCGGTGGTCTGGCTAGAGTTGCAGGGTATGCCCTGCCAGCGGAAAACGACGCGGCTTGAGTCGGGCTGCGAGACGTAGACGCCGCTATCCGAGCGTGCCGTCCGGTTGAGGTCTATGTCGTCCCATAGTCCGGCGATCATCGCCTGCCCCTGCATATCTTCGACTGCGCTTCCGGCGTCGTCGGCGTCGCCGCCATCGCGCGTCTGCGGCGTGGAGAAGTAGAGCACGCCGTTGGACGAGACCCTCAGACTGTTGCGCGGCGTGCCGTAGTACATGAAAGTGAAGGGCAGCGTGTAACTCGTGTACTTGTCATCGCCGCCCGAGGGGAAGAGGTTCGTGCCGCCGCTGGTGAGCGGTTGCGCGGCGCTGAGCGCGACGGTGTAGGGGTCGCTGCCGGAATTTGTAGGAATGTTGACGTTGGTGGACGAACCGTTGAAGTTGCCGACGTTGTCGTAAGCGCGTATTTCAATTGAGCCGCTGAAATGCCTGTACGGCATATCCAGCGTAACGGTCTGCTGTGTGCCCGGTGCGGCGGGCTGAATCGTCGCAGGCAAGCGGAATCCGCTATTGGTTGACGAATCGCGGAAGAAGAAGTCGTAGTCGGCGCACGTTCCCGAGCCGGTACTCAGATCGTCGGGCGGCGCAGTCCAGGAGAGCGTGACGCTCCGGCCTGTCTGCGCGATGACGCGGAAATCAAACATGAAGCCGGGATTGCCGCCGTCGTTCTCTAACGCGCTCGAAATAGCTTTGGCGACATTGAGGCGGCGACCCGTCGTAGTTATCGCGTTGAGGTCAGTGATGCGGTCGCCGGAATAGGCCAGCACGCCGCGCAACTGCGACATGGAGATGTCGGGCTTGGCTGCGATGACGAGCGCGGCTGCGCCCGTGACGTGCGGCGCGGCCATCGAAGTGCCGCTGAAGATCGAATAAGTGTTGTTCGGCGTGGTGCTCAGGATGCTCGAACCGGGTGCGCCCATGCTGACGAGGCGCGAACTGAAGTTGGAGAAACTTGAACGAAAGTCGTTGCTGTTGGTCGAAGCGACGGCGAGGACGTTCGGCAAGTCGTAGTTCGAAGGGTAGTCGGGGAGCGAGAAGTTGTCGTCGCCGACGCCGTCGCCGCCGCCGTTGCCTGCGGCCACGACGAAGAGGATTCCGGCGTCGCTCAGTTTCCTGATGGCGTCGAGCGCGGGTATAGACTTGCCCGTCCCGCCGTAAGAGTTGTTCAGGACGCGCAGGTTGATGCCGCGCTCGCGCATCTTGAGCGCATAGGCGTAACCATTGAGGATTCTCGCCGTGCTGCCGCCCTCGGGGCCGAGCACCTTGAGCGACATGATCTTGACGCGCCAGTTGACGCCTACAACGCCGACGCTGTTGTTTCCGCGTGCGCCGATAGTTCCGGCGACGTGCGTGGCGTGGTCGTCGCCGTCCTCGTTGTCAAAGACAGACTTGTCGCCGTGATGAAAGTCCCAGCCGTTCACGTCGTCGGCGAAGCCGTTGCCGTCGTCGTCTAAACCGTTGTTAGGGACTTCGCCGGGGTTCGTCCAGATGTTGTCCTTCAAATCCTCGTGGTTGATGTCCACGCCGCCGTCGAGCACGCCGACCACGACCGCATCGCTGCCCTGCGTGACATCCCACGCCGCCGGAGCGTTGATCTTGTTCAGGCCGTACATCTCGCCGCTCGTGTAGCGCGGATCGTTTGGCGTGGCGGTCGCGCGCCAGATGTAGTTCGGTTCGGCGTAGAGCACGTCGGGTCGGTTGGCGAGTTCCCTCACCGCTTCGAGCGTGTACGCGGGATCAACTTTGGCGAGGCGCAAACCGCGCACGATTTCCGAGCCTCCAAAGTCTTCAAAAGTCACCACGTCGCCACCGCCGTCTTCGGCGCGCAAGGATTGGGGCGCGGCTTCCGCCGTCTTGGCCGCCGCGTCGGTGCGGAAACGCACGAGCACTTCGCCCGGCACAAACTCCGCGCCTTCCGTGATGTTAGCCACACCTTTAATCGCCGGGCGCGAATTTCGCGTTGCGATTTCTTGATCCTGACCCGCGCCGTGCGAGATGAAGGGGAGGCTCGCGGCGACGAGAAAGAGGCTGACAATTAAAACGAAGCGGCGCGCTCGAAGCGCACGAGTTGCCGGATTCCGGCCTAACGGGGAACGAAACATCTGTAATTCTCTCCTGTATGAAAAAAACGCGCCCGCCCGGTTGAAAAAATTGTGCGCGCGTCGGCGATCCGTCGAAATCGAAAGCTGAAATGTGTAACTGTGGGGGGTTGTCCGGCGAAAGTCCCGTTCAAGAGAATTTGAACTCCCATTCAGATGCCGCCCGACAGGTCAAAAGATGTACGCGCGCACAATATTTTTCGGATGTTTCGGGCTGTTTCGGGCTGTTTTCGGGCTGGCGGGCGGCACGTCCGGCGCGTTCGGCTAGCGGAAGTTTTGCCCGATCTGTTCCGTGCCGAACGTGCCGATGCCGTTTAAGCGGAAGCTGAAGACGACGCGATTCTCTTTGCGCAGGCCGACGTTGAAAAACGTGTCCTGCACGGTCACGGCGCAGCAGTCCCAACTGTAGCCGAGCGTGAAAGTCGAACTGATGAGCGGGGAGTTTTTGCCCGGCCGGTTCTGGAAGTCGAAGAACACGCTTGCTCCGCCGAACACGCCGCGATCACGGTTGCCGACGAATATGTAAGGGCTGTACTGCGAGCCGCGCAGCGTGCCTGCCTCCTTGCCGCGCGCGTCTGCGAACTGGCGTAGCGAAGGCGCGAGCGAGATGGCGCGCGTGTAGTAAAAGGTCTGTATCACTTGCACGAGACGACGGTTAAGCGAGAAGTTGACGACGAGATCGCGCACGCCGCCGCCCTGCACGTCGAGGTTCGTGCGCACGTCCGCCGAGAGATTCGGGTGCGGGCGATAGCGCGCTTCGACGTTTATTGGCGAGAAGCGCCGCGGCACGCCGCCGTAAGTGAAACCGGAGAACGTGTTGATCGGGTAGAACTGGTTGCGCCGCCCCGCGATGAGCGCGCCGCCGAAATACGGGTCGAAGAAATACTTGCCGCGCACGGTGATCGACAACACCTCTTCGGGACGACTTGCGACGGGCGCTCCCGTCTTCTTCGTCTGCCCGTTGGCAGTTTCTTTCGTCTCGCCGCTTGTCGTGCTTTTTGCTGCGAGCGGCGTCTTGCCGCTGACGTTCTCCGTCGAATGTCGTTTAAAGAAGCGGTTGACAACGCCGTATTCGATCTCGTTCGTGTCGGCGATGGCGTCGGTCGAGTCGAAGCGTATGATGCGCGGAAAATTGTTGATGCCGGTTATCTTCCGGTAGGTGACGTAAGGCTCGATGACGTGGCGGAAGCGAAGCGAGTTATCGCCGCGATAAAAGTTGCGCGCAAGCGCGGGCGGGCGCACGTCGAAACTGAGGTTGGCGTAAGCGCGCGACACGTCGCGACCGAGCACGAGACGCGTCAGAGGGTCAATCGAGTTCGAGTAGTAAGTGCCGCGCAAGCTAGCGGTCGTCGTCGCAGACCAACCGCCGAAATAGAGCGGCACGGTGAACTGCGGGTTCACGTCGAGACGCTGCACGATAGAAGGCGTGATCAGAGGATTGCCACCCTCCGTCTCGCGCACGAAGGTTGCGAGATCGTCAACCGTCTCCTTGCGGCTCACGCCTTCGAGCGCGCCGTCGAAAGAAAAATAGACGGGCAGCTTCTCGAAGAAGCTCAGGGGCGAAGGCCGCTTCTGCACTTCGATGCTCGGAAGATTTCGTATGCGTATGCGCGCGTTCGGCAGCGACGTGACTTGATTGCGCGCCAGCACGTTCAAACTGTAATCGCCCGCGTTCTTGTTGACGTAAACCTGCGAGCGTTCTTCGGGCGAGATGGCCTGCTGGATGTTGTCGGAGAAGACCTGACGAAACGCGAGGTTGGAAGTGATGTTGACATCGGCGGCGGCGAGGAATCCGTTCGGAAAATAATGCACGCCGTCAATGTAGAAACTCGACCCGCCTTGATCTGGATTCTCCGCGCTCTCCTTCGGGCCGAAGATGCGATCCCTGACCGTGTAGAATCCGAGGTTGAAATAGGAGCGCGAGTTGGCGCGCGTGCGCAAGTCTGCGCCGAAACCTAAACCGCGCTGCGAGAAGATGTCGTTGCTCAGCGTCACGTCCGCCGAACGACCGAGCGTCTGGTAGTAAGCGTTCGAGATGCGGAAACCTTTTTTGCCCGAACCGCTAAACGTCGGCGTGAGAAAGCCGGAGGCGCGATCGCGCTTCTTGATCGAGATGGAGACGTATGGCAGCGGCAGGAGCGTGACGCCCTTCACTTTGAACTTCGGATTGCGCGCGCGCACGCGGTCGTTCAGAGTGATGACGGCGCGCGCGGCTGTGAAGCTCCACTTCGGCGTCTCCTCGTCGCAGGCCGTGATCTCGCCGTTGATGACGACGATGCGGTTGGCAGAAATTTTCTCTACGCTGTCGGCTGTAAAGTAGATGATCGTGCCGTCTTCGGTCTGGCTGGTGAAGCCTGTCGAGTTGATGAAGAAGCCGAGTTTGGTCGCGTAGTTGAACTCTGCGCGCGAACCCGTGATGCGCTGCGCCGTGCCCTGATCGAAGACGACGTTGCCTTCTGCGACGACGCGGTTCGTAGCCTCGTAGACGGTCAGCTTGTCGGCCTGCAAACGATAGATGCCGATACGCGCGTCAACATTTCCCTCGTTGACGACGACGCGCGCCCCCTCCGGCCCCGTGACGGTTTGCTTATCCGTGTCAACGTCGAGTTTTTCGGTGGACTGTGCTGCCGTGCCGTCGGCTGATCTGACGGGGAGGCGCGGGCGGATGGGTTGTTCCTGTTGGAGCGGGTTGACGTTCGGCGTGTCCGTGATGGGGTTGAGCACCTTGCGCTCGACCGGATTCGACTGCTGTTGCTGCCCGAAGACGCGCGTCGCAGATGCAGCGACGAGACACGCGAAGGCGCACCACACGACGAGCAGACGCGTCCCCGTAGTCCGAAGATTTTTAATGGAAACAAGGGAGCGCAAAAGTGTGAGTCGAAAGACCTCCGCCGCCTGAATAAGTGCGCGCGCCTGTGTCCACTTTTTCGTACGGCAACAGGCGCGCGCTTTTCTCGCTGCAAAAGCGCGGCGATGCTAACATGCGCCGACGACGAGCGACAAGGAGCTAACATTATTGGTGGGTGTCCTCAACTGATTTCTTCTCTGCGCCCCCTCTGCGTCCTCTGCGTCTCTGCGGTGAATGCTTCTTTAAGACACTCACCGCAGAGACGCAGAAGACGCAGAGGGGGCGCAGAGAGTTAAGCTGAAATCGGGACACTACTCACGGCGCAGTTCACTTAATGTCGCTCACGTCCCACAACTTCACCGTGTCGTCGCTAGCAGTCGCGAGCGTCCGGCCGTCAAGCGAAAAGGTCATGCAATAGGTAATCCCCATACCTTCGACGGCGAGCGTGCGCTTCAACAGTCCCGTCTGCGCATCCCATAATTTAATCTCGTGATAACTTCCGCTCGCCACCATCCGCCCGTCGGGTGAGAAGGCCAGCGAAAATATCGCGTTCAGATTCTCTTCCGCGAGCGTTCGCGGTGCGGCCGTAGTCTTCATGTTCCACAGACGGATGATGTTGTCGTAGCCCCCGCTCGCTAAGGTTTGACTATCGCGGGAGAAGGCCAGTGCCAGCACGCCTTTCTCATGTCCGTTGAGCGTCTGCTGCAACTCGCCGCTCCCGGCGTCCCAGACCTTGATCGCATTCTCGTTGGTGCCACCTGACGCGATCAATTTACCGTCGGCGGAGAGAGCATACGCGGGATTGATCTCACCAATGTTATGTTCGCGCTTCAACGCCCATGTTCCGGTGTCCCACAATCTGACCGTGCGTGTGCTCCCGCCGAACAGAGTCTTACCGTCCGGTGAGAAGGCGACGAACGAGGTCGGCCAAGAGGCATGCGGCAGCGTCTGTTTAATCTGGCCGAACTTCTCCGCTCCCGTGTCCACGACGAGCACGGAATAATTATTCAGTGTGGAATCATAATTCAGCGCGGCAGCTAACGATTTGCTGTCGGGAGAGAAGGCCAGCGCAGTCACTTCACTGCCCAAGTCAGACAACGTCTGCTTCAACTGTCTGGTCTCGGCGTCCCACAGTCTGAGCGTCTTGTCCTCGCTGCCGGTTGCCAGCGTCCTTCCGTCGGGTGAGAAGGCGACGGCCTTCACATCCTTGGTATGCCCTTTCAGCACCTCCTTCAGCCCTTGCGATGCGGGCGCGCCCGTCCCTGCCCCCGACGCGCCTGTCCCTTCCGCGCGCGGTTGCTCCGCAGTGTCCGCCGCACCGGAAACGACTCTTGAATTAACCGGGCGATTCGTGTTTGCAAGCGTCGCTTCGCTGCCAGTCCAACGACGCATCAGGGCAAGCCCCAAACCAAGCCCGCCGCCGAGCAACAAGACGAGGCAGACGATCACCAACAGCCACCCCTTCGACTTCCGCGTGGGTCGCTCGGCGAGCGGCGCGGAAGCAGATGCCGCACTCGCAGCGGGTCGCGCCGGATCGTTGACAGGCGCATGCGGCGACGCGGCGGAAGCAACCGTCGGCTGCGTTGTTTCACTTGAAGAAGCAACGATGTGTCCGGTCGCTCCTGCGTTCGTAGACGCGTTTGGAAGTTGAGCTATCGCGGCGTGCGAAGGATGTGGAACGGCGGCGTCGGCTGTCGGCATCGTCGCTGCGGGCGCGAGAGCAGCAGCAGTTGCGCTCATTGCCGCTTGAAGTTCGCGCGCCAGCGTCGTCGCTTCCGGTTGCCGCGCGTCCACGTCTTTCGACAGCGCGCGCAGGCAGACGCTTTCCAGCGCGTGCGGAATGCCCGCATCGGGCGCGAACGGCCGGGGCGCTTCCGTCAAATGCTTTGCCACGACGCCCGTGATGTTGGCGGCGGTGAACGGCGGCGCGCCCGCAAGCATTTCATAGAGCACTGCGCCGAGACTATAGACATCGGAGCGCGCGTCGAGCGCGTCGCCGCGACACTGTTCGGGCGACATGTAGTAAGGCGTACCCATCAGCGTGCCCGCTTGCGTCAGGGTGGGCACGGCGGCGAGGTCACGAAGTTTGGCGATGCCGAAGTCAACCACTTTGGCCCTTTCGCGTTCGCCTTCGCCGTCGGGCGGCAACACGATGATGTTGTCGGGCTTGAGATCGCGATGCACGATCTGTCGTCTATGTGCCGCGCCGACTCCGGCGCAGATGTCCCCCATCAACGCGACGGCGCGTGCGGGCGCGAGTTTGCCTTCGCTTCTGAGGAGCGCGCGAAGCGATGCGCCTTCGGCCAACTCCATCACGATGTAAGCGGGCGCTGTAGCCTCGCCGCGCGCTTCTCCGAAATCGTGAATCGTGACGACGTTCGGATGGCGGAGCATAGCTGCGGCGCGTGCTTCACGCCGGAAACGCTCGACCGTATCCGCATCGGCGACGAAACTCTGGTGCAGCACCTTGACGGCCACCTCGTCGCCGATGTGTACGCGCCGTGCGCGATAGACAGTTCCCATGCCGCCTTCGCCGAGGCGCGCAAGGAGTTCATATTTCGAGTCGAGCACTTGACCGAGCAGGAGGTCTGGGCGTGGCAGGATGTCGGCGAGCGCGGCGGAGTCAACGCGTTCGGTCGGCGTGTTGTAGGAATTCATCGAGAGGCCGCAAGCATCACAAAACCGTGCATCGTCTCTCAACACATGCTGGCACTGCGGACAGTTCATCGCCTCTCCCGATCCTGCATCAATGTCACTTCCCACTTAAAGTTTCATGTTAGCATTCTAGCGCACGCCATGAATAGCAGATGATATTGTTCGCGCGGGGCGTCGGCACGTTCAAGACCGCCACGCAGAGCTTGATGATGGACGGGGCGATCTTTCCTTGAAGAGACAAGCGAGTTTGAGTTTGATGATCGTGGCGGGCGAGGCGTCGGGCGACGCGCACGCGGCGGCGCTCGTGCGTGCGCTCGTTGATGCCGCGCCCGAAGTGAGTTTTGAATTTTTCGGCGCGACGGGGCGGGAGATGCGCGAGGCCGGAGTCGAGTCCATCGTTGCGACGGACGATCTGGCGATCACCGGCCTCCTGGAGATCGGGCGCGCGCTCAAACATTTCTGGCGCGCTTACCGGACGCTCAAGCGCGCCGGAGTCGAGCGACAGCCCGACGCCGTTATCCTCGTTGACTGGCCGGATTTCAACTTGCGCCTCGCGCGCTTCTTCCGTCGGCGCGGCCTGCGCGTGATCTATTACATCAGCCCGCAACTCTGGGCTTGGCGCGGATATAGAGCGCAGAGCATACGCCGCGACGTTGACCTGCTGCTCGCCATACTCCCCTTCGAGCCTCAGTGGTACGCCGAGCGCGGCATCTCACACGTAGAGTTCACAGGCCATCCTTTGACGGGCGAAGTGCGCGCGCGTTACGGGCGCGAAGAGTTTTGCCGCCGCCACCAATTAGACGCCGCGCGCCCCGTCGTCGCGCTCTTGCCCGGCAGTCGCCACAAAGAACTGCTGCGCATACTTCCACATATGATCGAGGCGGCGCGCATTGTCCGACGCGCGCGACCCGACGCGCAGTTCGTCGTCGCGCTCGCGCCCAATCGCACGAACGCCGAAGCCGAAGCGATAATCAACGCCAGCCCCGCCGTCGTCGCCAACAACAACGCCACGCACGACGATGGCGACGATGTTGGTAGCGGCGCGTCGTTCGCAGATTCCATACGCATCACCCGCGACGAGACGCGCGAAGCCGTCGCCGCGTCGGACGCGGCAGCCATCGCCAGCGGCACGGCCACGCTCGAAGCCGCGCTGCTCGAAACGCCGCTCGTCGTCGTCTACAAAGAATCCTTCCTCAACTGGCACACGCTCGGTCGGCTCATCACGACGGAGCACTACGGCCTCGTCAACCTCGTCGCGGGCGAACGCGTCGCGCCCGAACTCATGCAGAACGATTTCACGGGCGCGCGTCTCGCCGCAGAGTTATTAAAACTTCTGGACGCAGACCGAAACGCCGCGATGCGCGAGCGCTTGCGCCGTGCGACCGTAGGACTCGGCGCGGGCGGCGCATCGGGGCGCGCGGCGCACGTTATATTGCGCGCGCTCGGCGAATGGGAAGTTGAGAAGGAAGCTGAGGGGGCTGAGAAAGCGCGTGCGAAATCTTCCGTCGGGCAAAATAACTCTTGACATCTTTCATAGCTAATCGTAGTTTGTCGCATCTGCCAACTTATGAATCTACAATTGGCGAGCGCCCCCGTATCTTTCTAAAGGAAATCCCTTTTGCTTCAGAACGACGCGCTACACTTGAACAACCAGAATTGAGGAGAAGACCCCATGAAGACTCACGCACATATCGGCGGGAGAACTGTCCGCATCGGCTTGATGGCTTTGCTCTTTGCCATCCTCGTCACCAGCGCCAGCACTTTCCGCGTTCAAACGACTTCCGCTAACCATCCGGTGCTCGTCGAGGGCAACTGCGACAGTCCGGTTCCGGGCACAACCATCGTCGAGAAGGGCACGTGCGGCGACTACGACGGCGACGGTCGCATCGGCACGGCTGAAGACACAGACGGCGCAGACCGCATCTTCGGCACGCTCGTAGCGGCGCTCGGCCCCGGCACAGGCGCGGCGGCAGGCACAGGCGCGAACCAAAACGGTCGTGTTACCATCGTCAGGTCAGGTCGCTTCGCAGAGCAGATCGTGATCGGAGCGCCGGTGAGCGGTCTGCAGGGCGGCGTCGCAACTTTCGGCAACGTCACGCTTGAGGCCGCGCCCGGCGTCGAAGCCAACATTGACGCAGTGCTCCAGGGCGATCCGGCTGGCGGCAACAACACGCGGCAGGGTCAATCCGGCATCGTCATCAACCTGACCGACACCACACACGTCGTCCAACTCAGGAATCTCGTCATTCGCAACTGGGCGATTGGCATTGCCAACGCAGCCTTTAGTCGTCTGGTCGTTGACAACTGCCGCATTGAGAACAATCTCAATCACGGCATTATCGGGTTGGAAGCCACCACGACCGTTATCACCAACTCGCAGATCAACGGAAACGGCTACCGCAGCGGCACGGCTGGCGGCACCCCGACCCCCGGTAACGGCGTCACGGCGGCGAACGCGGCACAGATTCGCATCTCCGACACGACCGTCGCGCACAACTTCGGCACGGGCGTCGCCAACAACACGGGCGGCCCCGGCTACATCTCGGTCTTTCACCTGAGCGCCTACTTCAACAACGGCGGCAACCTGTCAGGCTCCATCGGCCTGAACAACAACGACGCCGTCGCGCAAGAATAGAGCGCGCCGACAGTCGGCTTGAGCTACATCACACAAAAACCGGCGCGGCTTTCAACTTGAAAGCCGCGCCGGTTTTTCTCTGCTAATAAATGCGCATGCGCGCGAACGTATTAAGTCTCACGCATCACGTCTCTGCGCATTACGCATCGCGCATCACGTCTTCTCGTCGTCGGCACGCGCAGAGAGTTCGCGCAACTGTCGTTTGAGTTCTTCGATGTCCGCATTCATCTGCGGGAGTCTGCCGAAGTACGCGTTCAAGCGTTTGTACTCGTCGAGCGGGCGCACGGGCACGCCCCACACGACCGCGCCCGCGCGCACACGCTTACCCGGCAGCACGCCCGCCTTCGATCCTATAACAGCGCCCGCCCCGACGCGCGCATGATCGCCCATCCCGACCTGACCGCCGACAACTGCGTCCGACTCGATCACTGTGCTGCCGGAAATCCCCGTCTGGGCCGCGATGACGACGCGCTCGCCGATTTGCACGTTATGCGCGACCTGCACGAGGTTGTCGAGTTTCGTCCCGCGCCCGATGCGCGTCTCGCCGAGCGCGCCGCGATCCACGCAGGAGTTCGCGCCGATCTCAACGTCGTCTTCGATGACGACCGCGCCCATTTGCGGAAACTTGTGATAGCCCGCCGCATCGCGCACATATCCAAACCCGTCCGCGCCTATTACCACGCCCGCGTGCAATACCACGCGGTTGCCGATGCGCGCGCCCGCGTAGAGCACCACGTTCGGATGAATCACGCAATCGTCTCCCAACTCCACGTCGTCTTCCACGACAGCGCCCGGCAGAATCTGCGTCCCGCGCCCGATGTTCACGCGTTCGCCGACGAACGCATGCGCGCCGATGAAAACCTCTTCGCCGAGCCGCGCCGTCTCCGCCACGATTGCCGTCGGGTGACGCGCGCCCGCGCGACGACGCTGTGGGTGCAACACCTCCGCGACAAGTGCGAAGGCCAACTTCGGCCGCGCCACTTCCACGAGCGTCGCCGCAAACTCAAACGCCTTCTCTGCCGTTCCCTCCGGCACAAGCAGGCACGACGCGCGGCTCGCACGCGCGCCCTCTAAAAATTTCTCCTCCTCGACGAAACTGATCGCCCCCGCGCCCGCGCCCTCAAGGCTCGCCACACGCTCGATCAAAACTTGCGCATCGCCCTCGCCGACCACACGCCCCCCTACGAGCGCGGCCAACTCCGCGACCGGCACTTGTTTGCTTTCATTATTCATAAGATTCAAGCGGCGCAGTTCAGAACTCGCACGCCTCTACGCGCTTCATAACTCGCTCGCCTCTTCCGCGTCCCGCCGCGCGCTCTCTCTCTGCTCGCGTGAGAAGCCGCGCCGCGAGCCGCGTATGAACTCCGCGAGATGCCGCACGTGCTCGTCATCCGTCCCCTCCAACTCTCTGAGCGCATCTGCAAGCGGCACACGCGAACGAAACAACAATTGATAAGCGCGCTTCAAGGCGAGCCGCGACGTGTGCTCGAATCCAGCGCGACGCAGGCCAACAGCATTCAACCCGCGCACGCGCGCAGGATTCCCGTCCGTCGTAAAGAACGGCAACACGTCCTGCACGATCTTCGACTTCCCGCCGACCATCGCATATCGCCCCATACGCACAAACTGGTGCGCGCCCACATTCGACGAAAGAAAAACATGATCCTCGACCGTGATGTGTCCCGCGAGCGCCGCGCCGTTCGCAAAAATATTGTCGTCGCCCACCTCGCAGTTGTGCGCGATGTGTACGCCGACCATCAAAAAGTTTCGACTCCCCACCAGCGTCGCCGCCCCCTCGCCGCTCGCTCGATGAATCGTCACATACTCGCGTATCAAATTATCATCGCCAATCAATAGTCGGCTCGTCTCACCCTTAAACTTCACATCCTGCGGCTCGCCCCCCAACGTCGCGTGCTCGAAGACGCGATTACGCGCGCCCAAAACCGTGAACCTTTTAACGACCGCATGCGCCCCGATCTCGCACCCCTCGCCAATCAACACATCTTCCTCAACCACCGCATAAGCGCCGACGCGCACGCCATAAGCGACCTCTGCGCGCGGGCTAACAACAGCTGTCGGATGAATCTCCATAAGCGTCTCGACGCGCCGGATACTACATCCCCCGCCCCCGCCTCCGCAACGACCGAAAGCGTTGCCCTTCTAAGCACGCATCAACACAATACCCCTCACACAAAGGGCAATTTAACCGCCAAAAGCCCCCACCCGCTTGCTTGGTATTTTGCAACGCCCCCTAAGTCCTTTAGATATGCATGCCGCTACGGAATTTTCTTAAAAAACCTGTTGCCTTCCCCCCACCGGACAGTTAATCTCACGCTCCGCGAGTGCCCCCTTTGCCGGACACTCCGGCATTTCGGCAAACTCATATAGACACACAAATCCCAAGCCGCCAGCGAACCCAACTCACGGCAGCTTTGAAAATTCGGATGAAGCGAATTGACTAGAACAAAGCCAGCACGCTCTGCATCACACCCAGCGCAATCTCCGCCACCGGATCGCTGGACGTAACGCCCGTCTGCATTATGCCCTCTGCCGCAGACGCATTATCTGTCGTTGTTACCGGATTCGGGGTCGGAGTTGGCTCTGTCAACATAGTCCATATGGTGCCGTCCCCGGCAAATGTGGAGGCGGAAAGCACAAGGGTCAAGACGACCGACGCGAAGAGTTGTTGTAGTTTTTTCATGATTTTTCCTGTGAAGTTGAAGTTGCACCACAAGCTGAAAGAGGTGTAGGGGCAAGGTTTCTACCCTTACAGTAAGCTGCTTGCGGAGCAGGCGATTGAGAATGCGTTCTAAATGGATGATGAGAGCAGTCCTCCCTCGCCAAACCATTCAAGACGGGTTGAGGGCGGCATAGTAACATTCGACGCACCTTGTCGCATTCGTTGCAGGTTTTTTGCATCAACGTACAAAGGCAAGCCTCACATGACTTTAACGAAAGACCTATTTCACAAAATAGCAGACCCGACGATCACCCCCGACGAACGCGCACGACGGCGTTGTGAACTCGCAAAGCAATTAGAGAATTTGGGCAATTACGAGGCAGCGAGTGAAGCGATGGGCGAGTTCTGGCTAGGTGTTGGCGAACGGCCTATGCTGGACGGACTTGACCAACGGGCGGCGGCAGAATTGCTTTTGCGTGTCGGTGCATTAACTGGATGGCTCGGCAGCAGTGAGCAGTCTGAGGGAGCACAGGAAAAAGCCAAGAGTCTTATTTACGAGAGCATAAGAATCTTTGAGGCCTTGCCCGACGAAGAGAAAGTGGCCGAAGCGCAAACAGAATTAGCAGTCTGTTATTGGCGCAAGGGTGCATTCGATGACGCAAGGGTAGTGCTAAAAGAGGCGTTGAGTCGCCTCGACAACACTGACAGCGAAGTTAAAGCAGTTGCTTTACTTCGTAGTGCGATAGTTGAAGGAGCAGCTAAGAGATTTAATGATGCTTTACGCATTCATATAGAAGCTATACCCTTATTTAAAAACATTCATAATGATTTGCTCAATGGAAAGTTTCATCATAGCTTTGCGAGCGTGCTCAACCATCTCAGTGAGACAGAGGATCGCGAAGAATATGTAGACCGAGCACTCATTGAATTTACAGCGGCAAGTTACCATTTCGAGCAAGTCGGGCACACGCGCTATCAGGCTTGTGTCGAAAACAATTTAGGTTTTTTGTACAGCACTATCGGCAGATTCCACGAAGCGCATGAGCATTTGGATCGGGCGCAAGCTCTCTTTACGAGTCTGAAGGACAGTGTTCATATTGCTCAAGTAGATAACACGCGCGCTCAGGTGCTACTCGAACAGCGGAGGAATGTGGAAGCGGAGAAGTTGGTGCGGTTGGCGGTGAGGGTGCTTGAGAGGGGCGATGAGTTGTTATTGTATGCGGAGGCGTTGACGACGCATGGAATTGCGTTGGCGCGGATGGGTCGCCCGCAGAATGCGTATGAGGTGTTGCGTCGGGCGGTTGAGGTGGCGGAGCAGGCGGGTGATGGCGAAAGCGCGGGGCAGGCGGCGCTGACAATTATCGAGGAGTGCGGTTCGCATCTCACAGAGAGGGAGTTGAACACGACGTATGAGCGCGCCGCAGACTTGCTCGATAAGTCGCAGAACATGGCGACCATTAAGCGGCTGTGCGCCTGCGCTCGGCGTGTGTTGTTCTTGCTGAACGCATCGCCGTCGCCTCCTGATTGGAAGGGATTTTCTTTTAGGGATGCGGTGCGCCGGTATGAGTCGCATTTGATCGAGCGAGCGCTCAAGGATGCCGACGGGATGGTCTCGAAAGCGGCGCAGTGGCTTGGCTTTAAGCATCATCACAGTCTGATTTCGTTGCTCAAAAATCGGCACCAGCATTTGCTGCATGTGCGCACGCCGATTGTGCCGCGTAAGCGCAGCATTATACGCGCGCCCGCTGGCAACTATCGTGCGATTCATCGCCTGCCGGAGCGTGCGGCGCGAACAGTCGTGATCTTGCACGTCGAAGACAACAAATTTCTGGCCGACGCGGTCAGGGAGACGCTGGAAGAAGAAGGCTGGACGGTGCGGCACTTAAGTAACGGTGCGGACGCGCTCAGAGAGATCGCGGGCGACGCACAATACGATCTGCTCCTCTTAGACAACGAATTGCCGGGCACAAGCGGCGTCGAGATCGTGCGGCGAGCGCGCACGTTGCCTCATCGTCAACAGACTCCGATCATCATGTTCTCGGCCAGCGATTGCGAGGCGGAGGCACGACGCGCAGGTGCGGACGCTTTCCTACGCAAGCCAAAGGACATCGCGCTCTTGACGGAGACTGTGGCGCGTCTGCTCGCTGAAAAATCTTCCCAACCCTGAGAAGATTCGGGATGAAGTGGGCATCCCGAAGGCGCGGTTGCAGTTGGGGGCAACCGTGCCGCGAGGCCGCCGCGCATATCTCCTGCGCGGCGGTTTTGTTTTCGGTGCGTCGCGCCGGTTGGTTTACGAGCCCGTTGAAGCCTACCGCCGTCGCTTAGAAACGCCTCCCTAGCGGGTCAGTTTGAACATTCTGACTAACTTTTACCGGCACTCCGATTTGAAATTGACCCATAAGGTACGCCTCTACTGTCTTGTCTTTACGCGCCGATGCCTTTATCATAGCCCGTCGCCTGTAGCTTACGCCTCTTCAAGCGTTTACGGCGGGCGGCGCTCTTTAGCAGTCGCGCGTGAAAAACTCCGGCGACTTTCATAAACTTCAAGCATCTAAACGTGCGTGCAATTAACTCTCGGAGGACGAAAGTCTAGTGTTTAGCGATCAATTTCGCCGTAACGAATCGGTGAGAGGCAAATTTAGCGGGGTGAAAAGCTCTACGCTGATTTCGAATTTATCGAATGCGGCGTGGAAAGTGTTTCAGTCCGTCAACCGTGCGCTGCCGGAGGGCGAAGCGATTCGCCCGCAGTGGGCACCTGCGCCGCTCCTGAAATCCTACGAGAAAACCGCGCCGCCGCTAGGCTTCCCGCGCGAAACCGATAGCTTGTGCCCAACCTGCGTGAAGGAAGTGCGCGAGGCAGTGATTTCCGGCCAGACGCCTCTAGAGACTTTGATGCACGAGCATCCGGGCGAAATCAAAGCGCAGATCGTCGAAGAGGACGGGCGCATCGTCATGCGCAAGACGTGCGCCAAGCACGGCGAGTTCGTTGACGTAATGGCGACGAGTCCGGAGTTTCTGCAACGCATCGAGTCGCTTTTTTACGGTCGCGATTTTCGCGCGGCGGAAGACGCGCACGTACACCGTCACGGCACGTCCGACATCAAGTTCGGGCGCGGCGCAGTTCTAACGGTTGATCTGACGAACCGCTGCAACATGATGTGCAACCCGTGCTTCATGGACGCCAATCAGGTCGGTTATGTGCATGAGCCTACGTTCGAGGACACGAAAGCTATTTTAGATCGCGCCGTCTCTTTCAAACCGAAGCGGCAGGTTATCATCCTCTTCTCCGGCGGCGAGCCGACGCTTTCGCCCTACTACCTCGAAGCCGTCGCCTACGCCAAGAAAATCGGTTTCTATCGCATACTCGCCGCGACGAACGGCATACGCTTCGCCGAAGACATAGAGTTTTGCCGTCAGGCGAAAGAGGCCGGACAGCACGGCGTCTACCTGCAATTCGACGGCGTGAGCGAAGAGAAGAATAAGCACAGGGGCGTCGGCAATCTCTTCGACGTGAAGCAGAAGGCCATCGAGAACTTGGCGGAAGTCGGCATCAAGGTCACGTTAGTTACGACCATCGTTAACACGATCAACAACGACGCCATCGGCCAGATCGTAGAGTTCGCCGCGAAGAACATAGACAAGATTCAGACCATAGCTTTCCAGCCCGTCTCTTTCACTGGACGCGACGAGGACGTGCCAGACGACGTGCGCATCAAGCAGCGTTACACGCTCGCAGACATGGCGACCGATCTCGAATCGCAACTCGGCGGCGACTTGAAAGCCCTGCGCGATTGGTATCCGCTCTCGTCCTATTCGGCTTTCACGAGTGTGATGGACATGCTGCAAGGCGCGGACGCCCCTTGGGGTTGGTCTAGTTGCAACTGCCACCCGAACTGCGGCGTGTTCACTTTGATGGTCGTCAATCGCCACACGGGCGCGTGGACGCCGCTCTTCAAGTTCTTCAACTACGAGCAGTTTATGAAGGACGTGGCCGTCATCACAGACACGGCGCGTGGCGCGAAGCTCTCTATGGCGCAACTCGCCATGACCATCATGCGCAACTTCGACGCGCGTGAAGCGCCTGAAGGCTTTCCCATCTCGCAGATCATCAACCTCTTCAAGCCGTCTTCGACCAACTCGAACTCGGATCGCAACGACCGGATGAAGACGCAACACGGATCAGATGACCCGAATGACGCGTGGCGCGTCCTCTGCGTCGAAGGCATGTGGTTTCAAGATTTGTTCAACTACGACTTCCGCCGCACAGAGATGTGCGTCATCCCCTACGGCACGCAGGAAGGCGAGATCAGCTTCTGCGCTTACAACACTGGCGTCGGCTGGCGACAGATCATCGAGAACATGCACAAGACCGCCGGACTCGCCGAGTGGTACGAAGAGCACGGACGCCACCCCGTCTATGCCAAAGGCAAGGAAGTGCCCGGCATCCCCAAACGCCACTCGCTCTCGCTCCCCATCGTCCAGGCCATACTCGCCGAAGACGCCGACGAGAAGCCCGCGCGTGTCACTCCCTACCTCGTCGAAGAAGATGAAGAAGTAGCGGTGTAATCAGCCCGACTTCGCCAACAAGTAAAATGCCCGGCTCATTTGGTCGGGCATTTTCTTTTCACGAACCGGGATTCAAATGAGTCTTGAGGCAGAGTTGACAACACCTGCGCCCGCACGTTAATTTCTTTCATCACTACATATTGGGAGGTGGTGAAATGGTATCACACCTGACTCTGGATCAGGCTTTCGGGGTTCGAGTCCCTGCCTCCCAGAAATCATAGAAGGCCGGATTCATCGTCCGGCCTTTATATTTTTAGCAGCGGCTCAATTGTATTTGACGGGTGATTTCAATTCGGTTTGCATGAAAGGAATGCGATGATGCAGAAATGGATATTATGGGGACTTGCCGCCGCATGTAATTTTGTATCCGCCGCGATAACTTTCAGCGACAATGGGAGACCTTTGATTATTGGAATGCAGGTTTTTGCGGGGCTACTTATGATTGTCGTCGCTATTAAATTCCGCAAAAAAGCTTAGTCTTCGTAGTTGTTACTCTCCATTTTCAACTTAAGATTTTGCCCGCCAGATGCCGCCGCGCGTATCAGAGGACGCGCTTCATGCCTTATAATGCTTCGCCCCCGTAAAACTGTTAGAACATTTTGAGTCGTCCCGCGTCGGGCGCGCTCTGCAAGCGCCGGATGAGTGAAAGATATTGGCTGATCAAGCGATCGTAATGAAGTTCGGCGGCACGTCGGTTGAAGACGCGCGTGCGTTTGCGCGCGTGGCGCGGATCATCGGCGCGCGCCGCGAGCAGCGCCCCGTCGTGGTCGTCTCCGCTATGTGCCGCGTCACTGATGCGCTGCTGGCGAGCGTCGAGCGTGCTGCGGCGGGCGACACCGCGCAGGCGTCGAGCGCGCTCGAAGAACATTTTGAACGCCACACGCTCGTCGCGCTCACTTTGAGCGCAGGCGCGCGCGACGAGTTTTTCGTCGAACTCTCAAACGCACGCCGCGCGCTCGAAGAACTGTTCAAACGCGTCGCCTCTCAAACGCAAAACCGCGCGTCGCTCCAAGACCAGATCGTCTCATACGGCGAATGTCTCTCCGCCAAGTTGCTCGCCGCCGTGCTCTCGGAGCGCGGCTTGCCCGCATCTTACGTGGACGCGCGCCGCTGCATCATCACCAACGCGGAGCACGGCAACGCCACGCCCTCGGGCGATGAAACTTATCGCCACACGCGCGCGGAACTGTCGCCCCTACTCGAAGCAGGACGCATTCCTATCCTCGGCGGCTTCATCGGCTCGACGCCCGAAGGCCACACGACCACACTCGGTCGCGGTGGCTCTGATTACACAGCCGCGCTCGTCGGCGCGAGCATCGAGGCGCGCGAGATTCAAATCTGGACGGACGTGAACGGCGTCCTGACCGCAGACCCGCGCGTCGTCGCGCACGCGCGCACCATTCCCAGTCTCTCTTTCGCAGAAGCGGCGGAACTCGCCTACTTCGGCGCGAAGGTCTTGCACCCGAAGACGATCCTTCCCGCCGTCATACGCAGCATCCCCGTGCGCATCTGCAATTCGCGCGACCCCGATCAAGCGGGCACGGGCGTCTACTTCGACGCAGAGATGTCGCCGCGCACCGTCAAAGCCATCGCGCATAAAAAAGGCATCACCGTCCTGCACATCACATCGGCGCGCATGCTCGGCGCATACGGTTTCCTGCGCGCGCTCTTTGAAGTCTTCGAGCGACACCGCACGATCATTGACATCGTCACCACTTCGGAAGTCTCCGTCTCGCTCTCGCTCGAAGACACGAGCCGTGTCGAAGAGATCATAAGCGACCTGCGCCCCATCGCGGCTGTGAAAGTCGAAACCGGGCTGGCCGTTGTCTGCGTCGTCGGCGAAGAACTCCGCTACACTTCAGGCATCGCCGCGCGCATTTTCAGCACGCTCGGCGACATCAACGTGCTGTTGATCTCGCAGGGCGCGTCAAACGTCAATCTCACTTTCGTCGTAGCCGAACGCGACGTTGAAGAGACCGTGCGGCGTCTGCACACGTCGCTTTTCGAGTGCGACACGCAGGAACTAGCGCCCCTCTTCCAACGCCAGAAGGAAGGAGCCGCGCGTTGAACCTCTTCGCACTCACGCGGCGGCTCATAGATATCCCTTCGCCGAGCGGCGAAGAGGACGCGGCCACGCGATTCCTCGCCTCTCATCTCGAAAGTTTGAATTACAAAGTCGAGCTTCAAGAGATCGCGCCGCAACGCGCAAACATCATCGCCACCGCATCAGACCGACCGCGCCTGTTTTTCTCAACGCACATAGACACCGTGCCGCCCGTCATCGCTTCCGATGAAGACGAGACGCACATCTACGGGCGCGGCTCTTGCGACGCGAAAGGCATCATCGCGGCGCAAATCTTCGCCGCCGAACGTTTGCGCCGCGAAGGAGTTGACGAGATCGGTTTGCTATTCACCGTTGACGAAGAACTCGGAAGCCTCGGCGCGCGCGCCGCGAACGATCACGCGCTCGCCTCCACGTGTACCTATCTCATCAATGGCGAGCCGACCGAAAACAAACTCGCTTCCGGCTCGAAAGGCTCTCTGCGTTTGCGCCTGACGAGCGCGGGACGCGCCGCGCATTCCGCCTATCCCGAACACGGTGAGTCGGCCATCGAACACCTGCTCGACGTGCTCGAGGACGTGCGCCGCATCGCTTGGCCTCAAGACGATTTCTTCGGCGCGACGACCTGCAACATCGGCACACTCAATGGCGGCACGCGCCCCAACATCATCCCCGCCGCAGCCTCCGCCGAACTTCAAATCCGCCTCGTCACAGACGCGGCGCGCGTCAAAGAACAATTAGAGCGCGCCGTCGGCGATCGCGCGCGAATAGAATATCTCTCGGTCGCCGAACCCGTGCGTCTCTTCGCGCCGGAAAATTTTGCAAGCGAGGTCGTGCGCTTCACCACAGACATTCCCTATCTCCCGAACTGGGGCACGCCGCTCCTGCTCGGCCCCGGCTCGATTCTCGACGCGCACACAGCCCATGAGCGCATCGGCAAAGGCGAACTCTCGGACGCGGTCGAACTCTACGTGCGACTCGCGCGTACACTATTGGCGCGCGACGCCGCAGACGGCGCGCAAACTTCCGTCGCGGAGCGACACATGATGAGGGAAGGAGCGTCTTCCAAGTGAGGCTCGCAATCATCGGCAACGGCGCGATGGGCAAACTCGTACGCGCTCTCGCGGAAGCGGAAGGCCAAGAGGTCGGGCGCGTCATCACCTCGCGCGATGCGTCACTGCGAGTGGACGAGCTTGTCGAATCTTTGCGCGGCCATGATGCCGTCATAGATTTCTCGGTCACCGCTGCGGTGCTCAAAAACGTGGAAGCGGCGGCGCGCGCGGGCGTACCCATAGTTGAAGGCACGACGGGCTGGAATGCCGACGAACAGGAAGCGCGTTGCATCATCGCGGCGCACGCGGGCGCGCTTCTTTACGGCGCAAACTTCTCCGTCGGCGTCAATCTCTTCTATCGCATCGTCGCGCGCGCCGCCGAACTCTTCGCCTCGACCGACTACGCAGCCTTCATCGAAGAAGCACACCACGCGCGCAAGCGCGACGCGCCTTCGGGCACAGCGATCAAGTTGCGCGACGTGCTTGCCGCACACATCACGCGCGACATTCCCGTCGCCTCGACGCGCGCCGGTCACATCCCCGGCACGCACCGCGTCGGCTTCGACTCATCATCAGATCAGATCACGCTGACGCACACCGCGCGCACACGCGAAGGCTTCGCCGCCGGAGCGCTACTCGCCGCCCGCTGGATCAAAGACAAACGCGGCGTCTACGAATTTTCCGAAGCGATTGATAACATAGTGACAAGTGGCGAGAACAGTGACAGGTGACGAGTGACAAGCAAGAAACAAGACAAGTCTTCTGCTTTAACTCGTCACTCGTCACTTGTCACTGAGGTATTATTATGACACTCAGAGTTGATTGGTTGCGCGGGTGCGCGACGGCGTTGGTGACGCCGTTCAAATCGGACGGCGCGGTTGACGAGGAACGTTTGACGGCGCTCGTCGGGCGACAGATAGATGGCGGCGTGCGTTTGCTTGTCCCGTGCGGGACGACGGGCGAGAGCGCGACGTTGACGGAGGAGGAAGACCGTCTCGTGATCCGTCTGACGGTCGAAACGGCGCGAGGGCGCGAGGGCGCGCGCGTCATCGCGGGCACGGGCAGCAATTCGACCGCCGCCGCAATCGAGTATGCGCGCGCGGCGCGTGAGATTGGCGCGGACGCCGTGCTCGTCGTCGCGCCGTTCTACAACAAGCCGACGCAAGAAGGTCTCTACGCGCACTTTCGCGCGGTGGCCGAATCAATCGAAGGCTTGCCCGTCGTCATCTACAACGTGCCGGGTCGCACCTCTTCGAACATCACGGCGGCGACCGCGCTACGCCTCGCGCGCGACGTGGAGAACATCGTCGCCGTCAAAGAAGCCTCCGGCGACCTCTCGCAGATCATGGCGATCTTGCGCGAGCGTCCCGAAAATTTCCGCGTCCTTTCGGGCGACGACGCACTGACGCTTCCCATGATCGCGCTCGGCGCGGACGGCGTCATCTCCGTCGCGTCGAACGAAGCGCCCGACATGATGGCGCGCTTAGTTGATCTCGCGCTGGCGGGAAGTTGGGACGAAGCGCGCGCCCTGCACTTCCGCTTGCTGCCTCTGATGGAAGTGAATTTTATAGAGTCGAGTCCGGGGCCGGTGAAGGCGGCGATGCGGATGATGAATCTCCTGGAAGAAAACTTCCGCCTGCCGCTCGTGCCGATTCAGGAGAAGAGCCGTACGCGCGTGCGCGAGGTGTTGGAAGAACTAGGACTGCTCGCACAGCAGACGGCCAAAGGAAACGCTTGATGACAACTTTGCGCGAACGCATTGAAACGCTCGCGGCGAAAGCGGCGGGTAATTACACGGAAGAGGACTTCGCGCTCTTCGCCGAATTCAAAGCCGCGCTCAACACGGGCGCGGCGCGCGCGGCTGAACGCGACAAAGATAATTCCTGGCGCGTCAACGCGTGGGTCAAGCGCGGCATCCTCGCGGGCTTTCGCATGGGCGCGCTCGCAAGTATGTCTCCGGCTGATGGCTCGCTACAGTTTTTCGACAAGGATACTTACCCGATTCACAAATTTACAGCGGGCGATAACGTACGACTCGTGCCCGGCGGTTCGAGCGTCCGCGACGGCGCGTATCTCGCGCCGGGTGTCGTGTGCATGCCGCCGATGTACGTCAACGTCGGCGCATACGTTGACGAAGGGACGATGATTGACAGCCACGCGCTCGTCGGCTCGTGCGCGCAAGTGGGCAAGCGCGTACACCTGTCGGCGGCGGCGCAGGTGGGCGGCGTGCTCGAACCCGTCGGCGCAGCGCCCGTCGTTATCGAAGACGACGTGCTCGTCGGCGGCGGGTGCGGCATCTACGAGGGCACGATTGTGCGCGAGCGCGCCGTGCTCGCCGCAGGCACGATCCTCACAGGCTCGACGCCCGTCTATGATCTCGTGCGCGAACAAATCTATCGCCGCACGGACGACGCGCCGCTCGAAATTCCTGCGGGCGCGGTGGTCGTCCCCGGCTCGCGCGCCGTCACAAGCGAGCGCGGGCGCGAATGGGGGCTGTCGCTCTACGCGCCCGTCATCGTCAAGTATCGCGACGAGAAGACAGACCGCGCCGTGCAGTTGGAGGACTACCTGCGTTGAACTCCGAACCATCGAGCGATGCAGTGGCGAACGACTTCCAACCGGCGTCGCGCCTGCGCGGCATCGAGAAGAGCATGATTCGTCAACTCTTCGACCGCGCGCGTCCGAACAGCATCAATCTGGGCTTGGGCGAACCAGACCTCCCGACGCCGGACGTTATCCGCCGCGCCGCCGTGCGCGTCATTCAGGAAGAACAGAACGGCTACACTACGCACGCCGGTCTCGCGGCCTTGCGCGCGCTCGTCGCCGCCGATTACACGCAACTCGATGCGACGCCCGACAACGTCATCATCACCGCCGGTTCGCAAGAGGCTCTCTATCTCACGCTGATGACGCTCGTGGACGAAGGCGACGAAGTGTTGTTGCCCGACCCGGGCTTCGTCGCTTATCCAACCATCGTTCGGATGGCGGGCGGGCATCCCATCTTTTACAAGCTGCCCGCGCGCGGCGAGTTTGTCTTCGACGCGGAAGACTTTCGCCGCCGTCTTACGCCGCGCACGAAGGCGGTCGTCGTGATCAGCCCTTCAAACCCGACGGGGCGCACGTTATCGCGTGCAGACTTCGCTGCGATGGCCGGTGCCCTCCGCGAACATCCGGCCTACGTCGTCAGCGACGAGATTTATAGAGAGATTTATTTCGGCGAAGAGCGTCCGGCTTCGATCTCTGAGTTTCGCGCCGCGCGCTCGATCATCATCGGTGGCCTCTCGAAATCAATGAGCATGACGGGCTGGCGCACGGGTTGGATGTGCGGCGCACAAGAAGTGATCAAGAGCGCGCTCGTCCTGCACGGCTACGTTACGACGTGCGCTTCGACCATCTCGCAAAAGGCCGCGCTCGCCGCGTGGACTGACGAAGCCGAAGACGCACGCCGCGAAACGCGCAGCATCTTTCGCGCACGCCGCGACCAACTGCTGTCGCTCATCGCGCGCGAGTTGAAATTGCCTGCGCTCGCGCCCGAAGGCGCGTTCTATTTGATGTTGGACGTGAGCGCGCACGGCAATTCGATGGAAGTGGCGGAGCGTTTGCTTGAGCACGGCGTCATCACCGTGCCCGGCGCGGCCTTCGGCACAGAGGGCGAAGGCTACCTGCGTCTCTCCTTCTGCGCCGACGCCGCCACGCTCGCCGAAGGCGTCAGACGAATCAAAGAAGCGTTAGAGCAGAGGTCAGAGGCTAGAGGTTAGTAAAAATTCGGTTCTTGTTTTCAACTAACCTCTGACCTCTCTTTCAGGAGTTGTATGAGCACAAAATTTCGCGTCGGCATCTTGGGTGCGACGGGCACGGTCGGGCAGCGTTTTATCGAACTGCTGGAAGGCCACCCGCAATTTGAAGTGACCGCGCTCGCAGCGTCGGATCGCTCGCAAGGGAAACCTTACGCTGAGGCGTGTGCGTGGCGTCTCGCGGGCGAGTGTCCGGCGCGCGTGGCCGCGCTCGTCGTCTCAAGTCCTGCGCCGCCGCTTGATTGCGACCTCATTTTTTCGAGTCTGCCCGGCGAGATGGCGCGCGAATCGGAAGACGCTTTTGCGCGCGCGGGCTACGCGGTCATCAGCAACTCCTCCGCCTTCCGCATGGACGAAGACGTGCCACTGCTGATTCCTGAGATCAACCCCGAACACCTCGCGCTCATCGAAACGCAGCGGGAAAAACGCGGCTACGAACGCGGCTACATCGTCACCAATCCGAACTGCTCGACGATCATGATCGCGCTCGCGCTCGCGCCGCTTCATGCGCGCTTCGGAGTTGAATCATGCGTTGCGACGACGATGCAAGCGCTCTCCGGCGCGGGCTACCCGGGCGTCGCCTCGCTCGACGTGATTGACAACGTACTGCCCTACATCGGCGGCGAAGAGGAAAAGATCGAGAGCGAGACGTTGAAGATTCTGGGGCGTTTGAAAGAGGCGCGCATCGAAGCGGCGGGTATGCGCGTGAGCGCGCAGTGTCATCGAGTCAATGTCTCTGACGGGCACATGGCGGCGCTTCGCGTCAAACTCGCGCGGCAAGTTGAAATCAAAGAGTTGAAAGACGCGCTCGCTTCGTTCACCGCGCTGCCGCAGGAACTTAAACTCCACTCCGCGCCCGCGCGCCCAATCGTCGTGCGCGAAGAACCGGATCGCCCGCAGCCGCGACTCGATCGCGACGCCGGACGCGGCATGAGCGTCACGGTCGGGCGCATTCGCCCCGACACGGTGCTTGACTTCCGCTTCGTCGCGCTCAGCCACAACACCGTGCGCGGCGCGGCTGGCGCGGCCATACTCAACGCCGAACTGCTCGCCGCGACAGGCCGCCTCGCCTAACGACTCGCTTCTGTTCTCGCCTTCATAAAATTCTTCACTTCGCTCGCGAACCGCTCCGGCATCTCTTCTTGTGGGAGATGCCCGCAGTTGTCGAAGACGACGAGTTGCGCGCTCTTGAGCTTCGCGTGCAGACGCTTTCCGTCTTCCAACAGAATCAGGCGATCCTGCGCGCCCCAGATGAGCAGCGCGGGCTGTCGAATTTTATCGAGCGAGTTTTCGATCTGCGTGTAGTCGCGCTGGTCGCGCACGAGCCGCGCCGCGCGTTGACCGCCGCGCGTGCGCAAAGGACGATAGTAGGCCGCGACGCGTTCCTCAGTCACCTTCGACGCGTCGTAAAAACTTTTGCGCAAGCCCTCTCTGACCAGAGAGTCGGACGTGAGCGCGAGCGCCGTGACAGCGCCGCCGATGTAAGGCCAGCGCACGTAGGCGGGCGCGAGCGACGCGCCGCCGCTCACCTCGTTGAAAGCGGACGAGTCGGCGAGGATGAGCGCATCGACGCGCTGTGGATAGTTGATCGCAGCGGAGAGCGCGACCGCGCCGCCCATCGAATTGCCGCAGAGCGTAGCGCGCTCGATCTTCAGTTGATCCAGCAGACGCATGACGAGCGCGGCCTGCGTCTCGATGCGGTAATCGCCCTCCGGCTTCGCCGTGAAGCCGAAGCCTTTGAGGTCGAGCGCGACGACGTGAAACTCCTTCGCGAGTTCATCAAAGACATCTCGCCACGAATACGCGGAAGAGTTGTTGCCGTGAATCAAAACGAGCGCGCGGCCTGTTCCCTTCTCTTGATAATGCACACGCACTCCGTCAATGTCCGCGAAGCGGCTCGCGTCGGCGTGCGGAAGGGCGGCGCGAAACTCCTCGAAGTTGAGATCGTCGGGGCGCGAGTACCAGAAGATTGTGAAGGCGACGGCGACGACGAGGACGAGCAGGAACAGTAGACGCGTTAGTTTTCTCATGGCTATGACTTTCGCTGGCGCGAGGGGGGCGACTTTAGAGCATCTTCGGATCAATTAACGCTTTGACGACGCGACCCGAAGCGACATCTTCGAGCGCGTCGTTCGCACGCGCGAGTGCGTAGCGTTCGAGTTTCATGAGAGACCAAGGGCGCGAGCGCGACGCGTCGGCCATGATTTGTGTGCCGCGATAAAAGTGCGAGAAGTCCGATCCCCAGCAGCCGCGCACGTCCAAGTGTTTTTTGTTCAGATCGAGATGCGGGTTGAACGTGGCCTCGCCGTGATCCGTGTACTGGCCGACGACCGAGACGCGTCCCGCATCGCGCGTGTAACGCATCGCCTGCGCGACGGCAACAGGCGCGCCCGTCGCTTCGATGGTCACGTCCGCGCCGCGCCCGTTCGTGTGTTCCAGCACCCACCGGGCGCGCTGTTGTTCATCATGCGTTTCGATGTCGAGCGTCGCATGTGCGCCGACGAGGCGGGCTGTTTCAAGACGTGCGGCGGGTGCGCCGATGCAGAGGACGCGGAGCGCGCCGCGCATCAAGGCGAAGATGACGGCGGAGAGTCCGACGGGGCCGCTGCCAAGCACAAGCACTGTATCGCCGATGCGTACATCCGCACGCTCGGTCGCATGTAGAGCCGTCGGCAGCGCGCAGCCGCCCGCCATAAAAGTCTCCGTGTCGGCGTCGCCCAAGCGAAGCAGGCGCGTGTCGGATTTGAGGTAGATTTTCTGCGCCCAGCCGCCGCAGAGTCCGTCTGCGAGTCCGTAAGTGATGCCGTAAACTTTGCGCTTGGGGCAACGCGTGGACGCACGAGCGACGAGGCAATACCAGCAGGCGTGGCAAGTTCGATGCACGTCGAGAAACGTCACGCGGTCGCCTTCGGCGAAAGCACGCCCTTCCAAATCCAACAACTGCCCGCGAATCTTTGCGAGCCGACCGGCCGAGACGTGGCCGGGCACGAGCGGGTAAGGCACGCCCGCCAGTCGCCCCTGTTGCAAATGCACGTCCGTGCCGCACACTTCGGAGAGTTCCACTTCAAGCAGCGCGGAGTTCTCTTCCAACTCCGGCTCTGCCACCTCGCGCAACTCGACCGCCGCGTGTGGCTCCGGGACTACTGCGACGAGCACTTTGCTCATTGGGTTCTACTCCGACGGTTAATCTTCAAGAGAGGTAACTCAGTTTGATGGTAGCCTCATCTCGTCGCGTCCGTGCGCACGAAGGGCGGCGCGACTTCTTCTGCTGTGAGCGCTCCGTAGAGGCGCGGCCTGCGGTATGCGTTGCCCCAAGCCTCGCGCTCGCGGTAGGCGCGTATGCTGTCCATGTCGAACGTCGCGAGGTAAACGTCTTCCGTCTCTCCCGCTTCGACGATGAGCGTGTCGCGCGGTTCGTCTTCCGCGCGGAAAGCCACCGCGTCGTAGGCGACGGAATGCCCGTTGTTCTGCGGCGCGGCATAGTTCGCCATCGCCACGCCGACCAT
The DNA here is from genome assembly GCA_035249365.1 of Pyrinomonadaceae bacterium. Taxonomy (GTDB): domain Bacteria; phylum Acidobacteriota; class Blastocatellia; order Pyrinomonadales; family Pyrinomonadaceae; genus JAIVJZ01. Next base: position 617,545 of record DATFGP010000047.1, on the reverse strand, counting down.
GTTCTCGTAGGCGCGCGTCTTGAACTGCGTCAGGCGGTGCGCCTCTAAAGTGCAAGCGTTCGGCGTTAAAATAAGTTCCGCGCCGCCGAGCATCAACGCCCGCGCGCTCTCCGGAAACTCGCGGTCGTAACAGATCATAAAACCGATCTTCACGTCGCCCTGCTCCGTGTCGAGCGCGCAGACCGGAAATCCGTCGCCGGGCGTGAGCGCACACTCAACGTCGAACTCGCACGTGTGAACCTTCGCGTAAGTCAACACGATCTGTCCGCGACGATCTATCAGCGAGACGGAGTTGCGCAGCGCGCCGTCGCCCCAACGCTCAAGGTAAGTCAGGGCAATCGCCATCTTCAGTTCGCGTGCGAGATTTTGAAAGTGCGTGATGAACGGGTCGTCGCGACTGATGGCTTGCGCTTGCCAACGCTCGCGGTCGCCCTCACGCTTCGGATCGAAGAACGTCACGCCTACGCTCCACATCTCAGGGAATAGCGCGATGTCGGCTCCCATCGCGCGTGCGCGTCGGCAGAAGAGTTCCCCTTTAGCGAGGTTCGCCGCCCTATCATCGCCGCAGCCCGTCATCTGCAACAGGGCAACTCGAATTGCTTTCACGAAGACTCCTCTGGCCGCAGGGGCACGCGGTTAATGTGATCTCTTTAATCTTCGATCTCAAGATAACCTTCGCCCATGAAACGGCATTCGCCGCCGACGCGCACGTCCGTAATCTCCTCGCCCTCGCGCGCGATCTTGATGCGGATGAAACTCGGTCGCCCCATCTCGATGCCCTGCTCGCTCGTAAACTCTGCCGCACCATTGTCGGCGCACGCGACTACGCCGTAGCGTACGAGATAAGAGCCGAGCGGCCCGCTCGCGCCGCCCGTCGCAGGGTCTTCCCAGATGCCCATGCCCGGCGCAAACATGCGGCTATGCACGGTCGAACCTTCAAACTCGACTTCGCGCGTGAAGACGAACACTTCCGGCGGGATCGTATCTTTCAACTTGCGCTCCCACACGTCAATCCTGAACTTGATGTTCTGCACCGCACGCAAACTTTTCAAAGGCACGTAGAAGAACGGCACGCCGCACGAGACGACTTCTAGCGGCAAGTTCGTCGCCGTGATCTCTTCGGGCGCAACCGACAGCATCTCCGCCACCGCCTCAACATCCTCGACGCGCGCCCCGAACGTAGGCCGTGGCTGTCGCATCTGTATAAACCCTGCCTCGCCGCCGCGCCACCGGATGCGTACGGGGATCGTGCCGACGCCCTCTTCGAGTTTGATCTCCGTCTCCGCGCCGTCCGTGCTGCCGCGCTCGATCATGTGTTCGCGCGCGAGCACGAAAGTCGTCCCGACGGTCGGATGCCCGGCCATAGGCAGTTCCGCTCCCGGCGTGAAAATGCGCACGCGGTAATCGTTGGCTGCATCGTCAAGCGGCAGCACGAAGGTCGTCTCCGACAAATTCAACTCTTTCGCAATCGCCTGCATCGTCTCCGTAGAGATGCCGCGCCCGTTCGTGAAGACCGCCAGAGGGTTTCCGCCGAACTGTCGGTTGGTAAAGACATCAACCAGGTGGTAACGAAGTTTTCTCATACCGTTTCTCTCAACCAAGAGCGCGTTTCAAAATTTCCTTTGCGTCTTTGCGCCTTTGCGTGAGTTTATTGTTCGGTCAGTATAAGTCTCACGCAAAGGCGCAAAGGCTTCTGTGTTTACAAAGCTATGTGTTGACGCGTTCCAACGCTTGCGCGAAATCTTTGATCAGGTCAACTTCATCTTCCAGCCCGACCGAGATGCGCACGAGGCTGTCGCTGACGCCCATCGCGGCGCGCTGTTCGGTTGTCAGTTGCAAGCCCCACATCGCCGCCGGATGCACTACGAGCGTGTCGTAGCCGCCGAGGCTCGCCGCGTATGTGCCGAGTTTTAGAGAGGTGAGAAACGTCTCGACCGCTCGAAAGTCGCCTTTGAGTTCGACCGAGAGCGTTCCCGTGAAGCCGCTCATCTGCATGCGCGCGAGTTCGTGCTGCGGGTGCGATTCGAGGCCGGGATAGTTGACGCGCGCAACCTTCGGGTGCGCTTCGAGGAAACGCGCGAGCGCGAGCGCGTTATGATTGTGCCGTTCGATTCTGAGGCCGAGCGTGCGCAAGCCGCGCAGCAGCAGCCAGCCATCAAACGGGCTGAGCACCGCGCCCGCCACCAGCCCGAACTCCCAAGCCTTCTCGACAAACTCTTTCGAGCCGACGATGACGCCCGCCGTTATGTCGTGATGCCCGCCGAGATACTTCGTCGCGCTGTGAATTGCGACATCAATACCCAACTCCAGAGGGCGTTGATTGATGGGCGTGGCAAACGTGTTGTCAACCATCGTCGTGATCTTGTGCTCGCGTCCCAAACGCGCGACGGCGCGCAGGTCTGTGATGCGCATGAGCGGGTTGGTCGGCGACTCGACATAGATGAGTTTCGTTTGCGGGCGCAGAGCTTGCGCGAAGTTCTGTGCGTCCGTTTGATCTACAAACGTGTGCTCGATGCCCCAGCGCGGCAGCAACTCTTCGACGAGCGTGTTCGTGCCCGCGTAGAGATTCCGCTGCACGACCACATGATCGCCCGCGTGCAGATTGCACATCACCGCAGCGAAGATCGCGCCCATCCCTGAAGCCGCGACGAGCGCAGCCTCGCCGCCTTCGAGCGCGGCGACGATAGCCTCGGCTTCCTTGTGCGTCGGGTTGCCGTAACGCGTGTAATATTCTGCGGGGCGCGCAGACGTTGCGAGTTCGGCGAGGTGCTCGGAGGAGTCTGCGCGGAAAGTTGACGTTTGCCAGAGCGGCGAAGCGACGGCATGCGTCGCGTTCTGTTCGCGCGCGGCGTGTATAGCCTTCGTCTGCATGCCTTCCCACTCGTCTTGTTCGTCACGTTTCATCGTTCGTTTCCTCTTCGGTCAACATTCAGCCGCCTCACGCTTCGCCAACCACTGCCGCTGCCTGTTTCAACTCCTTCTTCTTGCGCGTTACGATCAAAGCGATGCCGGACATGATGCCGAGCGCGCCGACAGCCGTGCGCCACGTCAAGCCTTCGTGCAGGACGAGCCAGCCGAGAAACACCGCAATCGGCGGCGTGACGAGCGGGATGAGCATCGTCTTCGTCACGTCCATGTTGCGCACGAGCCAGTAGAACAACAAAAAGGCGATCGCCGAACCGACGAGCGCAAGGTAAAACAGCGACGCGAGCGCGAGCGGCGTCCAGTGAAACGCGAACGGGTTACCTTCCAGCGTCACCCCAATTAAGAGTAGCGGCACGAGTCCGCAGATCATTTGCCCCGCCGCCAGGACAGCCGGTTCGATGTGTCGTGCGTGAGCTTTCACCAGCACGTTTGAATAAGCCACGCTGAACGCGCCGATGACGATGGCCGCGCTACCCGCCAGCGCGGACGTGCCTTTCATGCTCGCCTGATCCGAAAAGATCAACGCGACGCCCGCGATGCCCAAAACGATGCCGCACACTTTCCAGAGCGTGATGCGCTCGTCCGGCAGATAGTAGTGCGCGATGACGAGGCCGAAGGCGGGGATGATCGTTTGCAGTATGGCTGCGAGTCCCGAAGAGGTGCGCTGCTCACCCCAAAAGAGCAAGCCGTAGTTGATCGTGAAGGCCATCACGCCCGTCAGCGCGATGAGCAGCCAATCGCGCCGTGCGCTCGGCAGCGGCACGCGCCGGACGGCGATCACGACGATCAGGATCGCTGCGGCGATCACGAAGCGCACGCCCGCGAACGTGAACGGCGGCAAATCCTCAAGGCCGAGCTTGATGAACAGCCACGTCGAGCCCCAGATCAAGCATAGTATTAACCAGACAATAACGGGTGCGCTCATCGAATATCACACATGCTCGAAGTCAACAGTATAGCGATTCTCGAATAAATTTAGTCGGATGTTGTCGCCCAGTAATCCGGCCTCTCCACCGTCGCCGGGTCGCGCCGCTCCATCCAGCGTTCGGGACGCTGCAACTCGTGGAAGCCCAGGCGGCGGTAAAGTTCGTGCGCGTCCTTCGTCGCCAGCACCCAACGACGAAACCCCTGTAACTCTGGATGACCGATCATCACTTCGCCGAGCCACTTGCCGAGACCCTGCCCGCGAAACTCTTCGAGTATGAACACGTCCGCGATCCACGCAAACGTCGCGTAGTCCGTAATCACGCGCGCGAACCCGACCTGACGCTCGCCTTGATAAATCCCGAACGCCAGCGAATGCTCGATGGAACGTTCCACGACTTCGCGCGGGCGACCCGTCGCCCAGTAAGACGTTTCACTCAAGAAGCGATGAATCAACTCAACGTCCAGACGCGCGCGATCCGTGCTGATCAAAAACTCGCCCCGCTGCCATTCCCGACTCATCTCGCTTTTCCTTTCCGCAAACTAACTACCTTCACCCGCGCGACGCGTGTAATTCAACACATGAGGCGGCGGCTCGATGCCCACAGGCAAACGCGGATCGGCAATCGGCTCACCCGCCACCAGTCCGAGCGGCACGACGCCCGCCCAGATTGGCAGCGTGTAATCCTCTTCGTCGTCAACGGGCGGCCCCGTACGCACTTTGGCCGACGCCTCTGCGAGCGGAAGCGCGAGCACCAACGTCGCACGCACCTCCTCTCGCGTCGGCTGCCGCACTTCCGCCCAACGACCCGGCGCGAGATGTTCCGTCAAAGCGCGCAACGCTTCAAGTTTCAACGCCCCCTCTTCGACCACAACCGCGCGACCGAAGACTACCACCGACCTGTAATTCATCGAATGATGAAAAGCCGAGCGCGCCAACACCATCCCGTCCAGAAGCGTCACCGTCACGCACACTTGAATGCCATCGCGCAGGGCGCGCAGCATACGGCTTGCCTGCGAGCCGTGAAGGTAGAGCGTGTCGCCTGCGCGCGCGTAGCCGGTCGGGATGACGAATGGTTGTCCCTCTACGACGAAGCCGACGTGGCAGATGAGCCCCTCGTCCAAAATCCTGTAAACTCTCTCGCGTTCATACACGCCACGCTTCGGCAGACGCTTCACTGCACTCCTCGCCGTCGGCGTAAAACTATCCATCGCTTTCGTTCACCTCACATTACAGAGACAACAAAGACCGCTTGCGATCGGCCAAGCCCGATTGGACTACACGATTCGCACATTGGCATCCACGAGGTTTTTAGTATAAATCGTCCAAACAGCGCCATATTAGTTTTCTGTGCATTGAGCGCAAATAGCCAATTTGTAATTGGCACTTGAGCCGTTGCGAGTCGTGGTCTATGCTCCGCGTGCGATGAATTATGCGAAGTTGAAGTTCAAACGCGGCGACGCGCGCGCCATCTACAGTCAACTCGTAGAGGCTTTGGAGTCGGCCATCGAGCGCGAAGACCTGACGGCGGGCGTGCGTCTCCCTTCCGAGCGCGCTCTGGCCGTTCAACTCAAGTTGAGCCGCACAACGGTCGTCAACGCTTACCGCGAACTTGAAGCGCGCGGCCTTCTGCGCAGCCACGTCGGGCGCGGCACGTTCGTCTGCGCGCGTCCCGAACCGGCGGACGCACCGTTCGCCTGGCGCGGCAAAGTTTCTGCCTTCGCACAACAGAGCGCCGATCCTTCCTTGCGCAATTTGCACCTCGACACGATGAACTCGCGCCTCATCTCCTTCGCCGCAGGCATCCCCGCCATCGAATGCTTCCCGCTCGCGGACTACCGGCGGCTCATGGAGCGCGTGTTGAAAGACGAGAGCGACACAGTGCTCGGTCTTGGCCCGACGGAAGGGCAAGCGCCTCTGCGCAAAGCCATCGCCGCGCGCATACGCACACGCGCCGAGCGCGTGCTCATTCTTTCCGGTTCGCAGCAGGGACTCGATCTCATCGCGCGTTGCTTGATAGACGCGGGCGATACGGTCGTGCTCGACCGACCCGGCTACGTCGGCGCGGTACAAACCTTCCGTGCGGCGGGCGCAAAACTCGTCGGCTGGGACACAGTGCGCGCAGACCTAGACGAACTCGAAGACCTCATCTTGCGCTACCGGCCCAAACTGCTTTACACCAACCCGACCTTCCAGAATCCGACGGGCAAAGTTTTCTCTCTGCGCGAGCGACGCGATCTCTTGCGCCTCGCCGTGCGCTACCGCATCCCCGTCATCGAAGACGACCCGTACCGCGATGCTTACCTAGACGCGACGCCCGCGCCGCCCTCGCTCTACGAACTCGACGAGCACAACATCGTCATACACCACAGCACTTTCTCGAAAGTGCTCGCGCCGGGCTTGCGTCTCGGCTGGCTCGCCGCATCGGAGTACGTCGTAGATCAACTAGCGCTCATCAAGCAGCGCGAGAACTTGTTCACGGAAGGCTTGAGCCAGTTGGTTGTTGCGGAGTTTCTGCAAAGCGGTCTGTTCGACGATCATCTGGACAAACTGCGGCGCGAGCACGCGCGTCGCCGCGACCGTATGAGCGATGCGCTTGAGCGACACCTGCCCGCCAAACTTTTAACTTACGCGCGCCCGAAAGGCGGCCTCTATTTCTGGTGTCGGCTGGGGCACGGCTTGAAGGGGCGGCAACTTTTGCAGAGGGCAATGGCCGAAGGCGTCGTCTTCGCCAACGGCGAGATTTTCTACGCGGACGAGGCCGGGGCGCACGAACTGCGTCTCTGCTTCGCGAGCCAAACAGTGGACAAGATCGAGGAAGGAATCAAACGTCTGGCCGCGAGTCTTAAGTCTCAAAACGAAATTCACGCGCCACACGAAGCGAGTTTGATGCCGATAGTTTAAATAACAGTGACGAGTGACAAGTGACGAGTGACAAGTTAAAGCAAGAAGTCAAAGATAAATTCTTGCTTTAACTTGAAGCCGTCTCATAAATACCCGTGCTAGCATTTGGGCATGGCACGAGGCGAAGAACTAACAGACGAGCAATGGGCTATTTTAGCCCCACTAATACCAGAACCACCGCGCCGCGAAGACGGACGGGGCAGGCCGTGGAGAGACACCCGCGAAGTCATCAACGGCGTCCTCTGGATTCTGAGGTCGGGCGCACGGTGGCAAGATTTACCCGAGCGCTTTCCGCCGTACCAGACTTGCCACAGAAGATTCCAGCAGTGGTCACGCGACGGCACGCTGCGGCGCGTGCTCGAAGCATTAGCCGAAGACCTGCGCGAGCGCGGCGAAGTTGATTTAGGCGAGTGCTTTATTGACGGCACCTTCGTCACCGCTAAAAAAGGGGGCGCGCAGTCGGTAAGACTAAGCGGGGCAAAGGCACGAAACTCATGGTGGTGGCAGACAATGCTAGTCTTCCACTCGCCATCCACGCGGCGTCTGCTTCGCCGCATGAAGTCACCCTTGTGGGAGAAACTCTCCTTCAAAGTTTTATCGCCGCACCGCCACGACGATTGATCGGCGACAAAGCTTATGACTCCGACCCGCTCGACGCGGAACTTGCTGAACGTGGCATCGAGTTGATTGCGCCGCATCGGGCGAACCGGAAGAAAGCGGCGACGCAGGACGGGCGCGCTTTGCGCCGCTACCGTCGCCGCTGGAAGGTCGAGCGGCTGTGGGCGTGGTTGCAGAACTTTCGTCGTGTCGCAACGCGCTTTGATTATCATGTCGAGAACTTTCTCGGCTTCGTGCATCTCGGCTGCATTAAGATTTTGCTGAGGTGCTATTTATGAGACTGCTTCTTGTCACTCGTCACTGCTCTTAGGGCTTCATTGAATCTTAATCAACGCTTTATTGCTGGGCGTGCCGCGCAGGTTGATGCTGACAGAGACATCGCCTGCTGCTGCTAACTCGGCGGGCAAGACGACGACCACCTGCGTTACACGTTCGTAATCTGGAACCTTACCCACATACTCAACGGTCAGGGGATAGATTCTCTGCTGCGCATCTTCCGCTTGCGCCGTCACGACCGTCTGCGGCTCGTCGGGCGCGAGATTCACGTTGTACGCAAAGAGCATCAGGCGCGTGCGCCCGTCCGTGCTGAAGTTCAGTGTCGAGTTGACCGAAAAGGGTTCTCGCGTGCGCGTAACAGAGTCGAGCGCAATCGCGCGCGTCGAATTCCATTCGGTGAGGAGTTGGGGCGTGGAGACAAAATTCGTCGTTGGCCGGAGCACGAAGAGTCCCTGCTCGATGCCGCTGACTATGACGACGCCGCTTTTGAAGAAAGGGTAATTACTCCACGTGCCGTTAAAGGCCGGAAGATCGTCAACCGGATAGATGTCGAAATAGCCGACCTCTTGAAGCGTGGCCGTGCTCGCGTGGCTGATGTCTAAGACGCGCAGCCCGCTCCGGTAGTTGGATTGATAAGCGTAGCGACCGAGGATGTACAAATTGTGATCAATCGCGCCCGTCGTGCCTTCGTGGACGCCTGTGCGCGTGGGCGCGTCGAGATCGGAAACGTCGAAGATGTGCGTCCGCGTCTTGGTCTGCAGTTTTTGCTCGTCGAGTTCGTCGTCCACCAGAAACATTGATTGATCGTCGGTCAACCAACCCTGATGCGTGTAGCCGCTGCCCGTGTAAGTTGTGCGCGATAATTGACGCGGGGCGTTTTTGTCTGTGACATCAACGATGGTCAGAGTGTCTTCGTTGGAGTTGAAGCAAATCTCGCGGTTGCGATAGGCGACGTCGGGGCCGCGATAGATGACGCACTGCGTGTCGTGCGTGTAGCCGTCGGCGGCGAAGCATCCGGCGAACGTCGGGTGCGCGGGGTTTCTCACGTCTATGATGTGCAAGCCGCGCGCGCACTTGTTGGCGGCGGCGTCTGTGTAGGCGGTCACGCCGTTGGCGTAAGCAAAGCCCGTCTCTTCGTTGATCGCGATCGTGTGTGCGCGACTAAAGGCGTTGTAGTGCGCCGTCTCGGAAAAAGTGACGGGCGGCGCGGCGACGTTGCGTAACTGCGTGAGGTCGAAGACCTGCATCCCGTGATTCGCCGCTTCGCTCACGATGAAGGCGTGGTTGCCGTAGACTTTGATCGCGCGCCACAACGAATCAATGCTGTGCGTGGGCAGCTTGCCTAAATAGACGGGGTGCTCCGCGTCGCTGATGTCAACGAAGGCCGTCCCGTTGGACAGACCCATGAGCGCGTATTCTTTGTTCGTGAGCGGATCAGTCCAGCCCCAGACATCGTTGCCCGTGCCGCCGCCGATGCTCGCGAGCGGGAGGAACGATGCGAGGTCAACGTTTTGACAGGGGAACGTGCCCGCCATTCCGTTCACGCACGGCAGCCCGCTCATCGCAGACATAGGCTGCCCGCCTATCTGCCCGTTGCCGCCATCGCCGCCGTGCCCGTGTTCGTCGTCATGCGCCGCGCCCGAAGGCGTGAGCGTCACGAGCAAGACAAGCGCGCACGAAAACAGCAGTAAGAAGACCAACGCGGATAAATTTTTACTTCTCATTTTTTTACTTCTTATCGAACCACGAACTTATTTCGTTAATGCACGCCCGGTGTTTGCCGGAGACTATATTTCGAGACGTTATTTTTCTGCGGGCGGAAGCGGGTGCGTCGTGTCGAGCGCGATCTTCCAGTGGCCTGAGCGGTCGCGCTTCCAGACGCGCACGTAGTAGCCCTTCTCCGACGCCTCGCCCGCGCCTGCCTTCAACTCGTAACGCCCGTATGTGTAGCCGAGATCGTTCGACTGCGCAACATCTGCTTTCAACGGCTCGCCGTAGAGCGCGAACTGTTTCTGCGAGAGATAAGAACGGATGGCGTCTTTGTTTGTCAATGGGAAACTGCCGTTGCGATGCAGGCGCGCTTCGTCGCCGAGGTACGACTGGAACGGTTTCGACGCGCCGCGCATGCTGGCTTCGCCGATAAAGTCTCGATCAACTTTCAACAGAGCGGCGCGCTCCTGTTCGAGATTAGAGTTCGCGGACGCCGCCTTTGCAGAGACGACAGCCCGCGCTGCCTGAAAGCGTAGCGCGCGCTCCGCAGCGTCGGGCGCGGGCGTCTGTATACCGGCATCGACAACAACTTTCCAAGCGGCGTCCGGCTGCGGTCGCTTCCAGATCGAAAAATAGTAGCCGTGACGCGTCGGCCTGTGTTCAGGACTTTGATCCGTCAGGCGGTAGGGGCCGGTCGTGTAGCCGAGGTCGCCCGCGCGCGACACGTCCGCGAAGATGGGTTCCCAGTTGAGCGTGATGGGTGGCAGCGTGGTGGGCGCGGGGCGTTTGAGATATGCCTCTCTGGTTTTCGTGGGATGCGGTTGGAAGTTGATGCCGTCGTCTGCGAAGAAGGCGAGGAACGATTCGCGTATACCTTTGTCCACGCTCGTGCGCGCGAACGCGCGTTCGGCTGAGACGAGCGAGACGAGCGCGGGCGTGTAGCCGCCCTGTTGCGCCGAGACGATGGCGGTGGCGGCGACGGCAAACGCGAGCAGCAAAGAGACGAATGGGGGAAAGCGTTTCATGCGCAGAACTTCCTTACGGGTTTCGTAGTCCGGCGAGACTGTAGGCCCGCGCGCACACGTTACAGCGCGCGGGCGTCTGTGTACAAATGAAGATGCAGATATTGACAGGAGAGATGCCGTCGCTAAACTACGAAATTTCGTATTCGCACCGCGCGCGTGCGGATCAGTTTACGCGTGTACGTGCTGCAAGCGCGCCTCTGCGAGTTGGTCTGCGGCCTTGTAAGTGGGGATGCCGCCGCTTTCCGCAAGTTGGAAGATTTCCAGCAGGGTGTCGTAGATGGCTTCAACTTTTGCGCGCGACTCGGCCTGCGCCCAGTTGAGCAGTTCGATGCAGCCGTTGATGACTCCTCCGGCGTTGGCCGCGTAGTCGGGCGCGTAGAGAATATCGCGTGCGGCGAGCGCTTCGCCGTGCCGTGCATCGAGCAGTTGATTGTTCGCCGCGCCGGCCACGATCTCGACTTTGAGTTGCGGCAGTGTGCGATCGTTAAGTATGCCGCCGAGCGCGCACGGCGCGAAGATGTCCGCCTCGCACGCGTAAATCTCCTCCGGCCTGACGCTCTCCGCCGCGCATTCATCCATCACACGCTCGACGCGCTCGCGGTCAACATCCGTTACGATCAACTTCGCTCCGGCCTCGCGTAGTTCTTTCGCCAGATAATAACCGACGTGGCCGCAGCCCTGTAAGGCTACCGTGCGTCCGGCAATTTCGTCCGTCCCCCAGCGATGCCTCGCGGCGGCTTGCATCGCACGAAAGACGCCGCGCGCCGTGACGGGCGAAGGATCGCCGGAACGATCCGCGAGACCGCCGACGTGCCTTGTTTCCAAACTCACATATTCCATGTCCGCCGTGCTCGTCCCGACATCTTCCGCCGTGATGTAACTCCCGCCGAGCGTTTCGACGAAGCGACCATGCGAACGGAAAAGCGATTCGCGTCGGGTCGTACGGTTGTCGCCGATGATGATTGACTTGCCGCCGCCGAAAGGAAGTCCGGCCAGCGCGTTCTTGTAGGTCATGCCGCGCGAGAGGCGCAGCACGTCCACGAGTGCTTCCTCTTCGCTCGCGTAGTTCCAGAAGCGCGCGCCGCCGAGCGCGGGGCCGAGCCGCGTGCTGTGTATCGCGATGATGCCCCGATAGCCGTTCGCCTCGTCGCGGCAACCGAGCACGCGCTCATGATCCGTCCCCGTGTGGTGTTCTATGATTTCCATACTTCAACTACAGAGAAAATATTCACGGCGCGAATATTCACGACGTGGCGCACGATAAAAGCGCATACCATTCGCAGAAGTCGCTCGCTCGCTCGCACCATCTTATTTTCGGGCGTCAAAGTCTGAAATAGCCAATTCACGATTGGCACTTGAGAGGTGAGAGGATGCGTTCAAGCCTCTCTGCTCATGTTCGCAGCGTATTCCAGATGAAAGTGAAGGCGGGTTCGCTGCGATCAACGAGGAACGACCAGCCGTGTGCGCCGGGCGCGAGCGTGTATTCATGCGCGACTCCGGCGGCTTTGAGCGTGTCCGCGAGTTTTTGATTGCCACGCTCGAAGCCGTAGCGGTCGCTCTGGCCGATGTCGAAATAAATCTTCAGACGCTTGATCTGCGCGGCGTTCGTGCGCGCCAGATTGAGTGGGTTGTTGGCCTGAAAGAACGCTGAATCGGGCGGCGAGCCGAAGAGTTTGGTGGCGAGATCGTAACGATACTTTCCGCCGCGATCTTCGGGCGACTTCGGCGGTTGCGGCAACTCGTCGAAGAGCGCGGCGCTGTGCGCGGCGACGCCCGCGAAGAGTTCGGGATGTTTGAAGGCGATGAGGAGCGCGCCGTAGCCGCCCATCGAGATGCCTTCGATGAGGCGCGAGCGCGGCGACGCCAGAGTGCGATAGGTCTTATCCACGAAGGGCAGGAAATCTTTAACGATGGCGTCTTCGTAGCGCGTGCCGTCCTGCGCGTTGATATAGAAACTGTTCGCGCCGTAAGGTATGGCGACGATGAACTCGCCGACCTTCGACGCGGCGCGCAGTGCTTCCAGCTTCGTCTCGATGCAGTGCGACTCCCAATCGCGCTCGTCGTTGTTCAGGCCGTGCAGGAAGATGACGAGCGGGTAACGCTGCGAACTCTTCTTGTCATACGAAGGCGGGAGCGAGACGGCATAGCGCACGTTTCGACCGAGACTCGCCGACGGGAACTCCGCGTACTCGACGCGTCCCGCGAACGCGCTCGACGGTTTCTTCTCGGCGGTTGCGCTCGACGCCGCCGCTGTCGGCGCTTTCGTTTCCTGCGCGCACGCCGCGAACGAAAACGATAGCAGCAAGAGCAACGCACACGTCAAAAGCATCAATGAGCGGCATGTGCCGCTCTGCCGCGACCGAACCGCTGCTGCCGCGCCGCCGATTTGTTCCAGACGATAGTTCATATTTCTCAACTCAACATTCAGACGCAAGTTGTCCGCCCGCGTCAGATTTTTTCGGCGGGCTTCGAGGGGAAATGGTTCAGGCCGAGCCGAGCCGCCGTGCGGTCGCTGAGGTCGATCATGGCGGCGGCGTTGATGGCGGCGGCGATGCAGATGGTCTCGCTGATCTCTTCTTTCGTCGCGCCGAGGTCGAGCGCCTTCTTCATGTGCCCGTCGAGGCAGCCGTCGCACTTCGCCACGAGCGAGGCTGCAATCGAGATCAATTCCTGCACCTTCGGGTCGAGTATGCGCCGCTCCGGCGTGTAGTAAAGCTCCTTGTAATACGCGCCGTAAACCTTCTTCATGCGCGGCTCAAGCATCGAGTAAGAATTTGAAGGCTCGTCGCGCGCGACGGGGATCATCTGCGCTTTGTCGAGCGTGACGCCTTCAACTTCAGCCACCGGATCGTGTAGTTCGCTAGAGGCGGCGTTTGTTGCGCCCGCTCCGTTCGCGCCCGCCGCCGCCGTCGTCGTGGCGGAGGCGACGCCGCTACCGCTCGCCTCCGCCGGATTCTTTTCACTCATGTCAATTCTCCTGTTCGAGCAACTCGCGCGAGGGTGTTTACTGGAGTTCGAGTTTCTCTGTGAGCGTGCGGTCGCCGTAGTGGATTTTGATCGAGACGGTCTTGCCTTCCTTGCCCGTCCAGATGTTCAGTTCTTCGACGACCGGCGCGCCTTCGCCAAACGCGATCTCACGCTCGGCGACGACCGTTGCGTCCTTCGGCGTCTCGACAAAGACGTTGCCGGGGACGAGGAACGTGCCGTTGGCTTCTGCGGGTTTGAACGAAGCGAGCGAGAGTTTCATGCCCGCCTTTGTCTCAGGATTTTTCGGCGTGATGACCATCGCGTAGTCGCCGGGCGCGAGCGTCTTGCCATGATACTTGGCGGGCGCGTTCAAGTGCAGGTGCGCGATAGGCCACGTGCGTTTCGCGTAGTACTGGCCGTTGCGCGGGTCAACGCCGGTTTCGATGTAGCCGAAGGTGGCCTTGCCCCAGGGCAAGTTGAGATAGCGCACCTCGACGGCTTTCTTCGTCTCGCCGACATCCACGCTCGCCGTCTGAATCGTCGTCAGCTTGCGCTTGTCAACTTTCTCACCTTGCGCCATCCCGCTCATCGCGTCCTGCGCGAAAGCGTTGCCGCCGAGAGACAGGAGCGCGACGACGGCGCAAGCCGCGAAGAGGACGCGCGCTGAAAGGTTTTTGCGAATGTTCATATTATTGGACTTCCTTTTCATCGAAATTGGATGTGATTTGTCACCGCTTGAATGAGTATTGATACGCGATAGCCGAGCGTGCAGTTTCAAGGCCGCGCGACGCGCTCCGTTTGTTCGACTGTTTCGACAAATTCTTTCACAGCTTTGATGTAACTTTCCGGCGACTCGTCGTAGGCGTGGCCGTGCGTTGCGCCTTCGACGATGAACTTGCGTTTCAGCGGACTGCGAGCCGCCGCGTAGAGCGGTTCGAGCACGGTGGCGATTGGCATACGCACGTCTTTCGAGCCGCCGATGAACAAGACGGGACGCGAAATCGCGCTCACCGCACGCAGCAGATCATAATCCGCCGCCGCGAAGTTCAGACGCCACGAGGTGAACTTTATCAAGAGCGTCGCGAAAGGGAAAGTTGGCGCGCCGATCAATTTTATGTGATGCCGCACGGTGTCTGTGAACGAGAGGAAGCTCGAATCTGAGACAACGGCCAGAAGTTTTTCGTCCCCGATCTCCGAGGCGGCCAGCAGAGTCGCCGCCGCGCCCATCGAAACGCCCATCAGCACGATGCGATTGTCAGGTTCGCGCGCGCGCACGAACTTGTAAGCCGCCTCAACGTCGTGCCGCTCGTCGTAGCCGATGGTGGAAAACTCCGCCGCGCTTCGCCCGTGCCGCCTGAGATCGTAGAGCAGCACGTCGTAGCCCGCGCGCCACAGGTCTAGGCCGCGCTCCAACATCTCGTAGCGCGAGCGAAACAGCCCGTGCGTCAGGATGAAAGTGACGCGCCGCGCGTCGCCGTCATGCGCAGGCAGATACCAGCCGGAGAGCGTGTTGCCGTCTACGGAAGTGAAAGCGACAGGCTCGAAGGTCGCGCCGTAGGCGGCGGGCGTGTCCGTGCGGTCGCGCTCGCCGGGGCGCGTCCCCGCTTTTGTGATCGCGAAACTCAAGAGCCAGGGCAAGCCGACCGTCACGACGAGCACGAGCGCGACGACGACTGCGGCCAACTTCCGCGCGATGCTTCTGCCGCTGAAACGTCGCGCAGGCTTCGCACCTTCGACAACAAGCTGCGCGCTTTCACTTCCTCTGGCGGCGAGCCGCGCGTTATCGTCTGCTTCGTTCTTCGCGTGTGATGCGTCGTGCGGGTCTTCGAGTTTGCGCATGCTGATGACAGCGCCGAGCGTGAGTGCGGCGCACATGGCGCCGACGCCCGACAGCCCGTAACGCGGATAGAGGCGCGCGCCCGCAGCGACCGCGAGCGCGATGCCGAGTTGCGACGCGCCGTTGCGCAAAGCGATGTAAGCGGCGCGCTCCGAGGCTGCGACGAGTTCCGTCACGAGTGCCTGTAGCGGCGCGACGCGCAAGGCCGCGAGAAAAGCCGTCGCACCGATGATCGCCCAGAGCCGCGCGCTCCAGGTGAATGAGGGCAGCACGACGAGCAGCAAGATCATCAACGCGCTGCTCGCTATCGCGATGCGACGTTTGCCGTAACGGTCTGCGAGCAGGCCGCCGAGCGCGCCGCCCGCAACCGCGCCCGCACCGGCCAGCGCGTAGACGAGGCCGACTTCGCGTGTGCCCGCGCGAAACGCGTCGGAGAGCCAAGTGCCTAGATAAGTCGTCAGCCCGACGAGGCCGCCTGAGACGAAGAACGCGCTCACGATGCCGCGCCGCGTCGAACGCGAACGCATTGCCAGTCGCCACAAAGATGTACGCGACGCGCGCGCGCCGCTCTGAGACGTGCGCTCGTCGGTCGCCGCGCGTTCATCAACATTTTGTTGTGCGTCGTCTCCTGACTCGCCCTTCAACTCCTTTGCAGGCGACAGCGGAAACTGGCGCACGAGCAGACCCGCGACGGCGACGAGCACGGCGGACGCGGCGAAGACCGCGCGCCAGCCGACGCGCCCCGCGAGCCACGCGCCCAAAGGCACGCCGATGACGGGCGCGAGAAAATAGGCGACGGCCACGCCGCTCATCTGCTTGCCGCGTCGCGCATAACTCGAAGCGTCTGCGAGCGCGGCGATGACGAGCGCGCTCACAAGCCCGCCCGCGAGTCCGGCGAGCGCACGCGCCGTCCAAAAGAGCGCGACGTGCGGCGCGATGGCCGCGAGCGCGTTTGCCGCAACGAAGATTCCGGCGGCGACGGGCAACCAACGCACCGGACGCACGCGCCCCGCACGCCTGCCGAGCAAGAGCGCGACCGCCGCCGCCGCAATCGCATAGACCATCACGCTCGCCGCCACGCTCGTCTTCGCGCTGTTCAACCCTGCGGCGATCTGCGGCGTGATCGCGCCGACCACCTGCGAGTCAACCAGCGCGACGAACATCAACAAACACGCACACACGGCTGCGAGTTGTGCGGGCGTGTTCGAGGCATGGTCTTCGTAAGCGGTCGTTGACATAACGTGCGGCGGCTTAAATGATCTGCGTGTCTTCCGAAGTTTTGTCAGAGCTATGAAAGAGAACTCGTCCGAGGTTGCCTCGCATCTTCGCTTGCGCCACACTGCTTGTCAACTTTAACCTTCGCAGAGAAGTTGTCATCAACGGTCTTGTAACGGTTGCACTTGAATATGACGAAAGGCACTCAACACAAAGTCCCAAGTTCCAAGTCCCAAGTTCCAAGTCCCAAGCCTCAAGTCAGAGAGCCGCATTTGACTTGGGACTTGAAACTTAATCTATAGACCCGCTACCGTTTGTTGTAGGTACACTTGAGCAATATGGAGAAACCTCTTCGCTGGCGTCTCGGCGTGCTGGCGGCCATCGCGCTCGTGCTGCTTGCGCTCGTCCCGCAGGCGCACCTCTGGCGCGCGCGCGGTCGCGCATGGCACGGCGCATACGCCTCTTTCGACGGCGACGAGGCGGCCTACGCAGCCTATCTCGCCGCGCTCATCGAAGGCCGCCCCCGCCTGAACGACCCTTACACGGGCATTGACGATTCAAACGCGACGCCGCTCTCCGAATCGCTCTTCTCCATACAGTTCATCCCCGCTTACGCGCTCGCGCTTCCGGCACGCGCGCTCGGCGTCAGTGCCTCGACGATCTTCATCGCGCTCAGCCCCGTCGTCGCATTTTCGAGCGCGCTCGCGCTCTTCTGGCTGCTCGCGCTGCTTCTCAAAGATGAACGACTCGCCGCGTGCGCGACGATCATCATACTGTGTCTCGGCACGTTCGCATCGGGACAGGTAAATCTGTCGTCGCTCGCCAGCCTGCGCGCGTCTTATGCTTACCTGCCTTTCCTGCGCCGCTACGTTCCCGCGCTGCCATTCCCCTTCCTCTTTCTCTTCTGCGCGTTTCTCTGGCGCGCGCTTCGCTGTAGCACCGAACGCCGCGCAGCGTTCACACATGCTACCCTCGCGGGCGCGGCGTTCGCGCTGCTCGTCTATTCCTATTTTTACCTCTGGACGACCGCCGCTGCGTGGCTCGCCTGTCTCGCCCTCATCTGGCTCGCCGCGCGCAAGTGGCGCGACGACGAAACGCGCGCTCCGAAAGTTTTACTCACGACAGCTGCGCTTTCATGCGCATCGCTCGTGCCTTACGCGCTGCTCCTCGCGCGCCGCGCCGCAGCGATGGACAAGGTGCAGGTCTTGAAGTTCACGCACGCGCCCGATCTCTTCCGCGCGCCGGAGATGATCGCGCTCGTTGCGCTCGCAGTGCTCGCCGCCGGAATAGGCTTGCGGCGTCTCGCGCTTCGAGACGCTACGGTTCTCTTCGCCGTCTCGTTCGCGCTCACGCCCTTCGTCGTCTTCAATCAACAGATCATCACAGGGCGTTCGCTTCAGCCCGTTCATTACGAAGATTACGTCTTGAACTATCTCTCGCTCGTCGCGCTCGCGCTTGCCGTCGCGCTCTGCATCCGGCGGCGCGAAGAAAACGAACGCACGACGAGAACGCCGCGCTACGCCGCCTGGATATTCTTATGCGTCGCGCTCGCCTCTTACGGTTGGGCGGCGCGCGAGTTGATCGCCACGACACGCCGATTCTCATCCGTCAATGCGGCGCGCGACGAACAAGCGCGGGTCGCCTCGCGTCTGGCGGAGTTGACGCAAACGACGACGGCGAACGATCCGGCGCGTGCGCGTCCCGTCGTCTTCACGGATAATTTCATGCTGGCCGACAACCTGCCAATCTTCGCGCCGCGCGCCTCAGTCTTCTGGTCGCCGCACATGCACGTCAACTCCGGCCTCACGGCTGAGGAGCACAGGGAGCGCATGTATCAATTTTTTTATTACACGGGCGTCGCGCCCGAAAACTTTCAAGCACACCTGCGCGCCAACCCTTTCATCATCTACAAACTCTTCGGCGCGGAGCACGCACTGCCCCGACTGGCGACCGACTATGCGCCGCTCTCCGACGAAGAACTGGGTCGCGCGGCGCGCGCTTACGCCGACTACGTCGCAGCCTTCACACGCGACGAGGCCGCGCGCCCTGCGCTCTCCTTCGTCATCACCTCGAATGCAAGTTCCGGCGATCTCTCGCAACTTGATCGCTGGTACGAACGCGACGCGGGCGAGCCGGTTGCGAATTACACGATCTATCGCGTGCGCCTGCGGCCTTGAAGGCTTGCCGTATGTGATTTGTAAATTTAGTATCAACCGTTCTCTTAAAAATCGTACGCCGTCCCGGTCGCACACGTTCGCCGCCGTCGTCCTCTATGACCAATCCGCTTGAACGCGAAACGCCCGTTCGCTGGCGTTGGGGCTTGCTCGCCGCGCTGGCGCTCATGCTGCTCTCGCTTTTTCCGCAGGCGCACCTCTGTTACAAACGCGGGCACGAGTGGCACGGCTCGTTCGCGCATTTTTACAGCGACGAACCGGCTTACGCCGCTTACGTCAACGCGCTCATTGACGGGCGACCGCGCCTGAGCGACCCCTACACAGGCCACGACAACCCGAAGGACGCACACGCGTCCGAATCGCTGTTTTCGATCCAGTTTGTGCCCGCTTACATGATCTCGATTCCGGCTCGCGCGCTTGGTCTGACGACCTCGACGATGTTCATCCTGCTCATGCCGCTGGTCGCAGGTGCGTCCGCGCTCGCGATCTTCTGGCTCGTCTCGATGATCACGCGCGACGAACGAATCGCCGCCGCCGCAGTTCCCGTCGTCTTGTGCCTCGGCATACTCGTCTCAGGCCAAGGCTTGGTTGTGAAGTTGTTGGGGATGACACCGGCTTACGTCTTCCTGCCTTTCCTACGCCGCTACGTGCCGGGCGTGCCGTTCGTCTTCTTCTTTTTCTTTTGCGGCTTCCTCTGGCGCGCGTTCGTCGCCGCCGCGCGCCGCACGCGACTCGTCTGTGCGCTCCTCGCAAGCTTGATGTTTGCGGCGACGGTCTATTCATATTTTTATCACTGGACGATGGCCGCCGCGCTCCTCGGCTCGCTCGCGCTCCTCTGGCTCATCGCACGTCCCGCCGACTGGCGACGCGCCATAGAACCACTCGCGCTCATGTCGCTTTGCGCCGTCGTCTCGCTCGTGCCCTATTTTATTCTGCTCTCGCGCCGCGCGCCGACGATGGACACCGTGCAAGCTCTGACTTATTCGCGTTCGCCCGACCTCTGGCGCGGCGTCGTTTTGCTCGACGCGCTCGTGCTCGTCGCGCTCGCGTTCGGCGTGTGGCGACGTTGGCTGAATTGGCGCGAGCCTGCCGTCATCTTCAACGCCGCGCTCGCGCTCTCCGTGCTCGTCGTCTTCAATCAACAGATCATCACGGGGCGTTCGCTCCAACCGATGCACTACGAACAATACATAGGCAACTACGTTGCGCTTCTCGCGACGGCGCTCGCGGCGGGCTTGCTCTGGCAGGGACGTAAAACTTTCAAGAGCACTGCGAGCGCAGTGAGCGCGGGTAGTGAAAGCGTCGGAGCGACAAACGCGAGACGTCTGATTCCGCATCGCGTCTGGTTGCCCGTTACGCTCCTCGCGCTTCTGTGGGGCGCGGGCGAGACTGTGTTCATCACGCGCCGCGCGTCGCCGGGTAACGAATTCAAGGACGAGTGGGCGAAGGTCGCGCTGCGTCTGAAAGAGTTGGCGCGCGAGGGTTCTGAGCCGCATCCGGTCGTCTTCAATCCGAGCGTCTACCTCGTTGACAACCTGCCGACCTACGCGCCGAACGCGGCTGTCTGGGCGCCGCACATGTTCGTCTTCTCAAGCGTATCGGTCGCGGAAAACAAGGAACGCTTTTTCAAGTTCCTCTATTATTCGGGCGTCGGTGCAAACGACTTCGAGACCATCTATCGCCAGCAGGGCTACATCTATTTCGCCATCTTCGGCTGGCATCGCGCCAACCCGCGCCTGACCGTCAACTACCAACCCATCACGCAAGCCGAAATCGACGCAGAGAAGAACAACTACGCCAACTTTCACGCCTCCTTCGACCGCGCACACGCCGCCTCGCCCCTGCTCTCCTACGTCGTCGCGCAGGCCGATCAACCCTTCAACCTCGCGCCGCTCGACCGCTGGTACACACGCGACGCGGGCGAGCGCGTAGGCCGACACATCATCTACCGCGTCAAGTTGCGCGATTGACGCGCGCGTTGGATGTACCTTCTGTCGGCGCGTAGAAACAATGCAGAAATCCGACAAATGACCGACGAAATTTGAACGTCGCCGCGCAGGCGCGTAAACACCAAAGGCAAAGTTTTGCCTTTCACAAAGAGGCCGCGTCGCTTGCGATTGTTGACAAGCGACGCGGCTTCGTTTCATTTCTCGTCGTTAACACTCTTTCGCCGTCCGGCGTCTATAAACTCACAGGCCGAACCTGCGTGCGCTTCGTCGGCGTCAATCCATCGCAAAACGGAGAGAGTTCAAATATGAATAAGTTTGCGTTGTTTATGTTTTGCTGCCTGTGCTTTGCGGCATCGGCAACGGCCAACGCGCAGGAGGTGAAGGAGAAGGCGCGCGCCGGTCTCGTCGCTTTCGAGCCGTATGTCTTTAAGAGCTTCGACGGTAAAGAAGTTCCGGCGGAATCAGGGCGTCTGTGGGTGAGAGAGAACCGCGACGCCGGATCGACGCGTCTCATCCAACTCGCGTTCGTGCGACTGAAAAGCATGGCCGCGCAACCCGCTGCGCCGATTGTCTGGCTCGCGGGCGGCCCCGGCGTTCCCGGAATCGTGATGGCGAGAGTGCCCGTCTACTTTCGCCTGTTCGAACGTCTGCGCGAAGTCGCCGATGTGATCCTGCTCGACCAGAGAGGCACGGGGCTATCGTCGCCCAGCCTCGCATGTCCCGAAGTTTCCCCGCCCGCAGATGTTTTCGAGAACGAGGACAAATGGCTGCGTGCGTACACGACGCTGACGCGCGACTGCGCCGAACACTGGCGCGCGCAAGGCGTCGAACTATCGGCTTACAACATCAACGCGAGCGCAGACGATCTGGACGACCTGCGGCGTGCGCTAGGAGCAGAGCGCATCAGCCTCGTCGGCCACAGCTACGGCACGGTGCTGGCGCAAGCCGCGCTCCGCCGCAACAGCGAACATCTTCAACGTGTCGTGCTGGCTAACACAGACGGGACGGACAACCTGCTCGCGCTGCCTAGCGTGTGGGACTTGCTGATCAAAAAACTTTCCTACCTCGCCGCCGAGGACGCCGCCGTCAACAAAATCGTCCCCGACATGGAGGCGCTCTACCGGCGCGTGCTCGACAAGCTGGATCGAAACCCCGTCTCGCTCACCATAACCGACGCGCGAACCAGGAGCGCGGTGAACTTACGCGTCGGCAAACTCGGCTTGCAATGGCTCGTGCGCGTTGCGATGAATGACGCGCGCACTTACCCTGCGCTTCCGGCTTTGTTCTACACGATAGACACGGGCGACTACACGCTTCTCGCGCGCCGTGTCGAATCGCTCTACAACAATTTCGGCGGGAGGTCGCCGATGGCAAACGCAACGGATTGTTCGGCGGGTTGGTCTGCGGAGCGGCTAACGCAGGCGCAGAAGGAGGCGGCGGGAGCGCTCTTCAGTAACGTCAACCTTCAATGGGCATCCGACATTTGCAAGTCTGTGGCCGCTGCGACGAACGCGACGAAGAACACGAACGCGCCGACGACGCGCCTCTGGAGCACTGTGCCCACGCTCTTTGTGAGCGGCACGCTCGATACAAACACGCCGCCGTTTCAAGCCGAGGAAGTGCGTTGGGGATTTCCAAACAGCGCGCACCTCGTCGTCGAAAACGGCGGGCACGAGACGCTACCGTCGGATGAAGTGCAGCGGGTCGTCGTCGATTTCTTCAAAGGGCTGGACGTGCGCGGGCGTATCGTGACGTTCGAGCGGCCGCGCTTCCTCTCCGTCGAAGAAGCTAAATCACAAGCGACTCCGCGACGCTAATCCGATCAAGCATCAACTTCGTCGGCCTCGTCGCCCGATGCTTCGCCTGCGAGTTTGCTCACCGCCTCAAGCGTGTCAATCTCGTCAACGCTTTTGTCGTCGCGCAGTCGCAGTATGCGCGGGAAGCGCAGAGCGTAGCCGCTCTTGTGACGTTTGGAGACTTGAACGCGGTCGAAGGTGACTTCGAGGATGATCTTCGGCTCGACCGTGCGCACGCGCCCGTGCGCGAACTCCTGAAGCGTGTGCGCGCGAAACCACTCTGTCAGTTCCGCCAACTCCACATCTGTCAAACCCGAATAGGCTTTGCCGACGTTCAAAAGCTCCGCATCGTCAGCCGAGCGCCTGACGGCGAACGTGTAATCGGAGAGAAGATTGCGCCGCTTGCCATGACCGACCTCAACCGCCGTGACGACGACATCGAGCGTGGCGAGAGCGCGTTTCAACTTCAACCACTCGCGCCCGCGCTTGCCCGGCTTGTAAGACGAGCGCGGGTCTTTGATCATCAATCCCTCGTTGCCGCGCCCGCGCGCCGCGTCGAACTCCGCGTCGAGCAAAGCGACATCGTTCATGCGCTTCGCTTCCGAGAGTCGCAGCGTCGCATCAACATCACTATCGCCGCCGTTATTCGCGACGAGGCTTTCGAGCACGCGCCGTCGTTCTTGAAGCGGCTCGTCGAACATCACGCTTCCCTTTGCGTAGAGCAGATCGTAGGCGATGAAGACGACGGGCGTTGAGGCGAGCAGTTCGTCGCCGACGGTTTTGCGCCCCAGACGCTTTTGCAATTCCGCGAAGGGCAAAATTTCCGCGCCGCGCGCGGGCACGATCTCGCCGTCCATGATCGCGTCTGTTCGCAGGGCTGCGAGCGGCGCGACGAGTTCTGGGAAACGATGCGTCACCTCGTCGAGCGTGCGCGTGTAGAGCGCGACGCGCCCGCGCTCGACGTGAGCCTGCGCGCGTATGCCGTCGAATTTGTCTTCGACGTAAAACTCTTCGGGCATCGTGCGCGCGATGTCCGCGAGGTCTTCCCCTGCGGTCGCGAGCATGAACTTGATCGGGTGGAAGAGACGCATCGAAACATCTGCGAGATCGCCCATGCGCGCACGCAAAGCCGCCTCGCCGATGTCGCCCGTGAGCATGTTGACGCGCGCTACGTCCGCGAGCGTCCGCTCGAAGGCGCGTGCGAGCGCGTCTTCAACCAAACCCTCTTTCAAACCGATGCGCAGATCGCCGACGAGCAACTTGACGAGATACTTGGCTTCGAGCGCGGTCGCACGCGCGAAGTTTTCCGTGAGGAGCGCGCGCTTGTTCTTTGTGCCGCGCGTCTCGCTAAGCTCCGAGATGAGGCTTTCGACTTTGGCGAGCGTACACGCAGGTTGGTTGACTTCGTCGCGTCCGGCTTCGCGCAACGCTTCGTAGGCGACTTCGCCGGAGTCGCCGAGTCGCACGTAGCGCGGGCGCAAGTTCTCCGTGTCGAAGCCCGTCACGTCTGTGAGCACGTCGCGCAGGAGGTTCGTGCCGACGTTTGTTGTGCGCGCGTCGTTCAAGGCGAACTGGTGTCCGGCGAAGTAGCGCGCGGCGCGCACGAGGTCTGCATCTGCAAGCGTGTGAAAGTATGCACCGAGCAGCGCGACCTTCTCCAACTTCTTCGTAGTCGCCGCGACGCGCTCCGCCGTCTCTGCGAATTGTTGAAGCGCGCCGCTGCTGTTGCCCGCGTCGCTTGCGTTCAAAGTTTCGGGCGCAGCTATAGGCTGGTCTGTGCTCTGCTTTTTCGTCGTCTTCTGGCGTGGCATGTCGTTTATGTTCTCATCAATCCGGCGGGCACGCGCACCGCTTCGTGTTCTTCGGGCGCGCCGAACAGTTCCGGATGGATGATGCGCGCGAGTATTTCCGCGCCACGCACGACGCGCGGGCCGGGGCGACTGAAATACGCCGTCGCATCAACCGCCCACACCTCGCCGCGCGCGACGGCCGGAAGCTCTTGCCAGCCTTCGGGCAGACGCGCCGTTTCGAGCGCGCGGATGGTGTCTTCTTTGTAATAGCCGCACGGCGCGAGCACGATCACTTCGGGTGCGTAGGCGCTTATCTCTGCGGGCGTCGTCGTACGCGAAGGCGCGCCTGCGTGGCCGAATGAGTGGTCGCCTCCGGCGAAGGCGATCTGTTCGGGAACCCAGTGGCCGGGCGTGAAAGGTGGTTCAAGCCATTCGAGTACGAAGGTGCGCGGGCGCGTCTCAATTTCCGAAAGCGCAAGCGCGAGCGCGTCGAGGCGCGTAGAGAGTTCGCCGACGAGCGCTTCGGCTTCGGCTTCTCTTCCCGTCAAAGCGCCGACGGTGCGAATGTTCGAGAAGATGTCCGCGATGGTGTTCGGTTCGAGCGAGACTACTCGCACGTCCGTCTCGAACATGCGCGCGGCCTGCTCGACCGTTTTGTAACTGACGGCGCACACGTCGCAGAGTTCCTGCGTGATGATGAGGTCGGGGCGGAGCGCGCGCATCTGTTCTTCGTCGAGGTCATAGATCGAGCCGTGCCCGTCGAGTTGCGTGCGGACGGCGTGGTCAATCTCTGCGCTGGTCATCGTCTGGTGCGAGATGCGGCTGGCTGTGAGTTGCGGAAGGCCGACGACGGTGGGCGGATAATCGCATTCATGCGTGACGCCGACGAGCGAGTCTGTGAGTCCGAGCGCGCAGACGATCTCCGTTGCCGAAGGCAGGAGCGAGACGATGCGCGGCGTGTCGTGTGTGCTCATCAAAATTTATTCTTCCTGTGCGGAGTTATCTTCGCCTGAGAGGTTCGCGCGCAGAGGTCGCCGCTGTCAAGAATCTTTCACGCCCACAGGCTTTTCCCTTTGCCCGCGTCTCGCGCTACAATCGCGGCTTAACGCTTTATCAAACGCGCGGCAAGGGGAGCTTCCGATGCAAGACAAACCGACGAATCTACCGGCGACACAACCGAACGGCGAGCCGCTGAAACCTTTCACCGAAGCGGTCGTCGAACGACGCGCGACCAACCAGTTTACGCCGGACGAAGTGCCGAAGGAGATTTTGAACGCCATCCTCCAACTTGGTCTGCAAGCGCCTTCGGGCTACAACCTGCAACCGTGGCGCTTCATCGTCGTGCGCGAAGAGGAGAATCGCAAGCGTCTGCAAGCGGCGGCCTACAATCAGCCGAAGGTCGGGCAAGCGCCGGTCGTCATCATCGCCGTCGGCATGAAGGAAGAGTGGAGGCAGAGGGCGGACGAGGTGTTTAGCGAAGGCGCGCAGCGCGGCGCGGGCAGCCCCGACACGGTGGAGCAATATAAACAGGGCGCGCTAGGGTTTCTCTCGCACATGCCGATGGATGTGTGGGTCAACCGCCACACGATGATCGCTTTCACGACTTTGATGTACGCAGCGGAAGCCTACGGCTTCGACACCGCGCCGATGGAAGGCTTCGACGCGGCGGCGGTCAAACGCGAGTTTGGCCTGCCCGACGAAGCCGAAGTGGTCGCGCTCCTTGCCATCGGTCGCGCCAAGCAGCCAGACAAGGCGTACCCGGGTCGCTTCCCGCTCTCGCGCGTCGTCTTCAGCGAGCGTTATGGCGAAGCGTGGGGAGAATAAAGCTGTCAGTAGTCCGTTGTCCGTTGTTCGTTGCATGTGCCTGACGAGCGAGTGGCTAACGATTAGAGCGAGCAACTGACAACGGACGAGGGACAACGGACAGCCTTTTAGTTTTGGAGTTTGAGTTATGACGGAGCAGCAAGAGGCGCGTTTTGGCGGGGTGGTGGATCACATCGCGGTGCGTTGCGAGGATTTGGGGCGCGACGTGCGCGAGTACGAGCGCATAGGCTTTCGCGTGGAGACGATGTATGAGGATTGGGCGATGATGCGCGACGGGCGCGGCTTCGGCGTCGCACTCTTGCCGCCCGACTCGAAGCACCCGCCGCATCTCGGCCTGCGCGTCGAGACGCGCGAAGAACTCGAACAGGCCGCCGCGCGCGAAGGCCGCCCCGTCAAAGAACACCGCGACCGCACCGTCTCCTTCTACACGAAAGGCGTCGGCGGGCAGGTCGTCGAAGTCATCTATTACCCGCCGGATTACGGTAAATAAGTCTCAAGTCAAAAGAGGCTGTTGGACTTGGGACTTTAGACTTGGGACTTGAGACTATGGTTTTATTGTTTCTCGAATCGCTCGGCACGACGGAGTTGCTTGTCATACTTGTCGTTGCACTCGTTTTGTTCGGGCCGCGAAAGTTGCCGGAGATGGCGCGCTCGTTCGGCAAGAGCTTGAACGAGTTCAAACGCGCGTCAGATGATTTCAAGCGGACTTGGGAACGCGAGGTGGCGTTGGAGAGCGTCGAGCGCGAGGCCGCCGTTGACCGCGCGATGGTCGCCGAACCCGAACCGGCGCAGTTCACGGCGGGCACGAGCGGCGCAAACGCGGAAGAGTCCGCGCCGCACGACATCACGACCGCCGCCTTCGCGCCCGTGCAGGGCGCAAACATCGCACGCGGTACACGCGTCGAAACTCCCGCGCCTGTTGCCGCAGAGACGACGGACGCAGGCGAGTCGGAGACAGCAACAACGGATCAGCAGCAGTCGTCTTCTTCGCGCAAGACCGATTGGTTGTAAAGCGCCGGTTGAAAACTCAAAAAGTTTTGTCCCGCCCGAATTACGAATGGCATCCACACTTTTAGAATCCGGCGACAGCGACGAGCAAGATTCGCGGCTCGGCGGCCAGATGTCATTCCTCGATCACCTCGACGAACTGCGCCGCCGCCTCGTCCGCTCCATCATCTTCGTCTTTATAGCCTTCATGGGCTGCTGGTTCGTCTCCGATTACATCTACAACTTTCTCGCGCGCCCCGTGCGTGCCGCGCTCGCAGACGCGCAGCGCCGTCAACTCCCGCTCGGAGGATTGACCGGAAACGAAACCGCGCTCCCGCTCAGTTCCGCTAAAGAAGGCGACACAGGGCGCTACGTCTTCGCAGACACTACGAAACTCGGCGCGAGCGTGATCCCCGTCGGCACTTCCGTCTCCGCACGCGTCGCGCGCGACGCTCAAGGCCAACTCGGACTCTTCACGGACGAACCCGTCTACGCAGGCAGCACGATCATCCCCAAAGGCGTGCGCCTGCCCTTCGACGTGAACTCTCAGCCCGACGCGCTGCCCGGCATAGACGACCGCCTCATCGTCAACACCGCGCTCGAACCCTTTTCGCTCTACGTGAAAGTTTCGCTCTACGCGGCGGTCTGTCTGTCCGTGCCGTTTCTGCTGTGGCAAATCTGGGCGTTCGTCGCGCCCGGACTCTACCCCCACGAACGCGGCTACGCCTTCCCCTTCGTCATACTAGCCTCGCTCTTTTTCGTCCTCGGCGCGGCCTTCGCCTACTACGTCATCTTTCCCCCCGCAGCCGCCTACCTGCTCGGACTCGGACAGGACTTCCGTCTGCTCTTGAAAGCCGACGACTATTTCGACTTCATCATCTTCGTCATGCTCGGCATGGGACTCGTCTTCCAGATGCCCGCCGTCACCTACATTCTGTCGCGCATCGGACTCGTGACGGCGCGACTGCTCCTGCGCATCTGGAAAACTTCGCTCGTCGTCATCCTCGTCGCGGCGGCGGTCATCTCGCCCACCAACGACGTGCCCAACATGATGCTCTTCGCCGCCCCCATGCTCGTCCTCTACGTCATCTCCATCTTCGTCGCGTGGATTTTCGGCAAACCACGACAAATAGAGGCTAGAAGTTAGAGGTCAGAGGTCAGTTAAAGACTGTTTTTGCTTTTTTCTAACCTCTAAACTCTAACCTCTGACCTCTGCTCTGAGGCAACTTTTTGCCCCCTTTGGCGCATCTTGACCTAGTCCAAGTGAGGCTCTACAATCGCGGCTAGAAAGTTTGGCGATGCTTGTGGTCAAGCCTCTGTTTGGAAGGCGGTGTTTGACCCTGTCGGCGTCGCCGTTTTCGTGACTTCCGCGAAGATTCTATCAAAAGGGTTTCATTCAAACACGCTCGCGCGCCCACCCGTTCGGGCACAGGCGCGACTCAAGCGAAACAAAAGTTTACGGACGAATTACGCAACAGGAGTAGTAAAACGATGGCTCGTTCCATTAGTCTACGCAGCACGCTCATTCTAGCCCTCTTCGCCTGCACGCTCACCTGCGCGCCTACAGCCTTCGCGCAAAAAGACAAAGACAAGAACAAAAAAACGGACTCGCAGGACGTGATGGAGCGCCCGCGCAAGCAGCGCGAGGAGGTCAAGAAGATTTACCGCGAGTGGCCTGAAAAGGACGTGGCCTACATCATCACCGATGCCGAGCGTTCCGCGTTCAAAAAACTCGTCTCCGACGAGGAGCGCGAGCAGTTCATAGAGAGCTTCTGGCAGCGGCGCGATCCAGACCCCGACACGGACGAGAACGAGTACAAGGAACAGTATTACGAGCGCATCGCCTACGCCAACGAGCACTACGCCTCCGGCATCCCCGGTTGGAAGACGGATCGCGGTCGCATCTACATCACCTTCGGCAAGCCCGACTCCGTGGAGTCGCATCCTTCGGGCGGCGCTTACGACCGTCCGAGCTATCAAGGCGGCGGCTCGACGACGACCTACCCGTTCGAGGTCTGGTTCTATCGCTACATCGAGGGCATCGGCTCTGGCATCGAGATCGAATTTGTTGACCCGACAGGCACGGGCGAATTTCGCATCGCGCGCTCGCCCGACGAGAAGGACGCGCTCGCGATGGTTCCCGGCGCTGGCCTGACTCTCAACGAAAGCCTCGGTCTCTCGAACAAGGCCGACCGTACCACCAACGGCGGCAGCTACCAGCGACAGCAGGACAGCCCGTTCGCGCGTCTCCAGTTGATCGCTGATCTGTCGCGCCCGCCTGTCATCAAGAACGCGGAACTCGCTTCGCTTCTCACGGGGTCGGGTACGATTGAAGACAACCCGCTCAACTTCGACATGCGCATAGATTTCTTCCGCCAGTCGGACGAGCGCGTCGTGACCGCCTTCACCATTCAGACCGAAAATAAAGAACTGACTTTCAAAGATGTGGGCGGCGTGCAGACCGCGCGCATGAACATCTTCGGTAGAATCACTTCGGTTGCGGGTCGGCGCGTCGGCGTGTTTGAAGACGCCGTCACGGCCACCGCCACGAGCGAAGAATTGCTCGACATGAAAAACCGCAAGTCGGCTTACGGCAAGACCGTCCCGCTCCCGCCCGGCACTTATCGCGTTGACGTAATCGTACGCGACCTCGAATCCGGCGCAACGCAGGTCAAACACCTCGGCTTCACCGTGCCGAAGTACGACGCCAAGCAACTCTCGACCTCGACGCTCGTGCTCGCAGCGCGTTTGCAAAACCTGTCGGATCAGCCTGCGGTCGGGCAGTTCACCATCGGCCAGTTCAAAGTCATCCCGAACGTCGCGCGCACGTATCGCAAGGGCGAACCCGTCGGCATCTACATGCAAGTCTATAACGCCGGGATCGACCAGACGACGCTGCGGCCTTCTGTGGATGTGGACTATGTGTTACTGAAAGACGGCAAGGAACTCGGCAAGATGCCCGAAGATTGGCGCGGCATGAGCGACGCGGGGCAACGCCTGACGCTCGCACGCATGATCACGACCGATCAACTCGTCCCCGGCGAATACGAACTCATGGTTCGCATCAAAGACCGCGTCTCAGGCCAATCGCTCTCGCCCTCGGAGAAGTTCACCGTTACCCAATAAGGCACAGCGCGACAGTCGAAAAATCGAAGGGTGGCAAGTCAACTGATTTGCCACCCTTTTCCTTTTGATCAAACGCGCGCCGCGCGCACGGCGCACGTCAATCCGCTGCGCGCTCGCCGCGCCGGAGCGCGTTAACGAGCAGGTGCGCGCGGCGCGTCGGTTCGGGTTGGCGATAGCCGCCGTCTGCGCGCAGCGTGAGTTCGATTGCGCCCGCGAGATCGATGAGGTGGCCGGGCGAGACGTAGATCGGTTGCACGCGCGTCTTCGTGCGCAACGTCGCGCCGATTGTCTCGCCGTTTTTAGGATCGACTAGCGGCTGCCAACTGCCGCGTTCCTCCGCCGGTTCTTCGTGCTTTCCGACAAGGATGGATTTGGCGCAGCCGAGCGTCGGGCGATTCAAGAATAGCCCGACGTGCGAAGCGATGCCGATGCGGCGCGGGTGCGCGATGCCCTGACCGTCGAACATCACTGCATCCGGCTCGGTCTTGAGTTTCGACCAAGCCGCCAACACCGGAGACGCTTCACGAAACGACAACAGCCCCGGCACATACGGAAACTTCGTCTCGCTCACCACGCCCACTTCCTCCAACACTTCGAGCGACGGCAGACTGAGCACCACGATGCCTGCGTACAACACGGGCGAATATTTATTGAACGAGATGTCAGCGCCCGCCACCGTCTCGATCTTGCCCTTGTGCGGCACGACGCGCACGCGCTCGCGCAAACTCTTCTGCAACTCGACGGCCTCGCGCGGCGTCATCGTCCAATCGTGCAGTTGTTCGTAACGTGCCATCGTTTGAAGACCTCACAAGATGATGTGCATTGGAAAACTAATATTCAACTCGTTCGACGCGAGGCGGACAGCTTTCAAGTTCGGACTTGCGCGGGAAACTCTATCTCCTCGCTCGGGTTGATCTCAGAATCTTTACGCGCGACGGAATGGACGCGCCAGCGTGCGTCGTCACGCGTGGGAAAGTCGTGGCGGAAGTGCGCGCCGCGCGATTCTTCGCGCCAGAGAGCAGCGCGCGCAATTAGCATCGCCACCGTGACGAAGTTGCGCGAGGGCGTGCGCAAACTCCGCGCGCCAGCGATCTGTTCAAACTCGCGGAGCGCACGCGTCAGAGATTGCCGCGAGCGAAGTATGCCGACGCGCTCCCACATCAAACGGCGCACGCGCTTGCGCACGGCGAGCGCAACCTCGCCCGCGTTGCTGTCCGACATAACAGCTTGTTCCGCAGAGTCGTCTCCGGTTGCGTGCGTGCGCAGAGAAGCAGTGGCGGGCGCGTCGTCTCCGGCGTGATCGTCTGCGGCGGCGCGTCCGGCGCGTGCGCCGAAGACCAATCCTTCGAGGAGCGAGTTCGACGCGAGGCGGTTCGCGCCGTGTACGCCCGTGCAGGCCACTTCGCCAGCCGCGTAGAGTCCTGCGAGCGAGGTGCGCCCGTCGAGGTCTGTGCGCACGCCGCCCATGATGTAATGCGCGGCGGGCGAGACGGGCACGGGTTCGCGCGTGATGTCTAAATGATGACGCAAACAGGTGTCGTAGATTTTCGGAAAGCGACGGCGGACGTATCGCGCGTCGAGCGCGGTCATGTCAATGAAGGCGGTGCGCGTGGCCGTGCGTTCCAACTCGGCGACGATGGCGCGGCTAACAATGTCGCGTGGCGCGAGTTCCGCTGCCTCGTGATAGCGCGGCATGAAGCGTTTGCCCTCCGCGTTTCGCAGCACGCCGCCCTCGCCGCGCATCGCTTCGGACAGGAGAAAACGCGGCGCGCCCTCGACGTTCAAGGCCGTCGGGTGAAACTGCACAAACTCCATGTCGGCGACTTCCGCGCCCGCCGCGTAAGCCATCGCCATGCCGTCGCCCGTCGCCACCTGCGGGTTGGTCGTGTGCAGGTAAAGCGCGCCCGCGCCGCCCGACGCAAGCACAACCGCGCGCGCGCGTAAACTACGCGACGCACGCACCAGCGGATCGAGATAGCGCACTCCGCAGCAACGCCCGTCTTCCAAGATCAACTCTTCGGTAGCAGCATGCGCCAGAAACTCTATACGCGCGTCGGCGCGCGCGCGTGCCAGAAGCGCGCGGACGATCTCGTGCCCTGTTGCGTCGCCTCCGGCATGGAGTATGCGTCGGCGCGAGTGCGCGGCCTCCTTCGTGAAGAGAAGCTCGCCGCCCTCGCGGTCGAACTCCGCGCCCCACTCGATCAACTCGCGCATGTAACGCCTGCCATCTTCCACGAGCACATGCACGGCGCGCTCGTCGCACAGCCCCGCGCCCGCCGCCAGCGTGTCGTCTTCGTGGAGCGTCGTCTCGTCGTCCTCCGAGAGCGCGACGGCCACGCCGCCCTGCGCGTACTCTGTGTTCGACTCGCTCGCGCGATCTTTCGTGAGCACGCAGACGCGCGCGCCTGTGGCGGCGATTTCAAGCGCGGCGCGCAGTCCGGCGATGCCGCTGCCGACGACGATAAAATCTGTTTCAAGAAGCATCTTTGTCCTGGAAATTTCTCCGAAGGAGATACTAGCAACCCGCCGCGTGCGCGGGCAACGTCTGTCGCTCGCCGCGCGTTGCTCGCCAGAGTAACGCAACGCGAACAAGCATCCTTCTTGAACCGTCGCGCGCCGCTAAGATAAAGTGGCGCGGATACATTACAGCGACTTGAAATTGGACTCTTAACTCTCTGCGCCCCCTCTGTGTTCTCTGCGTCTCTGCGGTGAATGCTTTTATAAACCTTCACCACAGAGTCGCAGAGAACGCAGAGGATGCACAGAGAATCGCCGGATGAAAAAAATTAAACTACGCAACCCTCTGCTCGTCTGCGCGAGCGGCCTGCTGTTCGGCGCGCTGCCGCTGTGGCGCGGCGTGCCCGTCTGGGGCGACACGTTGTTTCATGCGATGTGGTACACGAACTTTTCCGCGCAACTTCTGGCGGGCGACCTGTACCCGCGCTGGCTGTTGAATCTGAACGGCGGACTCGGAAGCCCCGTCTTTTTCTTCTACGCGCCGCTGCCCTACTACATCACAACGCTTTTCAAGCCCCTCATGCCGGGCGGCATTTACGGCACGTTGCATCTCGGCGCGTCGGTCGCACTGGCCGTCATCGCCTCCGGCCTCGCGGCCTACCTCTGGCTCAAAGAGATCGCCGGACGCGAAGCCGCCACCGTCGCTGCCGTCCTCTACATGCTCATGCCTTACCATCTCGCCGTCGATGTCTACACGCGCGACGCGTTCGCAGAAGTGTGGGCTTTCGTCTGGATGCCCTTGATGCTCTACTCAGTCCGGCGTCTCGCAGGCGGCGCATCGAAGTTTGCACTCACGGGACTCGCGCTCAGTTATGCCGCGCTTATCACAACTCACCTGCCGACCACTCTCATCTTCTCACTAGTCCCGCCCTGCTACGCTTTCTTCGCGTGCGAGCCACAGGGAAGACGACGGCGCTCGGCGCTCCTAGCAGCGTGCGGCATGTTGCTCGGCGCGGGGCTGGCGTCCATCTACCTGCTTCCGGCCATGCTCAATCAGCGATTCGTTTCGCTCGCAGACCTGCTGCCCGAACACTACAACACGCGTTGGCTGCAACTAACGAACTTCGATCTCACACTCGTTGCCGGGCGTGCCACAATCGCTTTCCTGTTGACGGTTGGCGTCGTCGTCTGCGCGTGCGTCCTCGCGCGCCGCGACGGCGCGGCAAACGATAGCGCATTCAAACGCGTGCGTGCGTTCTGGATAATCACAGCGGCGGCCTGCGTCCTGTTGATGTTTCCAACCGGCGACTTCGTGTGGCGTCTCGCCAAGCCGCTTCAGACGATACAGTTCCCCTGGCGTTTCAACGCCGTGCTCTGCGTAGCCGCCGCTGCGCTCATCGCGCAAGCCCCCGGCACGCTGCGACGCGGAAGACGTTATGATGCGGTCAGGTTGTCAGCGCTCCTTGTCGGGTGCGCGCTCGTCTTGGGTTGGGTGGTTTTCACAGTGCAGGTGGCGCGGAAGGAATTTCCGTCGCTCAGGCGCGGCTCGCCCGCCGGAATGGACGCGGCATATTTCAAGCGTCTGGAGCAGGGGCGCGACGCACCCGAATATCGCCCCGCCACAGCCGCTTCGACGCAGGCCGGAGACTTCGAGAACTTGCTATCGAGAATTTGCCACGACGAGGGCGGGCGCATAGCCCGTGCGTGTGCGGTTGAAGGGACGGGCGCGGTCACAGTCGAACGCTGGCAGCCGCGAGACATTGCTTTGCGAGTGGAAACGGAGGGCGGCGTCGCGCTCAACGTCAGCCAGTTTTACTACCCGGGCTGGGCTGCTTATCTGGACGGGCGGCGTCACCCGCTCGCGCCTTCCGCGCCCGACGGCTTATTGCATCTGGACGTACCTGCGGGCGCACATCAAATCAACTTGCGTCTGCGCCACACCGCCGCCGAAGACGCGGGAATAATCCTGAGCGCCGCATCCCTCGTCGCGTTGATCCTCTGCCTGATCGCTCAAAAATATTTTGAAGGCAAGCGAAGGATTCGCGTCCCGCCAACTGTCTGAGATGCGCGCACGCGCTTCTACTTTTTCTTGATCAGATTGATCGTGCCGCGACAGAGTGGCGCGCCGCAGTCGCAACGCTTCTCGTTTGAGTGGTAGGACTCCACGTAGTCGAGCGTGATCTCTTCGCCCGGCTCGATGTCGCGCAGGGCGAAGAAGATGATGTGGCCGTGCATGATGCGTACGAAGCTGTTCGGCTGGCACGAGTGGTTGATGAACTGCGCGGCGTTGCCGCCCACGCTGCTGTCAATGCCCCAGTAAGAATCTATCGCGCAGATGTGCAGCCGCTCCTTGCCGCGCATACGCCGCGCCGCCTCCACGCGCGACACGCGCTCGCCCGTCAACTCCGCGATCTTACGATTTTTACGAAACGGTCGGGTCGCAAAACAACCCGTCCCGTCAATCTTCGACTTCCGCGCCTCGATGCCTTCCGCCGCTTCGATCTTTCTCATGTGTCTCTTTTGCGAACCCCGCCACCCTTTAGCCTTCGCTCTCGCGCAACTCTTTCTGCAACTTCTTCGTCAGCTTCGCCCAGACCATCTCATACGACTCTCGAATCAAACGCTTCGTCTCCTGTTCATCCAACACGTCGAGACGATGCAACGTCACCCAATGATTGCGCGCCATGTAAGCGGCGGGCGTGATGTCGTCCTGCTCGACCAACTCCGCAAACTTCTCCGGCGTGCATTTGAACGACGCGCGCGTCGGCGTCACGTCCAGACTCGCCACCGCAAACATCTTGCCCCCGACGCGAAACAACAGATCGTTATCCCACTGCACGCCCTCCGTCGCATGCGGCAGCGACAAACAGAAACGACGCAATCCTTCAATATCCATAATGCTTTCCTCTGTGCAATCTCTGTGTCTCTGTGGTGAGTACTTTAACTAAGCCTTACCTCACGAATAATCATGTTTCTACTCAAACTGCTTCTTAAACTCCCCGAACTGCTCACGCAACTCCTTTAGCTCCGCGCGCACCGCACGCAACTCTTCCTCCAAACGCCCTATCCTTTCCATCTCCCCGCGCACTTCTCTCGTCGCCGCCTCCACACGCGGCGCGCTTTCAACCTCCGCAAACTCCACCTCGCCGCCGAGCAGGTGCGCGTAACGCGACTCCTTCTGCCCGGACTGTCGCGGCAACTTCACCACGAGCGGCACATCACGCGTCATCAAGTCTTCCAGCGTCGTCTCCACAAACGACAACGCAGAGAACGGGTACAGACGCTCCGTGCGCGTGCGTATCTCCCCGACCGTCTGCGCACCCCTCAGCATCAACACGCACATCACAGCCATCTCCGGCGACTTCAACCCCAACGCCTCGTCCAGCACATGCCTGTACTTCGGCACGCGCCCGTCCGCTGTCGTCACCACACGCACCAACTTTCGCTCGCGCAAGCTCTCCAAAGCCCACGCCACCGTCTTCTCATCAAACGACACCACCGGCTCGCGGTTCGACAATTGATTACACGCTTGCCTCAGCGCATTCAACGTCAACGGATAATATTCCGGCGTCGTCACCTGCTTCTCGATCAAAGCGCCGACGACGCGCACTTCTTCCGGACTCAAAATCAATTCTTCGCTCAATGTTCCACCTTCTGCCTGACCGTTATTCCCACTCGCGCCGTGACTCACGCGCCCGCCGGTTCATTCGGGAGACGCCACTTGATGCGTGTGTAAGCGATGCGGAATCCGTTTCGTTCGGCGTTGCGCTGCGAAGTGCTGCCGGGTTGGGCGCACATCATGGCGATGTCGCAGCCCTGCTCGGCAGCAAAGCGCAGGCGGCTTCGGAGCAGAGCCGTTTGCGCGCCTTGCCTGCGCCCTTCGGGGACGGTGCTCGCTCCGGCCAGCAGCACAACGCCGTCGCAGATGCCCACCCCGCCCGTCGCGATAGGCTCTCCGTCAATCTCCGCCATGAAAGACGCCGCGCACGTCCTCTTCGCGCTCAGGCGTGAGAGGTCGAGTATCTGGTCGGCGAACTCCGTGAACTCGCTCCACCCGCGCGCAGCCGTCTGCGCCCATATCTCATGCTCGTCTTCGCCAACTATACGCACCTTGACCCTATCATTTCGCGGCGCGGGCAGATCGTCATCCGCGCGATCCAAGGGGCGGAACATGACGCTCGTAAACTCGCACGGTTGATAACCGCGCTCGTTCAACAACGGCAGCAGAGTGGCGTCGGCCAACGGGCTGACTTCGTGAAACACTTGCGCGCCGCGTTCGCGTAGGAAATTTTCGATCTCATCCATGTCCGCGCTTGTCGTCGCTTGAAACAGTCCGAGTCCGAACGTCTGCGTCAGCAGCGACGCCGCGCCGTCGTACATCACATACGCGCCCGCCACCTCGATCCATTGCCCGCCGCTCTCCGGAAACAGCCGCGCTCTGGTTTCGACGAACTCCCGGTTCGTATGCCCCTCCGCCCTTTCCAGACGCCGCGCCAAATCCAGATCGCAGAAGATCAACCGCTTCCCGCCCTCTTCATTCATAAGTCTCTATAAAATTTTATATTGATCGAAGCTGCCCTCGATTCGACTTTAACCACCGCAAATAGTTCGGTCACGAATTGAGGTGAAACGGGTTCAGTATATCGCTGCACGGTAACTTTATCCATGCGAGCCTCAACTGTGCGATGCGCTGCCGCGATGTTAAAATGGCAGGGTAATGAATCAAGCAATACATCTCACAGGGTTGGACGAGGCGGAGTTGTCGGCGTTTGTCGAAGAGTTGGGCGAGCCTGCGTATCGCGGGCGGCAGTTGTTCGGCGCGCTTCATAAGCGGCGTCTGCGTTCGTTCGAGGAGATGACGGACTTGCCGAAGAGTTTTCGCGCAACTCTCGCGGAGCGCGCGACCGCTTCAACGTTGACCGTCGAATCGCGCTACATCTCGGAGGACGGCACGCGGCGTTATTTGATGAAGACGCATGACGGCTTGCCCGTCGAGACCGTGTTCATACCGGAAGAACGGCGCGACACCATCTGTTTCTCGTCGCAGTCGGGTTGTCCTTTGCAATGCAGTTTTTGTTTGACGGCGAGGCTCGGCCTCTTGCGCACACTCACTGCGGGCGAGATCGTCGAGCAGATCGTGATCGCTTTGAACGACGCTTATGGCGTGGGCGTGCGTACACCGCG
Source organism: Pyrinomonadaceae bacterium (assembly GCA_035249365.1). Lineage (GTDB taxonomy): Bacteria > Acidobacteriota > Blastocatellia > Pyrinomonadales > Pyrinomonadaceae > JAIVJZ01. The sequence goes on along the minus strand of DATFGP010000047.1, from coordinate 579,856 downwards.
CGGGACGAATCTCGTCGCGATGGGCGCGGGCGAACCGTTCCTCGCTTTCGAGCCGTTGATGAAGGCGCTGCGCGTGATGGCAGACCCCGACGGACTCCACATCGTGCCGAACCGCGTCACAGTCTCGACCGCAGGCATCGTGCCGCGCATACGCGAACTCGCGCACGTGCCGGATCGCCCGCACCTAGCCATCTCGCTCGCCGCGCCGACCGACGAACTCAGAAACGTCTTGATGCCGATCAATCGAAAGTGGCCGCTCGAAGAGTTGCTCGCGGCGTGCAAGGAGTTCGAGTTGTCTCTGAAACCGGGCGAGCGTTTCACGTTCGAGTATGTGATGCTCGACGGCGTGAACGACTCAGACGAGCACGCGCGGCAGTTGGCGAATCTGCTCAACCGGCATCAACTGCGCGCGAAGGTCAACTTGATCCCGCACAATCCGGCTGACCCTCTGCCTTATCGCCCGACGCCGCTCGCGCAGGTTGAGCGATTCAAGAGCATCCTCGAAGCTAAGGGCGTGCGCGCCTACGTGCGCCGCCCGCGCGGGCGCGACATCTATGCCGCCTGCGGCCAACTCGCCGCGCGCCGCGCCGCCGTAAACAACCTGAACCCGCAAACGTTGCATCAACTAACGGGCTGACCGCACGAGCCAGAAAACAAATTTAACCAAAACCGACTCGCTCCGAAATTTTACGAAAGCCGAAATGATTCGAAAAATATTTACAACGCACATCACGTCCTTTTTAATCGCCGCCTCGCTCATCGTCTCCGTCGTCGCGGCAACGCCGACGCGACGCGCTACGGCAGCGACGACGAATTTCGCCGCGCCTGTCGCACTGCAAGCCAACATCGGCGTCAACGGTTTCTTCTCCGCCGATAAGGCGCAGCGCGGGCGGAGCGTCCAAGCGGCGGTCGTGCTCGATATCCCGCGCGGCTTTCACGTCAATGCAAACCGCGCCGCCAAGTTTTCGATCCCGACCGTGGTGAAGATTGACGCGCCGAAGGGTTTGCGCGTCGGCGCAATCGCCTACCCGCGCGCTGTCGTCCGCCGCCTCGGTTTCTCGAAAGAACCTCTGTCGCTCTACGAAGGGCGTGCCGTGATGCGCTTCAATGTCACAGTCCCCGCCAACTTCCAGACGGGTCTGACCGAACTGCGCGCCAAAGTGACTTATCAAAGCTGCAACGACGAAGTATGCTTCCCGCCAACCACGCGCGAAGTCAAACTCGGCATCAACGTCGTCGGCGCAAACGAGCCGGTCAAGCGCATCAACGGGCAATACTTTGGAAGACAGTGACGAGTGACAAGTGACAAGTGACAAGTTAAAACAGAAATCTCATTTCGTAACTTATCGCTAAAAAAGTGTCGAGCGAAAGAAAAGTTCAAGATAAGTTCAAAGACAAGGTTCTTTCTTTAACTCGTTACTCGTCACTTGTCACTTGTCACTGCCTTCCAATCACTGCGAGCAGTCGTCCGGTGCAGCCGTGGAGTTTTTTTTCGCGGCGGTAGGAGAAGAAGAGATCGCCGCGACAGATGGTGCAGAAGGGCGCGATGTGGATGCGTTCGGATGAGACGCCTGCGTCCGTGAGTTGCCGGCGGTTGGCTCTTTGCAAATCAATGCGCGCGTGTCCGTCGCGCGTGGGGACGAGAAGTTCGTCGGCGTATTGGAAACGCGTGCGGAAGATTTCGACGACCTCTGCGCCGACTTCGTAGCAGCAGACGTTTGCGGCGGGGCCGACACAGGCTCGTACTTCTTCGGCGCGCGTGCCGTATTCAGCGCGCATGCGTTCGAGCGCGCGGACGACGATTGACGCAGCAGTGCCGCGCCATCCGGCATGTACGGCGGCGCACGCGCCCGTTCGCGCGTCGCCGATGATGATGGGCACGCAGTCGGCTGTCTGTACGCCGAGCAGGATGCGTGGCGTGCCCGTCGTTAAAGCGTCGCAGCGTTCGACGTTCGTGTCGAGCGCGCCCGTCGTGTCGCGCGTGATGAGGCGCACGTCCGCGCCGTGAACTTGATGGCAGGTTGCGAGTCGCCAGTCGCCTTGAAAAAGTTTGAGGAAGCGGCGGCGGTTTTCTTTGATGTTGGCCGCGTCGTCCTGGTCGAAGCCCGCGAGGTTGAGCGCGCCCTCAGCGGGCACAGGGCTGCAACCGCCCGCGCGCGTGGAGAAACCGTTTGCGAAGCCGTCCGTCTCCAACTGCGTGCAGGTGAGCACGCGCACGCCGTCTCGCACGCGCCACTCGAATCCGGCGTGTGCGAGCGATTCCGGGTCATCAGTGATCATCTCAATCGGCATAGACATCATCGAAGTGGCGCGCGTGCGCGCTGTGCTCCGTCGCACGCCGCGCTTTGCCGAGCGCGTCTTCACGGAAAGCGAACGCAACTACTGCGAGCGTCGCGGTGTTGTTGCACCGCAGCACTACGCCGCGCGCTTCGCCGCGAAAGAGGCCGCGCTCAAAGCGCTCGGCACGGGTTGGAGCGGCGGCCTCGCTTGGCAGGACATCGAAGTCGTCTCGAACGAAGCGGGCGCGCCGTCCGTACGTTTTCACAACCTCGCGCGCGAACTCTTCACGCGCTCCGGCGCTAATAGCGCACACCTCTCCATCTCTCACACCACCGAACACGCCATCGCCCAAGTCATACTCGAACACCGCGACGCTAAAGAATAATAACGAACTTTGAGATTGTAACGCAGGCGGAGATAAGTCAAAGCCGCGAAGCAACAATAAGTCGTCGCCGCTTCCCTTGTCGCCGCGCGAGCGGCGCTCGTCTTCTGCAATTAGTGTTGAGCGCGGTCGTAGACCACTTGCGGATCATTTACGAGACGCGGGCGACTGCTGCGACTTTGCTCGACTCTCATCGTCTGAATCGAAGGCGCGGGTAGGACGACGACGGGCGCGACTCTTTCGCGCGGTGCGTACACTGGCGACGAAGCGACGGCGTGTGTCGCTTCGTCGAGCGGCGCAATGTCATCGGGAGGCGCGACGGTTGTGTTCAGTTGAAGTTCGGGCGAATCGTAGGAGGCAAGGAGCGGGAGGAGCGTCTGATGCGTCAGACATTCGGAAGTGGGAGCGAGCGCGGGCGTGACGGCGATGCGTTCGCGCGCAGGGCAAGAGGGTGAAGCGAGTTGGCCGGTCGCGGGATCGATCTCGACTGAGACGATGCCAGCCGGACGCAGGAATGCCTCGCCGCCGAGTTCGGGGCGTAGTTCGACTGCGCCGCGCACAAACTCCGCCCAGACTGGAAGCGCGCTCTCCGCGCCCGTCAGGCCGAGTTGCGTGTTGTCGTCAAAACCGATCCAGACGACGCAGACGAGTCGCGGCGTGTAGCCGACGAACCAGCCGTCGCGCGATGTTCCGGTCTTGCCCGCGAGCGCGGAGAGTTTCAACATGCCGCGCGCGCCGCGCGCCGTGCCCTCTGCGATGACGTTCGTGAGCATGTCCGTGATCATGTAGGCCGTCGAAGGATTGACGACCTGATCGGAGGCGGGCGCAAATTCTTCAAACAGTTGCGCGCCTTCGCCGTCAACCGCGCGTGTGATCGCAGAAGCGCGCGTGCGCGTGCCCGCGTTGGCGAAAGCCGTGTAGGCCGAAGCCATCTCAAGCGGCGTCGCTTCACTCGTGCCGAGCGCGAGCGAAGGATAGGCGGCGACCTTTTGCAAACCGAAACTTTCCGCGAGCGCGGCGACGCGCGGCAACCCCGTCTGCATTGCGAGATCAACCGTGACGACGTTCAGAGAACGCGTGAGCGCCGTTCGCATCGTCACGTCGCGCATAGAGTAGCCGCCGCCATAGTTGGCGGGGCGATAAGGCGCGCTGTAGCGGTCGAAGGTGAAGGCGCGCGGCGCGTCCGTGAACATGCGCGCGGGCGAGATGCCGCTCTCAAGCGCCGCCGCGTAGACGATGGGTTTGAAGACAGAGCCGGGTTGCCGTCGCGCGTCCGTTGCGCGATTGAGTTGCGACTCGGCGTAGTTTCGTCCGCCGACCATAGCGAGCACATGTCCGGTCTGCGGGTCGAGCGCGACGAGCGCGGCCTGCGGTCGCCTGTCGCCCTGTTTGTAAACTTTTTCGAGTTGCGCGAGTTGGCGTGCGACGGCCTGTTCGGCGAGTTGCTGCAAGTCGAGATCAATCGTGGTGTAGACGCGTAAAGATCGCTCGTCCGCGCTGCCAGTTCGCAGTCGCGCTTCGACGGCGCGGTTGACGTAGTCAACGAAGTAAGGCGCGGTTGCGCTCGCGGTCGGGTCAACGGGCGCGACCGCGACGGCTTCGTTCATCGCCGCACGCGCTTCGTCGTCAGTTATAGAATTGTCGCGCAGCATGGCGGCGAGCACGGCGTTGCGGCGCGCGCGTGCGTCGTCTGCGTGGCGGTCGGGTGCGTAGCGCGCGGGACTCTGGATCATTCCGGCGATGGTCGCGGCTTCGGCGAGCGAGAGGTCTTTCAACTCTTTGCCGAAATAGACGCGCGCCGCCTGCTTGACGCCGCGCACGGCAAACGCGCCGCGCTGGCCTAGATAAATTTCGTTGCAGTAGAGCGCGAAGATGTCCTCTTTCGAGAGACGGCGTTCGAGCGCGGCGGCGAGTAGGGCTTCGTTGAACTTGCGTCGAAGCGTGCGCTCCGGCGTGAGATAAGTGTTCTTGACGAGTTGTTGCGTGATGGTCGAGCCGCCTTGATGCTCCGGCGCGCTGCCGCTCGTCGCGTCGCCCGTCCAACTCAACAGCGCGCGACCTATACCAGCGAGATCAATGCCGTGATGATCGAAGAAGCGACGATCTTCGATGGCGCGTATGGCGCTTGAGAGCACGGGCGGAATGTCCGCATAGGCGAGCGTGGCGCGCGTGCCGGTCTTCGTCGCGGCGTCGTTCGTCAACGCTTCGGGTTCAAGCACGAACGCGTCGAGCGTGACGCCGTCGCCTGTGATGTCGCCGATGCGTCCTTTGCGATCAAACTCGACGCGCACGACTTCGGGCGTGAAGCCTTCCGGCGCGTGCTCCGTCGCCGCTGTAGAAGACGCGCGGCGCGGGCTGATCTCGACCGCGCCTTCTTCAGTGACACGAAACGCGCCGCTCCACACGTCGCTCGCGGACTGTTCGACGTAACCGGCGCGGCGCAAAGTTTCGACCAGACGCTCGCGCTCGAATTTTTGTCCCGCTCGCAGCACGCGCGGCGCGGCATAGAGTCCTGCGCGACTCGTCAGGTAGCCGGAGGCGAGACGCCGATCAATCGTCTCCGCCGCGCCGTTGTAGCAATAGATGATCGCAGTGAGAGCCGCCGCGCAGAGGACGAGCGCGAACGCAACCGAGAAGCGCAACCACCGCGACCAATCGCGCGCGTTTCGCTTGTCTACTGTCACCACTACGCTTCGCCGCCGCTTCAACAGGCGCGGAAGCCTTCGCCCTTCGCGTCGCTCCGATGTGATCTCGATTGCCATGATTAAAAGTCGTCAGTTGTCAGTAGTCAGGTTTTTAGACACACGTAGCCCCGTGCTTCGGGACTCTCATGTCCCGTGCCATTGTTTCCCCGTTCTGCGATGTAACTGATAAACGACTAATCGGCGGCGGATTCTCTGGAATGAGTTCGCCGCCCGCGCGTGCGCGGCGATTTCAGGGCGCGGCGGACGCGCTCAGTGCAGGCGCGGTCTCGCTCTGTTCGACGCTGACGCCGCCATTGTTTGCGCTCGCATCAGGGCTTGCCCATTGGGAGAACGTTGCCGTCGAGACGGCAAGCGCGATCATGACCATGATGATGAAAAATAGCTTTGCGAGATTATTGCCAAGTTCCTTCATGCCCGCTTCCACCCCCCGAAAATCTTCTGCTGTCGCTGTTGAGCAATGTTTGTGCCAGCAGGCGAAACGATGTTGCCACGCGCAACAGTGTGCGGCTTATGTTCTGTCTTGCAAAGAAGTTAGGAGTTTGACGCGAGAACTTCGGAGGGTCGGCGCGAATTGTATGAAGCGGGCTTTGTCGCTTTTCGGTACACCGTCGGGCGAGACGCGGCGCGCGGCAGCGTCTCGAAACGATTCGTTTAGCGTGGCGACGTGCGCTGCCTGGTCTTTTCGAGGGTGTTTGTCTCACGGGTAGCGTGTCGCTCGGCTGCTGCGGGTCGGTGGAGGAGGCGTTGTATCCAAGACGGATGTTCTTCGATGGGCGGCGAGAGGATCGCGCGTATATCCGCAAGCGCGGCGCGTGCGGCTTCTTCGCCCGCCGCGATCATTTCGGCGGCGCGCGTCATTTCGTCCCAGCGTATGTGGCCGACCTTCGGGCGTATGACGATGTCTGCGTTGCGCCCCTCGTGCGTCGTGACCGTGCGCTGCACGACCATGATTGATTGGAAAAGCACGCCGATGGCCGACTGCGGCGGCCCCAAAAATTTCGCGCCCTCGAAATTCACGTCAACCGCGATGACGACGTCGGGGCCAAGCGAGCGCGCCGCCGTCGCAGGCAAGTTGGCGACGAGTCCGCCGTCCACGAGTTGACGACCGTGTGCGTCCGTGACGGGCACGTACCAGCCGGGCACGGCGCAACTCGCGCGAATCGCAAACGCCACGTCGCCCTCGTCGCGCATGACTACCGGAAGACCCGTGTGCAGATCGGTTGCGACGGCGGCGAAAGGAATCGGCATCTCCTCGAAGCGCGTGACGGGAAAACGCTCGCGTATGTATTCCTCCATGCGCGCGTTCGATTGCACGCCGAGCCGCGATAGCGTCATCCGCCCGAAGTTGCGCCAGCGCATCTCGCGTCCCAACTCTTCGAGTTCCGCGACACTCATTCCGGCTGCGAACGCTCCGCCGACGAGCGCGCCCGCCGACGTGCCCGCCACCGCATCAATCTTGATGCCCGCTTCAACGAGCACCTTCAACACGCCGACGTGCGCCGCTCCCCGCGCCGCTCCACCCGACAACGCCAACCCCACGCGCAGACGCTTCGGCTGCTCTGTGTTTTTTCCCCACATAACTTTAATAAGTGACAAGTGACGAGTGACAAGTGACAAGTTAGAAAGGCACTCTGATTTAACTTGTCACTTGTCACTCGTCACTTGTCACTGCCCAATTATACCTGACTGAGTATGACGATGTCGGCGCGCGTGCGTGCGTCTTCGAGGAAGGCGTCGGTGTCGGATTCGATCTTGCTCTCGGTGAGCGTGCGTTCGATTTCGGGCGATGCCTGTTCGAGCGTAGGGACGATGCGACCGGGCGACAGGCGACGGTGGCGCGGGACGTACACGTCGCGGTAGTAGTCCGCGATCTCCTGCGTGGAGATGATGGTGAAGGAGCGGAAACGGAAGTTGAGATAGTTGTCTATCTCGACGCGCTGGCGGACGATCTCGCGCAAGCCCTCGCCCGTGAGGCCGACGCGCGCGAGGCGTTCGTAGAAGGCTGCTTGCGAGGGGAAGCGTTTGACGAGTTCGTTCGTAGCCTTGTCCACGTCGGCATCCGATGGGCGTATGGTCGGGAGTTTTCCGGCCTCCTGCGAGATGAGGCGTTGATCGATCAGGAGATTGAGTACGCGCTGCAAATCTTCGGAGCGCGGCGAATCAATCGGCGTGTCGGGCTGCAACGCCAACTGCCAGAGCAAGTCCGTGTAGGTGATCAACTCGCGGTTATTGATCGTCGCAACCCAACGGTCAACGATCTCTTGCGCCGACACGCGCGGAGTAAGAAGGGTAAAGGGTAAAGGGGAAAGGGTAAGGGCAAGCAGCAAGACGCGCATCGCCCTGCCAAGCCTTTTCATCGAAACCCTTTTCTGTTGCTTCTTCATTTCCTTTCCCCTTTACCCTTTTCCCTTATGCCTTAAAACGCTTGCCCGAAGCGGAAGTGTATCTGCGAGCGGCGGATGCGAATGATGGCGGGTATGCCTGTCGCCTGCGGGAGATCAAACTCCGGCGGGTTGAGCAGGAAGCCGTAGTCTATGCCGAGCGCGCCGACGGGCGTGCGCAGGCGTAAGCCCAAACCAATTGTGTGCGACCACTGGACGCGTAGGTTGCGCGTGTTGAGAGGCTCGTCGGGGCGACGGTCGTTGCGCCCGAAGATGTCGCCGATGCGACGGAAGACGTTGCCGCCGTCGTAGAACGGCACGACCTGAAAAGTTTTCGTCAGCGGCACGCGCGCTTCCAGGTTCACGACCGCCATCGCGTTTCCGCCGACGGGCACTGTGAACGGGTTGAGCGTGACGGGGTCGCCGCTCGTGTTGCGGAAGACGCCGCCCATGCAGGTGTTGCCGTTGTTGCCCTGTCCGTTCAACAAGGTGGAAGAGCCGGTCGGGCAGATGGAGACGCGCGGCCCCGCTTCCTCGAAACCGAAACCGCGCAAGGTGGTTGAGCCGCCGGTAAAGAATCTTTCGCTGATGGGGAGCGTCAGGTCAACGTCGTCAATTATGCCGTCGCCGTTGCGGTCGGTCGGGTTGAAGAGTTGTGCGATGCCGAGGTTGACGTTGGCGGCGAAGACCGTGCCGCGCACGCGGCTTTGCAAACCGCCGAGCAGGCCGCCGCGCTCATTTTGGAGAAGCAACGTGTCGGGGCCGCCGCCGAAACGAAAATAGCGTCGGTAGGTGGCGAGCAACTTGGTGAACGAAAGGTTGCCGCCGAGTTGTTTGATCGCGACGGCGTAGTCAATCGTGAAGAACTCGCCGCGCGAGGGGTCGAACTGGCGGTCGCGCGTGTCGCGCGCGAGCGTTGCGCCGAAGCGCGACAGGCGCACGGCCTTGTCGGGGCGCAGGATGGGCGCGACGAGGAGGCTCTCGATGTTGAAGAGCCGCACGTCTTCGTAGTTGTAGCGCAGGAAGAGAATGGTGCGCGAGCGTTGTTGTAGGACGCGCTGCGTTTCGATGTTGAAGGTGAAGCGGTTGATGGTCGGCTCGCCCACCTGCTCGCCGAACTCGTTGATGGGATTCCCTTCTTCGTCGAGACGCTGGACGATGCCGAAGTTGCCACGATCAATCGTCGAGCGGAAGAAGCGCGTGACGTTGATGTCGCGCTGGTATTGCGCCGAGATGGTCAGGGGCGAGAAGCGCGAGCGACCGTAGGTGCGGAAGCGCGGGTCGAAATATTCGAGACGGAAGAGTTGCTGGCGACGACTGGCGCGCGTGCGCAGCACGCCTTGACGCAGGCCGCCGAAGAGGTTGTTGTTGCGCAGTTCGAAGAGTCCGAGCGGCCCGCTGTCGGTCGAGTAGCCGCCGCCGTAGTCCATGCGGCGCGGCGGCGTCTCTTCGAGATCAATGATCACGTCGCGGCGACGAAAGCCCGCAGCAGTTTCGCCCGCAGGCTCGGTGCGTATGATGACCTGGCGGAAGGCGTTCGTCTCGTAGAGCACGCGCTCGGCTTCCGCGAGACGGTCGGAGCGCAAGACCTCACCCTCTTTGAGCGGGATGGCTTCGAGGATGGCCGAGCGTTTGGTGCGCATGCGCGCGTCGGGCGTCGTGCCTTCGTTGCCGTTGATGATGATGCGATTGATGAAGACCTTGCCGCCTTCTGTGATGTTGTAGACGAGCCGCACCTGTTCGTCGTCGCCCTTCTTCGGAAGTTCGACTATGTCCACGCGCACTTCGGCGTCGATGTAGCCGTTGCGCGCGTAGAGATTGCGTATACGTTCGCCGTCGGCGCGTGCGAGCGTGCGTGCGAACGGCGCTTCAACGATGGAGCAGGGTTCGCTGCGGAAGTTCGCGGCGCGGCACGGCTCTGCGCGCAGGCGTTCGGTCGTGTAGAGTTGATTGCCGCGCATCTCTACGCCCGCCACGCGCGTCAACGGCCCTTCGGTGACGGCGAACGTGATGATCAAATCCTCGCTGTCGAGCGCGACGCCCTGCCGCACTTCCACCGTCGCCTTGCGATAACCGAGATCAACCATGCGCGCCCTCACGGTGCGCTGGTCGCGCTCCAACAACTCGCGGCTCGTGTAGCCGCGCCGCGAACCGAGGAACGGGATGAGTCCGAGCAGGCCGCTCGCGGGTTCGGAGCGTAGCTCGTCTGCGAGGTCGTCGTAGGTCAACTTCTCCGTGCCTTCAAGGCGAATCTCAGAAAGTTTAAAGCGACGCCCCTGTTCGACCGTGTAGTTGATGTTGACGGTGCGGCCACTCAACTCGCGCGGGTTCAAATTGTCGCACGCGCCCGCCGCGACGAGCGGATCGACAACGGGCTGCGCCAGCGGGTCGGACGTAACGACGTTAGCATTCCCTGTCGCAGTCGGCGCGGCGGCGTTCGGGTTCGCAGGCGACGCAGAAACGTTCGGGTTCGCGGGCGGTGCGGCAGTGGTCGGGTTCTGATTCGCTGTCGCGGCGGGCGCTGCGTTCGCGTTTACGTTGGCGTCAACGGGCGCGGCGTTGGTTGTCGTTGTGACGGGTGCGGACGGCGCTGGACGGTCAACGGCGCAGGTGGCCGTCACGTCTGCGAAGAAGTAGCCTTGCTCCTGCAAGTGATTTTTCAGACGCCGCGCGCCTTCGATGATGGCCGCTTGATCGATGCTGCCCTCGCGTTCGACGGGCAGAATCTCGCGCCGCTTCTTTTCGCCCACGTCAAAACCCGTCACGTCAACGTTGACGCGCGGGCCTACGCCGCCCGACAGGTTCACAGTGATCGTGTTGCGAGTCGAATCAATGATCGTCTGCGGCTCGTCGAGTTGCGGCGCGAGATTGCCCTGCTCGATGATGGCGCGGCGTATGCGCCCCAAATCTTCGCCGAGCGCGGTGCGCGTGAAGGGCGCGTTCGGCGCGAGCTTGAGCGCGGGGCGCACCTGCGCGTCGTTGAACCCCGTGATCTTTATGTTGAAGGCTTCGACGCGCGCCTGCTCGCCCACGTTGACCGTGTAGGCGACGAGCGCGCCCGTGCCCGCCGCGTCGAGCGTGCGCGTGAAGCTCACTTCGGCGCGGAAGAAGCCACGGTCGCGCAGGTAAATCTGTATGGCGTCAGCTCCCGCGCGCAAGGCTTGGTCGGAGAGACGCGCGCCCGCATCGAGCAGGTTGAGGCGCGCGCGCAGTTCGTCTGCGGTGATGGGCGCGTCTGTTGGCGGCGAGACGAGTTCGAGCCGCACGTCTGAGACGCGCACCTGCGGCCTGACGATGAAGCGCAAAGCGACGGGCACGCCCTCGCCTCCCACGCCCGGCGCGCTCCTTACCTCCGACGCTTCGACGCGCACGTTCTCCACGCGCTCCGAATCGAACAACGCCTGCAAAGATTCGCGCACGCGCACGGCGGAAAAAGGCGTGTTCGGCGCAACCGTCAAGAGGCGTCGCAACTCTGCCTCGCCCGTCGCATTGCGCGCCGCGCCTTCATACACCACTTCCACAGAGGCGATGGTGCGCCCCTCGTAGCGGCTCAGGTCGGTCACGCCCTCCAACGCTTTAGGCACAGCACCAACACGCACGCCGCACGCGACGAGCAGAAGTAACACTAGTATGAAACGACGAGAAAGCACCTTGTTTGTCAGTTGTCTGTTTTTGTCCGTTGCCCGTTGTCAGTGGTCAGTTGTTTTCTTCTCACTTAAGTTGAACCTTTCATCTTTAGCCCGTCGGTTGTGCAGCCACAAACAACGGACAACTGACTACGGACAACGGACAATTCTTAGAACCTCTTCCTGAACCGAATCTCGAAACTGAAATTATCGTGCGCCGAGCGCAGCGTGTTGGTCGCGCCCTGCTCGTACTGCGCGACGAACGAGAGGCGGTCGGAGACGCGGTATTCGAGCGCGAGCACTTGATTCTGATCCGTCGTCACGTTGGTCGAATACGTAAGACTCAGGTTGCGATTGATCTGTCGCCCGACCGTCAAACGCGCCGTCGGCGACGCACCGCCCCGTCCGGCAATCAACGGATCGATCTCGAAGCGGTTAAGACCAAACAACTTGTCCGTAGCCTTTTGCACGGGGTTGTTGATGAGCGTGTCGGTCAACAAACTCGTCGCCGTGCCGAAGCCCGTCTGCGCGAGCGTCGCGCCGCCTTCCTCGCTGCGGTTCAAGTCGCCGGTCGTAATGAGCGCAACCACGTCCGATTGCGGAAGCGCGGGGTCGCTTCTGACAACGGCGTTCGGCGAAGAGAGCGGCCCCGTCAGTCCGACGATGACGCGATAGCCTTTGATCTCCGCTTCAGCCTGAATGTTCAAGATGGGATCGGCGTCGGCGCGCGCAGGGAGGTCAATGTAGGCGCGCGTCAATTCGTAGCGGTCGTTGCGGAAGTTGAGCGTGCCGCGCGCGACCGTGATGCGACCGCCGATGACGGGTTCTTCCATCGAGCCACGAACCTGCAAGTTAACCGAGCCGACGAGGTCTGCCAGGTTGTTGCGTACGACGAGCGCGTCGCGCCCTTCGACGCGAAGGTCGAGCCGTAGGTTTCCGCCGAAGCCGCTACCGTCGCCGCCACCGCTTTCGCTAATGGTGGCTTCGCGGCGGCGATTGATGAAGTCCGCGATCTCTATGTCTTCGGTGTACTCGGCGCGACGCAGATTGACGAGGCCGGAGAGAATCTGCGCCTGCGCAGTGCCTTGCAGGATGAGATCGGCGTCGGCGGTCGCGCGTATGTCTTGCGGCAGCGGCACGGTGACGTTCTCGCCGCGAAGGCTCAGACGAAACTGCGTCGGCGTGAAACCGGCGAGGAGCGCGCCGCCCGACACGCTCAAGCGCCCGCCGCCGAGCGTGCCCGTCAGAGAATCTATCTGCGCGCGGTCGGCTGTGAAGCGCACGCTGCCCTGTATGTTCTGGACGGTCAGGCGTTGATCGGTCAGAAGCGTCGAGAAGGACGCGCCTGCGACCGAAGCCGTGCCCGTCAGTCGCGGGTCTTCAAACGATCCGGCGACGCGCACTTCAAGGTGCGACGTGCCCGCGAGGAAGATGTCGGGTGAGACGCCGTTCAGAACGCGCAAATTGAGATCGCCGACGATAGTGAAATTCTGTCGGCCTCCCGCGCCGAGCGCAGCCGAGCCGCCGAAGACGACGTTTGTTCCCGGCCCTGTGAACTGCGTCTTGTCGAACACGATCTCGTTCGGCGAAAACTGCACGATGAGCGGATCGGTGGCGACGAGTTGCACGTCCGCGATCTGCAAGACGAGTTGCGAGAACTCGGCCTTGCCGCGAATGTTGTTGAATGAAAACGCGCGCACGCCCTCGGCGTCTTCGCCAAAGAGTTTGCCGCTCGCTTTGAGCGTGCCCGTTGCGCGCCCCGTCACGCGCACGTTTGAGTTCGGCAAAAGCGTGGCGAAGAGTTGCGTCAAATCCTGATTCGTCAGCGTCGTCTCGACCGTCGTGTTCAAGTCTTCATCGTTGAGGTCTACGACGGCGCTCACGACCTGCGGCTGGCCGAGTATGCCCGTCGTCAGTTGCAGGTTGAACTTGCGATTTTCTGTGCGCCCGACGATGGCGAGCGTGCCCGCGCTCTGCCCGTTGATCAATACGTCGCGCCCCTGCCCGTCGATCTGCACGTCGTAGCTGCGCGGGTCGCTGAAGATGCCTTTGGCGGTCGCGGTGAAATCAGCCGTGCCGGAGAGTTGCGGCGACGCGCCGCCCGCAAGCCCCGCGAGCGCGGCGAGACTCACGCCCGAACCTTGCGCCTGCATATCGAACGCCTGCGTCTCCGTGTCGAACGTGCCTTTGGCCGTGACGCGTCCGGCGCGGAAGCGCGCGTCGAGGTTGTCGAGGTTGACGGTCGTGCCGCTGAAAGTCGCTTTGGCGGTGATCTCGTCGAAGGGTTCGCCGTTGATGCTGCCCGGCCCCGAACGTATGTCCGCGTTGCCGCTGAGAGCGCCTGGGATGCCACGCACACTGACGCGCCCCGAAGTCGGGCCGACGGTTGCGAGTTGCGAACTGAAACTCGTCTGCTTCGATGTTGGCAATGCGGCGAGGAGACTGCCGATGTCTATGCGTTCGAGCGTCGCTTCGAGCGTGCCGTCGTTCGAGTTGTCGAGCGGGTAGACGAGCGCAAACTGTGCGTTGCCGCCGTCGGGCTGCGTGAGGCGTCCGTCAGGTACGCTGATCTTCGTCGGCGTCGATTCGATGGAGGCGGTAAGCGCGCCGAGATCGCGACCGTTGACGAGGAGCGAGGCGAGCGAGGCACGACCGGACACAGACGGCGCATCGAGCTGGCCGCGAACCGTGCCGTTGAATTCGAGACGACCGGCGAGGCCGACGTTGTTATCCGTCAAAGTCTCTTCGAGCGACGGAATCAAATTCGACGCGACGAGCACGCGTTGGAGTTCCGCCGCATCGGCGGACGCGAGATTGACATTCAAGTTCGAGTCGCCCTTGAAAGAGAAGTCTCCCGTCGTTGTCAACTCGCTCGCCCCCGTGCGCAGATTCGCGCGCTCCAACTGGAAGTTGCCACGCGTTGCGCGCACGGCGAGTTCGCCCGTCAGAGGCGTGCGCCCCTGCGCGTCGTTGCCCGTCTCGCCCGTGAACTGCGCGTTCAAAGTGCCGCTCGCGGCTTCAAAGTCCGTGCCCGGCATCGTGAGATTGACCGTGCCTGTCGCAGCGCCCGCAATCGGCACGGCGCGTCCGGTCACGACGGCGAGCAGGCCGCCAACGTCTAAGCCATCGAACGCGGCGTTGACGCGCGAAGTGCCGCCGCGCACGGTGCTGATCACGGCGTTGCCCTGCGCGCGACCGTTCAAGGCTTCGGCTGTGAAATTGTTGAGTTGGATTTCGCTGTTCGTCGCGACCACCGAACTGCGCGCCGCGCCGAGCGCGATGTCGCCGAGCACGCCGCCGCCGAGACTCAAATCCGCGCTCGCGCGATAGCGTCCCGAAGGTTCGAGTACGAACGCGGGACGCGCGAGTCGCACGTTGTCGGCGCGCCCGTCGGTCGTTCCCGTCTTCGCGTTGCCAGTTTTGAAGGCGACCGTGCCGACGTTGATGTCGCCCGAAGAACCTTGCACGCGCCCGCTGTCTTGAATGGCGAGACGCACGCCCGCGATGTTGATCTGGCCGAGCGTTGCGCCCGCAGCCGTCGCGCCGCGCACGACGACGCTGCGCGCGACGACGTTTGTTACACCGTCGCGCCCGACAGCCGTGATGCCGCTTGCCGTCACGCCGCCGACGCGCGCGTCCTTAGTCGTCACCGCGCCCGCCCTCACGGAGTTCGCAGAGCCTTCAAAAGTCTTACCGTCGTCGGATGCGTTGAAGCGAACGCCTGACGCTTGCGCGCCCGCGATGGTCGCGCCCGGCGTTTTGATGTTGCCCGCCGCGACGCGCGGGAGGTTGCCGCTGATGCGCCCGTCGCGGTATTCGGCTTCGGCGTCGCTCAGGATCAAGTTGGCGATAGAAGTTGCGCCGGAGCGTGCCGCCGCCGCGCGGAGTTCGCCGAGGAAGCGGAAGTCTGTGCCTGTGCCCATCACGCCGCCGCGCACCTGTATGAGATTCAACTGGAAGTTGCCCGCCGTGAGCATCTCCGCGACGGCGCGGCCTTGCGCTTCGTATTGCTCCAGCCCTTGCGACGTGCCGCGCGCGGTTGCGTTCAAACCCTTGAGGCGAATGTTTCCGGCGGCGAGCGCGTCGGATTGAATCTGCCCGTCAACCTGAAAGTTGTCGCCCTCGCCCTTGACCGTGCCCTCGAACTTGCCCGCGCCGCGCAGGGGCGTCGCCGTCTGCAAGGTCGTAGAGATTTGCGTGAGGTCGACGGAGGACGTGACTTTCATCTGGTAACGCAGGTTGCGCCAATCGTCCATCGTGCCTTCGAGACGCGCTTCGGCGACGGGCGACTTCAAAGTCAACTCCTGTATCTCTGCGCGCGTCTGGTTGATGCGTGCGCGCGCTTCGATGCCGATGTCGTTGATGGGCTTGCCGTCGTAGGTAAAAGTGGAATTTGAGAGCGCGACGTGGACGCGGTTCATGCGGCTCTCTGCGGGCGCGTTCGGATCGTCCGGCTCGATGGTCGCCATCAAATTTCGCGCTTCGCCCGATAGTTCGTGCCGCTCGTCGCCGTAGTGAATGACGCCGTTGCGGAGTTCGATCTTGGCAGTCGAATAAGAGAAGGTGATGCGCTGGTTTTCGGCTGGCGGCGGGAGCGTGATGTTACGGAAGTTGGAACGCCCTTCGGCGTCAAACTTCACCCACGCTTCCAAGCCTTCGATCTGTAGCGATTCGAGGTTGACGTTGCGCCGGAGGTTCAGCGCATACATGTCTTCGATGCGGACGGTGGCGAGGACGCGTTCGACGTGGCCGAGTTTCTCGCCCGTCGTCTGGTCGTAGAGGTCAAGCCCCTGCATCTCGACCGTGCGCGGCCCGAACTTCGTGTGGAACTCCTTGATCTCTGCGCGGATGTTGTATTCGCGAAGCGTCGAAACGATCTGCTGCGCGATCAAATTATCGACGCGCCCCGTGCGGTAGAGAAGCAGCGCGACGACGACGAGTAGGACGACGAGCGCGACGATGGCGACGCCCGTGATCGCGGCGTTGCGACGATTGACGTAGCGACGCCAACGGCGTCGCTCGGCGGGTGTCGCCGCAGGAGACGCGCCCGCGCCGTCGCCCGCGCGCTCGTCGCGCGCCGTCGTCGCAGTCTCGTTTGTTTCAGGTGATTCCCCGTTGGAACGTTCGTCCCTGTCGTCAACAGGCATAAGGCATTACAGAGTGACAAGTGACGAGTGACAAGTGACAAGATAAATACGAGAACAGTTCTGGCTCGTCACTTGTCACTCGTCACTTGTCACTGTTTTAGTCACTGTTTCGTTCATCGTTTCTTTCGCCGGCGAACCGAGCGGGACATGGCCGACGACTTCGAGTTCAAAGCCTTCGAGCGCGGTCACTTTGGGGGGATGATTCGTCAACAACATGATGCGGCGCAAGCCCAACTCGTGCAGAATCTGCGCGCCGACGCCGTAGTCGCGGTTCGCGCCGTAGCCCGTCTCGACGCTCGCCTCCTCGAAGGTAAGTTGGCGTTCGTGCATCAGGGCGTAGGTGCGTAGTTGGTGCATGAGGTCTAGGCCGTGCTGGTGCTGCTTCAGATAAAGCACGACGCCGCGCCCCGCCGCAGCGATCTTCTCTAAGGCCGTGTGCAACTGGAAATTCGTGTCGTCCATGAGCGAGCCGAACACGTCGCCCGTGATGTTCGCCGTGTGGACGCGCACGAGCACGGGTTCAACGGTTTCAACCTCGCCCATCGCCATCGCGAGATGCACTTCGGAGTTGACGACGTTCTCGAAGGCGACGGCGTGGAAGCGACCGTAGATCGTGTTGATCTCGGCCTCAGCCGCGCGACGCACGAGCGTCTCTTTGCGCATGCGGTAGCGCACGAGGTCTGCGACGGAGATGATCTTCAAATCATGCTGGCGCGCGAACTCGCGCAGTTCGGGCAGGCGCGCCATCGTCCCGTCGGCGTTCATGATCTCGCAGATGACGCCCGCCGGATAGAGTCCTGCGATGCGCGCCATGTCCACGCTCGCTTCCGTCTGGCCGGGGCGTACGAGCACGCCGCCCTTTCGCGCGCGCAAGGGAAAGATGTGGCCGGGGCGCGCGAGGTCGGAGGGCTTCGTCTTCGGATCAACTGCGGTCAGGATGGTCGTCGCGCGGTCGGCGGCGGAGATGCCGGTCGTCACGCCACGTCTGGCTTCGATGGAGACGGTGAAGGCCGTGCCGAGAAACGAGGTGTTGTCGGCGACCTGCATCGTCAGGTGCAACTCGTCGCAGCGTTCTTCTGTGAGGGGCATGCAGATGAGGCCGCGCGCGTGCGTCGCCATGAAGTTGATGATGTCGGGCGTAATCTTCTCGGCGGCGCAGACGAGGTCGCCCTCGTTCTCGCGATCCTCGTCGTCAACGATGATGACCATGCGCCCGTCGCGTATGTCTGCGGCGGCTTCTTCGATGGAGGAAAAAGGCATTCTCGTCCTACTTCGGCAACTGAATTATCGGGGAGTGATGTACCGACGGTTATGGTAACCGAAAGCCGTCATTTTTGCGACTCACAATTTTGTTGCAAGCCGGATGCCCCGCGCGAATTTACGGGAAAGACAAAAGGAGAGAGGAGACGAGCGGAGAGGGGACGCCGCGTAGCCGTGTCAGTTGGAAGGAATTTCCGGCAGTAAAAGTTGCCTACCTGTAACCGAGGTCGGCAAGTTTCTCTAAAGTCAGCCCCGACGCTTGCGCCGTGTCCGTCTGCTGCGCGCCGACCGAGAGTATGCGCTCGACGTACTTGGCGATGATGTCGGCCTCAAGGTTGACGGCGTCGCCTGCGCGCAGGTGCGAGAGGTTCGTCAACGCCCACGTCTTCGGGATGACGGCGATCTCGAAGTAGTCGTCCGAGAGCGCGGCGACGGTCAAACTAATTCCTTCTACACAAACCGAACCCTTGAAGACCAGATAACGCGCAAGCTCCGGCGGATAACCGATCCGCACCGTCCACGATCCGCCGTGTTCCTCCGCCGAGAGGAAACGCCCGCGCCCGTCAACGTGCCCCTGCACGATGTGGCCGCCGAGCCGCGTCGTAGGCGTCACGGCGCGCTCAAGATTGACTGGCGATCCGGCGCGCAAACTCCCCAGAGTCGAACGCTGTAAAGTCTCGCGCGAGCCGTCGGCCGCGAAACTGTCGCGCCCCACGTCGAGCGCGGTCAGACACACGCCGTTAACCGAGATGGAATCGCCCTCGCGCGTCCCTTCGGTCACCACGCGCGCCTCGACCGTCATGCGCACGCCCTCGCCGCGCTTCTCAAGGCTTCGCACGCGCCCCAATTCTTCGATGATGCCTGTGAACATTTAAGTGGGAAAAGAAACAGGGTTGATTGGACAGTTAACGAGTTGGCTCGGATTCGAGTTTCGAGATGCGTTCTCGCAAGTCTTCATGATCCACACGCACGCGAAGAACGTCTTCGTGCAACATGCGCATTTGCCGATTCATAGACTTTATTTCCGATAACACGCCTTCCCAGATGGGTCGCGTTTCGCGCAACCGTGCGTCAACTTTATCTTCAAGCGAGGTGAGTCGCCCGTCCAAATTGTCTAAGCGCGTATCGAGGCTATCGAATCTGGCGAAGATGCGCTCCTCAAATGAGCGCGCATCCGGTGTTTCTTGCGTAGACTTCTCGCTCATAGCTTCCTCCTAATGCGGAATTATGTAGCTTATCGCGACCATACTCAAGCTGAATTGCGGGGCTGCTGCCGCTCGCGGACGACTTCGAGCATGCGCGCGAAGACTTGTTCGACGGAGAGGTCTGTGGTGTCTATGACGATGGCGTCTTCGGCGATGCGCAGGGGCGAGTCGGCGCGTGTGGAGTCGCGTTCGTCGCGCGTGTTGATGTCGGCGAGCGTGTCCTGAAAAGTGAGTTCCGGTTCTTTGATGTGGTCTTGGTCGAAGCGACGCTTGGCGCGTTCTTCGGGGACGGCTGTGAGGAAGAATTTCACGTCCGCCGAGGGGAAGACGACCGTGCCGATATCGCGCCCGTCGAGGACGACGCCTCCGCCACGCTCGCCCATCTCGCGCTGGCGGCGAACGAGGTCGCGTCTTACTTCGGGGATCGTGGAGATGACGGAAGAGAGGCGCGTGATCTGCTCCGTGCGAATCTCTGCGGACACGTCGCGGCCTTCCAAGAGGACGCGCAAATTGTCAGGATCGCCCGCAAGTTCGATGTGCGCGCGTGCGGCGACGCGCGCCACCTCGTCCGTGTCCGTCGCGTTCACATTCGCTTCGACGACAGCGAGCGCGGCGGCGCGGTACATCGCGCCCGTGTCCACGTAGAGCAAGCCGAGTTCGCGCGCGAGCCTGCGCCCCAGCGTTGACTTGCCCGCGCCCGAAGGGCCGTCAATAGCGATGATGAGTTTCATAAAAGCTGTCAGTTGTACGTGGTCAGTTGTCAGTTGTTCTTCGTCTGTGGTCAGTTGAACAATTCCATCTTTAGCAACTCTTGTGAGAGCCACATGCAACTGACAACGGACTACTGACAAACTGACAAGTATTCTATCCCTTGTGCAGCACGTCGCTGAGGGCAGCGATGGCTGTCTCTATGTCTGCGCGCGACACGTCGTAGTGCGTGACCATGCGTATGGATGAGCCGAAGCCGGAGGCGAGGACATTGTGCGTGTGCAGGCGCGCGCAGATTTCGTCGGCGGCGCGTCCCGTGCCCGCGATGTCGAAGATGACGATGTTGGTGACGACCTGTTCGGGGTCAATCCGCACGCCTTCGAGCGCGGCGACGCCTTCGGCCAGACGGCGCGCGTTCGCGTGGTCTTCGTGCAACCCTGCGGGCGACTCTTCGAGCGCGACGAGTCCGGCGGCGGCGATGACGCCCGCCTGTCGCATCCCGCCGCCGAGAAGTTTGCGCCAGCGACGCGCCTCTTCAATAAACGCGCGGCTTCCCAGAAGCATCGAGCCGACGGGCGCGCCCAAGCCTTTCGACAGACAGAACATCACCGAATCACAGGGCGTGGCGAGCGTGGCGACCGTCTCACCTAATGCGGCGGCGGCGTTGAAAATTCGCGCGCCGTCGAGGTGTACGGGGATGCGTAGCGCGTGCGCGGCTTCGCAAATCTCTTCGGTGCGCCCGCGCGTGAGGAGCGTGCCGCCCGCGAGGTTGTGCGAATTTTCTAAGGCGATGAGTCCGGTCTGTGCGACGTAGTAGGGCGCGTCGTTAGCGTGAATCGCCGCTTTGATGTCGTCCCAAGCGAGGATGCCGCTGCCGTCTGCGCTTTTGACGGGGCGCGCGAGCGTGCCGGAGATGGCGGACATCGCGGCCATCTCGTAGTTGTAGATGTGGCCGCGTTCTTCGATGACGACTTCCGCGCCCGGTCGCGTGTGCAACTTGACGGCGATCTGGTTGCCCATCGAACCCGTCGGCACAAACAGCGCGGCCTCTTTCTCGAACAACTCCGCCGCGCGCTCCTGCAAGCGATTGACCGTCGGGTCTTCGCCGTACACGTCGTCGCCCACTTCGGCCTCACTCATCGCGCGCCGCATCGCGGGCGTCGGTTTCGTCACGGTGTCGCTGCGTAAATCGATCAACTTCATAAAAGCCGCCTGTATCCTGTTTTCTATCTTGTCATGTTTGTATTTATCCATCTCAGACAAACGCGGCGAAGACTTCGTTTGAGAGCAGCACGCCGGAGCGTGTGAGACGTAGAAGGTCGCCGTCGAGTTCGATCAAGCGTGCGTCGCGGAAGCGCGAGAGGTCTGCGGCGTATTCGTGTCGCACGTCCGTGCCGAACTCTGCGCGATGTGCTTCGAGGTCAACGCCACGCATGAGACGCAGGCCGAGAAAGAGCGCTTCCGCGCCCGCGTCGTGCGTGCTCAGTTCATTAGTTTCGACACGCGCGCTGCCCTCCGTTTCGATCAGTTCGCAGTAGCGCGCGGCGTCGCGTTCGTTCGACCAGCGCAGGCGCGCACCGTCGTATGAATGCGCGGACGAGCCGAAGCCGTAGTAGGGCGCGTTCGTCCAGTATTTCAAATTGTGGCGTGCCTCGCGCCCGTCGAGACAGAAGTTGGAAATTTCGTAGTGCTCGTAGCCTGCGGCGTGCGTGCGTTCGATGAGCAATTGATACATCTCTGCGGCCACGTCCGCGTCGGGCTGCGGCCAGCGCCCCTCGCGTAGTTGCGCGGCGAGCGGCGTGCCGCTGTGGACTTCGAGCAGGTAGAGCGAGAGGTGTGCGGGGCGCAGGGCGAGCGCCTCGTCCATGTTGCGCGCCCACTCGTCCAGAGTTTGACCGGGCAGCCCCGCGATGAGATCAAAACTGACGTTGTCGAATCCGGCTTCGCGCAAAACGGAGAGCGTGCGTCGAGCATCGTTCGCCGTGTGCGTGCGACCGAGACGGCGGAGTTGCTCGTCGTCGAAAGTCTGCAAACCGAAACTCGCGCGATTGATGCCGACGGCGCGAAGCCCTGCGGCGATCTCAGGCGTCACAGTGCCCGGGTTCATCTCCAGAGTCACTTCCGCCGTCGGCGCGACGCGGAAACGCTCGCCGACCGCGCACAAAATGCGCTCGACCTGCGCGGGCGTGAGCAACGAGGGCGTGCCGCCGCCGAAGTAGATCGTGTCAACGTCGCAGACCGCTCCGGCACGGGAGTCGTCGGTCTGAGCGTCTTTCGTCGGCGCGAGTTGGAAAGTTGAAATCTCGGAGACGAGCGCGGAGACGTAGCGCTCTGCGAGTTGGCCTTCGTATTGTCCGGTGGCGAAGTCGCAATAGGAGCAACGCGAACGGCAGAACGGGATATGTATGTAGATTCCTGCGCGCTTCATTTGGAGAAGAAAAATTATAGCACGCGCGCACGGCGAGTTTGACCGGCGGCGTGCGCAATCCGAACGCAAACAGCACTGGACGAAGCGACGCGCGGGAGCGTGTATTATTTTTAGAAGCGTGTGTACGACTTTTATATTGCGTCCGGTGTCAGGCGCGAGCGGGTTTAACGTGTTTACTTCTCACAACTTCGGGTAAATCGGAATAAACGCGCGAGACGTTTCTCCGCGCGGCGCACGGCACGCCGATTGATGAATTATTGGTTTAGCAAGAGAATTTTCGCATGGATGCGCATGGCTTCCACACAAACTGTCGGCAGCCCTGTGCGCGTTCATTGATACACGCAAACCCTCAACAGACGAAACAGGGAGGATAGATTGCGATGATTGACGAATCAGGATCAGGCGGCGGTAGCGGCTCCGGTGGCGGCAGCGGTTCCGGTGGCGGCAGTGGCTCGGGCGGCGGCTCTGGTAGCGGCGGCTCGTCCGGCGGTTCGGGCGGCGGTAGCGGCTCGGGCGGCAGCGGCGGCGGCTCCGGCAGCGGTTCAGGCGGTAGCGGCGGCTCTGGCGGCGGCAGTGGCTCCGGTGGCAGCAGCGGCGGATCGGGCGGGAGCGGTGGCGGCTCGGGCAGCGGTGGTTCCTCCGGCGGCGGTGGCGGCACATCCGGCGGTTCGGGTGGCGGCAGCGGCTCCGGTGGTGGAAGCGGCAGCGGTGGCGGCAGTGGCTCCGGCGGCGGCAGCGGTTCGGGCGGCGGAAGTGGCTCGGGCGGCAGCAGCGGCGGTTCTGGTAGTGGCGGCTCGGGCGGCGGTAGCGGTTCGGGTGGCGGCTCAGGCAGCTAAGGCCGGAACTCTCCACAAGCCCTAAACGCAAACTGCGACTAACCCTCGCACTCAAAAACTGACGCGGCGTTGATCTTCAAGAGATCAACGCCGCATTGTTGTGTAAAGACTGTCCGTTGTCAGTCGTCCGTTGTCAGTCGTCCGTTGTCAGTTGTTCGTTGTCAGTTGTTCGTTGTCAGTTGTTCAAGACGATCTTTAGCAACTTGCTTGATAGTCACTAAACAACGGACAACTGTCTACTGACAACTGACAATCTTCCCCTTAATTTATCCGCCGGACGCTGCCCTCGCGGCTGACCTGACCGCCGTTGGCGCGCGCGGCGACGCGTTCGGCTTCGGCGAAGGCGCGCAGGAAATTCTCGCCGAGCACTTTGCGCACGTCGCTCTCGCTGTGGCCGCGACGCAGGAGTTCATAGGTGAGATTCGGGAGTTGCGCGATGTCTTTCATGCCTTCGGGAAGATAAGGCACGCCGTCGAAGTCCGAGCCGATGCCGACGTGATCAATTCCGGCGACTTTCGCCACGTGTTCAAAGTGATCCACGAGGACTGAGAGCGGCGTCGGCGGCAGAGGGTTCGCCGCGTTCAACTTGTCCAACTCTTCTTCGCGCCGCTTCGGATCATCTTTGAACTGCTCGTTGATCCGGTCGCGCTCCGGTTTGAGCCGCGCATCGCGCGCCGCGCTCGCATCAATCGCCTTCTGGTCTATGAAGACAGGGTAGAAGTTGATCATCACGACGCCGCCGTTCTTCGCAATGCGGCGCAGCAGGTCGTCCGGGATGTTGCGCGGTCGGTTGGCCAGAGCGCGCGCGGAAGAGTGCGAGGCGATGACGGGCGCGGTTGAGATGTCGAGCACGTCCGACATGGTCTTGTCGGAGACGTGCGAGATGTCAACTAACATGCCGATGCGGTTCATCTCACGCACGACTTCCTTGCCGAAGTCCGACAGGCCGTTGTGCTTCGCAGTGTCGCAACAGGCGTCCGCCCAGTCGTTCGTGTTGTTGTGCGTCAGGGTCATGTAGCGTATGCCGAGGCGATAGAAGTCGCGCAGGGCAAAGAGCGAATTTTCAATCGCGTGGCCGCCCTCGATGCCCATCAGCGCGGCGATCTTCTTCTGTTTCTTCGCGCGCCGTATGTCCGCAGTTGAATACGACATCAAGAGATCGTTCGGGTGCTTCTCCGCCGCGCGATAGACCATGTCAATCAAATCCATCGCGCGCCGCGCCGCGCCGCCCTTCGCGGCATAGCTGCGATCAACGTAGACGGAGAAAAATTCTGCGGAGAGTCCGCCCTCCTTCATGCGCGCGATGTCCGTGTGATACTTGCCGACCGAAGACGTGCCGATGTCGTAGTTCTCGTCGAACATGAACGAGAGTATGTCGTTGTGCGTGTCAATGACAATTGAGGAGCGTTGCAGTTTGAGCGCGCGTTGCCACAAACGCTCGTCGCGCGCTTCTGACGACGCGGCGTTCGGAGCGCGCAACGTGTCTGTGACGGGCACGCTCTTCGTCGTCTCTTTGCTCTGCGGGAGCGCGGGCGAGACGAAGGCGACGAGCAGGAACAAGGCCAACGCGGGGCGGCGAAAAGATTTCGACTGTTTCATGATGTGCTTCTTCGAGTTCTCTTTCGGTGTGTACGTGATCGGGCGTACTTTAACGGAGAGGCTTGCGACAGACAAGCCGAAGGTGAGACCGTCGCAGGCGAAGTTGAAGGCGCGCGTGGCACGACGCGTGGGAGTCCGCACAGTCATTGTCGCGTCGAGCGTTTCTGTGATACACAGGACGCTAACCGGAAGCGTAATTTTCAAATCGAGGCGCGTACAGTTTGCGCGCCGCCAACTTTTTCGACAGGAGAGCGCGAGCCAGAGTTTATGTCTTCCTCGACGACGAACATCGAATCCGTGATGCACGAGGAGCGCGTCTTCCCGCCGCCCGCTAGTTTCGCCGAGAGGGCGCGCATCAAATCTTTAGAAGACTACGAACGCCTCTGCGCCGAGGCGAGCACCGCGCCCGAACAGTTCTGGGCGCGATTGGCCGGAGAAGAACTTCACTGGTTCAAGCGTTGGGACACGGTCTTGAAGTGGGACGCGCCGCACGCCGAGTGGTTCACAGGCGGCAAGACGAACATCTCTTACAACTGTCTTGATCGTCATCTCTCCACTTGGCGGCGCAACAAGGCCGCGATCATCTGGGAGGGCGAACCTGGCGAACAGCGCACGCTGACTTACGGGCAATTGCACGCGGAAGTCTGCCGCTTCGCCAACGTCCTCAAGCGCATGAATGTCGAGGCGGGCGACCGCGTCGCGCTCTACATGCCGCTCATCCCCGAACTCGCCATCGCCATGCTCGCCTGCGCGCGCATCGGCGCAACTCACTCGATCATCTTCGGCGGCTTCTCCGCAAACGCAATTATTGACCGCGTCAACGACGCGAGTTGCAAACTCGTCGTCACGGCTGACGGCGGCTGGCGACGCGGCGCGGAAGTGAAGTTGAAGGCGACGGTTGACGAGGCTCTCAGACAGACGCCGAGCGTCGAGCATTGCATCGTCGTGCGGCGGACGGGATCGAAAGTTCAAATGCAGGCGGGGCGCGATCACTGGTGGCACGAACTCGTCGAGACCGTGTCAGCCGACAACGAGGCGGCGCAACTCGATAGCGAACACCCGCTCTTTATCCTCTACACGTCGGGCACGACCGGAAAACCGAAAGGCATCCTGCACACGACCGCAGGCTATTTGCTCTGGGTACACCTGACGACGAAGTGGGTCTTCGATCTGCGCGACGAAGACACTTACTGGTGTACGGCGGACATCGGCTGGGTGACAGGTCACTCTTACGTCGTCTACGGCCCGCTCTCGAACGGCGCGACGACCTTGATGTACGAAGGCGCGCCGAACTGGCCTGAGCCGGACAGATTCTGGCGAATCGTCGAACGCCACCGCGTCAACATTTTCTACACTGCGCCCACAGCCATACGCGCCTTCATCAAATGGGGCGAGCAGTGGGTCTTGAAACACGACTTGTCGAGTCTGCGCTTGCTCGGCACGGTCGGCGAGCCGATCAACCCGGAGGCGTGGATGTGGTACAGGCAAGTCGTAGGGCGTGGCCGCTGCCCGATTGTCGATACGTGGTGGCAGACGGAGACGGGCGGCATCATGATCTCGCCTCTGCCGGGCGCGACGCCTACAAAGCCCGGCTCTGCGACGCGGCCGCTGCCCGGCATCGAAGTTGACATTATGTCGAAGACGGGCGAGGCGGTGACGGCGGCGGGACAGGGCGGCTATCTTGTCATCAAACGCCCCTGGCCTGCGATGCTGCGCACGATCTGGAATGATGATGAACGCTACCGCGCGGCTTACTGGTCGGAGATTGACGGCGTCTATTTCGCGGGCGACGGCGCGCGGCGCGACTCGGACGGTTATTACTGGATAATGGGGCGCGTTGATGATGTCATAAATGTAAGCGGGCATCGTCTGGGCACAATGGAGATCGAGAGCGCGCTCGTCTCGCACGAGGCGGTCGCGGAGGCGGCTGTCGTCGCGCGACCCGATGAACTCAAGGGTTCAGGCATCGTCGCCTTCGTCACGCTCGAAGGCTCGCGGCAGACTTCGGACGAGTTGAAAGAGGAGTTGCGCCGCCACGTCGCGAGAGAGATCGGCGCGCTGGCGCGTCCCGACGAGATCAGGTTCACGGACGCGCTGCCGAAAACGCGCTCCGGCAAGATCATGCGACGGCTGCTGCGCGAAATCGCTTCGAGCGGCGCGGTCGCTGGCGACACGACGACGCTCGAAGATTTTTCCGTACTCGAAAAACTGCGCGCGCAGGAAGAAGAATAGAAAGGAGGTGACAAGTGACGAGTGACGAGTGACAGGAAAAAGACGTGAATCGTAAATCGTGAATCGTAAATAGACGAAAGCAGGTTTTTATCTATTCACGATTTACGATTCACGATTCACGGTTTTATCTCGTCACTTGTCACTCGTCACTCGTCACTGGTTTCGCTTATGTCTCAACACCACACGACCGAGCAGCGGACGGGGCCGCGTTATGTGATCAGTTTGCCGGTGCGCGCCGAGTGGGATGACGGCGCATCGGGCGAGCACGTCATCGTCGAGGGGCAGACGACGAACGTGGGGCCGATGGGCGCGCTCGTACACTTGGAGACGTTGCCGGACGTGGGCAGCCGCGTGCAGATCGCCGTCATGCGCGAGGGCGCGCCGAAGGTGTCGGCGGTGGCGGAGGTCTTGCGCATCGAGCGCAATCCGGCGCAACCGCTCGCCGCGCTCCAACTGATGAACGCCAGCGACGAATGGCGCGGCCTCGTCTGGGAGCCTTCCGCCCCGCACCTGCAACATTATGAATACGAGATCGAAGACGACTGAAGAAAAGGATGAGGGATGAGGGATGAATAAGAATTGAATCATTGATCCATTAGTTCATTGATTCAATGAAACAATGAACTAATGAATCAATTCTTTATTTCTTATTCATCCCTCATCCCTCTGCCCTCATCCCTTAATCCTTATGGCTGAGCGAAAGAGCGAGCACCAGAAAGAGGTGGCGGAAGTCGCGGAGACGGCGGCGGTCGCGGCGGCGGAAGCGTCCTGGCCGCAGACGCGCGTGGTGCTGCGCCTGATCTTGATCGTGCTCGGCGTGGCGGCGTTGATCTGGGCGCTGTACATGCTGGAAGGCGTGATCCTGCTGCTCGTGCTCTCAATCTTCTTCGCTTACTTGATCGCGCCGCTCGTCGAACTCGTACACCGCCCCGTCAGATTTCGCGGGCGCGGGCGCGAACGCCAGCATCTCATCCCGCGCACGCTCGCCATAGGCGTCGTCTATGTCATTATCTTCGGCTCGCTCGGCCTCACGATCTACTTACTGCTGCCGCAGGTCGGCGAACAGTTAACCGGACTCGGCCAGCAAGCGCCGACTTATTACAAGGGCATCTCGGAGCGCGCGCAGAGTTTGGAGCGCATCTACCAGCGCATCCCTGCGCCCGCGCGCGAGTCTGTGAGGGCGACCATCTCGGAGACAATCCACACGGTCGGCGAGTACGTGCAGAACACCGCCGTGACGACGGCGACTTTCGCGCTCGGTTACGCACCATGGCTTGTACTCATACCCATCCTCGCTTTTTTCCTGTTGAAAGACGCGGACAGTTTCCGTCGTTCGGCCTTGCAGATGCTCCCGCGCGGGCGCATACGCTGGCGCGGCGACGAACTGTTCCAAGATGTCAACAGCACGCTCGCCGCCTACATACGCGCGCAACTCATTGCGTGTCTGCTGATCGGCGTGATCTGCACAATCGGCTTCATGCTGATCGGCGTGCCTTACGCGCTGGTGCTCGGCATCATCGCGGGGCTTCTGGAATTCATCCCGCTCGCGGGGCCGCTCACGGTCGGCGTGCTGGCGGTGGCGGTGGCGAGTTTCCACTCGCCCTCTCAGGCGCTCGTCGTCTTCATCTTCCTCGCCGTGCTGCGCGTCATACACGACTACGTGACCTACCCGCGCATCATCGGTCAAGGCATACACCTGCACCCGCTCGCAGTCATCCTCGCCATCCTCTGCGGCGCGGAACTCGCGGGCGTCGCCGGAATCTTCCTAGCCATCCCCGTCATCGCCATCATCTCCGTCGGCTACCGCCACTGGCTCGAACATCGCGGCAAAGACGAAGGCATCGTCGCCACCCTACTCAAGCCCGACGAAGCCGCCGCGCCGCAGACGACGACGCCCGCCGCTACGGCAACTCCTGTCGCTCCGGCAAACCCGAAACCAAAATTGCAGGGCAAACGTTAAAGGCTGGCTCTATCTCGATCCGGTTGTCGAGACATATGTAAGGATACGCCGAAACGAGGTGATCGAGTTCAACTCTCCCGAACAACCTGTCAGAACGGCGGCCTTTGATCCCGAA
The DNA here is from genome assembly GCA_035249365.1 of Pyrinomonadaceae bacterium. GTDB lineage: Bacteria > Acidobacteriota > Blastocatellia > Pyrinomonadales > Pyrinomonadaceae > JAIVJZ01. The sequence goes on along the minus strand of DATFGP010000047.1, from coordinate 550,992 downwards.
GGCTCGTAAGAAACACTGCTCCGCTCTATTCATAGTCTTTCGTCAACTTGCAGACTCGTACATTGAAAGCTGAGAACCCCCATGAGAATACTTTGCTTCATAGTCGCCCTTTGCATCCCTTTCTCAATAGTTTCCGCGCAGACACCTTCTTCCAACACAAGCCCCCCAGCGAAACCACAGGCTCGTCTGATTGATACTTTAAATACCGGAACCATTTCAACGGACAAAGACAGACAGGATTATCCGGCTGAACAATTGATAAAGGAGTTGGGGAAGGGCATAAAACCGCCGCCAAAGATTACCGTCAAAGGGACTTTAAACATCTCAGGACTTCCCGACAGAGAGGTTATATTCACAGACGCGATTTTCGAGGAAGATGTAAATGTTAACGGCCACGTCAAATCAATAAAATTCGATCATTGTCAGTTCAAACAGAACGTTGATTTCTATGAATTGGAAAGCGATAGCCTGAGAATATCAAATTGTAAATTTAACGGCTCGGTCTGGTTCATTCTCAACGTCAGAAATTTTGAACTGAGAAAGTGTGAGTTCGAGAAGATAGTTGATTTCGGCAACACGGACTTGCAGAAGACCAGTATCACGATGACGAGGTTGATAAGCAGGGAGCCGATCAGGATTGACTGGGCGCAGTTTGGAGACAGATGGCTGGAAGAAATGAAAAACGAAGATGCGCTTAACCTGGGGGGCGGAGATAAGGCTTACGCTCAAAAGCGGAATTTGATAGACGTTCAGAGAGAGCTTGAGTTCTGGAGAAACAACTTTAGCGCACTCGGTCACGAACGCGATGCTAATAAGGTGAATTACGAAATCAATTTGCTCGGCACGGAAGGCGTTCGATTGGAACGCGGCTCTATCGAGTGGTTTGAAGCCAAGTTGTTCAGCTTACCTAATCGGTACGGCACATCTCCTTACCGTCCTCTGATAGCCGGGTTGTTTGTGATTGTTCTCTTCGCTTTAATCTATCTCATCGCAGACCCCTTTGTCCCCGGAGAGGACAAAAAATCGCCTAAGCCTAAGAAGCCGTTGTTCCTATTCTCCTTGATGTACAGCATTGACACCTTTATTCCCGTCATAGACGTAACCAAGGTGCGGGACTGGGGGTGGGAGATGTCGCCTGCTTACAGATGGGTAACAGTCACCGAACGGTTGTTAGGATTAGTAGTGTTCTACTCGGCCACATATAGTCTGGCGTATTACATTTTCTGAATTAGTCAATTACTCATTGCGTCTTGCATTTACACCGGCTTCGCCGTCCGTTCCATCAATTCGATGAAGCGACGGAAGTGGTGCGCGGCGTCGTGTGGGCCGGGTGCGGCTTCGGGATGGTATTGGACGGAGAAGACGGGCAACTCTTTGTGGCGCATTCCCTCGACGCAGTTGTCGTTGAGGTTGATGTGCGTGACTTCAACGTCGGGCGGGAGCGTGTCGGCCTGGACGGCGAAGCCGTGATTGTGCGAGGTGATCTCGATTGTGCCCGTCGCCTCTTCGCGCACGGGTTGGTTGCCGCCGCGATGGCCGAAGCGCAACTTGTAGGTTGAGCCGCCGAAGGCGCGACCGAGCAGTTGATGACCGAAGCAGATGCCGAACGTCGGCACGCCCGATCCTGCGACGCGCGCGATCTCTTCGACCACCTGTGTCATCGAAGCCGGATCGCCCGGCCCGTTCGAGAGAAAAATCCCGTCGGGCTTCAAGGCCAGCACATCCGAGGCAGACATCGAAGCGGGCACGACCGTCAGGCGACAACCGAGCCGCGCGAACTCGCGCAAACTGTTCATCTTCACGCCGAAGTCGTAGCAAACGACGTGGAAACGCTCCGTGCCATCCGCCGCAACCGTGTAAGACTCTTTGGTCGTTACAACGCTCGCCAGTTCCCTGTTCTCCATCGCTTCGGACGCGCGCGACTTTGCCACCAGACTCTCCACATCCAAGTCCACAGTTGACAGGCACGCGCGCATCGCGCCCCTGTCGCGTATGTGGCGAACGAGTGCGCGCGTGTCTATGTGGTCAATGGCGACGATATTCCAGCGCCTCAAATAAGCGTCGAGCGTCTCTTCGGCGCGCCAGTTGGACATGGTGCGGCTTGCCTCGCGCACGACGAAGCCTTCAACCCAGGGGCGGCTCGATTCAGCGTCCGCCGCGTTCACACCGTAGTTACCGATGAGCGGATAAGTCATGCACACGATCTGTCCGGCGTATGACGGGTCGGTCAAGACTTCCTGATAACCCGCCATCGAAGTGTTGAAGACCATCTCGCCGCACACCTCGCCCTCCGCACCCCACGAGCGACCGCGAAAGGTGCGTCCATCTTCGAGCGCAAGAAGCGCCGGTTTGAGTTCACTCATAATTTGATCTTTGTCCGTTGTCCGTAGTCTGTTGTCAGTTGTTCAAGATTGTCTTTAGCCGCTCGCTCACATGCAACGGACATCTGACGACTGATGACTGACAGCTTTTAAGCCTGCGTCCGCAAGAACTGTTGCGCCTCGTTGAGCCAGCGTTTTTCGGCGCGATATTTGTAAGCGGGCGCGGTCTTGACGGCTTCGATGCAGGCGCGCATGGAGTCGGCGGCTTCGCGCGTGCGTCCCATGCCGGAGAGAGCGCGCCCCATCAGGTAGAGACCTTCGGGGTCGCTCTGGCGGCGTTCGAGGAAGCGTGCGAGCGCGTCGTAGGCGTCCTCGTGCTGACCGGCGGCGAGGTAGGTTGCGCCGATCTCGCGCCAGATTTCGTGCTGCGAGTGCGCGTCGTCGCGCGCGACGACCTGCTCGAAGCGACTGATCGCGCCCGCCAGATCGTTCTGCATACGATGTATGCGACCGAGTTGGAAATGCGCGTCCACTTCGTCTGCATCAATTTCTACTGCGCGCGTGAAACGCTCTTTAGCCTCGTCGAGTTCTTTGCGTTGCAGGTGTATAAGACCGAGGTTGTAATGTGCGGAGGCGTCCGCAGGGTTGAGCGTCGCGGCTTCTAGGTTCTGTCGAAACGAGGCGCGCGCACGCTGCGTGCGCATGACTTCCGTGAAGTAGCCGCGCAAGAGTAGAAAGAGCATTACGAGCAGGAACGGCGAGGTGAGCAGCCCGCCGATCTGCCTGAGTAGCGGCGAGACGAGAAACATCACCAGCCCGCCCCCGACGACCGCCGCAACGGCGCGCAGCCACGCCACGCGAAACACTTCGCGCACCGCGACGAGCGACCAGACGAGAAAGAACGGCAGCATCAGCATCAGCGAGAAACTGCTGGCGAACTGTTGCGGGTTGCGTATCTGCTGGACGGCTTCGGGCGGCAGTTGTTGCTGCGCGATGAAGGCTTCGGAAAGTTGCTGGCTCTGCGCGATCACGTCGGCCTCGAAGCCGCTCGCACGCGAGAGCACGGCCAGCGGAAAGGCAATCATGTGCGCCGCGATCCACGCGTAGAAGATGGCGGAAGCGAGCGGCGCGAACTCCTGTTGCAGAACTAAACTGAAACTGCCCCGGCGCTCGAACAAATTGGCGAAGAAGACTAAAGAAGGAACGAAGATGACTGCGATGAGAAGGAGACTGCCCACCGTCGCCGTCACGACCGCGACGCCGACGAACGCGCCGCCGATCCCGATCTGCACGGCCAGATAAAGCCACTGCGTATAGAACACGTATCCGACGCGCACGAGGAGCGCGACGAGGGCGGCAAAGCCGAGCGGCGCGCGGTCGCGCACCAAGCCCATCGCGCGCACCGGCGCGTAGAACATCATCAAGAGTGGCTTTAACCAGTCGAGCATAAAACGTCAGTAGTCAGTTGTCAGTAGTCAGTTGTTTGTATCTTATCAAGTTGTCGCCTTCATCTTATGCAACTCGCTTGGGAAGCCACATGCAACGGACAACTGACTACTGACAACGGACAGCTTTTACGGCTCAGTTTCCTCGTCCTCCGACGGCTCGACGAAAGGCGTCGGCGGGATGGTGGGCGCGGTGAGCGCGTAGTCGGTCTCGTGCCGGATGATGGTCGCTTCGGAGAGCGGCCAGTAGCGCAGGAGCGCTTTGCCGTAGATGTACTTTTCGGGCACTTGCCCCCAGATGCGCGAGTCGCTCGAATTGTCGCGGTTGTCGCCCATCACGAAATAGTAATGCGGCTTGACGAGCGTGGCGGGCAGCGACATGCGCCCGACGTTGAGTTGCGGGTCGAGATAAGGCTCGTTCAAATCCTGACCGTTGATCTGTATGCGCCCGCCATGCACTTCCACCACCTCGCCCGGCAGACCGATGACGCGCTTGATGTAGCTTTTGTCGGGGTCGTCCGGAAACCAGAAGACGACGATGTCGCCCCGGTCGAGTTTCGGCCAGTGATAGTAGACGAGTTTGTTGACGAAGATGCGCTCGCCGTCGTGCAGGCGCGGCAGCATCGAAGTGCCTTCAACCTTGACGGGCTGCACGATGAAGACGACGAAGAGCGCGGCGACCAGAAGCGCGAAGACTAGATCGCGAAACAGAAGGCGCGCTTCCGACCAGAAGTGCTTGCGCGATTCGTGGTCGAGTCGCTGCACTTCGATGTCGCGATCGTCTTCGATTCCGATGTCGCCGAACTGCGGGCTGCGGCGCGCTCCCTGACGTTTGAACATAGGCATCTCGCGTTGCTCGTCCCTCAAGAGCGTGCTCTCGCGCGACTCGTTTAAGACGTGTTTCGAGGTTAGCCGCGCGCCGCGCGCTTTGTCAACGCGAGGGCGCACAGGCGGGCGACGGGCGATTGCTTGACAGTGTTCGCGGCGCGTCTCTATTATCGTTTATCAAGCGGCGTCTATAGTTTACGAGACTCGGGCGCGTGCCCGACAGACCGAACGGAGGCAAACCAAGCGTGATTAAACTCGACATCGTCAACCGCGTCGCGGATCGCACGGGCGTGCCGAAGATGAAGGCCGAACAGGCCGTAGACGCGCTCTTTCATTCGATGAAGGAGGCGCTCGCGCGCGGCGAACGCATCGAACTGCGCGGCTTCGGCGTCTTCGTCGTCAAACCGCGCAAGCGCGGCGTCGGTCGCAACCCGCGCACCGGCGAAGAGGTTGCCATCCCGACCGGCAAAACCATACGCTTCAAACCCGGCAAGGAACTCCAGGCGCACGGCTTCGACACCGACGACGCCGGACACGACACAGACACGCCGGATACGACAGTGACGAGTGACGAGTGACAGGTGACAAGTTGGAAGAAGGTCAATCGTGAATCGTGAATCGTAAATCGTGAATAGAAATAAAACCTGCTTTCGTCTATTCACGATTTACGATTCACGATTTACGGTTTTTATCTCGTCACTCGTCACTCGTCACTCGTCACTGCTCTCTTATGTCCGAGACGCTTCATCCGCTCCCGCCTTTAGTTGATCGCCACGCAACTTGGGTCAGACCGCAGGCAGCGCGACCTACCGCGCGCGAGTGGGCGCGTCACGCCGCGCTCTTTTTGTTGACCGCAATCACCGCCACGCTCGCAGGCATCATGCAGGCGACCGCCGCAGCCAATCTTCCCGAAATTGAACCGAACCTCGCCGCGCCCGCTAGTGTCTTCGGCTACGTCGCTTACGTCCCCGTTTATTACTTTCTCTCCGTACGCGAACTTCTCCGTCAAGCCTTCGCGCATCCCGAACTCATCACGCAGGGCGCGACGTTTGCCGCCGCGCTCCTTGCCATCCTGCTCGCGCATGAGGCGGGGCACTACGTCGCCTGCCGTCGCTACAATGTTGCGGCGACGCTTCCCTTTTTCATCCCCGCGCCGCCACTTTTTCTCGCGGGCACGTTCGGCGCGTTCATCAAGATCAAATCTCCCATCCCGACGCGCCGCGCGCTCTTCGACATCGGCGTCGCAGGGCCGCTCGCGGGTTTCGTCGTCATCATCCCTGTCGCCGTCGCCGCGCTTCTCACAGCGCAACCCGCGCCGCCGCCGACAGGCGAATTTATCACCTTCAACGACCCGCTGCTCCTGCGCCTGTTCGCACACGCGCTCGGCGTACATCTCGCCAACATCGCGCCCAACCCTTTCTACTTCGCCGCGTGGATCGGCCTGCTCGTGACGAGTTTGAACCTGCTGCCCGTCGGGCAACTCGACGGCGGCCACGCAGTCTTCTCAGTCTTCGGCGTGCGCACGCACAGGTGGATCGGTCGCGCGGCCTTCATCTCGATGGCATCGCTCGCAGTGCTCGGCTGGCAATGGCACAACTCGCCCGGCGGCTTCCTCTACGCAGTGCTGCTCTTCGTCATGCTACGCGTCCCGCACCCGCGCGCCGAAGACGAACGCCAAACGCTCGGACACGCGCGCATCGCCGTCGCGCTCCTCACGCTCGCAGTCTTCCTGCTCTCCTTCGTCCTGTTCCCCATCACGATCTCTTAAGCCATAGCCGCGCACGGCCTGCACACTCGCACCAAGCCTGTTTAGTCCTCGAACAAAATTGTTAATGGAATCGGATTGCGCGCGTTAGTTAATAGCGCGAATCGGAAGTTCGATTCGCGTAGAATGTTTTAACGAAAGAAATATCTATGCAATCTGCGACGAAAAGACGTGGAAGAGGGAAAAGAATTTTAGCCTTGATGGCGACTTTACTGTTGTTGCTAACGCTCGGCGTCCTTTATTTTCAAGTATGGAAAAAGCAAGTCGTAGTTGACAGCGGCATTGCGAAACATCATCTCACATTTACGGGGCACGCGGAGCGACTTTGGGAGGTTCAGTTCAGCCCCGACGGCGAAGTGCTCGCGAGTGGGGGCGTTGACGGCGCGGTTAAAATCTGGCGAAAAAATGACGGTCAAACAATTCGCACTCTCGAACACCCTACGGGCGTCACGTCTTTAGCGTTCAGCCCCGACGGAAGTTATCTCGCGACGAGTTCTTACGATTCAAACGTCAGGTTGTGGCGCGTGACGGACGGCGCGCTTCTGAAAACTTTTTCCGGTAATGCGAAAACCGTGTGGACTGTGGCGTTCAGCCCCGACGGAAAGACCATCGCGAGCGGCGGCGAAGATAACACGGTCAAGTTGTGGGACGTGGACGAAGGCAAGTTATTACGAAGCCTCGCAGGGCATTCGCTTAATGTTTGGTCGGTCGCGTTTAGCCCTGACGGCGGCAAGCTGGCGAGTGGAAGTTTTGACGAGAAGATCATTATCTGGAATGTAAGCGACGGCAGACTGATCAAAACACTTGCCGGTCATACTGAGGCGGTCTTGAGCGTCGTGTTCAGCAAAGACGGGAAATATTTAGCCAGCAGCAGCGACGATTCGACCGTCAAACTTTGGAATGTTAACGACGGTAATCTGGTGCGTTCTTTCGGAGGAGATTCCGAGCACATCTATTCCGTCGCTTTCAGTCCCGACGGCAAGTGGATACTGAGCGGTGGCAGAGACAAGAGCACGCTCGGAGAGCTTATTCAGAATTTTCTCGGCGCTTCCGAGACAAATAAAAGTGTGACCGTCCGGCTTTGGAAAGTGGAAGACGGCAGTTTAATGCAGACGTTCGCCCAGCATTCTAACGACGTATTCTCGGTGGCATTCAGTTCCGACGGGTGGTGGTTCGCCTGTGCCAGCGAAGACAAAACCGTCAGCGTCTGGCATCTCTCACAGTGAAAACTTCACCGCAGAGACGCAAAGGACGCAGAGGGGGCGCAGAGAAAGATCAACTTCTTCTCTGCGCCCCCTCTGCGCTCTCTGCGTCTCTGCGGTGAGTGCTTTCCTTTCCGACTGTTATGCCGTCGCTGCCGCAGGCAGTAGTCCCCTGATCTCGCGGACGATGCGCGCCACGTCCTGCTGGTCTTTGAGGGCGATCATGAAGAATTTGTAGCCCTGTTGGAAACAGATGACGCCATTCGAGAACAGCCAGATACCTTCGAGGACGGGGTTGCCGCCGAGTAGCCAACTGATGGGCGCGCCGACGATGTTGCCGGGTTGAAAAATTTGCGCACAGATGGCGACACCCGCCGCGCAACTGAACGCGCCGAGCAAGGGCGCGCCGACGTAGCGCACGATTGAGCGTTCAAACTCCGCGCGCTTCTGTTCGGCCTCAGTGAGTCGGCCTTCTGCGACGAGACGCTCGCGCTCGCTCAAGTAGCTGTCAAACTTCGCGCCCGCGCGCCGGAGCGCCCAGACGGGCAGCGCCGAATGTGTGAACCAGTGCGGGTGCGCGCCGATGAGCACGCCGTCGAGACGCGGGAAGACCGCGCCCGCGCCCAAGCCCCCTGCAATCGAGAGCGACACCAGCACGGCCTGCTTCGGGTTCTCGCGCGCCCAGTCGAAGGCTTTGAACAGCCCCGCGCTCGCAGCAGAGGTCGCGCGCGTCACGCCCGAACCGACGCTGTACGCACGCGACGCGCGCTCGTAATGTTTCTTCGCGCCGCTGAAGACCTCATTCGCGCGCTCGCCTGCCGTGCGCCCCGCGCCGCGCAATTTCTCGCCCGCTTCGCGCGCACGCCGCTCGGCTTCCTGCGCCGCGCGCCGCGCCTGTTCGCTCACCTCGCCGACGTGTTCGTGCAAGTCGTACTCTTCGCCCAAGCGCTCGGCCTCCGCGCGCGCACGCTCCGCTTCGCTCACCACGCGCGTCGCCCCGCGTTTCGCCGCGTCCTGCGCCACACGCGCGCCCTCTTCGACGCGATCCTTGATCTTGTAACGCTCGTCCAACTCGCGCGCCTTGCGCCGCGCAGCCTCGCTCCACTCTTCCAACTTGTCCCGATAATCAGCCATGAAAACCTCCAAAGGAAAGGATGAACGATGAATTAAAAGCTGTCCGTAGTCAGTCGTCCGTTGTCAGTTGTTCAAAACCTGTCTTTAGTAACTAGCGTGATAACCACATGCAACGGACTACGGACTACTGACAACGGACAGCTTTTCGTTCATCCCTCATCCCTTCTTATGATACGCCGAGCGCGGGCGCGGAGTTCGCGTCCGTTGTGGCGGAGACGACGCGGTTGCGTCCCTGTCGTTTCGCCTCGTAGAGCGCCGAATCGGCGGCGGCGTAGAGTTCGCGCCCGTCGCGTCCCTGCTCTGTGAATTCGGCCAGCCCGACGCTCACAGTTATGCGTCCGGCTTCGCGTATGTCCGTCTCGGCGATGGTCTTGCGAAGGCGTTCGGCCACTTCGAGGCCGTGCGCGAAATCCGTCTCGGTGAGGATGATGCCAAACTCCTCGCCGCCGATGCGCGCAGCCAGATCGACGCCGCGCGTGCCCGTCTGCAAGACGTGGCCTAGACGACGCAGAGCCTCGTCGCCGCCTTCGTGCCCGTAGGTGTCGTTGACGGCTTTGAAGTGATCTATGTCGAGTATGAGCAGGCAGAACGCGTGGCCGTAGCGACGCGTGCGCGCCACTTCGCGTTCGAGTTGCCGCTCGAAGCGGCGGCGGTTCGCCAAGCCTGTCAGGTGATCCGTGAAGGCGGCTTCCTCGCAGGAGTCTAGATAGTTTTTGAAGTCGAGTAGCGTGCGTGCGCGCGCGAGCAGCAGATCGAGGTCGGTCGGGTCTGTGATGTAGCCCATCGCGCCGACCTGCGAGCCGCGCCGCGCGTCCTGCGCCGCGCCTTTGGCCGCCGTCTGGATGATGACGGGAATGAAGCGCGTCTGCGGGTTGGCGCGTATGCGCTTGACCATCTCGTAGCCGTCGAGGTTGGGCATCATCACGTCTGTCACGATCAGGTCGAAGGCTTGCGACTCGACCGCCGCCAGCCCTTGCGCGCCGTCGTTCGCCGTGTGGACGGTGTAGCCCGCCATCTCCAAAGCGACTTTGAGCAGTTGCCGCTTGTCCGGCTCGTCGTCAACCACCAGAACGGTAAATTTGCTTAACATACTTTCCCGCTTAATCTGCCGGGCTCGGAGTCTAAAACAACTCTTGCATGCGCCCGCCTTTGCATGTTAGAGTGCGCTTTAACAAGGACGGTTGCCGTGTTAGCCCGCATTCGATCTTAAGAGCTTACCCGAATCCTTTCAGAACATGTCGAACAAATATAAGCCTTAAACGAATGCCCGCTTGTGGATTTGTGCCAGACCCACGCTTTCTTGCCCATTTGCGCTAAATCAACTTTCTGACAGTTTCCCCGGACGCCTCCCCTCGCTGTTGCGCGCCACTCGAAGAAGCTGAAACTTAATTCCCTATTTGGACGACTCCTGATTTCGAGGTTCCCCCCATTATGCCGCACCGAAGAGCTTGCGACCTGAGCGTCGCAGACCGCGCAGACATTATACGCCAGTCCGAGATCGCCGACGGTCTCGACGAGGCGTTAATAGCAAAACTGGCCGCCGCCTCAACGGCCATAGACTTCCGCCGCCGCCGCTTTGTCTACCGCGACGGCGACACGCCCGACGCGCTCTACCTGATCGCTCGCGGGCGCGTCAAACTGTGCCGCAGCGAAAAGGAGACGAATCGTGAAGCGGTCATTGATATTCTTCCCGCAGGCACGCTCTTCGGCGAGTTCGCGCTCTACGGTTCGGGGGCAAGACAGATGTGCGCCGTCGCGTTTGAACAGGCGCGGCTGTTAAGGATTCCGGTGGGGGATTTTCGTGAAGCGATGTCTCAAAGCCGCACGCTTTATGATTACACTTTCCGTCTGGTCGGTCAACGATTAGCGCGTTCCGAACAGCGCGTCGCGGACTTCGCGCTCGACGCTATTCCGGCGCGACTCGAAAAACTCCTGCACGAACTCTCCGAACGCTACGGGCAACCGGGCACGGACGGCGTCCTCATCGATCTCAACTTGCCACACCGCGAAATCGCCTCCATCGTCGGCTCGACGCGCGAGAGCATCACCGTCCGCTTGAACGACATGCGCCGCGCGGGTATGATCGACTTCGTTGACCGCAAAATTTTAATCAAGCAGCCGCCGCCCACCACGACGCTGGCGACGGCTTGAAAAGGAAAAGCAGGGTAAGGGGAAATGGGTAAAGGGTAAGGGATGAAGAAGGCAGCGCACGCTCTCACGTGGCTCTTTTCTTTTCCTTTACCCTTTACCCATTTCCCTGTCCCCTTCAGTTGTGCTTTATGAAGACGTGTCCGAAATGCAAAAAGCCCGTCCAGTGGGAAGACAACCCGCATCGCCCCTTCTGCTCCGAACGCTGCAAGCTGATAGACTTCGGGCACTGGGCTGACGAAGACTACCGCGTCCCCGCGCACGACGAACGCCCCTCGCTCGAAGAGCCAGAGTATAACGGCGACGCGATGAATGATGAACGAAGATAGTCCATCGTCCGTTGTCAGTAGTCAGTTGTTTTTGCGTGACTCGACTTGAATCTCAATCTTTAGAGCGCAAGCTACGCGATCACATGCAACGGACAACTGACGGTCTTCCGTTCATCATTTCTGCGCCTTCGTGTAGAATACGGCTCACCTCCCACAGCCATAGGAGTTTGGAAGTAGCATGTCAACACGTTCTTACACGCCGGAGGGGCGTTTTGCCGTAGCCGTCTGTTGCGCGCTCGTTGCGCTTCTGTCGCTCTTGCTCGCCGCGTGCGGCAATACCGATTACACAGCCAACAAGTCGTCGCCGTCTGCGAACAAGACTGCGACGGACACGCCGCAAGGCACGCGCATGCCGCGCACGGCGCTCCCGATGCCGCCGGTTGCGACGGCGCACGGTTCGTCTTCTTCTACGACCGCGCCGAACGGTGTGAACCTCGTACACGCGTCTCAGTGGACGACGCTCGACGGGCGGCGCGCGAAGGGCGCGGATTTCGAGGGCAAGGTGCTGGTGCTGGATTTCTGGGCGACCTATTGCCCGCCCTGCCGCGATGAAGTGCCGCACCTTATAGCTTTGCAGCGTCGCTACGGCGCGCAAGGCTTACACGTCGTTGGCCTCAACGTCGGCGGCGCGGAAGACCGTCCCAAAGTGCCCGACTTCATCGAAGAGTTCGGCATCCAGTACGCGCTCGGCTACCCCGACGATCAAATGTCCGAACTCTTCTTCGCAGACAACTCCGCGATCCCGCAAACCTACGTCTACGACCGGCGCGGGCGGCTCGTCAAACGCTTCGTCGGTTTCGGCGACACCATGCCCGCCGAACTCGAACGCGCCGTGCAAGCAGCATTGGAGGAAAAGAGTGACGAGTGACAATTAAAACAGTGACGAGTGACAAGTGACGAGTGACAAGTTAAAAACTAAAAACTTGTCTTCTTCTTTCTCGTCACTCGTCACTTGTCACTCGTCACTGTATTTAAAAGATGAGACGAGCCAAAATCCTTGCCACACTCGGGCCTGCTTCGCGCGAACCGGCGACGATTGAAGCGTTGCTTGCGGCGGGCGTAAACGCCGTCCGCATCAACATGTCGCACGGCGCGCAGGAAGAACACGCAGAGACTATCCGCCGCGCACGCGCCGCCGCCGAACGCATGCGCCGCCCGCTCGCCGTCCTCGTAGACCTCTCCGGCCCGAAAATTAGAACCGGCGTGCTGCAAGGCGGCCAGCCCGTCATGCTCGAAGAGAACGCGATCTTTACGCTGACCACGCGGGCGGTCGCGGGCGATGCGCGCGAAGTCTCGACCAACTACGCCGGAATCGCGCGCGACGTGCATCCGGGCGCGCGCATACTTTTGGACGACGGCGCAATCGCGCTGAGTGTCGAACGCACGACCGAGACGGATGTCGTCTGCCGCGTCATCAACGGCGGAATGCTGAACGAACGCAAAGGCATCAACTTGCCGGGCGTCGCACTTCCCATCCCTTCGCTGACCGACAAGGATCGCCGCGATCTGCAATTCGCCGTCCGCGCGCGCGCAGACTACATCGCGCTCTCATTCGTACGCCGCGCCGAAGATTGCCTCGAAGCGAAGGCGTTGATTAAGGCCGCCGGTGGCAACATCCCGCTCGTCGCCAAGATCGAGAAGTCGGAGGCGATTGATAATCTGGACGCGATCATCGCCGCCGCCGACGGCGTGATGGTCGCGCGCGGCGATCTCGGAGTTGAGACGAGCGTCGAACTCGTCCCCGTCTATCAAAAACGGATCATCGAAGAGGCCAACGACGCGGGCAAGTTCGTCATCACGGCGACGCAGATGTTGCAGTCCATGATCAACGAGCCGCGCCCGACGCGCGCAGAGGCTTCGGACGTGGCGAACGCCGTGTGGGACGGCTCGGACGCGTTGATGTTATCAGCCGAGACGGCGACGGGTCAGTATCCTGTGGCGACGGTGGCGACGATGGCGCGCATCATCGAATCGGCTGAGACGGGACGGAGCACGGGTTCGAGTTCGATGTCGAAGTGGGCGGGCAAACAATCGGGGCGCGTGAGCCGCGCGATCTGCGAGGCGGCGGCCTTCGCGGCGGAGGAGATGAGCGCAAGCGTGATCGCCGTCTTCACGGAGTCGGGTTTGATGGCGCGTCGTCTGTCAGCCTTGCGTCCCGCGCAGCGCATCGCGGCGCTCACGCACTCGCGCGACGTGACGAACGAACTCGCACTCATCTGGGCGGTCGAGCCTTACGTCTACCCGCCGCCGCAGACGACCGAAGACATGATCCACGCGGGCGACCGCACGCTTCTGGAAGCGGGCGTCGTGCAGCAGGGACAGATCATCGTCCTGATGGCCGGAAGATTGTCGGGCTTGGGGCTGTCGAGTTCGATGACGCTGCACGCGGTCGGCGAAGACATCACCAAGCAGCCGTGAACGAGAGTTGATTTCGCGCTGGCAAATCTCTGCGGGAGAAATATCCGAGTGGCTGCCGCCGTTCCTCTTCGCGCTCAGCGTGCTCGTCTCCGCGTGGGTGCTCTACGATTCACGCCGACGACAACGCCCGCTCTACGCCGTCTCTGCGTGGACGCTTGCCACGCTCCTGTCCACGCCAATCTTCCTGCCCCTCTATCTCGTCGCGCGACTCTTCACACCGAAGCCCGACGCCGCGACGAACGAAGTTGAACCCGCCACTTCCGATTCCGATATTGAACCTGCTACCGCTCCGCCGGACATAGAAACTAACGCCACAGTTGCAACGAGAGCGCAAATCTCAAACGACGCCGACGAGCAGGCCGACGCTCAACCTATAGACGCTCAAACGGCAGACTCTCAATCGCCGGAAGAAACTCGCTCGCGCGTCATGCGTAGGAGAAACTTCGCGTTCGCGCTTCTCTACGCGCTCGCGCTGCTGCTGGCGGGCGCGGTCTATTTCTACCGCGACTATCACAGCTTCGACGCGCATCTGGCGCGCGCCGCAAACGCGCGGCTGCTCGGCCAACGCGCCGCCACCATACGCGCCTACCGCGCCGCGCTGCGTCTTGCCGACGACGCGCACACGCACAAACTACTCGCCGTCCAACTCGCCGAAGACGGCCAGACGGAAGCCGCGCTCTCTGAGTTTCGCGCAGCCGAACGCGGCGGCGAACCCGACGAACTGCTCCCTTACCGCATCGCCTACGCGCTCGACGCGCTCGGTCGTCCGTCGGAGGCCATAGTCGAATATCAAAAGTTTTTGCGTGGAAGCGCGTGCGCTCCTCCGTCGCCCGATGCGCGCTGCGCGGAAGCACGCCAGCGCACGCGTTAAAACGGACGGCAATCGAACGCGCGATTACGGATTAAACTAAATTTGAAAGTTTTCGCGGCGCGCTATTCCGCGCTGAGGACTTGGCGGATCGTCTCGCTCAACTCTTTCGTCGGCTGCTTGGTGGCGACGGGTTTTTGCGGGTTGCGCCAGTTGTCGAGTATTGCGACCTTGTGCGAGCAGGCGACGGTGCAGAGCGGCGCGCATGGTTTTTCAGCATTGTACTCGCGGCGGAAATCTTCCATCGTGTAATCGGCGAGCGGGATGCCGGGGTAGCCGCGCTGCTGCGAGCAATAGTGTACGAGCCCGTCTTCGCAGATGTAGAGATAGCGCGCACCTGCGCGGCAACGCCAGTCGTTCGGACGACCTGCCGCGAGGTTGTCTTGAAACCAGCCGAGCCGCGCGTACTCCTGCTTGCCGAGTCCTTTGAGTTCGCGATAGACGCGCTGCTCCTCGTCGGCGAGAGGTTTAAGTATTCCCTGCCCGTCGTGTATGACGCCGACGGTCGTGGAGAAACCGAGTTCGAGCGCGCGACGACCGATGACGAGTGCATCCTCCGGATTCTTGATGCCGCCGCCGATGACGGAGTTGATGTTAACGTGAAAATCCGAGTGCTCCGCGAGCCACTGCAAACGCTTGTCGAGCAGTTTCAGACTCTTCTTCGAGACTTCGTCGGGCGCGACGTTGTCAATGCTGATCTGCAAGTATTCCAGACCGGCTTCGTTGAAGCGTTTGATCTTTTCGGGCGTGAGATAGAAGCCGTTGGTGATTAGACCGGCGATCATGCCGCGCTTTCGGATATGCGCGATGATCTCGAAAATTTCGGGGTGCATCATCGGCTCGCCGCCGGAGATGGTGACGATGGAAGTTTTCAGGTCGGCGAGTTTGTCGAGACGGCGCAGCATCTCTTCGGTCGGCACATGATCGGAGAAGTCGTCGTACTCGTTGCAGTAGGCGCAGGCGAGGTTGCAGCGGCGCATGGGGATGACGTGCGCGAGCACCGGATGGTTCGGCGATAACAGACCGCGCGCGATGAAACTCGCTTCGCGTGCTTTGAGTTTAAGGAAATTACTTCTCTTCATCTGGCCGTCGGTTAAAGAGCGCCTTCTTCGTCGTTGTGCGCCCGCGCTGCAACTAGCGCCCTTCTTGTTATTGTGCTCTGCCCCTTCTACGGACTTGTGGGAGAAGATACGAAATCTGCATGCCGGAACGCAAGAAGACCGAGGGGGCGTTCGCGCGACACAGGCAGAAATAGCAAAGGGTTCCGGTCTTCAACGAGCCAGAACCCTTTGGCTACAGTTTAGCGTCTGAAAACTTAGCCGCGAACTTTTTTGATGTCCGAGCCGAGATCGAGTTTGAACTCGCTCTTGGCGATGTTCACGTTGCGCTGCACGTCCATCAGGCGCACGGTCGTCGAGTCGCCGTTCTTCTCCACAACTTTGGTCTGGACGGGCATGCCGCCCCCGTCAACCCAGACTTCCGCGTAAGAGAATTTCGCGCCGCCCTTCGGGATAAGTTTCATGTGCGTAGTCTGCACGCCGCCCCACAACGTCTCTTCATAGACACTCTGCGGCGCTTCATACGCGCTCGCCAACTGCGCCTTCGTGACGCTCAAACCGAAGCCGAGCACGCCGCTCACCTTGTTGCGGTTCGAGTTGGCATCGCCGACGTAGGCCATCTTCAAGCGTTGATTCAGGAGCGTGTACTGGCCGTCGGCGACGGCTAAGGTCTCCTGCGAAGGGCGCTGCCAGTCAACGCGCACGTAAGAGTTGCGTCCAGTGCCGGGCATGTAGATCACTTTGCCCGTCCGCTTGTCGCTGTCGCGAAGCTGCGCGTTGTACTTCTCCATGCTGATTCCGGCGCGGAGGCTGCGCAGGTCGCGTCGGTTGCGCTCCATCTTGGAGAAGATGGAACTGACGAGTCCGGCGCTCTGTGCGCTGGCGGTGCGGGGGGTGGCTGATAGTGCAACGATGGCTGTTAAAACTACTGCGAGGCCAAGCGTCAAGTATCTCTTCATGCAAACTCCTTCAAAGATAAGGGGAACTAAACTTTCGCCCGGCTGAAAATCCGAGCGATTATAAAGAAAGCCTATTCTATGTCAACCTCGTAGGCGACGATCTGGCCGCCTGCGTCTCTCACGGGGCGCGTGTCCGTTATTCGCACATCGGCGCGATTCGTGATACTTCTCACGCGCTTTTCAACCTCTGCTGTGCCGGGATTTGCCGGAGAATTTTCCGGCCAGACTAGCAACAAACGCGTCGCCGTCGTAGAACCATTTTGATGCAACTCGCGGTGGCCGCGTTCGCTGTTTTCAAACCAATTTCTGGGCGTCAGGAAGATAAATGCGAGTATTAGTACGCAGAGCACGTCATATTGCCACGTACTGCGCCCGTACGACCAGAAAAAGAGTTTTTGGAGGAACTTCAAAACCGCCTCGCGTTCAAACCGGCAAAAAAGGGTTGCCCTAAAAGCAACAGGTGGCAAAGACAAAAGCCTTAGGGTGCCCTTGTCCGTGTCACCTGCTACCGTCGGACATTATACCTGCAAACCCGTGTTCGGCGCAACAATTTGTCCGTCGCGCATCTGGACGATGCGGCGGCACATGGCGGCGGCCTCCGGATTGTGCGTGATCATGATGATGGTCTGGTTGAAGCGATAGTTCATCTCCTGAAACATGTTGAGGACGATGGCGGAGTTTTCGGAGTCGAGATTTCCGGTCGGTTCGTCTGCGAGGATGATGGCCGGACGGTTGACGACGGCGCGTGCGAGCGCGACGCGTTGCTGTTCGCCGCCCGATAGTTCGAGCGGCTTGTGGTGCATCTTGTCTTCGAGTTTCAGGAGGCTCAAAATCTCGCGTCGCCTGTCCGAGTTGTCGCCGCCGTTTTTGCCGCCCGCGTGGATGCGTTCGGCGAGGCGCAGATTGCCTTCGGCGGTGAGCGTGGGGAAAAGGTTGAAGCGTTGGAAGACGAACCCGATCTTGCGGCGTCGTATGTCTGTGCGTTTGGCGTCGGAGGCGGCGGTCAAATCCTCGCCGTCAATCACGATGCGCCCGCCGGAAGGCGTCAAGAGGCCGCCGAGCAGGTGCAGCAAAGTTGACTTGCCGCAACCCGAAGGCCCCATGATGGCGAGGAACTCGCCCTCCTCCAAGTCGAGCGAGACGCCCTTCAACGCAGGCACGTCCACGCTGCCCACGCGGTACACCTTCTCGACATTTTCAGCTTGCAGGATAGTTTTCATAAAAAAACAGTGACGAGTGACAAGTGACAGGTGACGAGCAGGAATCAGGACAAGTTTAAAGAAAGGGTTCTTGCTTTAACTTGTCACTCGTCACTTGTCACTGCTTTATCGTCACTCGTGTGCTAAAGCGTTGACCGGATCAAGATTGGCCGCGCGCATGGCCGGATAAAGCGCGCCGAGCACGCCGCCGCCGACTCCGATTGCTGCGGCGACAAACGCCCAACGCCAGCCGTATTCAAAAAGCAGCCCGTAGGCGCGGTTGATCAAAAAGCCCGCGACGAATGAAACCGCGAACCCGACGACGAGGCCGAGCAGGCTGATGACGAATGCCTCGCGCTCGATCACGGAGACGATGTAGCCGCGCGACGCGCCGAGCGCCTTGAGCATCCCGATCTCGCGCGTACGCTCCGTGATCGTCGTGTACATGGCAAGCATCACGACGAGCGCGCTCACTATCGCCGACAGGCCGACGAGAGCGCGCAGGAAGACGCCTAGATAGGGAATGGTCTTCTCTATGTTCGTGATGATGTCGCGCGTCAATTGTATCTTGTTGCCTTGCGTCGAAGGTTGCGCCTCGATGCGCTGCACCACCGCGAGCGGGTCAACTCCGTCTTTGCATTTAACCAGAACGTACGAGCACTTGCCCGACGCTTCGAGCGCGTCCTGCATCGCCGCGAGAGACATCTTCACGCGCGCGCCCGATTCGGGCGAATAGATGCCGACGATGCGGTAAGGCTTGCCGCCAAAGAGCGCGAGCGTTCCGCCGACGTTCAGGTTTCCGTTGCGCGCCTTCGTCTCGTCAATCACGATCTCGTCAACGGCTTCGGGCGCGCGCCCGTCAACCAAGCGCATCTCGTTCATCGCGGCGAACGCGTTCCAGTCAACTCCCTCGACCTGCTCAAAGCCGAAGCCGCGCCCGCCCTGAAAGATGTAGCGAATAACCGGCACGGCCTGAGAGACGCCTTCGATTTTCAACAACTCGTCTGCGTACTTCGTGCTCAAGTTCGCCGTCGAAGTCGTCAACTCCATCCCGCCCGGTCGCGTGAAGATGATCTCTGCGCGCAAGTTCGACGAACGCCGCTGCAAATCATTCGACATGCCGCGCGACAGTCCAGTGAACAGCATCACCAGACAAACGCCGAGCGCGACGCCCGCGATGCTGACGAGCGCGCGCAAAGGCCGCTGGCGAATGTTATTGGCGACAAGACTATCCATAAAAATTCAGTGACGAGTGACAAGTGACAAGTGACGAGTTGAAGACAAGAAGACAAGTTTTTTGTTTTAACTTGTCACTCGTCACTTGTCACTCGTCACTGTTTTCTCGCGTCGAGATCAACTTCCGGCAGGTTCGATTTGTTTTCGAGTACGAACACATCGGACGGCCATTGTTGATCCACTTTGACGGCTTCGGGCACCTGGTAGCTGATCTTTAACGAGTAGCGATCCTGCGGGCGCGTGATCTCTATGTCGGCGGGAAGAGTGTACTTCGTCGTCTCGCCGAAACTCTTCGGATTGCGGTAGACCACATCGGTCGTCAACTCGCCGCGCTCGCCGAAGGTTTGCAGACGCGCCAGAGTGATCTCGCCGAAGCGGTCGAACCAGAAGCGGCGCAGCAGGCGCGCGCGCCCTTCGGATTCGGGCGCAATCTCGTCGAGGATGTAATAGCCGCGCACGACGCGCGCGCCCTGTTTAGCGTTCGGTCGCGTGTCTATGTCTTCCGCAAACGCTTCGCTGCGCACGTAAGTCAACTTCGCGTCCGCATCGCCGCCGACGGGGCGCACGAGCAGAGCGTCCGTGAAGTGCTGCGGGCGTAAGCCGGAGAATGCGGAAGCGGCGCGCTGCTGCATCTGTGCGGTCTTCTTCTGGTCGCCTTTGCCGCAATCAACTTCCGCTCCGGCGTCCAACCTCTGGTAGGTCGCCATGTTCGTGCCCTTGAGGAAGCGGCGGTACTTGTCGTCGCCTTGAAGTACGGCCACGCGGAAGCGTTCGCCGTCGGAAGTCATCTCCGCGATCTTGACGCTGAACGGCCCGTTGATGACGAGATAAATCTTGCCGTTGCGCTGCAAGATCACGTCGCCTTCGGCAGTGCGATACTTCTCGGTGATGCCGCAGGGGGCAAACGAATTGTCCAAAAACTGTATGTCAATTTTGCCGCGCAAGCTGTTGACCTGCGCCAGGCGATTGACGACTTCGATGAGTTCGCCGGGCGCGGCCTCTTTGAGCGGCGAGAGCAGCGGCGGCACAGTTACCTTGCTCTTATAAAATCTTGAGCACCCGCTCGCGCCCGCGAGCGACACGAGGACGAGTAGGAACGCGAGAGCGCGAGCCTTCCTGCGCGAGCCTAGACGAAATGAGTTGCAACCATTCATCGAAAGTGTCGGACGACGACGCCGGAGCACTCGATCCGGCAATATTCCTTTGGAAAATTAAAAACCGAAGCTAACAAAGCACTCCGCCCTTGTCAACGCGAACGCTGACAAAGAAAGGGTAAGGGGAAAAGGGTAAAGGGTAAAGGAGAAACCAAAAAGCGGCCTAACGCGAAGCGTCGTCTTCACCTTTACCCTTTACCCCTTACCCTTTTCCCCGACATTATGCCTCATCGAGTTGCAGCGGCGGCCTGTCGAAACGCTGGCGTATGCGGTTGATCGTGCGCAGGACTTTCGGGCGGCTGACAAGTTTGAGTTCCAACCCGCGCTTGCCCGGAAAATCGAGTAGCATCACGCCGAGCAAGATCGTCAGCACGCCCTGACCGGGCACGCCCGGCAGAGACATCACGACGCCGAGCAGCACGAGCAACACGCCCAGCAAATTCTTCACGACCAGCCCGCCCCAACGCAGCACCGGATGGCGTTCGACCCAGAACTCGCGCCCGTGCGAAGCCTTGAAATAAGTGTCCGGCAGTTTGATCAAGACGAAAATCGTCACGGCGATGCTCGTCACGAAGGTGACGACCGAGAACAGAATGAGCCAGACGAGGCTTCGCTCGCTCATGTACGCCGTGATGGTTTCCCTCAGCCAATGAAACATTCTCGTCCTATCGTCCGTCGCACGCCGCACGCGCGTGCCTTCAATCACTTGAACGCCGCACGCGCCTCGACGAGCGCGCCGATGATCTCGCCGACCACATCTCTCGCCACGCCTTCCAACCCGAAGTCGCGCGACTCAGCGCCTTCCCAAAACTCTCCCAACTCGCGCGCCCCCGCGCGCTCGAACGCGAGCGCCTGCGCCAGCAAGTCAACAATGTCCGCCGCCTTCACCAGACGCGCCTCCAAACTCTCGCGCGCCTCGTAATCCTCGTGCAACTTTCCATAATCCGCGCCGCGCCCCTCGCCCAAGTTCCGCATCATGTCTGCGAACGCCGCACGCTCCGCCGCACGCCGCGCCTCCGCACCGTAATACAAAGCCATCGTGCGCGGCATGTCGCCCGTGCGCGCCTCCGCCAGATCGTGCAAAAGTGCGATGCGCAACACGCGCTCCGTATCAATCTCAACTCCGCGTGCGCGCACCTCATCCGCGAGCAACATCGCCGCGAACGCCACACCATAACTGTGCGCCGCCACAGACTCCGCCCCCGGCGCAAGCCCGCGCAACACCCAACCCGTCCGGTCGAGCCGCTTCAAGCGTTGTAATTCTAAAAGTGTCGAAAGCATATAAGAACAGTGACGAGTGACAAGTGACGAGTGACGAGCAAGAATCAAGACAAGTTCAAAGATAAGTTCTTCGTTTTAACTTGTCACTCGTCACTTGTCACTTGTCACTGTTTTAAAAACATTTTGCCCGGATTCAAAATGCCGTTCGGGTCGAGCGCGCGCTTGATGCTTTTCATGGCGTCAATCGTCGCCGCGCCGAGCGCCATGTCGAGGTAGGGGGCTTTGACGTAGCCGATGCCGTGCTCGCCGCTGATCGTGCCGCCTAAGTGTACGGAGAAGGCGAAGGTGTCGCGGACGGCGGCGCGCGCGCGTCGCATCGCATCGACATCGTCGCGGTCGCACATGAAGTTGACGTGGATGTTGCCGTCGCCCGCGTGGCCGAAGTTGACGACGAAGGTGTCGTGCGCGCGTCCGATCTCTTCGACGCGCGCGATGAGTTCGGGCACGCGCGAGCGCGGCACGACTACGTCTTCGTTGAATTTCATCGTGCCGAACTTTTTGAGCGCGGGCGAAATCGCGCGGCGCACGTCCCACAGGCGCTCCTCTTCCTCGCGCGTCTCGGAGCGAATCACGTCGAAGCCGCCGCCTTCGCGCACAACCGATTCGACGATGAGCGCGTCGCGCTCGACTTCCGACACATGCCCGTCAACAGAGACGAGCAGGAGCGCGCCCGCATCCGCGCCGAAGCCGAACGCGAACTCCGTCTCGACCGCCGCGATGGCGTTTCTATCTAACACCTCAATCGCAACGGGAGTTACTCGCGCGCGGTTGAAGCGCGGGACGCAAGCGCACGCCTCGGTCATCGTCCTGAAAGTTGCGCGCACGGTGCGCGTCGCTTCGGGCAGCGGCAAAAGTCTGAGCGTCGCTTCGGTGATGATGCCGAGCATGCCTTCGGAGCCGCAGATGAGTCCGGTGAGGTCGAAGCCGACGACGTTCTTGCTCGTCAAGCCGCCCGTGCGTATCACGTCGCCTGTGGGCGTCACGACTTCGAGGCCGGTCACGTAATGCTTCGTCACGCCGTACTTCGCGGAGCGAATGCCGCCCGCGTTCTCCGCGATGTTGCCGCCTATGAAAGAGGTTTTGTAAGAGGCCGGGTCGGGCGGGTAAAAGACGCCCTGCGCTTCGACCGCCTGCTGCAACGCGTAGGTCGTCACGCCCGGTTCGGTGACGACGTAGAGATCATCTGCGTTGATCTCGCGTATGCGGTTCATGCGATCCGTGCCGATGACGACGCCGCCCTCGACCGGAACTGCGCCGCCCGTGTAGCCGACGCCGCCGCCGCGCGCCGTCACGGGAAACAGGCGCTCGTTAGCGAGCCGCAGGATCGCGGAAACTTCTGCGGTCGTCTGCGGCAACAAGACAGCTTCGGGCGGAAACTTCTCCTTCACCGCGTCCGCCGCGTAAGGCTCGACCTTCTCCTCGTCAACGAGCACGTTCTCCGCGCCGACGATCTCGCGCAAGGAGGCGAGCACATCCTCGTCCGACGCCGCCGTGCGCGCGCGTCCACTCTGCGTGATTCCTTCGTGATGACGACTCATAAGCAACTTGTCAACAAACGACTTCTACTTTACCGCGCGCGCCTTTAACTCAACAAACGCGCGTGCGTGCGGATTTGACGCGTGAAGACGAAAGCGAGTACGCAAATTTTCGACCCTCAATCGCCCGTTTAGGGTGCGATTGAGGGTCGTGCTATTTCATGGCCTCGAATCTTCAGGAGCAGCCGGGGTGCCCGCAGCTACAGGCGATCTCTGTGATACCCGTATCGCTCGCGTTCTCGCAGTACTCGCTGCAATAGTCGCTGTCGCTCGCTGCGGCGCAACTGCACAGGTTGTGCTTGCACCTCTTATCATCGTCATCCGCCATGTTCCCGCACCTCCTCTTTGCTTCGCGTTTATCTATCGGGGGCGTCCGTTCAGGCTTCGATTGTGCGCCGCCCGCAAGTATCGGTCAAGGCTTTCACAGCACCACACCGAAGGAGTGCGCTGCACGCTCACGGCACAGGGTTGACGATGATCTGTACGCGCTCGTTGCCGACGACGATCTCAAGCGGGTTGCCGAGTTGCAGCGGGAGCGTCTTGCCGTTGATGTTGATTTCGAGGCGCGGCATGACGGCGTTCGCAGGAGAGATCATTGAAGGCGTCGCTGCGCTAGACGCCGTCGGCGACGTGGGAGAGGCTGCGGCATCGGTCGCGGCGGGAGCGGGTTGATCCGGTTTCGCCACGTCGGTCGAGCGCGTCAGCAAGTTGATGGCGACGATGCGCCAGGTTGTCGGCGTGCAGGTCAGGCGAAGTCCGGGCGTGTCCACCTCCGCCGTTTCGCCTACGGCCAGCGTGCCCACTTTCCACATGCCCTCGCCGCAGCGCACGCCGCTCGCATCGTAAAAGGTCGCCGAGCCGGAAACGTAGTTGTAAAAAAACTGGCTGCGGTTTTCTATTGTCAGGAGGACGTTGCGCGCCGGAGCGTCCTGCGTGCCCGCGAGCGCGGTGGTGCGAAGACGGCCTGCGAGCGCGACGCGCCCCGCCACGTCGTAAGCCGTCGTCGCTTCCGTCAAGGCGACGCGCGGCTCGCTACCCGCGCCCGCCGCGCGCTCCATTGATTCCACAGGCTGCTGTGCGCTTGCCGCCGCCACACACACGAGCGACAGAAGCACTAGACGCACCACGTTATTGATCGCTTTCACTTTTGCTCTCCCTTCCCTACCGCAAAGTTTTCTAAGTGCGCCGGACGACCGCGATGATGTGCGTGCCGCCGTCGAGCGCGCCCGGCTGCCTGCACGCTTCACGTTCCCAACTCAAGAACTTTTCCCAGAGCACCGGATCGGACTGCGTCTCAAGCAACGCCTCGTCGTGATTCACAGACAGGAAGTTTGCGGCGGACGCGGCGACGATTGTACACGAATGACGTTTCAAGAGCGCCTCGAATTCCGCCCAGCGGTACATGTGGCAGACGTGCCCCGCGCCGATGTCGCCCACCTGATCACCCGTGCGGAGCACATATTCAACTTCTTCCAGACTCCGCTCGCGCGCCCACTTCAAGATGCCCGGCACGTATTTCCGCGTCGCGCCGACGAGCGACATCACGCTCAAGAGAACGTGCCCGCGCGGTTTCGTCACGCGCAAGAGTTCCGCGAGCGCGTCGTCCGCGCGCTCCAACACATAACTGAGCGGGCCGCCGTAGGCGACCACAGCGTCGAACGTCTCCGACGCCAACTCCGACAGGTTGACGATGTCCAAAACTTTTCGCGCGACGACCGTGCTGTCGTGCCCCGCCGCTTCGACACGCGCGCGGTTGAGTTCGAGTTGCACTGTGGAGAGATCGCCTACCGTGACACGCGCGCCGAGCCGCGCCAGTTCAATCGTGAACCGCCCCGGCCCCGCGCCGACTTCCAACACCTCATCGCCCGCACGCACGTATTCTTCCAGAAACGCGCGATGCATATGAAAACTCACGCGGCTCTCCGCGTCGGCTTCGAGCCGCGCCCATTCGCGCTCGCCGTAGTTGTCGAAATAATCGCCGATATATCCGGCGTTGTAGTTCACGCTCATCCAGTTCACCTCCGTCCTGCTCGCAACTCTTCGTCGCGTCTCTCGCTCAACTGAGTTACGTCAAGCAACACCGAAAATGTTCGCGTCCAAGTCCGAACAATATAAGGACGACGAGCCTTCCGCGGCTTCAGCTCACGCGTGCGGCGCGCGAACCTGTCGGCCTTCAGGCACGCTCCTTGCACTAGAGGCTTGCGAAATTGCGGCGGCGACTTGGAATCATACACAACGACGGGCGAAGGGGGCGGCATGTCCGGTAAGACAGTGAAAACGGTCGAGACTGAGCGGCGTGCGGGTGCGGCGACGCGCCGCACGGTTGGCGTCTACGAACGTCCGGCGCGTCGTACGAAATTATCGCTCCCGCTCGTCATCATTTTGATCTTGTCCGCGCTCGTCTCCATCGTCGCGACGGCGCGATTTCTGTTTTGAGAGGACGAACCGGAGTCTCGCCGAACGTGAGAGAAAGGAATTGGAACGATGAGTCAAACGAGAGCCACAGCAGCCGCAGGAAGACAGAAAAGCGCAATCGTCACAGACCGCGACGGCCTGCGCGGGCGCATTGACACCGCCGCCGCCGCACCACAGGAGATGCGTGAAGGCAGTCGCCCCGAAGTGCTGGTTCATCTCGACAACGGGCAACAAGCCTTAGTCCCTGTGGACGAACTCGTCTTGCAGGACGACGGCAGTTTCACGCTTCCCTTCAGCCTCTCCGAACTCGCGCGACCGCAGCAACGCGCAGTTGCCGCCGACACGGACGACGAAACTCTCATCACGTCCAATCGCACACGCGAAGAGGAACGCATCGTGATGCCGGTCATCGCCGAGACGCTCGACGTGCAGAAGCG
Source organism: Pyrinomonadaceae bacterium (assembly GCA_035249365.1). GTDB lineage: Bacteria > Acidobacteriota > Blastocatellia > Pyrinomonadales > Pyrinomonadaceae > JAIVJZ01. The sequence continues at coordinate 525,260 of DATFGP010000047.1, read as the reverse complement.
GAAGGTGCAGACGGGCGGCGTGCGCATCAAGAAGATCGTGCATGAGCGCGAGGAAGTCGTGGACGAACCTTTGATGCGCGAGGAGGTGCAGGTCAAGCGCGTGCCGATCAACCGCGTCGTTGACGCGCCCGTGCCTGTGCGCCACGTCGGCAACACGATGATCATCTCGCTACTGGAAGAAGTGCTTGTCGTCGAAAAGCGCCTGATGCTGAAAGAGGAACTGCACATCACGAAGGGCGAGATCGAGACTTACAAACCGCAGCGCATAACGCTCAGAAGCGAAGAGGCTGTGGTCGAACGCGTCGGCGACGACGGCGGCGACGACATTGATGAGACGCAATCGAACCCGTCGCCGAGAAGATCGACGGAAGTTGACGAGCGTTGAGTTGGGTTAAGTAAAAAGCGTTCGGGCTAATTGAAGAATCGAGTTTAAGTGCGCGTTGAAATTTCACACGGCATGCGCCGGGACGAGTGCCGGATAGAAACTGAAAGGGGAGTAACAAATGGCGAAAACTGTGATCGGGTTGTTTGATAATCGCGCCGAGGCGCAGAGCGTGGTGCAAGAGTTGTTGGGCGAGGGTTTCAGGCGCGACGACATCAGCGTCATGTCGAAGAAGATCGACGGACAAGACAACAGGCAACAGCAGGGCGAGGTGGTTGCTTACGTCGAAGAAGACGGCGAGGAACAGATCAAGGACATGGCGAAGGGCGCGGGCACGGGCGCGGCCATCGGCGGACTCGCGGGTCTCCTGTTGAGCCTCACGTCGCTTGCGATTCCGGGCATCGGGCCGGTGCTTGCGGCGGGGCCGCTCGCCGCAGTCATCGCGGGCGCAGGCATCGGCGCAACTGCGGGCGGCCTGATTAGCGGCCTGACGCGCCTCGGCGTTCCCGAAGAGGACGCCAACTATTACGCAGAAGGCGTGCGTCGCGGCGGCACGCTCATCAGCGTCGAGGCTTCGGACGACAAGGCGGACAGCGCGGTTGCGATCATGAAGCGACACGGCGCGATCGAGATTGACAAGCGCGCAGCCGAGTGGCGCGAAGGAGGCTGGAGCGGTTTCGATTCGAACGCGACGGAGACGGCTTACAACGCCTTCGCGGGCGGCAATCAGGCGAACGCTACTGCGTCGGAAGTGACTGCGGAGCACGAGCGTCTGGCGGTCGAGCCGCGCGCTGCTGCGACGCAAGGCCAAGTGGCCGTCCCCGTAGTCGAAGAACAGTTGCAGGTCGGCAAGCGCGAGGTGGAGCGCGGCGGCGTGCGCGTCGAGACGCATGTGACGGAGAAGCCCGTAGAGGAAAGCGTCGAACTGCGCGAGGAGCACGTCAACGTCGAGCGTCGTCCGGTTGATTACACATTTCACGGCACGGAGTCAGAGGCTTTCAAAGAGTCGCTCGTAGAGATCAGAGAGGCTTACGAAGAGTTGGTCGTGAACAAAAAGGCGCGCGTGGTCGAAGAGGTCGTCGTCAACAAAGATGTCGAACAACGCACAGAGACCGTGCGCGAAACGCTGCGCCGCACGGACGTGAACGTCGAGCCGATAGACAACGCGGGCAAGGCGCGCGGCGCGAGCGCGTCGGCGCAGCAGCAGGGCGACGATCTGCTCGATATTTAACGCGACTCGAAAATGTTTAGTTAGAACTTCGCGGCTTCGGCTGCTTTGCAAATCACAAGGAGGATTGTTTGATGTTGAACGAGGGAAGGTTTTCAAAATTCTTGAGGGTCGGCCTGCTCAGCCTGACCCTGTTCGCGGTCGCGGCGATGCCGTTGGCCGCACAAACCAACGACAACGCGAACACGAATCGCGCGGCGGACACGAGAGACGACGACCGCCGCGTCGTGACGAGAGACAACCGCGACGACGACAAAGACTGGGGCTGGCTCGGCCTGCTCGGTCTCGCCGGACTGCTCGGCCTGATGCCGCGCAAGAAACAAGAAGTCCACGTACGCGAGACGCGCGACGTGCGCGACCGCGACGCGGGCGACCGTAGATAATTAGACGCAGGCAGCGGGACAATCTCGCAAGCTACGACGCCGAAGGGCATCGGGAGTCAACTCCCGATGCCCTTCTCTTTTAATTCTCTCTCGATGCCCTTCTCTTTTTAGTTTAAGCGACGACGGGCATGAAGCGTGCGCCGTAGGGCATCACGTAGCCGTGCGCGTCGCCGCCCGCTTGCGCGAGCGCGTCTTCAATCGTGCGCGCAGGTGTCAAGCGCGTGCGGCGCACGTCTGCGTCGTCAAGGTTCGAGACGAGCAGGACGTTGAAGCGTTCGGCTTTGTAGAGGAGCGTCCAGGCGGTCTGGCCGTTGACGGCGTAGGATTCGCGAAGGCGTGCGGCGAGCGAGCGCGAGTCTACAGCGGCGTCGAACCATTGTAGAAAATCTGCGCGCCCCGTGCCGTCGGCACACTCTGCGACGAGTATGATCGTGCCGCCGTCCGTGCAGGCATACGTCGCCATGTCGAGCGCCTTGTGCGCCTGAATCAAGTTGATGTCGTGCGGCCAACCGCCGCAACTTGCGACGACGAGCGGACGCTTCTCCGCGATAGGGATCGTGTGCGCATCTGCGTATTCGGCGCAGGCGAGGCGATGCGCCGCGCGCCAATCGCCCGCGTAGAGACGCACGGCCTTGCCCTGCGCGTTCGTCCACGTGTTGATGAGAAACGAGGGCGCGATTTCAGCCGCGATGCGCTCGCACTCTTCGTGGACGGCGTTGCCGTCGAGCCTCCCTGTGCCGACGCCCGCGCGACGCCCGCCCGTCTCGAAATCGAAAGCCTGCAAATGTGTGGCGGCTATGGTGCGCGCGGAGGCGAGGCCGGGGCAGATGCTTTTGCGCCCGCCCGTGAAGCCCGCGAAGTAGTGGAAACCCACCGCGCCTGTGATGATGACGTGGTCGTGCTCTATGAGCGCGCGGTTGAGTTCGATGGGCGTGCCGCGCTCGGTCGTGCCAAGCGCGACGTGCGCGACAGCGTCGTCGGCGTTGTGGTCGAGCGTGCGTATGCGCTGCGCGACGAAGGGCGTGAGCAGTTCGCGCTTCTCTTCCGCAGTGACGGGGCGATGGATGCCTGTGGCGAAGATGATGCGCAGATCGTTGGGCGCGACGCCGAGTTGGATGAGACGGCGGACGAGCAGGTTGACGACTTGCCCGCTCGCGGTCGCGCGCGTCGCATCGGAGACGACGATGAGCACGCTCTCGTTTGGCGAGATGATGTCTTCGAGCGGTTGCGAGTCAATGGGATCGTCAATCAGCGCGCCCAACTCCGCGTCCGAGAGCGGCGCATCTTCCGCCGCGTCACCCGTCGGCGCGAGGACTTGAAAGCGTCCCTCTTCGTCAACGAAAGAGACGCGCCCGCGCCCGTAACCTAGTTCGACACTCGACATAAAATCACACGGTGAAAGGTGAAGGGGTAAAGGGTAAAGGTGGAACGGAAGATCACGCGATTCCCTTTCTGCCTCCCGTCTTTGCCCTTCCCCTTTTCCCTATCTTAGATTCCGAAACGCGTGAGCGCCGATTCGATCACGGCGAGCGAGGCGAAGTCAGCGCCGCCCGCAGAGCGCGCTTCGACGAGCCAGCGGCGCAGACGGCGCGCGTCTGCAAGCGTAGGGATGCGGCACGCGCCCGTCAGCGCGAGCGTCACGAGATGATCCGGCGCGCCGTGCGTGACGAGCGCGGCCTGTAGTGCCGCCTGCTCTCTGAGGTCGAGTGTGAGCAGAAGATTGATTTCCATAAAAGATGGTAAGTAGTCCGTTGTCCGTCGTCCGTTGTCAGTTGTTTAGTGGCAATCACACAAGTTGCTAAAGATTCAACAGAACAACTAACAACGGACTACTGACGACGGACAACGAACTACTGACAACGGACTACTGACGCCCTTCTGAACTGAAACAGGCCGTGCCCGCGTGGCAGAAGTGGAAGGTTTCGTCCTCGAAATCTTCTGTCTCCATTTGCAGCGTCAGGTGATCGACGCCGAAACGGTCGTGAAGTTTGACGCGCAACTCTTTGAGCAGTTCGGGCTGGATGACCGTGCGCGCGTGGACGACGTGCGCGCTTAAGGCTTCGCGCCCCGAAGTGATCGTCCAGACGTGCAAGTCGTGTACGCCCTCGACGCCTTCCGTGCGGCGTATGGCCTCTTCGACCGACGCGAGGTTGATGTGCGCGGGCGTGCCCTCAAGCAAGACGTTCGTTGATTCCTTGATGAGATGCCAGGAGCTCCAGATGATGAGAAGCGCGATGGCCGCGCTGAACAGCGCATCCGCCTGATACCAACCATAGACGGACATCAACACGCCCGCGATGATCGCGCCGACCGAGCCGAGCGCGTCGCCCATGATGTGCAGCCACGCGCCGCGCATGTTCAGATCATCGTGATGATCGCCGTGCAGCAGCCACGCGCAGGCGAGGTTGACGAAGAGGCCGCCCACCGCGACGACGATCATCAAGTTGCTCTCGACCGCGCGCGGCGTGTACCAACGCTCGTAAGCCTGATAAAAGATCAACAGCGCCATGACGACGAGCGCGACGCCGTTGACGAGAGCCGCGAGTATTTCCAGACGGTGATAGCCGAAAGTCTTGCTCGGCGTGGCCGGACGCGCGCCGAACCAGACGGCCATCAGAGCGAGCGTGAGCGCGGCAACGTCCGTGAGCATGTGTCCGGCGTCGGCGAGGAGCGCGAGCGAGTTAGTCCACCAGCCGCCCGCAGCTTCGGCCAGCATGTAGAGCGCGGTCAGCGCGAGCACGATCAGCAGGCGGCGTCGGCTGCGCTCCGCACGCGACGAATGCCCGTGCGTGTGTGCGTTGTTGTGCGCGCCGTGCTGCTGGCCGTCGTGTCGGTGCTGTGCGGGAAGCGCGTTCATTTCTCGTGACCGGGTGGGGACATTAAAAGTAGAGCCGGATGCCGCCTTGTAAGATACAAGCGGCATCCGGCAATGGTCAACAAGCGTTACGGAAGTTTCCGGCGCGCGTTCTGCTCGCCGGAGCGCGTCTTAAAATTCTGCGACTTGCAGAGCGCGGTTGAAGTCGCGGTAGAGTTCGTTGAAGTTGCGTATGGCGCGTTCGAGGACGTAAGGCATCTCTTCGATCTCCGCCGGATTGATGGTCAGGTTGGTGTGATGTATGAAGGCCGCGTGCTGGTCGCCGCTGCGCGTGTCGGGCGAGAGATGTACGAAGAAGAGGCGACGGCGCGCGGCCGGACGAAGCGCGGAGACTTCGCGCTTGATGAAGGCCGCGCCCTTCTCCTGCGGGTCGAAGTTCGGATCGAGGAAGACCACGTCCATGTGGTCTTCGCGCATGCGCTCGATGGCCTGCGTCGTGTCTTCCGCGACGTAAGCTTCGTAACCGTTTTCGACGAGCGCGCGTGCCACTGCGAAACGATGCTCCTCGCCAGCGCAGATGAGCGCGCGACGGTGCGCGAAGGGGCGGCGGTGCGTGGAAGTCTTCGAAGCCTCGTCAGCCGCCGTAGACATCGCACGCTGCAACATGGACGCGAGCAACTGCGCGACATCTTCCTTGTCGGGAGCAGCAACGTCGGAGGTCGCATCGCCGCCTTCGTCCTCAAGTTTGTAGGCGGGCGCGGGGCGCGGTCGCTCGAAACGCGAATTGCTCGTGGACGAACTGCCGCTCAAACCGAGCGCGCCCTGCTGCTCGCCCGCAGCCTGCGCGGCGGGCGGTTGCGCGTTGATGATGTGCTGGCACTTCGGGCAGCGAACCGTAAACGTGCGCGCAGGAACTTTCGTGTCGTCGAGTTGCAGCCGCGCGGTGCATTGCTGGCAAATAATAACCATATCTTTAAGTGACAAGTGACGAGTGACAAGTGACGAGTTGAATACAAGCTAAAGACAAGTTTTTTGTTTTAGCTTGTCACTCGTCACTTGTCACTCGTCACTATTTTTCAACTAGGTCGAAGATGGGTGAACTGCGTTGGGTGTTGCGGGACGGCGGCGGGGCGGCGGGGCGACCCGGTTCGTCGTGCATGAAGTCTTCTTTGCCGCTGACGCCTTTGAGTTCGAGCAGCAAATTGTTTTGATTCGTGGCGAAGGCGAGGCCGTCTTCGAGCGTGACCGCCTTCTGCTCGATCATCTCTTTGATAACGCCGTCGAAATGTTGCATGCCATCGAACTTGCCGTCGCGCATGGCGTCGAGCAAGGTCTTGCCTTCCGATTCGCCGTTCTGCAAATACTCACGCGTGCGCGGCGTTGATTTCAGGATTTCGACCGCCGCGACGCGACCGCCGTTGTCTGCGCGCGGGACGAGACGTTGCGAGAGTATATAGCGGAAGGTTTGCGCGAGGCGTGTGCGTATAACCTGCTCCTCGTTCTTCGGGTAGAGACCGATGATGCGGTCAACGGTTTTGGACGCGTCAATCGTGTGCAGAGTGGAGAGGACGAGGTGGCCTGTCTCTGCGGCTTCGAGCGCGATCTCTGTTGTCTCGTAGTCGCGCATTTCGCCGATGAGGATCACTTTGGGCGCTTGGCGCAGCGCCGCTCGCAGCGCGGAGGGAAAATCGCGCGTGTCTGTTCCGATCTCGCGCTGGTTGATGGTGGAGCGTCGGTGCTGGTGCAAGAACTCAATCGGGTCTTCGATGGTGACGATGTGATAATGATGATGCTCGTTGATGTGGTCGATGATGGCGGCGAGCGTTGAGGTTTTGCCCGCGCCGGTCGGGCCTGTGACGAGGACGATGCCGTTGCGAAGGTTTGCGATATCGGCGAGTTGCGCGGGGAGATTCAAAGAGCCGAGCGTGGGTATCTCGGTCGGGATGACGCGCATGACGATGGAATACGTGCCGCGCTGCTGGAAGATGTTGACGCGGAAACGAATCTTGGCGGGGAGCGAATAACTGAGATCGACCGAGCCGGAGTTGGCGAGGCGCGCGGCGGCGTCCGGGTTGCCTTCCATCAGAGACATGGCGATGATCTCGGTCTGGTAGGGCGAAAGTTTTTGCAGGCCGAGCGGCTGGACGGAGGTGAGCTTGCCGTTTATTTCCACCTGCGGCTGCTGGCCGACCGAGAAGTTGAGGTCGCTGATTTTGTCCGAGACGAGCAACATGCGCTCGATAACCGGCGGCAGATCGAAGAAACTCATGCGCGTGGATGCTCCATGACTGGGAAGGAATCTGTTCGAGAGAGTCTGAACAACGGGGTGGCGGGATTTTCGGGATGCGACAAGCGGATCAATTAGTCACCGCCTGCACCAAATTTATACTCGCAAATCGGGCGCGCAAACGCAAGCTAAAAGTTAAGGCGACCGCACGAAATGCCGCGCGACTTACGGGCAAGGCACTACCCGCGAGCGGGTAGTGCCTCGCCCCTCACCTATTCCCACACGGCGCACCGCAACCCCACGACATACGCGCCAAGTTCATTCCCCGCCCGTTTCGTATCCGCAAAAGCATGCCACAGCGCGGCTTGTCCGGCCAGAAACCTCTCATCCAAAACATACTTATCATCCGACGGCGTGTAAGGCATGACTCCACAGATCAACTCGATCAATGCGTCTAGGCTCTCGCTGTCCTCTCGCCTCGTAATCAGGTCAACCAATTCCCTCGCCCTGTCTTGCGTGATTGTTAAGGTAGACCAATGCCGGATGGGTTCTCCGAAGTGTGGCTGTTGCTGGCGGGCGGGTGACACACCCGTGTTATCATTTTTTCGCATCAGTAGCTCCTTTGCAGTTGCTGATGTAGAGGGCTTATCGAGATTGCAGTCTTGGTAAGTCCTCGCCTGTTTGTGGGCTCTCTTTCGCTAGTGAACAAGAAATATACCGCAGAGAGAATATTCTGTCAACATGATTTTTCCGCTTGCGGAACATTTTTTCGGATGTCACAATATTGACTCTATGAAACTACTTGGTACAAATGAGGCCGCGAAGAGGTTAGGAGTCAGCACGCGACGCGTCCGCGCGCTCATTGCTGAAGGCAAATTACAAGCAACTTACGTCGGCGGCGGGTATGTAATCGAAGAAAACGCGCTTGATGCTGTGAGGGTTTACGGTAAAGCTGGCAGACCGCCAAAGGCTAAAGTCGAGGCAGTTTCAAAAGTAGGTAAGAAGAAAGGCGGGAAGAAATGATTAGTGAGAATATTTCTACTTCACCTAAACCATTTGTCTTTGTTCTGATGCCATTCGAAGCTTCGTTTGATGACACTTATGCTCTCGGCATTCGTCCTGCCTGCGAAGCCGCTGGTGCGTATTGCGAACGTGTTGATGAACAGATTTTCCATGAGAGCATCCTTCAAAGAATATATAATCAAGTCTCTAAGGCTGATGTAATTGTTGCTGATCTTACTACTAGAAATCCAAATGTTTTTTACGAAACAGGATATGCTCATGCCTTGGGTAAGCAGGTCGTTTTGCTAACACAGAATGTTGATGATATTCCATTTGACCTTAAGCACTATCCTCATATCGTTTATGGTGGCAGCATTATCAAACTAAAGCAGGAATTGGAAAGACGTATTCGCTGGTGTCTTGAATTACCATCAATAGCGCGTCAGGCAATAGTTGAAAAGCTTGAAGTTTATGCTAATGGTCAAAATGTCAGCGATAGGAAAACTATTACTGTCCCGACTCATTATCTTGATCCGGAAAACTGCTTTTTCAATCTTGACTTGGCAGTACACAATGCCGGAAATCGTATCTATCAAGGTTATGGAGGTAGTGATTTTGGCTTTATTGTTCCATCCAATTTTAAAATCAAAGATATTGTAAATGGCCTTATAGAAGATGAAGGCATACCAATTCAGTTGCCTGACAAACGTATGCTCCATGCTTATGGGCCTTTAGGGCAAGTTCCCCCTGATGGATGGGAAGCTACTCGACTTATTGTGAACATCTCAGATGTCAACACTTTTGGTACACTTGATTTCCCCGTTGTGGTACGTATTTTCACCGAAGTTGGGCCAAAGGATTTTGAGTTTGATATTAGGATCGAAGACATGTTTTCCTAATACGGAAGAATGATAAGACGTGCCGTGTAGGTACAATCACCCATACAACTTTTGGTTAGCCTGTAATCTTAATAATAACCCGCAGTTCAATTTGACCGACAGACCTCAACTTTTTCAACCCAAACTCTGCCTAAACTTTTTCGTCAGCTCGGCGATTACCTCCGGTGCTTTGAGGAGGGCGCTGACGACGGCGAGGGAGTCTGCTCCGGCGTCGAGGGTGGCGCGGGCGTTTGTTTGCGTGATGCCGCCGATTGCGACGAGCATGACGCTTGGATCAATCGTGTCGCGGACGCGGCGGAGGGCTTCGAGGCCGACGGTGGGCGCGGGGTTCTCTTTGGAGTGTGTGTCGTAGATGGGGCCGAGGGCGATGTAGTCTACGGGGAGGCGCGCGGCTTCGATGGCTTGCGCGACGGTGTGCGTGGAGTAGCCGATGATGAAGCGGTCGCCGAGCAGGCGGCGGGCGGCGACGGGGTCGAGATCGTCCTGGCCTAGATGCACGCCGTCTGCGCCGAGCGCGAGGGCGATGTCGGCGCGGTCGTTGATGATGAGACGTGCGCCGCGTTCGCGTGCGATGGCGAGCGCGGCTTCGGCCTCGTTGTAGAACTCGCGTGGCGAGAGATGCTTTTCGCGCAGTTGAATAAACTTTGCGCCGCCGTCGCGCAGGCGTGAGACCTGTTCGGCGTGCGAGAGGCCGGTGAGGCGCGCGTCGGTGATGGCGTAGAGTTTCGGTAGATACACGGCTTTCGGTCTTTGCCTGCGGGCGTGGAAAACTGCTAAGTTCAACTCCGTCTCAACGAACTTCAAGCGAGAAGGATAAACCAATGGCACTCGTCGGAGCGAATGAACTGAAACGAAAAATGCTGATCTCGGTTGACGGGCAGCCCTACACTGTCCTGGAAGTCTTCTTTGCGTCGCCCACTGCTCGCGGCGCGGCGACGATGGTGCGCACGCGCCTGCGTCAACTGCTGACGGGCGCGGTGCTGGAAAAGAGTTTCAAGGCGACGGAGAAGTTTGCAGAGCCGGACGTGCAATTCATGCCCGCCTCGTTTCTCTACGCGGACGCAGAAGGCTTTCACTTCATGGACGAGACGAGCTACGAGCAGTTTATGTTTACGACGGAACAGGTCGGAGATGATCGCGGCTACCTGAAAGAAAACGTCTCGCTGCAAATTCTGAAATACAACGGCGCGCCCATCTCGCTGCAACTCCCGCAGTATGTCGAACTCAAAGTCACGGAAACGGAGCCGGGCATGCGCGGCGACACCGCCGCCGGAGGCGCGACCAAGCGCGCCACGCTCGAAACCGGCCTCACCGTCAACGTCCCGCTCTTCATCAAGGAAGGCGAACTCGTGCGCGTCAACACGCAGACGGGCGAAGTGGCGGGAAGAGCATAAAAGATAGGGAAAAGGGGAAGGGGTAAAGGGTAAAGGTGGAAGAAGGCAACGCACGATGAACGTGCTGCTTTTCTTTTTCCTTTACCCTTTACCCCTTCCCCTTTTCCCTCTTGCTTTCTTCCCCTTAGCTTTATCTTGTTTTGAAATCCGTGCCGCTACCGTTGGGGTCGAACTGTTGCATGTAGGGCGGGAGCGGCGGTTCTTTCTTGAACTTGCCGCCGCGCGTTATAGCCCAGCGTTGCAGCCAGGAGATGCCCACCGCGCCCGTGTAGGTGTCGCGGTGCTCGTAGGCTTTATCCTGTAAGGCTTGGTCGAGTGTGACGAACTCGTAGCCGCGCTGTTTCAACATGTGAACGATGCGACCGAAGTGATCCGCGTTGAGCGCGTTGGCGTGGACGAGTAGCGTCTGCGCGATCTCGCGCCCGAAGAGTTCCATTGACATGCGCTCGTAGAACTCGAACATGCGCTCCATGTAAGGCGTGTATTCGTCGGCGATGCGACGCGCCGTGTCGGTGTCTCCGCGCTGCAAGGCTTGCGTGTAGGCTTGCGCGAAAATCCACTCGGCGTTGTCAATCGTGACAGGCGCGACACGGTAGCCGCGCGATGCGAGAAACTTCTCGAATGCCTCTTTGGTCTTGAGGTCAGGCCCCGTGTTGAGGAATGGATGACGGAAATAACGTAGCTTCATGCCGCGCGCTGCGAGCAGTGAGCGCGTGACGGGTTCGCCGTCCGTGACCTGTTGTTGAAATGCTTCGAGCGGCGTCGAGTAGAAGCTCGCGTGACCGAAGGTGTGGTTGCCGAGTTCGAGTCCGGCATCCACCCACATCTTGAGCAGTGCGGCGCGTGCCTCTCGCTCGCCCTCGCGTTGCAGTTTCCTCTCGTTGACAAAGCCGATGGCGGGAATCTTGTTGGCGTTGAGCGTCGAGAGCAGTTTAGCGGTGAACGCGCGTAGGTCTTCGAGGCTCGTCTTGCCGCCGTCGCCCGTGAACGGCAGATCGTCGAACGTGACGGCGACCTGACGACGCGGCGCGTTGCCGCCCGACGCGATGCGGTCAGCAGCCTCGCGTCTCAAGGGGAGAGCGTTTATGTCCATCTGGTAAATCTCGCCCCAGCCGCGACTGAAGAAGAGATACTTGCCGTCGGGCGAGACGAGCGGTGTGTATTCGTAGACCTTCGTGTTGACTCCCGCGCCGAGATTGCGCGGCGTCGTCCACGCGCCGCCGACGTTGAAGCTGACGTAGAGATCGCCTGCGCCGTAACTGCCTTCGCCGTCGTAAGAGATGATGATGTAGCTCTCGTCGGGCGCGATGTAGGGGTCTGCGTCGGAGCCGACGGTGTTAAGGGCGGCGAGATTCTCTGCGGGCGCGTAGTGGCCGCCTGTCAGGCGTGCGCGGTAGATGTCGTTGCTGCCTTTGCCGCCCGCGCGCGTCGAGGAAAAATAGAGGTTGCCGTTGGCCGCGACCGAAGGGTAGTTGTCGTAAGTGTCGGAGTTGATATGCGTGCCGAGTGGCTTCGGCTCGCCCCACGATGCGCCTGCCGCGTCGCGTTCCACCATCCAGAGGTTGAAGTCGTTGCGTTCGGGGCGCGAGGGGTCTACGGGTCGCTTGGATGAGAAGAAGAGACGCGAGCCGTCGGGCGTGACGAACGGCTCTTTGTCGAAATACTTCCCGGAAAACGGGGCGACCTGCGGCTCGCCCCACTTGCCGTCGGCGAAGCGCGAAACATAGATGTGCTCCATCTGCCTGTCCGCCGAACGCTTCGCGAAATAGAGCGTGCGCCCGTCGGGCGTGAACGTCGGCCCGTATTCGTCCGCAGGCGTGTTGATGATGCCCTCTGCGAAGAGGCGCGGCGCGGGAATAGCTTCGGCGGAAGCGTAAGGGTGCGCGCCCTTGCTGTTGCCGCCGCGCGACTGCCGTTGCTCGCGCGTCGCGAAGCCGAACTGCGCCAGCGCGAGCAGCGCGATGACAAGAAGCGTGACGATGCGTGGTCTATTGATTCTCATAATTTTGTTCTACACGGCGACGTGCGGTGTCGCTAGTTCTTCACCTTGCTCTGTTTGTTGTAGTCAGTCCCGCCGCGCGTGATGTCGAACTGTCGCATGTAGGCGGAGATGTCGGGTTCGCGCGAGAGCGGCTGACCCTTTTCCAGCGCCCAGCGTTCGAGCCAGGAGATGCCCCATGGGCCTGTGCGCGTGGTGGGCTGGCTGTAGGCTTTGTCCTGCAAGGCTTCGTCGAGCGTGACGAACTCGTAGCCGCGCCGCTTCAACATCGCAACTAGCTCATCCATCTTGTGCGCGTTGAGCGCATTGGCCGTGAGCATCAGGACTTGCGGCACTTCGTAGCCGAGCGTGGTGCGCGAGAGTTCTTCGTAATACTCGAACATGCGCTCCATGTAAGGCACGTATTCGGCGGCGACGCGCCGCATCGTCTCCTCGTCTTCGGCGCGGCGAGCCTGCGCGTAGACGCGCCCGTAGAGCCAGTCCATGTTGTCAATCGTCACCTGATGTATGCGATAGCCGCGCGCGGCGAGAAACTTCTCCGCAGCCTCTTTCGTCTCGCGGTTCGGCCCCGTGTTGAGAAACGGGTAGCTGAAATAGCGAAGGCGCAGGCCGCGCTCCGACATCAACTTGCCCGTCACTTCTTCGCCGCGAATCACGTCCGCTTGAAACTCCTCGAGCGGCGTGGTGTAGAGGTTTGAATGTTCTCTGGTCTGCGTGCCGAGTTCGTGTCCCGCGTCGAGCCAGAGGCGCAGCAGTCGCGCGCGTTCTTCGTCGAGTTTGCCGCCCGCCTCTTCGTCGTAGAGTTGGTTTTCGTTGACGAAGCCGACGGCGCGTATGTCGTTTGCGGCGAGCGTGGAGAGCAAGCGGCGCGTGTCTTTCTCTGCTCGCGGGTTGTGGTAAGTCTGCACGGCTGGCAGGCTCACGAAGGTGACGGCGACTTTTCGTTTCGCTTTCGTCTTCGCCGGAACATCGCGCAAAGCGGCGCGCGCGTTCTTGTCCTGCAACGAACTGAAAGTTTGCGCGCCCGCGATGGCGGCGACGAGCGCGACGGCGACAATTGCGAGAGCGGCGAGGTGCGGCGAACGACTGCCGACGGGCGCGGGCTGCGTTTTGATCAAGCGTTGAATGCGTTGCATAAGCGAACCTCCGTTGGCGGCGACGGCCAGCGTCCGCGTGCGTGAGTTCTGGACGCGCAAAGTTTCGAGTGTGGTTAGAGCGCGCGCGTAGACGAGCACATCGCCCGTCGCGCCGACGGCCAGATCGTCGCACGCGTGCTCGCGCTCGACGCGCACGCGTGCCGAAAGCCACCACACCGCCGGATGATAAAAAAGCATGATCTCTATGACGCTCTGCAAGAGGTTGACGAGATAGTCGTGGCGACGTATGTGCGCGAGTTCGTGCGCGAGTAGGGCTTCGAGTTGCGGCGCGCTCAAACCCGTGAGCGCAGAGACGGGCACGAGTATGACGGGGCGCAAGTGCCCTATGACGGTCGGCACTTCGACGAGCGCAGACTCGCACAGACGCACGGGTCGTGAAACCCGCAACTGCCGCGCGAGGCGCGCCAGTGTCTCCCGCCAGTCGCGCGCGAGCGGTGTTGCGGGTTCACGCCTGAGTCGCCCGGTCAATACCCAGCCGCCTGCCAGCCTGAGCGTGAGCGCGAGCGCGCCCGCCAGCCACAGCAGCACCAGCCACGGCAGAGCGGACGTAAAACGATCTTCCGCCCAACCGAGCAAAGACGCGGACACGCCGCCTTCGTCGTCGGGCACGATCAAAAGGTTCGCGTAGAGCCGCACCTGTGCGCCCCCTCGCCCCGCCGCCGTCTCAGGCGCGTTCGCCGGTTCGGCGACTGAAGCGTCCGCCGCGCGTCGTTCGGATGCGATAACTTTGGCGTTCGAGTTGAGATGCAAGAACGTTGCGACGGGCAGCGCGAGCATGAGGAGCATCGAGAGGCATGCGACGATGTAACGCAGGTTGGCTGATGCGTGCCGGAGCGAGAGGTTGACGCCCGCGTAGAGAAGCGCGACGAGCGCGCCCTGCCAGACGAAGTGCAGGAGCGTCCAACCGAGAATTTGAAAGACCGGGTGCGCTAAAAGCGCTTGCGCGCCGCTCACGATTCACCTCGCTCGAACTCGTCAAGCATCACGCGTATGTTTGCAAGTTCTTCCGCCGAAGTTTGCTTTGCGGAGAGCGCCTGCATCACGAGTTTCGTCGCAGAGCCTTCGAAGGCGCGCTCCACAAGATCGCCTATGAGTTGGCGCTGCGTCTCGTCGCGCGCAAGCTCAGCCTCGTAGACGTGCGCGCGCTGGCTCTCGTCGCGCCTGACCAGACGCTTCTCCGCCATGATCTGCATCGTCTTCAAGACGGTCGTGTACCCGCAGGCGGGCTTTGTCAGGCTGATCGCCTGATGCACTTCGCGCACGGTCGAAGCGCCGCGCTGCCACAGCACGTTCAAGATTTCCAGCTCCGCATCGGTCGGGCGCTGCGTCGCGCCTCGCTTGGGCATACACCGCTCTCCTTTTCAACTGCTCACAATCGGGACGGGCGACACCTTACTACGAAGTCCTTCGTACTGTCAACGAAAACTTTCGTAGACAATGAAAGTTTCGCGTTCAGGTGCGACACGTGACGCGCCGAAATTACGATTTTCGCGCGGAATTGCACGACGCTTTGCGTCTTTCGGGCGCAGTTTTTTCGCGTTGCGCGCGTTTGCGTGTTGACCGGAGGCGTCGAAATGTTGAAAACTAATCGCGCAATTTCATCCGTCGCGCCGCCGGGCGCGTTCGACGCCGGATTACCCGTCACCCGCGCGTCTTCGACGAGGGGCACGTGGCTCAGGAAACTTCACGCACCGGATCACACAACAACGAGACCGCTGCGCCGCTCAAGGTGCTGGTCGTGGAAGACTTCGAGGACACGCGTTTCCTCATGCGCCTCGAACTTGAGAAGCGCGGCTTCCGCGTCTTTGAAGCCACGGACGGCGAACAGGGCGTCGCGCTCGCCGCCGAGGGACGCCCCGACATCATCCTCATGGACATCGGCCTCCCCAACATTGACGGCATCGAAGCCACGCGCCGCATACGTGGCGACGCCTCGATGCGCGACGTGCTCATCGTCGCGCTCACCGCGCACCACGAAACCGAATACCGCGCCCAAGCCCTCGCCGCAGGCTGCGACGCCTACCTCACCAAACCCGTAGACTTCGACTGGCTCATAGACCTCCTCGGACGACTCCTGCCCTGATACATTTCATAACTTCTATTTCAACGTCTCAAGCACCACGCAAAAATAAAAGAGGGGCGACGGACGCCCCTCTCTTAACGAGAATAACTTTCAAGCGAAAACTCACAGGCCGCGATACTGTAGCGAGAGTGCTTCCATGCGCGCGGATTGGCCTCCGGTGAAACGGTACATGCAGGGGTCGTCCGTGTAGTCCATGAAGTTTTCAATCGGGTCGAGGCCGGTCTTGGGGCAAGTGTCGCGGCCTGCGGGACAGTTGAAGGCGGGCGAGCGTTCCGAAGGGGTGTCCGAGACGTAGTCGTTGTTGATGGCCGCGCAGCCGCCCTGGAACGTGTGGTAGAGGCCGAGCCAGTGGCCTACTTCGTGTGTGCCCGTGTCGCCTTCGTTGTAAGGCACTTCCGTGCCGCCCGGCAGACTCGAATAGAGACAGACGACGCCGTCCATCTGCGGGTCGCCCGCGTACCAGAAGGGGAAGGTCGCCCAGCCGAGCAGGAAGCCGCCCGCGTTGTTGGTGTAGAAATTGAGCGTGTTCGCGCCGCCCGTGTGCAACGCGGATTTCATCTCGCGCTCGGCAGCCGTGTCCGGCCCCGCGTTGAACCACGCGAGGTTCGTCGTGCGATCGACGCCGACGAGAGCAAAGCGAAACGGCGTGTTCGCCGCGCCCGTGCCCGTCGCACCCGCGTAAGCCGCGTTGAGCACATCAATTTGCGCGCGCAACATCTTGTCGGTCACGTCGCCGTTGGCGACGCCTGCGCCTTTGTTGATGACGTGGAAGTAGACTGGGATCGTCACCGCGCCCGACTTCCTGATCTGTCCAGGGCTGCGCTTGTTGTTGAACTCTGTGAGCGAAGATTCATAGACGGAAGCAGTCGTCTCGTCCAGGTCGCGCGTGGCGCAGCGGTCGCGCTGCGAACGCGTCTCGCCTTTGGCAGACTTTTGCGCGGTGAACGGCTCGCCTGTCGGCGCGACGCCGTTCGCGCCCCGCGCGTTCTCCGCATGCGCGCGTTTGAAGAGTGAGGGACTGGCGATGATGAGCAGCGACGCCATACACAGAAGCGCGAGCGACGCGATCAACTTTCTTTTCATAGAGAATCCTCCGAACTGTCGGTTTGAAGTAGGAAACGAGGGAACAAAACTTATCGGCAGTCGCGCCGCCTGAAAAGCCGCTTCCCGTGCGATGAGAGGCCAAGACTTTAGACGCGCGCTGCCCACACTGTCAAGACACATCTTCCGACGCGTCGAGCGGTTCACGCACAATCCGCTGTAACTGGCAGGCTGGCACTGCACGCGGCAGGAACTCAATCTCGACGACGGAATTCAGCTCAATGCTGTTCGCAGGCGTAACCATCAACGCGGAAAGTTGATAGGTTATATTTTCACTTTTAACAGATGTTAACTCGAATCTTGACAGGCAGGCAGGTACGGTTTAATGCTGCTTTAGCTATTCAATCAATTTATGCGTGGCGCTCGAACATGACCTTTTGCGGCCTCTACGAAAAGTGTATACAGATAGATAGGATTAACCAAAAGGTATTTATGAGTTGACTTCCAGATACATTTTGTTGCCACAGAGATTTATGAGCATTCTCTCAAGCTAAACATACGTTTATGCGTTAGGGTTAGCTGAAAAGAATGCTTCCCTTTGATGTAAATATTCCCAACTATATTGAAGCGTCAGGTCCTGCCCAATAGTATCTAACATAAGATACTCCGAGAAAATCGGGTGAATCAAAAACTCCCAATCTCTTATGTCTTCTTCATCGGTGCCAAAAAAGAGAGTTGAGCCTTCATTAAAGTAAAAGGCGTGTTCGAGATCTAGTCCAAAACTGTGTTGTAGCTCTATATTTGCTTTAACCCCCAAAAATCCTATTTCATATAGGAATTGGATTTTTTCCATCAACCCTGTATTCTCAATATTCCCTGATGCAAATTTGAAATCCACTTCCAGGAGAATTTTCCTGAGACGTTCAAATGAGAGAACGGCTGGACTTTTTTTGAAGCTCCGAATTATCTCTCCTATATTTACAACCGTAGAGCGAAACTCGTTTATAAATTCGCTTTCGATAATTTGCCTGGTTGTTGCCTTCACACATCTTCGTATCACTTCTGTGGAAATCTTATACTCCCATCTCTTCATATACTCTGAAATCGCCAGGATTGCTGAATAGAAAACCAGAACCTCTCTTGGACGCCAAAAAGTATGTCGTAACACATACATAAAGAGGGGCATTTTATAGTGCTTTCCATTGTAGTCAAATTCAAGAATGCTTGGGATATCCCGAAATAGCTTATGCCTGCACACTTCCTCCAATCTTTCTTTTGGGCTTAACTCTTTGTTGGTCTTGATTCCTGCAAGAACTTCAAGTCTCTTTCGTAACAGTATAGATAGTTCAATACCTGACCAGTGCAAAGTACACCACCTCTGCCACTGGCGATAACTATCGCGCTCGATTCTAATAACCTCCATAAAACGGTCTTTGGGAGCCGCAATACAAAAATCAAGAGAACTGAAGAAGTAGTCATGTCCCTTGGATCGAGCTTGGATAGCCAGGCTAAGCAGTGACCGTAACCAGTCAACCTCAAAATAGGCTCGCCGTCGCATCTTTTCCTCATCATGCAACTGAATGCCATCAAGCCTGAACCTGTCAAAGGCCGTATCAAACCCATCAAGCGTTACAAGAAAGCGCTTATTAAATGTTCTCATTAACATTCGGAAGCTATCAATAGCTTCCGTTCCAAATACAGATATAAGATATCTCTCCCGGTTAAATCTGACGCCGATATCTGTCAGGAATACTGCTGAATCAGATCGCGCGCCGTCAATACAATCCTGAACAAATAACATAGTGGCATTAAATGCATAGTTGAAAAGATCACTCGTCCTCCAGCTAGACCTAGACTGTTCCTGGGAATCTCCCTTCATTTTTTCGAAAAAAGCGTTGATCGGCTCAAGCAATTGTTTTTGGATGGAATTGAGCGAACCATCTTCGGAAAGATTAATGATACTTTCGATGGTTGCTAAAATAAGAAGTGCCTCCCAAGTAAACTCGAATGCTCGATCCCTGGGCACTGCGGCGTTTACATCGGAGCGAAATTGCTGGTCACTGTAGAGACTATACAAAGATTCAAGATTAAATTCGTCAGCAATAATTCTGATTATGCCCTGAAATCTGTCTGAGTGTATTAGGGGAAGCACTTGTGTCAGAGTTGATTTTCCACTTCCCTTTCTTCCCACCACAAAATAAGCCAGCTGGCTTTCAATTCTAAGGTAAGTAGATGTTTTAACAAGAATTGTTTCTAAATAGTCGTGGCCTGTGAAAACAGGATCATCAAACTTTGCTTTTAAATCAACAAAAAGTCTATCGTAATATGTTCTTGATAATTTTTCGAAGGCTTTGCTCTTAACAGTAGATAGAGTACGAATCTGAGCCGCTAACTCCTGGGTTTGGGGATTGTAATTCTTCTGTAGTTGAAGCGGTATCTGGAACTCGCCGGTAGCTTTCCGTTGAACACGTAAGCCGGTTAAATCCAAATGTTTTATGCTCCATAACTCTTCTGGTATCGAGTCGGAGAGATTACCACTGAAAAGAATGGGTAATATTTCAAATCGTTCTTTACTGATTTTAAGAGCACTCTCTTCCTTCTCGAATTTTTGATCGGAATATCTAGACCAGATGAGCCGAAACTCTTCGCTAACTCCGCCTTGTTTAGCTAAGACCTTTCGTTTGTATGAAGGGGTGAGGATAATAATTACGGCATCCACTTTCCCTAACAGAGCCACGAAATCAGTGAAGCTATGACCAATTTTAAGATGCTGATCATATAAAAGTTCAGCACCTTCGCCGAGATGTTCTTTTAGAATGTGGACAATATAATCAAGCGTATCTCGATGGATATCTTCGTAAGAATACGAGATGAAACAACTGACGCTGGTCTTTTCCATTTTTGCTCCGTGGGCGCAGAGTTTACTAACGCATGTTAATTACTAATTACATTAGTTCTGAACAATGCGTAGCACAGACTTAGTCTACTGACATTATTATCCCGGGATTTTAGCTTACAGGATTTCAAAGTATGTAGAGTGATGAGGTAAGGCTGCCATCATTAGGAAAGTCTGAGTAAAGCGGATGCACATTATTCCTATCCGCTATGTTTGTCAAGATTTACAATATTCCCTATCCTTTAAGGTAGAAGCTGTAACAGGTTTCCCGTCCCGAACATTAGAATATTATGCGTGCCTGTAGATTCAGGATAAAAGAAGGGCAGCCAGTATATGGCTGCCCTTCTTATTTGAACCAATTGCACCTCTTGATTGAATTCACCTAACCTCTATCAACTAACATTTGCCTCAATTGCCGCTCGGTCGGGCGGGTGATGACCTAGAGTCAGGGTGTAGGTATTCCGTAAACAGTTTGAGGAGATTGTTTTTGGTTCTAAATATTCAGGGATGAGCGTGTCCATCTGCCAGCAACGTCCGTTCGCAGTGATCTCAGCCCCTAAAGCGTCCAGAGCTAACCTTTTCTCCTCAAACGTGAAAGTTGACAGGCGCTCTCCAACCTCACGGCAGTAGTCATGTAAGCTTTTAAGATTGACCACTACCCTCTCTTGGCGCCTAATCCTCTCTTCCAAATCGGCAAGCGTCTTTACTAGCTCATCGCGCTCACGCTTCGCCTGTAGCAACTCACGCTCGATGATGTCAGCTAATTCGTCATCTGCGTTACGCAGGCGCTTTGCAAGTCTTTGCACAACCTGATTGTGTCGCTCAAGACCCCTGCTTGCCACTTCCCTATCCTTAACAAGTTGTGAGTCTATACCCTCAGCTTGTACTCGTCTAACCTCTCGTTCAATAAGGTCGGGGTTTTGTAAATAGTGCTCTACTTCCTGCCACGCCCACGCTTCACAAGCATCGGCAGGCACGCCTGAAGCTCCACATGGCTGCGCGAAACGGCGTATGTATGTAGAGCATCGGTAATAGCGATAGACTCCCCTACGCGTACCAATCGGCATTGGGTACATTCTCGACCCGCAGTTGGCGCACACTATATGCCCACGCAAGAGGTATGGGCGGGACTTATTCCGTTTCGACTCTCCCTTGCTAACTTCCAATCGTTGCTGAGCTGTTAGCCACAGCTCAGGCGTAACAATGGCGGGGGTAACCCCCTCTGGCAAATGGATGTGCTCGCTCTCGGGTCTGGGTTCCATTCGACGTTTAATCGAACGGCGAACCCACTGAACAGTTTCGCCCTTATAACTTGGGTTACGTAGAATGTTACGAATGGTCGTCGCATTCCAACCGCTCTTACCCAGACCTTTAGCCGCCCAAGGTGAGGCCACTCCTTCGCTTGTAAGCCTATTGGCTACTGTGAGAGAGCCGGCAGACTCCACTGCAATGCAGTGAAAAATCTGTCGGACGACGCGCGCTTCCGGCTCATACACCACCCGCACGCCACGCTCCTTATCACGACGAT
The DNA here is from genome assembly GCA_035249365.1 of Pyrinomonadaceae bacterium. Classification (GTDB taxonomy): domain Bacteria; phylum Acidobacteriota; class Blastocatellia; order Pyrinomonadales; family Pyrinomonadaceae; genus JAIVJZ01. The sequence goes on along the minus strand of DATFGP010000047.1, from coordinate 504,226 downwards.
AGCCGTAGAGTTCAGGCCCAACCCCGTGAATCTTCCCACCCTTCAAGCGCTCTAGCTTGCCCCTAATTGTTCGCTCCTTAATCTTCTGACGCTCAACTTCTGCGACATAACCGCGTACTGACTGTAATAGCTTTCCCTCAGGCGTGTTATCGAGGTTTTCTGTAACGCAGACGAGTTGAGCGCCCGCCCGCTCTGTCTCCTCGGCTATGATGGCTAGGTGGGCGACGTTGCGGGAAAGGCGGTCAACAGCGTAAAAGACAAGGGCTTGATACTTGCCGGCTTTAATGTCGGCGCGTGCTTCACTGAGAAGAGGTCTATCCCATAACTCTGCCCCGGTGAAGGCCTCCTTGATGACACGGCTTACGCTGTAACCTAATCCCTGAGCGTAAGCTATGCAGGCAGCCGCCTGCGAATCTAAGCTCGTGCCTTCGTCCTCCTGTTTGGCAGTTGAGACGCGGGCGTAGACGAGGGCGGTGCCGAGCCCGCCGAGGTTAGCTCCGACCGTCTGGTGCTTCTGTGCTAGTCTAACCATTGCTCTAACCTTTCTTGCTGGAAGGGGTGGAGTGAAGGGGTAGGGGGCGTTGGCGCGCCCACCTGCCCCGCTTTGCTTTAGTGCGTGAGCTATACCGAAGCTAAAAGCCTTGGTTAGCCACGCAATAATATTATAACATCTTCAAGTATTTTCTTGCCAGATAATTGTTGAACTTGACCAAGAATTTGTTAAAGTAGACAGTGTATGAAGATGCTCACTACCACAGATGCGGCGGCACGCTTGGGCGTCACGGTGCAGCGCGTGCATCAACTCATTAAAGACGGCTCGCTCCGCGCCCAGAAGATTGGGCGCGACTACGTCATTAACGAAGCGGATTTAGAGTCTGTCACTCACCGCAGACCTGTAGGGCGCCCGCCAAAGACTTCTACTATCTCTCCGACGGGTAAACCAAAGACAGTACGCAAGGAGAGTGATGCCCAAGCCATCGGCAAAAGTAGCGGACGCAAATAGCTCAGCCTCTCCAAACCCCAGTTGGCGCGTCTTTAACCCGCTGCTGTGGGGCGACGGTGAAAATCGTTAATAGCTGCCTATCATTTAATACTTAGTCTCCTCTTTGTTTTTTAGCTAATTCTTATACTTTCTTTATGCCTTGCGTTTGCTAGTATCTCCTTTGTATCGCCTTAGATACGAACAGATGTTGTATGACATCCTCAAATTAAAACGCGCTGTCAGACTACGTGGTAAAGGGACACCCGGCCATAATACCGCAGCAGAGATATTCGATTTTCTCGTTTTCTAGTTTTCCTAGCTTTCCTGTATATAGAAAAACTAGAAACGAGGAATTCCATATGGGAAACAACCGCATAGAAATTCGTCTATTCCGACTCTTTCAGTTTAGCTTCTAACTCTCCGGCGGTGTCCGTTGGTTGCACTTTCAGGTAGCGATAGGGATCGCCCTTCTTGCCCGCGCCGGTGCGCTGTAATAGCTCATCCTCGACCAAAGCACGGACAGTTCTGGGAATTAACGCTTGGTTACCGCCGACGCGCGCTTTAATGTCGCCTTCCGTCAACGACTCGTCGCCGATGGCCTCAAGTACGGCTGATTTGCGCTCCTCAAGCAAAAGTGTTTGCACAGTGCCGCCCGGCGTTACAATCCCCGTCTCAGGATTGAGGTGCACGACCATCTCGGGTATGTCTTCGCCGTAGCGCTGGACCGTCTCGACCGTGCGCGCCTGCCCGCGCCGCCTCATCGTCAGGAGGGTGTCCACTGCGCCGAAGAAGCCGGTAGAGCCGAGCAGCGCGTCCCCGCCTTCGCGTTCGCCTTTGCCGTTGTGGTGTACGGCGAGGATGTGGCACCCAGATGAGCGCGCCAGATCAATCAGCGGCTCAAGTCCACGGGTTACTTCCCCATAGCTGTTGAAGTCCGTCACGCGCACGAAACGCGATAATGGGTCAATAATGACTAGCGCGGGCTGATGTTCACGTATAACAGCCTCTAACGCTTCTAAAGCGTGCGCGGGGGTGCGCCCCGTGTGTATCAGAATGTCCTCCTCACTTGCTCCCGTTCTGCGGAAGTGTCCAGCCATTTCCGGGCGCTTTTCCTCAAGGCATAGATAGATGACCTTGCCCTTCATGGTGGATCGGCCAAAGAAGCCTTCGCCGCGCGAGACCGCCACCGCCAGATTACGCACGAGCGTGGACTTACCGACTTTAGGCTTAGCGGCGCATATTGAGAACCCGCCTAGCGGCAGCGTCCGATCCAAGACGTAAGACACCTTCTCCTCGGGCTCTTTGAGCAACTCCTTTAGGGGGGTGAGGGTAAAGCTCTTGGGACGAATTGTGGCGGGACACTTACCGCCCGTTATCGGCTCCGACGTACTTGGCGAAACAACAGACTCCTGGCCTTCGCGGCGCGCTGCTTCCTCCGGCTTATCAATTTCTAGTGCCAACTCGGGCGGTATATTTTGTTCATTGCTCATTACAGAAGCCAGCCTTTCTCCTATGCGAGCCCGCGACAGAAATTAGTGCTTATGGCTCACCCACCATCGTGTAAATCATGTTTTTGGGCCGCTGATTGTTCAATGGCCTCGTCGGCTACGTTCAAATTCGTTTTCTCTAAGGCCTGCTTTTGCTGTGGCATTTCTTCACTCCTGCAACTCAGTAGGCGCTCCCATAGGGCACGCCAAGCCGAGATTTGAGTGTTTGGCAGCGGGTTATCTTTCTTCCCCGTCATGCTGTGCCTCCTATCCAATCAGCCATATTTGCCGCACTCTCCTTAAAAAAGAAGAGCTGCCACTAACTGTGGCAGCTCTAAGTATTAGTTGCTTGCGCCTGAGAAATTAGCCGTTAAGCAAAAATCACTTATTGTTGCTTTTTAGGCCTGCCGCGCTGTGCCGGTCTGAGCGGTAAGCCAATAAGCGCGGACATTTCTTTTAGGGAATCGCTCACTTGTTTAGGCGTGGCGGAATCACGAAGTGTTCGGGTGTAGCGCTCAAGAATATTTTGCGTTGTTAGACCCCTCACCTGATAAAGAACGAACCACTCTATCCTAACGATAAAGTCTATATCACCGCTCTTGCGCATGCGCTTTACGGGCTGGTCTCCTGATGCCAGAGCTTGAGAAGCACGATGCTTCAGGTAAATATTAAGTTCCTTCCTGAAATGCTCCTCAACGACCTGTCGATATTCACTCTCCTTTAGCTCGTGATAACGCCATTCTAGATGCTCAAAGCGGAAAGGCTCTTCCTCTCCGAACCAGTTTTCCGAAACTGGTAGGTGTGTCCAGACCCTCTGGCCCGTTTCATGCGGAAACCAGATCCACCACTCAAGTACCCTTATCAATGTTTCTATCAACCAACGTTCGTTAAGCCAGTGGGTGTTCGCCCAATCAGTTAGTTCCTGATAAAAATTTATCAACTCAATGGAATAAGCTTGAGGTAACTGCTGCCCACCCTCAGAATAGGCTTTTATGAAGTCCAATTGGTTAATGATGTAAGTGCCATCTGTATTAGCCGTTTGGAAGGAGCGCAGCAATGTGCTGGATAACTCTTTGACTACCTCGGGCGCCAGATTGTGAAGAAGCTTGAGGAATTTGACGCGCGCTCTCCACTGCGTGAGAGTTTCATCCGAACTTTCATACTCGCCCAAGCTCATTGTTGTAACTCCCCGCGACTACTATCTCAGGGAACCGCTTGAACTGTCTCCTTACATATAGAATCGGTACGAAGGTGAGATGTGTTCTTGCGGGACACCTTCAAGGTATTTGAGAATCAAACCAACCTGTCGGGCGGCTCTAAGGGTAATCGGTAGCTGTCCATCGAACCTGGTATTGTTCCAGTTCATCTTGCTAAGCGCCAAGCATTCGCGCGCAATCTCTTTAACAGACCGCTGGGCGTACTCGCAGTCCATGTAGAGCGTCTTTGGCGGGTAGCCGCCTGGGTAGGTCTCGTAAAAGGGGACGCTGCCCTTGGTGTAGAGGATGGCGCGGTGGTCATCAAGGTGCCACAGCGTTCCGCGCAGCGGTGGGAGCGTCTTCGGTCTGAACAGACGCGTGAACGAATCCGTTAGATATACGAAGTCTGCAAAGTCAATTCCCTTCTCCTTGAGAAACTTCATAAACCCTGCGTGCTCGTCCTTCGTGAAGGAAGATGTCTTGTGCAGCACCACGCGCGCCGGGTAGTGCCGATGCTCCGTCTTAAAGGCTTCCAGAGCGAGGCTAATCAGGTTGTACGCGCCATCATGGTCAAGATGGATCTGCCGATATGTGTCCTCGTATGCCCGCCCGCCGCGCACGATGACGCCCTCCCCGAGCTGATTAAAGACCTGTGCGGAGCTTGCGTACATGCGCTGCTTGTCGAGCGTGCGGAAGAAGCTCACGCCGAGGTAGCACGTCTTAATGTCTGCCACGTCCCTCGTCATCCTCCACGGGATGCCTCTAGCTTTGTAATAGATGGCGGTGAACAGGTTCCACGTTTTGGTGGCTTCATCCTGCTGATAGCGGTTCTTCAGTTTCTTAAGTGCGGCGGCTTTCGACTCGTCGTAGGTTGCAGGCAAGATGTGTTGCAGCGGCGTCCGCAAGCGGAGCGTCTTGGCTTTCAGCAGGTCGTGAAATTCGTACCAAGTCGTCTCCCGCTTCTCGGGCGGTTCCTCCTGCTCGGCGGCTTCGGTCGGGTGCGGAACGTGCGTAACTATCTTTAAGTGTTCAATTGGAGGAGCGCACAAGACGACGTGCGCCCCTGACCTCTCGCTGACCTGATCTATCTCCTCCACGTACAGGTCAACAACCTTCTCTACCACCTCGTTAAAGGAACCCTGTTTTAGCTCGTCGGGTATGGTGAGGTGTCTGAACTCGCTTTTATCCCACACCAGCCTTGAGTGGAAGCTGTGGTTTGTCGCAAAGCTGGGAAACGGCGGGTGCAGTCGGGGGTACTTGCTCAGCTTGCCCGGAATCTCGTGCTGGCATCGTTCCAGCCACTCGATGAGTGCGCTTACTGACTCGTCTGTGCCAACGAAGCCAATTTTGATTTGTCGCGGGCCGCGGGCGTTGGCGAAGTCAAACGTCCCATAGTGCCCGATGCCGAATCTAATGTCTGGGCATAGTCCGCCGTCGCCGAATTCGAGGTCAGGCTCAGGCTGTATTAGTTCAACTTTCATAGCTCACGCAAAGAGTGACTGTGACGGTCTTGGCTTATCAGGCTTGCCTGAACGGCTGCCGCGCCTCCGCCCTTTACGCGGCTCGGTCTCGGCTTCCTGCCTCGGTGCTTTCTTGTTCTGCCACGCTTCGTCCGGCACGCCGTAGTCGAACGGGAATTCGAGCAGGCTGCCGAAGCGCAAATACGGGTATGCCTCTTCTCCTAAGAATTCAGTCTTGCCTCCTTGCAGCACCCTCGACCAGAGCATGACTTGGCGGAACACAGCTTCGCTGCCCTCAATCCGCTTGATCCCGCTCGTCTGCTCCTCGTAGTAGTAGGAGACGCTATGGCCGTTCCATGTATAGTGGTAGGTGGGTGTGATTTCTAGATACCACTTCCCCTCAAACCTCATGAAGTGGGGGCGGAATGCATGGTGGCGATAGTAGAAGAAGACGCCTCCCTTGATAACGGCTTTAAAGACTTCTGTCGGCGAGGAGCGAACTACACTCTTTTCCACGACCGTTCTGGTGGCGAGGTAGCGCCTCGCTATCGCGGTTGGGAAGGCGTCTTCCAGTAGCATCCGGTTTAGCGTCGCCCTCTCTTTTCGATCAGAAATTCTTTCTCGGCGAGGCGATTTGCCAGCCACCGCACCTTGACGCCTTCAAACAAGCTCGGCTCGTACAGTGGGTCTTTCAGTATTTCGTTCAGGCCGTTAACGACTCTCTTTCTCAGTTCGTGATCCGACACTGACGGGTACTCCTCTAGCAGCTCTTGCGCCACGTTGGGGAGCAGTTCAAACAACCGCTTGGCAAGCGGCGTTTCCTTCTCTTTCAACGCCGCAGCAAACTTCTTAATGTCTTTTATGTCATCAAAGCGGAAGAAGGGAGACCGGGCGAGTTCTCTAGTCTCAGCAAAGTACATGTACTTAAACGGCTTCGTCTTGCCACGAACCTTCTGCGTGTGGATGTACTTTATTTCGCGCCCTTTTCCGAACTCTTTCAGACAGTTTTTTAACAGCTCAATGAACTCGGATACCCGGTCTCTGTCGTAGGAGTCTGCCCAATGGCTTGTGGGGTGACGTTCTGGGATGTTATCAGCGCAGATTTTTTTCCAGATCGGATCACTGAAGTCATGGAAGGCGTAGAGGGTCTTCGCCCTGATGATCCAGTCTTGGGGCGGGTTGTTAGATTCGTCTCTTAATAGTGCGCGTACAGTCCTGTCGTCGTCGCACTCCGTTGCTACTGCGTACAGGTGGTCTGGAAAATACTCGACCTCAAGCAGATTCGAGAAGAGAGTTTCTGCCTTAATGAGTGGCGCTGCCTTGGGCGGCGGATCTTTGAACACGCCGACCTGTTGGTTGCGCGGCGTGTCGGAAGTGTCCGAAGCGGTTTGAGTAAGTGCCTCTTGGGATTCGAGCGGGATGATTGACCTAGAGCGGAGCAGCGCAAGCGTAAAGGATGCGGCGGTGTGACAGGCATACGTCGTCCAGTCTGGTGAACGCCTGTAGCCTACGATGTCGCTAATCCCTCGGATTGCCAACACGGGTTTCTGGTAGCGATGGGCGGCTTGGTACACGCCCGAAAGCTCCATCTCCACGCCTTTGATGTCCCGTGACGTGCTTAGCCATTGTGAAGCTGTTTGCGTGTCTTTAAGGAGTATGCCGCTTGAGGCGACTGACCCGGCAAATGCCTTCGGGTGCTGCCTAATACTTCCCTTTCCGAAATACCGGCTCAAACTCTCCCGTACTTTCCGCTTCCAGTTGTCCTCCCCGTAAAATTGATTCTTCCCCATCGTCACCTTGGGGCGCGTCACCGTGAGGGATTCCGATGTATTCCACTGCTCCAAAAACATATTCAGGGCGGGTAGTAGAGCAATCAAATCTTGCACCTCCTTGTGCATAGGGCCGCCGCCTGATGCGAACTCCTGCCTAACTTCTTGCCTGCTGTTCTCGATGATTGCGGAGACGCTGAAATCGTGAAGCCGTGAGGCGAGTAACACGTCTCCGAGCGTGTAGTCGGAATCCGGCATGGAACCCGCTATGCCCACAACAAGGATCCACTGCGGGTTCAGGTCATCAATCATCGTCCGGGCAACGTCCTGTGCCTGCGCCGTCCCCTGCTCTACGCAGCGCACACAGGCAACTACATATTCGTCCTCGCTAACGGTCTTAACCCTTGACACGGCGTACCGCTGACCACCAGTTACTAGCTGGAAGGGGCGCAGCCTTTGTAGCACGGCTTCAAACTCATCCTCCCGGATGGTGATGATGCCGAAATCTACTTTGCCCTTTATCTCATTAATGCTGACAACATTTTGTGCCATACTAGGTAGACTGTATCACAAGCAAAATGGTCACTATAAATAGAATTGTGGGAATATAGGAGAGTTATTCCACATTCGGCTTACTCAAAGAGGGTTTCGCAAACGCGAGCCCACCACCGGATACATTTTACTGTTTACTGGGGAAAGCTATTTCTATATCTCTTTTCACTATTCCAGATAAACGCTTGAGAGTCGAAATACAATGGTCAAAATATCCAGCGTTAATAAGAATTCGCTCGCCACGCTCTCCTCTCTTTTTCGCTTCAACTTTTGAGAGATACACATCATTGATTACGCCGGAATTATGAATCAACAAGTCTCTCGTAGCTTTCATTTCAATGTAGTCATCGAAAGCGGAATCTGCAACTTCAATGCCTGTTATCTCCCTGAAATAATCCCAATAAGCTCTAGGGGGAATTGCTAATCCAGGGTTAGCAGAGTAGAAGGGTGGATTGTGTCTAAACGCTTAAGCTAATATCGTACCTTGTCGTCAGCCAAAGTCTCCATTGAAACGCCAGCTATCCGGGAATACTCCAATAAGACGATAAGCGAAGGTTCCGCCTTGCCGTGCTCAAACCTGGAAATAAGCCCCGGATAGATAGTTTTCTCAACCTTCTTCAGCCGATCAGCCATCTGCTCCTGGCTCCAATCCAAGCGGTGTCTAATCTCCCTCAGTTTTCCGGCCAGTTTCCTCGGTTGTGCGCGTCTGGTTCTACCCATCAAGACCTCCTGATGGGTTACGTATACTGTTAAATAACAGTATTCTATAGCAGTTGCATTTGTCAGCCGTGGAGTGTGTATGAGCGACGCATGGAATGTTTGGGAGCCTTTCTCTGTAGACCCGGATTCAGCGTTTATTCTGGCCCAAATCTTGGCCCAGTTGAAGGAAGCCATCAAGACTGACCCAAACCAAGCAATCGCTACTTTAGACCAAGCGATAACAGAACTCTACCCCTACACGCCTATTTATAAGGCTCAGTTCAGGGTTTACGAGTTGGCGGTGGCAGGGAAGCTGCCTCCCAAAGATGATCCTACTAAATCTCAATCAATAACTGGGTAAACGAAAAAGTCGCCCAAGATTCTATTCAGCTCCAATGATCCGCAACCATTGGTCAGGTGCCTCTGCGACACCTACGGGCTGCAAACCATCCTGCAAGCGATAGCGTAGTATCAGCCGTCAGCAGAGTTGACGGAATCACTGAAGGCGCGTGCTCCCAAGAAAGGAAACGGTAAAAATAGAGGCAGACCCAAAGGGTCTAAAAACGGACTGAAAAACGAGGCGGGAAGAGTAGGAAGCCTACTGTCGCTGGCGGGACGGTGGAACCCAAGAATGGTTAACAGAAGCCATTTTCAATCATAGTCTCATAGTCTGCTCGTAAAGCCTAGGGGCAGGCTTTTTCTTTGAGTCTTATTAATTAGAGAATCAGCCAAGGAAAGAGATGTGTTGTGGTAGATTCGCAGCAGAATCTATATCAGGTCGTTTTCCAAGATATATCGGACAAACATTCCACTTACCCATGCCGCATAAGTTTTCGCGTCATCAACTTTATCCACTGTATTATCCATCACCGATTTAACAATTATCGGCGTCGTTTCTCCATTGTTTACTAATTCACACGACCTTGCTATACCATAGCTTTCCATTTCTAAACCTATCGCCTTTCTGTCAAACTCAAGAACATATTTTTCAAAATACCCCTCTTGGTCAATGACTTGTCTCACACAAGCAATCGGCCCATACAGTAGATTGACGCAGGCTCTTCGAGTTTGGTCCTCATTGTTAATGTAGTTAAGTATTTCCGCTCTATTACGTATGATTTTTGTTATTGCCGATGAGCTTAATGTTACTGCCTCCATTTCCTTCTTAAAAACCTTCTCCGCTTTTTCATGGCCGACCGTATTTGGCTGCTTCTCAACTGGCTCATCAATAGACATACCCCCCGTCGTCAACTTTCCCTTATCTACTGTAAACACTTTTGTGGAAAGAATTATATCTCCAATTTTTGCTTCATTCGGCTTCCCGCCCAGCACCCCAGGCATAATAAGAAATTTTGGCCTGAAGGTTATCAAGAGTTCAGTCGCCAGTATTGCGGCATCAACCATACCCGTGGCCTGCTGTGAAGCATATACAATTTTTTTCGCTGGTTTATTCTTTACATGCCCGTATTCAATTAAATGTTTACTGTTTGATGCTCCCCCTTCTTTTTCAATCATGGGAAGAATCTTCTCCATTTCATCCTCTTCCAAGGCAGTGATAATCGCATAGTCGCATCTCGGATACTTATTATCGCCAGCTCCGATTTGCTGTCTTATCGGCGCTGGTGCATTCAAATTCGAGTTCGAAAGCTTAACAATATCTTTTTTGGAGTGAACCGGAAACTTATCATCTTCCAAATTTGATAGAACTTCGTGGTACTTATAAACCCTTGCGTTTTCAATACCAGCGTCAATCATTTGCTTATTAATTTCTTTACTATCGCCTTCAGAAATGTACATGAAGCCAAGGCCGGGATATTGTTTTTGTATCTGCGATACGACAAATCTTTTTATGCCATTTATGTGATCGGTATAAAATACATGCACAACCATAAATACAAGTTCATCATCCTGCACCGACTGGAACTCGTCATTAAATTCGCGTGCATTTTCCACACAAATCATCTTCTTAAAGGCAAAGCCTTCTAAACCAAGATTACTTTTCGACTGAGCAAAGTTATCCTTGGTATCAAAAACAAACAAATGAATGTCCTTTGTTTCCATTTCAAGTTAGTCTGAAGGTTAGAGTTTGAATAAATCTTTCACCTAGTTTTTTATACTCATATTTGAACCCAAAAAGCTCTGAAGCTGATAACAGCATCAAACTCTTCGTCCCTTCAAAATTACTGATCTGGTCGTTAACTTTCATCTCCTCGTTAACAATCTGTAGCCTGAAGAGTTCGGCGTTTACAGATTCATAGTTCAACTCAACCAGCACGGAATCGTCCTTCTTAGAGTATTTATTCATATTCATAGAAAGCTCCGCGACCAATAACTTCTTCATATACACACGAGGGATGTTTATTACATTCTTCCCTGTCGCGGGCAGTTCCCCATCCTCGACAATCTTGAATGAGCTATCCAAAGCCGCCTTTAAGGAGGAGATGAATTCAATCAGATCGCTTTGGTGGTCTTCAATAACCTGGTGGAACGTCGAATTCAATTCAAAGTCCACTTGAATTTTAAGTACATGTTTATTTATGGCCTTTAATTTCTCTACATCATATATGGATTCATTACTCGACAGTATTATATCTTCAATAAGGCCTACACTCTCTCTTAAAGACTTTGCTTGCTCCGCCAGCCCACGGAACGTATATGGAAGGAGAAATTCCGTGAAACTACTTGAAAAGCGCAGAATCGGATTTATAAAGTCTAATATTTTAAACCAATATTTTCTGATTGCATTAATCTTGGAGGGCTGTAGCGGCTTATTGCTTTCGATGTCAGCAACAATTTCCCTAATAACGGCAATCAAGTCCGACACGATGTGGTTGAATGATTTCTTCTCGTCATGATACTCTGGTTCTTTTTGCTTAGCGTAGCTGTCCTTTAAAACTGAAAGCTGCGAATTAAAATCCTCTCTTGAAGGTAGAGAAGCAATGAAGTTGTGAAATTTCCTTACTTCTTGATTTGGGATTGACTCCTCATCATTCAATTTCCCAATTAGCACTTTTATCTTTTCGTCAAATTTCTTCTCAGGGAACTGGTCAGTCGTGAGAGGGAAATACTGTAATAGCTTGTAAAGGATGTAGTTTGTTGTCGAATTAACTTCTTTCGTGAACTCAATAAGCCACTTGAACCGTTCGATTGTTAACTCCTGGATCAGCTTCTCATTTTTAAACACGATAAAGAATAGGTGAATGATATCCTTCTTATCCCATTTATAGGTTAAGCTCTCATAAATTTTTTCGTTAGAGACTAAAACGCGGACGAATTCTTCTATCTTTTCAACTATGTCTGGGAGGACGTTAACTATTTTCTCATACAAATATGGCTCATAGATGAACGTCGCACAGAGCAGCTCGATCTCCCTGTATCGCCCCTCTGATCTAACTCTCGTTTCATATTTTTTAATAAGACTATCGAAAAATAAGAAACTCTCTCTGTATAATCTATAGCCAATCACCTTTCCCAGCTCGTCCCTTACAAGAACCAATTCCTTTTTAGGTATTTCGCCGGTATCTTTAGTCTTTGGGAGATACTTATGGTCTTTAAAAGCACCGTCGCTCTTTGGCTTGATTTCTTTAATAATGTTTCTGGCGATCTTCTTAATGCTTTGTGGCGTGTTTTGAAGATTTATTATACTGTTAAGCCAAACAGTTTCTTTGATGTTGGGGTTTTCATCCAGTGGATAAGTGGGTATGTGCCAATGACAGAGGAAGTAGATGGAGATCGGAATAGGTTTCTTGTTTTTTACTTTAATGCTTGAGATTCTGGAAAAGAACTCTCTTTTGTGGTCGGTGACTCTACCAATAATACAGAGCAGAACTATTTCTTTCGCATCGTAAAAGGATATTTCGTCAATCATTTGAATTAAAGAGTCGCCTGAGCACGAGCCATCATCAAGAATTAAGCAAATGTTATTTTCAACCTTCTCACTCAGGTAATCCGCATTGTGAGGGAACCTCCACCCCTCCGGAGTGCCAAACCTCTCAATCTCAATTTCTTCAATATCTTGATTCTTTAAAACAGATTTCAGCTGACTAAAATTGAAGAAGTCGATTCCCGATTTTCTAGGATAAAATACCCGCACCGTCTCTGTATTAAGCTCGCTTTTTCCCATAGTACTGAAAATGCCCTTGAGAAAATCTTCTTTGAGTTCTTGAAGTATTATTTCCGTATTAAAGAAATACGGGTGAATTACATTGTTGTATTTAAAAAACCCGATACGTATAGCGTCATTACTAATGCTATCTAGGAATTTATTCTCAATAGTAATTTCGTTTTGCTGCTTAAAATAGTTTATCGAGGTGTGGGAGATGATAGATTCAGAAAAATTGGTTTCATTAATGCTGAGTCTTATCGGAATGTTTGTGTGCGGATTTATACGAATTATTTTCTTTGAAAGGATCTCGTTGCCCAACATGCTTCGCGTCAACTTATTTATAGGGTATTGATGAAGGCAGAAGATTTTATCTTTGTACTCTTTAAAAAATGATTCCGTCGTTTTGAATTCGGGATCCAACACAGAAGTCACTACTACAATGTATTCAACACTCGTTCCTAACTGCTTCAGTCGCGCATTTAATTTCTGCGCTAAAAACCCGGTGGAGAGCACATCGCAAATAAGGATATACTTTTTTGCAGGATCAATCTCTTCCTCATTTAATTCATCTTCAATAGAGTTGTAGACGTCAAGAGAAACATAGTTGCCTTTTGAAATTAAGTTTTGCGCCTCAAGCGACTTCAATATTTTATGACTCGCCGTCGTGATGCCGATAAGTTTGTATTCCGCATGATTTGCGATCTCAAACTCCAACTTATCGTAAAGCAATTTACTTATGATATTACAATCGGTTTTGTCATTAACAAGGCTATGCAATTCGACGTAAGCGTTTTGATAGTAATTCCCTGCACATAGGTAAAGGCTCTCATCGCCCGTCTTGATACAATTGTATTTTTCAATCAGGTCTTCTATTTGCTTCGCGGTTATTGTTTCAGCCTCGACGCGATAGAATTTAATTATATTAGCCCTGTTGGGGAAGTTAGAGATCAAATTTCCATAGCTATCAAATGCGTTTAAGTGCCCAGACACATTTGTGGGGTCATTGAAATCGGATCTTGCGATTGAGTAGTCTTCGTAGAGCAGGTCATTCAGTCTTTCCTTGTCCGTGTCGTCATAAATCCCGAGCCATCTGACGTTCAAGTCACTGCTATCTCTATCGACGTCAATAATCGGTAAAGGATGTAGCTTATAATTTCTAAACGCCGTACTAAGGCTAAGAATCTCAGACGCAATATCTTCTATAATGTTTTCGGGCGGGGAGTTCAGTACCACTACATTATTGCGGTGATTTATTTCATAATCAGTTAGCAAGAAGTAGATGGTTTTTTTGATTATCCTTTTGTCAATATTACACCCTTTAAAGCTTATGAAAACAAGCGAGTGATTTTCCGGGTCGTAAATTTTTCGCCTCAATTCCTGTAACAGGTGACTGTAAAGATCTTCTTTATGGACGTTTAGTTTTTCAACTATTGTGTTTATATTCAGATATTTTCTGTTTTGAGGTTTGATTTTGGCGAAAACTACTTCAGGCTTTATTGAAGATACATCTACCTGTGAGTAATCTTTGATAGCCGGTATATAAAGACTAATCAGTGTTCCGGGAAAGAATAAACCGCTGTCTCCAAAGTAAGAGAATGCCTTGTCCACATCTCTCTCAACGCTGAAATCAAAAAGTATCTTGCCAAAATTACTCCTGACAATCATCAATCCCTTGTATCGCCGCACTATTGTCAGCGCATCAAACAACCCTCTCGGTATAAACTGCTCGGTCTTATTATTTTCTTGATAAATTGGGTGCCTGGATGAATTATGATTGAACGCATATCTCAGTATATCTGAGTCAAGAGTTTCAGCATTAGGCGATTTATTTTCATTCAAAAACTGCTCTTTCAAAGTATTGGCGATTCCCTGCCCGAAGTCCAAGAACGAAAACTCGATGTAAGAGTCATTTTTATATTGCCTTTTTTCTTTCTCATAAAAGAAATTTAATGCCTCTTTCAAACTTTCAGTTTGAAAATTGAGTTTCTTAATATTCTGTATTTCTTCACGGGTTTTGGTTTCTTCGTCTAACTTTCGGTGGAAAGAAATACTCATGAAAGCCATTAAGGGGAAATCCGGGAATGAGGACTTTAGGGAGTGATCCAAGAAATTCAGATAAAGCTCTTCCGTGATAATCGTACTCAAGGAAAAGCTTGTAAAAGGATGACTACATTTATCTATAGCGAGTAAATTCTCGACCACCGCGTTTAACCTGTAGATTGGGTTGATTAATTGCTGAACCTCTATCTCGCTGTAATTATTGATATAGTCGAGTGCTACGAACGGCGTTACTCCATTCCTATTGTAGATTTCCGGCAGTTTAGGATTGTAATTGAGTTCGTGTTTGAATCTTTCGACAGCCTTCCAATCTATTCCAAAATAGTCACGGCTTTCATAAACCGGAACTGTTTTCCATATTTTCCAGAACTCCCAAATCTGGATTATTTGTCGTTTAACTCTGTCGTTGGGCTCCACACTTGGGTCAAAAAATAAAACCCTGAACTTAACTTTTGACTCTGCTAGGGACTTGAATAAAGCGGAGAGGACCAACAGTTCTTGGTGCCCGATATATTCAACGTCTGAAAGGTCAAATATGAGTTTGTCAAAAGAGTCAGACTTTAATTCGCGGTATATTGCGTCAATGAATTCGTCTAAGTTTTTATTAGTGAATTTCTTTTGAAGTTTAAATCTCATCAACTGTTACCTGTGCTTGAGTTTTATTGTGTGTTTGAGGTTATTCACTGGGATGAGTGAGTAGACGAGATGCGCGATGTATGTGCGCCGCCTTTCTGACAGTTGTGGTTGTCGCTTTATACCATCTGAAGCTTTAGCGATAGAAATGGCTTTACAGCTTGAGAAATTATCTCAAACAAAGGTCGAAATTATTATACGCTCCGCGCGGCGTGGGTGTATCTGCGCTAGCACGTTTAAAATGGTAGGTTTGGGTTCCTATCTCTCGTCTGGTGAGTCGACCTCTCCAACCTCAATCCAGCACCCTACCGGATGAGAGGAAAGATATGTGTGGTAGCGTGAGAAGTCAATAAAATTTACATAGGCTGAAGGGCGCCACTGGATTTGGCTTCAACGTGTTGACGAAAAGGTTGTAGCTATGGCTTCGGCAAAGTCGTATGGAGCAGATATACATAGCTAGGGTAGATCTACGAGAAGTGTGTTTCCCTTAAGCAGTATGCAGTTCTCATGCTCTCATGCGCCGCGACGCAGATGGCACTCCCTTTCGTATTCCAGCAAAGTAACCCCACAGATTTCCTACTACTGCTTTTGCTCAGAATCACCGTAGGCGGTGTTTCGAAGTGATGTCGGCAAAGCAACTATGGAACTGCTACTTAACAGCTTGCACACGCGCATTTCGCGGTTTTTCGACAAAGGCCGCTGGCAGACTCGGGCGGGCTTTGCAGATTGCTTAAAAGCTTGCGCTCCTCCCCAGCGTTCCGGCACTTAGGTCAGCTAACGCCTGCGTGCCTTGTCGGCTTATCTGCTGGGTGATACGCCAGCGTCACTCTTAAGGTGTTCGGAAAACAATTTAAGGATACGATATCACCAGAAATAGCTAAAGTAAGTGAAGTTCTCAGGTTAATCTGAAATCAGTCAAAAATGTTTTCATACGCTAAAACCTGAAAGTGATGATAGAGATATCTCACTATGTTAAACAAACCGACACCAGAATTATTTGGCTTATCTGAGAAAGATTGTTGGAGTTAACCAAAAGGGCAACACCTTTAATAGGTGTTGCCCTTATAAAGCAAAAAAGAAGGAGAATTATCGTTCACCTGTCGCGCTCTCGCGGCGGTGTGCGGTTAAACAGCTCCGTCAAATTCACGCCGACTCCGAAACGGTAGTAGTCGCGGTTCGTCTGCAAAGTCGGAGTGATGAAGATGTCATTGTTCGTGAGGGTTACTTTATCTGCCGAACCGGGCTGGTCGAGGAACAGCGGGGTATCGATCTTAACGCCCCCTCCGCCGATCTTCATCATGGCGGTTCCGTACAGGTAGAGGAAGCTCGCCTCCTTGATGGGGAGGGGGTAGAAGGCTTCGACTCGCAGCACATATCTGCGCTCCCTACCGATCAGCTTCCCGTTCTCGTCCGTAACGTCCGACTGAAGGCGGCCACCCGTGACAGCCTCGTTCTGCCCGACCGTGAAGTCGAAGATGGCCGGGAAACGGTTGATGAGCGTCCCGTCGTCGTTGTAGTAGAAGGTCTTGAGCCTGATGCCGCCGTAGAACTGGCGCAAGAACCTGTCCCTGTCGGGGAAGACGAAGGCAATATACTTGGCTTTGCGCTCCACGGCTTCCGGGAAACGCTGCTTGAATAGCTCCAACTGCGGGTTGCCCTCGACGGGTATGGTAAATATCTCGGCAGCGTCCCGGTTGGCGCTTCTGGACAGTGGACTGATCGCCCCGCCCCCGCCGATGATGTGGAGGAAAGTCTGATTCTTGACGCCGGGGATGAGGCTCATGTACGGCTTGTCCGTGCCGAAGACACGCACCTCCAGCCCGGCCATGAAGTCGAAACCCTGCACCAGACTGGTCAGCTTGTTTTCTACCACAGGGCCGACGAAGTTGGCGGGCAGGGCACCGAAGGTCGAGACCTGCTGCGGAACGGCGGCGAGGCGCACCTGTCCCCAAGCCGAGACGCGCGGCAGGGAGTCGCCCTTCGGCTTGAAGCGCATCGGGGCGGTGAAGAAGAAATCAAGGAACGGCTGCGACTTGCTGTCGGCGGAGCTGGCCCCGGCCTGCTCAAAGCCGATGATGGCGCGCGTGTTCAGGCTGTTGGTGACGATGGTTGAGACGGGCCCGCCGCCCGAACGGCGCTCGATGTACAGCGTCTGAAGCAGCGACTCTTTCAGCGGCGACTCGTCGTTCACTGCTTGCGTCTTAGCCTTGTCGATATCATCCGACGTTTCCGTCGGCAGATTGGTCACGTCAAACAGTCTCACGGTTATCTTGTCGTCCGACGGGATGCCGATCAATTTGAGCGCGCCGCCCTCGCCGCGAGGAAGGGTTACTAAGTCATAGTCGCTTACCTTGGTAAGCTCCTTATTGGGTGAGACGACGTACAGAAGCTTGACGAGTTTGGGATCGTTCGCCGTGATCTCCAAGGGGATGGTTGTGGCCTCCCGATTCACGAGGCGACTATACGCGACTTCTACTCTCGGCTGCCCGGAAAGTGCGTCGCGGGTGATCGTGAGCGGCCCCGAAGTCTCGACCACCGTGCCCTTATCATCCTGAGCGCCCACGGTGACGAGCGTAGCTGATCCCTCCTCTTCGGCAAGGGGTATGACCACTGTGTAATTCCCGTCCTTTTTCACCGCTATGGGGTCAGGGAAATAGTTCTTCAAAGCCTTCTTTGACTTGTCCTTCTTCTCCTCCTCTACGGTGATCGTTACCCTCTGAACCGTCTCGTCTTTGACGATGATAGTGATCGGCGTTGAGGTGGCGCCCCTTGCGACGGCTTTGGGGGGGACGACCTGTATCTTTTTCTTGTCGTCGCCATTCTGGTCGTCGCTCCCCTCGCCGCCGCCCTCGCCTTCGCCTGACGGTTCCTCGGCCTTCGGCGGGTTATTCTTACCCCTGTCCGTCTGCTTGCCGCCCCTCCTGCCGCCCGGCTTCTCCGGCTTCGCCGCCGACTCCGGTTGCTTCTGCCCGGTTTTGTCGCCGTCCTGCGCGGCCGGGGTAGGGGTCGGCGACTGGGCCGCTTGGCTGTCACCGTTGCCCACGCTGTCGCCATTACCTTCGCCGTTGCCGTTGCTGCCGTTCGCTCCGTGGTGCTCCGCCGGCGGGTCGATGGCTACGAGCGTCGGGGCCGGGCCGGGCCGCGGGCCGCGGCCGACGTTCAGGTTGATTTGGAGTCTCAGCGGCGACGGATTGGCAACCGTCTTGTCGAAAACGTGGAGGCGAAACAGGTAGGGCTGCGGGCGCGCCCTGAGCAACGTCCCAAAGATTTGCCCGCTCGCCGGATCGATGGTCAACCCCAGTGGCATGGGGTCGACGGCGACCCAGTCGAAAACAGCCGCTTGGGATACGCCCTTCAGCTTCAACCGGTACTTATCCCTGAGCACCTGCTCGACGCTGGCGCTGTACTCCTCGCCCTCGTAACCGGGGTCTAAAGTGATGGAGGCATATCCCGAAACCGCAGCGTTGGTTGCCCTTTGCGCATGAGCCGCGGAGGGGACGCCAAGCAGGATAAGACACAGAGCGATACGTGAGAGGGAGGTGAGTTTCATTGTTGATTTAGCCTGTGAGTCTAGGATCAAGATTATGGCGGAAATATCGGGAGTGTTCCGCCGGACGGAGGCATTTAAAGACAAGCGCAGATTAGCCATTATAAAAACGGTTGTCAATAATTTTCTGAAATTCTCTAGTCCACCTCCTGCATGCGCGTGTTAATCACGTCAGCGCCGAAGGTCGTGAGGGTATAGCGCAAACCGATTTCGGCTGCTTAGGTCAACTAACGATTGCTCGCCTGGCCAGGCGGTCTGGCGGATGGTACGCCAGTGTCACCCTTAAGGTGTTCCGAAAATAATTTGAGTATGCGCTTGTACTCGTCAGCCCAACTCGTGTCGCGTTCGAAGGCGTGGTCTTCGACGGGGTAGGGAGCGAGTTCCCAGTTCTCTTTTCTGAGTTCGATGAGACGCTCTGCGAGGCGGACGGTGTCCTGGAAGTGGACGTTGGTGTCAACCATGCCGTGACAGATGAGGAGCGCGCCTTTCAAACCTTCTGCAAAGTAGATCGGCGAACTACGTCGGTAAGCCTCTATGTCCGTCTGCGGCAGGTTGAGTATGTTCGAGGTGTAAGGATGATTGTAGTGCGCCCAATCGGTGACGGGACGCAAGGCTGCGCCCGCCGCAAACACATCAGGCTCGGTGAACATCGCCATGAGCGTGATGAAGCCCCCGTAACTGCCGCCGTAGAGGCCTATGCGCTTTGCGTCAATGCCGTGCTCGGAGATGAGATAGCGCGCGGCGTCAACGTGGTCGGTCAAATCCTTGCCGCCCATGTGGCGATAGATGCCTGTGCGCCAATCGCGCCCGTAGCCCGCAGAGCCGCGATAGTCTATATCGAGCACTGTGTAGCCGCGCTCCATCAAGAGATGATGGAACATGTATTCGCGGTAATAGCTGCTCCACCACTTGTGTACGTTCTGCAAATAGCCCGCGCCGTGTACGAAGAGAACCGCAGCGCCGTTTGGACGCGCGGGCTTGTAGAGACGCGCCTGTATCGTCTGGCCGTCGCGCGCACGTATAGCGACGAGGGGCGGATCGATCCAGTTGTAAGTGAAAAATTCTGCGATGGGCGAGGTCGTCACCTGTTTCGCTTCGGACATGGGCGCGCTCGCGGCGAGGTAGAGTTCCGGCGGGCGATTGCTGTAGGAACGCACGATGGCGAGCATGCGTTCGTCGGGCGAGATGTCCGCCGCGTTGTTGCCCGCGAGCGCGGTGAGGCGCGTGCGTGCGCCGCCCGCGACGGGCATCGAGTAGAGATGGCGTTCGGCGAAGCTGACTTCGCTCGAAGTGAAGTAGAACTTCGTCTTGTCCTCCGAGAGCCGCACGCCGGAGACTTCAAACGCGCCGCGCGTCAACTGCACGGGCGTCGCACCGCCGTCAATCGAAACTGTGTAGAGGTGCGCGAAGCCGTCCGCCTCCGACTCGAAATAGACGCGCCGGTTATCTGCGAGCCAGCCGAGCGTGAACGCGCCGGGGCCGCCAGTCCAAGCATCGTCATGTATTGCTACGAGCACACGCGTCTTACCCGTCGCCGGATCGAGCAGCAGCACCCAACGATCTTTGTTGTCGGTTGAACGCGCGAGCATCGCGGCATGTTGCCCGTCTTCAGACCACTGCAACTGGAAAAGCTGCACGTCGCGTTCGCGCGCCTGTGCATTGGTCTGCGCGGCGGTGGTGCTCTCGGTTTGCGTGCGCGGCGGTTGTTGCCCTTGTTGCGTCTGAACTTGAGATTGCTGCTGTCCCTGCGTCTGTTGTTGCGCTCCTTGCGTCTGCGTCTCCGCGCCACGCTCGCGTTCGGCCTGCGGCGTAGCGTTGCCTTCGGTGCGCGTGCGCACGACGGGCGCGGCCTCTGCGCGCTGGCCGTGCTCGACGTTCTTCGCGTCGCCCGTCTCGACCGAGATGACGTACATGCGCGTGCGACCCTGCGTGTCGCCGACCTTCGTGCGGCTCTGTATGTCCTCTGTGTATGCCGACTCTGTGATGTAGTTGGGCACGATTGCCGTCTTCGCCGTCGGAGATTGTTCGGCGATGATGGCGACGGCGTATGCGCCGTCGGGCGAGAGCGTGAGGCTGGTGACGACCTGCCCCGCCGCGATGTTAAAGGGCTTCCGCCGCTCGCGTGCCTTGCGCTTCGCCTCCTGCTCCTCTCGCCGCGCGGCGCGCTCGCGCACGGCTTCGAGCAACTCACGCTCTTCTCTCTTCAAAACTTCCTGACTCTCCGTTCCACGTTGTTGCTGCGACTCGTTCGCGCCGCCCTGACGCTGACCGCCACCGCCGCCGACGCGTATGTCTGTCAACTGTTCGAGCAAGCCGCCGTCTAGCGAGAGCGCGTAGAGGTTGTTCTGTCGCGTGAAGTAGACGCGCTTCTGGTCGCGCATGAAGTGCGGGTTCGTCTCCGTCTCGGCGGTGCGCGTCAAGGGACGCCGCGCGCCGCGCGCGTGCTCGTAAAGATAAATGTCGCCCTCGTCGGCGAAGACCGTCCAACGCTTATCTTTCGACAACTCGCCGGACGCAGGCGTCGCGTTCCGAGCCTCATCTTCCGAGAGCTTGCGTAATCCTGTGCCGTCGCGGTTGACGACGTAGGTGTCCATGTCTTTCAAGCGCGGTTCATTCGCCTGCTTCCAACGAAAATAGACACGCGCGCCGTCCTGCGACCAGCGTACGTCCGTCGGCTCGTAGCCAACGAGCGCCGCGCCGCGCATGATGCTGTCAACCGTCAACTCGAACTTCTTCGGCGAAGACGGCGACGGCGTTTGTTGCGCGATGTTTGTTTGTGGAAGGAGGAGAAGGACGACCGAGACGACGCCGAGCGTGCGGCGCTTGATGCTATTTTTCATATCCCTTTTTCGTATGCTTACAAATTGATCGCTTCGACCCGCACGTTCAAATCCGGCGTGATCGTGACGGTGTGATTATCCGGCACGTCGAACCAGTCCTCTTTATCGTCCGTCAGCCGTTCGCTTGAGACGATGACCGCCGCCGCCTTCTCTTGTTCCTTGACCGTGTGCATGTCGCACAGCCCGCCGGGCAGGCACTCGAACCGCTGGCCGCGCGAGATGTGCAGAGAGTTGCCCGCCAGCCCCTCTGCGGAGCAGTAGCGCGAGACGACGATCGAATGGCCGTCCGTTACGGCGAAGTTGTAATAAGAAGGTTCCAGGATGCCCGCCGCGCGCGTCCACTCGTCTAAGAGCGCGATGGTCTCGACGAGTGCGGCGCGCAAATCGTCGCCGCGCGCTTCGCCGAACGGCACGCGCAAAGAGTTGAGAAACAGCGCGAAGGCGTGCTCCGAGTCGGTCGTGCCCATCACCATGTTGTAAAACTCGTCCTTCAAACTCTCGCGCAAACGTCGTTTGATGCGCTCGAAATTCGCGACCGCGCCGTTGTGCATCCACATGAAACGATCATAGACGAACGGGTGGACGTTCGACTCGATCACCGCCATGCCCGGCGACGCCGCGCGCACGTGTGCGAACAGGCACGACGCGCGCACCTTCACGGCGAGGCTCTGCAAGTTGCGGTTCGACCAAGCGGGCATCACCGTGCGCTGCACGCAAGGGCTGGGGTCAACTTCGTGTACGTACCAGCCGACGCCGAAGCCGTCGCCGTTCAAAGGCTCTGCGCGTTCGCGCGCCTTGTAGCTCTGCATGATCAGCGAGTTCACGGGGCGGTATAATAAATCCGCGAGCAGCAGCGGCGCGCCCGCGTAAGCGAGAAAGCGGCACATGATTTTATGCTCTAAGAGGAGAATGAAATTGAGCGAACGGCGAGATGATACAACAGAACCGGACGAGCGCGCCCCACTAGAAGAGCGCGAACGCGCGCCGCAAAATTATTACTACGACGACGGGACAGGCTACGAGCTATACGATCCGGCGCAAGACGTTGAAGACGACGCGGACAATAAGGAAGCGCAGAACTAGAACCGCACACAACCTCGCCTCTCAACTTCTCACCGCCACGTTGCACACGATTCGGGTCAAGTCAGATGTGACAATCAACAAAGTGTCATAGCGTGCGACGGCGGCGTATGCTCCTGCTCTAAGCTGTTCGAGGAGTCCATGATTCCGTAATTTCGACAAAGTATCAGGAGTACATAGATCATGCCTCGCCGCCACCATCGTTGTTTATACCTCGCCCTTCTCGCGTGTGTACTCGCCAACACAACGAGTCTGGGACAACAAACTTCTCAGCCTGCTGCGACCGCTGCCGCCGAGCGCACCGATCCCATCGCTGTGCTACGTTCCGCGCAAACTATTTTCATACGCACCAAGTCCGTCTACTTCAAACCCGCCGCGCTCGAACAAGCACTGCTCGACCGCAACGAATTTCAAGGATGGAACATGGTCATCTCGCGCGACGAGACGGACGCCGATTTGATCATAGAAGTTGACCGCAAGCTCTTCACAAACAGGTTCGTCTACAGCGTGATCGATCCGCACACGAACAGGGTTTTACTCAGCGGAAAAATCGGCTCACTTGGCGGCACAGTCGAAGGCCAAATCGCCAACGGCTTCGTCAAGCGCCTCCAACGATTCCGCCCCTTCGGCTACGCCGCCCCCACCAAATAATCTTCCGCGCTCGCGCCGACTGTCATTCGCCGGAAACCTGATAGCCAGACGGCAGCGGAAAGCCGTAAACGCGCTCGAACAACCTGCGCTTGAGTTCCGGCGGCGGCAAATCGGTTGGCAGGGATGCGATAACCAGTTCGCGCGCCGCGTCGAACATCAGTGCGCCCATCACGAAGCGTTCTTCGCCGGAGCGACGCATGACGAGCGCCGACATCATCTCACGTGCTTCGGGCGTAGTATCATCCATGCAAACACTCTTTCCACAAGTCGCCGAGAGTCAACTAAAGTATCAAGACTCTTTCTTCTTCGGTCTGAGGTTGGCGGGTAGCACGCGCTTGCGGAGGCGAATCGTTTCCGGTGTCACTTCGACGAGTTCGTCGTCGGCGATGAATTCCAGAGCCTGTTCGAGCGAGAGGTCTTTGACGGGCACGAGGCGCATCGCTTCGTCTGCCGAAGCCGCGCGCATGTTCGTCAACTTCTTCTCCTTGATGACATTCACGTCGAGGTCAACGGCGCGCGCGTTCTCGCCTATGATCATGCCCTCGTAAACTCTGACGCCCGGGCGCACGAACATCGTCCCGCGCTCCTGCAAATTAAAGAGCGCGTAAGTCGTCGTCTCGCCCATGCGGTCTGAGACGAGCGAGCCCGTCGCGCGCCCGCGCATCGTGCCCTGCCACTCGCCCCAACGCAAAAACAGCGTGTTCAGCAAGCCCGTGCCCTTCGTCTCCGTCAGGAACTCGCTGCGGAAACCGATGAGGCCGCGCGAAGGCGTCTCGAATTCCAAACGCACGCGCCCCGTGCCGTGATTGACCATCTTCATCATCTGGCCTTTCCGACGCCCCATCGCCTCCGTCACGACGCCTATAAATTCATCCGGGCAATCGATGACGACCTGCTCAATCGGCTCTAAAGTTTTGCCGTCCTGCTCGTGCGTGATGACCTGCGGTTTCGACACCTGTAGCTCGTAGCTCTCGCGCCGCATCATCTCGATCAAGATCGCGAGTTGCAGTTC
Organism: Pyrinomonadaceae bacterium; assembly: GCA_035249365.1. GTDB lineage: Bacteria > Acidobacteriota > Blastocatellia > Pyrinomonadales > Pyrinomonadaceae > JAIVJZ01. The sequence goes on along the minus strand of DATFGP010000047.1, from coordinate 480,155 downwards.
GCCGCGCCCCGAAACTTTGAATTGATCCGGCGTCTCCGTCTCTTCCACGCGGATCGCGACGTTGCTCAAGAGTTCACGGTCGAGCCGCTCGCGCAGTTGGCGCGACGTAACGTACTTCCCTTCTCGCCCCGCGAAAGGCGAGTTGTTGACGCTGAAGATCATGGAGATCGTCGGCTCGTCAACTGCGATCACTGGAAGTCTCTGCGGGTTGTCTGCGCTCGACACGGTCTCGCCGATCTCGATGCCTTCCATTCCTGCGAGCGCAACGATGTCGCCGACGCCCGCGCGCTCGACCGCCTCGCGCTTCAATCCCTCGAAGGCGTAAAGCTGCGAGACGCGCATCTTCTGTTGCGAGCCGTCGCGCTTGACGACCGCCACGGTCTCGCCCTGCGCGATCTCGCCGGAGAAGATGCGCCCGATGGCGAGCCGCCCGATGTACTCGTTGTAATCGAGATTCGCGACGAGCAGTTGCAGAGAGTCGCTGCGCAAGGCGCGCGGCGCTGGAATCGTCTCGATGATCTGATCGAAGAGCGGGCGCAAGTCGCTCGACTCGTCGGTCAACTGCTTCTTCGCGATGCCGTCGCGCGACACTGCATAAAGGATCGGAAACTCGATCTGCGCGTCGGTCGCGTCCAGATCGAGAAAGAGTTCGTAAATTTCGTCAACCACTTCCGCCGGTCGCGCGTCTTGACGGTCGATCTTGTTGACGACGGCGATGACGGGCAGGCGCAACTCCAAAGCCTTGCGCAAGACGAATCGCGTCTGCGGCAGACAACCTTCCGCCGCATCCACCAAGAGCATCACGCCGTCCACCATCTTCAAGACGCGTTCGACCTCGCCACCGAAGTCTGCGTGGCCGGGCGTGTCGAGGATGTTGATCTTCACGTCGCCGTAGCGCACCGCAGTGTTCTTCGCCATGATCGTGATGCCGCGCTCGCGTTCCAAGTCCATCGAATCCATCACGCGATCAATGATGTGCTCGTTCTCGCGATACGTTCCCGCTTGTTTCAGCATCGCATCAACGAGCGTCGTCTTGCCGTGATCGACGTGCGCGATGATGGCGATGTTGCGTATATCTTTTCTTTCTTCAGTCATAACTCCCCTATAGATAAAAACGGCGCTTTTCCGCGCGCCACATCAAACCGCATATCATAACACGCGCCGCCCGATTATCCTTGCGCGCCGGAGATGCCAGGGGATTCGACTGTGAGATTGAACGAAACCGAAGCGCGTTTGCGTCGCGCGTCCGGCGACGTGCGGAGAGTTATTTTAACGACTCGAACGCGCGCGTCTGGCGCAACGCTTCGTAGAGCACGATGGCGACGGAAGTGGCTAGATTGAGGCTGCGAACGCGTGGGTTGAGCATCGGGATCGTGATGCAATTCGAGGGGTTTGCGCGGAGCAGTTCTTCCGGCAAACCGCGCGTTTCCCGGCCAAAAATCAAACAATCGCCCTGTATGTAGCGCCAATCGGTGTAGCTGCGGCGGGCTTTCGTCGTGAGGTAAACGAAGCGCGATGCGGGGAGCGCGAGGCGCAACGCGTCGAGGTCGCGGTGACGCGTGAGTTGCACTTCAGGCCAGTAGTCCAATCCCGCACGCCGCACCGCGCGCGCATCCAGACGAAAGCCCGTCACGCCGACGATGTGCAGAGGCGTCCGCGTCGCCGCGCACAGCCGCGCGATGTTGCCTGTGTTCGGCGGTATCTCGGGTTCGACGAGCGCGACGTTGATCATAAAGAGTAGTCCGTTGTCAGTAGTCCGTCGTCAGTTGTTCAAGAATGTCTTTAGCAACTCATTCAAGAGCCACATGCAACTGACAACTGACTACTGACAACGGACAAAAGAATAAGGACGGCGTGCTGTAGTAGCATTCGCCGTCCTTTTGAATGGTCTTTGTCGAAGACCGAATGTGTCGTGTGCGCCAGTGATGGTTGAGTTACTACGGTTGAACCGACTGCTACTACTACCGCTTCTTCGCGCCGCTCTTCGAGCCGCCCTTCTTCGAGCCGCCCTTCTTCGAACCGCCCTTGGAAGCGCCACCCTTCGAGCCGCCTTTTGAGCCGCCCTTCGAACCACCCTTCTTTGAACCACCAGCTTTCTTTGTTGCCATAAGTCTTCGTTGCTCCTTTTTCTCTTTTTAGATTAACACCACAAGATACTGTGTCGAATTTCATCTTGTGGCCTAGGGTAAACGGCGCACAACATGTTGGACTTATAAACATAAAGCAATCACTTGTCAATAACTTAATTATTGATCGTTAAAAAAAATTTCAACGCGTGATGAGCAAGAGAGTGTGAGATGCGCGATGAAGAGACCGGGAAGAGCGCGTGTTGATGATCATCAACACGCGCTCTTCGGGATGTTGTTATGTGTTCAGCGATAGACTGGCGTGAAGACCCAGAGGTCGTGACGTTCGATGCCGTAGAAAGTGATCACCGAAGGGCAACGGCTGCGGCTGGCGACGCCGATGAAGGGCGTGGCGGTTTCGTTCGGCGAAGTATCGAGTTCGCAATCCGCGTCGTCCGGCTTCTTGTCGCGCTTGTCGTTCTCGAGGCCGAGAATCGCGCCGCCTTGAATGAGCCCCGCGGGTTCAAAAAATTTATAACGCGCGCTCGTGACGGGCGGGATGCCGCCGTTGTACTCCAAGACGCTCTGCTTGAAATCTAGGAAGGTGCGGTCGTCGGCGCGTATGAGTTTCCACTCGCCGTCATTGTTGAGCGGATCGCGCGCCGCTTCTTTGCGCAGGATTTGAATTTTCTTGAACGCGCCGGGGAACGGTTCCACACCTTCGAGCAGATCGTTCATGCTTTTCGGCGGAGTGGTCTTGGCGAGTTGATAGAGCGCGATGGCTTCTGCGACCTCTTCGCCGCGCGCGATGGCCTCGCGTTCGAGATCGCGCTGCGATTGCTGGCGCAGGCGCGGCGCGGCGGCGGTGAGCGCGAGCGCGAGTATGGTCATCAAGGCGAGCAGGGCGACGAGCGTGTAGCCGCGTTCGCCCGCGCGCGCATCGGCATGCTGCGCCGCATTGCGAGAAGAAACATGTTCTTGGTGGTTAATCTTATGGTTCATCGTCGCCATCGTTATCGTCGGCGGGCTTGGGCGGAACGAAGCGCGGCGAAGGGCCTGAAGGGCCGCCCTGCTGCGCGCCGCCCGATGCGCGGTTCTCGACGTAAGGCAGCGTGTGCTTGATCTGCAACTGCGCGTCTGTGAACTCGACGGCGCGCGTGGAGATGCTCGTCACTTTGAAGCGACCGGCGACCGTGTCGCCGCGTTGCACGGTGATGAGTTCGTTGGTCTGGTTCTTCAAAATCGCCTTGTCGTTATAGTGCGGGCCGCCGAGTATGCCGACGAAGGTGAAGGGCGGCGTCGGCGGGGCGGAAACGTTGAGCATCGTTTGATTGGAAAAGAGTTGATTGTCGGGCGTGCGGACGACAATGGTGCGCGCGCCGGGCGCGGAGATGAGCGCGGCGGGCACGGTCGCCGAGAGTTGCTGCTCGCTCGTGAAGGTGGCCTGTAGTTCCTGCCCATCAACGTAGACGCGCGCCTGCGGCGTGAACTTGTCGCCGGAGAGTTGCAGCGTGAAGTCGCCCGTGCGCGCCATGACGTTGGCGGGCGAGATGCCGGAAAGCAGTATGGGCGGCGTCGGTTCGACCGTCGGTTCGGGCACGCTGGCAATCTCGGGCGTGGGCGTCGCTCTCACCGGCGGAACGTAGAAAGCGAAGATGTTGCGTCCGGCGTCGGGCACGCTGTAGCTGACGGGTTTGTAGATGAGTTCGCGCGGCATCTCGATCAAGTCGTTCGACGCGTCGGCTTGCGCGCTTCCGTTCGAGCCGTTCACGGTCGTGCCGCTCGCGGGGCGCGTGTTCGGGTTGTTGGTGTTCGACGCGCGGCGCACGGTCGTGTCGCTTCCGCCGAAGAACATACGACCGAGCAGGAGTAGCGCAATCGCGCCGAACGCGATGGCCGCGATCAGCTTGTTGCGTTCCGCAGGAGTTTTACCTTCAAAGAGTGCCATAAAAAATTCCCGAACTTGTAGACGTTCACTGAGATGTCGCGGCGGGCACGGACGTTGCGCCGCTCGCTGCCAACGCGCCGCTGCGTCGGAAGTGCGTGGACATGTCGAGGCGCAGGCTGACGAGCGCGGCGCGCGCGGCGCTCGACGTGTCAGAGACGCCTTCGAGTTGGATGCCGTTGATGACGATGAAGCGGTGGCTCTGCTCTATGTCGCGTATGAAGCGGCGCAGGTTGGCGTAGGGGCCTTCGATGGTCAGGCTGATGTCGATGGCCGGAAAGACGCTCTCGCGCTTCGTGACGTTGCCCGCTGCTCCGCCCGCGCGCGTGCCGGATTGCTGCGAGTTGGTTTGACCGGGCACAAACTCGTCCAAGTGGCTGAACGAAAATTGCGCGCGCGCGAGATTGTGCCGCCGCGTCTTGTCGTTCAACTCCTCGATGACCGCCGTAGTGGTTTGCGGATCGCGCGCGGCCAGCACGGTCGTCTCAAACTCGTTGAGGCTCGTCACGATTTTATCAACGCTCGCCTGCGTGCTCTCGTTGCGTTCGACGCCTTCGCTAGATGCGCGCAACTTCGCCTGCAACTGCGCGCGCTCGTTCTCTAAAGCGACGAGGCGCGAGCGCTCCGGCACGAGCAGAAAGAAGTATGCGCACGCGGCGACGAGAAGGAGGAGCGCGGCGACTGTGAGCGCGATAATTTCGGGAAGGCGGATCGTTGCAGAGGGTCGCGTGGCGCGTGCCTGCGCGAGTCGCGCGCGAATCTCTGCGGGCGAGACCATGCGTTTGCGTTCCTTCGGGGCGATGCGGCGTGAGTCTTTCATTGCGCCCCTCCTTGAACGGAAATTTTCGGCGCGCTCGCCGTAGAAGACGCTTCGCTGCTATCTACGCCGCCGCGCGACGATGCGCTCTCGACGGGGTTCGTCGTGGTGGCGGGACGCGCGCCCGGCGTGTAGCGGACGCGCAGAGTTGATTCGATGCCTTTGTCGCTGCGGTTTTCCGTGAGCAGGTCGGCGGAGAAAATCCGGCCTTGCGCCATCGTGCCGAGCATGCCCGTGATGTCCGAAGGATTGCGCGCAACGACGGCCAACTCCAACTCCGCGCCGCCGCTGTGCGCCACGTCGCGCACGGCGATGCGCTGGACGCGCACGCCCTGCGGCAGAGACGCTTCGAGGTCTGCGAACAGGCGCGACCAGGAGAAATTGCGCCGGTCGATGATGCCGTGCGCGGCTTCGAGCGTGCGCAGTTGTTCGGGCGTCAGCGATTGCGTGACGGCGGTGGCCTTCGCGCGCAGCGAAGCCTCTTCCGTGCGCAGGCCGCGCACGTCGCGCTCGACTACGTCGGCATGTGCGCGCGCCTGCCTGAACTGGCTGATGGTAAAGATGAGCGCCACCACCGAGACGCAAGCGACGATGGCCGCCACCGTCCACGGCAGCGTGCGATTGCGAAACGGGTTGGAAGCGAGGTTGAGATTTTCAATCACTACTTTTAATTTCTCTTATACAGGCAAAATCTCAAGCGAGGGTCGGGTTCTCCACTTGACTATATGCGGAAAGGATAACGCGGGCGGCATGGGGGGCGCAACGCGCCGCAAGCCCTCCACGCCGCACGACTTAAACGCGCGACGCGCCGCCAAGTTGCAGAAACTATAAAAGCGACGGGCGGAAAGCAGTTTTTTCAAACGCCTTCCGCCCGTCGCATTGAAGTACACGCGAAATATACGCGTTTTACTGCCGGTTCGCGCCCGTCGCCTGACTGATGACGCGCGAGTTCAGGACTTTGCCCGCCGCGTCGAGCGTGAGTTCGATGACCGCGCCCGAAGTGTCGCGCACCTGCCGTATGAGTTGCCCGTTCGCGCCCGCCGTCTCTCTCACGGTCGAAAGGTTCAGGACGTTGCCGACCGTGCGCTGGTTGACGACCGTGCCCGCCGTGTCGAGCGTGCGCTCTAGGATGTTGCCCGAACGGTCAACCGTGCGTTGCAAAGTCTGCCCCAAAGTGTTGACCGTCTGGCTGAGCAGCCCGCCCGGCTGTGTGACGTTGTTCAAAGTCTGTCCGACTGTGCCGACCGTCTGGCTGACGACGCCGCCCGGTTGCAGCGCTGTGTTGGCGACGCCGCCCACCGTGCCGACCGTGTTGTCCACGCTCTGCAAGAGGCGTTCGAGGATTTGCGGGTTGCGATCAATCGTGGTGAGCGTGCGATCGATGATGGCCGCGACGTTGTCGAGCCTGACCTTCAACAACAACTCCGCGCGCACGCCCTTGATCGTGAGTTTGACTTTATCAATCCCGGCGTCTGCTCCGGCGGTCAACTGCAAGAGGTTGGCGAGGCGAGCGTCGAGCGAAACTTTCGCGCGCAGGTTTTCCACTTCCAGAGTGATCTCTTCGACCGAGAGGTTGGGCACGTCGAGCAAAACGTCCGGGTCGCCCGTCGCGGCTGACTGGCGGCGTCGTTCGCTCGCGGCCTGCTGCCGTTGTATGTCCTCTTGCGAGAGCGGGCGCACGGTCGGGACGGGCGAAGGCGTCGGGCGCGGTTGCGTCTGCTGCGATGACGTGTTGGCGACAATCGAAGCGTCGCTTGTGCCGCGCGAGACGGTCGAGTTCTGCGTCTGCGCCTGCGCGGTCAGACAGGCGAGGCAGGCGACGATGGCGATTGTTGCTCCGAGAGACGAGAGCTTGTTCATGTGCGGTTCTCCTCAGAAAAAGTTTGATGAAACGAGAACGTCGGCTTTCATGCGAAAGGTCGGGATAAGACTCCGTCCATCTCACTACAATTGGGGGAGAAGCGAAACTTCAAGGGACAACGGGCGGCGATGTTGTCGTCGCCGGACGGCGCGCGTCGAGGATGCGCTGCAAGGCTTCGAGCGAGCCGCGAAAACGCACGCGCCCGCGCACGTTGCGCAAGAGCACGTCAATCTCGCTCGCGCCGACGCCGACGCCGACGCGCAGAGATAACCCGCGCGCGCTTTCTTCGCCCGCTTCAATCGCGGTCGAGGCCAGGAAGTCGTGCTCGGTGATGCGCCGCTCCGTGATGTTCAATTCAAAATCTTCGTTCACGTCTCCCTGCGCGTTTGTCGCGGCGGGCGTAGTCGCGCTCGGCTGCGAGACGCGGCGTTCGCGGCTGTTTGCCGGAACGCGCTGCTCCTGCGCGGCGACGGCGACACAGAGCGCGGCGACGATGAAGGCGGACGAAACGCTCCGGCCAATGATTCGACTCATCAGGGTCTCCCCCTCGGACGCGGGGCGCGTCTCGCCTGAATCGTTTTCGCAGAGGCGGCGCGCGAAGTTTGCGCCGGAGTTGCGAACGGCGTTGCCGCGTTAGCTTGCGGCGCGCTGCTCGTCATCGCTTGCGGTGCGCTGTTCGTAGCCGGCGCGTTGTCGGGTTGCGGCGTGGCTGTAGGTTGCGGCGTCGCGTTCGGCTCGATCTGTTGTTGCTGCGGCGTGTCGTCGCTCGCGGGAATCTCGCCGAGCGCTTCGGCGACGATGCGTTCGATGTCTGCGAAGACGCTCGTGATGCGCAGGCGTATGCCGAGGTCGCGATAGGTGACGCCGGGTTGCACCTGCGCGGGGAGGTTCGTGCGATCCGCTTCCCAGACCGTTTCGCGGCGCGGCTTGCCCGTGAACTCGACCTTCGGGTTCGGCACAACTTCAAACAACAGTTCGCGCGCCGTGACTGTCGCCGTGATAGAGAGATCGGGATTGTCGGTCGCGGCGGGTGTCTGCGTCGCGGCGGGAGTCGCGGTCGGCTGCGGAGTCGGCGACTGCGCGGGGACAGGCGCGTTCGCACGAGGCTGCGTTTGTACGGTCTTCTGCGCCGCGCTCGTCGCGGCCAAAGCGACGACGACGCAGGCGAAGAGTGCTAGACGTTTGGCGGCGCGCGTTAATGTTGCTGGCTTCGACACGCTCTTGATCCTTTGCGGCGTGCGACAAAAATTCAAGTCGCAGGCGTTCGAGACTCGCTGAAGGGGGATCGGGGAACTCAGGGGTTGCTGGAGTGTCGGCATCATAACAGATGGTTTTCGTTGCTGCCAACTTTTAATCATTAGAGCGATGCCCTAGCTATAGCTTTCCTCTGTGCCCCCTTTGTGTCCTCTGTGTCTCTGTGGTGAGTTGAGAAGCAAAAGCATTCACCACCGCAGACACAGAGGACACAAGGGGGGCACAGAGTAGAAATCAGTTTAAGACACTGACATCATCCGTTTGCGGGCGGAGCGTTGCGTGGGCGCAGTTCGCGCGCAGCCGCGTCGCCGGGCGCGAAGCAGAAGGCGCTGACGCGATTCCTGCCGGATTGCTTGGCGTGATAGAGCGCCGTGTCGGCCAGTTCGATCAGTTCGATGGGATCGCGCGCGTCGTCGGGGTAGGCGGCGACGCCGATGCTGATCGTGATGCGGAGCGTGCGGTTCTCTTCCGACGCTGCGGAAGGCGTGCCGTGTCGCGTGGCGGAAAAGGCGTGTTCCTCGATGGCGGTGCGGACGCGCTCGGCGGCGACGAGGGCTTGCGCACAGTCGGCGTCAAGTAGAAAGGCTGCGAATTCTTCTCCGCCGAAACGCGCGGCTACGTCGCCCGCACGCAGGGCGCGCGTGATGAGGCCGCCGATCTCTTCGAGCGTCTGGCTGCCGACGAGGTGGCCGCAAGTGTCGTTCACGCGCTTGAAGTGATCCAAGTCCATCATCAGCACGCAGAACGGGCGACCCTCGCTCTCTGCACGCGCAGCCTCTCGGCGGAGTTCTGAGAAGAACGATTTACTTGTCAACAGTCCGGTCAACTCGTCGTGCGCGATGAGGCGGTAGAGTTGGCGTTGAAACTCGCGGTCGAGATCGTCGAGCAGGTCGAAGCGTATGAGGTGTTCGCCGATGATTAGTTTGTCGCCGTTTTGGAGGAAGGCATCCGTGACGGGCTGGCCGTTTAGGAGCGTGCCGTTGGTCGAGCCGAGATCGGTGAGACGGTAGCGCGTGGCGTTCGTCTCGGCGTCGCGTTCTGTGCTGATGCGCGCGTGCATGCGCGAGGCGCGTGCGTCGTTGACGCGCACGTCGGCTTCGAGCGCGCGACCGAGTACGACCTCGTCGCGTTCGAGCGGGATGGGCGCGGCCAGTTGTTCGCCGCGCATGAAGACGAGCGCGGGGCGGCGCACGTGCGACGTGGGCGGATCGGCGGGTAGCGTTATCTCTCCAAAGTTTTCTTCTTCCATAATCTGAAACAACGCGGACGCGGAAAGGATGCGCGATGAAAAAGAAAAGATCAATCTTTATCTCGCGCCCCGACGGTTCGTTTGAACTCCGGCTACGCGCCGCGCATCTTGTCGCAGGTTGTCGCGCGAGGGCGCGTGAACTTATAATTCAAGGTAATCGAATTGTTTCGTTAAATTGTCTCACGCGGAGTTCGCAGGAGTAACAGCTTTGGAAGAAGTATCGCAGGCCAACAGCAGCAACACCACTTGCCAGTGGGCGACGGACGACCTCACGGTCGAGCGCGTGTCGGTGGCAAACCTCCCGACCGAGTACGGCCAGTTCAAGATCGCGGGCTACCGCTCGCGAGAATCGGGCGAAGAGTTCGTCGCCATCTTCAAGGGCGAGATCGAGCGCGAGACGCCGACGCTCGCGCGCATACATTCGCAATGCCTGACGGGCGATGTGTTCGCCTCGCTCAAGTGCGATTGCGGCGCGCAACTGCATCGCGCGATGGAGATGATCGAAGCGGCGGGGCGCGGCGCAATCGTCTACCAGCTGCAAGAGGGGCGCGGCATCGGCATCATCAACAAGATTCGCGCCTACGCTTTGCAGGACGAGGGCGCGGACACGGTCGAGGCCAACGAAAAACTCGGCCTCGCCGTTGACCTGCGCGAGTATCGCCAGTGCGCAGAGATACTTTTCGATCTCGGCCTGTGTCGCGTGCGCCTCATCTCGAACAACCCTCTGAAGCTGCGCGCGGTGGAAGAGGCGGGCTTGCAGGTGGTCGAGCGAGTGGCGATTGAAGTGGAGCACGGCGAGGCCGCCGCACACTACATGCGCACGAAGAAAGAAAAACTCGGACACCTCTTGGAGACGATCAAGTAAACTGCGCGACGCCGTACAGCACTCACCACAGAGACACATGAGGACACGGAGGGGGCACAGAGAAGATCATTCAACTCTCTGCGCCCCCTCTGCGTCTTTTGCGTCTCTGCGGTGAGTACCCGACCAAACACTCAGTCGAACCCATCTAGAAAAGGCGCGCTAATTCAAAATTCTGAATTTTTTGATATTTTTTTGGATCAACTCGCGCCCGTCGAGAACTGTGCGCGACAACTTTCCCGTTTAGCTAAACGCCGCGCGCGACCCTCGACGTGGAACGCCCGTTGCGTGCATAATTTCGACCGAGCATTCCTGCAAGCGAGCGCGCCCGTGCTGCTCTAGTTGATCCGGCATCTCTTTTGACGGCACGACCGGCTCACAAGAAGTTAATTTAACATCACGCAAATTCGTCGAAGTTTCGTATGCACCGACACGGGGGTTTCAGTCACCTTTCGCGACGAATACTAAACGCAGCAGGCAGCTACTACGACCCGTCGCCGGTGTAAATCATCCATCTTCCTCAACTGTAGCGCCTGGCCGACATCTTCCGCGCCACGCCGCTTCAGATAAAATTCGGAGGCACGATAAATATGCGTAACCTTACCCGAAGCCGCACCGCTTCTCTCACGTGCTTAATCCTCTTCTCTCTCCTGCTCGCAGTCGGCGCTCTCGCGCAGAGCGGCAGGTCAACCGTGCGTGGCACGGTGAGAGACCAACAAGGCAACGTCGTGGCCGGAGCGACCGTCTCGCTCGTCAACGAAAGCAAGAACTTCTCACGCACGCAAGTCACAAACGAAGAAGGCGGCTACACCTTCACCGCCGTCCCGCCCGACACTTATCGCGTCGATGTGGAATCGGGCGGCTTCAAGAAGTCTTCCGTCTCCGGCATCAGCGCGCTCGTCGACACGCCCGTTGACGTTGACGTGGCGCTCGAAGCCGGTCTCGCAACCGAGACGGTGACGGTGACGGCCTCGACCGACGCCACGCTCAACACCACAGACGCCACCATCGGCACGGCCTTCGAGAATCGCCGCATTCAAGAACTGCCCTTGAACGCGCGCAACGTCGTCGGACTGCTGTCGCTCCAACCCGGCGTCACGCGCTCCGGCTACGTCAACGGCGGTCGTGCAGATCAAGCGAACGTCACGCTCGACGGCGTTGACGTAAACGAGCAGCAACGCGGACTCGACGTTGTGACCGATGAAGCCTTCGCCAGCGTTCTGCGCTCGACGCCCGACTCGCTCCAGGAGTTTCGCGTGACGACGACCAATCCGAACGCAGATCAGGGACGCTCCTCCGGCGCGCAAGTCTCGCTCGTCACCAAGTCCGGCACGAACCAGTTTCACGGCTCGCTCTACGAGTATCACCGCAACACCGTCACCACCGCCAACGACTTCTTCAACAACGCCGCGGGCGTCGAGCGACCGCAGTTGCTACGCAACATCTTCGGCGGCTCAATCGGCGGCCCCATCAAGAAGGACAAGATTTTCTTCTTCGGCACTTACGAAGGTTTCCGCGAAGCGACCGCCACGTCCGTCTTGCGCCAGGTGCCTTTGCCGTCGCTCGGTCAGGGCATCGTCAAGTACGTGGTCGAACCGGACGAAGCGGGACATCTACCTGCGGGAACTTTCTCCTGTCCGACGGCTGGCAATTCAGGTCGCCAGTGTCTCGCACTGAACGCCACGCAGATCAACGGATTCTACACTGCGACCAACGGCGTCACGCCCGGCATCAATCCGGCTGCGCTCGCCGCGCTCGCCTCCGCCGCCGCGCGCTATCCGGCCAACGACACAGGCGCGGGCGACGGCCTCAACACCAGCGGCTACCGCTTCAACGCGACCACTCCGGCGCGGCTCAACACTTACATCACGCGCCTCGACGCTAACCTGACCGACCGCCAGACGCTCTTCTTCCGAGGCAACTATCAATGGGATCACGTGACTCATTCGGTCTACGGTTCGACCGATTGCGGGACGGGCGACAACATACAGTGCTTCCCGGACACGCCGCCCCTCACGCTCTGGAATCACCCCTGGGGCATCGCCGTCGGGCACGCCTGGACGGTCTCGAACACAGTGGTCAACCGCGCTTCTTACGGCTTCACGCGCGCGGCCTTCACAGATCAGGGCGACTCGAACGGTAACTTCTATTCGTTCCGTTTCGTCTTCCGCCCGCTCGGCTTCAAAGGCACGCTCTCGCGCACGACGCCCGTGCATAACTTCGTGGATGATCTCTCTTGGGTCAAGGGCAACCATACGCTCCAGATGGGCGCGAACATACGCCTCATCGCCAACAACCGCACCTCCAACGCGTCGTCTTTCGACAACGCCATCGCCAACCCTTCGTACTACGACTGTTCGGGCTTCTCCGTCATCCTCGACAACGAGAACTGTCAGGACTTGATCTTCCCGAACGTCGCATCGGGCGCGGAGACAGACCTGCGCGATGCGCTCACCGCCGTCATCGGACGCTTCTCGCAATACGGCGCTGGCCTCGTCTATAACCAGACCGGACAACTCCAACCCGTCGGCACGCCCACCACACGCTCGTTCGCCACGCAGGAGTACGAGCTCTACCTTCAGGATAGCTGGCGCTGGCGACCGAACTTCACTCTCAACTACGGCGTGCGCTGGTCAACCTCCACGCCCGTTTATGAACGCAACGGTTTTCAGGTCAAGCCGACGCAGAGTTTGGGAGATTACTTCGAGCAGCGCGTTGCGAGCGCGGCTCAGGGTGTGCCCTTCAACGATCCGATCACGCTCGATCTGGCGGGCAAGGCCAACAACCGTCCCGGCTTCTACGAGCAGGACTGGAACAACTTCGCGCCGTCGGTCTCGTTCGCGTGGTCGCCCAATTTCGGCGATCACTTCTTCGGGCGACTCCTGGGGCGCGGCGGCCAGAGCGTCATACGCGGCGGCTATCGCATGACCTACGACCGCATCGGCAGCCAACTCGCCGTCACCTTCGACCTCAACAACTCGCTCGGCTTCGTTTCAACCTCCGGCGTCTCGGCCAACACCTTCAACGTGAGCGATCGGCTCGCGCCGGCATTTGCGGGGCCGAACCCGCAGGTGCGCAACCTGCTCATCGCGAGCGGCGTCAGCATCCCCGCCTCGATCAGCTTCCCGCTGACCAGACCCTCAGACGAAGACCAGCGCATCGAGCAATCGCTCGACGACACGCTCACGACGCCCTACAACCACAGCGTCAATCTCTCCTACGGGCGCGACATCGGGCACGGCCTTTCGTTCGAGACCAGCTACGTCGGGCGCTTCGGGCGCAAGCTGCTGGCCTCGCGCGACATCATGCAACTCAACAACATACGCGACCCGCAATCCGGCATGACCTGGTACGAGGCGGCCAACCGTCTGGTTGATTTGCGTTACGCCGCCGTGCCGATCAGTTCGGTGCAGCCGATCCCGTTCTTCGAGAACCTCTTCCCCGGCCTCGCCACATCCACGCGGACGGCCACGCAGTCTGCCTATCGCCGCATCGCGCTGCCGAGCGTCGGCGGCCTCAACTCGACCGACTACACCTTCTCGCAGTTGCGTTGGGACGACAGCGCCAACTGCGTCTCGACGGGCGCAAACTTCTGCCCCGGCCCCGGTCGCTTCAACAACCTCTTCTACCAGCCGCAATACGCCGCGCTGTCCGTCTTCTCGACCATCGCCCGCTCGAACTACAACGCGGCGCAGTTCAGCCTCCGTCAACGGCTGCGCAGCGACATCCAGTTCGACTTCAATTACACCTACAGCCACTCGCTCGATAACGCTTCGGGACTTCAGGTGGCGACCGCCTACAGTTCGGCGGGCTTCATCCTCAACGCGCTCGATCCGGAGCAGAACTACGCCAACTCCGACTTCGATTCGCGCCACATCATCAACGCCAACTGGCTCGTCGGCCTGCCCGTCGGGCGCGGGCGCGCCTTCTTGGGTAACGCCAACAAGGTCGTCAACGGCATCCTCGGCGGCTGGACGCTGACCGGCATCTTCCGCTACAACACGGGGCTGCCGATTGTCGGCGGGCCGTTTGAAGCCGACCGCTGGGCGACGAACTGGAACGCGCAGTCGAACGGCGTGCGCGTGCGCCCCATACAGTCTTCACCGGGCGATGTTGATGGCTCGCCAAACCTGTTCGCCGACCCGACCGCCGCGCTTCAAAGTTTCCGCGACGCGCGACCCGGCGAAGCGGGCGACCGCAACACACTGCGCGCGCCCGGCTACATCACGCTCGACGCGGGACTCTACAAGTCGTTCCGCCTGCCCTGGGAAGGCCAGCGCATACAGTTCCGCTGGGAGGTCTATAACGTCACCAACACGCAGCGGTTCGACGGCAGCACCATCGCCGACCTGAGCCTGCCGCAAGACCCGTTCCTCTTCAAGCCGACCGCCGGTTCGGATTTCGGTCGCTTCACCTCGACGCAGACGCCTCTGAACGAAACGAAGGCCGGTCGCGTCATGCAGTTTGCGCTCCGCTACGAGTTCTAAAATTGAGTATGGTCAAGAAGTAAGACTCACCGCCGCAGACGCAGAGAGCGCAGAGGGGGCGCAGAGAGAAGATTCTATTCTTCTCTCTGCGCCCCCTCTGCGCTCTCTGCGTCTCTGCGGTGAAGGTTTTAAGTCCCATCAAATTCCAAACCGCTATCACCCCATTTACTATTCACCACTCAACATTTACCATTCAACACTAATGAGCGAACGCATCTACCGCGACCCCGTGCATAACATCATCCGCCTGCGCACAGACACGCGCGAGGGGCTGCTGCTCGTGCGCCTCATAGACGCGCCGGAGTTCCAACGCCTGCGCCGCATCAAGCAACTCGGACTCGCGCTCTACACCTATCAGGGCGCGGAACATTCTCGCTTCGCACACTCGCTCGGCGTGCTGCATTTGATCACGCGCGTCCTTGACCGTCTCGGCGAGAACTATCACATTGACGAAGAGGATCGCGCGGCGGCGCGTGCGGCAGCGCTTTTGCACGACATCGGGCACGGATCGTTTTCGCACGTCATGGAGAACGTCCTAGGCTTTCACCACGAGGCTTGGACTGTGCGCGCCGTGCTCTCGGAAGAGACGGAGATCAACCGCGTGCTCCGCGATTTCTCGCCCGCGCTCCCGCGCCGCGTCGCCGACATCATCGAAGGGAAATTCCAGCCCGCCTTCCTCGCGCAACTCGTCTCGTCGCAACTCGACGTTGATCGCATGGACTATCTCCTGCGCGATTCGCTGATGACGGGTGCGAAGTACGGCATCTACGATCTCGAATGGATCATAAACGCGCTCGCCGTAGACTATGAGAACGACCGCATCTACGTCGCCGCGCGCGGCCTCTACGCCGTAGAGGAATATTTGCAGGCGCGTTACTACATGTTCCGGCAGGTCTATTTTCATCGCACGCTGCGTTCGGCGGAGGCAGTTTTGCGCTCCGTCTTGCGCCGCGCTCTCGAACTCGTCGCGGCGGGCGAAGAGGTTTGGTGCGCGCCCGGCACGGCCTTCGAGAAAGTCCTACGACGCCAAACGCTCACGCTCGAAGACCATCTTGAGATGGACGACTCCGACGTGCTCTTTCACCTCAAACAGTGGCGACGCGCGAAGGACACTGTCTTGAACGATCTCAGCCGCCGCTTCGTCGGTCGCCGCCTCTTCAAAGCGATTGATCTGGACATGCCCGCCGAAGATCGCGAGCAGTTTCTCGCAGAGGCGCGCGCCTGCGTCGCGCGTGCGGGCTTCGAGCCGCGCTTCTACTTCATCGAAGACCACGCGGGCGACGTACCCTATTACAACTACTACACGGCGGAGGGCGCGGAGCCGAAGGCGCGCATCTACGTCGAAGACGGCTACGCGCGCCCCTCTATACGCGAGATCAGCGAAGTCAGCGGCGCGGTCAGAGGCTTGCAACGCTATCAACTCGACCGCGTCTGCTTCCCACCCGAAGTCAAAGAAGAAATCTACGCCCTATACCACGCCGCCACGCCCGCTCCCACTCGCACGGTCGAAGTCGGTGACTAAAGAAAGCATTCACCGCAGAGACGCAGAGAACCGCAGAGGGGGCGCAGAGAAGATTAATGTTTTCTCTGCGCCCCCTCTGCGTCCTCTGCGTCTCTGCGGTGAGTCTTAGTTCTTATTTGATCGCTTTAATATTCGCTGGTTTGGCGAAGAGTGTGTCGGGGATGGCGGCGTTGAACTCGACCGAGTCGTAGTTGATGCGGCTCGACTGCGCGCCCGCGCGGAAGTGGTCAATGACGAAGGGCACGGTCAAGCCCGCGATGATTTGATAACTGGCGTAGCGATCCTCTTCGGTCACTTCCTCGCCGTCGGCGTTCTTCCGACGGTAAAAAGTTTTGGCGGGCAGTCCGTCCTTCGCGCCCAACTCGTAGTCAACCGCGAAGCCATCGGAGTAAGTCAGGCGCACGGCCTCGTTGCGCTTGGCCAGTCCGGCCTCGCGCCGCCCCAGATAAGTGAGCCGCGCGCCTTCCTTGCGCCACCAGCCGCGCAGCAAGTTGTCTGTGCTCGTGCGCATCGCCAGACGAAAATTTTCCAAGTCCTCCGGCTTCATGTCTACGAGTGATTGCGTCGAACTTTCGTAGAGCCAGCCGCCGCCCGCCGAGTTGGTTTGGATGTTGCGACCGCGCGCGCTGCGAAACTCTGTGCGCTCGCGGTCGGGGAAGACCAGATAGTCAATGAACGACTGCGGCAACAGCGAGACGCCTTTATCGAACGGCGTGAAGTAGCCGCGCCCGATGATCGTCCGCACGGCGAGAAACGCGCTCCCGCCCTGCGCCTCGATTGCGCGCCGCACGATCTGCTCGGCCTTCTCGTCGTTCGCCGCAGGCTGCTGCGGAGTCGCCGTCGTCGTTGTCACGTCAACCTTCGGCGGCGCGTTGCCCTGAGTCGTCTGCGAGAAACTCACAACGCACGTAGCGCACAGCAAAACGAGCGGCAACACTACCCGCGCCATTTTTTGAAATGAAGATGTATTCATAAACTCTAACAACTCTTTCTCTGCGCCCCCTCTGCGTCCTCTGCGGTGAGTGCCTTGAAAAAGCCTTCACCGCAGAGACGCAGAGGACGCAGAGGGGGCGCAGAGGAAAGCGAAAAGGGTTTCAGCTAATCTATAGATTCTAGAAAGCTGAAACCCTCCGATTCAAAACGCGTGTAGAAATCGTCCGCGCTCGATTTAGTTGACGCTCGGCGCGTCAATGGCCTTGATCGTGATCTCGCCGTCTTCGTAGTCAACGACGAATTGCGACGCGCCTTTCCACATCGCCGTCAGCGGCAGTTTAACTTTCTCGTCAATGTGCCTCTTGAGGAAACGCGCGCCGTAGGCCGGGCTGAAGCCCTTCTCCGTCAGGCTGTCAATGGCGCGTTCCGTCACCTGCACGCTCTTGCCCTGTCGCTCCATCTGCTTGCGCAGTTTGTCCAGATAGATGACAGCGATCTGCCTGACCTCGTCCATCGTGAGCGGCGAGAAGACGACGATCTCGTCTATGCGGTTGCGAAACTCAGGTGAGAAACGCTGCTCGGCTGCCTTCATCACCTCGTTCTTCACCGCGCGCACGTCGCCCAGAGTCTTCATCCCGAAACCGAGCGGCTTCTCGTACTTCTTGAAGTTCTCCGAGCCGAGGTTCGAGGTCATGATGACGATGGCGTCCGAGAGATAAACTTTCTTCCCGCGCCCGTCAGTCAACCAGCCTTCGTCGAAGCCCTGCAAGAAGAGGTTCATCAACGTCGGCGAAGCCTTCTCAACTTCGTCGAGCAACAAGACCGTGTAAGGGTTCTCGCGCAAACGCTCCGTCAAAATTCCGCCGCGCTCGCTGCCGACGATGCCGCGCGGCATGCCGATGAGTTTTTCAACGCCGACCGTGCCGTCGCCGTACTCGGACATGTCTATGCGCACCATCTTCTCTTCGTCGCCGAACATAAACTCCGCGACAGCCTTCGCGAGTTCCGTCTTACCGACGCCCGTCGGCCCTAAGAACAACAACACGCCGTCCGGTTTGTAATGCGACTCCTTTAGCGGCCCTTTGTTCAGGCGCAGGCGTTGGGCGACGGACTTGACCGCTTCTCTCTGCCCGATCACGCGATTGGCAACCTCAATTTCCATCTGCTGAAAACGGTCGGTCGTGTCGCGCGAGATCATGTCGAGCGGAATGTGCGATTCCTGCGAGATGACTTCGATGATGTGCTCCGGCTTGACGACCAGAGCCTCCGGCTCGTTGATCTCGACTTTGACCGAAGCCGTGTCGAGCCAGCCGATGGCCTTGTCGGGCAGGTGCAAATTGCGTATGTACTTCGGAGCCATCTCCAGAGCCATGTTGATCGCGTCGTCCGAGATCGTCACCGAATAGTTGCGTTCGAGACGCGGGCGCAAGCCCAGAAGAATCTCGCGCGTCTCGGAGATCGTCGGCTCGTCAATTTTGACCATGCGGAAGCGACGCGCCAGCGCCTCGTCTTCGCCGATGTACTCTTTGTACTCGGTGATGGTCGTCGCGCCGATGATGCGCAGGTCGCCGCGCGCGAGCGACGCCTTGAACATGTTGGCCGCGTCGCTTGATGTGCCGAGCGCCGCGCCCGCGCCGATGATAGTGTGCGCTTCGTCAATAAAGAGGATCAACTCGGGGCGTTCTTTAACTTCGTCAATGATGCCCTTGATGCGCTCCTCGAACATGCCGCGCAGCATCGTGCCCGCGACGAGTCCGCCCATCTGTAGCTGTACGACGTGCGTGTTGCGCAGACGCGCAGGGACTTTCTCCGGTTCGAGTTCTATGAGACGCGCGAGTCCTTCCACGACCGCCGTTTTGCCCACGCCCGGTTCGCCGACGAGCATCGGCGAATTCGCGCGCTCGCGGTGGCAGAGGATTTCCACCATCTGTTGAATCTCGCGTTCGCGCCCGATGGTCGGCGGAATCTTGTCCATGCGTGCGAGGCGGTTCATCGAAGTGCCGAAGTGTTTCAGGTAAGGCGGCAGCTCAAACTTCTTGCGATACTGTTCTTCGTCCTGTTCGCGCAAGCGGACACGCGCGCGTACGTTTTCCGCGAGTGCTTCGGAATCCGCGCCGAGCGTGCGAAGCACGCCGCTCAGGAGTCCGCCGTCTTGCGAGAGCGCCATGAAGAGGTCTGTGGATTCGATGGTCTTGCGCCCCTGCGCGCGCGAACGCTCCATCGCACGCTTGAAGAGATCAATCGTTTCGGGCGCGATGCGCAAGCCTTTGCCGACGTGCTGGAAACGATTGTTGTCCAGCCGTCGCTCGATCTGCATTTTGATATGAAACGGGTCGAGCGAGAGATCGCGCATGGCCGAGTTGAACAGTTCGGCCTCCTCCGTGATGAAAGCATGGAGAATGTGTTCGACCGCGATGTAATTTTGGTCACGACGCTTCGACTCCTGCATCGCATGTTCAAAAATGCGTTGCCCGCTCTCCGCGAAGCGATCTTTGTATGTTCCGAGATCAACCATTGTGTTCCTTTAATCTTGCTAGTTGCGGCGCGCGCGCGTGCCGCGAGTTTGCCCATCGCCGATCCCGCTCAAATCTATTTACGCTCGGCGATCCGTTTCGGTTCTTCGAGGAGAGTTTGTTGCCGTTTCCCCCGGTTCGAGCGGCTAGTTTTAGATGCCACGCGCCCGCGTCCCGTTGTGTTTCGGGACATCACGAGCATAGCACACTTGAGACTGCAATTTTCTAGCCATTGTTTGCCGAAACCCTCACGCGCATGGCGCGCTTGAAAACGCCGACCTGCGCACAGAAAACGGAAGCGTTCGCTTCGACTCCGCGCATACCTCTGCAAAGTCAAAACGAACGCTTACTCATCCAGACTGACTGAAAGCCGTCCACGTTTTTTTAGTAGTCGTCGTAATCTCCCCCGCCGCCCATCGGCGGTGCGCCGCCGCCAGCCTTCTTCGGTTCGGGCGCGTCCGTGATGGCCGCTCCCGTCGTCAACAGCAACGCGGCGACCGATGAGGCGTTTTGCAACGCCGTGCGCACCACTTTTGTCGGATCGATGATTCCGGCGGCGATCAAGTCTTCATACTTGCCCGTCGCAGCGTTGTACCCTTGCGCGCCCTTCGACTCTTCGACGCGGCCTATGACAATCGCGCCGTCAACGCCCGCGTTCTCCGCGATGCGCCGCACAGGTTCTTCGAGCGCGCGTCGCAAGATTCGCACGCCCGTCTGCTCGTCCGCGTCCTTGACCTCCAACTTGTCGAGCGAGCGCGCCGCGCGCAGAAGCGCGATGCCGCCGCCCGCAACTATCCCTTCCTGCGCAGCCGCGCGCGTCGCATTCACGGCGTCGTCAACGCGCATCTTCTTCTCTTTCATTTCCGTCTCGGTCGAAGCGCCGACGCGTATCACGGCGACACCGCCCGCGAGTTTCGCCAGGCGCTCCTGCAACTTCTCCCGGTCGTAATCCGAAGTCGTCTCTTCGATCTGCCGCCGGATGGTCGCCACGCGCCCCTGTATGTCTTTCGACTTGCCAGCGCCTTCAACAATCGTCGTGTTGTCCTTATCAACGATGACGCGCTTGGCCGTGCCGAGGTCGTCCGCAGTGACGTTCTCAAGCTTCACGCCTAAGTCTTCCGTGATGACTCGCCCGCCCGTCAACGTGGCGATGTCTTCGAGGATGGCCTTGCGACGATCACCAAACGCAGGCGCTTTGACGGCGCAGACTTTGATCGTGCCGCGCAAGCGGTTGACGACGAGCGTAGGCAGCGCGTCGCCTTCTATGTCTTCGGAGATGATCAGAAGCGCGCGCCCCTGATTCGCCGCCTGCTCCAAAACGGGCAGCAGTTCGCGCATCGCCGCGATCTTCTTCTCGTGTATGAGAATCAGAGGCTCTTCAAGGACGGCCTCCATGCGGTCGGGGTTCGTGACGAAGTAGGGCGACAAGTAACCGCGATCAAACTGCATGCCTTCGACGATGTCCAACTCGGTTTCGAGCGTGCGCGATTCTTCGACCGTGACGACGCCATCGCGCCCGACGCGTTCCATCGCTTCCGAAATCAACTCGCCGATCTCGCGGTCGTTGTTGGCCGAGACAGACGCGACGTTTGCGAGGTCTGCCTTGCTCTTGACCTTCTTCGACTGTTGCTCCAAATCTTCGACCGCCGCTTCCGTCGCGCGCTGTATGCCGCGCTGCAACGCCATAGGGTTCGCGCCCGCCGCCACGTTCTTGACGCCCTCGCGGAAGATCGCCTGCGCAAGCACGGTCGCGGTAGTCGTGCCGTCGCCCGCCGTGTCGTTCGTGCGCGTCGCCACCTCGCGCACCATCTGCGCGCCCATGTTCTCGTAGTTGTCTTTGAGTTCGATCTCTTTCGCCACCGTCACGCCGTCTTTCGTGATCACGGGCGAACCGAACTTTTTGCCGAGCACGACGTTGCGACCCTTCGGCCCCAACGTCACGCGCACCGCATTCGCCAGCGTGTTCACGCCACGCAACATCGCCGAGCGCGCCTCTTCGCTAAACTTCAACTCTTTTGCCGCCACTTCGTTTGTTCTCCTCGGGTAGTAAGTTCTGTTAGTCCGTCGCCGTCTGCGCTTCCGTCTTTGCGCGCCCGACCTGTACGCGCGCAGGGCGCAGCAGTTGGCCGCCCATGCGATAGCCGCGACTGTATTCAGCCGTAACTAGCCCATCGCGTTCGGGTTCGACCTCAACAGTGTCAACCGCTTCGTGCAATTCGGGATCGAATTGTTCGCCGACCGCCGAGACGGGTTCGAGTCCGGCAGAAGTGATCGCGCTCTCGAAGCCGCTGATCGTGCCGCGCAAACCGTCCATCAAGGCTTCGAGCGAGCCGCCGCCTTCCGCCGCTTCCACCGCGCGCTGCAAGTTGTCCATCACGGGCAACAGCGCGCCGACGAACGCGGCCTTCTCGCGCGCCGCACGTTCGTCAGCCGTGCGCGCAAGTCGCTGCCTGATCTCGTCCGTCTCGCGACGCAGTTCCGCGCGCACCTGCTCGAAACGCGATTGCACATCCTTCGCCGCACGCTCTGCGGCGAGCGTGCGCGCTTCTAGTTCTTCCACGTACTTCGGTTTCAAACTCGGCGACGTTGCCGCCCCTTCCCCTTGCATTCTCACACCTTCCTCCGAATCGTCGAGGCTCACGCGCCTGCGATCCGTCACACGCACGCCGCCCTCGGCTGGCGGCACGTTCGCGTCTTCGGCGCGCGCCTCTTCAGCCGCCGTTCTATCTCCCATATCCTTTTTCTTTTTCTCCTTGCGGAAACTTACCATATTGACCTCAGCGACAAGTGACGAGTGACAAGTGACAAGTTAGAACAAGTTTCCCGACTTGTCACTTGTCACATGTCATTCATCACTGCACTGCAATCTTCACGCGCCCTGTCTTCTGCTCCGTGCGCTTCGGCAGGCGCAGACTGAGGACGCCGTCCCTGTATTCAGCCGCGATGTTTTTCTGATCAACCGTCGGCGGCAGCGGCCCGAAGCGGCTCAGGAAACGACCGAACGGGCGACCGCTGCCGCCACCGCCGCGCCGCGTCCCCACTTCTTCCGGCACGCGTTCGCCGCGCACCGTCAGACGGTTATCGTCAATACTAACTTCAAGCGCCGCGCGCTCGATGCCCGGCAGATCAATCGCGATGACGAACTCCGACGCGTTCTCGTAGATGTCCGAAGCCGGAGTCCAATCCGCGCGTTCAAGTTCCGCCTCGCGCTCGTCGTTCAAATGATCGTGCCGCCGCGCCGTGTCCTCGAACAGGCGATTCATGCGCTCCTGCAACGTCACATAATCACGCCACTCGTCCCACTTGTGTCCCACAGTAAAAACCTCCGGTTTTTCGAGGGATGAAGGATGAATAAAACAAAATCAACTAACTGAGTTGAGTGCTTTTCTTATTCATCCCTCATCCTTCATCCCTTAGTTACGCTGTTGCCGCTGCTGACTCGGTTGCGAACTTTAATTCGTCGCCGTCCGCCGAGAGGCGTATGGTCTGGCCGGACGCGATCTCGCCGCGCAAAAGTTTCGACGCGAGCGGATTTTGAATCAACGTCTGGATGGCGCGCTTCAAAGGCCGCGCGCCGTACATCGGATCGTAGCCTTCGCGCGCAAGGAGTTCGCGCGCCGAATCGTCTAAGATGAGCGTGATGTTGCGCTCCGAGAGCATGTGCCGCAGCCGTTCGAGTTGCACTTCGATGATCCGCACGATCTCCGCGCGCGACAGTTGATGGAAGATCACAACGTCGTCAATGCGATTCAAGAATTCCGGCTTGAAGTGGCCGCGCAGTTCCTGCAAGACCGCCTCGCGCACAGCTTTCTCGTCGTCGCCCGCCGCTTGAATCTCCCGGCTCCCAAGATTCGAGGTCATTATCAAGACCGTGTTCTTGAAATCAACCGTGCGTCCCTTTGAATCGGTCAAGCGCCCGTCATCTAAAATTTGCAGGAGCACGTTGAACACGTCGGGGTGCGCCTTCTCGATCTCGTCAAAGAGCACGACCGAGTACGGCCTGCGCCTTACGGCTTCGGTCAACTGCCCGCCTTCCTCGTAGCCGATGTAGCCGGGCGGCGCGCCGATCATGCGCGCGACGGCGTGCTTCTCCATGTACTCGGACATGTCGAGGCGTATCATCGCCCGCTCGTCGTCGAAGAGAAACTCCGCGAGCGCACGCGCCGTCTCGGTTTTGCCCACGCCCGTCGGGCCTAAGAAGATGAACGAACCGACCGGACGATTCGGGTCTTGAAGTCCCGCACGCGCGCGGCGCACTGCGTTGGCAACCGCCATCAGAGCTTCGTCCTGACCGATGACCCTGTGGCTCATGCGCTCTTCCATCGTCACGAGTTTCTGCATCTCGCCTTCGAGCATCTTCGAGACGGGAATGCCCGTCCACTTGGCGACGATCTGCGCTACGTCCTCTTCATCAACTTTTTGTTTGAGCATGACGCCATCGGCTTGAAGCTCGCCGAGCTTGGATTGCTCACCCTCCAACTTTCGTTCAAGCTGCGGAATTTCGCCGTATTGAAGTTCGGAAGCGCGCGCCAGATCGCCTGCGTTGCGCGCTCGTTCGAGCTCCAACTTCAACTCGTCGAGTTTCCCGCGCGCTTCCTCCATGTGTTTGATGGCTTCCTTCTCGGATTGCCATTTCGCCTTCATGCCGGAAGACTTCTCTTTGAGGTCTGCGGCGCGCTGTTCGATTTCCCTGAGACGCGCCTTCGAGCGTTCGTCGTCTTCACGCTGCAAGGCCAGACGCTCGATCTCTAGTTGCATGATCTCGCGTTCAAGCTGATCTATCTCGACCGGCAACGAGTCAATCTCAATGCGCAGGCGAGAGGCGGCTTCGTCAATCAGGTCAATCGCCTTGTCGGGCAGAAAGCGATCCGTGATGTAACGATT
The DNA here is from genome assembly GCA_035249365.1 of Pyrinomonadaceae bacterium. Lineage (GTDB taxonomy): Bacteria > Acidobacteriota > Blastocatellia > Pyrinomonadales > Pyrinomonadaceae > JAIVJZ01. The sequence continues at coordinate 455,762 of DATFGP010000047.1, read as the reverse complement.
CGAGAGCGTCGCGGCAGCGACAATCGCGGAGTCTTTAATGTCTACGTTGTGATGCTTCTCGTAGCGTTCCTTCAAGCCACGCAGGATCGCAATCGTATCTTCGACGGTCGGCTCGCCCACGTAAACTTGCTGGAAGCGTCGTTCGAGCGCGGCGTCCTTTTCGATGTGCTTCTTGTATTCGTTTAGAGTCGTTGCGCCGACGCAGCGCAACTCGCCGCGTGCGAGCGCGGGCTTCAACATGTTCGACGCATCAATCGCGCCCTCCGCCGCTCCCGCGCCGACAAGCGTGTGCAGTTCGTCAATGAACAGTATGATCTGCCCCTTCGCGTTTTCGATCTCCTTCAAGACCGCCTTCAGGCGATCTTCAAATTCACCACGATACTTCGCGCCCGCGAGCATCGAGCCGAGGTCTAGACCGACGAGCCGCTTGTTGCGCAGAGTCTCCGGAACGTCGCCGGAGATGATGCGCTGCGCCAGACCTTCGACGATGGCCGTCTTCCCGACGCCGGGTTCGCCGATGAGCACAGGGTTGTTTTTCGTGCGGCGCGAGAGAACTTGAATCGTGCGGCGTATCTCGTCGTCGCGCCCTATGACGGGATCGAGTTTGCCCTGACGTGCGAGGTCGGTCAGGTCTTTGGCGTATTTCGAGAGCGCCTGATAGTTCGACTCGGCGTTCTGATCCGTGATGTGCGAATCGCCGCGCATCTCTGTGACGACCTTCGACAGATCGTCGCGGTTGACGCCGTGCTGCCTAAGTATGCGACCCGCCGCGCCGTCCTTCTCTTCCACGATTGCCAGAAGCAAATGCTCGGTCGAGATGTACTCGTCCTGCATCGCTTCGGCCTGCTTCTGCGCCGCAGTGAAAATTTGCGTGAGGCGCGGGCTGAAATACTGCTGCCCGCCCTGCACCTTCGGCAGACGACCGATGGCGGCCTGCGCGTCGTTCAAGACGACTTGCAGATTCGCGCCGAGTTTACCGAGTATGGGGCGCACGATGCCTTCCGGCTGTTCGAGCATGGCAACGAGCAGGTGCTCCGGCTCGACCTGTTGATTCTGGTTGCGCTCAGCCCCTTCGATGGCCGTCTGAATGGCCTCTTGCCCGCGCAAAGTAAAACGTTCTAGACGCATAATTCTCCGACACCTTAATTGACAAGCGCGGAACGATTGTAGAGTTCAACGCTCATCGTTCCGCGCGCCTTTTAGTTCCGACTATTGAGACGAATTACTGACCGGCGTTAGCCGCCTTGCCCTTCGAAGTGGACGGCTCTTCGGCCTTCGCTTCGATGGTCTTCTGCGCAGAGCTTCCAGCGCCTTCGCCCGCGATCTCTATGCGGCGAGCCTTCACCTCTTCGCGCTTTTGCAGCACGACGCGCAGCACGCCGTTTTTGTACTCGGCGGTCACGTTCTCCGGCGAGACGGTCTGCGGCAAAGTGAAAGAACGCGTGAACGCGCCATACGAACGCTCGACGCGGTGATAGTTGTCCGATTCATCCTTCTTCTCGAAGCGACGCTCGCCGCGAAGCGTGAGCACGTTGTTTTCGATTGAGAGTTCAAAGTCCTCGCGGTTCATGCCCGGCAGTTCGGCTTCGAGCACGATCTGGTCTTTGTTCTCGTAGATGTCAACGGTGGGCGCCCATGCGCCGCGCGCTATATTTTCGTCGCCGAAGGAGCGCGACAGGTTGCTTGAGAACAGGCGGTTGACTTCGTCTTGCAGCATCCGCAAATCGCGGAAAGGATCGTAACGGGTAATAGACATGACGTATTTCCTCCTCTTGACTCAACAAAAACGTTATTTGCTGGACGCCCAACAAGCCTTCCGAGCAGCTAAGTTTGCGCCTCCGACCTTTGAGCGTGCGAGAATAATAATATCTGAGTCTTGTCTTGTCAAGTATCGAAGAGAAAAAATTTTACCTGCTTTTGAGCCTCGTCTTTGCGGGCGGTGGAAATGCCCGCGATAATCGGCTTAGTCTAATCCGAAGAAGCGTTTAATGGAGGAGACGATGCCTTCCGAGACCTCTTTTTCATCCCCTTCGCGTGCCGCGTCTGCGAGACCCGCGCGGCGGTTTGCGATGGTTTCGCCGAGCGACTGAACCAGATCGGGGTTGGTTTCGAAGATGTGCTTCATGGCATCGTGGCCGATTTCGAGCACTTCGGTCTCTTCGGCGGCGACGACGTTTGCAGTGCGCGGCTCGCCCGTAAACAAGGCCATCTCGCCGAAAAAGTCTCCCTCGCCGAGCGTGGCGACGGTGCGCGGCTGGCCGTTATCCGCGATCTGCACGGCGACGTGGCCGCTGTTGACGACGAACATCGAATCGCCGTCTTCGCCTGCGCGGATGATGGGTTCGCCGGGCGCGTAGGTGTGGCTGCGCGCGTCGCAGGCGAGGCGCGAGAGTTCTTCGCCGTTGAGCGGCGCGAAGATGCCCGTAGCGGCCAGACGCCCCGTGAGCGACTCTTCGATGGCGGCGAGGTTGGCGGTCGTCTGAGGCCGCTCGATGTAGAGCGTGTGCGTGGGGTAGGCGAAGGTCAGCCCCGCGCGTTTGAAGGCGTACCAGACGCGCTGGCGAAGCAGAGCGTCGGTGTCGTTGTAGCGTGCGTAGTCTTCGAGCCAGTACTTGATTTCGTAGTCCACGCCGGAGTCTGCCAGACCGCGTATGCGTACGATGGGCGCGGGGTCACGGCGTACGTTTTCCGTCTCGCGGATGGCGTACCGGACGACCTCTATGACTTTGGCGGGCGAGTTTGAGTAGAGCGCGTTGAAGAAGACGAGCCGCGCGTTGGCGTTATCGCTCGGGCAGACTTCGATAGACTCCTTCGAGATTTGGCTGTTGCTGACGTGGACGATGTGGTTGGTGAACGTCCTGATCTTCGCCGCGCGCCACGTTACGCTCTCGACAACGCCCGTGTGCTTGCCGACAGTGATCACGTCGCCCACATCGAAGGGCTTGTCGGCGTGGAGCGAGATGCCGGAGAAGAGGTTGCCGAGCGTGTCTTGCAGGGCGAGACCGAGTATGACGCCGAGCAAGGCCGACCCGGACAGGAGCGCGCCGAGCGACAGAGCGAAATAGTATTTCAGTATAAAGGCGACGATGAGTATGTAGGCAACGATGGAGAAGAGGTCGCGTATGAGGCTCGGCGCTTCGCGTCCCTTGCGAAGTTGAAAGATCAGATCGAAGAGGAAAGCGTTGGCGAGCCGCACGCCTACGAACATCAGGCTCAACCACAAGGCAATGCGGATCAAAAGGTGCGCCCAGTAGTAGATGGGCGCGACCATCCTCAAGTCGTCGCCCGCCGCCGTAGGCGGCGCGAAGGATGGCAGGACGAGATAGAGCAGGACTGCGAACAACGCGGTCGCGATGAGCGGGAACGTGAGTTGTCTTTTGAGACGGGAGCTTTTCATCTTCAAACGTGGGTCGTCAATCGTAAGCTCTAACGGCGATTCGGCCTTGCTTGCCGTTTCTGCGGCGCGGTCGGTTTTACGTCTCGCCGCCGAAAAGTGTTTTCGCGGCCAGCAGGAGCGACAGGCCGGAGACGACGACGACCGTCAACCACGCCAGCACATTATAGACTGCGCCGTTCACGTAATCACCCATCAATTTGCGGTCGCCCGCCAGACGCAAAATAGCGACGAGCATGACGGGCAAGAGCAGCCCGTTGATGAACTGCGTGACGACGAGCACACGCATCAGCGGCAGCCCCGGGATGATCGCGATGAGCGCGCCGACGGCGATCAGGAACGTGAAGATGCCTAGAAAGATCGGCGCTTCACGAAAACTGCGCGAGACGCCTTTCTCAAAACCCAACGCCTCGCTGATTGAATAGGCGGTGGCGAGCGGCAATACGCCCGCCGCCAGCATCGACGCGCCGAAAAGTCCGATGGCAAAAAGCACTCCGGCGTACTCGCCCGCGAGCGGCGCGAGCGCGCGTGCGGCGTCAGCTGCCGTCTCGATGCCTGCCGTGAACCCGCCCGCGTTCAGCGTCGCCGCCGTCGAAATGACGATAAAGAACGCGATGCACATGGCGAACAGCGTCCCGACCCACACGTCCGCGCGCACCAGCTTATACTCTTCGCGCCCGACGCCCTTCTCCACCACAGACGATTGCACGAAGACTTGCATGTAGGGCGAGATGGTCGTGCCAATGAGCGCGACGAGCGTGAAGAGATAGTGGCTGTCTGAGTGAAAGGTCGGGCGCACAAACTGGCGTGCCACTTCGCTCCAATCGGGACGCGCTAGAAACGCCGACACGATGTAGCCCAAAAAGACGAGCGACATCAAGAGAAACACGCGCTCGACCCTTCGATACGAACCCTTCACGACGAGCCACCACACCGACAGAGCAGCGAGCGGCACGGACAGGTAACGCGGCACGCCGAACAACTCCGTCGCCGCAGCGATGCCTACGAACTCCGAGACGGTCACGCCCGCGTTCGCCGTCAAGAGCGCCGCCATCACGAGCATCGTCCAGCGCACGCCGAATCGCTCGCGTATCAAATCGGCCAGCCCCTTGCCCGTCACCACGCCCATACGCGCGCACATCTCCTGCACGAGCGCGAGGCTGATCAAAATAGGAATGAACGTCCAGAGCAGCGTGTAGCCGAACTCCGCTCCGGCGGTCGAATAGGTGGCGATGCCGCCCGCGTCGTTGCCCGCATTGGCCGCCACCATCCCCGGCCCGATGACTGCGAGGTATGCAATCAAACCCGTCCGCCGCGCCGCCGCACGCCGCACGCGCCGCGAGCCGCGCCGCCACAAACGACGACTCATCTCCCGCACATCTGTACGCGACACGGCCACTTGGAGGTTCTCCGTCAGGCATAAATATCAGAATCCGTCGGCGCGCATGCCGAGCCGATAGTTGATCTCCACAACCTTCACAGGCTTCCCCGTACGCGCTTGCAACTCGGCGGCGAGTTCCGGCGTGTACGGCACGTATTCCACCGGCATCTCTTCACTAAAACAATAAGTCTTACCGAAAATCTTGAAGGCCACGCGCGGCAGCGACTTCGTCAGAATATACTTTCCGGCAGGTTTCGGCTTCTCGTCCAACCAGTGCGTCAGCTTATACCCCTTCGCACGCCACCACAGGCTATACAACTCAAACTTGATGGCAGACCTGATACCTTTGTAGCGATACTTCGGATCACCATAACGCAAAACCCAGATAAGCCATTCAGTCCTCGTCATAACCACACACGAACGGACAAAAGCCTGACTTACATTTCAGAAAATTCTCGGCAGACGTTGTCGCCAGCCTTTCGGCAACAGCAACTCCATCGCGTCGTCAACGGTGACGATTCCGGCGATCTCGCCGAGGTCGTCAACGACGGGCAGCGCGAGCAAATTGTACTCGGCGATTTTGCGCGCTACTTCTTTAGCGGAATCGTCCGGGTGCGCGCGTTGAAATTCGTCGCGCATCACGTCTTCGAGCGGCGCGTTCGGGTCTGCGAGGATGAGACTGCGCAGCGCGATCACGCCGACCAGTTTCCAAGAGCCTTCGCTTTCGACGACGTATAGGTAGTAGATCATGTTCGGCGTCTCGGCCATCTCACGCAGGCGCGCGAGGCTCGCGCCGACCGTCAAGCCTTGCGGCAGCGTGATGAACTCGTTGGTCATCAGGCCGCCCGCCGTGTCGTCTTCGTAGTGGAGAAGTTCTGCAACGTCCGTCTTCTCTTCGCCCTCCATGCGGCTGAGCAAATCCTCTGCGGTCGCTTCGGGCAGATCGCCGAGCACGTCCGCAGCCTCGTCGGGCGACATCCATTCGAGTATGTCTGCGGCGCGCTCCTTGTCCATGTCGCCGATGATGCGCACCTGATTCTCGTCGTGCATCTCTTCCAGAGTCTCTGCGGCGGTCTCGTCGTCAAGCGCGGCGACGACCTCCGCGCCCTGACGGAACGACAGAGCCTCCGCGAGCCGCGCGATCTCGACCGGATGCAAACGCGACAACTTATCCCGCGAAGACTTCAGACGCACGCCCGCCGCGTCAGTCGCCAAGTAACCCACGTCCGCCCAGTCAATCACTTCGACGGGGCGACGGCTGCCGAGGAAACCTGCGGGCGCGAGCCTACGCCAGAGACCTTGCAAACTCACGTCCGCGCCCGTCACGCGCCACTCGCCCGCGACTTCGATGAGTTGCACGTCGTTTACGCGCACGACACGTTTGCCGTCAACGTCTATCAACTGTTTGTCGAGCACGTCGCGCGCGAGAAGGACTTCGCCCTCGCGTCGTTTGAAGTCGCGTAGGTCGAGCAAGTCGAAGTTGAGTTGCGCGCCCGCATCTCCGAAGCGTGCGACGCGCGTGCGCGGCAGGAAGATGTCGCGCCGCATGTGGCGCGCGACGAGACCTATCAACGGCGGATGGTCTTCGCCGAGACGCACGATGACATCTTTGATTGACGCCACAGGCCGACCCTCCACGTCGCGCACGGGGCGGCGAAGCACTTGCGATAGATAGAGCATAAAATTTTGGTTGCCTTCCGAACGGGCGCGATGATAACACGTCGTCGGCGCAAAAGTAGCGCGGCGCGAAAAGCGATCAAGGCGCGAGGAAATATGCTTGACAGGGCGGCGCGGCGCGGCTAGTTTAGCGGCGTTTGAACGCCCTCAAGTTCCCTCGCCGCTAGAAAGTGCAGGTCGCTCTACCCACTTTCCTTCACGCTCTCAAGGAGAAACTCATGCCTAAACTTTTCCGCCTGTTCGTCGTCTTGACGCTGCTCTTGCTCCCCGCCCCCGCCTTCGCCTGGAACGGCAGAGGCCACATGACCGTCGCACACATCGCCTACACCAGCCTGCCCGCGCCGACGCGCAGCCGGGTTGACGCGCTCCTTCGACAGCATCCCGATTTCGCACGCCTCTCGCAAGGTCTCAACCAGAACAGTTCTACGTTCGGCCTGAGAGTTTTCATGGTGGCCGCGACGTGGCCGGACATCATCAAAACCGACGGGCGTTTTCACGAGGACAATCAACCGGCGACGCCGCTGCGCCCCGGCTTCCCCTCCATGAAGCGCCACCGCAACTGGCACTTCATAGACATGCCCTTCACGCAGGACGGCTCGCAGACCGCGCAGCCCCCCTCGCCGAACGCGCTCGAAATCATGCCGCAACTGCGGCAGAGCATCGGCAACAACAGCGTGAGCGCCAGCGAACAGGCTTATAACCTCTCGTGGCTCATCCATCTGGTCGGCGACGTGCATCAGCCGTTGCACGCCACCGCGCGTTTCACGCGCCTGCACGGTCGCCCGGACGGCGACCGCGGCGGCGTCCTGTTTCTGGTTAACGACTCTGCGGGCGCGCTTCATTTCGTATGGGATGACGCGCTCGGCACTGCCACCGCGTTCAACTCCGTGCGCGCTCTGGGAAACGCTCTCGCCGCCGAGAACGCGCCGGAGAATCCCGTCAACACCGACGAGCAGGACTGGATCAACGACAGTTTCGCCATCGCTCAAGAATCCGTCTACACGCTCGGGCAAGACTACCGTGTTACGCCGCAAGGTTTGCGCCCTCGCAAGCCGTCCATCTCGGCGGCCTACCGGAACACGGCTACACGAATCTCGCGCAAGCAGGTGGCGTTGGCCGGTCGTCGCCTCGCGGCGATAATCGAAGAACGTCTGCCCTAGTCGCCGCATGAGAATGCCGCTAAAAAAATGCTCCCGACGTTCGGAGTCGGGAGCATTTACTTTTGCGTGCGCGCTTGCCGTTCCGCTTAACGGCTCACGGCGGCGTTGTTCCTTTGTTCTAACTTCAACCAGTTCAGGGCGCGTTCAAGCGCGGGGTCGCGCCCGTCGCGCAGGTCGCGGCGCGTGGGCTGTACGAGTTCGTCGGGCGTGACGCCCGTGCCTTCGAGTCGTGTGTGGCGTGCTGTGCGAAAGTCCATCTCGCTGATGTCGAGGAGGCCGCCGTCGGGCAGCGTATGGCGGCGTCGTATGGCGAGGACGCAGCCGCACGTGTGCTCGCCGATAACGCGCGCTCGCTTCGACTCCTGCAACGCGGCGGCGAAGATTTCTGCAGCAGACGCCGTGCGCGTGCTCGTCAAAACGACGATCCGCCCGCGAAACTCCGCGACCGCATCAGCCGCAAACAACATCGCGGCGCGCGTCTGAGGCGACGCGGCGACGCGCCCCTCACGGTCTGTGAACTCACCGAGGTTCGTCCCGCGCGGGAGGAAGGCGGAGGCGATGTCTGTCATCGTCTCTGCGTGGCCGCCGCCGTTGTCGCGCAAGTCTATGACGAGGCCGCGCGCCTCGCGCAACTCTTCGCGGCGCAGAGCGCGCATCAAGTCGGTCGCGATCTCCGGCATGAACATGTTGAAATTGACGACCGGAAAGCCTTCCGTCTTTTGCACACTGAGCGCGGGCGGCCTCGTTTGCAACACGCGGCGCAGGCGCACGCTCTTTGTGGTTGCAGCCGACGCACGCGCGCCGTCGTCTGCACGCCGAAAGACTGCGTTGACGAACGTGTCGCGTGTACCTTTGAAGAGTCGCGAGGCGGCCTGTTGTCTGGCCGCCACGTCCGTAGATGCGCCGACCTCTTCCGTCAAACGCCGCGCGAAGACCTCTGCGACGGGTTCGCCTTCGATACTCAACAACTCGTCGCCCGCGCGCACGCCGCCGCGCTCGGCCTCGCTCCCGCGCTCGACCTGTGTGACGATGATCTCGCCCGCGATCTCGCGCAAGGAGACGCCGACGCTGATGTATGTCGGTCGTTGCCAGTCGAAGCGTTCGTCGGGCGCATAGACGCGCGTGTGCGCGTCGCGCAGGCGGCTCGTCAAGCGCCGCAGAATTGTGTAGAACTCAGTCTCGCCGCCCGCGTCTGCGGCGAGCGGGCGCAGGCGCGCGCGCAACTCGTCCCAATCAACGCCGTTCAAAGCCGGATCGTAATAACGCTCGCGGATCGTCCGCCACGTTTCGTCGAAGACGATGAGCCGGCCTTCGCGCGTCGCGGTCGTTACGCGATCGGCGGCGGAAGAAGTGAAAGATGTGTAAAGGGGAAGGGGGAAAGGTAAAAGGATAAAGACAAGCAATAACGCGCACGCCAGCGAACGATAACCAACAATCTGAAACTGTCGCATCACCTTTTCCCCTTCCCCTTTACCCTTTTCCCTTCAATTCATTCCTTCCCTTCCGCCGGACGCCGGAAGTTGTAGCGCAGCAAGACGCGTATGGGAACGGCTTGCCCGTCGCGCATGGCGGGACGGAAATGCAGTTGGCGCACGGTGGAGACGACCGCTTCGTTCAAACCGTACCCGCCCCAGCGCACGATCTCAATATCTTTGACTTCGCCGTCCGCGTCAACCTCTACAAGCGCATCAACGGTCGCCTCCGCCGCCGCGCGCGCAGCCGTGTCCGGATAAGCGGGACGCAGACTCCTGTAAGGTTGCGGCGCGCGAAAGTTTCTAGCGGCCTGGCTTCCCTCTTCCGGCGCATCTTCAAACGCATCCGCGCCGCGCTCGCGCGCAAGCTGCCGCTCGCGTCTCTCCGCCTCGCGCGCTTTGGAGATCGCGTCTGCGTAGCGCGCGGCGCGCGTGCGCAAGTCGGCGAGCAGATTCTTTTCAGCTTCGACGGGTGTGGGCGATTCGGCGTTGAAGCCTTCCCACAAGACGAGTCGCCCCGTCTCTGCGCTGACGAGAAAGAGTGACGCGTAAGACTCGAAATAGTCTGCGCGCGCAGTGGACGTGCGGCGCAGCGTCTGCGCCTCGCCTGTGAAATAAAAATCGCAGCCGATAGCCGCGCCGAGGTCGCGCGCTTCCGCGAGCGTCAGGTTGAGCGAACCGGTGTAGCCTATACCACGCGCGGCGGCGCGTGCTTGCGCGCGGTTGACGAGGTCGAAGTTGTTCGACTCTTTGGCGAGCGCGATTGCTAGTTCGTCAGCCGCGCGATGCCCCGCCTCCGTCGCGCCGAGATCGAGCACGGCGATGTTCATGCGCGGCTGCCGTGCGGCACGAACGCACGTCGCGCCGAACGCGAGCGCGCAAAGCGAGAGGCAGACGAGTTGTGCGACGCGAAACTTCATCAACCCGATCTTTGTACGCGATTATCTATGAGCATTTGACTCTATCGCTGCCTTTGCGGTACAAGCGCATTGCTTCCGAAATGAGATTCGGCGTCGTCCGGCGACGGAGCGTTCCGCGAAAGCGCAAGGGAAACCACCCGCAACAGACTCAATCAAAGTTTAGCATCATTCGCGTGTGACTTCCGAGAAGGTGACCTTTGCCCCCCGCCGCGCCGTTTCTAATATCCGCAACTTTTTCCGCGCCCCGCTAGAAAGGGCGACAACACAGTATCCATCAACGCTTGAGAGGCGCGAGCAACAAGTGAAGCCCGCGCACGGGAGAAATTTTCATGATACGAATCAGAAACTTTTGCTTGGCGATTGCCGTCTTCACGCTCGCCGCTGGCAACGGCACGGGCGCGCTCGCGCAAACCGGCAACCGCGCCGCGTCGTCCGCGTCGGCACAGCCGATGGTCGCCCCGCGTCTGGACTTCGAGAAGTATAAACTCAAGAACGGCCTCGAAGTGATCCTGCTCGAAGATCACCGCCTGCCGCTCGTCGCCACCAACCTCTGGTATCACGTCGGCCCGGCCAACGAGCGACCCGGCTTGACGGGCTTCGCGCACCTCTTCGAGCACATGATGTTTCAAGGCTCGAAGCACGTCGGCGACGACGCACACTTCAAATTGCTCGAAGGCGCAGGTGCAAGCGACATCAACGGTACGACGGACTTCGACCGCACCAACTACTTCGAGACGCTTCCCTCCAACCAACTCGAACTCTCGCTCTGGCTTGAGAGCGACCGCATGGGCTTCCTACTCGACACGCTCGACGGCGAGAAGCTCGCCAATCAACGCGATGTCGTTCGCAACGAGCGACGGCAGGGCGAAAATTCTCCTTACGGCCTCGTCGAAGACGAGGTCTATCATCAACTCTTCCCTAAGACGCACCCTTATTACGCCAACGTCATCGGCTCACACGCCGACATCGAAGCGGCGCGGCTCAAGGACGTGCGCGAATTTTTCAAAACTTACTACGCGCCCAACAATGCCAGCCTCGCCATCGTCGGCGACATAGACAAGGCGCACACCAAAGCTCTCGTGGAAAAATATTTCGGCCCCATCGCGGCTGGCCCGCCAGTGCCGAAGATCAACGTGACCACGCCTCCGATTACAGCCGAGCGCCGCGCGGTTGTCACAGATCAAGTCGAACTCCCGCGCGTCTACATGGCCTGGCTCACCGATCCGATTTTCAAACCCGGCGACGCCGAAGCCGATCTACTCGCCTTGATTCTCGGCGGCGGCAAATCCAGCCGGCTCTACAAGCGGCTCGTCTACGAACGGCAGATCGCGCAGGACGTTGCCGCCAGCCAGTATTCGCTCATACTCGGCTCGGTCTTCCAGATTCAGGCGACGGCCAAGCCCGGCGTCAAACCCGAAGACCTCGAAAAAGCAATTAACGAAGAACTCGACGCCGTACGCAAAGACGGCGTAAAGCCAGACGAACTCTCGCGCGCACGCAACGTCACACAGACGCGCATCGTGCAAGGCTTGGAGACGCTCGGCGGCTTCGGCGGCGTCGCCGACCGCCTCAACCAGTACAACCATTTCCTCGGCGACCCCGGTTTCCTTGCGAAAGATTTGGAGCGTTACGACAAGGCGACGCCCGCCGCATTGCAGAAACTCGCGCAGCAGAAGTTGACCAACAACTCTCGCGTCGTCATCTACGGCGTGCCCGGAAAGAAGGTCGTTGACGACGTGCCGAAGACGACCGACAAGGAGGCGAGCGACGCAGCAGCACCCGCGAGCGGCAACGCCGCACAAACTGACGATGCCTGGCGCAACCAGCCGCCGCAGGCCGGAACTGCGTCGAAACTCGCGTTGCCCGTGCCCAAATCTTTCAAACTCGCGAACGGCCTGACGGTCATGCTCGTCGAGCAACACAACCTGCCTGTGGTCGCCGCGAACCTCGTCGTCCTCAGCGGCAGCGAAGCCAACCCTGCGGACAAGCCCGGCCTCGCCTCGTTCACAGCCGACATGCTCGACGAAGGCACGACGAAGCGTTCGACCTTGCAAGTCGCGGAAGACGTGGCGGCCATCGGCGCGTCGCTCGGCACAGGTTCGTCAAGCGATTCTTCGTCCGTCAGCGTCCGCACGTTGAAGAAGAACGCCGACGCCGCGCTCGACATACTCGCGGACGTTGCGCTACAGCCAGCCTTCGCGGCCAAAGAACTCGAACGCGTGCGCAACACGCGTCTCACGCAACTGCTCCAACAGAGCGACAACCCGAACGTACTCGCGAGCAAAGTTTTCAACAGCGAGGTCTACGGGACGAGCCATCCTTACGGCTACACCGAACTCGGCACGCAGGAAGCGATCAAGGCCGTCACGCGCGAAGACATGTTGAAGTTCTGGCAGGCGGGCTACGTGCCGGAGAACGCCGCGCTCGTCGTCGCGGGCGACCTCACCGAGAGCGAACTGCGCGCGCTCGCCGAAAAGCACTTCGGCAAGTGGACGGGCAAGGCTTCGTCGTTCACGCGCCCGGAGGTTCGCGCCTCGGCCGCGCGTCACATCATCGTCGTTGACAAGCCGGGCGCGCCGCAGACGGCCTTGCGCATCGGCGCAGTCGGCGTGCCGCGCGCCAACCCCGATTACGTGCCCATCCAAGTGATGAACACCGGACTCGGCGGCCTCTTCTCAAGCCGCATCAACATGAACTTGCGCGAGAAGAACGGCTACACTTACGGCGCGGGTTCGACGTTCCAATTCCGACGCGGCCCCGGCCCGTTCTTCACCGCCACGAGTGTTCGCACAGACGTGACTGCCCCGGCAGTGCGCGAGATTTTCAACGAGTTGGAGCGCATACGCACTTCGGACGTGAGCGCGGAAGAGTTGAAGATCGCGAAGGACTCGTTTGCGCGTTCGCTGCCCGGCCTCTTCGAGACGACGGGACAGGCGGCGGCAAGCATCGGCCAGCTTTTCATCTACAACCTTCCGCTCGACTACTACCGCACGCTGCCCGGCAAGATTGACGCCGTGACGGTCGCGGACGTGCGCCGCGTCGCAGAGAAATATTTGCTTCCGGAATCAATGGTCATCGTCGCGGTCGGCGACCGCAGCAAGATCGAGCCGGAGTTGCAGAAACTCAACCTCGGCAAACTTGAAGCGCGCGGTCTGGACGGCAAGCCGACGCCGCAGCAGTAAACTCTGATAGCTGCTCGTGAGTTTTAAGAATTAAGACTCACCGCAGAGACGCAGAGGACGCAGAGGACGCAGAGAAGAATGTCTTTCTCTGCGCCCCCTCTGCGTCCTCTGCGTCTCTGTGGTGAATGTTTAATCCACCACCAATCCCGCCCACGCTTATCTTACCTACGCACGGCTTCCTTGCTCGCCGCTTCCTTATTCGCTTCTTCTACGGCCAGCGTTTCGTCTGCGACGGCGCGGTGCGGTTCGCTCTGTCCGGCCATGCGCGCGAACAAATTTTCGTACCTGTCAACGACGCGCTCCCAGTCGTAGTGTTCGCGCACGCGCTTTTGCGCGCGCTGCCGGTAGGAGTTGACGAGCGAGCCGTCGCGCAACACTCTCTGGAGTTGCTCCGCGAGGTCTTTCTCGTCCGTGTAGGGAATGGCCGCCTCGCCGACGGCTTCGATGTTTTCGGGCGTGGCGAGCGTCAAGACGCAGTTGCCGTAGCCCATCGCTTCGAGGAGCGCGGGGTGTGTGCCGCCGACTTCTGTTGCGTGTACGTAGCAGTAGGCGTTCTGTTGCAGCGCGCGGTAGGCGTCGCCGAAGACGAAACTCGTGAAGACGATGCGGCGGTCGCGCCTTGCCGAGGCGCGCAACTCTTCGATGTACTCGTGCGCGTAGGGCGCGTCGCCGACGATGACGAGCTTATGAGAAGTGCGCACGCGCTTGAAGGCTTCGATGACGAGGCGAGCGTTGTTCTCCGGTTCGAGTCGCGAGACGTAGAGCACGTAACGGTTCGGCTCGACTCCCCACTGGCGCACGGCCATGCGGTCTGGGATGCGTTCGACCTCCGCGCCGTAGGCGATCATCGTCGTCGGATGATTGTAATGCGCCATGTAATAGTCTTGGATCACGCGCGCGTCGGTCACGGTTTCGTTCGGCAGGACGGTGGAGAGGCGTTCGGCGAGCATGTAATAACGGCGCGCGAGCCAGTTCCACTTGCGTCGCTTATGTTCGAGTCCGTCGACGTTGATGGCGACGGGCGTGCCTGCGAGACGAACGATTGGCGCAAACGGCGCGTTGGCGGCGTTGCAGATGAGCGCGGCGTCGTAGTTCGATGTCGTCGAGTGAAGCGCGGAGAGGAAGGCGTGGACGATGGTGTCGAAATACTTGTGGCGGAAGGTGGGCAGCACTTTCAGGTGAACGCCACGGTATTCGAGCTGGCGCGGGGAGACGTAGTGCGAGCGGCAATAGACCGTCACATGGTGGCCGCGCGCGACGAGCCGCGTCGAGAGTTGTTCGGCGAAAGTCTCAAAGCCCCCGTAGCTCGCGGGCACGCCCCGTGTTCCTAGAATCGCTATCCGCATTGCCGCCAAGAAGCAGTGACAAGTGACAAGTGACGAGTGACAAGAGAAGACGAGTCAATCGTGAATCGGAAACCGTCAATTGATGGAAACTTATTTTTCTAGCAACGATTCACGATTGACGATGCACGGCTTTTCTTGTCACTCGTCACTCGTCACTTGTCACTGTCTTTATCCTCCTGTCGCTTGTTCGTAGACCTGTAAAGTCCGGCGGGCGGTCTCTGTCCAACTGAACAGTGCGGCGCGCTCTCGCCCGCGCGTCGCCAGTGTGGCGCGCAACTCTTCGTCGTCAACGAGGCGCGCCAGCGCCGCGCCGATGGCGTCCGTGTCGAACGGGTCAACCAAAAGCCCCGCGTCGCCGACTACTTCGGGCAGACTCGTACGGTCGCCTGCGATGACGGGCGCGCCGCAACTCATGGCTTCGAGCGGCGGCAACCCGAACCCCTCGAAGTATGAAGGATAGACGAAGCAGAGCGCGCCCGTATAGAGCGCGGGCAGGTCGCGTTCGTGTACATAGCCTGTAAAGATCACGTCTGATGCAACGCCGGATCGCTCGACGGCGCGCAGCGTCTCGCCGTAAAGCCACGCGCGTTTTCCCACTAAAACGAGTTGGGGAAGATTAGCTTGGGAACGCGAGCGGCGCAAGTCCGAGTAGGCGCGTATGAGCCGCACGAGATTCTTTCGCGGCTGAATCGAACCGACCGCGAGCACGTAGTCGCCTTTGATGCCGTACCTTCTTTTCACGTCCGCCACTTGTTCCGCAGACGCAGGACGAAAGTGAGGCGCGGCGGCTTCGAGCGTGACGCTGATGCGTTCGGGCGCGACACCATATGTCTCGATCAGGTCGCGGCGCGAAAACTCCGAGGGCGTGATGATGTGCGCCGCCGTCTGCGCCGTGCGCCGCACGGTCAGTCGCAGTTGCATCCAACTGCGGCGGTTGAAAGTTTCGGGCAAGTGCTCGAACGCGAGGTCGTGTATGGTCGAGACGACGGGGCAGGGCGCAAACGGCGGCGCGGTGAACTGCACGTGGAGCACGTCAACGGGGCGGCGGCGCAACTCGAAGGGGAACGTGAGTGGGATGCGAACGAGCGGCGTGTGCGGCAGAGTCCTCTGCACAGAGACGTGCGGCCAGCGACCTTTGAAACGCTCCAGCGCCTCGCGCTTCGTCACATAAAGCGTGTAACGATTCTTCGCATCCGACGCGGCCAACGCCTCGATCAGATTCGTGATGTAAGTCTCGTTGCCGGCCAACCCTGTGCCGACCGAGTGCGCGTCAATGGCGATGTGCAAGCAGGCAAACGCTCCCGTCGTCGTGCGCCCCAGCGTCAGTTTTGAGGAGGGAAACAAAAGCGCGCGCGAGTTTAACCCAGACGCCAACCCGTCGGGAAGCACCGCGCACAAGGAAACATAACTGCTAAGTGCAACAGCGCAAGTGATGCACGGGGGAGGCAGGGCGTGATATAGTCCGCCGTCGAAATCCGTCCGTTCTGTCCCCGCGCTTTAAGGAATCAAGTCAACACAGCCGCCGCGCTTCAGTTAAGGAGAGCACGAAATTTATGCAAGACTTCCCCAATCAGCCGACGCCTTCAGGCAGCACGTTTGGTTCTCCCCCATCGCCCGCGAAGAAACCCGGACTCTCGAAAGGTTGTCTCGTCGGCATCATCGCCGCCGCCGTTCTCGTCATTGGCGGACTCATCGTTGTCGCTCTCGCCGCAACCGGCCTTTACTGGTTCAATAGACAAGCCCCGACGATTTCGAGGACGAACTCACCCGGCGGGACGAAGACCACTCCGCCGTCGTCCGCCAGCGACGACAGCAGCGACGTAGAGAATCCAGCGCCAACGTCGGCGCAGTCCGCAGCGATTTCGGGCGGCCAGACCGCCACCTGGGCGCAACAGGAAATTTCCTGGACGGTGCCGCAGAAGTGGGGCGAGCACACGGCTGACAGTCGCTCGTTTCTCTGGCGCTCGCCCGGCTCGTTCGATGCGGCAAACTTGATCGTGAGCGTCTCGCCGATGAGCGCCGATTTCCCTACGGAGATCAGCATCAAGGCTTTTTACGACGGTGCGCAGACGCGCAAGCAGAACGGCGAAGTGGACGAATTGCGCTGGCTGAGACTCGGCGGCTTGAAAGGCATAGAGTTTCGCGAGTCTGCGCCGGAGGATGCCGACAACCCGCAGCGTCTGCAATGGATGGGATATCGCAACTACAAAGGTCAAGTTCAACTCGTCAACATCATGCTCTCCGCGCGCGGCAAAGATTTCGCCCGCCACGAAGACGCCCTCAAAGGCATCCTCTATTCGACAAAATTCTCTGAATAGAGCCGTCTGATGTTCTTAGAAGTGCTCGACAGCGAAACGGAAACTCTCAGCCTTTAGGTTTCATCATTGACCGGAAGGACACCGCGAAAGCTGCGGCGATGGATGGGACAGGCTCCGTGCGTGCGCAGGGCTTCGAGGTGCGCGCGTGTGCCGTAGCCGACGTGCGAGTCGAAACCGTATTGCGGGTAACGTTCGTGGTAATCGCGCATCAGCGCGTCGCGGTAAGTTTTGGCGATGACGGAGGCGGCGGCGATGGAGGCGGAGACGGAGTCGCCGCGAATGATGGCGCGTTGCGGAAGCGCAACTTCTCTTAGTTGGAGCGCGTCAATGAGTAGGAAGTCTGCACAAGGGTTGAGCGCGCCGAGCGCGTGGCACATGGCGCGGCGCGTGGCGATGAGGATGTTGGTGCTGTCAATCTCTTCCGGCGCGACGAGTCCGACGCCGTAACAAAGCGCCGTCCGACGCAACTCTTCGGCGATGCGCTCGCGCTGCAACGCCGTCAACTTCTTCGAGTCGTCCAAGCCTTCCGGCAAAGGCGCTGACGGGTCGAGTATGACAGCGGCGGCGACAACCGGCCCGGCCAGCGCGCCGCGCCCGACCTCATCGAGTCCGGCGATCATGCGATGACCACCCGCGCGCGCCTCGTCTTCAAACGCAGTGCAAATATCGGATACGCGCTTTTGACGTGACATAAGAAAGCAGTGACGAGTGACAGGTGACAAGTGACGAGCAAGAATCAAGACAAGTTTTTAGCTTTAACTTGTCACTCGTCACTTGTCACTCGTCACTGTTTTACTTCGTCTTGCGTGCGGCGGCAGCGGCGGCCTGAACCTGGCTGCTTGCGGTCGTGCGCGTGTCGCGTTCGCGTATGCGTGCCGCCTTGCCGCGCAGGTTGCGCAGGTAGTAGAGCTTGGCGCGGCGCACGCGCCCGCGTTTGACGACTTCGATGTCTTTCACAATCGTCGCGTAGAGCGGGAAGATGCGCTCGACGCCGACGCCGAAGCTGGTCTTGCGCACGGTGATCGTCTCGCGCACGCCGCCGCCCTTGCGCGCAATGACGAGTCCCTCGAAGACCTGCAAACGCTCTTTCGTCTCCGACTCTTTGACGCGCACGTGGACGCGCACCGTGTCTCCCGGCTGAAAGTCCGGGATGGTTTTATTCATCTGAGTTTTTTCGACAGCATCTAAACGGTTCATAACTAACACTCCAAACTATTAAAAGTGACAAGTGACGAGTGACAGGTGACAAGTTGAAACAAGCTGGAAACTTCAGTCGCTTGCAAACTCGTTACTCGTCACGAAAATTTTCCGGCTCGTCTTCTGCAAGCCATGCGCGCTCGGCTTCCGTGAGCGGGGCGCGTGCTAAAAGATCGGGGCGGTTGCGGCGCGTCTTCTGTAGCGCCTTCAGCCTGCGCCAGCGCGCGATCTCGGCGTGGTTGCCGCCGAGCAAAATTTCGGGCACGCGGCGTCCGCGAAACTCCGGCGGGCGCGTGTAGTGCGGAAAGTCGAGTAAGCCCTCGGAGAATGATTCGTTCGACGCCGAAGTCTCGCTGCCAAGCGCGCCCGGAATCAAACGAACGACCGCATCAACCAGAACGACCGCCGCCGGTTCGCCGCCCGACAGGACGTAATCCCCAATAGAGATTTCATCCGTCACCAGCATCTCTACTACGCGCTCGTCCACGCCCTCGTAACGACCGCAGATGAGCACGAGATGTTTCGCTTCGGCCAACTCCGCCGCGACATCTTGGCTAAGCACGCGACCCTGCGGCGAAAGCATCACGACGCGCGTGCCTGTGCCCGCGAGTTGTTGCGCATCACGCGCGCCCGTCAAAGATTCAACTGCTGCAAAGAGCGGTTCGGGCTTCAAGACCATCCCGTCGCCGCCGCCGAACGGGCGGTCGTCAACCATCTTGTGCTTATCGGTCGTCCATGCGCGCAAGTCGTGCGCCTTGATCTCGACGATGCCGCTTGCGCCCGCGCGCCGCACGATCCCGTAATCAAACACCGTGCGGAAGTAGTCTGGAAAGATCGTGATGATGTCAATCAGCATTGCGGATTAAAGAATTGATTCATTTCTTCATTTCTTCATTGATTCAATGAACCGATGAATCAACGATTCAATCCCCTCATCATTCCGCAATCTAAATTTCAAGGAGTCCTTCCGGCGGATCGACGCGGATTAGTTTCGCCTCCGTATCGATCTCGACGCAGATGCTTCCGGCGAGCGGGATCAGATGTTCGCGCACATCGCCGTCGTCGTCTCGCACGACGAGCACCGGAGCAGCGCCCGTGTGCAAGACTTCCCGCACGCGCCCGATTCCCCGGTTGTCAATCGTCTCGACGCGACAATCAATCAGTTCCCAATCGTAGAACTCATCCTCTTCGAGTTCCACCGCGTCCGCTTCCGGCACGGCCAGCACGCGACCGACGAGCGCCTTCGCCGCTTCCGGCGAATCGTAACCGGCGAACTTCAAAATTACGCGCCCGCCGTGCAGCCAACTGTTTTCAATCTGTAGCGTCTCTTCGCGCGCGCCCGCCGCGTTCAGAGAGATCAATTCTTCGAGTCCGTCGAAGCGTTCGGGGAAATCGGTCAAGAGGTCTGCGGCAACTTCGCCGCGTATCCCGCGAACCCGTGCGATGCGCGCGACGGCGACCAGTTCTTCCGCGTCGCCCGCGCCTTCGAGATTCACGTCCTCGCTCATTCCACGATCTCTAAAATGTAGCGACGACCCTGCTTCATACTCACCGCATGAAACAGCGAACGCAGCGCGCGCACCGTGCGTCCCTGCCGCCCGATCAATTTGCCCATGTCGTCGGGCGCAACGCGCACCTCGATGATCACGCTCCGCCCGTCGCGCCCCAACTCCTCGCGCACGTCCACCGCTTCGGCGTCGTCCACCAGAGCCTTGACGATCATTTCGACGGTCTCTCTCATCACAGTCCCAAGTCTCAAGTCCCAAATCTCAAGTCAGTCTGGCTTTCAGACTTGGGACTTGAGACTTGGGACTTGAGCCTAAGCTTCCGCTGTCTGCGCCTTCGACTGGCTCTTGATCAACTGGCGCACGGTGTCGGTCGGCTGCGCGCCGCGCTCGATCCAGTAGGTGATGCGCTCAAGGTTGAGTTTCACTTCCGCCGGATTGCGCGTCGGGTTGTAAGTGCCGACGTTTTCGAGGTACGCCCCGTCGCGCTTCGACAATTTCTCTTTGACGACCACGCGATACGAAGGGCTTTTCTTCGCGCCCATGCGCATCAATCTGATTGCTAACAACGTTCTATCCTCCAAACTGGTGATAGGTGATGGGTGATAGGTGATAGGAATAAGCAATTTTACTTATCACCTATCACCCATCACCTATCACCGCCTTTTCTTGTGTCGCGGCTTCTTGCGCAGTTTCTTGCGCCCGTTGCCGCCTGCTCCGCCGGGGGGAAGCGCGGGCAGGTTCATGCCGCCCTCATTGTCTCCACCGCCTGCACCCATCAATCCGCTCATGTCGGGCATGCCCATCATGCCGCCGAGTTTGCGCATCATGCGGCCTTTCATGCCGCCCCCGCCGCCGAACAGACCTGCGCCGGAAAGCTGCTTCATCATCCCGCGCATCTCGACGTATTGTTTGATCAACGCGTTGACTTCCGAGACGTTGACTCCCGAACCGCGCGCGATGCGCCGTCGGCGACTCGCGTTCAGGATGCGATGATCGCTGCGCTCCTCGCGCGTCATCGAATCGATGATCGCCTCTGTGCGCTTGAGTTCTTTCTCCATTTGTGCGGACTGTTCTTCGTCCAAGTCCGGCATGCCCATCCCGCCGAGGAGTTGGTCGGGCAAAAGTTTCATGATCTTCGAGAACGAGCCGAGCTTTTTCACCTGTCGCAACTGGCTGCGAAAATCGTCGAGCGTGAACTCGTTCTTTTGCAGTTTCTTGAGTTGCGCTTCGGCTTCCGACTGATCAACCTGCGACTGCACCTGCTCGATGAGCGAAAGCACGTCGCCCATGCCGAGGATGCGCTGCGCGATGCGATCCGGATAAAAAGGTTCGAGCGCATCGTATTTTTCGCCGACGCCGACGAACTTCACGGGCTGTCCGGTCACCTGTTTGATCGAGAGCGCCGCGCCGCCGCGCGCATCGCCGTCCATCTTCGTGAGGACTACGCCCGTCACGCCGACTTGCGCATGAAACTGCTCGCCCGATTTAACCGCATCCTGTCCCGTCATCGCGTCCGCGACGAACAAAACTTCTACGGGGTGCGTCTCCGCCTTGATCTGCTTCAACTCGTCCATCAACTCTTCATCAATGTGGAGTCGTCCGGCGGTGTCAATCAAAAGCGTGTCGAACCCGACAGTTTGCGCGTGCTTGTAAGCCTCGCGTGCGAGTTCCACCGGATCGTTCGACTCCGGCATTTCAAAGATCGACTGCCCCGTCGCACGCGCGATCACTTTCAACTGCTCGCGCGCCGCAGGGCGATTCACGTCGGTCGAAACCAAGAGCGGCTTGCGCTCCTGATTTTTCGCGAGCCAGAGCGCGATCTTGCCCGTCGAGGTCGTCTTGCCCGAACCTTGCAGGCCGACGATCATCACGACGTTCGGCACGGCCTTCGTAAACACGAGCCGCGAAGATTGGCCGCCCATCAGTTCGACGAGTTCGTCGTAGACGATCTTGACGACCTGCTCCGAAGGCTTAAGTTCCTGCCAGACCTGTTGCCCCTCGGCCTTCTCTTTGATCGAGGCGATGAACTCTTTCGCGACCTTGTAATTAACGTCGGCTTCGAGGAGCGCCAGACGTATTTCGCGCAGCGCCGCATCGACGTGCTCCGGCGTCAACACGCCCTCGCCGCGCAAATTCTTGAGCGTGCGCTTCAGTTTGTCGGATAAAGACTCGAACATGATGCCTCAGACGCGACTACGGCTGTAGCCGAAAACTGACATGATAAAGGCGTGCGCAAATAGAGTCAAGGAAAGGCGTTGAGCGTTCGGCCTCATTGCTTCTGGCATTACGATTGACTAATCACTTCGGACGAGCCGCCGACACGTACTGTTACCGTGCAAATATCCGCTTAAACGACACAGGGAGGACGAAAGATGGACGCAATCACGCTGTTAAAAACCGACCACGAGAAGGTCGCAGGGATTTTCGAGAAACTCGAAGAGACGACCGAGCGCGCAGAAAAGACGCGCGAAGAGTTGTTCACGAAATTGAAGCAGGTGCTAGACCTGCACGCGCACATCGAAGAGAAGATTTTCTACGCGGCGATCAAGCAGGCCGAAGAGACGCGCGACATCACTATGGAGGCATTGCAGGAACACCACGTCGTCAAAGTGCTCTTGCGCGAGTTGGACGCGATGGGCGTGACGAGCGAGACTTGGACGGCGAAGTTGTCTGTGCTCAAAGAGAACGTCGAGCACCACGTAGAGGAAGAAGAAGGCGAGATGTTCAAGAAAGCACGCACTGTCCTCAGCACCGAGCAACTCGAAGAACTCGGCACGCTGATGGAGCAGGAGAAGCAGCAACAGAAACCGTTGTCGGCATCGGCAAACTGACATTAAAACCTTCACCGCAGAGACGCAGAGAGCGCAGAGGGGGCGCAGAGAAGAATTGAATGATCTTCTCTGCGCCCCCTCTGCGTCCTCGGCGTCTCTGCGGTGAAGGTTTTAATTCTGCCCTGCTAAATCATCCTCTTTAACGCGTTCCTCTTGCCGCGCGAATCTCTCTAGCGCGAGCGTGAGTCCCATGATGAGATAGAAGACCATCACCACTTCCGAGTCGCCGAAGTTGTAATGCACAAGGCCGCTTGCGAAGAAGCCGACGAGGCCGCCGAGCGCGCCGAGCACCAGCCCACGCTCGCGCCAATCCTTGAGCGCGGGCGCGCGCCACAGACGCCACAGCATACGCGCGTAAATAAACACGACCGCGAGCCACACGAGGAGCGCGGGCAGTCCTCTCTCCAGAGCGAACTGCAATGGCGTCGAGTGCATGTGGCCGACGGGCAGACGCCCGCCGTCAAACAGTCCCCACTCGCGCCAGTGCCGCTTGATCGAATCCATCCCGACGCCGACCGCGATGTGGCGCGGCTTGCGCACGAACAAGTCGAAGCCCTCGCGATAGACTGTCGCGCGCCAGGAGATCGAACCGTCCTTGCGATCAAAAAACCCCACGCCGCGCTTCTGCTGCAACACGTAGAGACCGAGCGGCACGACGAGCAGCGCCGCGAGCGCGACAGCCGCAACAGCGCGACGGCTTCCCGCGCCGACGAGCGCCATCACAACCGTCGAGAGCAGAAACGAAAGCCAGGAGGCGCGCGTCACCGTCAACAGCAACGCGAGTCCCAAGCCTGCGACGGCCAGCGCGAGCAGAGCGCCCTGCCAGGAACGTTTTCGTCCGAGCGCGATGAGCAGGCCGACGGCGAGCGAGCCGATGAGTTGCAAAACTTCCGCGTAGGTCGTGTAGTGACCGTAAAAGCCCGACGCGCGTTCGTCGCGCCCGCGCGTCCAAGCTGTCAAACCGAGTCGCGCTTCCGGCGTCGCACCATTGGCGAGCAACGAACCGCGCACGATTGGCGTCTGGAACACCCATTCGCGGCGATAGATTGTGAGCCACGACGCCTGCTGTTGCGACGCATTCGCCGCGTTCGAGTCGAGCGCGCGCGCCAGTTCGTCGGGCGCGTTCAAGGCCGCGCCGTCGAGCCGGAGCAGCGTGTCGCCCTCGTTGACACCCGCCGCACGCAAGGGACTGTCCGCCGTCATGCCCGTCACCTTTACGCCGCGCCCGATTGCGCGCTCGCCGAACGTGTAGACGACGTTGATCATGCACGATGCGATGAGCGTGAGCGTGAGCAGACGCATCGTGCGACGTGACGTGATGTTTTCCGCGACGAGATAGACGATTGTAAAGAGACTCGCGGCGCGGAGTTTGCCGATGCTGACATCGGGGTCGTAGGAGGCGAGCGCGGAGATGAAAGTGAGTATGAAGAAGCCTAGAAGCGCGTAGTCAACGGGCGTGCGTTGGAATCGCGGGCGCGGGCTGATCGTGAAGCGCAACGCCCACAGCAGCAGCCCAACGCCCCAGGCGATCTGCGTCCCCGCAATCGAATGCGGCGCGCAGAACGCCAGCAGGAACAGGCATCCGGCGAGCGCGCGTTCGAGCCAAAGGATAATTTTGCTCAATCGCGGTTCGCTCGCTTTTCCAACAAAACAAATTCTTCACGTCCTCGTTTGAGGACATCAACTTTAACTATCATCATTTCAATAAGCGTTGTCGCCGCGCAGCATGACGGGCAGCGTGCGCAGGATGATTTTGAGGTCTAAGAGGAGCGACCAGTTTTCGATGTAGAAGAGATCGAGGCGCACCATCTCCTCGAACGAGAGTCGGTTGCGACCCGAAACCTGCCACAAGCCCGTCAGCCCGGGCTTCATGTCGAGACGCTTGCGATGCCAGAGTTCGTAGGCTTCGACTTCGTAAGGGATCGGCGGGCGCGGGCCTACGACGCTCATGTCGCCACGCAGCACGTTCAACAACTGCGGCAACTCGTCCAGACTCAGGCGACGCAGCACGCGCCCGACGCGCGTGACGCGCGGGTCTGTGCGCAGCTTGTAGACGGGGCGCACTTCGTCGCCGAGATTCGTCTCGGCGCGTCCGGCGATGTACTTGCGTTGATAGTCGCGGTGCAGCGCGTCGTCGGAATCGGATTGCATCGTGCGGAATTTGAGAAAGAGGAAGATGCGCCCGTCCATCCCGACGCGCTCCTGCCGGTAGAAGACGCCGCCCTTCGAGTCCAACTTGATGAGCGCGGCGATCACTATCCAGAGCGGCGAGAGCAGTGCGAGCGCGAGCGCGGCGACGAGTATGTCCATGCCGCGTTTGACGATGCGCGCCGTGCCGGACAGTGGCTCGCGGAAGAGTTGGATCATCGGCAGCGCGCCGATCTGATCAATCTCTGTCTTGCGCGGCAGGCAGTTGAACAAACTCGGCGCGATGCGAAACTCCACGTTGCGGAAACGCCCGACGCGCATCATCACGTCGAACAGCAAGTCGCCGGAGACGCCCGGGTCTGCGACGATCACTTCGTTGGCCGCCGTCTCGCGTATGGTCTCGGCCAAGTCTGTGATGCTGCTCACAACGGGCACGCCCTCGAAAGTTTCCGGCACGCTCTTATCGATCAGGCCGTTCTCCACCACGCCGATCACGCGATAGCCCAACTCCGGTCGCTCGCGCATCTCCCGTATGCAAAGGCTCGCCTCCGCGCCGCGCCCGACAACAAGCGTCGGGATCAAGTTGACGCCGCCGCGCCTGACCGCCGCCTGAGCCGCGCGCACGCCCATGCGCAGCGCGCCGAACGCCGCGAGCGCGAACGCAAAATCAAGCCCGAAGACGGCGCGCGAATACGAGAAAGCGCTAAACGTCGTGCCGCCGCGATACAGGAAAGCGACCGCCACGATCAAGAGCGAGGCAACTGCTGTCGCCTTAAAGACGCGCAACAGTTCGTCCACGTAAGAAAACTCGCCGCGCAGCTTGTAAAGCTCATAGTAGGCGTGTGCGAGCACGCGCACAGGCACGACGAACAACAGCACCGCCGCATACGGCGCGAACTCCTCGCTCCACACGACGCGCCCCGCGCCGAACTCCGTGAAGATATGCTCGCCCTGACGCAAATAGAACGCCGCGAGAAATGAAGCCACCGCGATCAGCGCATCGGCCAAGACGAGCGCGACTTTCACAGACGGCAAAGCCCAACGCGGCGCGCGCCCCTCTGCACGCACCGCACTGGCATCAACCCTCAACTTGTCGAATCGCTCAGCGCGCATTTTTTTAAGTGACGAGTGACAAGTGACCGAGAAGGAAGACAAGTTCTTTGTTTTAACTTGTCACTCGTCACTTGTCACTCGTCACTGTCTTCCTTGTCACTCCAATATCTTGTCCGCTACTTGCGCGCGCACGCCGAGGGCGCGGCGTGCGTGTGCGGTCTCCTTTTTGGCGATGCGAAGGGCGCGTATGTCTTCGCGTGTGCGGAGGCGCGTGAGACGGCCTTCGCGTACGAGCGCTTCGTCAACCGCCGCCCATTCGCCCGCATAGACTGTCGCGGCGGGCACGCCGAGCGCGGCGGCTTCGCGGTTCATCGTGCCGCCCGCGCTGACGACAAGGTCTGCGGCGGAGATGAGCGTCGCCCCGTCGAGCGCAGTTTCGGGCATGATCACTTTATCGCTTCGATGCCGCGCGTCAAACTCCTCGCGTTGCGCGTCTGTGCGTGCCAGAAGGACGATGCGCGCGTCGTCGTGCGCGCAGAGTTGGTCGAGCAGCGCATCGAACAGTTCGTTGTCGAAACGATGATAGAGCGCGTCACGCGCGGGCGGGCGCACCACCACGAGCACGTCGCGCGCTTCGACGCCGAGCGACTTCAACAAATTTTCAATCTCGCCCGCGCGCGGTTGCCAGTCCGCAAGATACACGTCCTCTTTGTACCCGTCATAACGCCGCACCTTGCGCTCCGGCGCGCCGAAACGCCTGAGCGCGCTCGCAGGGAACGCACGCGGTACGACGACGCGCGAGGCTAGACGAAACGCCAGATGATTCGCGGGCTGGTGCTCGTAATCCATCAGCGTCACGCAACGCAAACCGAGCGCACGCGCCGCGACGATCTGCGAATACGAATTATGACTGACGGCTAAGTCGAAGCGACGACCGCGCGCCCAGCTCCTGAGCGCGCGTGCGCGCCCGAACAAGTTGCCCGCCTTTCCTTTCAACTCGCGCCCGCCGTGCCCGCCGACAACTGCGGGCGCTAACTGCGCCGCTTCGGCCAACTCGACGGTCTGCGCAAACTCACGCGCCGTTATCTCCAACTCATGCCCGCGCGCACGAAACTCCGCCCGAAGCGCGGCGAAAAACGGCACGTGCGGCGAGTTCGCCAGATCGATCCAGATACGCAAGATGCAAGGCAAGGGTAAAGGGTAAGGGGTAAGGGGGAAAGGAAATCAATGCTCTGCCCTTTAACCTTTCCCCTTTACCCATTTCCCCTTTCTTCGAGCCTCCGCGCCAGCGCGTACATCATCCACGCCTGCGTCCAGCGCATGTAGGGCGTGCGGACTGTGTAGAAGCGCCGCCGCTGGTAGTAGAAGAAACCGCGCTGCGGGTCGCGCAAATTTTCGAGCGTCCAACGGATGACGCGGTCGGCGACACTGGATGCGTCCGGCATCAAGTCTTTCAATTCCATTAACGCGACGACGGCTGCTCCGGTCGCGTGCGCGTCAGCCGGATACGGGTTGTCATGGTAGTATTTCGGCCAACCGTCCGCAAGAAAGAAGTTCCCGCGCCAGAACTCGTAGCCGCGCAGAAGCGTCGCGGCAAACTCCGCGCGCGCTTTGCCGGACGCTTCCATGATTCGCGCGAGCGATGTCAGCACAAACGCCGTGTGAAAATTGTCAGCCCATCCTTGAAAGTCAGCCGCGCCATAAGCCCAGGAGCCATCCGCGCGTTGTCGCCTGACGACATAACGCGCCGCGCGCATTGATACGGACAGCAACTCCGCATCTTTCGTCAACGCTGCGACCGATGCCAGCGTCTCTGCCGCAAGCAGACTCGCATTGAAGACGCGCCCCTCGTCGAGCGGCGTGTAACTGAAACAAACTTCGTCCGCGCTCTCTTCGCTCCGCCGGAGATCGCGCAGGATAAAATCGCACGCGCTTCTTGCCGCGTTCAGATATTTCTCATCGCCGAAGGCGCGCGCCGCCTCAACGAGTACACGCGCGGCGAAGGCTGTGGGCACGACGGTCGGCGTGCCCTGCGGTGCGAAAAACGCGCGCCCCTGCCAGTCGAAATTGTAGCCCCAGCACGCGCCGCTCCACCCCTTGAGTTGAGCCGCAAGCAACAAGTCCAAAAGTTCGCGCGCTTCGCTCTCGGTCGAACTCGTTCGCGTCGCGCGAAAGCGCGAGAGCGCTGCGAGCGCAAACAGCGCCGTCCCCTTCGCGTTCCGCCCGACGGGCACGCGCGCGACAGCGCGCAAACTAAATGGCGCACGCTTGAACGCCTGCGTCCACGCGAGACGTGCTAGGCGTGACTGTCGTAGCGGCGTCGCTTGAAACAGACGACTATTCAACCCGTCGAACGGATCGTGCCCCGCGTAGCCGCGCGCGCGACACCACGCCGCGAGAGTCTCATACGCCTGCTCAATCTCAATCATAATTGGAGAGGTCAGAGGTTAGAGGTCAGAGGTCAGAGGTCAGTGAAAACTGATACAACTGACTCTTGACCTGTAACCACTGACCTCTGTGCGTCTGCAACTGACCTCTAACTTCTAACCTCTGACCTGCGACCTCTGCTCTCTGGCCTCCGCGTTCATGCGGCGCGGCGTTTCGATAAAGCTCTCATGCCAGAGTTCAAAGATGAGGATCGTCCAGAGAAGTTTACGGTGGTTGGCCGCGCCGCGTTCGTGTTCGTCTTGCAGGCGCGCGACGTAGGCCGCGTCGAACAGACCGTGACGGCTGAGACGCGCGGGCGATAACAGATCGCGCGCGAGCGGGCGCAGACGCCCCTTGAGCCATTCGGCGACGGGCACGCCGAAGCCCTTCTTGCCGCGCCGCGTGACGAACGCGGGCAGGTGCGGTGCGATCGCGCGCTTCAAAATATACTTCGACGTGTTGCCGTGCAGTTTGTAGCTCGCCGGAAGCGACGCGACGTATTCCACTACGCGGCGGTCTAGAAACGGCGCGCGCACTTCGAGCGAGACGGCCATGCTCGTCCGGTCAACCTTCGTCAAAATGTCTTCGGCGAGATACAGCTTCGTGTCGAGATACTGCATACGCTCGACCGTATCTTCAGCGTCGCAATCCTCGAGCAGAGCGCGCGCGCCTGCGTAGATGTCCGTGGCTGAAGCGCCGCGTGCGGCGGGCGTGAGCAGGCGCTCCTGCTCGTCGGGCGTGAACGAGCCGAACCAGACGTGATGCCGCGCCACCAGATCGTCGTAGCGCATGCCTTCGATGAACTTGCGCGCCTTGAAATCGAGCGAGAGGTTCTTCGTCTTGACCGGCAGATGCCGCACGATTGATTCGACGAACAGGCGACGCGCTCCCAGAGGCACGCGCCCGTAGATGCGCGCGAACTTGTGCGCGGGATACATTTGATAGCCCGCGAAGATTTCGTCGCCGCCGTCGCCGCCGAGCGCGACCGTCACGTGCTGGCGCGTGAAGCGCGAGAGCAGATAGGTCGGCACGACCGAAGGGTCGCTCAAAGGTTCGTCCATCCACGAACCGATCTCGCCGATGAGGTCTGCGGCGAGATTAGAGTTGAGGCGTTCCTCGTGATGATCCGTGTGCAAAAAGTCTGCGACGCCACGCGCGTAAGATGATTCGTCGAAGGATTTTTCGGCGAACGAGATCGAGAACGTCTTGACCGTCTCGGCGGAGGCGCGAACCGCAAGCGCAGCGACCGTCGAAGAATCAACGCCGCCCGACAACAACACGCCGAGCGGCACGTCCGACACCAGACGCAGGCGCACCGAATCGGCCAGCAACTCTTCGACGCGCGCCGCCGCTTCCGCTTCGCTCGGCACGCGTTCGGGTTTGCGGAAACTCAGTTGCCAGTAAGGCCGCACCTCTATGCGCCCGTCTTCGAGGGTGAGCGCGTGCGCGGCGGGGAGTTTCTGTATGCCCTCGTAGATCGAGAGCGGCGCGGGGATGTAGTCGAACGAGAGATACTGCCGCAGCGCGTCCATGTTCAGACGCACACGCACGGACGGGTGCGCGAGCAAAACTTTCGGCTCCGACGCAAACAGCAGACGCCCCTCGAACACGCCCCAATACAAAGGCTTCTCGCCGAACGGATCGCGCGCGATGAATAACTTACGCCGCCGCGCGTCCCACAAAGCGAAAGCGAACATGCCGTTCAAATGCGACAGCATCCCCGTGCCGTACTCTTCGTAGAGATGCGGCAAGACTTCCGTGTCCGACGCGCTCTTGAACGTGTGCCCGCGATCTTCGAGACCGGCGCGAAGCTCCCTGTAGTTATAAATCTCGCCGTTTAAGACGACCGACACCTGACCGTCTTCGCTCACAGCGGGCTGCTCGCCCGTCGCCAGATCGATGATCGCAAGCCGACGCATGCCGAGCGCGACGCCCTTCTCGGTCATCAACCCTTCCGAATCCGGCCCGCGATGCGTCATCCGCGCGCACATCGAGCGCAACAACTCGCGCGCGCCCTCGCCCGTCGGCGTCAACGCATCCATGTATGCCCAACCGGTGATTCCACACATAAGAGAACAGTGACGAGTGACGAGTGACAAGTGACGAGCAAGAACGAAGACAAGTTTCGAGACAGAGTTTCTTCTGCTTTAACTTGTCACTCGTCACTTGTCACTCGTCACTGCTTTTCAAATCCTATTCGTTCGCGCACGGCGTAGATGGCCTTCGATTGTGATTCGTGATAGGTGCGTACGAGCATTTCGGCCAAAAGTCCCATCAGGAAAAATTGTACGGCGACGGCGAACATGACGATAGCGAGTATAGGCAGAGGCGTCTGCACGAAGTCGGCCTTGTGTACGAGTTTCAAGAATAGCGCGTAGAGACCGGCGACGAATGAGATCGTGAAGGCCAGCATGCCGAACGTGCCGAAGACGTAGATCGGTTTCGTCTGGTACGACGCCATGAACTTGATTGTGACGAGATCGAAGACGACCTTGAGCGTGCGCGACAACCCGTACTTCGACACGCCCATCGTGCGCGCATGATGATCTACCGGAATCTCCGTGACGCGCGCGCCCGCCCATGAAGCATAGATCGGTATGAAGCGGTGCATCTCGCCGTAGAGCCGCACGTCCGCGAGCGAGTCGCGGCGGTAGGCTTTCAGAGAGCAGCCGTAGTCGTGCAGCGGCACGCCGCCGATCCACGAGATCAAGCGGTTCGCCAGCATCGAAGGAAACTTTCGCGTGATGGCCTTGTCCTGACGATTCTTGCGCCAGCCGGAAACAACGTCGTAGCCCTCGTCCAGCTTTTCGAGCAATCGCTTAATATCCGCCGGATCGTTTTGCAGATCGGCGTCCATCGGAATCAGCACGCGCCCGCGCGCCGCGTCGATCCCCGCGCTCATCGCGGCGGTCTGCCCGTAGTTGCGCCTCAGCGCGATGACGCGCACGCGCGCGTCTCCGGCGGCGATCTCGCGCAGCACTTCGAGGCTCGCGTCGCTCGATCCGTCGTCAACGTAAATGATCTCTGCGGTGCGCCCGAGCGTCGAGAGCGCGTCCGTCATCTTCGCGTGGAGCGGGCGCAAATTCGGCTCCTCGTTGTAGACCGGCAGAAAGACGGAGATGTCCGGCGTCTCGCTATCGACGTCGCCGTCCGCCTGCGTCACTTCAACACGCCGGCGCTTCAAAGTCTCTTCTTCGTAAACTCTCATCACTACTCCACCCTCCGCGCCACGCACAGGGCGGAGACGCCAACCGTCATAATTAGTCTTTCTTAAATATCAAGACGCCTTTTCCTGAAGCCAGAGGTTCACCAATGTTTCCGGTTTCACGCCCCGCTCTTTAGCAATGACACGTAGTTTGCGGTACAGATCGCTATCGAGCGAAATCATATATGTTCGCCGCTTGATGTTTACTTGGCATTCGACATCACGCATGTACTCTTCATAGTCTGCGCTGTCGTGCGTATCCCAGAATTCGGCGGCCTCTTCAATCGTGTTGAAATGCTCCGGCAACGGGTTGCGTCTTTTCACGGTCTTATTTTTTGCGTCTGCCATAATTCTTACGCTCCCTCTGGCTGACATCGCGCGCGGAAATTACTAAGGCGCGTCCGCGCCCTTTGTAAACGAAAAACACCACAAGAAAACGCCCGGCCTCCGTCTGCCCGATAGCACGATAAAGGTCTTCGCCCTCCAAAGTCCCCCGCTCAATCCGTTGAATGCGAGGCTGATTAGTCAACATC
Organism: Pyrinomonadaceae bacterium; assembly: GCA_035249365.1. Lineage (GTDB taxonomy): Bacteria > Acidobacteriota > Blastocatellia > Pyrinomonadales > Pyrinomonadaceae > JAIVJZ01. The sequence goes on along the minus strand of DATFGP010000047.1, from coordinate 424,010 downwards.
TCTTCGACTTCGTCCGTACTGACACCATGCTTGCTTTCTATCTTATCAACAAACTGTGTAAGCCAGATTATGTCGGTGATGTTCATCTACTCCACCCTCCGCGCCACGCATAGGGCGGATACGCCGAAGGGAAAATTCAGGCGGCGCTGTAGCCAGAAACGCTCCGCGCCGAAAAGTCGGCCGAGCACGCCGTTCAAGGCCGACACGTTGATGTTGTTTTCCGACGCGGGACGCGCGCCCGTCGCGCGCATCAAGAGGCGTCCCGCGAGTATGGGAGCGAAGAACGTCAGGTTCGCGTAAGTCGCGCGCTCGACGGCGAAGCCTGCGGCGCGTACGCGCTCCGCCAGTTGCGGCAGCGTGTAACGGCGTCGGTGATTGCTCACGTCGTCCTGCACGCCCCACAGCCACATGAATGCGGGGACGAACAACAGCGCGCGCCCGTCTGGACGAAGCACGCGCCGCATCTCGCGCAAGCCTTCAAGGTCGTCGTCCAGATGTTCCACCACGTCGAGCGCGGTAACGAGATCAAACGAACCATCCGCGTAGGGCAAACGTTCCGCCGCGCCGAGCGTGACCGCGTCGAGGCCGCGCGCGCGGCAGAAGGCGAGCGCGTCTTCCGACACGTCAACTCCTTCGGCGTCGCCGAACTGCGCGAGCATCTCAAGGTTCGCGCCCGTGCCGCAGCCAACATCGAGTATGCGCGCCGTGCGTCCATTCAGATTCAAATCGGCGACGATCTCTTTAACGAAACTTTCGAGAATGCGGCGACGGCCTGCGAACCACCAGTGCGAGCCTTCGACCTCGTACATGATCGCGTAGGTGTGCCGCTCCATCTCCTGCGGCAGCGTCGGCACTCCATCGCGTTTAACTTCACTCGCCATCTTCGTCACGTTCGCCCGCTGCTGCTGCGTCCTCTCCCACACGACCGAAGCCGCGCCAACTGTTCCGGTTGTGCCAGCCGATCTCCACGTCGGTCGCTTCAATCTCGCGCCACCAATCTTCAAACTCCGCGCGCGAGATGTAAAAGGCCGTCGGCGCGACCAGATGATCGAAGACGATTGTGTGCTGCTCGCGCCAGCCGAAGCCTGCGATTGCTTTCAGGTAGTCATTGTAAAACAAATGGCGCGCGAGTGCCGCGCCGCGCGCGCTGCGGTTCAAAGGCGCGTAGAGGAGTTTCGTCGCGGCATACATCGCGGCAGCCGGTAGTTTCGACAGGTGCAGCAAGGAGCGGCGATCGATGCGCGAAGTCACGCGCTCGCGCAGAGGCGACACAAAGCGCGTGATCCATTCGTTGTTCTCCGCGCCGTAGACCCACGCCGAAAGATGCCCGCCGCAACGCACGCGCGTCGAGAGCGCGACGAAACCCGCGCGCGGTCGCGGCAGATGATGCAGGACGCCGACCGAGAACGCGTAATCGAACGCGCGCCGGCGAAGCGGCAAGTGATAGATGTCTGCTTGAACGATGTGCGCGTTCGAGAGAGCGCGCGTCGCGGCGAAGGCGGTCTCGACCGCGCCGCTCAGGTCAACGCCTATGACATCGCGTGCGCCCCACTGCGCTGCGAGTTGCGTGTGCCGCCCCTTGCCGCAGCCGCCTTCGAGCACGAGCTTGTCTTTGAAAAACTCCGGCGTGACCGGCGCGAGCCAACCGCGAAACTGCTCATCATAGCGCGCGTCCTCTTGCGTGAAATGCTGCCACTGCCAGCCGAAGTTCTCCGCCGTCGCAGCCTTCTCGCGCTCGATCTCGCCCGCCTCCACGAAACGCGGCACACCGCGCCTGACAGCAAACTTCCGCGCGCAAACTTTGCACGTCAACTCCCCCTCCAAAATCTCCCTACACCCGCGCGCCTCCTCCGCCTCCCCGACAGACGCCAACTCCAACTCGCCCTCACACACAGGGCACGCAAGATACTGCAACAGACGATCTTTCATAAGAGAACAGTGACGAGTGATAAGCGACAAGTGACGAGCGAAGACAGTAAATCGTGAATCGTAAATTGTGAATAGAAAGAATCGTACTCCGCTATTTACGATTCACGATTCACGGCTTTTTAACTTGTCACTCGTCACTCGTCACTTGTCACCGTCCTTTGAACCATGAGACGAAGCGGCGTATGCCTTCCTCGATCTGTGTCTGCGGGTTGTAGCCGAGCAGGCGGCGCGCTTTGGAGATGTCCGCGAAGGTCTGCGGCACGTCGCCGGGCTGCATCGGCTGGCGGTCAATGAGCGCTTCGCGTCCGAGTTCACGCTCCAAGAGCGTAATCAGTTCGCGCAACTCGACCGTGCGCGATTCGCCTAGGTTGATGGCTTCGTAGTTCGTCGCCGTGTAGTCAATGGCTGCGCGCACGCCCGCGATGATGTCTTCGATGTAAGTGTAGTCGCGTCGCGTCGTGCCGTCGCCGAAGACAGGGATCGGCTTGCCTTCGGAGATCAAACGCGCGAACTTGTGAATCGCCAGATCAGGACGCTGCCGCGCGCCGTAGACGGTGAAGAAACGCAGTGCGACCACGCGCAGGTCGTGCAGGTGCGCGTAAGTGTGGCAGAGCATTTCGCCCGCCGCCTTCGTCGCCGCGTAAGGCGAGATGGTCTGCCTGATCGGATCGTCTTCCGAAAAAGGCACTTTCGCGTTGATGCCGTAGACGGACGAAGACGAGCCGAAGATAAACTGCGGAACGCGCACACGCCGCGCTGCTTCGAGCAGGTTGAGCGTGCCAGTGATGTTCGTCTCCGCGTACAAAAACGGCTGCGCGAGTGATGGGCGCACGCCCGCGCGCGCCGCCAGATGCACGACGCAATCGAAACGCCCGGCCTCGAAAATTCTCTCAAGCGCCGTGCGGTCGCGTATGTCTGCTTCGACCAATTTGTAATCGTCGCGCGTCAAGTGCGGCGCGACGTTGGCGCGTTTGAGCGCGGGGTCGTAGAAGTCGTTGAAGTCGTCTATGACCGTGACACGCCAGGCGTCTTCTGCAAGCAACTGCTCGACCAGATGCGAGCCGATGAAGCCGGCGCCGCCCGTCACCAAAATATTTCGCTTACTCGTCAAGCCGCTTTCGCCTCTCCTTTGCGCGCGTAAATCCACAAGTGCCAGCCCCAGCGCGCAGCGAGCCGCGCTTCCAACCCGCGCGACAACAAGTTGCCGACCACAGGCAGCCAACGCTTATTCAAAAAGTGCGTCGCCGTCTCGACCTCCGCGAAGTCCCGGAACAACTCGCGCGCCTCTCGTCTCGAATAGACGCGCGCCAGAGGATTCCCCGCCCCGTCCGTGTTGCGATTCAAAAACTCGCCGGGCGCGAGATAACTCTCTGCGTCCTCTCTGACGCGCGCCGCGTGCTCGCGCAGAGACGCAACAGGCTCGCCCGTCAAACGATGCGCCAGACGCAAGCCCACTTCGCGTCTCAACAGATGCGCCCCCGCGCGCCTGAGCATGTTGATGTTGACGCGATAGTTATACGAGTTGCGATGATAAAGCATCACGACCGCGCGGCCATTCGGTTTGAGCACGCGATGCACTTCCCTGACCGCACGCGCCGTATCCGGCGTGTGATGCAACACGCCATGCGAATAGACGAGATCGAAACTGTCGTCCGCGAAATCCAGATTCTCCGCATCCGCCGTGCGAAACTCCCCGCGCAGTTTGAAAACCTCAAAACATTTACGCGCCAACTCGACCGCCGCGTCCGTCAAATCCACGCCCGTATAATCCGCGCCCGCACGCGCAAACTGCGCCCCGTCCGTCCCCAACCCGCACCCGATCTCAAGCACCTTCAACCCACGCGCACGCCCAAACGACGCCGCCGCCGGAATGTGCCACTCCGTCCCATACCGATGCTCCGCCACGCGCTCATAAAACTCACGCGACCCCATCTCAGCATCCGTAAACTTCGTCCCGCACGGGTTCGCCTGCCAAAACGCACGCACCCGCTCCTTCAAATTGTCCCCGTTATCACTCATCGAATGTCTATCCGGCAACGGCGCATCGCATCCCTGCAACGCGCCACACACACGCACAGAAACAAATACACGCCCCACGCGAAACACCGAAAGTAACACGCCTCATTCGCGCCCGACAAGCACGCCGCGACCGAACCTTTCGCTTCTCGCAAGACCCCGCCGCGTCTCCTTTCGCCGCAGTCACCCGTAAGTTTTCCTTCCGCCGCGAGGCTCTCACGGTTTATGCTCTCCGGCGCAGTCACACGGAGCGCAAGAGCGTTGCAGTCTTTGCCGCCGACTTCTTCACCATTCACCCGGCGCATCAATTCTCAAGGGAGACCGACGTGGCAAGAATTTACATCTCCTCAACCTACAGCGACCTGAAAGATTGCCGCGAGGCGGTCTATCGCGCCCTGCGCTCGATGAAGCACGAAGTTATCGCGATGGAAGATTACGTCGCCATCGACCAGCGGCCTCTCGACAAGTGCCTCGAAGATGTCGCCAGTTGCGACCTCTACATAGGCATCTTCGCGTGGCGTTACGGCTACGTGCCGACCAAAGACAACCCCGATCAAAAATCCATCACCGAGCTAGAGTTTCGCCACGCCGCCACCAACAGCATCCCCCGCTTACTTTTTCTGCTCGATGAGAGCGCCCCCTGGCCGCGCTCGCAAATGGAAGAGGGCGAAGGGGCTGAAAAACTCAAACTTCTACGCAATGAAATTGGCACGGACTACACCGTAAGTTTTTTCGAGAATTGTCAGCAACTCGCAACGAAAGCCAGCGCAGCGGTCGCCAACCGGCTCGCGCATAAGATGCCCTCGACAGGCGGCCTTTCAAAGCCTGTGCCTCTCTCGCCAGACAAAATCTCCACCAGCCGCCTCCCTGTCACGGGGCGCGACCTGTTTGGCCGCGACGAAAAGCTAAAGCAACTCGACGAGGCATGGGACAGTCAGGACACACACATTCTCAGCCTCGTCGCATGGGGCGGCGTCGGCAAATCCGCCCTCGTCAATCACTGGCTTGGAGCAATGGCGCGCGACAATTATCGCGGAGCGGAACGCGTCTACGCTTGGTCGTTCTACAGTCAGGGCACGACCGACCGCGCCGCCTCCGCCGATCAATTCATCGAAGCCGCGCTTACCTGGTTCGGCGACCCAGACCCCAACAAGGGCTCGCCGTGGGACAAAGGCGAACGTCTAGCACGACTCGTCGGCGCACATCGCACCCTGCTCGTGCTCGATGGCTTAGAGCCGCTCCAACATCCTCCCGGCGCGGACGAAGGCCGCCTCAAGGATCAAGCCCTTCAATCGCTCCTGCGCGGGCTTGCCGCCTCCAACAAAGGCTTGTGCCTCATCTCCACGCGTGTTCCTGTCACCGACCTCAGTTCCTTCGAGGGCAGCACCACCACGCGCATTGACCTCGAACACCTCTCGCCTGAAGCCGGAGCGCAGGTGCTCACGGCACAGGGCGTCAAAGGCACACAGACCGAACTAGAACAGGCTTCCACAGAGTTCGGCGGCCACTCGCTCGCGCTCACACTACTCGGCAGCTACCTGAGCGACGTGTACGGCGGAGATGTCAGCCGACGCACGGAAGTCAGCGACCTCGAAGGCGATGTGCGCTATGGCGGCCACGCGCAAAAAGTCATGGCCTCTTATGAGAAATGGTTCGGCGAAGGGGCAGAACTATCCGTGCTGCGCATGCTCGGACTATTCAACCGCCCCGCCGACAAAGACGCGATAAACGCACTGCGCGCCGCGCCTGCCATCCCTGACTTAACAGATGCGTTGCAGGGTTTGAACGAACAAAAATGGCAGCAAGTCTTATCCCGCTTGCGCCGCGCCAAACTCCTCGCCGTGCCAAGTCCTAATCAATCCAGCACACTGGATACCCACCCACTCGTGCGTGAGCACTTTGGACAGCAACTCAAGCAAACTGATCCCGACGCTTGGCGCGAAGGCAACAGTCGTCTCTATGAACATCTCAGGGACACAACTAAAGAATTTCCCAAGACCCTTGAAGATATGGCTCCGCTGTACGCAGCAATTACTCATGGCTGCGCGGCTGGGAGACATCAGGAAGCGCTTGATGAGGTGTACTGGCGTCGAGTTCAAAGGGGTAAGGAAGCGTTCAGTACAAAGAGGCTTGGAGCATTAGGCGTGGAACTGACTGTTTTGAACAGTTTTTTTGATTCTCCATGGCAACAACCTGTGTCAGGACTCACTGAAACAGCAAGGTCGTATGTACTATCAGAAGCTGGTTTTGTGCTCCGGTCATTAGGTCGGTTAAAGGAATCAACACAGCCAACGCAATCTAGTTTGGAGGCTTATATTTCACAGAAGAATTGGGAAGCCGCAGCTATCATGACAAACAATCTCAGTGAAACCTATCTGATTATTGGCGACCTGTCCCAAGCTCTCATCTATGCCCAGTATAGTGTTAACTATGCTGACCAAAGCGGTGTCACCTTTCTATCCATGAGCTGCAGGACCACATTAGCGGATACTTTCCATCAAGCAGGTCGCTCGTCAGAGGCAGAGGATGTTTTCAGCGAAGCTGAGAAAATGCAAAAGGAACGGCAGCCAGAGTTCCCGCTCCTCTACTCAGTTCAGGGCTTTCAGTATTGTGAATTGTTGATGAATCGAGGGAACTATAAGGAGGTTGAAGATCGCGCCGGACAAACTCTCCGCTGGGCAATGCGTCATGGTTCGCTCTATTCAATTGCCCTTGATTACCTTTCAATGGGACGAGCTTATCTACTCCAAGCTCAACGAGAAGCGACTACCGATTTCGCTAAAGCTACAGACTACCTAAAACGAGCCGTGGATGGACTACGTCAAGCGGGCACTCTGCTTTTCTTACCACAAGGGCTGCTAGCGCGAACAGAGTTGTATCTAGTCACAGGCGAGTTAAATCGAGCACAGGCCGATCTGGATGAGGCAATGAGTATTGCTCAACGCGGGAGTATGGGATTGCATGAAGCTGATTGCCATTTGGGATATGCGCGGCTTTATCTGGCGCGCGGTGAGAAGGAGCGGGCGCGGGCGAGTTGGGAGAAGGCGCGGGAGATGATTGAGCGGATGGGATATCACAGGCGGGATAGGGATGTGGAAGAGATTGGGCGGGAGTTGGAGGGAACGGGTGATTAGGTTTGAGTTTATTTTGCTTTGAGTGGCTTTTCCCGTGCGTCATAAGAAACCACTCTTTTCCCCCAAAACATAGGCATTGCCCCTGCCAGTTCACGTTTTATCCCTATACCCCATTAGTACACTATATCCCATTAGTACCGTCTATTATTGATTTGAGGACTGTGTTATAAGCCCGTTTGCTTAAACAAACGGGCTTTGACAAGTGGTGTCCATACAAATTTTATTCGCGTTGGGGCTGTCGGATTGGAGGTTGCCGTGAGTGTTGCAGATGAGTTGCCGGAGGATGACGGAAAGCTGATTGTTGATCAGGAGTGGTTGATGAGAGCGGTCGAGTCAATCTTGAAAGGCGACCCGAATGCGCCGGAGACGTTGGCGCGTGTGTTTATTAGTTTCAGGGATGCCATCAGGAGCGGGCTGCGCGAGATGAATCAGTTGGATGAGGCTTTGCGGGCGACAATCGAAACAATCTATCTGCAATCAAGGGCGCACGCGGCTGCGCTGAAGTTGTATGTGCTGGCGCAGGAGGGAGAGTTGAGGGTGGAGGATGAGCCGTTGAATGTGCTCGGTGCGGCGATTGCGAGGAGTAGGAAGGGCGCGGAAAGAGAACGGGTTAAGGCGCGGCGTCGGGCGTGAAGAGAGACTTAGAGTGACTAAACCACCAAGACACGAAGACACAAAGTTAAATTCCTTAAAGTTTTCTTCGTGTCTTTGTGTCTTTGTGGTTAATTTTCTTAGGTGCTCTTAAGGCGGGGGGTTTTAGTCCATGAAGGTGCGTTGCCAGAGCTCGAGGGTGAGGAGTTGGAAGACCTGGAGGTTGTAGTCTTCGCGGCCTGAGAGGTTGGCGTCGATGATGCGGCGGACTTCCTCTGGGCGGAAGAGGCCGCGACGGCGGACGGTTTCTTCGGAGAGTAAATCTTCGACCATAGGGCGGAGTGCGCCGCGCAGCCAAGAGCGGATGGGCGCGCCGAAGCCCGCTTTTTTGCGCCAGACGACATCGCGCGGGAGCAGGCTTTCGGCGGCGCGTTTCAAGATGTACTTTCGTTTGAGGCCGCGCAGTTTTAAGTTGACGGGCATGCGCGCGGCGAGTTCTACGAGTTCGACGTTGAGGAAGGGGACGCGCACTTCGAGTGTGGCGGCCATAGAGGTCTTGTCCGTGTAGGCGAGGTTGAGACAGGGGAGGAAGGTTTTCAAGTCAACGTAGAGCAGGCGGTTGAGCGGCGCGGCGTCGGCGACGCGTGCGAAGTGGCGGCGGTGTTCACGGTAGGCGTCGAAGTCGCGCGTGGATTCGTTCAAGTCGTCGGTGTAGAGGCGTTGCTTGGCCGCGTCTGTGAAGTACGTGCCGAAGCCGAGATAGCGATCCTCGAAGTCGAGCGCGGCGGAGCGTGCGAACTTTTTGGCGTTGCGCAAGGGGGCTGTGAATTTTCCGGGGAGGCCGCCGGGTAGGGCGTTTGACAAAGTTGACATGAGAGGACGGCGCAGTATGGCGGGCACGGGGTCGAGCGCGGACGCGAGACGCATGGCGAGTTGGCGCGGGTAGCCTGCGAAGATTTCGTCGCCGCCGACGCCGGAGAGCAGCACCGTGAGGGTTTCGCGCGCGGCGCGCGAGACGAGGTAGCTTGTGATAACCGCAGGGTCTGCGACGGGTTCGTCCATGTGATAGACGAGTTTTGGCAGCAGGTCGCACACGTCGGGTCGGAGCATCAACTCGTGATAGTCCGTGTCGAGAAGTTTGCCGACCTGTCGCGCCCAGCGCGCGTCGTCGGGAATGATGTCGTAGCGGAGGTCTTCCTGCTCGATGCCGACGGTGTAAGTGGAGACGCGCCGCCCGTCGCTGTGGCGATTCATCAGCGCGACGATTGAAGACGAATCCACGCCGCCCGACAGGAACGCGCCGAGCGGCACATCCGCGACCATCTCCATCCCCACGACGCGCCCCAGAGTCTCCAGCACGCGCTCGCGCCACCACTCTTCGCCGTGCCCCTCTTCGATCTCGTCGAACGAAACGTCCCACCACTCGCGCACGCACACTTCGCCAGCGCGCCACGTCAAAACATGCGCGGGCGGAAGTTTATAGATTCCGCGAAAGATCGTGTGCGGGTCGGGCGTCCAGAGAAACGTGAGGTATTGATTGAGTGCTTCCGCGTCGAGCGCGCGTTCGACAAGGCCGGTCGCGAGTATGGCTTTGATCTCGGAGGCGAAGATGAACGATTGACCATCAACCTTTGTCGCGTCTGCTGCGCGACCATTCGCACCGTTCTCATCCGCAGAGCCGAAGGCGTAATAGAGCGGCTTGATGCCGAGGCGGTCGCGCGCGATGATCAACTCTTCGCGGTGCGCATCCCACAGGGCGAAGGCAAACATGCCGTTCAGACGCGCGAGCGACGACGTGCCCCATTCGGCGTAGGCCGCGAGCAGCACTTCTGTGTCGCAGTCTGTGCGAAAGCGTCGGCCGAGTCGTTCGAGTTCACGGCGGAGTTCGCGGTAGTTGTAAATCTCGCCGTTGAACGTGACGGAATAGCGGCCGTCCGCATACTGCATCGGCTGGTGTCCGGCCTCGCTCGTGTCGATGATCGACAGCCGACGGTGGCCGAGACACGCGCGCCGCCCCGCTGCGTCAACCGACGGAGCAATCCACACACCTTCGTCGTCGCGCCCGCGATGCTCTATAGACGCGAGCATCGCGCCGATGCGCCGCTCAGGATGACGGCTGATGAGTCCGGCAATTCCACACATGAGAAATCAGTGACGAGTGACGAGTGACAAGTGACGAGCAAGAGCAAGACGAAACTCTAGAACAAAGCAAGTTTTAGTTTTTAACTTGTCACTCGTCACTTGTCACTCGTCACTTCTACTGCCCGTCCTGTGCGCAGGGAGTCGCGTATGCGGAAGGTGGCGCGCGTGGTGGCGGCGAGGTCTTCGAGTGCGATGGGCGCGGGTGTGCCTTCGCTGACCACGGCGCAGACGGCGCGCACCTCTTCGGCCTGCCCTTTGTCCTGCGCGCGGAGTTTCATCTGGCGTTCGCGCCCGCCCGCGTAGAGCGTGGCGGTGCGGTAGTCTTCGATGATGAAAGTTTTGCCGCCGCCGAAAATTTCTATGCGCTCTTTCGGGAGCGCGCGGTCGCCCTCTGCGAGATAGGCGATAGTCCCGTTCGAGCCGTCACTGAAACGAAGCGTGATCATGACGGAATCATCGTTAACGATCTCTTCGTTGCGGCTGGCAATTGCTTCAGCATAGACGCGCACGGTTAAAGCTCCGGTCAAAAACTGCATCAGGTCTATGAAGTGGCAGACTTCGCCGATGATGCGACCGCCGCCCTCGCGCGCGTCCTGAACCCAGTGCGAGCGCGGGATGCGTCCGGCGTTGACGCGATACAAGATGGAGAGCGGTTCGCGGCGCGCGGCGAACGCGTCCGCGCACGCACGCGCATGCGGCGAGAAGCGACGGTTGAAACCGACCATCAACGAAGCGCGCGACTCACGCGCCGCCTCAAGCACACTGTCCAACTCTTCATCGTCGAGAGCGAGCGGTTTTTCGACGAAGACGTGCCGCCCCTGTCGAAGCGCGCGGCATGTGAGGGCGGCGTGCGTGTCATGGCGCGTGGCGATGACGCAGAGGTTCGCGGCCTCGTCAGAGATGACATCCTCTGCGCTTGAGACGACGCGCGCGAAGTCGTACTTCTCGCCGATGCCGCGCGCGGAGATGCCCGAAGCCGTCGCGATTGCGTGGAAGGCCGCGCCGCTGGCTTTGAAGTTCGGCAGCAGAAACCTCTGCGCGTAAGACCCCGCGCCGATCATGCCGATGCGCACCGCCGCCGCTGCTGCTGTCGTTGTCTGTGCCTGTTCGTTGTCGCGCGTCAAGGCGCGCGGATGGCGTTCGATGCTTCGCACGAGTTCGCGCTCGGTGTCGTAGTTGAGCACGACGCCGAGGTATGGCTCTTTCGTCTCGCCCGCGATCAAGTTGTAGGCGCGCTCGCCGTCTTCGATGGAAAAGCGGTGCGTGATGAGCGGCGCGATATGTACGCTGCCCGCCGCGACGAGGTCTAGGAAGGCTTCGATGTTGCGCCCCTCCGTCCAGCGCACGTAAGCAAACGGGTAGTCGTGGCCGCGCTCCTCGTATTCCGCGTCGTAGCGACCCGGCCCGTACGACATAGAAACTTTGAGCGTCAGTTCGCGCTCGTAATAAATCTTGCGCGGCACGTTCATCCCTACGAGGCCGACGGCGACGACGCGCCCCTTGAGACGCGAAATCTCGCCCGCGAGTTCTACAGGCTGATCCGATGCGGTCGCCGCCGTAATCAACACGCCATCCGCGCCGCGCCCGCGCGACCATTCCATAACAGTCTGCAAAGTCTCAACGCCCGACACGCAGCCGTCGTCCGCGCCGAGCGTGCGCGCGAGTTCGACTTTCGACGCGTCGAGATCAATGCCGAAGACGCGACAGCCGTTTGCTTTCAAAAGCTGTACGGTGAGTTGACCGAGGAGGCCGAGTCCGATGACGACGACGGATTCGCCGAGCGTCGGTTCGGCGAGACGTACGCCTTGCAACGCGATTGCGCCGAGCGTGCCGAACGCTGCGGCCTCGAAGTCAACTGCGTCGGGCACGCGCACGCACAGGTTTTTCGGCACAGACAAAACTTCCGCGTGCGAAGCGAAGCCCGCGCCCGCGCAAGCGACGCGGTCGCCCGCGCTGAATGCCGTCACGTCGTCGCCCGCGCCCAAGACGATTCCTGCGGCGCTGTAGCCGAGCGCGTTCGTGGCGTTGAGTTTCGTCTGCACGGCGGTCAGGGTGTTCATCAAGCCTTCGCGCTGCGCCTTCTGTATGACTTGCCGGACGAGATCGGGACGCTCGCGCGCTTTGCCTATGAGGCTCTTGCGACCGAGTTCGACGGCCATGCGCTCCGTGCCAGCGCTGATGAGCGACGCGGCGGTGCGAACCAGCACGCGGCCATGCTGCGCGACGGGCGGCGGCACGTCGGCGACCGTCACCTCGCCCGTCTTATAATTTTGCAGAATCTGTTTCATGCCTTCGCTGCGACGAGTTGATTATATATTTCCAGATACTCGGGTGCTACGGCGGAAGCCTTGAACTGCCGCGCGAGTTCGATGTTGTTGCGATGCATCGCGGCGCGCATGTCCGGTTGATCAAGTAGCTGTGCGATCTTTTCCGCGAGCATCTGCGGATTCTTAGGCTCGACCCAGAGGCAGTGATCAGGCTCGCGCAAGTAGTCTGCGGCGGCGCGTATGCGCGTCGTGATGACGGGCAGACCGGCGGCGACGGATTTGAAAATGACCATTGGAAAACCTTCGTAATGATACGTCGGGAAGACGAGCGCGGTGCTGCCCGCGTAAAACTCCGCCGTCAACGCTTCCGGCACGTAGCCGAAAAAACGCACGCGATCATTCAAACGCAAACGTGCCGTCTCCACCTCTGCCGACGCGCGCGCCTCGCCGTCGCCGAGACACAGCAACTCGAACGCGCGCCCCGCATCGCGCAAGATGGCGCACGCATTCAGCACGTCCGTCAAACCTTTGGCCGGAATGAAGCGCGCGATGAAAAGCAGCAGCGGCGTCTCCTTATCCACGCCCAACTTCGCGCGCAAACTTGATCGTTGCGTTGCATCGGCGTCTGCGCCCGTCACGACGTTTTTCACGACGAAGAGTTTGCGTCGGTCAACTCCGGCGCGCGTGAAATTCTCGCGCTCTTCGGACGACAACAGCCCGATGCCGTCCGCGTGCGCGAGCACGAAACTGACGAGCGCGCGGCGCGTGCGCGAACGCGTTTCAAAGAGCGCGGTGTCAGAGCCGTGAAACTTCAAGAAGATTTTCGCGCGCGTTGGTCGCAGGATTCGGACGGTCGCCGCGTCGCGCATGAGCGCCATCGTGTCGAACGAAGTATTTAAGTGAACGATGTCGAACTCAGACGCGCGCAGGCGTCGGCGCAACTGCCGCGCTGTTCGCACGACGCGCACGACGCGCTCCGCGAGAGTCGTACGCCCCAACTTTTCGCCGTAGACGTAAGTTTCTTCCGCGACCTCCGCGCCGAGCCTGCGCAACTCCGCCGCGAAGGGCGGCTCGCAAGCCGCAGGCCCGCCCAGAGATTCGCGGTCGGGCATCCCCATCAATACGCGCACGCGTGAAGTTTCCTGTTCATCAAACAATCGAGTAGTTGATTCAACATGGCGGCGCGATGATGGCACGCCCTAGAGAGACTTGTACAGTTTGAGCAAATTCGCGATGTGCGTCTCAATGCCAAACTCGCTCGCCGCCCAACCACGCGCCGCTTCTCCGAGTTGTTTGCGACGTGCGCCGTCTCCCGCAAGTTCGACAAGACGCCGCGCCAGATCATTTGCGTCGCCCGTGCGAAACACCGACGCATACTCGCCGCCACCACTTACTTCGAGCAGCGCGCCGATGTCTGAGACGACGCAGGGCACGCACGCGAGCATCGCTTCGACGACGGCGACGCCGAACGAATCCTTGCGCGACGAGAAGACGAACAGGTCGAGCGCGCGGAGCACACGCGCCACGTCCGCGCGCTTCCCTAAGAAATGCACGCGTCCGGCGATACCTGCGGCGCGGCAGAAGTTGACGCACTCATCGTAAATTTGCGCCGCGCCCTCCGACCGTCCTCCTGCAAACGCGAAATGCGCGTCCGGCACGCGTGCGAACACTTCGGGGAGCGCGCGGCAGACGGTCAGTTGATCTTTGCGCGCGTCGGCGTAAAAGTTGCCGACCATGCCGAGCAGCAGATCGCCGTTCCCAAGTTTCAACTCGGCGCGCAAACTGTCGCCGCCCGTTGCTGCTGTTGCATCGAGTCGCGCGGCGTCCACGCCGTTGTAGATGACGTGAAAGTGTTTGTCGGTCGCGAAGCCGCCTTCACGGTCTAAGCACGCGAGCAGTTCGCGGCTGACCGCGACACAGGCGTCCATGCGCGGCGCGAGATATTTCAATGCAACGCGATTCTTCGCGTCCGCCGCGCAGAGATGAAAGCTGAGCACGCGTTTGACGAGACGGTCAGTGCGCGTCGCGAGGTATGCGTGCAGTGCTTCGACCGCTTGATGGCAATGCACGACTTCGACGCCGCGTTCTTTGATCAACTCACGCAGTTGCCCTATGAGTTTCAGATCGAGCGGCAAGCGACGCGAGAGTCGTATGAAGTCTGCGCCGGACTGCCGGAAGTCGTCTTCCAGTTCGCCGCCGCCCGTCGCGACGAAGGTTAGATCGAGTCCGTTCGCGCGCGCGTTGCGGCACACGTCGAGGCAGAGCGTTTCCGCGCCGCCGCGACCAAGCGAATCGAGTAGGTGCAAGACTCTCATGGAAGACCGGACTTGTTTTAATATAAAGACCGAATGCCAAAAGCGCCACCCACCACGCCGGACGCCGCCGCGCGCCTCGAAGACAATTCCGTCTCCGTCGTCGTGCCTTCATACAATCACGCGCCGTTCGTCGAAAAAGCGCTGCGCTCGATCTTCGGGCAGACGCACGCGCCGCTTGAACTCGTCGTCATAGACGACGGCTCGCGTGACGATTCGCCGCGCATCATCGAGCGCGTGCTAGCCGATTGCCCCGTCCCTTGCGAGTTTATTGCGCGCGAGAATCGCGGCTTGTGTGCGACGCTCAACGAAGGTTTCGCGCTCGCCACGCGCGGGCGTTACTTCGCTTATCTAGGCTCGGACGATTTGTGGTTTCCCGAATTTTTACAGGCGCGCGTCGAGACTTTGAACGCGCGCACGCGCGCTGTCGTCGCCTACGGCAACGCTTACAGCATCGATGCAGAAGACCTCATCATTGACTCTACGAGCGATTGGGCGCGTTACCGCGACGGCAGCGTCCGGCGTATGCTTCTCGAAACTCTCGCGCCGCTTAGTCCCACGGTCGTCTATCGCCGCGACGCGCTCGCGCGCCACGAGTGGAACGAAGCGGCGGGCTTAGAAGATTATGAACTCTACCTGCGCCTGAGCGCGGAAGGCGAGTTTGCGTTCGACCCGCGTGTTCTCTCCGCGTGGCGGCAACACGGCTACAACACAAGCCGCAATCTGTCGTTGATGCTCGACGAAAAACTCTCGGCGCAGCGTCGCGTCGCCGCACAACTCGGATTGAGCGCAGAGGAACTCGCGGAGTTTCAACGGCTCGCAAAGTTTCGCAGCGCACAGGAGTTTATGCGACGCGGCGAAAAAATGTTGGCGCTGAGGCTCGCGTCGCAGAATCTGCGCGGCGTGCGCACCGCCAGCGAAGCGTTTAAGTTCGTCGCCGGTTTGCTCTTGCCACATGGCCTGCTCAAGCGTCGGCGCAGACGCACAGCGGAACAGGCGGGCAGACGCTACGGCTCTCTGCAAATGTGAACGGCTCTTACGACGCTTCCCTGACGTAGCCGTAAACGTCGTGGTGCGCATCCCAGACGCGCTCGCCGAAATACACTTCTTTGAGTCCGCCCACCTCTTCAATCCGCGCGCGAATCCACACGGGCGCGGTGAGCGAGACGCCGTAGCCCGCATGTTCCAGATAATCTGCGTAGCCGAAACCCGTCGCTCTGTAACGCTTCGTGATCTCTTCAATCTGCGCGGGCGTCAGCATGTAATCGAACTCACCGGTTGGCATGCGGCGTGCGACGAAATCGCCGTGCGCGGTGAAGACGAGCAGGCCGCCGGGCGCGAGTTGGCGCGCGAACAGGCGAAAGAGTGCGCGCGTTGCCTGTTCGTTCAAGTGCGTGACGAGCGAGCCGCACCAGATGAGATCGAAGCGCGTGTCGAAGTTGAGCGAGTCGAGGTCTTCCGTAGAGTAGACGGGAGTTGCGCCGAACGTTCGCGCGCAAAAATCAACTCCGTCGCGGTCGAGATCGCAGGCCGTAAACTTTGCTTGCGGGAAGCGTTCGACGAGGAAGCGCAGCACGCGCCCGTGCCCGCACGGCAGATCGAGTACGCGCTCGACCTGCGAAAGTTTCGCGCGCCCCATTGCCTCTTCGACCGCACGCATCGCCGAGAGTCCCACTTTGAAATAATGCGCGCCGTCGCCCGCGTACATCGTGTCGCGCGGCGAGATGCGGCTCTCCACGCGCCGCAGCAGTTCGCGCGCGGCGGCGTCTAAATCGGCGTCTTCGAGCAGGCGTCGCTTTTGCGCCTCCGTCCTAAACGCGAGCGCGCGCACGCTGCGTCGCACCGCGCCCAGACGCGTTCTCAACGGTCGTGGAAGAATTTGTTTTAACGTGTGACCGTCACTCCTTATGTCTTCGGAAGTTGCCATGCGCGAGCGTCCGACAGAATGCACCACCGCGCTGCGAAGATGCAAACAGGGGAAAGCTGTCCGTTGTCAGTAGTCAATTGTCCGTTGCATGTGGGAATCACACAAGTTACTAAAGACGGTCTTGAACAACTGACTACTGACAACGGACTACGGACTGTCTTTCATCACTTGCTTTCTTGACGCTTCCCCGCCGTGTGTCTAGACTTGCCTTGTAGCGTTGAAATTCAAAACTTCTACGGCAGCCGCAGGAATCGCGCGCTAGAGCTAGCCCGTTATCGTCAGGACGATTTAGGACGCGACTCGAATTTGATGGAATCGAACACCAGCGACCCACTCGCGTCAACACACCACGCCGCACCGCCAGCGCGCACAACACACGCAACTTCTCCGCCGAAGGCCGACAGCGGCGGAGGCGTCACACTGCCCGACAGGCCGCTCATCCTTATCGAGTCGGAAGAGTCGGGCGTGCAGTTCGCCTTCTCCGATCTGTGGGCTTACCGCGAGTTGCTCTATTTCCTGACGTGGCGCGACATCAAGGTGCGTTACAAGCAGACGGTGCTCGGCGCGACGTGGGCGATCATCCAACCGCTCGCCACGATGTTCATCTTCACGCTCGTCTTCAACCGTCTGGCCGGACTCGACACGGGGCGCATCCCCTACCCGCTCTTTGCCTACACAGGACTTTTGCTCTGGACGTTCTTCTCGAACGCCGTCGTCAACAGCACCAACAGTCTCGTCAACAACACGAACCTGATCACGAAAGTTTATTTCCCGCGCGCTTTCATTCCGGCGGCGGCGGTCGGTGCAGGACTGGTTGACTTCGCTGTCGGCGCGTTCATACTCGGCGGCCTCGTCGCCTATTACGGCATGACGCCCGGCTGGAGCGTCGCGCTGCTGCCGCTGTTTTTGCTGCTCGCAATCCTCCTCGCGCTGGCCTTCGGGATGTTGATCTCGGCGCTCACGGTGAAGTATCGCGATTTGCGCCACGCGCTGCCGTTCCTGATTCAGTTCTGGATGCTCGCCTCGCCCGTCATCTATCCTTCGAGCCAAGTGCCCGGCGTCTGGCGACGCCTGATCATGCTCAACCCTCTGACAGGAATCATCGAAGGCTTTCGCGCCGCGCTCTTAGGCGGCAGTTTCGACCGCGCCGAGACGCTCGTGTCTGTCGTCTTCACGCTCGCGCTGCTCGCATTCTCTTTCTATCTCTTCCGCCGCATCGAAGAGACCTTCGCCGATTTGATCTGAACTCGCAACGATGAAGCCGATTGTCAAAATCGAAAACGTCAGCAAACGCTATCTCCTCGGCGGCCTACATCCAGGTTATCACACCTTCCGTGACATGATCGGCGGCGCGATGCTCGCCCCCTTCCGCAGGCGCGCGAGCGACGACGACCCGACGAGCACACTCTGGGCACTCAAAGACGTGAACCTCTCCGTGCAGCCCGGCGAACTCATCGGCGTCATCGGCAGAAACGGCGCGGGCAAATCAACGCTCCTGAAAATCCTCTCGCGCGTGACCAAACCGACCACCGGCCGCGTCGAGATGTACGGGCGCGTCGGCAGCTTGCTTGAAGTCGGCACGGGTTTTCACGCGGAGTTGACGGGGCGCGAAAACATTTTCCTGAGCGGCGCGATCCTCGGCATGCGCCGCACGGAGATCGCGCGCAAGTTCGACGAGATCGTCGCCTTTTCCGAACTCGAAAAATTCATAGACACGCCCGTCAAGCGTTATTCTTCCGGCATGTACGTGCGCCTTGCCTTCTCCGTCGCCGCGCATCTCGAACCCGAAATTCTGATCATGGACGAAGTGCTCGCCGTCGGCGACGCGGCCTTCCAGCAAAAGTGCCTCGACAAGATGCACGCCATACGCCAGCACGGTCGCACAATCTTTTTCGTCTCCCACAACATGCCCGCCGTGACGCGCCTGTGCCGCCGCGTCATCCTGCTCCATCAAGGGCAGATCGTCAGCGAGGGCGAACCGCAAGCGGTCGTCAACGACTACTTGAGCGCGACCTGGAACATCTCTGCGGAGCGCGAGTGGACGACGACGGCGACCGCGCCGGGCGACGACGCGGTGCGACTCGCGCGCGTGCGCGTGCTCAACGAACGAAGCGAGAGCGCGACCGCCTTCGACATACGCCTTCCGGTCTGCGTCGAGATCACTTACGACGTGCTGGAAGCCGGGCACGTGCTCACGCCGCACGTCGAACTGCACAACGAAGAGGGCGTCCACGCCTTCAGTTCGCACGACACGAGCGAAGAGTGGCGGCGCAAGGAGCGCGGCGTCGGGCGCTACACGAGCATCATCTCGATTCCGGGCAACATGCTCTCGGAGGGAACGCTGCGCGCGCACGCCTCCGTCATGTCGCACGTGCCGCAGACGACGCTCCACGCGCAGGCGCGCAACGTCGTCGCCTTTCAAGTGATTGACAGCCAGCAAGGCGACTCGGCGCGCGGCGACTACATCGGCCCCATCCCCGGCGTCATGCGCCCGCTACTCCACTGGAAGACGCGCTTCGACGCGACCGGCGAGCAGCACGGCGCATCGCCGCGCGCCTGAAAAGTTTCCACGCATGAAGAAACGGCTTCAGCAAAACTTGCCGCTCTCCGCGAAACTCCTGTTGAAGCGTTTGCTCGTCGGCACGGTCGGCGCGTGCGTGCGGCTCAGTGCGCTCGTCTACAACTTCGGCCGACGCCTGCTCACAGTCGCCGTCAAACACGGGCTGGACATCGAGCGCGCATGGAACGTCACGCGCGCGAGCGAGCCCGCCGCCGCCGTACCGTCGCAACCTCCGGCCTTGAGCGCGCAAGATTTTCTGTTCCTCACCGGCCAGCTCTCCGCCGCGCGCGACGGAGGGAAAGATGCGAAAGAAGACGTACGAACGCCCGACGCGTCCATCATCATTCCCGTCTTCAACAAAGTAGATTTCACCTTCCAGTGTTTGCGCTCGCTCCTCGGCGAAATTGATTTCGACGAGACGGAAGTCATCGTCGTCAATAACGCTTCGACGGACGAGACCGCCGGGTTGCTCGCGCGTTTTCAAAACCTGATCACGATCATCACTAACGAAGAGAATTTAGGCTTCGTTGATGCGTGCAATCAGGGCGCGGCGCGTGCGCGCGGGCGTTATCTCGTCTTTTTGAACAATGATACGGTTGTCCTCCCCGGCTGGTTGAAGCACTTGCGCGAGACTGTTGAGGGCGACGCTTCGGTCGGCGCGGTCGGTTCGATGTTTCTCTATGAAGACGGTCGCGTTCAAGAGGCGGGCGCGGGCATCTGGCAAAACGGCGCGGCCTTTCATTACGGCTGGGGCGGCTCTGCCGAAGACCGCCGCTACAACTTCGCGCGCGAGGTTGATTACTGTTCGGGCGCGTCGCTCCTCGTCCGACGCGATCTCTTCGAGCGACTCGGCGGCTTCGACCGGCGCTACGCTCCCGCCTATTACGAGGACGTTGACATCTGCTTCGGCATACGCTCGCTCGGCTACAAGGTCGTCTATCAACCGATGTCTCGCATAGTTCACTACGAAGGCGCGACCGCCGGACGCGACACGACGGCGACGGGCTTCAAACGTTATCAAACGATCAACCGCGAGAAGTTCGTAGAGAAGTGGCGCGAGGTGTTGGAGCGCGAGAATTTGCCCGAAGACCACCTGCGCGCCGAAGAAGCCTCGAATCGCAAACGCGCGCCGCGCATCATCATTTTCGACGAACGCATCCCGACGCCCGACCGCGACGCGGGCAGCGCGCGCATGATGTTCATACTCAAGTCGCTCGTGCGTTGGAGTCGCCCCGTCTTCGTGCCGCTCAATCGCCCGCACGGCATCGAGTACGAACGCCTGCTGTGGAAGGAAGGCATCGAGACGGCGAACATTATCGAATACCCGCGCCTGCTGCGGACGCGAAACTTTTACGCGGCCATCCTGAGTCGTCCGCTCGTCGCCGACGGTTTGCTGAAAAGTTTGCGCCGCGCGCGCCCGTCGCTCAAGATCGTCTTCGACACGGTTGACGTTAATTTCATACGTCTCGAACGCGAGCACCGCATCAACGGCGACGCGCGCACGGCGGAAGAAGCGCGCAACTATCAAGAGATCGAACTGCGCCTCGCGCGAGCGAGCGATCTCGTCTGGTGTACTTCGACGGAAGACAAAAAGGCCATCGAGCGCGAAGCGCCGGATGTCAGGATCGAAGTCATCCCGACGATTCACCCGCTACACTCGCGCGGCAA
Source organism: Pyrinomonadaceae bacterium (assembly GCA_035249365.1). Lineage (GTDB taxonomy): Bacteria > Acidobacteriota > Blastocatellia > Pyrinomonadales > Pyrinomonadaceae > JAIVJZ01. The sequence continues at coordinate 403,464 of DATFGP010000047.1, read as the reverse complement.
GTCGTTTGACGAACGCGCACACCTGCTGTTCATCGGAAACCTCGCGCACCGCCCGAACACGGACGCCGTGCATCACCTGATGCGCGACATTTTCCCGCTCGTCAAAGAGTCCTTGCCAGACGTGCGACTCTACATCGTCGGCGACAACGTGACGCCGGAGATCGCTGCCTACGCCGCGCCGGACGTTGAAGTCCTCGGCTACGTGCCCGATGTCGAACCGCTCTATCGAAGTTGTCGCTTGATGCTCGTGCCGCTGCGCTACGGCGCTGGACTCAAAGGCAAACTTGGCGAGTCTTTGTCCTACGGTCTGCCCGTCGTCACAACCTCGACCGGCGCGGAAGGCTTCGGCTTGACGGACGGCGTCGAAGCACTCGTCGCGGACGACCCCGAAGCGTTCGCCGCCGCCGTCGTTCGAGCTTACGAACAGAAAGATTTGTGGGAGCGTCTGGCGCAGCACGGGCGTAGCCACGTCGAAAAATATTTCACGCCCGAAGTCGTGGCGGAGATCATCAACTCGTCCGTGCGCGAGTTGGGATTGACGGAGACGCAGGCGCAGTCAGCGCCGCGCGTGGTAGAGACGAATCAATAAGAGCTTCGATTATGTAAAGTCGTCGCGCGACGTAGTTCCCCATCGAAATACATGGGCGGCTTACGTCACAGGTTGCAGTGATTCGTGAGATGAAATATCGATGTGGTATAGCTTACTTGCAGACCTTCTCCTCGCTATCCATATTGCTTATGTCGCTTACATCCTCTTGGGGCTTGTGCTCATTTGGGTAGGATTGTGGCGCAGATGGAACTGGGTTCGCAGCCCTTGGTTTCGGCTCACACACTTCGCGGCAATCCTCATCGTAGTTTTGGAATTGATCTTCAAAACTTCATGCCCCTTGACCGTTTGGGAATTGGAACTGCGTTCGCTTGCCGGGCAAACTGTGAGCGAAGCGACGTTCATCGCGCGGCTGATGCGTTACCTTCTTTTCATTATGATTCCCGGCTGGATGGCGCAACTGATCTACATAGGATTTGCGCTGGCAATCGTGTTGACGTTCATTCTTGCCCCACCTCGCTGGAATCGAGGAAAACAATCGTCATAAGCCAGCGGTTAACTTCTATCTCTGCCATTGTTGTTCGAGGAGCGCGTTGAGGATGCGGTCGGCGGCCTGGCCGTCCCAGAGCGGGGGGTGTTCTGCACGCGTGTGGTCGAGTGCGTCGAAGGCAGCGGTGGTGATCGTTTCCGTGTCCGTGCCGACGAGGCGGTTCGTGCCGTGCGTGATGGTGATGGGGCGTTCGGTGTTTTCGCGCAGGGTGAGACAGGGGATCGAGAGCGCGGTCGTCTCCTCCTGTATGCCGCCAGAATCCGTGAGCACGAGACGCGCGCCGCTGAACAGGCGCAGGAAATCCAGATAGCCGAGCGGTTCGATTAAACGCACGCGCGGTGCGCTCGATTCGACTCGCTGTGTCAAGCCAAACTCCTCCAACTTGCGGCGCGTGCGCGGGTGCGCGGGGAAGATGACGGGGAGACGTTCGCCGATCTGTTCGAGCGCACAGAGTATGCGCTCAAGCGGCGCGCGCTCGTCCACGTTCGACGGGCGATGCAGCGTCACGACCGCGTAATCCCTTCCCTTCACGCCTAACTCTTCACGAACGCGCGACGCATTGGCGCGCTCCATGTGCGCGTAGAGCGAATCAATCATCACGTTGCCGACGAAGCGTATGCGCTCGCGCGGGATGTTTTCGGCGAGCAGGTTTTCGTCTGCGTCGGGCGAGGGCGTGAGCAAAAGGTCTGAGAGTTGATCTGTGACGAGACGGTTGATCTCTTCGGGCATCGTGCGGTCGCGGCTGCGCAGACCCGCTTCGACATGCGCGACACGCACGCCCAACTTCGCGCAGACGAGCGCACAAGCGAGCGTCGAATTTACATCTCCGACGACGATGACCCAATCGGGCTGCTCGCCGAGCAAGAACGGCTCGAAGCGTTGCATGACCGCCGCCGTCTGCTCCGCGTGTGTGCCCGAACCGACGCCGAGATAAGCGTCCGGCTCAGGCAATTCGAGATCGCGGAAGAAGGCATCAGACATGCGCGCGTCGTAGTGCTGCCCCGTATGCACGACGAGGGGCGCAAACTCCGTCGCGCGCCGCCGCATCGCCTCGACAACGGGCGCAACCTTCATAAAATTCGGGCGTGCGCCTACGACGTTAATAACTTTGAGCACAAATGAATTCTGTCAGAGGAAGCTACTTTTAACTGTCAGGCAGCTTCGCGTCGGAAATGAAGTTGCACGAGTTGGGCGGCATCGGTGATGTCGGCGTGTGCGTAGACACCGCCGGACTCCGTGACAAACTCCACGATATAACCACCGTGATGATGCTCGTTCTCGGCGAAGACTTCGATCACTGTCCCCACCTCGCCGCGCCGCAAGCCGCGTTCAGGCAGATCAATCAGCAACGCGACGAGGTCGTTTTCTTTAATCTCCTGCATTGCCATCATCCTTTCATCATACACAATTCATGCTTGATCGCTCATCAACAAAGTCTCACAAGCGAATGATGCGCGCGGAGCTATCGCGGCGCAGGTCGCCGCCGAGGGCGTTGCGCGTGTCAACGATGAGCGTGGAGAGCGTGCAGACGCGCCGGTAGTCAACTGTCGAGTGATCCGTGACGATGACGACGCAGTCTGCCGCCTTGAGTTCGTCGTCCGTGAGTGCGACGGATTGCAGTGGTTCACCGCTCGCTTCTGTGTGCGCGTCGTCGAAGCGTATCTCGGAGACGTATTCGTCGTGATAGCTCACCTCCGCGCCCTTCGCGCGCAGGCGATCGATGATGGAGAGCGCGGGGCTTTCGCGCACGTCGTTGATGTCCTTCTTGTAGGCCGCGCCGAGCAGCAGCACGCGTGAACCTTTGAGCGCTTTGCGTTCGTCGTTCAAACCGTCGGCGATGAGCGTGACGACGTGGTCGGGCATACGCGAGTTGACTTCTTCGGCCAGTCCTATGAAGCGCGAATCGAACCCGTGCTGGCGCGCTTTCCAGGAGAGGTAGTGCGGGTCGAGCGGGATGCAGTGGCCGCCGATGCCGGGGCCGGGATAGAAGGGCATGAATCCGAACGGCTTGGTTGCCGCCGCGCGAATCACTTCCCAAGTGTCTATGCCGAGCGCGTAACAGAGGCGCGCCATCTCGTTCGCCATGCCGATGTTGACGGCGCGGAAGGTGTTCTCCAAAAGTTTTGCGGCTTCGGCGACGCGCGCGGAAGAAACTGGATGGACGTTATTCACGATCTGGCCGTAGAGCGCGGCGGCGACTTCTGTGGAATCAACGGTCGAGCCACCGACGACTTTCGGGATGTTGTGCGTCTGGAATTGCGGGTTGCCGGGATCGACGCGTTCGGGCGAGAAGGCCAAAAGGAAATCCGCGTCGAGTTGCATCCCGCGCTCTTCGAGCATCGGCAGGAGCACTTCGTCGGTCGTGCCCGGGTAGGTTGTGGATTCGAGGATGATGAGTTGGCCGCGCCTCAGATGTTTCTGAATCTCGGCAGCCGCCGCGAGTATGTAGGAGATGTCCGGCTCTTTGGTTTTGCGCAAGGGGGTCGGGACGCAGATGATGATGCAGTCGCATTTAGCCAACTCGCCGAAATCGGTCGTCGCGCGCAGGCGGCCTGAGTCAACCAACTCCTTGACGAGCGACGTGCGCACGTCGCCGATGTAGGACTCGCCGCGATTGATCTGCGCAGCCTTCTCCTCGTCCACTTCAAAGCCCGTGGCCTGAAATCCCTTGTGCGCGAACTCGACCGAGAGCGGCAAGCCCACATAACCCAACCCGATCACGCCGACGTGCGCGCGTCGCTCTCGAATCAACTCCGTCAGTTCTTCTTTAATCATAGGAAAATCTTTGCTTGCCTGTTGAAAATCACTTTGGCAGGAATCGTTATGAAGTTTATGAATTTACTAACGGGCAAGACTAGGTGAGCGGCGCGGCGCATGTCAAGCAGGGCGCAAACTGCCGCCCGTGTGCCGTGTCAGAGGGGGACGTTTGAACCTGTCGAGATAGTTCATCAACTCGCGCACATAATCAAGGCTGTTCTGATAAGCGAAACTCGCGGCAAGGAACGTCGTATTCTGAACTGCAACGATGCGACCCTCACCTACGGCTTGGGAGATCGGCATGAGCAGTTCAGCTAAAGTGTGATCTTTGTTTTGCCGCGCGAGTCATGCAACCGCACCCGCGCGTCCGGCGTTCAAATTATCCGAGAGATTCACCATACGGCGGATGAAGGGCTGTGAGCCGTCGCGCGTGCTGATAATCAAAGCGAGGAGGCGAATCTCGTCGATCGGAAGCACGAGATGATTCGGGTCGTAGCCATTCAAGAGGGAGAGCATAGACGCCCGCGCCCGCTCGGCCTGCTGCTTCGTTCCGCCTTTTCTCTCACTCATGGCTAACTTCCTGCCAAGTCCATCTATAAAACTTAAGCTGACAATAACCGCGCCGGTTTGTTATGTTATGCGCCTCGCACGATTCTGAACTTTTGACACGCCCGTAACGACCGATGCGCCACACCGCTACGAATCACTCGTGATGAGTGCCGCAAGGGAAACAAGTAAGTGCAAACTCCCAGCGGCAACAAAACATAAAGATAGTTTCGCTGCAATTGCAGCGAAAGTCAAACTAATTTGTGATCTGGATATTCCATCAGGGGGTGAATCCTGATGGGAAGTTCATCACGTCCAAGGCCGAAGCGTCTAGCAGGTAAACTTCTGCAAATCCGACTTGCACTTGATCTCTCACAAGATGCGATGCTTGTGCGTTTGGGACTTGACGCAAAAGTTTTACGCAGTGCGGTTTCAGGGTACGAACTAGGGACACGCGAACCGCCTTTGCCTGTTTTATTGAAATACGCGCGCATTGTTGGCATTTCGACAGACGTGTTGATAGATGACGAGCTAAACTTGCCCGACAGATTGTTGAAGGGAACAACACGCGAAGCCATCCGCCGCACGCGCACGCCGCGCACGAATCGCAAACGATAAGCCCGTGACCTTAGACGAGAAACACCACGCGCCGAAACTCGAACGCGGCCTCGGCTTGCTCGACGCGACGATGATCGTCGTCGGCTCGATGATCGGGTCGGGCATCTTTCTGGTGTCGGCGGAGTCTTCGCGTCTGGTGGGTGCGCCCGGGTGGTTGATGGCGGCGTGGGCGCTCGCCGGGGTGCTCACCGTAACGGGCGCACTCTGCTGCGCGGAACTCGCTGCGATGATGCCGCGTGCGGGCGGGCAATATGTGTTTCTGCGCGAGGCTTATAGTCCGGCCATAGGGTTTTTGTTCGGGTGGTCGCTGCTGTTCGTCATACAGACGGGCACGATTGCGGCGGTCGCCATCGCCTTCGCCAACTTCATAGGCGTCGTCGCGCCCCAGGTGTCGGCCAGCAATTATTTAATCGCGCCGCAACGCATCTTTCGCAACTACGCCGTCAGTCTTTCGACGCAGCAACTCGTCGCCGTACTCATGATCCTGCTTTTGACCGCGACGAACACGCGCGGCCTGCAACTCGGCAAACTGATCCAGAACAGTTTTACTTTCACGAAGACCGCCGCGCTCGCCGCGCTCATCTTCGTCGGCCTCGCGCTCGGCGCGAATCGAGGGAGCGCGGCTTTCACCTCCGCTTGGTGGGATTCACCCGCGAATGGTTGGACGCCGCAGGGCGCGCAAGGCGATCTCGCGCTGACAGGGACGCTCGCGCTCGTAGCACTTTTGGGGCGCGCGATGGTCGGGCCACTCTTTGCGCAGTCGGCCTGGAACAACGTGACGTTCACGGCGGGCGAAGTCCGTGAACCGGGGCGCAACCTTCCACGCGCGCTACTCGCGGGCTGTGCGCTCGTCGTCGCGCTCTACCTGCTCGCCAACCTCTCCTACGTCGTGACGCTCCCGCTTGCGAGCGTTCAGACAGCGCCGCAGAATCGCGTGGCGACCGCCGCGATGGCTGTCGTCTTCGGCGAACGCGGCGCTGTGCTGATGGCTCTCGCGATCATCGTCTCGACGTTCGGCTGCAACAACGGCCTTATCCTCGCCGGTGCGCGCGTCACATACGCGATGGCGCGCGATGGCCTGTTCTTCGCGCGCGTCGGCACTCTGAACGCGCGCCGCGTGCCCGCCGTCGCGCTCGTCATTCAAGGCGTCTGGGCGTCGCTCCTGACCTTGCCGCGCATCGCAACGGAGACAATTGACGCGACGACGCGCGCAAGCGTCGTCACTTACAGCAACGTCTACACGCAACTGCTCGAATACATCGTCTCCGCCGATCTAGTCTTCTACGCGCTGATGGTCGGCGCAGTCATACGCCTGCGACGGAAACTGCCCGACGCCCCGCGCCCCTATCGCACGTTCGGCTACCCGCTCGTGCCGCTCGTCTACATCCTGCTCGCGCTTGCGCTCGTGCTCGACCTCGCCTACCTCACGCCGCAGACATCCGGCATCGGCTACCTGCTCGTCCTGACAGGCATCCCTATCTATTTCCTCTGGCGCAAGCGATCCGGCGCGCACATGTCGCCGGATCATAGCGAGTTGTGATTGAGTGTGATTAAGAATTAAGACTCACCGCAGAGACGCAGAGAGCGCAGAGGTGGCGCAGAGAAAAGAATAACTTCTTTCTCTGCGCCACCTCTGCGCTCTCTGCGTCTCTGCGGTGAAGGTTTTCAACTCCTATCCAACACTCTTACTTTGCTTTGATGATGAGCACCGAGTTGAGATTGCCGTATTCGTCTTCTTCCGTTTCGGGGTTGGCGGGGTCGAGCAGCCAGTTGCCGTCAACGATGAACTTGTAGGTGTAGCGGTTCGGCGTGAGGTCAACGCGGCAGACCCACTCTTCGCCTTCACGCGCGAAGAGAAGTTGCGATTCGTTCCAGTTGTTGAACGAGCCTGCCAGCACGACGATGCGCGCGTCGGCGTAGCCCTTCAACTTGAAGGTCGTGTTGCCCTTCACACTTGGCGGCGGGAGCACTACGCGCTGCGCCGTGTAGTCGCTGCCCTCGAATTGAAACGTGAGACTCGTGACGCGCCCCTCTTCGTCGCGGTTGAACGTGTAGCGCGTGCCTTCGATCTCATCCACAAAACTGCGTCGGGAGCGCGCGACGAGTTTGCGTTTTTTGAGGAGCGTGGGCTTAACCCAGAGATCGCTTCCTTCGAGCGTCACGTCGAGCGTGCTGATGGGGATGATGCCTGCCCCCAATTCGTACCTGCCCTCATAGCTCTTCAAAATTGCGGGGTCAACCTTCGCGCCGTTCTTCGCCTTAACAGTCGCCTGAGCCGCCGGAGCAGCAGTAGATTGAGTTTGCCGAAACCCTCCCGCCAACTGCGCGTTGAGCATCGAGGCGAACGCCAGTGTCGCGAGAATAGAAAAACTCTTCATCGCTTCGACCTCAAAACAGAGGAAAGGGTAAGGGGGCATGGGAAAAGGGAAAGGGTAAAACAACAATCCGCACCGATTGCTTTTTCCTTTTTACCCTTCACCTTTCCCCCTTACCCTTTTCCCTTTCGACTAATACTGCCAGTTGACGTTGACGAACCCGACGCCGCTCGACGGGACGGTGTAAGTATGATTCGCGCCAGCTTCCCAAGTGACCGTGCCGTTCGCGGCGATCTTGATGAACTTGAATTGGATGGTTTGTCCGGCGGGCACGCTCACGTTCAAGAACCAGTTCGGATAATTCGGCGTGAGCATCGGCCCGACCGCCGCGTCCCAAGTCGTCGCCCAGTTGCTCAACTCGACGGTGTTGCCCGTCAGGAAGATGTAATCGCCCGTCACGGTCGGCGACGCGTTGAAGACCGTGAACGTGACGGGGATCAACTTCGCGGCGAGCGCGGTGAATTGTATGCCGTTCGAGACTTGCGCGGACGTGTTGGTGACGGTCACGTTGTAGTTGCCGTTCGTGACGGAGGGGACGGTCGCGACGATCTTCGTCGGCGTCCAAGAGGTGACGGTTGCCGTCGTCGTGCCGAACTTGACCGTGCCTGCGGTCGAGCCGAAGTTCTTGCCGCCGATGGTGACTTTCACGCCGGGCTGCGCGACCGTGGGGCCGATGACGCCGATCTGCGGCGCGGCGGGCGCTTCTGTGAAGCTCCAGACGGCGACGGTATGCGCCGGAAGCGTGAAGTTCGAGACGGGGTTGTTGCCGCCCGTGCCCGACGCGACGCTGATACCAGAGCCGCCGAGCAAACCCGTTAGTTGATCCGTGTATGCTCCGGCGGGGAGCGAGGTGTTGAGTCCGGTGATCGGGTACGAAGTCGTCTCATTCTTGTTGATGGCGACAAGGACGACGTTGCCGAAGAACTTGCGCTCGTAGATGTACACGTCGTTGTTCATCCAACGTTGCGCGGTCGAGCCGTAGGCGATGGCAGGGTTGTTGCGGCGCAGTGTGGAGAGACGATTGATGAGCGTGTAGGCTGTGGTCGAGGTCGAGAAGGCGTTCATCATCGGGCGGTTGTAGGGGTCGCTGCCGCCCGAAGTGTCGTTGTGGAGATATTGCTCCGTGCCGTAGTAGATGCAGGGGACGCCGCGCTGCGTGAGGATGAAAGCGAGCGACTCGTGCAGGCGGTTGTTGTTGTTGAGGAGCGTGAGGAAACGCGTCATGTCGTGGTTGTCGATGAACGTGACGAGGTCTTCGTCCCAAGTGAAGTTGGCGGCTTCGGCGGTGAGCACCGCATCTATGTCGGAGAAGTTGGCGTTTGAGCCGAAGACGTTGCGTATGGCGGCGTTGAGCGGAAAGTCGAGCATGGAGATGCCGCTGCGGTTGGCGTACTTGTAAGAGTCGCGGTAGAGCGGGTCGCCTGTGCTCGTCTGATACCACTCGCCGAAGAGGAAGCTGTCGCCGTTCGTGTAGATGGCGTTGGCGAGGCTGTACTGCCAGCCCCAGGTGATGTGCTTGATCGCATCGATGCGGAAGCCGTCAACGCCGTGTTGCTGGAACAACTGCGCGGAGGCTTTCATGTAAGCGTCAACGGTCGCGTGTTCTTGATTGAGATCGGCGAGATTGAAGAGCGTGTAGTACTGCACCTGATAACGGTCGTCCCAGTTGGAGATGTTGCCGTTGTGGTGAAAGTAGCCGTTCGTGTCGCTGGTGTAGTTGCCGAGGAACGTGCCGTTGTCGTAGAGCGCGCCGAACTCGCCCGCGTTGTCCTGCGTCGAATGGTTGGGTGCGAAGTCAACGATAACTTTGATGCCGTTCGAGTGCGCGGCGGTGACAAGGTTGTCGAAGTCCGTCCAGGCGTTCGACGCGCTGCCGGAATGTTCTTCGATGCGTTTGAAGTCGCGCCCCTGATAGCCGTGATAGGAGGCGGTCGGGTTGCCGTTGCCGTCGGGGATGTTGGCATTCAAGTTATCAACGGGCGGCGAAATCCAGATCGCCGTGACGCCCATTCCGGCCAGATAAGACATCTTCTGCTGGATGCCTTGCAGGTCGCCGCCCCAGTAGGCGCGCCAGTTCGTCTTCGTCGAATCATATAGACCCGCGCTCTGCGCCGGATTGTTGTTAGCGGAATTACCGTCGAAGAAACGATCCGTGATGATCTGGTAGACGACCTCGCGCCTGAAATCTGCTGCGCGCGAAATGAATGGCGAGATGAAGAGTGCGACGAAGAGCAGCGCAGAGGCGACGCGGCGAATTGAGTTTTTCATAGTGGGCAGACTCCTGTGAGATACCGGCGGGCGAACGCTGGCCGGATGTGAGTTAAAAGGAACTGAGGCGAGGATTAACGAATCGAACGACGCTCACGGCGGATGATACAACGCAACGGGGAAAGGATGAAGGAAAGACCGTCCTTTGTCAGTTGTCAGTAGTCAGTTGTTCAAGACCGTCTTTAGCAACTTGCTTGATAACCACACGCAACTGACAACTGACTACTGACTACTGACCAGCTTCCGTTCATCGTTTCTTCATTTCACCCATTCGTCGGCTATTTCCGTCTCCACTTTGACGGGCACGCGCGTGACGTATTCTTCTCCCGCCTCGCACATGGCCTGTTCCACCACGCGCGCGATCTCCGGCGCTTGCGCGGCTTCGCATTCCACTACAACCTCGTCGTGTACGATGTTGACGACGCGCGCCGTAGTCTCTTTCAACTTGTCGTGCAAGAGTCGCAAGGCGCGCTTGAGGATGTCGGCTGACGCGCCCTGTATGGGCATGTTCTTGCCGTTGCGTTGTGCGAGCGAGGCGGCCTGACGGTCTTCCGAGTCGAAGTTAAACCGCGCGAGTCGTCCGGACATGGTGCGCGCCGTGCGCTCGCGCACAGCCTTGCGCGCCGCGTCCCTGAGCCAGGTATCAAGCCCGCGATACGTCTGGAAGTAGCGCGCGAGGATGCTCTCGGCCTCAGTCAGAGGGATGCCCGTCATCATCGAGAAACGCTGCGCGCCGATGCCGTAGACCACGCCGAAATTGAGCCGCTTGGCGAAGTCGCGTTGCTCCTTTGTCACTTCTTCGAGCGGCGTGTTGAAGACCTGCGCGGCGGTGACGCGATGCAAGTCCGCGCCCGAATTGAACGCGTCAATGAAACCCTTGTCCTCCGTGACATGCGCGAGGATGCGCAGTTCAATCTGCGAATAGTCCGCGATGACGAGTTTGTTTCCGTCCTCTGCACGAAAGCAACGACGATATTCAACGGCATGCGGCACCTGTTGCACGTTTGGATTGGTACACGCGAATCTCCCCGTCGGCGCGCCGATCTGGTGGAAGTTGGCGTGGATGCGTCCGGTCTTGGGGTTGATCTCTTCGAGTATGTTTTCGCCGTAGCTGGTGAGCGACTTTTGCACGGTGCGATAGTCGAGGAGTTTGGCGACGACGGGATAGTCGGCGGCGAGCGGTTGGAGTTTCCAGTTGCGCGTGGAATCGGGGACGGGGACATTGAGGCGTTTGAGCGCGGCGGTGAGTTGCGTGTGCGAGTCGAGATTGATGTCTGCGCGCGCGTTCTCGAACAGAGAGCCTTGCACTGTGCCGACGGCGAGCATGGCGCTCAGTTCTTCTGCGAGACGCTTGCGCTTCTCTTTGACGATGGCGATCTGTTCGCGCCAGCGCGCGGCGTCGAGGAAAATCCCTGCGAGTTCGAGACAGGCGACCGGAACGACGCACTCAAATTCGAGTTGCGCGACATTCACTAGCCCGTCGCGCTTCAAGAGTTCGATGAGACGCTCGCGCAAGGGGAGCATGAGCGCGGCGTCGCGCGCGGCGTATTCGAGTTGCGCACGGGAGAGCTTGCCGCTCCAATCGCTGAGTTGTTCGGACTTGTCAACGGTCTCGTCGAGGTAGCGCGCGGCGACGGCGGCGAGCGAGTGCCGGTCTTCGGATTCGCCAGCCGAGACGATCTGGCTGGCGAGCATCGTGTCGAAGATGCCGCCGAGTTCCGCGCCGAGTTGATGCTTCGTCCACTTGGCGTCGAACTTCGCGTTGTGCGCCACCTTCACGGGGCGCGGCGCGGCGAGAAGTTGGCGAAGCGGCGCGAGGCTGTCGCCTTCACGGAAGCAATCGAGATCAATGATGTACGCCGAGCCGTCGGGCGCAGCGAACTGCATGAGACGCATGCGACCGCGATATGGATCGAGCGCGGTGGTTTCAGTGTCGAAGCCGACGACGGCGTGCTTGGAGAGTGCGGCGACAGCCGCGTTCAATTCTGCGGGCGTGGTGATAAGACTGTAGTTTGATGAGTCCATGAGAAATTGATCTTACCGGAAAAAAGTTTAACGGGCGAACCTTCAATTGCGCGGGTCAAGTTTCAATTCGTTTCGCGCCGGTGTGGACGGTGAGGGCGAGCAGGAGCGCGGCTGCGGTGCCGACGCAGGCGCTTGCGATGAAGGCGACGCTCGCGCCGCGCCAACTCCACAGCGCGCCCATCAACAACGACGCAGGCCAGACCGTGATGCTGAACGCGAGATTGTAGAGGCCGTAAGCCATGCCGCGTTTGTCTGCGGGCACGAGGTCTGCGACGAGCGCCTTCTCCGCGCCTTCGACCAGCCCGAAATAGATTCCGTAGATGAGAAAGAGCGTCCACGCGCCCGCGACGGTCGAGACGAACGCGAAGCCCAGATAGACGGCGGCGTAAAAGAGCCAGCCCGTCACGATCAAAGTCTTGCGCCCCAAACGATCCGACAAGTCGCCGCCGACGAGCGAACTGACAACTTTCATTACGTGCAGCGCAGCCCACAGCAAGGGAATGGTCGCCGTCGAAATGCCAACTTCGCGCGCGCGCAAGAGCAGAAACGCATCCGATGAATTCGACAACGTAAAGAGTGCGAGGATGACGAGGAAGCGTTTGAAGTTTCCGTCGAAGCCGCGCAGAGAGAAACGCGGCGGCGCTGTCGTGACAGCGACGGGCGCGGCGTTCTTGCTTTCGCGTGCGGCGTCTACGTTTCCCCTGCGCGTCTCGCGAATCGCAAACGCGGCGACGAGCACGGCGGCGAGCGCGGGGACGGACGCGGCGAGAAAGATCAGACGATACTCTTGAAGCGTCGGCGAGTTGTAGTTGCTCGCGATGAGTACGAGGAGCGCGAAGCCGAGGAGCGGGCCGACGACCGCGCCCAGGTGATCCATCGCGCGATGAAAACCGAAGGCAAGTCCGCGCTCCGAAGGGTCGGCCGAGTCGGCGATCATGGCGTCGCGCGGCGCGCTGCGTATGCCCTTGCCGACGCGGTCTGTGAAACGCACGGCGAAGACCTGCGGCCAACTCGTCGCAAAGCCTAAGAGCGGGCGCACGATGCTCGCCAGCGCGTAGCCGGAGACAACCAGAGTCTTGCGCCGCCCGCTGCGGTCGCTAAAGTACCCGGCGAAGAGTTTCAGGAAACTTGAGACGGATTCCGCGCCGCCTTCGATGAGGCCGATGACGGCGGGCGATGCGCCGAGCGCGACCGAGAGGAAGACTGGCAAGAGCGGATAAATGATCTCGCTCGAAGCGTCGTTCAAGAGACTGACGAGGCTGATGACGACGACGTTTCGTGGCAGACGGCCGTAACGCCGGAAGAGTCCGGGCGCGCGTTCGTCCAACGCATCACTGCTGATAGAGGCGTCGAATTTATCTACAGCGGCGTCGGTGTCGGTCTCGGCCATGCGGGGTGAAAAGAAGGCGGCGAGTCAGTGTTCGCGTGCGAGCCAGTGTTTGCGCGCGAGTCAGCGATTAGTGTTGCGGCGCGTGTTGGCGGCGGGGCGATTCGCGTTCGGCGTCGCATTCATCTCGCCCGTCCAGTTCCACCACACGAGCGCGGCGACGACGAGCAACGCGACGAGGCCGACGAGCGCCAGTTTGACGAACACCTTCACCGTCCGCCACACCAGAAACAGCACGACGAGCGCGACGAGAATGGCGATGCCGATGATTCCGAGTGTCATTGAAAAACGTCTGTTGTCCGTAGTCAGTAGCCAGTTGTTTTTGTCTATGGTCAGTTGATCAACTTACTCCGTCTTTAGCCACTCGCGCGGAAAGCCACATGCAACGGACTACTGACTACTGACTACTGACAGCTTTACTATTTCTTGTAGCTCGCACGCACCACAGTCTTGATGTTGCCGCGAATGTTGAAGTCGCCTTCGAGTTCGACGCTCAAGGGGTCGCAGGCGCGTACGAAGTCTTCGAGGATGACGTTGATGACGTGCTCGTGGAAAATCTTCACGTCGCGGAACGAGTTGATGTAGAGCTTGAGACTTTTCAGTTCGACGCAGCGATCGTTGGGCACGTAGGCGAGGCGTATATTGGCGAAGTCTGGAAAATCGGAGAACGGGCAGATGGCCGTAAACTCCGGCATCTCGAAACTGACTGTGATCTCGCGCCCCGCGAACTCGTAAGGGAACGTGTCGAGCGGGTAGAGGTTCATCTCCGCGCGCGGCGTCGGGCGAATTTCCAAGCCCTGCTGGTTCACTGCGGGCGGCGTGGCGGTTTCAATTGCTGACATTGACGGTTGCTCCTTGCAAAAACAGTATGGATGTTACCTGAGCCGCGCGGGAGAAAGCAAAAGGCGAAAGTCGGAAGGGCGTTGGCCGCCCCCGCTTCCGCCTTTTAATAGTGGCAAGTGATGGGTGACGAGTGACGAGCAAGAACTCAAAGACAAGTTCTGGTTTTCAACTTGTCACCCATCACTCGTCACTACTCCTGGCTCTTTACATGCTGTGCTTCATGTCCTTCATGCTGCCCATCATTTGTGTGTGCAGGTCGCGCGCCATCTGCAAGTGCATCTGCACGACGGGGAGCGTCTTCGCGGCGAAGGCTTTCAAGTCCGCGTCTCTGCCTTTCATGCTCTCGTCGCGGAACAACTTCTCCATCTTCTGATGGTCTTTGCTGCCCGCCATCATGATGTACTCGCGGTCAAAAGCCGCGCCGGAGAGGTTCTGCATCTTCGCCATCATCGCGCGCATCTTCGCGTCGGGCGCGCTCGGCAGCGTGATGCCTTTCGACGAAGCGATGCTCATCAACTCCTCGTTGGCCGGAGTGTGATCGTCAATCATCTTCTGCGCGTACTGCTTGACCGCATCGCTCGACGCTCTGGTCAAAGCCATGCGCGCTAGTTCAACCTCGGCCATGCCGCCCGCCGCTGCCGTCATCGCAAACTTCCTGTCCGACGAACTGACCGACGCCATCTGACCGCTGCGGTTCATATTCGTGCCGGAATTCGTATTCATGCCGGAGTTCGTGTTCTGCGCCGTCGCAACGGTCGCCGCGAGCGCCACGCACATCATCGCCGTGCTCAGCACGAAGCCGAGTCTTTTACCTTTTCCCATTGTTCGTTCTCCCTTTTGCTTGTTGTTTGTTTGTGAGTTGGTTGACGAAAGATGAGGGGGACGCTTTTTAACCATCCCCCTCATGTGAATTTTGACGTTTAAGCTCGCGCGGTGTTTGTGCTCGTGCCGCCCGCGTCGGTCGCGCGTTCGAGGTTGCGTATGCGGTCGTGCGCCTCCTGCACCTGCGCGTACTGGCGTTCGACGATTGCGCGCACGTCCGAGGGCAGATTTTCGTCTGCGAGCGCGTCCTTGTAGTTTGAGACGGCGGAGTCTTCGCCGCGTTCGCATTCGGCGAGCACTGCGTTTTCGTCCGCGCCCGTCACGGCGGATTTGATGTCTATCCAGCCGCGATGCAGAGTCGCCGCAACGCTGCCTGTCTCGGTCGGGTCGCCGCCGAGACGCAAGACTTCGTTCTGCAACTCGCCTGCGAACTGCGCGCGCTGCTGCGAGTATTGATAGAAGAGCGACTTCACATCGCTTCTAGTGATGCCTTCGGCGGCGGTCTGGAAACCGTTCTGGCCGTCCTTGCAAGTCTCGATCAAGTTATTGAGTACGGAAATCGCGTTATCGTTGTCAGCCATTTCATTTCTCCCTGTTTGAAGTTAAAGCGTAAAGCGTTTTAGTAACCCGCGCCTCTGCTTGCCCACGCCTGCGGCGTATTGCTATTCGCGCCGGAGTCGAAAAATTTGACGAGCAGGAGTCCGGCGATGAAGCCGCCGATGTGCGCGGCGTAGGCCACGCCGCCGCCCTCCTGCGAACCCTGCCCCAACATGCCGAGCCCGTTGATCAACTGGAAGACAAACCAGATGCCGATGGCGACGAAGGCCGGAACAGTTCGCACCATGAAACTAAAGAGGATGACGTGTACGCCGCGCGTCGGGTGCAGGAGCAGGTAGCCGCCGAGCACGCCGGAGATCGCGCCCGACGCGCCGAGGCTCGGCACATACGGATTCGCGCCGAACGCCATCGTCGAAAAGACGTGTGCGAGCGAAGCGATCAGCCCGCACAGCAGGTAAAAGATCAGGTACTTCACTTTCCCCATGCGTTGTTCGAGGTTGTCGCCGAAAATCCATAGGAAGAGCATGTTGCCGAGGAGATGCGGGACGCCGCCGTGCATGAACATCGAGGTCAGGAGCGTGAGATAGACGCTGCCGGGCGTCGGTTGCAGGCCGGGCATTTGAAAACGCTCGCCGCTGATGGGTTCTTCAACGATGCGATCCTGCGTCACCACGTCGCGCCCGCTCGTGATCTCTGCGGGGACGGTTGACCAGGCGTAAGTGAAGCGGTCGTTCGAGCCGAGTCCTTGAAAGAGGACAAAGACGAGGATGTTCGCCGCGATCAAAAGGTAGTTGACGAGCGGCGCGGAGTGCCGGTCGGAATTGTCATCGCCGATGGGAAACATATTTTTCCGATTCCTCTTAACTTTAAGCGGCGGAGATTCGGCGCAGCGACTTCCGGTTTCGCGGCCAACGCTTCCCGAAACCCGCTCGCACGCCGTCTCCGACGCACGCGCATGCCCACCTTGCAGATTAGAGATTGTCTTTCTGCATTTAGCGTTCCGCGCGCCGCCCGTTTCAACCCGCCGTGAGCGTGTACCTTATTTTCTTGGGATTTCGGAGATATTACGCGCGTGTGGCTACTCTGTTAAAAATCGCAAAGAATTGTTCGCGTACACTTCCCCGCGCGCCGCACGCTTTTACTCCGCCGCGACTCGTGCGGCCTGTCTCTTACCTTTGCAAACTATTTCTCAGTTGCGTCGAAACTTGCGACTCGCGTTTTCAATCAATCACATCATGGCTCGAAGGCCCGCCGACGACCACGCCGCGTCGTTCGAGTTCGGGAATGTGCGGCTTCAACAACTCGTAGCCCTCGCTTCTGGCAACGTAAGTCGCCGCCGTGATGTCGCCCGCGACGTTCAGGGTTGTGCGGCACATGTCGAGTATGCGATCCACGCCGAGGATGATGGCGATGAGCGGCGGCAGCGTCGGGCTGATTCCGGCGAGGACGACGATGATGAACGGGATCGAACCCGAAGGCACGCCCGCCGTCCCGATGCCGCCGAGAATGGCGAGATAGGCGATCACCAACTGCTGACCGATGGAGAGATCAATGCCCGCAAGCTGCGCGAGAAAGAGCACGGTCACGCCTTCGTAGAGAGCCGTCCCGTTCTGGTTGGCCGTCGCGCCGACAGTCAAGACGAAGCTATTGATCTCGCGCGGCACGCCCAGATTTTCCTCCGAAACGCGCAGCGCGGTCGGCAGCGTCGCGTTCGACGAAGAGGTCGAGAAGGCCGTGAGCATAACGGTCTTGATGCGGCGGAAGAACTCTATAGGCGAGATGCGTGAGAGGAAATAAACCGAGAGCGAATAGACGCCGAACATGTGCAGCGCGAGTCCGGCGAGAACGGTCACCACGAACCATCCAAGCGCGACCAGAAGATCGAGGCCGAAGCGCGCCGTCGTGGTGAACAGTAAACACGCCACGGCGAACGGCGCGATCTTCATAATGATGTCTATGATCTTCGCGGAGATTTCGTACAACCCCTGCAAGCCGCGCAAGAACGGGGCGGAGACTTCGACGGGAATGAGCGTGGTGGCGATGCCGATGATGAGCGCAAAGAACATCAGGTGGAGCATGTTGGGCGTATCCGATTGTTTATCCGCGCCCGCCACGATGCCCGAAATCGCCGCTATCGGATTGCGCGGCACAAGCGTCTCGACCACCTGCATCAAAGGCGACTTGTCGCCGCCTCCGGTCTTCGTCGCGCTCTCCACTTCTTTGGACGCGCCCGCGCCGTAGCGTTGCTGCAAGGCCGTCGCCGTCCCCGGATCGATGCGCTTACCCGGCCTGATCGTGTTGGCGAGCGTCAGCCCGATAACAACCGAGATCGCGGAGATGACGAACGTGTAGACGAAAGACTTCACGCCGACGCGACCGAGTTTGCGTATGTCGCCGATGCCTGCGACGCCGACGACGAGCGACGAGAAGACGAGCGGGATAACAACCATCAAGAGCAGGCGGAGGAAGAGTTGGCCGATTGGCTCTGTGACGTGGTAGATGATTTTCGCCACGAACGGGTGCGGAATCTTATTTCCCGCCGCCGCCGGATCGGGGATGCTAAACAACGCGTAACTCAGCACGCCGAACACGACGCCGACGACGAGGCCGATCACGATGCGCGTGTGCAGCGGCATCCCTTTAGGTCGATCCGGCGTCGTATCCTTGAGGTCTGTAGTCGCCTCGCGCTCGTAAGCATCCGAGCGAACTTTCGGCGGCGTCACATCTTCATCTCGTCTGTCATCAGCCATTTTTTCTCCTTAGTGACAAGTGACGAGTGACAAGCGACAAGTTAAAACAATTTGCCTTTCCGAACTTGTCACCTGTCACTCGTCACTTGTCACTGCTTCATCACCTTCCCCATTTCAATTTTCCGCGCAGCACTTCAAAGTAATTGCGATTGAGTGGCTGCATCAGGTTAAAGGTCGTGCGGCTCTTGGCGATGACGACGCGATCGCCGATCTCCATGCGATAGCCGACCTGCCCGTCGAGCGTGAGGCCGACTTCCTCGTTCGGCGTCTTCAAGATGAGTTCGATTTCGGCGTCGTCCGGAACGACGAGCGGGCGATTCGAGAGCGTGTGCGGGCAGATGGGGGTGATGACGATGGCGTTCATCGAAGGGTAGACGACGGGGCCGCCCGCCGACAGGTTGTAGGCCGTAGAACCCGTCGGCGTGGAGACGATGAGGCCGTCGGCGCGGAAGCAGTTGACGAGTTGCCCGTCGAACCACGTCTCGATCTCGATGATGCGCGCGAGCGCCGACTTGCTGATCACCACGTCGTTCAAGACGCGGTTGCGCAGAAGTTTCTCCTCGCCGCGATGGAGTTCGGCGGCGAGCATGACGCGCCGGTCGAGGTGATAGTTGCCCGCGAGTATGGCGTCGAGCGCGTCGGTCATCTCTTCGACGCGAACTTCTGTGAGATAGCCGAGGCTGCCGTAGTTGATGCCAACGACGGGCACGTCGCGGTTATCCAACAGGCGCGCGGTGGCGATCATCGTGCCGTCGCCGCCGAGCACGACGATCATGTCAACGCTGGCGGCGAGTTCTTCGTGTTCCAGAGTCTCGACGTGGCAGCCGGTTGCGCGCTCGATCTCCGCGCGGTCTGTGCGCGGGCCGATGACGAGCGTGATGCCGCGCGGCGTGAACCATTCGAGCAGGCGACAGATGCTCCCCGCCGCGTCCGGATGATGCGGTTTGACGAGGACGCCGACGCGACGAACGGTAAGTTTCTCCATCAGCCACACACGCTCTTAGAGAAGCGACCGCGCACGCACCGAACGCTTGCTTAGCGCGCGTGTCAGACACTTCTCCGGCAATATTCTTCCGGCAAAAGTCAGGCTCGAAAACGCGTTGGAAACTGCGTTGGATGATACAGGCGCGTCTTTCCGAGTGTCAACGCACAGTTCTTTCGCGCCGTGCGCTGCGCCGCAACAGACGCCGCAGCGTGTGACAAAAGAGGAAGTGTCATACGCAGTGCGGCGAGCGTCGGCGCGTGCGGCTTAAGCTGTCAGCGATTGGGAAGGCGATGTGCGGCGCGAAAATGTGGAGAAGGTAAAAAGAGATGAACAGGATTTGGATGGTGGCGGCTGTGCCGTGCGTGTTGATGGCGTTGATGTTTTTCGGTTTCTGGGCGATGCCGTCGTGGGGTGACACGGTTGAGCCTCTGACGTGCGTGCTTGTTCTCGCGGGCGCGGTAGTGACTGGGCTGTGCGTACTTGTCGTCGTCTTCACGGGCTGGATGCGCGGCGCATATCAACTCAGACGCGGCGACATTCTGGTGGCGACCGTGTTCGCCTCGCTCGACGTGCTCGTCCCCACAACGCTCGCCGCGCTGCTCTGGCTGTTGCTGCGCAGCCTAAAGAATCATCCGATCACTTTCTTTTGATTGACGCAACAACCGTTCACTGCACGGCGTAGAGGTTGCCGTCCCAGCCGCCGAAGTAGATAAGGCCGCCGGAGACTGCGGGCGTGGAGGTAACGATGCGTTCGGTCGTGTAAGACCACTTGAGTTGTCCGGTCGCGGCGTCGAGCGTGTAGAGACCTTTGAGGCTGCCGAAGTGTACGAGCGCGCCTGAGACGACGGGCGCGCTTGTGATGCCGTTCTCGGCGGCGAACTTCCAACGCGCTTGCCCGCTGGCTGCGTCAACCGCGTAGAGGTTGCCGTCAATGCCGCCGAAGTAGAGCGCGCCACCTGCTAGCGCGGGCGAGAATGGCAGGCCGCCTTCGGTCTTGAAAGTCCACTTTTCTTTTCCGGTAGCGGCGTCAACGGCGTGAAGTTGATTGTCGAGACTCGTGAAGTAGATGGTATCGCCGCTGACGACGGGTGCGGAGACGATGGGACGTGTCGTGCGTGCCGTCCAACGCTTCTGCCCGTTTGCGGCGTCAACGGCGTGGAGGCCGCGCCCGCTGCCGACGTAGAGCGTCGAGCCTGCGAACAGCGGCGAAGTGGGCGCGCCCGCTTCCGCACTGAAACGCCACACCTCTTTTCCGGTCTGCGCGTCAATCGCGTAGAGCAAGCCGACCGTGCCCGCGCAATAGAGGATGCCGTTTGCGACAACCGGCGTAGAGTTAACCGCATACTCGGCTTTGAACTTCCAACGCTCCTTGCCCGTCGCCGCGTCGAGCGCGTAGATGCGCGTGTCCTGGCTGCCGAAATAGACACGGTCGCCGGAGAGCGCGGGCGAGCCGAGTATGCGCCCGCCCGTTTTGAACTTCCAAAGTTCCTTGCCAGTCGCCGCGTCCGCCGCGTAGAAGTAATAATCGTAACTGCCGAAATAGACGACGCCTCCCGCAATCGCTGGCGTCGAATAGACGCTCCCGCCCGTCTTGAATTTCCACTTCGAGACGGCGGGCGTAACGGCGTCGCTGTTCGATGCGTTACTACCGGAAGTTTGAGCGTTTGCGGCTAACGCTCCCGCCGTCTGCGCGTGCGCGGGCGCGAGAAGCCACAGGCAACACGCGACGACGGCGATGGTCTTGATTGCGTCTCTCATCTTGAGCCTCTGCTTCACAGCATCCAACTCGATTCACCAAGACACGAAGACTCAAAGGAAACTTGTTGGATTAACTTTGTGTCTTCGTGTCTTGGTGGTGAATCGCTCCTAGTTCTTCACACGTTCGCTCTGCGTCTTGTCGTCGCTGCCCTCGCTCTTCTTCGCAGCCTCCGCAGAAGACTTCTTCGCCGCGTCCGTCGTCATGTAGTAGCCGCGCCGCGCCTTCACTTCAAGTTTGCGCTCCTTGCCTTTGGCATCTTTCGCGCGGACGCGAACTTCGAGCGGGTGCATCTGCCCGTCGTCCGTTTCGGTTTCGGCGAGCGTGAAGCCGAGGCTGTAACGCGAGTTGAGATTGCCGACGATGCGTGCGAGGCCGTTGGCATAATCGGCCGGACGACGCACGCGCACAGACTCGCCGCCCGTCGCCTTCGCCAGATATTGCGCGCTCCCCGAAATGCTTATTCCGGCGAGATTGCCGAGCGGTTTAAGGATCGGCATCGCAAACTTGAAGCCCGTCTTCATGTCCGTCACGAGCGCGCTGAAGATGACGTTCGACTTCAAGAGCTTCGACTCGACGTAATCCCTCTGCGTGTAGAAGACCGGCGCGATGCCGTCCGTTATGTAGACGACGGCTGGCTGCGAGTTGGGACGCTCCTTGGCGACGCGCTTCGTGATCTCGACAGCCGCCGCCGCCAGGTCGAAAGGGTCTTGATAATCGCTCGTGGTCGTGCCGTCCTTGTTTGTGTGCTCGATGATCATCGCGCCGTCGGGCTTGACGATGCGCTTGACGGTCTGCCCCTTCTTGTCCTTGATGTAATCAATCTCGACATCCTCGTCCTCTTCGTCAACGACCATGTCTTTCTCATCGTGCGGCGTTTCGACTTTGACGCCGCTGCCCGACCCGACCGTGATCGACATGCCCTTCTCTCTTTCCTTCTCTCGCTGTTTCTCTCTCTCTTTCGCCTCCTGCTCGATCTCTTTCGCCGCGCCTTCGATGCTCTCAGCCGTCTTCTCGACAGGCACTTTCGCACTGTCCTCCGAATCGTTGCCGCCGCTGTCGCCGCCCGCGCCTTCGCCGACGAGCGTGGGGACAATAGCCATCGCGGAAGCGGTCTGCGCGCGGTTGCGCGTGAAAGGCGTGAGCCATTCGCGCCGGTCTTCGACGCCGTTCGGGTCGAGGACGATGACGGCCACTTCATCTTCCGCAGGGAGTTTCGAGAGCTCCGCTGCCATCGCTTCGAGGATTTCTGTGCGACGCATGTAGCGACCCGCGCCGAGCCGTTCGAGATCGAAGACGAGCGCGAGCGCGAGCGGGCGACGATTCTTGTCGCCTTCGCGCGTGAAGTAGGAGACGGGACGCGGCTGGCCGTCCGCGAGCACTTCAAAATTCTCCGGCGCTAGACCTGCGGCGAACGCCTTCGTCTTCTTGTCCGTCACGAGCGCGTCGAGAAAGACCACGCGCGTACGGACTTTCACAACCTCGTCCTGCTGCGCCGCCGCCTGCTCCTGCGCTGCAACGAACGACGCGCCGCCCGATATGAGCATAAGCGACAACGCGAACGATGCGGCGTTTATGATGATGCGTGAGAAAAAGTTTTTGCTTCTCATGATATTGAAAACTCCGTTTTAGAATCGCCCGACGGTTGGAATCTGAAATGGCTGACGGTTGCGAGTGTTTTCGAGTTGAGCAGTTCGGGGAGATGCTCAGACGCGAATCAAAAATTATTCTTGCTCGACGCTCGTCGCTTCGTTCGTTAGTTCGCGGCTCTGCTGTTCGGGGTTCATCAACAGTTTCGCAAACTCTTCGGGGTTGAGGTTGACTTGCAGGACTGTCGCGTCGCGCTGCCCTATGACGACGATGAGGACTTTGAACTTGTCGCCGTCCGCTTTCGTGTAGGTGAAAGTCTGCCCTTCCTCTTCCACACGCACGGCGACGAGCGGATGCCAGTCGGGTTCGAGCGTCTGCCGCAAGCGCGTGCGTATGTCGCCCGTCGTGTCGCGTCCCGAAAAATCCTGATCCTCGAAGATCGCCAGTTTGAAGTCGCCGACGCGCAGGACGCGCCGCGCGCTCTTCGAGACGACCTTCGCCGTCTTCACGCCCGCGTTTGCGATGAACGGGATGCCGCGATGCTTGACGTGATAGTGCGTCTCGATGAGTTTGACGACCGCGTGATACTCGGCCTCTTTCGTCGCTGTTGTAGTGGCAGCGGCGGCGGTGACGTGCGCGAGCGACGCGATGAGCAGTAGTTGTAGGGTGATGTGTGTCCGGCGCATCTTTCGTGTCCCTCCCCTACGGTTTCTTGGTGGCCTTGTCGTCTTTGTCGTCGCCGCTGCCGATGCCGATTTCGGGGATGCCGAACTGGCCTTCGAGTTGGCTCAACTTTTCGAGGTTGATGTTGCCGACGATGTTGACGAGCGTGAGCCGCTTCGGTTCGAGCGCGAGGATGGCGATGCCGTCAATGCTCCCAGTCGAAGTCATCATGTAGACCTCTATGTGTACGTTCTCGTCGGCCTTCTTCTTGACGATGTTGACGAGCCGCGCCCAGCCGGGCGAGCGCAACTGCGTGCGTATGCGTGCGAGGTTGGCTTCCGTGTATTCGCCCTCGGCGTTGAAGCCGTAACTGCGCACGTAGACGCCTTTCAGACCGCCGATGATCGCGCCGACATCTACCTTCTGGCCGGTGTCGGAAGTGGTTGTGATCTTCTTCGGGATGATGCGCAGCAAGTTCTCGTCGAGGTTCACGTCAATGAATTCGTTCGCACGCTGCGCGAGCGTCTCTTCGTTGTCGAGTTGCAGCTTGGCCGCGTACTGCGGTTGCTGCGCGCTCGCTCCGGTCGCGCCCGCCGCTAGAAGCGCGACGGCAAGACTCAAGATTTTCAGCCATGAATTAAGTTTCGTTTTCATAATTACTCCGTTCTCTCTCTGCACAAATGATTTCCGATGGGCGCTTCTATTTTCCGGCGCGACCGATCTCCTGCATCTCGCGCTGCGCGTAGTTGAGCTTCGCGCTCGCCAGCCTGAGCGCCAGCATCAACTGCTCGGTCGCCTCGCGCTGGCGCGGCGTCAAAGGCTGTTCGACCTGCCAACTCATCCCGCCGCTGTTAACGGCAACTTCCTCACGCGGCGCGGGCGTGTTCTCTTCCAAGCGCGGCTGCGTCTTCTGCCGCTTCGCTACGAACTGGCGCGGCGCGCGTTGAGTCTCGCGATGAATCTTAGGCGTTGCTGTTGCAACAACGACCGCTCTGTTTTCTCGCTGCTTCTGTTCGACCGCGTTGTCAATTGAAGCGTTATTCTTCGTTTCAACGTTCGGTGCAACTGCCGTCGCCGTTTGTTTGCTCTCGACCGTCTCGCCTCCACTGTTGACCTTCGCAAGTTTGTCCGTCTGCGGCTCGCCTTGACGGGTTACGAACCACGTTCCAGCGAGAAGCGTCAGGAGGAGCGAGGCGGCGATTGCCAGACGCGGGCGCGAAAAGATCAACGTCGTGCGCGGGCGTGCCAGGGTCGGCATGGCGGTCGCCGGAATTTCCAAAGGGCGCGGTTGGTAGCGTAGCGCGCCGAGCAGGTTTTCGAGTTGCTCCACGTCTTCTTCCGCCTCGCCCGTCTTGTCCCATAGATAGTCGCTCATAATTTAATGCTCCCTCCCGTACTTCGTCCCGCCGAGGCGTTCGCGCAACAACTTCATCCCGCGATGAATGTTGACCCTGACTGATGCGGGCGCGAGTCCCGTGCGCTCTGCGATTTCGGGGCCGGTCATGCCTTCGACGAAACGCAGGATCAAAGGCTCGCGGTAGGCTTCCGGCAACTGGCGTATTATGTTCAAAACTTCGGTCGCTTCGGCTTCCGGCGCGGTCACGTTCGCGGTTGCGATGTCGTCCGAGAGTTCCGCCGTGTCGCGCGAGCGGCGATGAAAGTCCATCGCGCGGTTGCGCGTGATCATTGCGAGCCAGGGGCCGAAGGCGTTGGCGTCGCGCAGAGACTCGATCTTTCTCAAGGCGGTCAGGAACACGTCCTGCACGAGATCGTCCACTTCGCCGTAAGGCACGCGCGCCAGAAGTATGCCGTGTACCATGCGCGAGTAGGTGTCGTAGAGTCTGCCGAAGGCGTCGCGGTCGCCCGCGCGCACCGCCGCAACGAGCGCGGCATCGACGGAAACTTCAATCTGTTGTGATGAGGCCGTAGCGGACATATCCGTTCCGATCACTTGGAGCATGCCGCCTGTCGCCTCTACTTCGTACATTCTTGGGAAGACCTCGTTCGACGCTTTCAACTCGAACACTCAAGAGCGTTTGCGCGTTCGGTTGATAAGACGCGAGAGGCGGGGCAAGCGTTAACAGGAATCGCGGGAAGAATTTTTTAACTTCGGAGGCCGTTTTAAGGCCGCGAGCGACGCCGCACACTATCTTATTACGCGCCGCCGTCAATCGAAGATTCAAGCATCGGCCACAGGGCGCGAGTCTTCACGTCTCCGGCGGGCGTGGTTAAGTATTGACACTCAAAGGCAAAGCGGAATATGTTGCCCGCGCCCGACCAACTCAGCTTTTCCGCCAGCGAGAAGCCTGATTTTCGCCAATCTCGCAAACTCGCCTATCAACGGAGGTAGCCGCCTATGCCAACACCTGTGGACGAAGTGAAAGAGCGTTTTTCCAAGGTGGACGAAGTGAAAGAGCGTTTTTCCAAGTCAGTGGCGACCGCGAAAGACGGCCTCGCAGTGCTACGCGAGTTCCTGATCGTTTTGGTTCTGCTCTTGTTGCTGCTCTGGCCCGGCGTTATCAACACGCGTTTGCAGGGCGCGGGCTTCGTCGAGGCCGACGTGGCGGGCTTCAAGTGGAAGAGCGCGCAGCAGGCCGTGCAGAAGACGGGCGAAGTGCAGCAGCAAGTCGCGGAAGCCAAGCAGACCACTGAAGAGAGCATCAAGAAGGTGGACGAACTCGCCGCCAAGACGAACAACCCCGAAGTGAAGAAAGAATTAGAGACGCTTAAGACAACGCTCAACTCCTCGCTTCAAACCACGCAGGCGGCGGAGAAGGATTTACAGACTGTGCGACAGGTGCAGGAAAACGTCCTGCAAGCGACACGACCGAATGCTCTAGTGACGACCGGCTCTTGGGGCGTCGTCATATCAGGTGATAGAAAACTTGACGAAGCGCAGTTTGAAGTGAACAAGGCAAAAGCGCAGGGCTACACGTCTGTGTCCATCTACGACCGCCAGAACTCGCTGAGGACTGTGATCGAATTTCCGAGCAGCGCGGACGCACAAAGCGCGCTGCCGAACATCCGCGCGAAGGTTCGCAACAGCGCATACGCCGTCAACCTCGACGAATGGTGTCCGAATCGCGCGACGACGGGCGAGAATCTTTATCGCTGCCCGTAAGCCCCTTAAGCTGTTTTGCGAAACTACATTCAGTAGGCCAAACCAAGCGGCGATTCAGCGCGCAACGATTCAGCGCGTGACGACGGGCAGGCTGCGGCGTCGCTGCGAGACGCGTTGCGCGGAGTTGTTCAAAGTCGCAGCGCGGCGCGTGCTCCAGACGCGTTCGAGACGCGCGAGTTCCGCGCCGTCCGAGTCGGGGTCAACGAGCGTCAGCCAGAGCGGCGTCGGCAGCCACGCCCAGGCCGTGCCGTAAGTTTTCTCATTCAACAACTCCACACGCCGCTCCGCCCTCCACTGCAACGCGACGGGCGGCATCTCCTCCCAGTTGTCGTAGCACGCATGTTGAATGCACGGCGCGGGTTTGGCTCGCGCGTGGACGAGGCAGCCGACACCCTGCGCAAACAGCGGGCACGAGTAAGTCTGCGCGTAGGTGTCGCACGCCGCTGCGGACGCGTGCAGGTTGTAACGTTCTACCGCGAGGCGCGCACGCGCGTAGACAGCACGACGTTCCGCTTCGCTTATGCGCGGCGTGCGCCGTAGCGTTTCGCGCATGGCGACGGCTTCGAGGCGCGTGATGTGTACGTTGACGAAATGCGCGTCGGTGCAGCACACGCCCGCCGTCGGGCACGTGCGGCAGTCGCGCGCCGCAGGCTCGTAGTTGACCTTGATGTGACTTTGATAGGCGACCTTCTCACGCTGCAAACGCGCGAGCGCAGCCGCCTCCGAGAGTTTGTTCATTTACCGAACTCGCCCGTCAAAATTTTCGCGGGCGGCGCGCTTTCGTAGAGCGCGAGAAATTCGCGGTTGCCGTCTGCGCCCTGAATCGGCGACTCGATGACGCCGCCGACGTTGAGCCGCAAGTCTAACGCCGCGCGGTTGACTTCTTCAACGACGCGCGCGTGCGCTAGAGCGTCCGTGACGATGCCGCCCTTGCCGACTTCGCCGCGCCCCACCTCGAACTGCGGCTTGATGAGCACGACGATACTCCCGCCTGCCTTCAACTGCCCTACGAGCGCGGGCAGCACTTTCGTCGCAGAGATAAACGACACGTCCATCACGATCAAATCGAAGTACACGCCGAACGCTTCCGGCTCAAGGTGTCGCGCGTTCACTCCTTCGTGAACTTCGACGCGCGCATCCGTTCGCAGACGCCAATCGAGTTGATTGTGCCCTACGTCAACTGCGACGACGCGCCGCGCGCCGCGCTGCAACAGGCAATCCGTGAACCCGCCCGTCGAAGCCCCGACATCGAGGCAGACGTAATCGCGCACATCGAGGCCAAAGGCTTCGAGCGCGGCTTCGAGTTTCAGCCCGCCGCGCCCGACGTAGCGCGATGCCGGATCGTCCGCGCCGCGCACGCGAATCTCCGCGTCGGGCGCGAAACTCTCCGAAGCCTTTTCGACGCGCTGCTCGCCGACGAGCACCAAGCCCGCCATGACGAGAGCCTGCGCGCGCGTGCGCGACGGCGCGAGTCCGCGCTCGACGAGCAACTTGTCTATCCGCTCACGCTTCATACGCGCCATACTTTAACGCTAAACCGGCGTCGCCGCCCACGCCTGCCCCACAACCTTCAAAGAGACGGCGCGGCAAACTTAAAAATAGAGCGAGCATAAAAAGAGGCCGGACGCGCTCGGCATCCGGCCAATGTTGACTTTAATCATTAATTGAAAACTTACGCGGGCGGCGGGCCTTCAAAGATATCTTTGATGCGGTCAATGTTGCGCCTCGGCCCGCGTCTCTCTTCGCGTCGCCCTTGCCGCCATTCTTCGCGCCTCTGGCGGCGACGCTCGCGGCGTTCTTCAAAGAAGTCGTCGTCCCTTCTTCTCTCGTCGCGGCTCACGTTTTCGCCTCTCGCTTCAACCGGACGCGACGCGGTGATCGTTTCGACCAGGCGAGGTCTAGACTCGGCAGCGCGCGGCGCGGGCTTCGCGTTTTCTTTACGTTCTTCCCTTCTACTTTCTTCATTGCCCGCAGCCGTCGGAGGCTTCGCATCCGCTTCCGCCGACTTGCGCGCTCGTCCGGCATCGCCACTCGTCGCAACGCCCTCTTTCGCCGGATCAAATTCCTCGAACACCACCGGAGCGTCAGTCTGCGCCTGCTGCTCCTCGGTCGCGCTCGCGGCGTTGTCGGCCTGCGCTTGCGGCGTCGGCTCAGACGCTTGCTGTGCGGCGTTGTCGGCCTGCGGCGTTTCACTATCGCTTTGCGCGACGACCTGTTGTTGCCGCTGCTGGTACATGCGGAAAGCTAAAATGCTGACTACGCCGCCCGCCAAAGCCGAAATGAGCACCAGAGCAATCGGCCACTGGCGGCGTCGCCCTCTGCGCGCGACGTGGCTACCTCCCGCGAGCGGGACGACCGGACGCGCCACCTGCGCCTCAACCTCGTCGAAGCGCGGCGTCGCGAGCGTCGCATCTTGGTCAACCGGCATCGGCTCGAACAATTTCTCAGTCTCTTCCATTTACTCTCCCAAACAACAAAACGTCCTACTAAACTACTCGAACAAACTTCGCTCCAAACTCAATTGCAAATTGCAGGCCAAGCGACCCGACGCACGCACAACCCGCGACGCGCGAAAATCGCTGACTGCGGCCAACTCCTTAGATGTCCTTCTTTAGGTCGCCGCTGTCCGCAATACATTGCAATTTCGTCACACTCAAAAGCCGCGCCGCGCTCTCCGTCGGCGACCAAAACGCCCGCCTGCGTGTTCTAAATCGTGTCTATATCGTCTCTGGCAACACGAAAAGCGCGCCGTCCCCTTTTGCAGGTAAGCGGCGCGCCGTCTCCGGTCTCGATATTTCGTCCGTTTAGCTAGAGCTTCGCACTGCCGGGCGATTCGACGCGCGCCGCTCTTCCAACACTTCTACGCTCTCCTTGACGCGCGTGTAGATGCCGTCGGCGTCGAGGCCGTATTTGGCGAGCAGGAGTTGCGCGTCGCCGTGCGTCACGAGGCGGTCGGGCACGCCCATGCGCACAACGCGCAGCCCGTCTAAGAGGCCGTTCTCTTCCAAAAGCTCCATCACCGCCGAGCCGAATCCGCCCGCGAGATAGGCTTCTTCAACCGTGAGGATCAGACGCTTCGTGCGCGCCAGCGCGAGCAAGAGTCCCGCGTCGAGCGGTTTGACGAAACGCGCGTTGACGACCGTTACACGTATGCCGTCGCGCGCGAGACGTTCCGCCGCCTGCACGGACGGATGCACCATCGAACCGTAAGCGAAGATGGCGACATCGCCTCCTTCGTCGCGCAAAATCTCGCCACGCCCGATCTCCAAAAGCTGTGGCTCGCGCGCGATGTCCGCGCCCACGCCGTTGCCGCGCGGGTAGCGCATCGCAGCAGCGCCTTTATGCTCGATCATCGTGTAGAGCATGTCGCGCATCTCGCCCTCGTCCTTCGGAGCCATCACTACCATGTTCGGCACGGCGCGAAGGTATGCGATGTCGAGGAGGCCGTGATGCGTTGGGCCGTCGCCGCCGACGATGCCTGCGCGATCCATGCAGAACTTGACGTTCAAGTCCTGTATGCAAACGTCGTGTACGAGTTGGTCGAAACCGCGTTGCAAAAAGGTCGAGTAGATCGCGCAGACGGGCTTCAAGCCTTCCGTTGACATTCCGGCGGCGAACGTCACGCAATGCTGCTCGGCGATGCCAACGTCGAAAGAGCGTTCGGGAAACTTCTCCAATGCCTGATCGATGCCTGTGCCGTCGGGCATGGCGGCGGTCAAGGCGACGATCTTTTCGTCGCGCGCCATCAACTCGCAAAGCGTCCGACCGAGAACCGACGTGTAACTCGGCGCTGACGCTTTCGACTTGATCACCGCGCCCGTTTTGGGATCGAACGGCCCTGTGGCGTGCCAAGCGTAATAGTTCTTCTCGCGCGCCGGAAAACCTTTGCCCTTCGTCGTCAAGGCGTGAACGATGACGGGGCTGTCCGTGATCTGTTGCGCTTCGCGCAGGGCGTGTACGAGCGCCTGCGTGTCGTGGCCGTCAACGTAGCCTATGTATTTGAAGCCGAGTTCGTTGACGAGCGCGCCGGGCAGCACAGCCGCCGCAATCGCGTCCTTGACGGTCTTCGCCGCGTGATGCAGGCGTTCGCCGAACGACGGCACGGCGCGCAGAGCCTCGCCCACCTCGTCCTTGAAACGATGATAGCCTTGCGCCTCGCGCAGACGATTCAAGTAGCCTGTGAGCGCACCGACCGCCGGAGCGATGGACATCTCGTTGTCGTTCAAGAGCACGATGAGGCGCGTCTTCAAATGCCCCGCCTGATTGATCGCCTCCATCGCCATGCCGCCCGCGAGACTCGAATCGCCTATGAGCGCCGCGACGTGATGCGACTCGCCTTTGCGGTCGCGCGCAATCGCCATCCCTAACGCGGCTGAAAGCGACGTGGAAGCGTGACCCGCGCCGAACGTGTCGTACTCCGATTCGTCGCGGCGCAGGAAACCGCTCAGCCCGTCGTACTGTTTGATGGTCGCGAGTTGATCGCGCCGTCCGGTCAAAATTTTATGCGCGTAGGCTTGGTGGCCTACGTCCCAGACGAGCCGGTCGGTCGGCGTCTCGAAAGCGTAGTGGAGCGCGACGGCGAGTTCGACCGCACCGAGCGATGCGCCCGTGTGGCCGCCGACGCGCGCCATCGTCTCGATGATGTGTTCGCGGATTTCGGCAGCCACCTCCGGCAACTGCTCAAGCGATAGTCGCCGCAAATCGGCTGGCGAATTGATGTTCTGTATCAGTCTCATTTCGCCGCGCATTGTAACGCGAGACGCGCCCGCGTTGCACGTCAAGAGGCAGAGGGTAAAGGGGAAGGGGGAAAGGGGAAAGGTCAGGAACACCACTCAAGTCGCCTCCGCGCCTTACGCTTTTCAACTTTTGCGCCTTTGCGAGAAAAGCAGTTCACGCTGGAGGCGCAAAGTTAGAACTTAAGGCGCGAAGGTTTGAATGGTAATTCCTCTTTACCCTTTACCCTTTGCCCTGCTTTAGTTTTTTTCAGACCAACCGCGCGGCGTGCGCGTCTAAAGTGGCGTGCGAGATGGTGGTGGGCAACTTGGAGGTAAGCCGGGTTGTCCGGCGCGTGTGCGCCGAATCTCGCGCGGCGCAATGACAAATGGCAATTGTTAATTTCGATTTCGATAAGGAGTTAAACGGATGAAGAGTATTTTCACACGCGCGAGTTTCGTCGCGGGTCTCGTGGCGTTGCTCTCAATCGCGGCCTTCGCGCAGACGACTGCGCCGCAGAGCGGCACGACGGGCGCGGAAGGGCGTCGCGACCGCATGGGTACGGAACGGGGCATGCGCGGCGGCAGGCACGGCGAAATGGGCGGTGGCGGTCGTCGCGGCAATCGCGGCATGATGGAGCGACGCGCTCTGCGTCGTCTGAATTTGTCGGAAGCGCAGCGCACGCAACTGCGCGAGATCGAAGCGCGCTACGCACAGGGCTTCAGAGGCCAGCATCAGGAGTTGCGCCAACTGATGGAACTGCGCGCACAGGGCGCGACGCTCACGCCCGAACAGGAACAGCGCGCGCAGCAGTTGCGCACCGAAGCGCGCGGCAACGCCGAGAAGCTGCACGCCGAAATGCTCGCCATCCTCACGCCCGAACAGCGCGACGGGCTCAAGCGCATGCGCGAAGAAGGCGAAGCGCGCCGCAAACAACGCCGCGAAGCGCTCGACACGCCACCCGACAACGAATAAGACGAAGAAGGGCAAGGGGGAAAGGAGAAAGGGAAAGGGAGGAAGAAAACATTCAACCTCTCGTTCCCTTTTCTTTTACCTTTCAACCTTACCCTTTGCCCCTGCTTAGTAGATTCCGGGAAGGACTGCTGGAACGCGGCGCGCGTAGTCGTCGTAGTCCGCGCCGAAGGTTGCGCGCAGCAGTCGCTCCTCGCTGCGGACGCGTATGATCGTTCCCATCCAAAATACGATCAAGCCTGCGACGAGTCCTGCCCAGTGAGTCGCCGCCAGCCCCGTCGCCAGAAGCATCCCGAACATCCCCGTGTAGATCGGATGACGCACACGTGCATACGCTCCCGAAGTGATTAGTTTGTGGCCTTCCACCACGCGCGCCGTCAAACTCCACTGCTTGCCGAGCGTGCCGACCGCAGACATCACCAGCCACACAGACCCGACGGCCAACGCGATTGTCACAACGGCGACGACGATGTCCGCAATTCGACCGAGCGGAGCGATGTGTGTGAAACGTTCGCGCATGAACGCCCATACGAAAGCGTAGCTTGCGCCTTGCAGCGCGATGCCGAGTTTCGATGTGCTGTCGCGTCTGCTCTCCGTCGCTTCCGGCGGCTTGCGTTTCAAAAAGAGTATGAACACCAACGCGAAGGCGAACCAAGAGGCGAAGACGACGGCGAACACTGTCGCGTGCAGCGCGTAATCAGACACCGGAAGCCAATTCGTTTGCCCGTTCATCGCGTAATTCAATCACCTCCTGCGCGCCGTCTACTGTTCCGCCGCGCGGCGCAGGCGCAGCACGGCGATTTCCGGTCGCGCGCCGAAGCGTATGGGCAGACCGACGACGCCCGTGCCGCGCGAGACGTAAAGCTGCGAGCCTTCGCGCTCGTAACGCCCGCGCACATATTTGAACTCCGAGAAGAAACGCGCGGGTGCGCCGATGAACGGCAGGCTCACTTGCCCGCCGTGCGTGTGCCCGCTCAGGATGAGCGAGATGCCCGCCACTTCCGGCAGATCGAAAACCTGCGGCTCGTGCGATAGCAACAGCGTCGGCCGCGTGCGGTCGAGTTTGCCCAAAGCCTTCTCCCAATCCGCGTAGCCCCAAGACCAATCATCAACGCCTGCGAGTTGCAGCGCGTCCGCCGCGCCTGTGCCACCACGCGTGATGAGCGTATGCGCGTTGTCGAGCACGCCTATCCCGCGCCTGACGAGCGCACGGCGCGTCAACTCCCCGTCCGTGTAGTAATCGTGGTTGCCGAGCACAGCCCACACGCCCGCAGGAGCTTCGAGCGCGCCCAACGCCTCGGCGCACGGTTCGATGTACCTGCGCCGCGCCGTCGTGTAATCGCCCGTCAAGACCACCATGTCGCCGCGCGCCTCTTGCGCCAACGCCACCACGCGCCGCACTTCATCGAGCGACACGAGCGAACTGTGATGCACGTCCGACACCTGCACGATGCGGAAGTTCTCGAACGACGCGGGCAACTCGCGTATGAAAATGTCCGTCTCGGTCAACTCGTAATCGGTGATCTCGAACAGGCTCGCGTAGGCCGCCCCGCCCGACACGCCGACGAGTCCAGCCGCCGCGAGGCCACGCAAAAACTGTCTGCGCGTTAGATCAAATGTCGCCATCAACTCGGATTGTAACACCGGAGCGGTGCGCGCGAACCGAACCGCTCGCCGTGTGCGCCGCGCGTGCGTAAACCAACGCAGGCCGCCGCACGTCTCCGCCGCACGCGCCCGATGCGCGCTTGACAATCAACCTTCGCGGGCTAGAATATCAAACTTGTTTCGGCGAGCCTTCGCGGAGATATGGCCGAGTGGCTGAAGGCGGCGGTTTGCTAAACCGTTATGGGTCAAAAGCCCATCGCAGGTTCGAATCCTGCTATCTCCGCCATTAAGATGCAGTGACGAGTGACAAGTGACGAGTGACAAGTTGCGGCAAACTTGTCCTAACCTCGTCAACTGTCACTCGTTGCTTTTTTAACGACAAGTTACGAACGAAAAACTTCTGTCTTAACTTGTCACTTGTCACTTGTCACTGTTTCTGGCACTTGTCACTGTCTTATGAGACTTCGTTTCGCACCATCACCTACGGGCTACCTGCACATCGGCGCGGCGCGCACCGCGCTCTTCAACTGGCTCTACGCGCGCAAAATCGGCGGCACGTTTCTCCTGCGTATCGAAGACACGGACACGCAGCGTTCGACCGACGAGTCAACGCGCTCGATCATCGAAGGTCTACAGTGGCTCGGACTCGACTACGACGAGGAGATGGTCTTTCAGTCGGCCAACGCAGACAAGCACCGCGCCGCCGCCTTGCAACTCATCGAAGCGGGCAAGGCTTATCGCGACTTCACGCCGAAGGCCGAGCGCACGGACGCGAACGTCAAACACGAGATCGCCGAACGCGCACGCGCCGCCTCAGCGACGGGCACGGATCATCGCAGCAATCCCTTCCGCGATATCTCTTCGGAAGAGTCGCAGCGTCGCGCCGCAGCGGGCGAGCCTTTCGCCGTGCGTCTGAAAGTCGCGCGCGAGGGTCGTTCGCAGTTCGAGGATGCGGTCTATGGTTCGCAGGAGCGTGACTACTCGGAGATCGAAGACCTCGTGCTGCTGCGCTCCGACGGCCACCCGCTCTACAACCTCTCGGTTGTCTGCGACGACATCGAGATGCGCATAACAGACGTGATTCGCGGCCAAGACCACCTGACGAACACGCACAAGCAGATACTGATTTACGAAGCGTTGGGAGCGCCCGTGCCGCGCTTCGCGCATCTCCCGCTCATCCTTGCGCCGAACAAAGCGAAGCTCTCGAAACGCAAGCACGGCGAAGTCGTCTCTCTGACGACCTATCGTGATCGCGGTTTTGTTCCCGCAGCCTTCCGCAACTTCCTGGCGCTTCTCGGCTGGTCGCCCGACGACGAACAGGAGATTTTGTCGCGCGAAGAACTCGTACAGAAGTTCTCGCTCACAGGCATCCATCGCGCGCCCGCCGTCTTCAACTTCTCGGAAGCGGACGCGCGCCAGTGGACGGATCAAAAAGCCCTGTGGATGAACGCCGAGTACATACGCACGATGCCCGTCGCCGACCTCGCGCCGATGGTGCGCGCCGAACTCGAAGCAGCGGGACTCTGGAAGCCGGAATATGAGACGAACGCGCGCGCGTGGTTCGAGCGCGCAATCGAGATCATACGCCAACGTTTCCACACGCTTAAAGATTTTTCGGGTCAGGGTCGCGCCTACTTCGCAGACGATTTCGAGTTTGATGAAACGGCTGTCAAGAAGAACTTGCAGAAAGAGCCGCGCCTGAAAGAACTGCTGCCCGCGCTCGCCGACAGGTTAGAACAGACCGAGCCGTTCACGATGGAGACGGCGGAAGCGACTTTGCGCGCCTTCGCGGACGAGTCGGGCGTCAAAGCCGGTCTCTTCATCAACGCCGCGCGCACAGCCCTGACCGGGCAATCGGTCGGCCCTTCGATGTTTGAAGTCTTCGACCTCATCGGGCGCGATGCTGCGGCGCGCCGTTTGCGCGAAGCCGTACGCTTGATCTAAAAATTTCATCTCTCGCCAGTTGAAGGCGCGTTTCGCGTGGTAGTTAAATCGCCGCCTCGCCTTCCAAGTAGCTTTACAGAGGAGTCATCATGTTCAAAAAATTATTCATCGCCGCCGCGCTCGCACTGTCGTTCGCCGTCTCCGTCGCCTCAGCGCAGAATACGAACAGTTCG
The DNA here is from genome assembly GCA_035249365.1 of Pyrinomonadaceae bacterium. Taxonomy (GTDB): domain Bacteria; phylum Acidobacteriota; class Blastocatellia; order Pyrinomonadales; family Pyrinomonadaceae; genus JAIVJZ01. The sequence continues at coordinate 367,896 of DATFGP010000047.1, read as the reverse complement.
ACGCCCGCGCCTGCGCCGACGCAGACGACGCCCGCGCGCCGTCCGGCCACGCGACGCCCGCCGCCGCTCGCAACGCCCACGCCCGCCGCAGTCGAAGCGCAAGAAGGCGAGACGACAACGCCAGCCACGCGCACGCGACGCACGGGCGCAGCGCAAACAACTACGGGCGCGTCGGCAACAGCGGCGACGAGCGCCAATCCAGCGGAGCGCGCCGTGCGCGCCACGTTCGAGACGCTTCTAAACGGCATACGCAAATCCGATGTCGAGATGGTGATGAGCGTCTATTGGAACTCGCCGCAACTCGTCATCTTCAACAACAACGGCACGGTCACGCGCACTTGGGAACAGGTGCGCTCCAACCGCGCCAGCTCATACCCCGATGCCAAAAACGTCCAACTCGAAGTGCGCGACGTGCGCGTACAGATGCTCGGCGCGGGCGGCGCAATCGTCACTTGCCTGTGGACGCAGTCGCAGGAGTTTCGCGGCACACCTGAGAGCGCTACGGGGCGGCTCACGGTCGTCTTTCGTCTCATCAACAACGGCTGGAAGATCGTACACACGCACACCTCGCCGTCTGCGCCCGACCCTTCACGCCTGCTGCCCTCCGAACAGTCTCCTGCGGCGACGGACGCGGCGAAGCCTCCTACAACGCCGCCGGTCAAGCCCTAGCGAAAGATTCCCCGCTGAAGTAAACTTTCGGCTTCCCCCAACACGTGCTTTTCGACTTTTGCGTCAGCGAATAATCTTCGCCGGCGCGTTTGAAATTATTTTTCTACTTGAAAGGTGATACGACATGAGTTGGTTAAATCAAATCGGCGGGCTCTTACAACAATATCAGGGCGCAAACGCCAATCAGGCGTCGGGCAGCGTACATGACGACTTCGATCAATTCACGCAGGCCGCGCCGCAATCCGCTGTGGCCGACGGGCTGTCCGCAGCGTTTCGCTCCGACCAGACGCCGCCCTTCGGCAACATGCTCGGCCAACTCTTCGGCCAATCGAACGGCACGCAGCGCGCGAGCATACTCAACACGCTCATCTCCACTTTAGGCCCGACCGTCATCTCGCAAATTCTCGCCAATCGCGGCGCGTCCGGCCTCGCAGGATTTTTGGGCGGCGGGCAGAGCGAGGTGACGCCGGAGATGGCCGCGCAAGTTCCGCCCGAAGCCGTCGAGGAGATCGCCGCGCAGGCCGAACAGAAAGACCCTTCGGTCATAGACATGGCGAGCAACTTCTACGCAGAGCACCCGACGCTCGTGAAAAGTCTCGGCGGCGCGGCTCTCACCATCGCCCTCGCCAAAGTCGCCGCGAGCCAACAACAACGATAAATTGGCTTAGTAAGTTAGCTCACCGCAGAGACGCGGAGATCACGCAGAGGGGGCGCAGAGAGTTGAATGATCTCTCTGCGCCCCCTCTGCGTGATCTCCGCGTCTCTGCGGTGAAGGTTTTCCCCAAAGAGAAAAACCGCCCGCGATTTAACGCAGGCGGCTTTCCGGTGAACTGTTGGGATTGGCCTGTGTGCCGTTTGCCCTCGGGCAAAAACGACTGACGGACGAAAACCCTACCAATTCAAGTTTTCAATCCGGAGGTCAGGCCGCAGCCACCTCACTGTGATAAGAACTCATATACGTTTTTTGATCACCTCCTTTCCAGTGTTGAGGCGAATATACAAAATCAATAAGTTGTGCGTCAACAATTATTTTTGTCCAATATCTTGCGGCATCACTTCAAGCCGCGCGCCTGTACGCGAGTTGCCCGCCCGTGTAAACCGCGTGCGCGTGCTCGATGCCGAAGAAGTAGGCCAACTCTCGATAATCCGCCGAGTCGTGCAGACAAAAATCCGCGCGCTTGCCCGCTTCGAGCGAGCCGATTTCGTCGCCGCGCCGCAGACTGTAAGCCGCGTTGACGGTTGCCGCGACGATGCCTTCGGCGGGCGTCAACTTCATCTGCGTGGAGGCGAGCGAAAGGACGAGCGGCATCGAAGGCGTGGGCGACGAGCCGGGGTTGAAGTCAGTTGCAAGGACGACGGCGAGCCCCGCATCGATCATCTCGCGCGCCGCAGGATACTGCCGCGAACCGAGCGCGTAAACCGAAGCGGGCAGAAGCACCGGCTGGACACGCGCCGCACGCAAAGCCTCTATGCCTGCGGCGTCCGTGTGTTCGAGATGATCTGCGGTCGTCGCACGCAAGTCGGCAGCGAGCCGCGCGCCGCCGGATAGCGAAAGCTGATCTGCGTGCATGCGTAAACCCAAGCCGCGCGCGCGCGCCGCTTCGAGTATGCGCCGCGACTCGTCAACAGTGAACACGCGTTCCTCGCAGAACACGTCGCAAAACTCTGCCAGCTTCTCTTCCGCCACGCGCGGCAGCATCTCTTCGACGACCAGATCGACGTATTCCGCACGCCGCGCGCGGTACTCGTCCGGCACTTCATGCGCGCCCAAAAATGTCGGCACGTAACGAAGCGGCGTCTCCGCGTTCAAGCGTCGCACGACTCTGAGCATCTTCAACTCGTCCTCGACCGACAGACCGTAACCCGACTTGGCCTCTACGGTCGTCGTGCCCCCGCGCAGAAACCAACCGGCGTAACGCTTCGACGCTCTCGTCAACTCGTCTTCCGACGCCGCACGCGTCGCGCGCACGCTTGAGCGTATGCCGCCGCCCGCCTCGGCGATCTCCTGATAAGTCGCGCCCGCCGCGCGCTGCTCAAACTCGCCCGCGCGTGTCCCCGCAAACACCGGATGCGCGTGCGCGTCCACGAAGCCGGGCAGACACACGCGCCCGCCCGCATCAACAACCTCACAGTCATCCGTAACGAGCCGTTCGATCTCGCGCCGCGCGCCGACCTGTACGATGCGCCCGTCGTCGCCAACCAGCATCGCACCATCTTCCACGATGCCGAGTTCGCGCATCTCCGCCCCCACGCGCGGGCGCGGCGCGCCCCCGAGCGTGACGAGTTGCGAGCAGTTGACGACGGCGAGCATAGGGAGTTTTAAGTCTCAAGTCCCAAGTCTCAAGTCCCAAGTCAAGACATTGTTTTCAGACTTGGGACTTGAGACTTGAGACTTGAGAATCTTCAATTGGCGGATGTCGTGGTGTCTTGTACGATGCGCCAGCCTGAGCTTGTGCGGCGGAAGATGAGTGCGAAGCGACCGTGCGGCGTGTCTTTGGCGCGCGTCAGTTGCCAGCGTCCGGTGGCGGTCGCGTAAAACTCGCTGAGCGGTTTGATCTCAAGATCGCTGAACGCCAGCGTGCCCATCTTCTCGGGCGTGTCGTAAGCCTTCTTGTAGCGGTCTGTGACGACTTGCCAGCCGCGCGTGACAGTGTCGCCGGAGATGAGTGTCGTCGTCTCGGCGCGTTCGTAGCCGTCCATGTAGCCTTCTATGTCGCCGCGATTCCACGCCGCCGCCTGCGAGTCGAGCACCGCGCGGATCGCCGCCACGTCCTCCGCAGACGCCTTCTCCGAAACGCCCCCGCGCGTACATGCGGGCTGCGACGCGCAGAGGACGACTAACACGACCCCCAGACAGATTAAAGGAGCGCGACGTAGTGTGTATTTCATGTCAGGCAATTCACTTTCGCGGAAGGGATGACGAGCTACGAGCGCAAACTATACCCGCAAGAGTCGCCCGCATCAACGCCCATCGTCCTTCGGCGCGACGACGCGCTGCCAGAAGTCGCCGATTGAACGCGCTTCTGGAATCGCGCGCTGCATGAGATAACCCGCCGCGATGAACAGAGCGGTCGTCAACATGGCTGGCAGGAGCGTCCGGCGCACACAGGAGCGCAGCCAGTGTCGCGGCTCGACGCCCTTCAAGCGTTTGTACAAGCCCGCGAGCAGCAACCCGTCAACCAGAATTTCCGCGAGCAAGACGGGCGCTGCATAGACGACGTAACACATGGCGATGACGAGGCCGACGATGGCGATGATGGGTATAAGCAACAGCGCACAGCCTTCGTCCGCGTCGAAACCCAAATCCGGCAAATTCCAACCCACGCCGCCCGACGTTGAACTCCCGACCGTAGAGCCTGCGAATGATGTTGAGTTGCCGACTGACGAGCTTGCAATTGAAGAGGTCGAATCCGCGACCCAACCGCCGCCCGCGCCCGCGCCGCCGAAGTCGCCGCCTCCGCCGCCAAGTTTCGCAGCGTCGCCGAGACTCAGACCCGTGTTGAGCGGATTAATATCAATCCCCGTGAGATCAAAGTTGCCGTCGAGATTGCTCGTCGTTTTTCTTTGCAGAGCCAGCCAGAGGCGCAGCAGAAGCAGGAAGACGCAATAGGCCATGAGCACCGCGAGCGGGTAGCGGACGGCCATCTTTGTGAAGCCGAGATGCAGGAGCGCGTAGGATGTGAGAAACCCCGCCGCGCCCGTCAAGATGAGCAGGAAGGACACGAGGAGGCGCGGCCATCCGCCTCTGAGCAGTCGCCGCCGCACGCGCTCGACGACGCGCTGGCGAGCCGCGACGGCGCGCTCTGCGTCTTCGACGACGCGCTTCACATCGCTACTGCCCGCACGCTCCACATCGCTACCCGCGCGCTTCACATCTGCGACGGCGCGCTTTGGTTCTCGCTTGCTTCCCATCGTTACTGCCCGCTCGTCGCCGCGTCTACGGCTTTCGACTCCAACCACGCGTACACGTCTTCGCGCATCGCGAGCGTCAGTTCGTGTCCCGCGTCGTAGCTTTTGAACTCGACATCGCGCGCGCGCTCGGACAGACGCGCGGCGTAATCGCTGACGCGCTCCGGCGTGTAAAACTCATCGCGCGCGCCCGCCAGATGAAGCACGGCGGCGTCCGTGTTTTGGTAAAGTTCCGATGTCTCCCAATCGCCGGGCATCCCGCCGCAGATGCCTACGACGCCGCGCAAGACTTCCGCGTGCGTGAAGGCGAAGCGATAGTTGAGCGCGCACGTCTGCGAGAAGCCGAGCAGGAAGATGCGCGCGGGGTCTGCGACGCCCTCGCCCGTGAGTTGCCCGATTATGTCGAGCAGCGCGCGATGATGCACGGCGACGGAGTCTTCGGCATGAAAGTTGGTGAGCCAGCCGAAGCCGTAGCGCAGCGCGCCGCCCGCTTCTCGCGGCTCTTTCAAGTGCTGGTGCATGCCTTGCAGCGCGGCGACGGCGAAGCGTTCGGGCGCGAAATGCCTCGCCTCGCGCATCATCCAACTTTTGTTGCTGCCGTAGCCGTGCAGCGCGACGACGAGCGGCGCGGGCGTCTCCGGCGGAACGTGCAGGTCGTAATAAAGTTTGACACGCGCGTCGAGCGTGCGTTCGGCGTGTAGGTTAGAGTTGTGATTAGTCATATCTGAAAAACTTTTCTCGCCTCGTCAGCCAGCACGTCTAACTGCCATGATTCAAGCACCAGGCTACAGCGCACGTCCCATACGAAAGGATCGTCCAAATACGAATGAAGTTCGACCGCCAAATTTATATGGCCGAGCGGGTGGCTGGTGCAGGTCATTTTCAAATCACCCTCGACGGATTCCCAACGCTTCTCTCCCTCCCACCCGCGCCAATTCATCGCCATGTCCTTGAAGAAAGACGGAAGGCTGCCCGCACCATCGCCGTAATAAATATTGTAAATCCGGGTTGACGCGTGTAATCCTGAGGCATAGAGCGTCACGTTGAGGTAATCGAAGCGACGGGCGCGGTCATCCGTCTCCCATCCGGCAATTCCGAGCGCGCTCGTCCCACTCGCGGATTTGATCTCTAAAAAAGTTTCAGACATGAACAGAAACGCTTCACGCGTTAATTCAAATAACCGCCCGGCTCGCTCTCTTTAATTTCGGGCAGCGCATCGAGCGCGGTTGATTCCTCTTCGAGACTCCACACCTCGTAGAGTTCCGGCGGCGTTTCGGTGACGAAGCGCGAGGGGCGTTGCACGATGGTCTGCCGGTTGTAGTCGGTGATCATCAGAGGGTAAGTGATGTATAGCTGGTCGCGTGCGCGCGTGAGGGCGACGTACCAGAGGCGGCGTTCTTCCTCTTCGCCCTCGGCGTCGCGCAAACTGCGTGGGCTTGGGAACTTGCCGTCCGCTGCCCAGATGATGAAGACCGCGCGCCACTCTAAACCCTTCGCTTGATGGACGGAGGTGAGCGCGATGAGTTCGTCTTCGTCCGCGCCCATGACGACCTCTTCCCCGCTGACGGGTTGCGGCGCGCCGTAGCGTTCGGTGGCGAGCAGCGCAAGTTCGGCCAAAAATTCTTCGGTCGAGTTGTAGCGTGTGCTGTAGCGCGCGAGTTGGCGCAAATCTTCGAGGCGCGTCTCCGCGTTCTCGTAGTTGGCAGCGAGGTGCGCTTCGTAGCCGCGCGCGAGTATGAGTTCGATCTGCTTGGCAGGATTCGCGCGTGTCTCGTTCGTCACCAAGCCGTCGAGGAGCGCACGAAACTCCGCCCAACTGTTTCCGCGACGCGATGCGGCGGCGTCCGCGTCGCCGCGCAAGACCATCGCTAGAGGGTCGGGCGCGTAAGCGATCTGTTCCCAGATGCGGTTGGCGGTGGCCGCGCCGACGTTCGGGATGAGACGCAAGACGCGCTTCCAGGCGAGTTCGTCGCGCGGGTTGGCGACGAGCCTGAGATAGGAAACCACGTCTTTGATGTGCGCCTGCTCGAAGAAGCGCACGCCGCTGCGAATTTGGTAGGGGATGCCGCGCCGCGTGAGTTCGAGTTGTAGTTCGAGCGAGTGGTAGTGCGAACGATAGAGGACGGCCATCTCTTTCAGGGGCACGCCCTCGTCGCGCAGTTCGAGCACGCGCGCGGCGACGAAGGCGGCCTGCTGGTCTGCGTCGTGGCACGGGACGAGCGCAGGCGAGAGGCCGAGCGAAGGGCGCACGGCGCGTAGCGTCTTCGGAAACTGTTTGCGGTTCGACGCGATGGAGACGTTTGCGACGGCGAGGATTTCGGGCGTCGAGCGGTAATTATTTTCGAGTCGAAACTGTTGCGCGTTCGGGTAACGGTCGGGAAACTCGTAGAGGTTCGACCACTCCGCGCCGCGCCAGGCGAAGATGCTCTGCGCGTCGTCGCCGACGACCATTACATTTTTGTGTTGGACTGCGAGCAGGTCAACTATCTCAGCCTGCAACTTGTTCGTGTCTTGATACTCGTCAACGAGTATGTGCTCGAACTGCTCTGCGTAGAGCCGCGCGATCTCAGGCTTCTCCAGAAGCAGGCGCTTCCAGTTGAGCAGCAGATCGTCGTAGTCCATAGAGTTGCGCGCGTGCTTGCGCTCCATGAAGATCGAATCGACGCGCATGATCTGTTGCGTGAGAGGCTCGAAGTGCGGGTAGTTGCGCGCGACAACATCAATGATCGGGCGGTCTGTGTTGTTAGCGAAGCTGATGATGTCTTGCAGGACTTCGGCTTTGGGGAAGCGGCGCGCTTTCGTGTCAATGCCCGCTTCGTCAACGCACACGTTCAAAAAATCGCGCGCGTCTTCCGAGTCGAGGATCGTGTAGTTCTCCGTGTAGTTGAGCGCGGCGGCGTGGCGGCGCAAGACCATGTTCGCGATGCGATGAAACGTGCCGCCCCAGACGCGCCGCCACGCGTTCGACGTGCCGCCCGTCAACTCTTCTACGCGCCGGAGCATTTCGCGCGCCGCGCGATTCGTGAACGTGGCGAGCATGATGCGCGAAGGCGTGACGCCCTGCTCGATGAGATAGGCGACGCGATAGGTGATGGCGCGCGTTTTTCCTGAGCCTGCGCCCGCGATGACGAGAGTTGCGCCCGCCGGTGCGGTCGCTACCGCGAACTGCTCCTCGTTCAGTTCTTCGCGGTAGCGCGCGAGGCGTTCGGGAACACTAGCGCCTGCGGGTCGTTTGATGACGTAACGCTTCATAAGTCAGGCTCGCCTTATAGCACGACGGCGCATCGGCTGTGAATGGCCGCCCGATGTGCAACCGCAGATATTTTTGTATATCGCTAAAGCGGCGGGAGGCTGTATAAAATAAGGCATGCTCAAATTGAGATGGCGTCGCAAGACGACGACGACGGACGAAACTGGGGCGCGCGCGCCGGGCGATGCACCGCCGAACGTCGAGGAGAAGGCGCGCGTCGAGGCGGCGACGCAGGCGGGCGGCGCGCACGCGACACAGGACGAAGCAGGCATCAGAGAATCTCTGGAAGTGGTCAAGACAGCGATTGTCTGGCTTGTCGTCATCAATATCCTTACGGTCTTGTCGCCGCTGCTGTGGCTGTCGTTGAAGTGGACGATAGTTGTCGGCGTCTTGCTGACGGCAAGCAGCATCGTCATCGGTTGCGTGACTTACCTGCGGGCGCGCGCCACGCAGCGACGCATCCCTGAATGAGTTGAAACGCACCGTCTGAGGCAGAGTGTCGAATGCTACGAGAGATCGGATACATCAAGCAGACTGACGGCCAACCTTTCCGCCGCTGGTTCAACGATGAACTACTCGACCTGTTCGTGTGGCAGGAAGAGTGCGGGCGCATCACGGCCTTTCAACTCTGCTTCGACAAGGACACAGACGAGCGCGCCCTGACCTACTCCGAAGCGGACGGCTACTCTCTCGACAACGTGCATACGGAGGAGTCGTCTCTGGACATGGGTTCGCCCGTGCTCAGGCGCGGCTTGGTAGACTTGCCCTTTCCGCATCTGCTCGCGCTGCTCACAGAGAGGGGCGCGGGAATTGACGCGCGCGTCTTGCGTTACGTCACCGAGAAGTTGGAAGCGTACACGGCGGCGCGGCAGGCACTTGATTGAAATTGTCGCGGGCGACACAGGCGTGCCGCAGCGCTCTCGACGGGCGCGGCGTTCGTTGCATTCGCGCGGGCGGGAAGTTAGGATGAAGACCGAGCAGAGCAAACTTTTATTTCGACCAGGAAGAGAGGTTTAAGGCGATGAAGTTTCCCGGCGGCATGAACATGCAGCAGATGATGAAGCAGGCGCAACAGATGCAGGAGAAGATGCAGCGCGAGATGGAGGCGCTCGTCGTTGACGCCACGGCGGGCGGCGGCGTTGTGACCGTGCAGATGAGCGGCACGAAAGAAGTCACGTCCATCAAGATCGATCCGGAAGCCGTCAAGGAAGGCGACGTAGAGATGCTACAGGACTTGATCGTCGCCGCCGTCAACGAAGCCGGACGCAAAGTTGACGAAGCCATGCAAGGCAAACTCGGCGGCATGCTTCCGCCCGGACTACTCTAAAACAGTGACAAGTGACAGGTGACAAGTGACAAGTTAAAACCAAGAACTTGTCTTCCAACTCGTCACTTGTCACCTGTCACTTGTCACTTGAATTTATGCTTGATTACGCAGAGCCGGTCACGAAGTTGATTGATGAGTTCAAACGCCTGCCGGGTGTGGGGCAGAAGTCTGCGCAGAGGTTGGCGTTTCACATTTTGCGTATGCCGGAGGCGGACGTGGCGCGTTTCGTCGCGGCGATGGAAGAGGTCAAACGCAAGATCGTCTTCTGCACGGTATGCAACAATTTGACCGACGTTGACCCGTGCCGCTACTGCTCTTCAACTTCGCGCGACCGCTCGATCATCTGCGTCGTCGAAGAACCTTACAACCTCGTCGCCGTCGAGAAGACGCGCAGCTATCACGGCCTCTATCATGTCTTGCACGGGAGTCTTTCGCCGATTCGCGGCATGAGTCCCGACGATTTGCGTCTGCAAAATCTCCTGCCGCGCCTGCGCCCCGAAAACAACGACAATGTCGAGGTGCGCGAAGTCATACTCGCCACCAACCCCAACACCGAAGGCGAAGCCACCGCCAGCTACATCAGCCGACTCCTCAAACCGCTCGGCGTCCGCGTCACACGCATCGCGATGGGCATGCCCGTCGGCAGCGACCTCGAATACGTTGACGAGGTGACGATGGACAAAGCGATGGCGAACCGGCATGAAATCTGAAAAGCAGTGACAAGTGACGAGTGACGAGTGACAAGTTAAAGAGAAGAAGTTTTCTGCTTTAACTTGTCACTTGTTACCTGTCACTTGTCACTGCTTTTAAAATCTGACGTGCTCGGTGGGCGCGTCTTTTTTGCATCCGACGCAGTCGTCGCCTGTGTCGTAGAACTTGGCGTCGAATTCGACGAGCGATTTGATGGGAATGTCGTCGTTGATTTTGTCTATCGAGTCGGTGAAGCGGACGATTGTGCCGCAGCCGATGACGCGTGCGCCGAGTTCTTCGACGAGCGCGACCGTCTCGCGTATGGCGTCGCCGCTGCGTATGATGTCGTCGACGATGATGCACGGGTTGATCTCGCCCTTGTTGATGTACTGGCGAAACATGCGCTTGCCGTCTTCGCGCTCAGCCCAGTAAATCTGCTCGGCGCTCAAAGCCTCGCGCACGCCGAACGCGACGGGGATGCCGCCCGGCCCCGGACTGATGACCGCCACCTTCGGCAGCACGCTCGACACGTCCTTTTCAACACGCAGCAGGCGCGAGAGCGCGACGGCAAGCACGCGCGCCGTGTCGTAATAGCGAAAGGCGAGCGGCATCTGAAAATAGTTCGGCGTGTGTTTGCCTGAAGGATAGACGAAGTGGCCTTCGCGAAACGCGCCCGTCTTCTTCAGCATCTCCATGACTTCATCTTGTGATGGAACGAGTTGCACCATTAGTCGTTTCTCCACTGGAAAAGGGATGAGGGATGAGGGATGAGGAATGAATAGGAACGATCCAACTGCTTCGCGCAGTTTTCTTATTCATCCCTCATCCCTCATCCTTCATCCTTAGTTTTCGACAGCATACCACTACTCCGCCGTGTTCGCGCCACCCGCGAGGGCGTGTTTGATGATGCGGCGTTGATCCGAGGAGAGTTCGGGCGGAAGACGGTCGGCGTCGAACCACCCGACGCTGTTGATTTCCATGCTCTGCGGCGTCGCAGGCTCGCCCGCGCGCGCGCGGCAGCGAAAGTGTATTTCTACCTGCTGCGGTTTGCGCAGCGTGCGCACGTTTATGATCTCCGCCGCGTCAACTTCGACGCCTACTTCCTCGCGCAGTTCGCGGCGCAGCGCTTCCAGAGGCTGCTCGCCGCGCTCCAGAAAGCCGCCGGGTATGCCCCAACCGCTGCCCGTGCGAAACTCGTGATTCAACAGCATCACGCGCCTGCGTTCGTCCAGGACGACTGCGCCCACCGTCACCATAAAGCGCGGCTCAACGAGCCACACACTCCAACGCCGCACACTCTTCGGCGACCCGCGCCACAGCGTCCCCAACATTTTTTTCCACATGCGACGCAATCATAAATGAAAAGCTGTCAGTTGTCCGTTGCCAGTTGTCAGTTGTTTTCGTGGCACTTAAGTAAGTCACTAAAGATTTGGATTGAACAACGGACAACGGACAAAGAACAACTGACAACGGACAGCTTTTCGTTGACTCGCTCCGACGTTTCTCCGTAAGATTGCGTGCAAGTTTTTGCACGTCGTCGAAACACCGGAAGCGCGCGGGTTGTGGCATTCAGTAGCACGCGGGTCGCGCGAGAAGTCTGGAAGCTAAAATCATGTCAACCAACGAAAGCGTAGCGCAGGCGGGCGTCGCCGCGCCGACCGAGCAACAGGCGTCGAAGTCGGGTGCGCCGAAGAGGTTCGAGAAGGGTCAGACCGTCTGCAACGAAAAGGACGCAAAGGGCAAGCTGCACAACGGTCATCTCAAGCAGGTCAGCCCCGTACGCGAAGACGCGCGCAAGCACATGCGCGGCGACGATCTGCTCTATCGCTGCCAGACGTGCGGCACGCTCTACATGGGGCCGCCGCTCGGCCACGTACGCGACCCGCGCAAGCAGGCGCGCTACGTGCAGAGCGAACTCGTAGAGATACTCGAAGCGGCGGGCGGCACGCTTCCCGCCTTCAAACGCAGCGAGTCGGGCGCGTGGGTTCCCGTACACGAAACGACGCCGCACGCGCCTGCGCCCGTCGCAGCGGCAGCGCAAAACATCAAGCCCGCAGCAGGTGCGGTGAAGCCAGCGTCACCTGCAACAGCGACTCCGGCAGCGTCTGCCGCTGCGCCCTCCGATGAGACGCCCGAACAGAAGCGCGCACGCATCATCGCCGAAGCCAAAGCGAAGGCCGCCGCGCGTATGGCTGGCGGGGGCGGTGCGACCACCACGAAGAGCGAGACGCCAGCCGCGCCGCCGCCCGCAACGACCGGCGTTGCGCCCGAAGGCGAAACAGTTGAGGAGCGGCGTGCGCGCATCATGGCCGAGGCGAAGGCGAAGGCCGCCGCCAAGATGGCCGCCGCGAAGGGCGGCGCATCCGCCGCGAGCACCGCGCCGAGCGCGCCAGCCGAGAGCAAAACCCCGAACGCGCCAGCAGCCGAAGCCAGTGCTTCAAACGCGCCGCCGCCCGCGCCCGCCGCAAGTGCGCCCCCCGAAGGTGAGACTGCCGACGAGAAGCGTGCGCGCCAGATGGCCGAGATCAAAGCGAAGGCCGCCGCGCGTATGGCTGCGAAGGGCGGCGCGAAAACTGGCGGCGAGACATCCATCGCGACGCCGCCCACGACTCAACAACCGCCATCGCCAACTTCCGGCACGGACTCGTCGCCTGCTGCGGACGCGCACCGTCCTGCGGCTGAGGCGCAAGCCTCTACGGGTCAGGCGTCAGCCGCGCCCTTGAGTCCCGCCGCAGCGACCGCCTCGCCCGCCGCCGGTGCGGAAACGCCCGCAGACCTCGCGCCCGACGCCTCGACCGAACTCACGCCCGGCGCACCCAGAGACGAGCGCGACGAAGGCACAAACGAATAACAACCCTCTCTTCAAGCGTCAAAGAAACGGCGCGCAAGGATCAACATTGATCCTTGCGCGCCGTCGTTTATGATAACAATCTTATAAAACCTTCACCGCAGAGACGCAGAGGACGCGGAGGAGGCGCAGAGAGTTGAGTGGTCTTCTCTGCGCCCCTCTGCGCTCTGTGCGTCTCTGCGGTGAACTGCTTTTCAGCTTTCCTTAATCGTCAACCCTTCCGGCGCGAAACGCCAGTCGAGGACTTGCACGTCCCGTTCTGCGGCGAGAGCGCGCGTAACCGATTCTCTCTTGCCTTCGGCGCACAGAAACGCGATGCAGCCGCCGCCGCCCGCGCCGCAAACCTTCGCCGCCTCCGCGCCGTTTCGCTCTGCGATCTCCACGAGTCGTTCCATGTGCGGCGTCGTGATGTTGGGCGCGAGGCGTTTGCGGTTCGGGTAGGCCGCACGCATGATCGCGCTCACCTCCGGCCAATCGTTCGCCGATAGTGCGGCGCGCATACGCTGCGCAGAGTCGCGTATGCTCTCGAAGAGTTGGAAGATAACTTTGTCGCCTTCGATATGTGTCTTGAACATCTCCCAATTGTTGATGCCTGAGAGGCGCGGCTCGCCCGTGTAGCAGATGACGATGCGGCGTTCGAGTTCCGAGCCGTCAACGGGCAACTCCTCGCGCTCGATGCCGTCGGGGCGAAAGTGCATGCAGTTTGCGCCGCCGTAGAACGCGCCGTAGTAGTCTTGAAAACCTGCGGGCACGCGGATCACCGTCGTCTCGACGTTGGCCGCAATCGTGATGAACTTACGTTCTTCATAACGATCCCCTACGAGACGGTTAAGCGCGCCGATGCACGCAATCGCCAGCGCGCTCGACCCGCCAAGGCCAGCGCCCGCAGGAGCCTGCGACTCCGCGACGAGATGAAAGCCGCGCTCGGGACGGAAGAAATGCACGAGTTTCGAGATGAGTTCGAGCCGTTCTTCGTGTACGAGCGCGGCGACGCCGTCCAGATCGGTTTCAAAGGACAGAGCGCGGTCGCGCGATTCGAGAATGACGCGCCGGTCGTCGCGCGTCTCGATGCGGCAGCGCGCGTAGAGCGAGATGGCGAAATTGACGGTCGCCGCGTTCGGGTGAAAAAGATAGAGCGGCCAAATATCAATCGTGCCGCCCGCCAGATCAACACGCGTCGGTGCGCTTGCTTCGATAATCATAAGAATAAGTGACAAGTGACAAGTGACAAGTGACGAGATAAGACAAGCGAATCCCGAATCGTGAATCGTAAATAGATAAAAAATGTTTCTCTATTCACGATTCACGATTTACGGCTTTTAACTTGTCACTCGTCACTTGTCACTCGTCACTGCTTTTCAGTCTCCTTCGGCGTCGCCGCTTCTACTGCTTCCGGCGGCTCGCGCTTTCTTGACAGTCTCTTTCTCTTTGCGGCGCGCGAGCGGCGGCGGCAGGTGCTCTTTGATCTCTTCACCGATCTCTTGCAGCTTCTCCTGCACGTTCTCTTCAAACTCGTGGACGCGTTCGGGGTCTGCCTCTTCCACCTTCGGCGACAGCCAGTAACGCTCTGCGAAATAGAAGCCCGCGACGCCAATGACTACTATGAGGAGCAGGTATTTACCCAGATGCTCGAAGTCGCCTATGAAGTTTGTGATGATGCCGTGAAAGAAATAACCCGCGCCGCTCAGCAGTAGCACCCACAGAAAACAACTTGCTATCGTCAACGGCAAAAAGCGCGTGGTGTAGCGCATCTTCGCCACGCCGTAGAAGATGCAAGAGCCTGTGCGCAGGCCGTAGACGTACTTCGATAAAAAGATCGAGAGCGGCCCGAAAGTCTCCGTCAGTCGTTCGATGCGCGGTCGCGCGGCGCGGTAAAACTTACGGTCGCGTATGCTCGAACGAAACCCGCGCCCCATTGCGTAAGCGACCTGATCGCCCGCCACACCGCCCGCCGTGCCCGTCGCCAGCACCTTCAAGAAACTATACTCGCCGAAGAACGCCCCGTGCGCCAGCACGCCCGCCAAGAGAAGCGTAATGTCCCCCTCGATCATCGCGAGGAAGAAGATCGCGTACAGCCCGTACTGCCCCACCAGTTCGTAGAATTGTTGCTCCATAAGACAGTGACAGGTGACAAGAACAGTGACAAGTGACGAGTGACGAGTGACAAGTTAAAGCAGCCATCCGGTCTTTAGACTTGTTTTGATCTCGTCACTTGTCACTCGTCACTCGTCACTGTTCTTGTGGTTTGACGACGAGCACGGGGCAGTGCGCGTGGCGCACGACCGATTCGGCGGTCGAGCCGAAGAGCATGCGCCCCCAGCCCGTGCGCCCGTGCGACGAGATCACGATCAAGTCTATGTCGCGCTCACGCGCAATGCGCACGATCTCGCCCGCCGCGTCGCCGTGCGCGACGACTTCCTCCACGTCCAGCCCCGCGCATTCCTCGCGCGCTCCCAGTTTCGGCAACTCGCGCGTCGCAGACTCTTCCAGTTGCCCGCCGAGATCAACCACCGGAAGCGGCTCGGCCACCGCCGCATAGCCAACCGGCGGCATCAGCGTCTCGACCACATGCAGGCACACCAGACGCGCCTTCATCAGCCGCGCCAGGTCTGCCGCATACGGCAAAGCCGACTCCGCGCACTGGCTGAAATCGGTCGGCAGCAGAATGGAACGAATGATCATAAAAACCGGAGTGACAAGTGACGAGTGACAAGTGACGAGCAAGAATCAAGACAAGTTTTATTGTTTTAACTCGTCACTTGTCACTCGTCACTTGTCACTTGTCACTTCTTCCGTCGCGCATTCTACACGCAGAAGGGCTTGTTTGACAGCCCTCTACCCCTTTGTTACCATTTTCGCCGTTTCCTACCTGAATGATTTTTTCGCCTGTTGCTCCCGTCTGGAGACCAAAGACATGTCAACTTCAACATCCGACAGCAACTACATCGGCATTAATGTTTCCGGCGCATCGCTCTGTGCCGCGCTCGTCTCGCGGGAAGGCCAGGTCGTCGCGCGGCGCGAAGCCGCCTTCGAGAACGGCGACCTGCCCGCGCAGATCACGCGCCTCGTCTCGGAACTGCGCGACGCAGCGCCAAACGTCGCCGCGCTCGGAGTCGGCGTGCCCGGCCTCGTCAACCCGCAGACGGGTCGCGTCGTCGTCTCGTCCGATCTCCCTTCGGTGGTGCGCGCAGACTTGCAGACGGAACTCGCGCGCGCAACCGGCCTTCCCGTCTCGCTCGAAAACGACGCGAACGCCGCCGCCTATGGCGAGTACATCGCGGGCGCGGGGCGCGGCAGCCGCAACATGTTCTATGTCACCATCGGCACAGGCATCGGCGGCGCGCTCATCATGGACGGCAAACTCTGGTACGGCGATTCCGGCTTCGCTGGCGAGTTCGGCCACATCACCATTGACCGCGAAGGCATCGAATGCACTTGCGGCAACACCGGCTGCCTTGAGACGGTCGCCTCCGCCCCCAACATCGTACGCCGCACGCACGAACGTCTGATACGCGACAGCACTTCGTCGCTCACGCGACTCGGCCTCAACAAAAACTTCACCGCCGCAGACATCGCCCACGCCGCCAACGAAGGCGACGACTTCGCCATGCTCATGATCGAACGCACCGGACGCTACATCGGCACAGCCATCGCCGCCGTCATCAACCTCCTGAACATCCAACGCATCGTCCTCGGCGGCGGCGTCATGGACGCGGGTAAGTTGATACTCGACCCCATCATACGCGAAGCCGGACGCCGCTCCTTCCAACCCTGCTTCGAGGCCACCCAAATCGTCGCCGCCACCCTCGGCTCAGACGCCATCCCCACCGGCGCAGCCATGCTCGCACGCGACGCGGCGACCACAAAGTAGTTGTTTTACAACTAGGCTTTCCGACGGGCGCGCGTGCGGTTTCGCGCCCGTTTTGTTATGTTAGACGCGTAATCTTGCGAGTTGCTCTGCGAGGAGTAGTTTTATGATTCAGACTATTAAAGCGGTCGTCGATGAGCAGGGTCGGGTGCGCTTGCTCGAAGAGATTAAACTCACAGGAGTCCGACGTGCGTTAGTGACTATTCTCGAAGAAGCGCCGGATACGGAGGCGAGTGAAACGGCTCTCTTGAGCGAGCAGGCATTGGCCGAAGATTGGCAGCGACCGGAGGAAGACGAGGCATGGTCACACCTTCAACCGCAAGCGTAGTGCTCGTCTCCTTTCCTTTCTCCGATCTCTCACGAACAAAACTTCGACCGGCGGTTGTGCTGGCAAGTGCAGGTCTGGAAGATTGGGTTTTGTGCCAAGTAACCAGCAACGCGTATGCGGACGCACGGGCTGTGGAAATAACTGACAGCGATTTCCTGACGGGCGGACTACTTCGCACGAGCTATGCACGACCGGGTAAGTTGTTTACGGCGAATCGCAGTTTGATGGTGAGCTAAGTCGGAGTTTTGAAGGCTGAATCGTTTGAGTTGATTATTGAAGCCATTATTAAGTTGCTGCGTGGCAATATCAACGCTTGAGACAGTGCAGATACGCAATTAAAGTTTTACAGGCAAGCACGAATTGAAAGACTTACAATTAAGAAGTTAATGAATCCAGAACGCATCAGAAATTTTTCGATCATCGCGCACATTGATCATGGGAAGTCCACGCTGGCCGACCGCCTGTTGGAGTTGACGGGCGCGGTCGCGGGGCGCGACATGGAGGCGCAGGTGCTCGATAACATGGACTTGGAGCGCGAGCGCGGCATCACCATTAAAGCCCACGCCGTCCGGCTCGATTATCGCGCAGACGACGGCACAGACTACGTTCTGAATTTGATTGACACGCCGGGGCATGTGGATTTTAGTTACGAAGTCTCGCGCTCTCTGTCGGCGTGCGAGGGTGCGTTGCTCGTGGTTGATGCGTCGCAGGGCGTCGAGGCGCAGACGCTCGCGAACACGTATCTGGCGATTGAGAATAATCTGGAGTTCGTGCCGGTCATCAACAAGATCGACTTGCCGGGGGCGGAGCCGGATAAGGCGATGGAGCAGATCGAGCAGGTCATCGGGTTGGACACGTCGAACGCGGTGCTCACGAGCGCGAAGACGGGCCTGGGCGTGCATGAAGTTTTGGAAGCCATCGTGCGCGACGTGCCGTATCCGAAGGGCGACCCCGATGCGCCGCTCAAGGCGCTCATTTTCGATTCTTGGTACGACGCTTATCGCGGCGTCATCGTCCTGTTTCGCGTGATCGACGGCAGGGTTAAGCCGGGCATGAAGATTCGTTTCTTCAACACGGGGCGCGATTATTTAGTGGAAGCCGTCGGCGTCAACCGCCCGCGCCCGACGCCGATTGCTGAACTCGGCGTAGGCGAAGTCGGCTTCCTCACCGCTTCGATCAAGACTGTGGCGGACGTGCAGATCGGCGACACCATCACGGAGGCGGCGCGACCGACGACCGTGCCCTTCCCCGGCTTCCAAGAGATCAAGCCGATGGTCTTCGCAGGACTCTACCCCGTCGAAGCGAATCAATACGAAGAACTGCGCGACGCGCTCGACAAGCTGCGTCTGAACGACGCCTCGTTCTTCTACGAGCCGGAATCTTCCACCGCGCTCGGCTTCGGCTTTCGCTGCGGCTTCCTCGGCCTACTGCACATGGAGATCGTGCAGGAGCGTCTGGAACGCGAGTTCAATCTCGATCTGATCACGACCGCGCCCGGCGTGCGCTACCGCGTGACGACGACCGACAACGAGGTTCTTGAAATCGACTCGCCCGCGAAGATGCCCGACCCTGCGCGCATACAGAAGATCGAAGAACCGGTCATCCTCGCCACGATCCTTACGTCGGATGAATACCTCGGCGGCATACTTCCGCTCCTCGAAGAGAAGCGCGGCGTGCAAAAGAAGTTCGAGTACATCGCTGCGAAGCGCGTGATGCTCACCTACGAGTTGCCTCTGAACGAGATCGTGCTCGACTTCTACGACCGCCTGAAATCCGTCTCGCGCGGCTATGCTTCGCTCGACTATCATTTCGCAGACTACTGGACGAGCGATCTCGTCAAACTCGACATACTCGTCGCGGGCGAACCCGTTGACGCGCTCTCGCTCATCGTGCATCGCGCCAACTCCGAGCCGCGTGGTCGCCTTCTCGCAGAGAAGATGCGGCAGCTCATCCCGCGCCAATTGTTTGAAGTGCCGATTCAGGCCGCCATCGGCAACAAGGTGATCGCACGCGAGACCGTCAAGGCGATGGGCAAGAACGTCATCGCCAAGTGCTACGGCGGCGACATCTCGCGCAAGCGCAAACTTCTGGAGAAGCAGAAGGAAGGCAAGAAGCGCATGAAGCGCGTAGGCCGCGTCGAAATCCCGCAGGAAGCGTTCCTCGCAGTGTTGAAAGTCAACGAATAAAACTCACCTTGCAAAAGGAGAAGTTGAGATGAAGCGTCCCCTGTCAATCTCCCTCTTTTTCCTCGCTTCTACATTCGCGTTGTACGCGCAGCATCATGCGACGACTCCGGCGGGCACTGGGGCGGTTGTGCTGTTGCCCGGACTCGGCGCGCATCATCATCCGGTCTCGACCGCGAACGCGGAAGCACAGGCGTTCTTCGATCAGGGACTCATACTCGTCTACGGATTCAATCATGACGAGGCCGTGCGCTCTTTCCATCGCGCCGCCGAACTCGACCCGCAGTTGGCGATGGCGCACTGGGGCGTCGCGCTCGCCGCAGGCCCCAACTACAACTCTACGACGATGGACGACGCGCGGCGCAAAGTCGCCGACGAAGCCATACGCAAGGCGCTCGCTCTGTCGGCGAAAGCGCCGGAGCACGAACGCGCCTACATAGAGGCGATGCGGAAACGTCTCTCGCCGGACGCTTCGGCGGATCAGGCGAAGCTCTCAACTGATTACAAAGAGGCGATGGGCGCGATCATGCGTCGTTACCCAGACGACCTCGAAGCCGCGACGCTCTACGCAGACGCGGCGATGATCTTGAACGCGTGGACGCTCTGGTCGCCTGACGGCAAGCCCGCGCAGGGGACGGAAGAGATCGTCACGGTTCTCGAATCGGTCTTGCGTCGAAACCCGAATCACATCGGCGCGAATCATCTCTACATACACGCCGTCGAAGCCTCTCTGCTGCCGGAGCGCGCTCTGCCGAGCGCCGACAGGCTCGGCGCTCTCTCACCCGCGGCGGGTCATCTCGTACACATGCCCGCGCACATTTACCAGCGCGTCGGCGACTACGAATCCTCCGCGCGCGTCAATGATCTCGCGGCGAAAGCCGACCGCGCGCATATCGAAGCGAACGGCGCGCAGGGCATCTATCCGGCGGCCTACTACAGCCACAATCTACATTTTCTCGCCGCCGCTTACAGCATGCAGGGGCGTTTCGCGGACGCGCTCAAAGCCGCCGAAGCACTTGAGTCGAACGTCCAACTGCGTCTCGAAGCGATGAATTTCCTCGAAGATTTCCTGCCGACGAAGACGCTCCTCTTGGTGCGCTTTCGTCGTTGGGACGACATACTCAAAACGCCCGAACCCGCCGCGCGTCTGACTTACACGAACGCCATGTGGCACTGGTCGCGCGGGCTGGCTTTCGCTGCGACGGGCAAAGCGGCGGAGGCCGAAGCTGAGCGGAAAGTTTTCGAGGCGGCGGTTAAAGCCTTGCCACCGGAAGCGAAGTTCGGCGCAAACGCCGGACGCGACGTGTTAAAGGTAGCCTTGCACATACTCGGCGCGCGGATCGCCGCAACGCGCGGCGAACGCAAACTCGCCGTCGAACTTTTGCGTCAGGCCGTCGCCGCCGAAGATGCTTTGAGCTACAGCGAGCCGCCCGATTGGTATTACCCGCCGACGCGCGAGTCGCTCGGCGGCGCGCTTCTTGCGGGCGGCGAATATGCGGAGGCGGAGCGCGTCTTTCGCGCCGACCTCGAACGCAATCGCCGCAACGGTCGTTCGCTATTCGGGCTGTCGGAGAGTTTGAAGGCGCAAGGCAAGACTTACGAGGCAACGCTCGTGCGCGCGCAATTCGACCACGCGTGGAAGAACGCCGACGCGCCGCTCAAAATCGAAGACCTTTGAAAAGCAGTGATGAGTGACAAGTGACAAGTGACGAGATAAGACAAGTAAATCGTGAATCGTGAATAGAGAAAACTTGTCTTCCTCTATTCACGATTGACGATTCACGATTTACGGCTTTTCTAACTCGTCACTTGTCACTCGTCACTTGTCACTGTATCTTAAATGGCATGAACATCACACTGACATTCCCTCCCTGGTAACTTTCCGCACGGACACGCGTACACGCTGACGCGCCGACGCTCGCGCGACGGCTCAGGTACGCCCTTGCCCGCTCGCTGATTCCTCCGCCCGGAGAACGCTTCTTTCGCGCGCACCCACACACGCAAGCGTTCACACTTACGGGCAAAAGAGGAATCAGCAAATGCCGAATCACGCACAATCGAATATCGCTTCGCCGTCGTCTGCGCGCAAGGCCGGACGCGCGCTCAGCCGACTCGCTTTCACGCTCCTCGCCATAGAGTTTCTTGATGAACTCGTTGACGGCTCGCGTCAGGCCGCCTGGCCGCTCATACGACGCGACCTTGCACTCTCTTACGCCGAAGTGGGTCTGCTGCTCGCAGTGCCTTCGCTCGTCGGAAACTTCTTAGAAGTGCCGCTCTTCATTCTCGGCGACACGCGACACCGCCGCACGATTATCCTGACCGGCGGCGCGTGCTTCACGCTGGCCTTGCTCCTCGTCGCCTTGAGCAACGGGTTCGCGTTTTTGCTGCTGGCATTTGTGCTGTTCAATCCGGCGGCGGGCGCGTTCGTCAGCCTGTCGCAGGCCGCGTTGATGGACAGTGCGCCCGCGCGACGCGAACAGAACATGGCGCGTTGGGCTTTCGCAGGTGCGCTCGGCAGCGTCGCCGGATCGCTCGCGCTGAACGCGACGCTGGCGGCGGGCGCAACGTGGCGCGCGTGGTACGGCGCGATGTCGGTCGTCTCCGTGTCGCTCGTCGTGGCCGCGCGGCGCGTCGTCCGCAACAGAACTGCCGACGCTGTTCCAACAGCCAACGCGCAGCCCGAACGCGTTAATTTCAGACAGAGCGCGGCGGACGCGCTTCGCGCAGTCAAGCGACGCGGCGGCGTGCGTCGCTGGCTCGTGCTGCTCGAATTTTCCGATCTCATGCTCGACGGCTTTCACGGCTTCCTCGCGCTCTACTTCGTCGATGTGGTCGGCGTCAGCGCGTCGCAGGCGGCGCTGGCGATTGCCGTCTGGGCGGGCGTCGGACTCGGCGGCGACTTCCTGCTCATCCCGCTGCTCGAACGCGTGCGCGGCCTCAGTTACCTGCGCCTGAGCGCGTGCGCCATGCTCTGCCTGTTCCCGACGTTCCTGCTTGTGCAAAGCTTGTACGCCAAACTCTTCGTGCTCGCGTTGATAGGCATCACGAACGCCGGTTGGTATTCGATACTCAAAGCGCAACTCTACGCGGCGATGCCCCAACAAAGCGGCGCGGCGCTCGCGCTCAACAACGTCTCAGGGCTTGTCGGCGCGCTCATCCCGTTCGCGCTCGGACTTGTCGCAGAGCGTTTCGGCCTCGCCGTGATGATGTGGCTTTTGCTCGCGGGGCCGCTCGCGCTCATCATTGCCATCCCGCGAAGGGAAAAAAGTTCCGAGACATGGTAGGCTAATGTTTGCTTACAGCCGTTGAATTAACGCCTGACGGTGGTACAACCGCCGACGCGGCTCTTCGCTTCCAAGTGACGCATGAAAACATCTAACTCGCACGCATTTTTTACGAGAACAAGCCCGCGCCTCGCGCTCGCCTGTTTGCTGGCGGCGCAGTCTGTAACGTTCGCGCAACAGCCTGCGCAACAAACGCGACCACAAACGCCTGTCCAGCCGCCGACACAGACGCCGCAACAAACGCGACCACAGCCGACGCCGCAGCCGACTGCGCGGCCAACGGCGCAGCCGACGCAACAAGCGCCGACGCAACAAACGCCGCAGCCGCAGGACGATCCGGCGGATGATGTCTTGCGCGTCAGCACGAGTCTCGTGCAGACGGACGTGTCGGTCGTTGACAAGAAGGGCGTGTTCGTCGAAGGGTTGCAGCGCGAGCAGTTCGAGTTGAAGGTTGACGGCAGGGCGCAGCCCGTCTTGTTCTTCGAGCGCATCACGGCGGGCAGCGCGGGCGAATCTGCGCGCATCGCCGCAGCGCGCGGCGAGAAACCTGACCCACGCACGGCGACCTCGCCCGTCGAACGCGGTCGCGCGATTGTCTTCTTCGTAGACGACCTGCACCTGTCGCCCGAAGGCATCTCGCGTGCGCGCGAGCTTGTAAACAATTTCATCGAGAAAGAGATGTCGCCGGGCATGCAGGCGCTCGTCGCATCTGCGAGCGGGCAGATCGGTTTCCTGCAACAGTTCACGAACGACCGGGCGGTGCTGCGCGCCGCCGTCTCGCGCATCAAGTACGTGTCGCAGTCCGCGCTCGACGCCCAACTTCCCACCATGACCGGCTATCAGGCGGAGATGATCGATCGCGGCGACCGGGACTTGTTCGAATACATGGTCAACCAGACTTTGAACGAGAACCGCGAGAGCTACAGCGACCCGACCGCACGTACGAGGGCGGAAATAATTGTGAGAAACCGCTCTCGCAACATCCGCAGACAGGCCGCGCAACTGAGCGGCGCGACAATCGCCTCGCTCGAATCGGTCGTGCGCGCACGCAACCCCTTCGGCGGTCGGCAGACGCTCTTTTACATCTCCGAAGGCTTCACGCTCGACACGCAGGAAGCAGACATCAACCGCAAAATGCTGCGCGTCACGGACGCCGCCGCGCGCACGGGGACTGTTATCTATTCTCTCTACTCGCGCGGCCTCTCCGTAGGCATGATCGACGCGAGCAGCAGCGCGGGCGCAGACCTTGCAGATATCAATTCCGGCACGGCCTTTCGCGGTTACAATCCTTCGACCGAACTGAGCGCGACGCAGGAAGTCTTGCGCGGCCTTGCAGCAGACACGGGCGGGCGAGCCATCATTAACCGCAACGATCTCGACGCCTCCATCACACGCACACTCAACGAGACGGCCAATTATTACCTGCTCGCGTGGCGACCCGAAGGCGTGGAAGTGAAAGACGGCGCGCCGCGTTTTCGCAAGATCGAGATCAGCGTCAAAGGCCGCCCTGATCTCACAGTGCGCGTCAGGCGCGGCTTTCTCACCACGTCGCCCGCTGCTGTCGCCGCTGCGCCCGCCGCTGCAAGCGCGCCCGTTACGCCGAAGGTCGCGCTCAACAACGCGCTCAACACCCTGAACGAACGACGCGACTTGCCCGTCGCCGCCTATGCCGTCTTCACAAACGACGCGCAGGCAGGCTCTGTCATCAACGCATCGGTGCAACTCGCAAACGACCGTCTCAAGTTCATGCCCGCCGGGGCGGGCGGCAAGCCGCAAGCGCAAGTCGAAGTTGTCTGCGCCGTTCTAGACGAGCGCGGCAAGTCCGTACACAGCAGCGGGCGCACGCTCACGCTCGACGGAAGCGCCGCGACGAGCAGCACTGCGAACGCTTCGCGCGGCAAACTCGTCACCAACTTCTCGATCCCTGTGCTCGCGCCCGGCCTCTACCAATTTCGCACCGCCGCGCGCGATGCGAACAGCGGACTCGTCGGCAGCGCGTTCGAGTGGGTCGAAGTGCCAGACCTCAAGGCCACACGCCTCGCCTTGAGCAGCCTGCTCGTCACCGAGCGACGACGCACAAGCGCGCAGACAGCAGCCGCCACAGCGACGACGACTAAGACGCCAGACATCCTACGCGTCGAACGTCGCTTCGCGCGCACGTCGCACATCTTCCTTCAACTCTACATCTACAATGCCGCGCGCACGGCGACGGGCGGCAGCAGCAGCGCCACGCCCGATGTTGAGTTGGAGATAAAAATACTGCGCGACAACAAAGTCGTGTTGAACGCCCCGCCGCACAAGGTAACGGTTGCGGGCGCGAGCGATTTGTCGCGCATCTTCTACGCGGCGGAAGTGCCGCTTGCGGCCATGACGCCGGGCATCTACCTGCTGCAAGTCACCGTCACCGATCGCGCCGCGCGCACAAACGCCACGCGCGAACTCGACTTCTCGGTCGAATAACACGTCGCGCCGAGCCGCTTGGTTTTAAGTTAACGAACACGGGAGTCGTCAGCCGGAAAACGCTTACACTGGAACATGCACGTTACACGCGTCGAATTAGACAACATCAAATCCTACGAGCGCGCCGAGTTCTCTTTCGAGCCGGGCACGACGGCCATCGTCGGCCCGAACGGCGCGGGCAAAACCACCATCCTCGAAGCCATCGCGTGGACTCTCTTCGACACGCTCGACTACAGCAAGGATGATTTCCTGCGTCGCGGCGCAAAGAAGGGTTCGGCGCGCGTCACCTTCGAGAGCGACGCCGACGGCAGGCGTTACACCGTCTATCGCGACACCGCGAACGGCTACTACATCTACGACCCCGAACTCAAACTCAAGCTCGAAGAGAAGAAGGCGAACGTCGCGCCGATGCTCGCCAAACTTCTCGGCATCGAAGCGGGCACGGACTTGCCCGCGCTTTTCAAGTCGGCCATCGGTGTGCCGCAAGGCACGCTCACGGCTGACTTCCTCAAAACGGCCAGCCAGCGCAAGGCCGCATTTGATCGCCTGCTCAAAGTTGAAGAATATCGCGAGAGCGCCGAGCGACTGCGCGACACCGTCAACCTCATTCGCGACCGCGTCTCCGAAACGCGCGAGCGCATCGGACGCGCCGAAGGCACACTCGCGCGGTACGAAGAGATGACGGCGGAACATAAATCAACGAGCGAACGCGCGCGCGAGTTGTCCGAAACACTCGACGGCTTGCGTCTGGAAGTCGCGGAGCGCAAGCGCAAGGTCGAGGCGTTTGAAGATGCCGAGCGGCGCGTCGCGGAATCGCGCACGCAAGTCGAACGCGCAGACGTTGAGCGCAACGCAGCCGAGCGTTCGCTCGCCGAACTCCGTAGCAAACTCGAAGAGGCCGAGCGCGCACGCGAGCAACAACAATCTTCCGAAGCCGACTATCACGCGCACCTCAAGGCGCTCGACGCGTTAGCGCAACTCGAAACCGAACGCGCCGAGCGCGACCGCCTGACGGGTGAGATCAACCGCGTGGCGAGTTTGTTAGCCGCCGCAGAATCGGACGTGCGCCGCCTGACGCTCGCGCTTGAAGCGGCGGCGCGTGCGCGCGAGTCGCTTGCGGAGATCGAGCGCGAGGTGAGCGCACAGGAAGAGTTGGAGCGCGAACGCGAACGCCTGCGCGAGTTGCGTTCGCACGCGCTCGCCGCGCGCGACAGCCTCTTGCGGCTCGACAGCGAACTCAACAATTTGCGCGCACAGCACAAGCAGACGAGCGAGCAGTTCAAACAGGCGGAGCGTGCGCAGGACGCTCCCGCGCGCGTCGCGCGCCTTGAGAGCGAACAACTCGGCCTTCACAATTCGCTTAGCCGCGCCGAGAAGTCTGCGACCGACCGCAAACATCTCACCAACCAGCGGCGCGATCTGACGCGCGAGATCAAACGCCTCCAAGCGGTCGCCTCTGCGCTCGAACGCAAAGTCGCAGACCTCGAATCACGCGCGAGTGGTGCGGAGCGCGCCGCCGAACTCGAAGCGAGCGGGCGCGAACTCTCCGAACAGGCCGCGCACCTGCGTGCGGAGATCGCGCGCGACGAGAAGATGCGCGCCGAAGTCAAAGGCGGCTTGTGCCCGATTCTCTCCGAGCGTTGTTTGAACATCGGCGAAGGCCAGACGCTCGAAGGTTATTTCAAAGATCACCTGACGGCGAACCGCAAGCAACTTCAAACCGTGCAGGCGGAAGCCGCGCGCGTTGACAAGCAAGTGCAGACGGCGCGCGAGGCATCGGTCGCCGTCGTTCAACTTGAGCGCGAGCGCGCCCAACTTGCGCACGAACGCGAACTGCTCGGCGCGCGCCAGTCTCTACTCGCCACGCTCGACCGGGAGTTGGCCGCGCTTCCGTCGGACGACAGCGAGCTCGACGAGTTGCGAAGTAAATTGATCGGCGTTGATGCAGACCTCATTAGCGCGCGCGAGTCTCTGATGCGCTTCGCGGAACTTGAACCCTTGCGCCAGCGTCTCGCGGAGATCGAAGAGGAAGGCAAACGCAAGAAGGAGGCACGCGCGGAACTCGCCGCCAACGCGAGCGCCATCGAATCGCTCGAACGAGACATCGCAGAGACGGACGCGCGCCTTCGCGCCTTGAACGACCCGCGCGCGCGCCTGAACATCAAACGCGCAGAGGCCGAACAGGAAGCGACGCTGCAACGGGAAGTAACGGGCGCGCACGATGCGTCGCTTGCGCTCGTCGCCGAACGCGATGCACTCATAGTTGAGGCGAAGCGTTTCACAGACTTCGACGCGCGCTGGACGGCGACGCTCGCCAGACGCGACGCGACCGCTCCAGCCTACCGCGTCTATCTCGAAAGCGCGTCGCTCGCGGCGACCGTCGGCGCGCGCGAGAAGGAAGTCAAACGCGCTGCGCAGGAGTCGGCGCGTGCGGCGCGTGAAGCCGAAGCGGCGC
Organism: Pyrinomonadaceae bacterium; assembly: GCA_035249365.1. Lineage (GTDB taxonomy): Bacteria > Acidobacteriota > Blastocatellia > Pyrinomonadales > Pyrinomonadaceae > JAIVJZ01. Next base: position 340,625 of record DATFGP010000047.1, on the reverse strand, counting down.
AAGCCGCGCACGCCGAAGCCGTCGCATCTTACGAACGCGGCGCGCACTCTGCGGAACGCGATGCGCTCGCGCTCGCGCTCGCGTCCGAAGCAAACACGTCGGCCAAACTCGAACACGTGCGCGAGTCGGCGGAGAAACTCGCGGCAGAGATCGCGCGGCTCGACGAGGTGCGCGCAGCGTGGCAAGAAGAACTGCGCGCGCAGGATCGTCTGAAACGTCTGGACGAAGCGACCGAGTTCATGCGCGACATCTTGAAGAAAGCGGGGCCGGAAGTGACGCGCAGCTACGTCGCGCACATCTCGGTCGAGGCCAATCAATTCTTCCGCGAGATCACGGGCGACGCCGAACGCACGCTCCGCTGGTCGAGCGATTACGAGATCATTTTGGAAGAGGGCGGGCACGAACGCTCGTTTGTGAATTTGTCGGGCGGCGAGCAGATGGTCGCGGCGCTATCTGTACGCCTCGCGCTCTTGAAACAACTCTCCGACATACGTATCGCCTTCTTCGACGAGCCGACGGTGAACATGGACGCCGAGCGGCGCGAAAACCTCGCGCGACAGATCGGGCAGGTGCGCCACTTCAATCAACTCTTCGTCATCTCGCACGACGACACGTTCGAGGAAGCGGTTGACCACGTCCTCGTCCTCACGGGACGCGGCGAAGAGGCTGCGGCGTGAGCGCTCTGAAGGAAGTGACGATCTACTGCGACGGGTCGAGCCTCGGCAACGGTCAGGCAGAGACGCGCGCGGCGGCGGTTGCGCTTCTAAATTTCCGCGAGCGCTGGCGCGCGTTCGGCTGTTATCTCGGCTCGGCGACGAACCAGCAGGCAGAGATCGCGGCGGCAGCCATCGGCCTCGAACAACTGCGCGAACCCTGTCGCGTGCGCGTGCTGACCGACTCGCGCTACGTGGTCGAGACAATGGCGGGACGCTTTCGCCGCAAGTCGAATCACGAATGGTGGGAACGTCTCGACCGCGCGCGCGACGCGCATCGCATCGAATGGGAATGGATCAAAGGCCACGCCGGACACAACGCGCAGGAAGCTGTAGACCGTGCTGCGCGACGCATCGCCGCGCTCGGACGCGTTGACGAAAGCGTGCTGCGCGAGGCGGCTCAGGCGTTAAGCTCGCCCGATGCCGGTTGATACCAGACGAAGTTTGAGAGTAAGTTAGACGGCGCAAATTTGGACTCCAATTTGAACGCCACTTGATATTCCTCCCCGACGCTGATTCATGTCGCTTCTCCGCCACATCGTCAAACAACTGCGCGCGCGCGTCTCGCTGACGTTCGTGCTGTTCGTCGTGCTCGCTACGACGACGGCGGCGCAGACGCGCGGGTGGCTTTGGCAGAACCCTCTGCCGCAGGGGAACGCGATCTACGCGCTCAAATTTGCGCCCGACAAGCTGAACGGCTGGGCGACGGGCGCGGACGGCGCGATCCTGCACACGGACGATGGAGGCTTCTCTTGGGAGGCGCAACGCGCGCCCGTTACGACGACGCTCTACGGCCTGTTCGTTAAAGATAAAAACTCGGCGGTCGCCGTCGGCGCGCGCGGCGTCGTTATCATCACGGAGAACGGCGGCGAGCGTTGGCTCGTGCGACCAACGGGCGTGAAAGATCACCTCTACAACGTCGCCTTCGCCGGAGACGACGCGCGGCGCGGCTGGGCGTGCGGCACTTACGGGCGCATCATCTCGACGACGGACGGCGGGCGCACCTGGCGCGAGCAAACGTCGAATACTTCGGCGCACCTCTTCTCGATCTCTTTCGGCGACCATGAGACGGGCGTTGCGGTCGGCGCGAACGGCACGATGCTCACGACCACAGACGGCGGCGCGACGTGGCGCAGCCAGCCGCAGGCGCGCGAGTTTCCTCTGACGGGCGTGGCGTTTGCGGGCGCGACGAAGCGCGCGGTCGCCGTCGGCTACGGCGGTCTGGTCTTGCAGACGGACGACGGCGGCCAGACGTGGTCGCGCGTAGATGTTTACCAGCAGGCCGATCTCCTGTCGGTCTATTTTCTGGACGAGCGACACGGCTGGGCTGCGGGCAACGACGGCGTGGTGTTGGCGACGGAGAACGGCGGTGGAGTTTGGCTGCCCGTGAGCGTGAAGACGCAGCCGCGCCTGACGACCATACACTTCGCAGACCCTTCGACGGGTTGGGCTGCGGGCGGCGACGGTTTGATCTTGCGCACAGACGACGGCGGCCTCGAATGGCGTCGCTTGTCAGAAGGCGGGCGCGAAGACCTCGCGGACATCTTTTTTCTGGACGGCTCGCGCGGCTGGGCGGTCGGCTCGCGCGGTCGCATACTCTACACGGCTTCGGGCGGCAAGCGTTGGACTGTGAGGCCGTCGGGCACGACCGTCCGGCTCACGCACGTCTTCTTCGTCAACGAGACGCACGGCTGGGCTGTGGGCGAGGCGGGCACGATCCTGAGAAGCGCAAACGGCGGCGTGACGTGGGCGAAGGCCGACTCGCCCGTCACGCAGGAACTTTCCGGCGTACACTTCGCGGACGAGAAACGCGGCCTCGCCGTCGGCGCGCGCGGCACGATTCTGGCGACGGACGACGGCGGTGAGACCTGGCGACAGAAGCGTTCCGACACGATCACCTGGCTCGAAGACGTGTCGTTTGCGGGCGCGGCGGGCGTGGCCGTCGCGGTCGGCGCGCAAGGCATGATCTTGCGCACGGAGGACGGCGGCGAGTCGTGGCGCTACGTCGAGACGAACAGCAAGGAGTGGCTCTACAGCGTCGCGTTTGCCGCAGCAGACACGAAGCGCGGCTTCATCGTCGGCGAGGGCGGTCTGATTTTGCGCACGGATGACGCGGGCGTGCGTTGGAAGCAGCAGGAGAGCAAAGTCAAACTCAACCTCTTCGCCGTCTCAATCGCCACGCCTCTGGACGCGCTCATCGTCGGCGAACAGGGGCGCGTAATGCAAACCAAAGACGGCGGCGAGACCTGGGACGCGCTGGCGAGCGCGACGAGCGTGCCGCTGTTTGCCGTCGCCTACAGGGGCGGCTCTGCGGCGTGGGTCGCGGGGCGCGGCGGCGCGATCCTGAGGCGCACGGATTCGGTCGCCACCGTCAACATCCCACGCCCGAAACTGCCGCCCGCGCTGCGCGGCAAAAAACCGAAACCCGACGCCGAAGACAACTCCCCCACCATCAACGAACGCGACATCCCCCGCGCCCTCCCCGGCGACAAGAAACGCCCGCCCGCTAGTTGAAACATTGAGCGGGCGCGTCTCGCCGTTGGCGAAAACCGCCCCGCTTCTGCGATACTTAGAGGGACGTGAAAACCGCGAAAGAATTGTCGAAGATTAACGAGATGATGTCCTGTCCAGTTTGCGCCCACGAAAATCCAGACGGCGTGCGGTTCTGCGTCAAGTGCGGCTGGCAACTCGTCCAAACGGCGGCGGCGAGCGAGACTAACGGGCTGTCTCCCGTTCAAGCGTCTGCCGCCGTAGATGCCTTGCATCCGAACGAAGCCCCGCCCACAAGCCCTCTGCACGAAGACGCGAACACGCAGGAGTTCACCCCGCAGGATTTCCTCGTCCTCGTCGTTGACGACACGGTTGACAACCTCGTCATCATCAGCCTGCACCTGCAACAGTCGGGCTACCGCGTCGTCACGGCCACAGACGGCGAGGAGGCGATCAAAGTCGCCGCGCTCACACACCCCGATCTCATTCTAATGGACATCAGCATGCCCGGACTCGACGGGCTCGGCGCGACGCGCAAAATCCGCGAGCACCCGACCCTGCGCCCCGTGCCCGTCATCGCCGTCACAGCCTTCACCACTGAAGGCTTCCAGCGCGCCGCCTACGACGCAGGCATGGAAGGCTATCTCACCAAGCCCATAGATTTTGAACGCCTCAACGACCTCATACGCAGCCTCCTGCCCGTCAAGAAAACCGACGACCTGGATACGCTCGGCGACGAATAAAAGCTGTCCGTTGTCAGTTGTTCGCTCTAATCGTTAGCAGCCTGTGTGATAACCACATGCAACGGACAACTGACCACTGACAACGGACAGTTCTCTTCATCATTTACTTTTCCACTTCCATATCAGCCGAGATGAAGTCAACGGCGAGCAGGTCGCCGTCGAACTTGGCGCGTGTCGCCGCCGCCGTGTTCGGACGGAAAGTTACAATTACTAAACTCTCAGGCTTGCGCAGGCCGCAAGTGATCTCGTTTCCGGCGTCCTGTGTGTAGGCGACCAGTTCAAGTTTCCCCATCGCCTCGGCGCGGAGTTTGTAGACGCGTTCACCGGCCTTGATGTGGAAGATGGCGCTCTCGCCGCCGGTGCATTCGATCCTCGTGAGCATCCCGCGCACCTGCTCGCCGTTCGTGCGCTTCTTGATCAGGGGCTTGCCCATCTCCACTACCACACTTTCGCTCGAAGGCGCGGACGAGGGCGCAGGCGAGTTGTCGAAGACCACCGTGCCGCCCTGTTTCTTCACCTCCGCGATCTGCGCTTCGATAGTGTTGATCTGATTGACCAACGCTTGCGCATTCGCGCGTTCATGCTCCTCTGCGTTCGCGCTTTGCACGACGCGTTCGAGCACTTTGCGCGCCGCCGCGAAGTTCTGCTTGCGCAGGTAGATTTGCGCGAGCAGGAGCGAGAAGTCGTGGCGCGCGGGCGCGAGCGTCTGCCCCGCCATTAAATATCTCTGTGCGTCTGTGAGCTCGGTGTTAGTCACGAGGCTAACGACGCCGAGCAAGTAATAAGGTTCCGGGAAACGCGGGTTCAGTTCGATGGCCTTTTTCAGTTCGGCGCGCATGGCTGCGGCCGTCTCCGCCGGAATGTTTGAGATACGACCGGGCGCGGTCGTGTCGCGGCTGAGCGCGTAGGCGTAGTAGTAATGCGTCAGGTAATTTTGCGAGTTGGCGGCGACGGCCTTGCGCAAATGTTCGCGCGCGTCATTCAAACGATTCTGCCTGACGCGCAACATGCCGAGCGAGGCTTGAGCCATCGGGAGGTCGGGCGCGAGCGTGAGCGACTGTTGCAAACGCGCCTCAGCGTCTTCGAGCCGGTTGCTGTGCAGGAGCAGGTCGCCGAGATATGCCATCGCTTCGGCTTCCGTCAAAGTCGCGCTCTGCATCTCGCCTTCAAAGACGAGCGGCTTGGCGGCGGTGAAGACGTTCATGCGGTACGAGTTGTTGCGCACGTAGTTTTGCAACTCGCGCTCCATCGTCTTGAAGTCGGTCTGGAAGGCTTGCTGGAAACTCTCTTCCAGAGACTTCCCGTTGGCGAGCAGTTCGCTGAAACGACCGAGTTGCGGGACGCGCTGCCCCTGATTGCTCTGCAACAAATAGTGTACGAGCGCCCACGACTGCGCGTAGAAGACGCCCGTTTTATCGCGCTCGTTGTAGGCGGGCGAGCGGCGCGTGACGCGCAACAAATCTTCGAGCCGCATGGATTTCTCGCGCAGCAAAAGGATGTGATTCGTGATCTGTTTGCCGAGCAACACCTCGCGGTCTTTTTCGATCTCGAACGTGCTGTAATACTCGGCCAGCCCTTCGTTGAACCACGTCGGCGGATCGCCCAGATTGTTGTCAACGATGAAGTGTACGTACTCGTGGAAGATGACGGCGTAGGGGTTTTCCTCGCGCCGCTCGGTGGTCAGCGTGATGTAGTTCACGTCCGGGCCGGGTTGAAAATAACCCGCGATGTGATCGGCCACCTTGCCGCCGTAGACGGGCTTGTAAGGACGATAAGAACTGTCGTTTTTGAAGACGACGACAGTGGTGGGCACGGTCGAAGTCAAGTTGGCCTTCGGGAACAGTAGCGAGAAGACGAAGCGAAACTGTTCGAGGCGCGTCGCAACCTGTCGTATATCTTTTTCAGAAGCGTTGCCGATGAGTTGAAAATTCTTCGAGCGCACGCTCGTCCAAGTGTCTTTGGCGGACGCGGGCACGACAAGGAGGCACACCAAGAGCGCGAGAAATAAGATACAGCGTTTCATCAAGACAAACTCCAACGAATCTGTGCAGGGAATGTAAGGACGTTCGACCCGTCCGTTGACGACCGCGAGGGCTTTGAACGTTTGGGAGAATCTACCGCCGACGACATCGGCTTAGCGGGCGCGGGCTGAGTATATGAAGCGCCCCGCGCGACTGTCAAACGAGGCTACCGCGAGACGATGACATCACTTGATTTGCCCTGTGTATCTCTGCGGTGGTGAGTTGCAAGCAAAAGCATTCACCACCGCAGACACAGAGAACACAGAGGGAGCACAGAGAGTTAAACTGCAAAAAGCAAGCGCAGGCCGCGCTCTTGTTGGCGCGGCCTGCGCCGACTTTCGTTATTCGTCCGAACTTCTCGGAAACGCCTACAGGCGCACGCGATGTTCTTTCGCGTAGCTGTAAGCCGTGTAGGCGGCGACGACGTGGCAAACCCAACCGAGCATGCCGCCCGTCCCAATCCAGAAACCGGGCGTGAGTATCAGCCACAGGATGCCCGCCAGAATCCGCCCGTTATAAAGCTGCCCCAGACCGGGAATAATGAAACTCAACAAACCTGCCAAAAAAGGATCGCGCATCGCTCCGTAACCTCCGTGCAAACTATACGCGCACGCACGCGCCTTTGTTCGATGGAAAATAGTGAGCAGTGAGCAGTGAAAAACAGATTTCTTACTGCTCGCTGCTCACTGCTCACGGCTTACTCGTACTGTCCACGCGGCGCACGTCCACGATCTCAGCATGGAAGGCGCGCAGCACTTGTTGCACGGACGGGTGATTCTCGGCCAACTCGCGCAGGCGTCGTCGCTCGTCCGCTTCCGCATCGCGCGCAGGCGACTGTGGTTCGTCGTCGCCCTCGTTCTTATCTTTGACGACGATGCGCACGCCCATGTCGCGCCCGCACACGCTCGCGCACACCTCGCGCAGCAGTTTCACGCTCTCCGGCTTCGAGAGATTGTCGCGCAGGTGCTTGGACTCCGGCGCAAACTCCACGTACAACTCTTCGCCTTCGACCGAGACCTTGCGTGCGCCTTCGAGCGCGATGGCGAGGAAGGGTTTGCGTCTCTCTTCGAGTCCCGTCTTGATCTGCTCGACGACGCCGCCCGCGCTCGCGTTCGTCTTAGCAATCGCGTCGCTTGAAACTTGCCGCGCGGCGGGCGCATTAGCTGTTGCCGCAGCGACGGCGGGCTTGGCGTTGCTTTCAGGCGATGGCGGCGGTACGAGTTTGAGCGAGGGAGGCGCTGTCGTTGCCGCAGCGGTCGCAGCAGACGCCACTTCCCAGGGCGCTTCTTCCCAAGGCGGCGCGTCCGCCGTTGAAGCCTTCGACGTAAACGAAGCGGCTGGCTGCTCAGTGCCGCCGGAACTCTCGCCACCGTTCACCTGCGGCGTCGGCGCGTTGGCAGGAGACGCCGTCGCCTCTGGCTTCGCCTCATGCGTCGGCGGCGCGGAAGCGCGCGAGGCCGGGGGCGTGCTGCTCCTGCCGCCGCTGCTACTGCCGCTGCCCGCGTACCCGCTCCCGCCGCGCGGCGCGCTTCCGCCACCGCCACCACTCGCGCTGCCCGTCGGCGCAGGCGTCGCGGAACTTGCGTTGGGCGCTTTGCCCGTGCGTAGAGACTCTTCGAGCGCGTTCAGGCGTTCGAGCAGTGCGCCGAGCGGCGCGAGGCGTCGCATCTCGATCAACTTGACGAGGCCGATTTCGAGTTGATAACGCGGGTGCGCGCCTTCGCGCAAGGTGCGCTCCGTCTCCGTCAGGCTGTGGAAGAAGCGCACGAGGTCGGATTCCGAAAACTCATTCGCCGCGAGCGCGAGTTCCCTGCGCTCAGCGTCGTTCGCGTCCAAACCTTCCGCCGCGTCGCCCGCCACTTTCACGACCAGCAGATCGCGTATGTGCGACAACATATCGCGGCAAAAATTTCTCAGATCGTGGCCGCGCATCACGAGGTCGTCAACGACGGCGAGCGCATCCTTCGGCGTCGCCTCGGCAATCGAGCGCATGACGCGCGTGCGAAGTTCCGCTCCGGCGATGCCGAGCGCGGCTTCAACGTCCGCGACGGTGATCTTCGCGTCGCTGAAACTGATGACCTGATCGAAGGCCGACTGCGCATCTCGCATAGAGCCTTCGCCCGCGCGCGCGATCTCGCGCAGGGCTTCGTCCTCGACCTTGATCTTTTCAGCCTTTGCGATAAGACGCAGGCGTTCGGCGATGCGCGCGGTGGTGATGGTGCGAAACTCGAATTGCTGGCTGCGCGAGAGGATCGTGTCGGGAATTTTGTGCGACTCGGTCGTCGCCATGATGAAGACGACGCGCGGCGGCGGTTCTTCCAAAGTCTTCAAGAGCGCGTTGAAGGCCGCGCCCGACAGCATGTGGACTTCGTCAATGATGAAGACTTTGTAGCGGTCGCGCGCGGGGCTGACGCCGACCGTGTTGATGATCGAATCGCGCACGTTATCAACGCCCGTGTTCGATGCGGCGTCAATTTCGAGCACGTCAATCGAACGCCCCTCGGCCACCTCGCGGCACGAAGAACATTGATCGGCGTCGGTCGTCTTGCAGGGCACGGGCGTCGGGCGGTCTGACTTGTGACAGTTGAGTGCTTTGGCGAGCAGGCGTGCCGTCGTCGTCTTGCCGACGCCGCGCGCGCCGGAGAAGAGATAGGCGTGGTGGAGTCGTTCGTGTTCGAGCGCGCCGCGCAGCGTACGCGTGATCGGCTCTTGCCCCGTCACTTCCTCGAAAGTTTGCGGACGCCATTTGCGTGCGATGACTTGATAAGCCATAAAGCTGTCGGTTGTCAGTTGCTCGTTGTCAGTTGTCAGTGGTCGCTTGACCGTTGCCGTTGGTCCTCTCGAAAAACTCTATGCGGTTGTCGAAGGGGTCGAAGAAGGAGAAACGCTCCATGCCTGCGAGCGGAATTTCGTCTTTCGTTCGCACGCCGTTCTGTTCGAGAAATGTGCGGACGCCCAGGGCATCTTCGACTTCAAACGCGGGGTGGCGTTTCGACTTCGTCTGGTCGCGCTCGACGCCGATGTGGAGTTGAATGTCTGCGACCTCGAACCAGAGGCCGCCGTTCGCGCGAAGCGGCGCGGGCTTTTCGATCTCCGCAAGGCCGAGCAATCCGCCGTAGAACTCGCGCGCTTGCGTCTCCGCGCCGGGCGGCACACAAAGCTGCACGTGGTCGAGTCGCTTGATGTTGATTTTCATGCGTGCCTCAAAAAATGAAAAAGAGTTGCCGCGCTTTTTGTGTGCGTCCGGTTTCACGAAAGCGGCGACGGTGGATTGTGCTCCAACCTTGCCCGCTTCGGCAACTCCCGTGCGCGCATGTTTTGCGGCAACTCTTTCTCGGATGTGGCCAGACTCCGGACTAACCCGCAACACACGCGGCCAACGCTACCGTTGCTCCATTCCTGGCCTGGCGGAGTTCGCGAGACGAGCGTTGTGCGGAGCCCGAAGTCTGATAAATTGTCAAAATTGATAAATGCGCGAACCGTGCAATGTCAGCCTGTTCGATATTGTTTACTTTAACCCGTCCGACACGCGAAGCGCAAACAAGCTCGCGGCGCATCTCAAGTGCCGTTGAAGCCGATGCTCATGCGGCGCAAATTTGCGCCCGCGAATTTGCCTGTGGCTTTGACACGCGCGAGCATCGCGTTGGCTTCCGCGCGCGTACGGCCTGCGTAGACGGCCATGAAATGCGCGCTCGATTGTGTGCCCGTGTAAAAAGTGTCGCCGGGTTCGCCGCACCCGCGATCCGTGAAGACCTTGTTGTGCGGAAACAAAGCCTGCGCCGCCAGCCGCTCATCTTCCGGCACGAATATCTGGCAATCGTCTTCCGACGCTTTGATGCTCTTCAAAATAACTGCGTAGAACGTTTCGCTCTCCCAGATCACGGCGCGCGGGGAGAGACGAAACGGTAGGTCATAGGGCTTGAACGTACCCGCATCCGTCTTGCACGGCACAGTCGGGTCGCCGCAGATTGCGCCTTTCGGCTGTGGTCGCCGTGCGCGCCCGCGCTGCGCTGCGCCCGTCGTGCCCGTCAACAGTAGACAGACCAACACGCCGCTTATGAAGGTTCGTTTGTTCATGCGTTTTTTATTGGATTGCTGTCGGAGCGCGGCGACGTTGATAGCAGGCGCGTCGAGCGCGACTCTGCACAAATCGTCGTCAAATCTCCGTCTTGCGATGCGCGATGAGCCGCAACAGCCCGTTGATGCCTAAGTGCAGCACGACGTAGACGACGATGGCGAGCAGGATCGAGAGCGCAAAACGCGCGCCGCCTTCCGCCGTCGGTTCGGCCACGATGCCGCGAAACGGCGCGTAGAACGGATCGCTGACCGTGTAGATGAACTGTACGAAACCGGCGCTGCGGCGCGCGGCCATGAGCGCGAGCAGGAAACGTATCGCTAGAAGCGCGTAGATGACGTAGAAGATGTAATCGACGACTTGCGAGATGCGCGCCATCCCGCGCGCGCGTTCCACTTCACGCTCCGTCTCGACCACTTCGTCGAGCGCCTTGCCGCGAAACTCTCCTGCGACATGCTCCATACGCTCGGCTTCGGGGCGCGTCGTCGGGCGGTCGGCGCGTGCGGCGATCTCTGCGTTCACGTCGCCTTCGACTCCGGCCTTGAGCGCTTCGTGCTGCGCGAGGCGGCGTGCCTCGTCGGCAGCGAGCTTGTCATCTTGCATCAGTCATCCTTTATCCAAACGAAGGCGGAGAGGGTGGGATTCGAACCCACGGTACGGTTCCCCGTACACAGCATTTCCAGTGCTGCCAATTCAACCACTCTTGCACCTCTCCAAAGGCAGTGACAAGTGACGAGTGACAAGTGACGATCAAGATAGGGTTTGGCTCGTCACTTGTCACTCGTCACTTGTCGCTACAATTTACTGGCGAGAGGGTGGGATTTGAACCAAGGTTGAGTTTCCCCGCTCCGGTTTTCGAGACCGCTTCACCCCCTGCGCCCTACACGTAAGACGTAAGAATTGCTAAAAATTCAAACAGCTGTCAGCCGTCAAAGCATAGCCTATCTTAGCAATTCCTGTCACGTCATCGCGCCAACTTCGCGTCAAGTCTGGTGATTTACAATCCCCGGGCAATATTGCTTCTGAGAAGAATCGTTTAACTAATCAGGAATTCCTTTTACAAGGGTGTCGAAAGAGGCCACTGTCGAAGCGTACCGTCCAAACTTCCTGCAAAGATGCTTCGCCCGTCGGCTGAGAAAGTGGACGAGTTGATGCCATGACATTCTCCGATAGTGCGCGACCTTGCCGTGTTCACATTCCAAATACGAATCCTTCCGTCGAGGGAACAAGCGGCAATGTGTTCGCCGTTTCGGGAGAAGGCGATGCAGTTGATGCGGGAGCAATTCTTTGCGAGGACGCGTACCTGTCCCGTCTGCACATTCCATAAACGGACGGTCTCGTCCCAGCTTCCTGTGGCAAGGTGTTTGCCATCGGGGGAAAATGCGACGGAGGTTATACGTCGATCACAATGACCGAGGATACGTGGTTGATCTGCATCCAGATCATATATGCGAAGCGAAGCGCGGCTCAAATTGCTCTCACCCGTAGCGACACTTTTCGCAACAGGCGAAAAAGATATGGAAGACAGACCGCTCGCGTCGCTTTTGAAGATGCGTGCGTAACCCGTGTGCAAATTCCATATTCGTAGACTGTTTTCCGTGTCAGTACTGGCGACCGCCAGATTGTAACCGCCCGGCGAATAAGCGATTTTTGCGTCGCGGCCACTGCATTCTCCGAGTTCGATCATCTCTCCGGTTTGAAGTTCGAGGATGCTGATGCGCGGGCTTGAACCGTGCGAGTCCGCTTCGCACGCCGCCGCGACGCACAAGCCATCCGGCGAGAAAGCGACAGAGGTGACGGCTCCAGCGCACTTGTAGATTATCTCCATCCGTCGCGTGTCAAAACGCCAGAGCCGGATCGTGGCATCGTCGCTTCCGCAGACGATACTCTCGCCGTCGGGAGCGCAGGCGACCGAACGCACGGACTTCTCGCACCTGCCGATCATCTCGCCTTCAAATTTCAGCGTTGGAGATGAGAAAGAGGAGCGTCCTTCTTTTGCTTTCGATAGAGAGTCGGCTTCGTCAACTTCACGGGGTTGAGTAGAAAGTTTTTGCGCGTCCTCAGACGGCAACCCGGCGAGCGCCAGCGACCAAGACTCTACAGCCCACCTTGAAGCATCCTCGGTCAAGGCCAGATTGTTCTGCAAACGCTTGATCAGCAGCGTGTGTAAAATCTCTCGCGGAACGCTCGTCTGTGAAGTCAGGAGGTCTGCGGCGACTTGCTCGCGCACGGCGCAGACGAGTACGAAAATTTCTTTTTTATATTGGCCGCAATAATCTTTGAGCAGGCTTTCGCAGAGGCGTGGGTCGGAGAGCAGCGGTCTGCCATGCTTGAGGACGACCTCGCAAAGTTTCTGTCTCACCAGTTCATTCATGAACACACTTCAAAAAGTGATCTCACCTTCTGCCCGCCCGAAGTTGATTCTGATTCCCATCGCCAGAGTCACGCTGCGTCCCGGCAACACATCTTTCACCTCGCCTCTGGTATTGGTGGCAGACCAATTTTGCCTTGAAAGATTTTTGAGTCCCCAGATGTTCTGTTCTGTCGGGTGGCGCGTGACTGTCGCAAGCGGCTCGGTGAAATCATACTTGCGTTCATCATCCAGATGATGCGGGAAAAGATTTGCATTGTGGTTAAGCATGACCTCGCTGCGCGCGATGCGAAGACGCGGCGGGGGATGTAACTGTCGCCTGCAAGACCAGCAGGAACTTTGGACACCGTTAGCAGCCGTCTGCGTCTCCGCATCATAAAAGTTTTCGGCCTTGCAGTGGCCGCAATAGATGATGCAGTCTCGCAGGCGCACCATGACGGCACGCCAGTTACTTTCGCGCACGCGTCCATGCACGGGATCGCGTATGCCTTCGGTAAAGGCTTTGGTAAAAAGATCGCGCAGGAATTTTGGATAGATCGCCCAGAAGATTAGAGCGTTCTTTTGATAAGACGGGTCGGGCGCGTTTGAATCATCCACAGGGTCGAAAATGAAGACCGGCTCCGTGCCGTAGAGCTTTCTCATCGCGGGCAGATCGAGACACTTGATCGCCAACTCCTTCTTCCCTTCCAGCGGATGGTGCATCATAAACATGTAGAACAAAAGAACGGACAGAGAGAAGAGGTCTGTCTGCGAACTGGGCGCAGCCTCGCCGCGCACGATCTCCGGAGCCATGAATCGCGGCGTGCCATAGACACCGCCTTGAACCTGACTATCAACCGCGACATTGTCGTTGTCGCAGATCAAAACCTCGCCCGTGTCAGGATCGAAAAAAGCATTTCCGAAGGAGATGTCGCGGTAGCAAAGCCCGCGCGCGTGAAGTTGCAGGAAGCTGTGAGAAAGCTCAAGCCCGACGGTTGCCAGCGCGCGAAAGCTCGGTTCGATGCGCCGCTTCATCATGTCAACGATGCTTTTGTAACGCGCCTCGCGCAGCGGCATGATGTAACCGAAGTCGGCTACGCCTTTGGCGGAAGCCAGTTCGACAGGCCAGAGAAAGTTTGAACTCGGCGCGCCTATCGCGGCCAGAGTCTCCAGACCTTTTCTTTGTGTACTTGTGGCAGAGGCCGGATAATACCATTTGAGCGCGACCTGCTTGCCGCCGACCGCTGCCGCATAGACTTCTCCTTGTCCGCCGCCGCCCAGAAACTTCAACACCTCGCAACTCATCCCGGACGATTCGGTGCGTACCTTCTGCCCGCGTTCAAGCATCCGGCTCATTCGTTAAACCTCTCGCTCCACAGGCGCATCATGGACTTCGACTTCGCTTTGGTCAAACTCCTGATCCTTCGCGCTACGCTTCTTCAAACTTGACGGACGCGACTCCCTTGCGGCTCGCGCTTCAAACGTCTCTTCAGAGCAGATGAGTCCCACAGTGATGTCATCGCCGCTGCCCGCGTATGTTGATTCCGTGAGCCACGATTCGAGATGTTCGTTAACCATGTCTAGCCCGCCCGCCGTGGTTCGTATCATGCCAAGGAGGTCTGAGCCGACCTTGAGAAAGCCCGCGTCGTCTTGAAACGAATTTGAGTAGCCGTCTGTGGAAAGCAGTATGAGAGATGGGGGCGCGTTCGACCTGACTTGAAAGCTGACTCTGAAATCGCGCCACGCGTCCGGCGAACAGAGTGAGGTGGTCTCGTTGGCGAAGAGCCGCTCGTCCTTCGGCAGAGGTCTCGTGACTTCTCCCTCTCGCGAGACGGTCAAAATCTCGCCGTCTCCGAGTTGCAGGTAGAGTATAAACCTTGCGGCCACGGCAGCGGCCAACAGGGTCGTCCCGTATGCAACAGGCAAATTCGACGGCGCGGACTGTGCGGACGCTACGGCGGGGACTTCTCGCAACACGGCCAGTTCATCTGCGGAAAGCGGATGCGCCGCCAGATGCGATGCGACGGCTTCGAGCCACCTGCGCGTCAAAGCCTGCGGCAACCACTCTTCGGCCGCGCGTTTGGTAACGGATAAACTTTCGGTTTGATTTTGCCCGCGCAGAAAATCGCAGATGACCTCGGCGGCTGTCTCGACGGCAAGGCGTGCGCCCGTCTCGCTGCGGAAAGACCTGTGGCTGCCATGACCGTCTGCGACGGCCAGAATCAAAGGCAAGCCCGTGCTCGATTCGGGCAGCCAGTGTATAGCGTCCTGATTAGGTATCCCCGCGCGCACATGCGCCGCGCCGCGCACGCTCTGGCCGACCACTCGCCAACGCGCTGTGTGTGTCTCTTCGGCCATGCCAGACTCGCTTACCAGACATCGTCAGCCGAGGTTGGGCTGCTATCCGGCAGCATAGGGATCGGCACGTTCGTTCCCGGCGTTGCGGAGTCGGAGGTTTGACTGACGGGCGCGGAAGCGGATTTTAAGACGGCGGTTGAGACCCACTTGATATATTTGACGAGCGCTTCCGGGTTGTTGGCCTGTAAAGGTTTCACCTCTGGATTGCCGATGAATTTTTGGAGGACTTCGGTGTCTGCGTCTTCGCCGATGGCGATGGCGATGCGCACGGCCTTGCGCCCCCAAGGTTGATCCATCAGAGCCTTGAGGCCGCTCGCGTAATCGTCGGTCGGTTGCCCGTCGGAGATGAGCACGAGCACAGGCGGCAGAGCACGCTCGACCATCGGCGGAATACGCAACTGCTCTGCGACCATCAAGAGAGCTTTGCCCATGTCGGTCACGCCCTCTGCGGTCAAATCCTCCCAACGGAAATCCGCCACCTCCGTCGGCTGCGAGACGTGCCACTGCGCGCCAGACGAAAACCTGACGGCGCGCACAAGTACCTGCGCGTTCGGGTTCTCGTCCGCGACCGTCTGCATGTTCGGGATCGCCTCTTTGATGGCCGTGTTCAGAGATTGAATCTTGCCGTCAATCGCCATCGAGCCGGAACAATCCGCCATCCAGATGAAATGCAGCGGGCGCGTCGCCAGTTCACCACCGGGGCGCATACTCATCGCGCGTTAACCTCCACAGTTTTCATGGCAACATCACTTACTTCGCGCGCATTATGTCATGCGGTTAGCTGTGACTGACAACATTCTTGAGTCGGTGCTTGTCCGGCAGTCATGGCGCGTCAGCTTCTGTATAGAGCGTCGAAGTCTTCGTTTGAAAGACCGAGTGGATCATTGACTCTTTTTTTCACTCGCTCCGCAAATGCCTTCAAACTCTGTATATGTTCCTCCTTCATGGTGTACTCGTTACCCCAGAAGTAGCGCCGCTGCTTATCCTTAGCTATCTCGTCGATTTTAGTCCGCATCTTTTCGCTGGACGCATACTTATCAAACATAGCGTTTGTCGCTTTGTCGAATTGTTCTTTAGTGTGGCCGAGCTTATTCAGCTTTGTTCTGGCGGTCTTTAATGGCGTCTGTCCTGTTGATCTGGTGGGGCCCAGAGTTACTTGCATCTTCGAGCCCTTGTACTCCCAGTGATCATAATGCACCGCCCAACCTTTTGCCGGCCAGGGGTCTACCACGACGGCGTCGTCAGTTGAAGGATTGGCCGGGTCACCTATGAGAACAAAGTGGTGATGAACGTCTGGGAGTCCAACCACACTAATGTCGTCGCCGGTGTTCATCTCCAACAGGTAATAGTAGGTGACAGCGGCAAATTCGTCGCAGTTTCCGGCTCGCGCGCGCCGCGCTGAAATAGCCCAAGCCTCGATCGGATTTCCTGTCACACCTGTGCTGGCATAGAGGTTTGCAGTCTCCTTTGCATGGTGAGTAAGTGCAAAGCTGTAGCCCTGGCTGGTTTTTACCTGATTGCCGATGTTTCCAGCGCCCGCTGAAAGTTTCTTTCGGGTTTTCAGAATTGCTTCCTGACCTTCCTGCAAGCGCTTCTGTATTTTGGGCGTCATGAAATTCTTGTGTTCGAGGAAACGGCTGTACAGTTCGAAGTTACATTGTATGGTCGAACCAACCGGCGCAGAGTTAACGGAACGAACTTGCGCCATTTGCGGTCGTGCGGGTTTCGTTTGCTGATTCGGAGGATGCTGCTTCGTCGGGTTGGTCGCCCGACCGCCGGATAACTGTAGCGCGTTTGATTGCGGGCGATACACAGTCGGGGCTGTCGGTGCTTTTGGCTGCGGCGAGACGGCCTTGGGCTGTACGAGCTGCTTTGCTTCCCGATGAGAGACCGTAGGCGCAAAGGACTTGCCCGGTACTTGAACGGCATGCGGGC
This sequence comes from Pyrinomonadaceae bacterium, assembly GCA_035249365.1. GTDB lineage: Bacteria > Acidobacteriota > Blastocatellia > Pyrinomonadales > Pyrinomonadaceae > JAIVJZ01. The sequence continues at coordinate 323,940 of DATFGP010000047.1, read as the reverse complement.
TTTGAGTCGCTGAACTTTTTGTCTGCAAGACTTTTGGCACTTGTTGCGGGCGATACGCCGTAGGTGCGACAGGGCGGCGCGGCGCTTGACCCGCTTGTGAGTTTTGAGCGGATGAACTCTTTGTCTGTAAAACTTTCGGCGCTTGTTGTGGACGATAGACAGGAGGCGCGACCGGCGGCGTCCGGTTCACAGCGCCATTTGCCATCTTGGGTTGCGCTGCATTCGGCGTCGCCTGCGGACGATACGCGGGAGGCGCGACGGGCTGCTTGATGCTCTGTGCGGACACACCTGTCTTTAGTTGAGCCACGCCGGGCTTGATTTGATGCGCGCGTCCTACCTGCTGCTTGAATGGCTGCGAGATGCCTCTCGCTTCCGGTGATTTCTTATTCGTCGAGTTCATTGCGACCTCATCCTTTTTTGCGCGTATGCTCTCTTTTGATGATCTGCCGGCAAGAGAAGAAATAATTCATCGGCAGAGTAGCTCGGCGTACGCCACCATACCGCTTACCATACCTGGGCACTTGACTTATTAACATCTCCATTGCCCTTTATTTTTGCAAAAAAATTGCGTTTATGCGTCCCACCACCATACGGAACATTGATACCTTCGATCTGTATTTCATTAGCATTATTCAGATTGGGAATGTACCCCGGCGTGGCGATCAGATTTTTCAGGTCAGTGTTGCTGGTGATGTAGTTAAGATTGTTGTACCTCACATCCGGCCAGAGATTAGCCGCGCTCTCGATTCTGATCTTAATCTTGCGGAGGTCGGCGATACGATTCCCCAACTGTCTATCTGCACCATTGATCAGCGTGTTCACATTGCCGGTGTTGTCGGAATTGATCGTTTTCACTTCCGTCGCCTCTACGTCTCCCGTGCCAGTCACAATTCTGACGTCCGGGTCGACCAAGTCGTTCGTAGACAAAATGGGAACGTGGCCTGCGTTTGCCAACATCTCCGCCTCGTACATCTCCGCCTTCTTGCCGTCAAAACCATCAATTAATGTCTGCCAGAAATACCTGTAGCCCTCGGCTGCATCGTCTTTGGTCTGACCCGCGGCAGCATTATTAATCACGTTATGGACGGCAACACCGGCTGTGCTGAGCGCGGTGGTTTCAGCCACCAGATAAGCCCGATTCTGTTCCCCCGCCGCCAGGTCTGCCGCTGCATTCCGTTGGATGACCCCCGAAACGGGGAAAGGCGTTGGAGCGGGCGCAGCATTTTTAGCCGCGGCTGCTTGAACCGGATTCGCCATTTTTGCCTGTACCGGAAATTTGTGCGCAGCCGCCCGCACAACGTCCATCCGATTCGCTTCAGCCGCGCGGCCTCGCCCCGCCTGCTGGCTCATGGTCTTCTTAGTCTGTAAGACTTGAGGGATAGGTTGTGGGCGGTACACGGGCGGCGCAACCGGATGATTTTTCAACTGTGGTGAGCTGGCCATCTTCGGCTGCACCATCTTCTCCGACTCAGGGCGATTGACCGTCGGTGTAGCAGGACGACGTGGCGGTTGGTGTGCCTGCGGCGGCGCGAACTGTGAACTCTTCGTCTGTAAGACTTTGGGCACGGGCTGCGGGCGGTAGACTGGCGGCGCAACCGAACGACTTTTCAACTGCGCCGCCCCGGCCATCTTCGCTTGCACGCCTGCCGGCTTCGCTTGCGGACGATAGACCGGAGGCGCGACGGGACGCTTGATGCTCTGTGCAGACACGCTGGTCTTTAGTTGGGCGACGGCAGGCTTGACGTGAGGCGCATGTCCCGCCCGCCGATTGAATGGCTGCGGGACGCCTCGCTCTCCCGGCGCTTTTTTATTTGTTGAGTTCATAGCGGCCTCATCCTTTTTTGCGCGTGTGCTCGCCTTTGATGACTTGCTGGTAGCTGTAGAAATAATCCATCGGCAAGTTAGCCTGCTCCGCGCCGTCCGCGTCCGGCTGGTAATGTCCCGAACCGTTGCTCCACCATTGCAGTTGGCCGTTATTGAAAAAGACCTCGCCCGCGTAGAGCACCTGTTGGCCTTCGGCGAGCGAAGGATGACGATAACGGTTGTGCAAGAGCGTCTGCCCTTCACGGGTTCGCACGAAGTTGTACTTCATGTTCGGGACATTGACGCTGTGCGTGCCCGCGCGGTGCAGCCTGTACTGGTTCGCAAAACTATCGAGCGAGAAAATGTTGCTACGGTCGATGGGGACTGCCGCGCCCGGATGCAGGTTCGGATAAAACTTCGTCGCCTGCACGATTCCCGATTTAAATCTTTGCGCCACTGTTCGCTGCGCGACCGGACAAGGAAGCGCAGGAGCTACCCGCGTAACGCTACTGTTAAGAGGCTTCGAGTGAACGGGGTTCACTCTTTGCTGAGGAACCGCCGGTTGCGGTCGCGTATGCGAGAGGCACGGCGCGGCGACCAGCGGCGTTGAGATTATACGCGATTGCGCAGGGTTTGGGTTTCCATGTCCCCGCTTCGTTTGCAAGACCTTTGGCACAGGTTGTGGGCGGTACACGGGCGGCGCAACTGACATCTTTCGCGCCTGCGTTGCGCTATTCTTCTGTGGCTGCGCCGTGGCTGAAGCTGGCGTGCGGGGGAGGTTCACCACCGGATTCCTTCCTGTCAAATCAGTTCAAGCAAGTCAGAATACGAGACCGGCTTCTTTACTCTCTACATCCATCAGACGTAGCACTCTGACTCGTACTTATTATTGATCCATGCCACACAGGTCTTGTTGAGCTTCGTGATTTGACCAAAGTTCTGACCGTGATTAACTGCTCCTCCGTCAACCCACGCGCCGCCGCCAGCCAGATGATCTATGTCCAGTACTCCTTCGTGCATGTGCATGTGCAAGTCACCTTTTGTCCCGTCGTTGAACTCTATGGCATCCGTCCAGATCAGCTCATACGTGTCTTTATTTACCCCCTGCCCGGCCTTTATGCTCGGTGCATGCTTCCACAAGTAAGTGTTCAACGCGCTGGTTTGCAGCATGGCTGCCCAGTTGCCCGCCGTAAGCGAGCCTTTGTCGGCAATGCCAGAATTTACCTGCAACTGAATTACTCTCCGATCTCTCGTTCGCTGAATGGTGCGGGAAGAGGCAGGGGGCATGACACTTTTCTCAGGTGACTTTGATTGAGAAGCCTTCGTCTGCAAAACTCTTGGCGTTGCCTGTGCGCGATAGGCTGGCGGCGCCGTCGGCTTCGCCACTTGTCCCTGCGCTGCCATCTTTGTCTGCAAGACTTTAGGCAACGGCTGTGGTCTGTAAACCGGAAGAGCGGCTGGCTGCTTCGCCTGCGGCCTCGCGGCACTAGCCACTTTGGGCTGGACTGCCTTTGGCACGGTTTGAGGCCGGTACACGGGCGGGGCTACAGGCTGCCTGTTCGACTGCGAAGCCTGCGCCGCCTTCGGCTGCATGACATTCGGCTTGTATGGATGTGGATTATTCGTCCGCTGACTACGCATTGTGTTCGCGCCACCTCCCTGCGGCAATGCGTTCTTTATTTTACTCATGGTGCAAGATTCCTTAACCGTTAGTCGCCGGGCTTTTGAACCAGTGCGGTCATCGCCGCCTTCACACCCATGCGGTCGGCCTCGGCTTCGAGCGCGTGGTCTTGCACGACCGCCACGCCTGAACCGAAAGGATTGCTCACGCGGCCTGACTTCTGCTGTACGACGTGCCACAGTTCGTGGCCGAGCAGCTTTTGTCCCTGAATCGTGTGCGGGTTGTACTGGCCGGGCGCGAAATGTATGTTCGTGCCCCACGTGTAAGCTATCGCGCCGATGGCGGCTGCTTCCTGCCCGATGTGTACGCGCACGTCGGAGAAGTCCATGCCGAAGGCCGTCTCCATCTTGGCGCGGACTTGATCCGGGATGGGCTGGCCGCCGCTCCTGGGTTGGAGCGGAACTTGAAACGCTTCGACGCCCGATGCGCTCTTGCGCTGCACGGTCTGTGGGCTACCGGCTTGCCGTCCCGGCGTGCGGCTGATGTTCGCGCCGGAGTTCCCTGTTGCTGTCGGTTGAGACGGCGCGGACTGTCGCTGGGCGGATGTGTGCCACATGTTCAGACGTGCTTGCAGGGCGTGAGTGCCGCCGATGATATTGGCCTGGATGATACCTGTGGGCGCGGCTGTTGCCAGACGCAGGAGGGGCGCAGACTGCATCTTCGGCTGCAAGGTTCTGGGCGCAGGCTGCGGACGGTAAACCGGAGGCGCAACCGGCGCACGATTGCTCTGGTTCGCGGCTGGCGGCTGACGACTGACCATCTTCGGTTGGAGAGTCGTCTGTCGGGCATTGCCTTTACGCGGCTGCGCTGTAGTTGGAACGGGTTTGCCGGAGCGTCTTGTTGCTTCGCTCATTATCTAAATCCTCCGGGTCTGTCTGGTAACGCGAGGACGATTTGCGGCGGTGCGTTGTGCCGCCGTTGTTTCCGCCTTGAGAGGTTGTCAGTCTAAAGCCTTTCCAGAGAAAAGCCTATTCCTTTTAAGGGGCGTGTTCTTCCCTCACAACATACTGAAAGCCTCCGTGCCGGGCGAGGATTTTTCGGGTGTAACCGGTTGCGGCCAACCTTCTTTCGGCTGGCGTCCGCGTATCGACCGGCTCCGCGCCTCCAACGTGCCCCGCTAAGTCGGCGTCGGTTCGTGTCGCCTCATTCCAATTTCTCCAATAACCGAGGACATGATTCCAAACCCTTATCCACCTCCCTCCGCCGTGAGTAATATTAAATCCAACCCAATGAGTATAGTTGCCCACAGGAGCGTTCGGCGTAATCAGGCGATAGTTACCGGCTGTTAGTACACCCGGATTTATGTCTGTCTCCGTGTAGGGCGCGCCGGCGGCGGGAAAATAGTTTTGATTATTTCCATATGCCTGCACCCGCCCGCCTTCGATATCAAGCGAGACTGTCCCTCCTGCATTGTTAGGTATCTGGTCTGCCCTTCGGTCATGGTCATAAGCCACGCGGGCTCGGCTATAGTTTCGGGTTGCAGTCACCGCCGCCTGATAAGCAGCAGCACTCACCCTGTTTTCAGCGCGCAACGCTTTATTGACCGCCGCATACTCATCCGTACCTATAACCTCCCCGATATTGTAGACACGGGCAGGCCGGCGCGCGCGGCGACGCCGCACTCTGCGCACGCCAGCACCGGCAGCTGCGCCTCCACCCTGCACATCCACATCTTGCTCATCATCATCTTCTGCAACCTGCGCACCTCCACCATGCGCACCATGCGCACCATGCGCACCTCCACCATGCCCACCCTGCGCGCCCACACCTTGCGCGCCCGCTCCGCCGCCATTTGCGGGCATGTTGTGCAATTCCGCGCCGTAGTGTCCTAACATCGCTCCTCCGACAAATCCGCCGACCATGCCCACTGGGCCTGCCGTCACGAGGCCCAAGAGCGTTCCCGTCCACGCGCCTACTACGCCTCCGAACAGGGTCGGTTGAATTACTCCCGGCTGCGGCCTGTTACCTGTAGATCGCTGGACGGCGGCGGAGGCGGGCTTCATCTTCGAACCGCCGCCCGGCGCGGGACGCGTGCTTGAATGCGCGTGTCCTGCCGGTCTAGCCGGTGCGGCCGTTCCCGTACCGGCCTGTTTCATCTGCACAGCCTTCGGCACTCTCTGTGGAGGGTTGACGGTGTGAGCGGATTGCTTATGAACTGATGAACCGGTGGCGACCGCAGTTGGTCTGGCACTATGAGACCCGCCCGCTGTTTTCGACTGCAACGCATGCGACCGGGGCGAATGCGACGACTGAGAGGGCGACGGCCTGGCTCCCGTTTCATGCTTGAGAGCGGCACGTTCATGCTGCGTTGTCTTTTTCTGTAAGACTTTTGGCACTGGCTGAGGACGATATGCGGGTGGCGCAACGGGCGTGCGTCGTGTTCCCTGAGCGGCAAGCGGTGGATGATGACCCGCTGCCTTCGGTTGAAGCGCAGACTGCCGGACTGCGCCGTTCTTCAACGATTCAGTCGAGGGGCGTGAAGTGAGATGTTTGGGATGCTGCGATTGCTTGCTCATCAGCTTAACCTCTATGCTGTCTTTGATGCAGCGTCAGACGAGATGTCGGAATTGCGAGGAAGATCAACTTGACTATCGCCGGAGGAGTCTAAACTCAACAAATGAGAATTCCTACGAATATCCGGCCTGCTATCTTGCCCGTCGTCAGGCACGACGGCTGATCTAAATTTAGAGCGAACCGAGCGGGCGCACGACCGCTTTGAGTTTTTCCTGATCGGCGATGTTTGAAGCAGCGTGCGCGGCTTCCGTCATATTCTTATAAGTGCCGATCCTGACGGAGTAACGCAATCTGGACTCGTCATCATTGGCCGCCAGAACGATGGGGGTGTATCCCTTTTGCTGCAACTGTCGCACGAGTTGTCGAGCGTCATTCTCAGACACGAACACTCCCACCTGAACTGAAAAAGCCTGATCCTCAGCGTCATCACTCTCATCAGACTCCGCCTCTTGAACGACTCTCAACTCATCGTCGTTTGGCGCGGCGGCGGCCGGGGGCGCTTGCCATCTCCTGCCACTCACACTCGCGGCATCGACATGAGCCTGCTTGGCGGGCGTTGAAGCGTCGCTCGATGCGTCGGCTTCGACGGGCGCGGCGGTCGGCGGTATCGCCGCATTCGCAGACATGACCGGCTCTGCTTGCGGGGCAATCGTCGGTTCGGGCTGAGGCGCGGCGACAGGTTGTGTGCGTGCTACATTGGCGACGGCTGTAGGCTCTGTTCTCCAATTCGTTCCGATGAGCACACCTGCGATGAACAGCATGATGCCCACGAAGGCAGAACCGGCCAGCACGAAAGAGAGCGCCTTTGTGCTAAATGAGAAATCGTAACTCATTTTGTGACTCCTCAAACTTGCTTAAGGTCTCTCTTGGAAGGTCGCACATCTGCCGATCTGCCGGAGACCAATGCTAAACACTACTGCGGTGTCGAACCGCTCTTGCCGAATACGTAGAATGTGACTTAAGGGAGCGTCACGGTGAACTCTCCCGGACTCACGATCTGGATCACGCCGCCCCACGCGCACATCAGCTTGGAAGTGTTATTGAGCGCGGGCATATTGCCGAGCAGGACTGTGGGCGCGCCCGTGACCCAAGGAGCGGGCGTGACGGGAACGCACGGCATGGGCGTCAGGACGCCGAGGGCTGCGGCGGTGGCCGCTATGACCGCAGGATTGGCCGGTGAACTGCACATGCCGAAAGGCATGATGTTCACCAACGGTTTATTATCCATGATGTTAGCATCCGGCGTCCCTGTCAGCACGCGGTTTTGCGGCAGCACGACCAGCGAACTGGGCGCGGCACCGAAGCTACATTGGAGCATCGCGCCCATGCACACCTGAAATCCCATTGTTTCGGAAGACCATCCTTTCGCGGCGAGATGTTGAAGCATCAGGCGACGGGCGGCAGAAGAGGAAAGGGCGCGGGCTTGCCGTCTATGTAATAAGCCCTCAGGACGACTAACCCTTCCGGCGAGTATCCGACGACTTCTCCGTGTAATTTGTTAGCCTTGTACTGTGACGCCGTCTGGACTTGACCGTTCGGATAATATTCGATGGTAACGCCGTCGAGTTTGCCGTCTCGAAACTGCGACCGCTTGATGAGAGTACCGGCGTCATTATACCAGACTGCCTCTCCATTTAGCTTCCCCGCCGCGTATTTCGCACGATGAATTACACTTTCTTTTTCGTCATACGTGATGAAGTCGCCCTCTTGCAGCCCGTCTTTGTACGTACACATGATCTGCAAGATGCCTTCGTTGTAAATCAACATCTGGCCGTCGAGTTGGCCGTCCTTGAAGGTTATCTTTTGTGCGGGCAAACCGTTATCGTCGTAGATGGCGGCGTCGCCGTTCAGTTTCCCTTTCGTGAAATTGGCCTGCTGCGTGATGCGACCGGCCTCCGTATACGTGACGACCTCTCCGTCAAGCTGGCCGTCTACGAGCACGCAGCTCTCCTTCACCTGCCCGTTATCGTGATACTCGACGTGCTTCTCGCTCTCAACCATCATCCGTTTACACTCGCGCAACCGCGCGCCCTGCCGCTTAATTCATCTTCGCTTAATTCATCTTCGCTTAATTGATCTTAACTAGCGCGCCTTTGACCGTTGTGATGCCGCCCGACTCGACCGTGTTCGAGGCGTTGCCTTTGTTGGTGATGGCCAGTTGCGCTTCATTCGTCATAGACATTCCGGCCTTGTTCGTGATGGACATCTGCGCTTCATTCGTCATGGACATTTGCGCTTGATGTGTCATTGACTGTGCCGACTTGAACGTGACTGAACCCGTGACATCAATGGTCAGATTCCCCGTCACTTTCAACTCGTAGTTGCCCGTCACCTTGTGCGTGAAGTTCGCTTCATCCGTGTGCGTCTCGTTGCCCGTGATGGTCTGGTCGCGTGTCCCTTTGATCGTGTTCTTTTCGTTCTTGTCTACTTCTTTCGTACGGTTATTGAGCACCTTGATCGACTGATCCTTCTGCGCGTGGAAGTACATCTCCTCGGAGTCTTTTTTGTCCTCAAAGCGAATTTCGTTAAAGCCGCCTCCGCCCTTTGAAGTGTTGCTCTTGATGGTGCTCTTGGTCTGCTCGGCGGGCAAAGTGTAGGGCACGAGTTGCTGTGCGTTGTAGACCGCGCCTGTGACGAGCGGGCGGTCGGGGTCGCCTTCCAGATAACTGACGATGACCTCCTGCCCGATGCGCGGGAGAAAGATGCTGCCCCACTGCTTTCCAGCCCAGCCGTAGTCCACGCGTATCCAGCAGGAACTGTTCTCGTCGTTTTTGCCTCTCTGATCCCAATGGAACTGCACTTTGATACGGCCATACTTGTCCGTCCAAATCTCTTCGCCGGACTTGCCGACGACGATTGCGGTCTGCGTCCCCGTGATGACAGGCTTCGGCGTCACGCGCTGAGGACGAAAAGGAACATCCAGCGGGAAAGCCTCGAAAGAGTTGGTGTAACTCTCCTGAGTCGCCGCAATCGAGACGCGGCTGAGGACGTAAGTTTTGTTGGCATCGGCGCGATAATGATTTTTGAGGTCGAACTTGAAACCGGAAGTAAAGGCGCGCACATGACTTTCGCCGCGCAGGATTTTTCCGGGCTGTTCGCAGGCTTCGAGACGCAGGTTGGCTCTCTTCTCGCCGTCGTCTTTTTTGAGGAAGCCGCCGGGATATTCGTAAATCCTCAACTCGCTTCCCTCGCCCGCGACTTCGACTTTGAGGTCTGTGCTCGGAGTCTCAAAATTAAAATCGTCGTGCGCGAACTTGCCCGTCACGACCTGCTCTTCGATGGAGCAACGCGTGATGACATGATCGTCCGTGTGCGACACGCTGGCTTGCTGGTAACGCGCCTCTTTCAATCCGGGGCAAGACTTGTGTGCATCGGAATCATCGCCGAGGACAAGCGTGTGCTTGTCTTCCGCGTGCTCGAAAAAGTAGAAGATTCCGGCATCCTCCATCAGCCTTGAGACGAAGTTGAATGCGCTTTCGTCATACTGGACGCAGTAGTCGAGCGCGGGATAAGTGCCTTTCAAATCGTCCCGGTAGTCTTTGAACCCGAGTTCATCGAAAACGTCCTTGATGATTTGCGGCACAGTCTTATTTTGGAAGATACGACAATCGCGCGTCTTGGTGAGCAGCCACAGCCAAGGGTGTATGTCTGCGTAATAGGTGGTGAGCCGGACACGGCTGTCCTCTTGTATAAAGCGCCCGACGACGCCGTTGATATAACGCTTTGAGCCGTCGTTGAGCAGGAGCTTGACGGTAACGTGTTTGCCGAGGATGGCGCTGAAGTCGAGTTTCGGATTCTCCGAAACCATCTCCAGCCTGAAGCGGAACAAATCGGATATTTGCTCTTCACCGCTGACGGCCTTGAGCAAGAGTTTGTTGTCGCCGAGCGGCGTTGTCACCGTGAGTCGAAGTGTTTTTTGAAGATAGGTGGAACTCATGTTCGTCTCGTTGTCTCGTTGCGATTAGCAACCATTGGTCGGGCTGCTTTGGTCAGGCTACAGCGGTCACTCTTCGGACGCAGGCCAAAATTTATCACCGCTGTTTGACGAACTGGCCGTAGCGGTAGGCTTTCAAGGTCTTACTCCAACGAGGATTTCGCGCCGCGAACTCGTCGAAGTCACTTTTGCGAAGCTCTAAAATCTCGCATTCCTCAAGGGCGATGACCGTCACCTCCCGATGTTTACCGAGCAGAAGCGACATCTCTCCGAAACACTCCCCGCTGCTGCGTATGCCGAGCGTGATCTCATTTCCATTCTCCCCGCGACGAGTCACACGCACTCTCCCGCTTCGAATCGCAAACATGCTCTCGCCGTCGTCGCCCTGCTTCATGATGGTTTCAAATTTAGTGTAAATCCGCACCTTCATCCTGCCGATCAGTTCGTCCAGTTGTGTGCGGGGCAGATTAAACAGGAGCGGCAGCTTCTCAGACTTGAATTCGGCGGGCATCGCGCTCAGAGCAAGCACTACCTGCGAATCATCTGCTGCCTCTTTCATCATAGAGGACAGACCCGCACGCGGCGTCTGTGTCTCGTCGAGACTCGACTGAGGTGCGGTCAGCCACGCAGTCCAACTGAGTCGCGGCTCGTCCGCCATGCCCAGCATCGGCGGCGGAATTTCTTTGCCCTTTAAGATCAGTCGAAAACTCACGTCCAGCGTATCGCCCAGATAGAAGCGCGTTAAGTCGCAGAGCGCGCTGTATCCCCATCCGTTGGGAATGAAATTAACAAACTGCTGATACGTTAAAGGGCCCAGACGGATTTCTATTTTCGCCTGTTGATCCCAGACGCGCTTGCCGACCACGACAGCTCCCTTGCCTAACACATGATTTTGTCCAGACCTCTCGCCGATCCTCGTACACTGTTCTTCTTCCAACTCGTACCACTGGCCGACAAACTGCTGCCCCCTGACCTTGACCTTAAAATAATCGGAGAGGATGCGTTCGAGGCCGACGATGGAGCGCGGTTGCTGGCTGAGCAGCCCTGCATAATGCAGCAACGAACGGTCTCTGACCAACATGCGCCCCATCAGCCCGTCCGTGCCGAGGCCGATGATGGAGTAGAGATATTTGGAGATTTTATCCTGACCGGGAGGTTCGTCTTCCAGTCCGATGCGGTGCATCTTTCTGATCCGGTACAACAAAGAGATGAGCCGGTGATTGAAGATGTCTAAGAAATCTTTGAGCGCCGTGTCCTTCTTTGCCGTACGTTCGATGATCAACTCGGTCGTGGGCATATCCAGAGGGCCAAGCGCGCCCGCCAGTCCCAACAGGTTGACGGTCATCTCCGTGAGCGGCATCCCGGTCTTGACGGCAGGGACGGGACGCAGATCGTGTCGTGCTTTAAGTTTGAGCACGGGACGCGAACCCTGCGGAAACTCCTGAAGTCTCACTTCGCTGATATCGCTGGCCGGAAAGCTCAGCCCGACAGCCGACTTGAAGCGCACGAAAGATTCAACTCGCTCACTGTCGGGAACAGTGAAAAGAGATGTCGCACTGCTTTTAGAAGACTGAGAAAGCAGAGCTTTGGTGTCTGACTCGACACCTTTATCCTTCAGAGACTTCTCCGGCGAATAGATTGTTTCCAGCAGCCTGACCGCCTGAAAAAAATCGAAGCGATAGCCTTCCGCGAAGAGCCAGTCCTTTACAGAATGATTTTTTCCCCAGCCATAGGATTCCATGTTTTCCAGTTTCCTGTGCTCGTTGCGCTCGTGAGGGCACCGTCGCCAGCCCTCGGTTCCCACTGTTTCCAAATCCTTTCGGGTTGTGAGAGTTTCTTAATCGTCAGTTGGGTGAACGAATTGACAGCCGTGTACAAACCGAAAAAGCTGTTGAGGACTGCGCCCAGTAAAAACGCGCCGCTGCCACGATACAAATCTTCATCAAAGGTGAGCGTGATGCCTGTGCCCCGGCAGAATCCTTGCCACGCATCTTCGCCAATGTACATGCTCTTCCTGGCAATGCTCATCTGCGTGATGCCTGCGATCTGATTGAGCGCCGAAGGGCGGTCTGAGATGCAGTAAAGTCCGAGTATTTCACGCAGCGCGTGCAAGCTGTCGCTCCCCTCAGACAAAGAGAGATGGTTGAGCGATAGATGAGAGATGAGCCGCCAAGTGGTCGGGCCGCCCAGTTGAGGCGATTGCGGGAGCGACGGCCTGCCGATCAAAGCGATGTCGTATTCCAGCAACTTCTCTTCCAGTTGGAGCGGCGCATCTTCCATCATCGTCATCGTCAGTTCACGATTAGTGCAGAGCGTATGCGCGTAGACGGTTTGAACCGGCGGATCGGTGGGTCTGAAATTAAGGTCGAGAAAAGAGAGAAACATCTCCGTGCCGGGAACTTCTTTGCGATTTGAATTTCGCCGCGTGGCATGCCAGAACGCTCTGTGCTTTGAGCCGTCCATGTAATGATTGTAAGAATAGAAAGGCTCGAATTTCTCGGCCGATTTCTCGGACGCTTTGTAAGGATCGGGGTAAGCCGAAACTGAAAGAATAGAGTGAATCTCCGTCGTGGCTTCACGGCGTTTGTCTGCGACGAGCGGATACTCAAAACTTTTGTGGTCGAGACGAATCGGCTCCGTCGTCTTGTCAAAGAGATTGATGACCGGAGTACAACCGAGGCTGAAAGTCTTCGTGTTGATCGCCGGATTGCGTGCCGGTATCTGGTCGAACAGAAAGAAGATTTGCAGCTTCTTTGTCGAACCGTGTTGTTGAAGATTGTGCAGGTCGAAAAAGTGATACTTGGCGGGAAAGGAAAAATATTCCTGCAAGAGCCTGTAGGCCGGATGCGCGTTTGACGGATACGGCAGCACCTCATCTTCGACGCCGAATCCCACTTGCTTGATCGAATCGAGCGGCAGATAGACGGGTTTCTTCGTACCTTCCGGCAGGAGTGCGATCTTGCTGATATGACTAAACAACCACTCGTAGAGCGTGTTGACCGCTATCGCATCGCCGTTCAGAAAGAAGCGCAGGTGCTCCAACTCCAACTCCTTAAATGAGCCTTGAGTACACTCCAATTCAAGGAGCAGCACAGCCGCCACGTTGGTCTCCGTACTGAGGAAGGGTATCTGCCCAGGGTCTCTGAGACCTGCGGCTGAGACTTTGAGCGGCCACACCGTAACGGGATAACAGGTGCGAAAGCGGCACGTCAGCTTTTCCGGCGTGTCGTAAAAGAGCCTCGTAAAACGCGGGACGAGATTACCCGTCGTCGTCTTTTGATCGCTCTTGAACTGGGCGATTGCCATTGCCGGAATCGGGTTTATCAACTGTGGATGAAGCGTGCCGAGCAAGGCAGTCGTAATCTCTGGAAACTCGTCGCGCAGATTACGTTGGAGGCGTGCCGTCAGGAAGGCGAAGGATTGAATCAGCCTCTCGACGTGCGGATCGGCGCACTCGTTGTCGCTGATTTCGAGCCGCGACGCCAGCTTCGCGTACTGTTTTTTAAACTCCCTGCCCATCTGGCGCAGGTAGCTCAGTTCGTCTCGATAGAATTGCAGCAGTTCTTCTCTATCGCTCATAAATTTCCATGATTCCGGTTTTACTGTGCAGCACGATGGGAAACGAAACCGGCTCGACCGATGAACTGAACTCCGCGTACGAGCGAATTTCGATGACCGTATCCGTCACGAGGTCTGCTTCAACCGAGATATGCAGCGTGCGTTCATCGTCCGCAAAGTATTCGGCTGTCACCTGCACATTTCGCAGGCGCGTCTCAAAGGCAGTGATGGTCTGGCCGATGATCGAGGCGATGAGTTTGCGATCATCTGCGCTCTGCGGCGAAAGAGAAGTGAAGTCGGGGATGCCGTAGTTGATGACATTCCTCTCCTCTGCGCCGATGAGTTTGAGCGGGACGGGGCAGCGCGAGTTAAGCAACCGCCCCAGTTCCCTGCTCACCGACTGCCACAGTTCTTGCCTCGTCAGCACGCGAAACGGCGGCGACTCTTCTGTGCGACTCAGTTCGGTATCAACCAGCCGCTCGAAGAGCAGCGCACGCGCGCCTCCGGTGTTGCGTGAATCTGCCATGATGCGTCGGACTCGCGAACGATGGTTTGTAGAATGCTTATTTATCGACAGCATTCGTCGCCAGATTCCAAGTCCCTTCAACCACGCCGTTCTTGCCGACAGAGGCTTTCTGGGAGGTGAACGTCCAGGCGATGTCGTTGTAGTTGAGCGTCACGGTTTCGACCGGCTTGTCGCCGCCTCCACCGCCGATGGAGATCGAAGAGATGAGCACGCTCTTGAGCGTATATCTCATCAACTCGATCACTTTACCGCTATCGTTGCGCCCGATGATGATGTCAACCTTGTCGAAGCCTTTCCCCTGACAGCAACTCTGGTTCAGCACGGGCGATGCGGCGTCGAGATACTTGGTGACGGTCATGTCCTGATGATTGGGTTTGCCGGAGGTTCTTTCCGTGTTGCTCAGGTCTCCGGTGATCTGCATGGCGACGCCGTGGCTGAACGAGAGCAGTTCCATTTTTTTCTCAAAGCCTTTCAGCGAGCTTTCGCCTTCCGGTTTGTCGCCCATATCCAAAATGATTACGTCCATAGTTCCTCCATCTTCTCAGTTAAGGTTGGTTCAAAGTTCGACGACGATTCAGTTCGCCGCGTCCGTTTGTGCCGCGAGACGAAAGCAGACGAAAGTGTTCGGGCTTCCGTCTCGCGGCGCGAGACGAGTTATGCGGCTGCCGGTGGCGGCAGTTCCGCCACGAGCCTGATCGAAGCCGTCAACTCTTCAAGCTGGAAATGCGGCCTCAGATAGACGGTCGCGTTATAGCAACCCGGCTTGCCCGGAATGTCCGTCACATCAACCCTCGCTTCACGCAAAGGGTACGAAGCCTTTGAAGTTTGCGAGGCATCGTCATTCAGGAGCACGTAGTTGCTGATCCACGAGTTGAGAAACTTCTCGACGTTCTCGCGCGACTGGAAGCTCCCGACCTTGTCTCGCATAATCACCTTGATGTAGTGGGCGAAGCGTGAAGCGGCGAGAATGTATGGGAGCGAGCACGAGAGCCGTGCGTTGGCCGTCGCCTTCGGATCCATGTAAAGCTTCGGCTTCTGAGTTGTTTGACCACCGAAGAAGGCCGCTTGATTCGTGTTCTTGCGATGCACGAGCGAGATGAAGCCCAGATCGCTCAACTCTTTTTCGCGGCGGTCTGTGATCGAGACTTCGACGGGACATTTGAAGGCAACGTCTCCTTCATGTGTCTGGAAGTTGATGGCGGGCAACCCCTCGACCAAACCTCCGCCTTCGACGCCACGGATGGCGGCAGTCCACTTGTAATGGCTGAAGGCATTGGTGATGCGTTCGGTCATCAGGTAGGCAGCATTGCCCCACAGGAATTTGTCGTCCGAAGGATTGTCTCTATCGCCGTTGCGCGACATACGCTCCTGAAAATTGATTTCGTCTGCGGGAGCGCGGCCAACCAGCGATTCCTTTTTGGGTTCTTTCGTCCTGTCGTCCTTGTCGTACTCGCCCGTCTCCTTGTTAATCTTCTTGTAGTCGTCCGTGCCGTAGGGCGTACGCAACAGGAAGCGTGGCAGACAGAGCGCGACGTAACGCGAGTCCTCGCTATCGCGGAACGCCTTCCACTTGGCGAACAGCGTGCTGCCGAAAATCTTTGTGAGGTCGCGCGGGTTGTTCAAGTCCGCGAAACGTTCCAGATCAAAGAGACCCGGAGCAGCCGCCGCGATGAAGGGCGCGTGAGCAGCCGCCGCCACGCCCGACATCCTCTCAAGGAAATCCAGATCGGGTTGCGTTCCTTCAAAGAAGTAATCCGCGAGCAGCATGCTGTAAGGCGAGCCGCCGAACGTGCCGTACTCCTCTTCGTAAATCTTCTTGAACTGCACGCTCTGGTCAAACTCTATGGCCTTTGCGAGGTCGTCGCGAATCTCGTCTTTCGTGGCGTCGAGTATCCGCAGCTTCAACTTATCTCCGGTTTCGGTGTGTGAAACCAGGTAATGTAGTCCTCTCCACGTCGCCTCGAGAGTCTGGAAATTCGGGTCGTGCATGACCTCATTGCTCAGATGCTCGTTTATCTCTTCGTCGAGTTGCGCAATGCGATGCACGAGCAGTCCGACGATTTCTTCAGGGTGCTTTTCGAGCCAGTTCAGGAGTTCTTCGTTGTCGGGAACCTGTGTGTTGGAAATGGCCTTCTTGTCCTCAGACATTTTCAACTCATAGAATAATTCTCCGACCATGTCCGCCGCGTTCACATACTGATCTTCATCCGGGTCTCTACGCACCAGATTGTTGATCACCGGCTTATCCTTTAAGGCGGTGGCGGCGGCTCTCTTTTCTTTTTGCTTCTGTGCTTCCTGTTCGTTCATCACGCATCTCCTTTCGGCTCGCTTGGCTGGGCTGGGTAAGTCTTCTCGATGTAGTCTGTCAGCTCTTTCTTTTCATGAGCTTTGAGGGAGTTCATCAAGACTGTCAGCGAGACCTTTGACCCGAGACCTTCTCTGGCTGTTTTGACACTGACGGAAGGCATGTCCCACGTCGCCAAGATAAAGTCTTTGAGTTCGTCTTTGTCGGCATCCCTGAGACGAGCCACAAGGTCTTTGACTTCGTCCGTCACCGTGTCGGGATACGTCCGCGCGATATGAGATTTGAGTTCTCTGCGCTGGGTATCGCTGAGGGCGGCGATGATGGCCGCCAGATCGGTCGGCGCTGTTGCTGCCGTCGAGGGATACGTCTTAGCGATATGCGCTTTGAGTGCTGTCTGTTGAGCAGCATCGGTGATGGCCGCCGCCAGCGTTGCCGCGTCGCCTGTTACCACGTAAGGATACTGCTCAAGGATGTGCGCTTTAAGCTCTGTCTGTTGCGCGGAATCGTCAACTCCCGCCGCCATCGTCGCCACGTCGGGCGTCACCGTGTCGGGATAACGCTCGACGATGTAATTCTTGACGACTTTCTGCTGGGCAGCGGGGATGAGTTTCACCAGAGCATCCGCGTCGAACGGCGTTAGCGCTTCTCCCTGCCCTGCCTGATCGTGCAGATTCACTTCTATGTATGCCTGAAGCGCTTGCCTGTCATCCGAGTTTGCGGAGAGGTTTTTGATCGCTTCCACGAGGCTTTTCTGCAACGCCGGATTACCGTCCAGCTTGGCGAGCAGGTTGGACAGGCGCGTGCGGCTTTCAAACATCGTCCGCAAAGCCGGGACGTTGCGCAGCACGTTGATCGGATTGAAGTCCTCCAACGTTTTGAACTCCAACTCGACGCCGCCAGCCGTTACTCGCGGCGCAAGTCTCTCCATGATCTCGTTAAAGTTGTCACGGTCAATCTCCACGAACTTGCGATCTTTGAGCGGTGGCCGTTTGGCATCCGGCATCCTTCTCAACTTTTTGTCGTAACCGGACAGGTCGGCCATGATGCCAACCACGAAGGGAAGCTCTGTTTTGACGATGGAGCCGAGCGTCTCAACGTCGTAAGTTATCTGGACTCTAGGGGGACGTACCCTGTCCAGTTTATGTTGTATGCTTTCAGGCATCTTAATCTCCTTTGTAAGTGAGTTGGGGGGCGATGACTATTTTGCGCGACGGTTGTTTGAATTTGAGTTTCACATCTTCGTCATCCTCCTCCCTCTTTGTTTGACAAACGAAGTAGCCGGTTGATCTCTTCCATCTCGCCTTCGTTGCGAATGATCTGCTGCAAGAGGTCAAACAGATTCATGCTGCCCCATTCGACGGCGCGTTGAACCAGATAAGGAGTCGGGCTGTGCGGCTCCGTCCTCAAGAGATAATCGGCGGCTTCTGACAGTCGCCAGTAGGCTTCGGCGCGGCTGCGAATGGGATGTGCGCTCCATATCTCCGACCCCGTCTCATGGCCTTCTACGGCGGCGGCGAGTTGCGTCTCCTGCTCGGTGTAGGAGAGTTCGGATGCGTCGGGGCGCGCGTGCAAAATATCCGCGACGAGGTGTTGAAGGTTGCCGAGCGTTTCTTTGAATCGTTGCAAGCCGGGAGACTGCCCTCCGAATTTCTCTTCGAGCAAAGCTTCCAGAGCCAGACAAGCCTCTGCGGTGCCGTTCAAATCATCGAAAAGTTTCAGATAGGATTGTGTTGTCGTCTGCATCGCGCTCGCCTGAAAGCGCGTCAGGTTAACCTGATTGCTGTCCGTCGCTGGCGGCGCGTTCGGATTGCGCTCGGCTAACTGTTCCAGATGGCAGGCCATTTCCCAGTCGGCGAAAGAATAAGGAAGCAGGTCAGCGGATTGAGGAGACGTGAGGGGAATCAGTTTGAGTTGCATGGAGAGCTTTTCGTTGATCCACACAAACGTCCCGACTCGGTGTTCCGCGTCGCCCTCTTCGAGTTGCGGGTGCAGAACCGGCCAGTATTTCTCTAAGAGTTGTGTCAGGAGTTGAAATCCGTCGCGGCAACCGGAAAACCCGCGCAGACGCAGCCACGCTTCCATCAACCACGCGGCGATTTGTATATCCTTCGAGCGGTGCGCCAACGCGTCTGCGCAGATGCGCTCCACCTCTCGCCAATCGGCTTTCTTCAACTCCGTTTTGTAGATGCCCTGTGTCAGCGTCGCATCATCTTCACGACGCGCTTCGCGTATGCGGTCGTAAGTTCCTTCATAGCGCAGATATTCGCCCGCTGGCTGCTCTTCGGAAATCGGAGACGACAATTGTTCCCAATCAACGCGATCAGGGATTATTACGGCGCTCATTAATTACTCCTGTTCTCTCGACTTTGCTGTGTGTCTGGACGGCGTTCGATGAGCTGCGGGGCGCGGGTCGGAAAAACGTCCGGCAGAATCAGAGGTTCCTGAGAGTCTTTTTTGCCCGGAGCCATCAGGGCGATACGCATGAAGACTTCGACGGATTTTGTGCGCAGGGTTTCGGGTTGCGCCTGTTGAATTTTATTCGCCAGCTTCGCGTTGGGCTGTGTCGGGATTTCGATCTTGAGCGTGTAAGGTTCAATGTCTACACCCTCTTTGAAATCCGTACGCGTTCCCCTGTGTTTGAGTATGAAATAGAGCAGCGACCAGTTGTTGTTGTAGGTCAGCGTCACAGTCTGTCCTTCGAGCTTCATGTGCGAGAGCGGATCGAATTTGAAAGCGGGGATGGTCGGCGAATCGTTAGCCCAACGCAAAGACACGCTGAGCGACTCTCCGTATCCCCACATGCCCGACGGAACTGTGTCGCGGTAATGAAACCGCCGCTTCCCGACATCGAAAGCCCAGTCTATAACCTGATTCGCGCCGATCTCTTTTCCTTCGTTGGCACGAAAGCGAAGGCTGAAATCAAAGGCCGGATACACCTGCTTCTTGCTGAGGAAGGCATCGAAGAAGACGCGCACCGCCTCCATCTGTTCGAGAAAATCAAGAGCCTCTTGCGACGAGATGTTGTAGTTAGGAGCCTGCTTCAGAATGTTGGTGGCGGCTTCCTTGTTCTTCGCCAGCAGTTCAAAGAATGCGTTGATGCTCTCGGGGTCGGCTTCCTTAAAAGGTTCGCTCTCGGGCAGTTTGGAAAAGGGAAACTTACCGCCCAGAGTCCGGTTGAATGTATCCTGAATGTCCGTGTAGCTTTTGAGACCTTGATAAAACTCGACTTCCTTCCCCCTTCTCGCTAATAGCTCACTCTGTCGCGCGAGCCGGTTGGCACGCGCCATCTCCGCATCCGCCAGCGTCTTGCAACGCAAGTAGAAGGGCTGCCGCAGAGAGTTGCGCACCCGTATGAAATAATCCAGTTGAAGATTTGAACTGCCAACGATAGAGGAACAGTTATCGAGTTTGACTTTATCCATTTCAAAGCGGATGAAGTTTTCCAGCACGGTCACAGTGTTGCCCGGTTTCTTGGCATCGTATTTATCGAGTTGGTCGAGTATCTCTTTCCAGTCCACAGAACTTCGCAGAGAGATGTTTTGCGCCGCCGCGAAACCGAGCACGGGCGCGGCATACTGGCGAGCCAACTCCGCTATGTCCTCTCTCTGCATGGCGAGGTAAACTTCCAGTTCGTCCGGATTGCTCGCGCCAAATGCCCTGTAAGAGTGAAACGTGATGTCCGAAGTCCACCAAGAGAATCCCTCCTGCGCCATCGTATAAAAACTTCCGTCGTAGAACTCTTCATCAATGGCATTCATCAAAGAGGCCATTTGATTGACGACGATGCTGCGCAGCCCGACATCAATGCGCAGGCTGCGAGAGATGTCGAGCAGGTTCGATAACAAATCCTGCGCTTCAACCAGACTTTTAATCTCGACACGCAGACTTGCTTTGCGCGCCGATTCGCCCGCCATGCGTTGAGGCAGACCGCGACGCGGCGCGCGCGCAATGAGCACGGCGAGCTTTCTCGACAGATCGTTTCGCGCCGCACGTTTGACACTGCTGTCCAGCGTATCGAGCCGGTTGTAAGATTTGTTTTTTACGAAGTTGTCATACTCTTTGTAGAGATCGACGGCCTGTTGGAGAGTCGCTTTATCCCAGATGAGCGTGCTGCGGGCTTGATGATGAAACTGCGGCTCAGGTTCGAGCGGCGTGCCGGGCTGCGTCCCGTAATCGCGGGACATGAATTTCTCTTTGGATAAATCGTTGAGAGCGCGCTTGAGTTCGCTGAGACCGGCGGCAAACGTCAGCCCTTGAAAAGCGGACGGATACTCGAACACGCGATTGGCAAGCCACGAATTTTCCGGTCGCGCCAAAAGTATTTCCGTTTTCGTAATATCGCCCAGATAACCATACGTCACGTTCTGATTCTTAAACGTCCGATCATAAATATCCTGAATCATGCCCTCGACCTTGCACGCGCCACGGTCGTACACGCTCTGGTCGGTTGTACGCAGCGGAGGACGCAGAGAGGTTCTGAGAGCCTGCACGAAGAGACTATTGTGTACGTCGAAATCGGCGGGCAACTGTGCATGATCGAAGTAGCGCAGCAGTTGGTTGAGATCGTTCGGGTCGCCGCTGTCATCCCTGATGAGCCGGTTGTAACGCGCGCGATTTTGAATCAATTCGTTCAAGCTCTCGATGAACGTATGGACGGAGTTTGCGGAGTAGTCGTTCTCAAACGCGCACTTGTTCAAGGCCGTCTCCGGGGCAATGCCGACAGTAGCGTAGCAGGCTTGAGACAACGGCAGGGGGATCAGTTTACTCTCGGTGCGACAATCCAGACGGAGGCGCAGCGAATCGTAAACCACGAATTGATACGCGCCGCTGATGGAATCGCCGCTCTGCTCTCTGACATTGCTGAACCAGGAGCCGGGTATGAAGGGCGAGATCAATCTCTTTCCGCTCATGTTCGACATCGCCTCGAACAGACGCGCTTCCCTGCCCCGTGACTGATCCTCTATAACGCCGCTCTCCTTCTCGGCTTTGATCGCTTTGAGGTCTTGTTCTTCTCTGGCGAGGTAAGTGTAGAAGGTCGCCACACGCTCTTTGAGCGCGGGATAAGTCGCCAGTATTCCGAGAATGCCGATGAGAGGGATCGCGACCGACAGCACTTGCGCAACCAGCACCATGCGATTGCGTGAAAGCGCCGTCCGGTTGATAGGCCGCGCTAACAATTCTTCCTGAAAAATTTTTCTCTCAAACAGATGTTCTAAGAAAGCATGTTTCTTCACGGGCGGCGCGGGGGGCGTCACGGCTACAGCCGTTATTGGCTGAGGAGAACTGTGTTGCGGCAGTTGCCAGTGAATCTTCGGTTCAGTCGGAGTCAGTACGACAGCCGGAGCGGGAACTTCGTCTGCGGCGGTGCTGTCTCCGCAAAAATAGATGCCTCTTAAGAAGAATGGATCGTGATAGGCGCTCTCTTTGAAAATCCGATCAAGATAGATTTGCAGCGGCGCACGCATCGCACGTATCTCCGTCGGCAGCATGAAGAACTCGTCGCTATTTGCGACGCGTGCGTGCTCTGTAAAGATTTCCGTTTGAAGTTCGAAGAGATAACCATGCAGATTTTGAAACGCCTCCGTCACCCAATCCGCGCGATAGGCGACCTCGCGCGTGTAAGGACTTGACCAGCCGAACATTTCATCGCGCCGCGTGGGTATTTCATGGCAGAGGCTCTTGAATCCCGTCACCTCGTCGCACTTGGTGATGAGAACGTAGACGGGGAAACTGAGTCCAAGATGCTTCTGTGCGTCCACGAGTTTGTTGTAGAGACTCTGCGCTTTCTGCTCAAGCTTGAGTTTGAACTCGGGACTTTGACTAGACGTTCCCACCAGATCGGAACAAGGAATCGCCAGAATGATGCCGTCCAACGGTCGTTCGGGACGATAACGCCGGAGCAGTTTGGTAAGGTAGTTCCAGCCTTTGACGTTCGAGGTTGCGCCATCGGCGCGCAGCACCAAATCTCCCGCAACATCCAGCACGATTCCCTGATTGAAGAAGAACCAGTTGAGACCCTGCTTAATGCCCGTACGCTGCTCTTCCGGCGCGTTCGCCAGAAGCTCCATGCCGGTATGGCTGAGGAGAGTTGTTTTGCCCGAATGCGTCTCGCCGATCAACAAGTACAGGGGAGTCCTGTAGCGAGAGCCTTTCCCGTAGAGGCGCATGCGCCGTATGGCTTTGTTGAAGGAGAGTTTGAGGTCAAGGCTCGTAGCCTTGAGGCTGGCATGCGACGGTTCGCCGCCCGCAGGGGCTGCGACGATCTCTGCTTCCGGCGGAGCAGCGGCGCGGCGAGCCTTCCTGATGACGACATAGAGAAAGATTATGCCGAGCACCAGCAAAAGGAAGACCAGTAGAATATAAAGCGAAGTGGGGGAAAGCATGGCTTCAAGTCTGGCGTGATACGCCGCTTATGGTTGCGCTTTAAGTTCGCCGATTATTTTCGTAATACTTTGATTGACTGTGTTCAACTCCTGCGTCAGCTTCATCCAGAACACCTGCGTCGCCGCCGTATAGACGGCCAACACGAGGCACAGTAAGACGATCCACTTGCGCGGGTCTGACAGTTTTCTTTGGCTCTCTTCGCGTACGTTGTGGTAATAGGCTTCGGGGAAGACATAACGCGTTTCATCATCCAGGTCGGGTTCTCGACCATAAATGAAGTTGAAGAGTAGCTGGCGATAGCGAGCCAGCTTTCCGCGATCATCCATTCCGTAATACTTGCCTTTGAAGCCGAGCGACAAGGCCATCAGGTAGACCTTCGCCAAATCAATGTGGTTAGGATTCTGCTCCCGCAGCAGCAGTTCGAGATTCTCGAAGAAGACCTGCCCGGCAGAATGTGAGCCGAAGACGTGCGCCTCCAACAAGTTTGCCACCCAGTCGCGCTGCCCTTCCCATTCCATGTGCAGAAAGATGTCGTCGGCCAGCGCGACCATCACATATTTTGACTCTTTGTAAGCCGCCGCGCCGTACACGCCGCCCATCTTCCAAGCGTTGATCTCCTGACGTTGAAACAACGTGACGAGCCTGTGCCAGACCACTGCGCCGACCCTGAAAGAGTCTGAAGGTTGCGGGAGCGCGGGGACATCCAAGGGGGAGGCGGGGCTGTTTCCTCCCGGCTCGATTCTGACTAAAGCCGTCGAGCCGTTCCCGCGCGGAGTCAATACTTGAGTTGTGATTCTCGTGGCATCATCCGAGCCTGTCTCGGAGAAAGCGTCGGGGTAATAAACCCATGTGCCCGTCTGGTTCGGCGCAACGTCAGGCTGTGCGTTGGAACGCGCTCCGGCAGAAGGAGAGACCCATGCGCCTGCGCTGGCCAGCAGTTTCAGACGGATTATCTCTGCATAAAACTCCCGGAAAGGAGCCAGCCGAAACGGATCGTCGTATTCACCCATGTGCGTTCAACCTCTGCGTTAAACCTTAAATGATGCTTTACCTCTTAACCGCCGTCTCTTTCTTGACGTGCAGAACAATTTCGACCGGACGCATTCCGTTTCTGTGCGTGCTCCGGTTGAAGATTTGCAAAATCTCGTCCGGCTCGATGAATTCCGGGTCGGCGTGGAGTGAAAAAAGAGCTACATCTCTTGGGGGAACAAGGTCTCCGTATCTTTTGATATGATCGCGTTGTGCGCCCAGAATTCTTTTTTCCCTCATCGATTGCATGTGTCTGCGTGAGCCGATCAAACATTCCCGTCCCCATTGGATCAAATCGTCGGGCGAGACGCCGGGCTGCCCTCTCATAGAGATGGCGAGTCGCCTGTTCATCCAATCGTGTTCAAACTTGAGATCGTAAACGTCGTCGTGGAAAGTAAACAGGTGAGAGCTAAAGGACGAAGTCAGCCCTTCCTGAATCGCCTCTTCGATAAACTTGATGACCGGATCAAACGTCGCGCGTAGATCATAATGCCTGTACGTGGGTTTATCGGGGACGAGTTGTGGCCCGAGCGCAGCGAGATGTCCGGCCATCGAACAGAGCGCGAGATAAATCGGAAACGGATGCGAGACTTCTGTGCCGAGGATAGCTTCTAACTGCGGCAGAGATGCCGCGAGGCTGCGTATCCAGCTTTTGGTTTCGAGGTCGAGTCTCAAGGGGCTGCCCGGCGTGTGAGCCTCCGCCTGACTGGCTAATTCCTGAACTTTCTCACGCACCGTTTTAGCGATACGCCCGCAGTCGAGGCCGAGTTGCGAATGCGCGCCCGCCCTCTGATCGGAAGTCACGATCAAGAGCGGCGGGATATAGTCTGTCTGCGCATAACTGTTGTGCTTATATTCAACTTCCATCAAAGGAAAACTGACGGTTTCCTGCGGCGGCGCGTCGGCCACGATCAAGCGCAGATGCGGAATCAAGCGACGCATACGCACCTTGCCTTCGCCCGTGTAGGCATCCGCCACAGGGTCGCCGTCATAAAAGTCGTAACGGGCGTGCTCTCCCTTTGACATCTGGCGGGATTGCGGGGCGACGACCAGATAAACCTTCATCCGCTTGCGCTTCGTTTCCTCATACCCTGTCAGGTCTAGTTGCAGGCCGTGGTCGGCTTGCAGATCATCGCCTTCTCGATAGGAAACCACCAGACCGTCGGGCATCACCGCTTCCACATGCTTGATCTGCACCAGCCCGCGAAACAGGTTCGGCTCCTCAATTCTGAGATAACGTATGCCCCAGTAAAAAGGCGCGATCATGGCGATGTTGTATTGCAGTAGAGCTTCCTGCCGCAGCGATATTTGCTGAAAATGCTGCGGCGTGAGCAGCAATCCGTCGTGCCAATCAATCGTATTCGGTATTTCGTCTGCCTTCATCCCCATAAACTCTCGAACGTCCCTTCCAGATTCGCCAGATTCGTCAGACAAAGAGTTTCGACCGACTATTTTTCAGGTGCGACGGAGATGTCTTCCGCCCCGAGCGTAATCACAACCGGCTTACTCGCATCTATGACGGCGCGATGCGTTCCCGGAGTAAAGTAATTGGCGAAGACCAAACCTCCTGCGACCTTGTACTTGAAAGGTATAGGCTCAATCGTTACGACTTGACCGGGCACCCATTCCCAGCTTCCGGCGCTCAGTCCGAGCTCCTTCGGATAATCGAGCCGGTATTGATTGCGCTTCTCGAACCATTCGGCGGCGGATATTTTCATCAACTCCTTGAACAGTTTTTTATCCTTCACCAACACCAGATCAAGCGCCACCGGATTGTTATTATTGGCTCGCGCAGTGACATTAACCTTGACCATCAGTTTGCTGGTCGTGCGAATAACTTTTGGAAAACAGGAAGTCAGCAAGACCGGAGCAGCCACCGCACAGAGGAAAAATAAGACAAGGCGAGGCAGATAATTTTCTTTAAGCATATATTTACGCCTATAGATTTCCTGTATGAATATTTAATGAGCAGATTACCCTTGAACTAGTCGAACCGGATGGTTCGTCTTGCCTTAACAGGATTTTCAGATAGCTGAATTGAGAATAAAAATCCCTTTGAGGAATGTATCAGTCCTGTCGTCTATTCAGGCAAGTAAGGTGCTGGTTCCCCGTGTTCACGAACGCCTGTTCCGCAAGTGAAGGACGAGGAGGCCGGAGGATTGCTCCATGCCGATAGGCTATTGGACGTGGTTGCTGCAAGCCGTGGCAAGCGTGTTCCTACGGCACTCGCCACCGTAAAGTATGGTGAAGGCTACGTCGCGAATATCTTCCGAGTCGTCGGCAACCATAACGGACGGACTTTCTTCCGATGTGCTCAAGCGTCACCCGTCGGGCGGCTAATCCTTGCGGTTAGCCAATGCTTACGCCGTCGGCGCTGTTAAGGATGTTTGCCGGGAAAAGATCAAGACTAAGACGAAGGCATCTAGGTAGTGGAACGCCCTGCATCGAAGGCTTAAAGTTCCGACAATGGACGGTCTAACGGGGCGAGTCTATGCCCGACCGGTCAGCGAGTCAAGAGTTATATGTGCGGTTTGGCACTAATGCAAAGGTCACAGAACAGACTTGCGACCCGGGCTATTATTTGCACCGGAGCATGCTCGCAACACTAACGAAAGTCTCGCCAGAGATCAGCTTTGCCCAACGATTAACGTCTCACCACAAGATACAGGCCGAGCGTTAGTCGGGCGACACAAGATAGAGGGTCAATTTGAATTGTTAGGCAAAGCTCGCCGCAACATTACTGCATCCATGTGCCCTATCCCATCGTTCCTATTTGCATGCTTCACCTCCCGATGCGGTGGTGTCGCTTGCCGGAATATTTTTTCGTAGGGGTTTAACTACCTTCGTCGTATTGGGTGAAGTTGACGGCGTTCCGAAGAGACTCAGGGACGCGGGGTTGACAGTCTGGGAGGAGGAATACACTTGTAGCCGCCTCAGGCTCCAATAGTACCTGTCCTGACTTCTCCGGCTCGCTTGTAGTTGGCGAAGATCACACCGTTTGGCGTAACCAAACTATCTGTTAGCGTAAAGGCCGCAGGATTAGTGCCCTCGCCAAACAAACGCTTACCCTTACCGAGCGCGACGGGGAAGGTTTTGAGCCACAACTCATCGACCAGATCATGTTTGAGCAGTGTCTGGGTCAGGTTACCGCTACCGTGGACTTGAATATCAGAACCTTCTGATTTTTTGAGCTTTTCAATATCCTCCACGCTTTTGAGAAATACCGAGTTTTTCCAATCTGACTTTTCCATGGTCTTGGACATGACGTATTTCGTGACATCATTGATGCCAGGCCACATATCTGCGTGCTCAGGCCAGTAGGAGGCAAAAATCTCGAAGGTTTTTCTGCCCAAAAGAAGGTCTACAGATTTCATCTGTTTTGCCATGAGCTCACCAGCTTCTTCGTCAGCTTCGTAAAAATACGGCGCAACCCAACCGCCGTATTTGAAACCGTCTGACGTATCTTCGTCAGGCCCGCCAGGCGCTTGCATGACTCCGTCTAATGTAATGAATGATAGAACGATTATTTTTCTCATAGCTATAGCCTCCAAAGTTTAATGTCTAAAACATTTTATCATTAGTTGTGTTTCGTCTGTGAAGTGCCACTTTCAGAACACGAGTCTACTGGTAGCTAACAAGTGGACACGTTTCAGGCAGGCAAAAGGGTTCTCCGATGACGATCCCCTATAACAGGGACTACTCGCACAGAACAGGCACATGATGGGGGCGCAGGCATCCTATGTTCGCCGCTTCCGAGAAAGAAGCTGCGATAGAACGGCTTGAAGGCTTTAGCCATTTCTTTCAGTTCCGAATCGTAAAGTTGCAAATACTGCCTGCTCTCCGGTCTCTCTTTCACCGCCATCTTTAAGACTGAAAACGTCGAGTGGCGGCGTTGACATCAGAGATCAGTCAACACCGCCACTCAAGCACTATTTCGGGTCAGGCGCTTATGCCTGAGCACCCGTCAAGTTTTACTGAATCTGACAGCCTGAGCATAGAGCTTTACAGGTGCAGGTATTGGGATTCCATGTGCCGCCCTTGATCTCGCACTGCTGCTCGGCAGTTGCGGAGCAAGTGATGGGCGTCGGAGTTGGCGCTGGCGCTGGCTCGTAGCCGGGTCGGTCGTCGAAGAGTTGCACCCAGCGACCGTCGAAGCCGCCGTTGGCCGCCGTGTACCACGCGCCCACCAGCCACATCCCGGCTTCGTAGTGCGTCTGGTCGCTGGTGATTTCTCCCGAGTGTACGAAGAAGTCGTGCTGCCACCAGTAGGAGTTGTGCGAGTCGTAGTAGCCGCTGGCCGCACCGCGTGTGCGCCCGTAGCTGTCGTATCCGAGTCCCTCGAAGCCGCCGAAGTCGTCCTGACTCCAGGGGGCTTCCGAGTTCACTTCAGCCGAGTACTCGCCCCAGATCGGCTTTTTACCGAGGACGGCGGCGTCCGCACCGACCCCGTCCGCCTTCCCTATGTCACGCGACCGCAGGTAGAAGAGCTGCATCCCCGCGCTCACCTCCGGCTGCCCCGCCTCGTTCAAAATCGGACTCTCCAACAGGATGTATCTATATTCGTTCGTCAGCCAGTGAATGTACCACTGGTTACCCGCCCAGTGCGTCGGCGTGATGTCGGCGATGTCCTGCAACTCGTAGGTGATGCGCTTGGTCGAATACCAGGGTATCTCGGTGCCGTTATCGACGCGGCTGGCGAGACTCGAGGCGTTCGCGTAATTCAGCGGCTTTGCTCCCCATGCACTCACCGCCGCCGGAGACCCTTCGGGCACAAACACATAATGCACGTTGTTGTCGCTCGCGTAATGAAGGTTAACTTCGGCTTCTGTCGACGTGTTCATCCGGCTCGCAATCGTGCTGTAGGGAGTCTTGACGTGCCAGAGCGCGTGCGCGTGATAGCCGTAAGGGTCTCCGAGTTTATCCCAGTCGTTCTCGTCGGCCGCCCAGAATAGGATGTGCTTGCCCGTGGCCGTCTGCATGAAGTTCAGCCCGCCCGTGTCGTAGTAGCGGCGTATGAGTTGCTCGCCGTGCATCGTGGCCGTGACGTGGTTGACGTACTCGCCGCCTGCGCCCGGCGTGCCGCTCACGCCGCGCACGAGGATTTCGACGCGCTCCCAATCGTGTATGTCTTTCCCGTCCTTATCCGAAGCGTGATAGACGTGGTAGAAGAGCACGAGCGACTTGCTGCCGCCGTCCATGTATTCGATGAGACTGGTGTAGAGCGTCGGGCGAATGCGCCAGTTGCTGTAAGCGCCTGTGTTGTATTGTGCGGCGTTGACGTAGTTGTGGATATTGAGCCAGTTGACGCGATTGTTGGAGAAGTCCCCATCCTGATCAAAGTCGAAGTTGGTGATCCAGTCGCGTCCGTGCTTGTTCTCGTTTCCATCCGCGCGCTGGAGGATCACCGGCGCGTAGTAATTGAGGTACGCCTGACGTTGCGCTTTGGTGAGACTCCAAGCCTGTGCGTGCGCGTGGCTCGCTCCAAAGCCCAATGTGAGTAAGACAAGTGCGACTATTGCGATTGAACGCAGCCCAGCCACAGGCCAGCCACTAGAAGAGGAAGGCTGCAAAGCCGACCCGGTATTTTCCCCTGTTTGCGTATCACGGCGAGGTGATAAATTCATACGATATTCTCCCTATTTTGCATGTGTTGACACAGTAAGGTACGCAGAGCCACGAGCCTGACAGGCATCGCGGCCTTCCGGCAGTTCCTTAATTTAAGAAAAAGTGATGTGAGGTTAACGAATTTCGCCAGCAGCAGTATGCGATTAAGTTAACACATGCACGATATGACAGCGTGGAACGGAGTGTCAAATGCCCCGAAGCGCGGATAAGTCTTGACAAGGTACTCAAGCCAAAGACATATTCATAGCCCCTCCGGGGTCTGGCATTTGATCTCAGGTTAACCCAAAGAGGCGTCTAAATAATTTCGTCGGCAAATCTATCCAGAACAGGAAACCAAAGCCATGCAAACAACTGCCAAAATCACCATCTATCTACAGGCATTGGGAGGTAAATTCCTGGGCCCTAATGCTTACAAAACCGACAGCATCAAACTCTCCTTAACACTACAGGGCAGCACCCTTCCTATTACATACCAGTTAAGTGATAACGTTAACGATGGGGCGATAGGCCCCAACTTCATTAGCAGCCTTCCTTCAATTCAGGGAGCATCTTCCTTCTTGCCCATACTCACTCCGACGCCTACTAGTGGGAGCGATCCGGCAGTGAATTACCTGACGCCAAACAACCTCACGATTTGTGGAACTGTTTCCGTTGTCGTTTCCCAACCGAGCGTACTGGGCAACGTGCGCGTGAGTATCCCGCGACCGCAAGGAGACGACCTTGTACTCACACAAAGTATTGCACTTAATCAGATGCAAGCGGACTACAGAGTGATACTGATTGTGCCGGGGCTTCTGCTGGAACAGCCCCCGGCGTCCGCCATACCCGACATGTCCGGCAGCATCTTTGTATACGTGAAGATGATGTGCGGGTGTCCCATCACCACAGGGATACCCAAGTCCTACTGGGCGCAAGATGACTTTCTCGTGACAGCAGAAGTAATTGGTAAAAAGGGAGAGAGAAAGAGGCAGAACCTTACCTTTACGTCCGATGCGACGCCATCACTTTTTCATGCAGCCGTAAATGACATCGCCAACATCAAGCAGGTGAAATTCACTGCGAGACAAAAGAGCACAGGCAATATCGGTTATCTTTCAGTCGATTACCCTGTTTGACGGCTTTGCACAAATATTCAAGATAGTTACATATTTTATTCAGTTCTCAACCGCCTGCTCGTGCCGCGTCAAATGCGCATATGGCCTACCTCGTCATCAGCACAGGAATGGTCACGAAGCTATCATTAAACCACTTGATGCTGAGCGGTTCTTTCGCATCCGCTATCGTCTCATCGCTCACGTCCTTGCCCGTGCCGTAGTTAATCTCGGCGTCCGGTCTCTTAATGATGTTGAGGACTACAACCAGTCGGCTGCCGGACGTGAACTGACGGCTCGTTAGCAGAAAGCTTTCAAAGTCGAGATGTTCTCTCTTGCCGGGCATCAGCAATTCGCGGCTGCTGCGATCCTTCACGTAGCTGGCTCGTGCCCAATGGTAGGACAGTTGGAAGTATTCGCCGTCGGGCTTCAACTCGTAGAGCTGTACGTTGAAATCGAAATCCTTTTTGTTGGTGATGAAATCCAGCCGCATCGAGAACAGACCGCTCAACTCTACCGGCGTCTGGAACGGAGCGCTGACGAACGCGAAGCCGTTCGGCGTGCGCAAACTCTTACCAACGATAGTCTCGTTGCCGTTCCAGTTGCCGACGTTTGCTGGCCCGAAATTTGTAGGCGCTGCGTCAGAACGGACGGCGAAGTTGACCGTCTGTGGGATGAACGACGCGGGTGGCCGCGCTTCCGTCAGGCGGTACGTGTCGCCCGCCCGCTCGGCGCTTAGATAGAATTTCAAACGTCTGTCGGCCATCGCTGCGAGCGACGGGGCGTGCTTCCACACGTTCGCGCCCATCACTTCGTAGTTCACCTTGTCCTTCAGCAACGCGGGCTTCGCCCCGCCCTTGAAGACGTAGTCGAACCACTGGTAGCGTAACTCTACTATGTCAAGCGCAGAAATTGGATCGGGCTTGTAGTCGAGCAGCGGCGGCAACGTGCCGTCCGGCGCTGCGCGCACTCCCCACTGCCCGGACATGTGGTCATAAGGCCCGATGACCAGATAATGCTCGGCATTCGGCTTGTACCTGTGGTGCTGTGTGAAATAGTGGAGCGCGCCGATCTGCCCGTCGTCGTAGTAGCCGGTGGTGGTCAGAACGGGGATGTTGACGCGGGCAAATTCTTCCCCGTAAGGGATCATGCGCTGCCAGTACGAATCATAACTCGGATGAGCCAGCCAGCGGTTCCAGACGGGGTTGGGCGTCCCTTCAATCTTGTCCAGATCGCGATAGGCGCGGCCGCTCGTGTACCAGTCTTGAAATAGACGATTCCAACGCTCGCTATCGTTGTAACGCGCGTTGTCGAGCGTCTTAACATTCGTCGTATAGAACGGCCAGGGAAACCCGTAGCTCTGGTAGATGCCGCCGGGGTTCGGAAAGTCAATCCCCGGCGCGAAAGTTACTGACGGCATCAACGCTTTCAGTGCCTTCGGCAGGTGCTTGGCGGCAGCCCATTGCGTGAAACCGTCGTAGCTCCCGCCGTACATGCCGACACGCCCGTCGCTCCAAGGCTGGCGAGCGATCCAATCGATCAAGGCAGCCGCGTCTGACCCGTCGTGCTCTATGGGCACTGGCTGGTCGGGACTACATCCTTTACCGCGAGTTAGTCCTTCGACCCCAACGTAGCCGTGCGCCGCCGTCAGGCGCGCATTATCCATCATCCTGGAGGGGTCGGCGTAGATGGTGAAGTTGAGCAGCGCAGGGAGTCTCTGGCGTGTATCGCGCGGCCGCACTGTCATGGCGCAGACGGAAGCGCCGTCCGGCGTTCGCACCAAGATGTCTCTGGCGATAACGTATCGTCGCTCATCATCCTCGTCCGAAAGCTGCGGCACTAGCGGCTGAAAGCGGCGATAGGCTTGGACGGCAAGATATCTTCTGACCAGAGCAAGGGCGTCAGGGAGGGTAATGGTGGCTTTACCTTTTTGTTGATCCAGGGCTTCGCGCAGCTGGGCTTCGAGGCGATACAAAGAAGTGCCGAAGGTGTATATCACCTGAATAGCGGTCTGATTGTCTACAGGGGTGAGGGCTTCCCGGAAAGATTGCTTGAACGCTTCGTCGAACGACTCTTGACGGGCAACTTGCCCGGACAGTGCTTTTGCGTATGTCTCCCAACGGACGTTGCTCACGGCGGACTGTGATTGGGTTCGACTACTAAGTTCGCGCAGTGAAGCCAGGCTCGCGCTCGCGCCCGAATAGTCACCAGCGACCAGTTGTAACCTGAACAGGTTGTCCAAATATTTTTCGCGATCACTCTCCCGATAAACGGCGAGCACCGACTTCGCCAAGCGCGGCATCTCTTCGGCCAACGCCGTCTGGTCTGTGGCCGCGTCCCGGTTAAATTCTATCTGCTGGGCTTGCGCCTGAGTTACCAACCCTAATCCGACCCATATGAGAGCAATTAATTTGATCACGCTGAGATACATATTCATCCCCCTCTTAGGCGCGTGTTGGTTTTATTGCGGGCGACGAATCAATTGGCCGTCAATGTATAAACCTGAATCGCGAATATCATCCACGCGATAAAGCTTCCAGCCTTTCGCCGTCTCTCTCCATGTTTCTCTTTGCACAGCACCGGATTCGACCTTATGTAATTGCCCGTCGGGGAAGCGCTGCATCCTCACTGTTTTTTGAGTCACATCGGCGCTGGCAAATTTGCCTTTTTCGTCTCCGAATCTGTCTCGCACGTCTATCGCTCCGATTTGAAAATCCAGCGATACCCACTGTTCTATCCTTCCGAGAAACCGCTCGGTGTAAGCCTGCATGTCGGCTCGCGTATTTTTCTTGCCGTCGGGCAAGACGGTGTGAAAATCGTCTGTGCGCAGGGACATAACCGCCGCCACATCCTTTCGCTTAAAGGCTTCGGTGTTTTGAGCGTACCAAGCCTCGATGGCTTTTCGCACGGACTTAAATTTATCGCGTCCGCTAGGCTTGCCGCCTTTCGATTGTGCCGTAACCTCTCTTCGCGTACTTTCCTGAGAACGCGCTTCAAACGCCGTAGAGAAAGTAAACGACAGAACGGCAGCACTAAGAAGCAATAAATTCTTCACAACAGTCCTCCTGCCAGAGTTACGAACTAACTTCAGACTTCACGAAGCAGCCCTCTAAGGTTGGCCGAACCTCAAGCGGTATTCCGGCGAGTTCATAAATCCGTTGACCATGACGCGTATGTTGTTCGGGTCTTGATTGATGACTCGGAGCCACGCCTGATAACCGTCTTCCTCCGGCGTCCTGCGCAAATACCCGTAGTACTGCATTGCCACAAAGGCACGGTTGTACTCCGCCGCCGACACCTCATTTGATTCCACCAGCGCACGCAACACCTGAGCGCGTGTCAGCGTCCGAGTGCCGGACTGCCCCCCCAACGAGTTGATTAAATCGGCGCGTGTCAACAACACTTTCGTCCCGCCTTCCGGGTTTACGGGGTCAGGCGTCGTAATCGTCCCCAACCCGTAGCGATCAAACAGAGTGTTGACGAAGGCCGTGTTGGTAAGAGCGTTGTAGAGTCCTTTGAACTCCGCCCGCGCGGTGAAGTTGACGGGATAAGCCGCGCGCTTCTGATAGACCTCGGCGGCTGTCGCCCCCGACACGCTTCGCATGTCCGGTATGATCTCGTCGTAAGCAGGTCTGCGGTTGAAGGCCACTTTATAGAAGTTGAAGACGTAGAAGCCCTTG
Organism: Pyrinomonadaceae bacterium; assembly: GCA_035249365.1. Taxonomy (GTDB): domain Bacteria; phylum Acidobacteriota; class Blastocatellia; order Pyrinomonadales; family Pyrinomonadaceae; genus JAIVJZ01. The sequence continues at coordinate 289,810 of DATFGP010000047.1, read as the reverse complement.
AGGCGAAATTCCGGCGAGCCGAAGAAACTTTGCGACACCGTGATGCGGTCGCAGGCCGGATTGTTGTTCACGTCCGGGCAGTTGTTCAGGATCGCAGACCAGGGCTCTCCGGCCTCCGGCTCTCTGGAGAGGAAGTCGAGATACTGCATGCGAACGAAGAACGGCGTCGTAAAGATAGGGTTGACGACATCTGCGTTCGTGTCGTTGTCCTGAATGACGAGGGTGCTCTCGACAGGCGTGCAGAGCGTCGCGCCGGTCAGACGCAGGCGAACGCTCTCCGCTACTTCGACGTAGGCGTCGTTGATAAGCGGAATCGTGACGCTCTTACTTGTCTCACCGGGCGCGAACGTGACGGTCTCGACGGTCGTTGCGTAATCGCAGCGCGCGTAAGCAGTGCCGTTCACAGTATCGCAACGGACGGCGGATGGATCGTCCACCGTCGTCAGTTCAACCGAAGCCGCAACGCTCGTATCCCCGCCACGGTTAATTGTGATGACGGCGCTTCCCGTCTCCTCACCGGCACTAAAGAAGCTCTTGCCGAAAGCGAACCCGGGAGCATCTGTGTTAAGCAGCAACGAGACGTAGCTGTCGGTAAAGCTCGCCAGCGCGAGGTCGCTCTTGCCGTCGCCGTTGAGATCACCTGCGGCCAAGGAATATACCCGCCCGGCGGTGAAGCCCACAGGCTGATCGAATGTACCGTCGCCGCGCCCCGTCAGGATCATTACGTCCGGGTCGCTGGTTACTGCGAGGTCTGTTAAGCCGTCGCGATTGAAGTCTCCTATGGCGACCGCCCCCGACCGGAAACCAGTGTAGTAATTGACAGGAGCGGCAAAACCACCATGGCCATCGCCGAGCAGGACGGAGACACTATCGCCGAGAGAGACTGCTCTTAGCGCGATGTCCGCCTTGCCGTCCCGATTGAAGTCTGCGACGACGATTGCGCCCGGCTGCGAACCGGCGCGCGTGTTGATCGCCGCTGCGAACCCGCCCGTCCCGTCGCCGAGCAGCACCGATATACTGTCCACGAACTCATTCGGGGCGGCTAGCGCGGCGACAAGATCAACTCGCCCGTCGCCGTTGAAGTCGCCCGCGACGACACGGGTTGCGCCCAACGGAAGATCGTAGTTGGCAGCCGCCGAGAAGCCGCCGCTGCTCCCCAGATACACCGTGAGGAAAGACGAGCGTATGTTGGCGATGGCAAGGTCGGCGCGTCCGTCGCCATTGAAGTCGGCGACGGCCAGCCCGTAGGGGTTAGTTCCGGCGGTCAAATTTGTCGGTGCGCCGAAACCGCCCGTCCCGTCGCCGATCAGGATAGAGACGGTGTTGCTGCCCTGATTCGAGACTGCCAGATCATTTTTGCCGTCGTTGTTGAAATCGGCGACGGCGATCAAGCCCGGACTTGTGCCGACAGCGAAGAGGGCTGGTTGCCCAAACGTGCCGTCGCCCGCACCCAGCGAAACCGAGACGGTGTTGCTGCGCGAATTTGGTACGACAAGGTCGAGTTTGCCGTCGGCGTTGAAGTCGCCGAGGGTCACCGAGCCCGGGTCTGCGCCGCCGCGAGTTACAGTCGGCGCGCGGAACTTGCCCTTGCCAGACCCGAACATGACCGTAACGTAATCGTAGAAGGCGTTAGCTGCGGCGAAATCGACCAACCCATCGGAGTTGAAATCGCCAACGCCCAGCGACACCGGCCCGCCGCCTACGATGTAAGTGGTGCTGCTCGGGAAGCCGCCCGACCCGTCGCCCAAGAGTACCGTAGCCGTGTCTGCGTCGCGATTGGCAACAGCCACATCGCGCTTGCCATCACCGTTGAGATCAGTGATGACAATTGCGCGCACCTCCGCACCGGTCATGTACCTGACCGGAGCTGAAAAACTTCCCCCGCCCGCTCCGAGAAGTATTGTCGCGCCGCCGTTTTCGGCAAGCGCAAGGTCGGGCTTCCCGTCGGCGTTCAGATCACCGGCAGCCACGGCAAAGATAGGGCTGGAGAGGTAAGGGTTAGTCGGCGCACTGAAAGTGCCGTCGCCGCGCCCCGCGAGCAGCCACAAGCTGCTGCCGACCACGACCAGATCATTTTTCCCGTCGCCGTTGATGTCCGCTATCGCGACGGCGAGCGGCTGGTGGCTGGCGATGGCGTAAGTGGTGGCCGCCGACAGCGTCCCACCGCCGGTGTTGAGCAGAACGGAGACGTTACTGGCGTTCGCGTTCGCGGTCACGATGTCACTCAAACCGTCGCCGTTGAGATCGCCCACCGCCATCTCAAAGGGGTTCGGCCCGGTCGGGAAACTCGACGGAGTTGCAAACGCCCCGTTCCCCAAACCGAGCAAGATGGTGACGGTGGCGAAGTTCGTATCCATGACCACAAGGTCGGGCTTTCCGTCAAGGTTGAAATCTGCAACGGCGAGCAGCGCCGGTGTTTTCCCGGCCTTCAACGGGGTCGGCGCAGTAAAACTCCCTTCACTCCTGCTGAACATGATGGCAACGTCGTTTCTGCGCGCTGCCGCGATGTCATCGCGGCCATCCCCATCGAAGTCGGCAACGGCAACTGATGTAGTGCGTCCCAGATTGATCGTAGGCGCGACGTTGAAATTCGGGGCGTTGCATTCCGCCGCGTAAACTATCGAACCCTGACTGCCGCACACGCTCAGCCCGATCAGTAAGATTACATTGATCAAAGTCACAAAGGCTTTAGTTATCCCCTCCGCAGGCGTAGGTAATAAAACTATCGAAGTAGGAGCCAAAAGGCGCATTGAGAAACGCAAAGAATTACCTCCCTGTGAATTACACGGTGCTATTCAAATTTGTAGGAGTTAAGGTTTGACAGATACTGCGAGGGAATAGCAGAGACCGGCAAAACCACGACGGAGCGAGTCATCAGAACTGCGACGCTAATTACATAGTACTCCGAGGAGATATCGATGTCTAACAGCCGAACAGGTTGCTTAAAAGCTAATAGATTCCCTGAGCGGTCTAAAATAATTTTTGCAACACTACCGTCCGCAGTTAGACACGCAACCGTTAATAGCGGAGGCGCAGGAGGTGAGTCTCATTCACCTCCTGCGCCTCTTAATCTTTTCGTGGGGAAGGCCGTCGCCCTCCATATGTACGCGGCGAAGATCAGCGTCGAGATCGTCTCGGACGGCGTTCTTCTCTGGCTGAAGAATCATCGCTTCCGCTACGCAGGTAGGCGATAGTGGCGGAAGCAACGACCGCGCCGACGAGAACGCGCGTCACCAGACTCGTGCGGTTGTGTTTCCACTCCGCCTTCCAGCCCCGCTCTGCGAAGACATTGGGGACGTGGCCGCGCGAGAGGTCTTCCAGGTAGCCTTCCACCACGCCCACGCGGTCGGCCAGCATCAACGGCAGCCAGTGTCCGTAGCTGCTTTCGCTATACTTGAAAGCGTAGCGGCGGATCATGCCGCTTAGTCCTGCGGGCGGCGTCGAAGTCCCGTATACGGCCGAGACGTTTGGCCGCTCGTTGGAATGCAGTATCTCCACGTCGGTCTGCTGCTGCGGCGGACGCTCCCAACTGTAGCCCGCGTGCTCCCCGTTGTTGCGTTTCTTCATCGGGTAGGTCGGGTCGTTTTCCGTGTCGGCGTCCACGCCCCACCCCTTGATCTGCGAAGTGTCTTGAACTGTATTTTCGATAGCTGTATTTTCCATGACAATTCCTTTCTAGCTTCTGGCCGACGGCGGGATGAGCACCGGCTTGATGCAGTTGTCGAGCTTCGCCGAAAAAATCCGGTACGCATCCGACACTTCCTCGAGCGGGATGCGGTGCGTGATCAACGCTTTCGGATCGAGTATGCCGTTTTGCACATGCTCGATCAGTCGCGGCAACAGACGCTTCACAGATGCCTGATTTCCGCGCAGGGTTAAGCCCTTGTTCACCACGTTCCCGATCGGCACGAGCGTGTCAATCGGGCCATAGACGCCGACGATGGAGACGATCCCGCCCTTTTTCACACCGTTGATCGCCCAGTGCAACGCGGTGGCAGACCCGCCCTGCATCAGTAGTTTTCTGCCGAGTAGCGTCTGCATCACACGGCCTGCGGCTTCCGCGCCTACAGCATCAATACACACATCCGCCCCCATCCAGTCGGTGGTGCGTTTGAGGAAGACCACCACGTCTCCCAGCGACTTGAAGTTATAGGCTTCGCAAGGGGCGTAGTTCTTCACAAACTCAAGACGGTAATCCACGTGATCGATCACGATGACCCGCCCTGCCCCGAAGAGCCAGGCGCATCTGGCCGCCATGATCCCGACCGGGCCTGCTCCGAAAACCACGACGGTGTCGCCGGGTTGAATGCCGCCCATCTCGGCGGCCTGATAGCCCGTCGGCACAACGTCCGTGAGCATCACCGCATCGTCCGGGTTCATGCCCTCGGGAATGACCGTCGGCCCCACATCCGCGTAAGGGACGCGGACATATTCCGCCTGTCCTCCGTCGTAGCCGCCCGCCGTGTGCGAATAGCCGTAGATGCCGCCGACCGCTGTGGCCTGTGAATTTGACTCATGGCAGTTGCCGTAAAGTTCCTGCTGGCAGAAGACGCACTTGCCGCAGGCAATATTGAAAGGCACGAGGACGTGATCGCCAACCTTCAGGTTCTCAACCTCCGTGCCGAGTTCCTCCACCACGCCTGTGACCTCGTGGCCGAACGTCATCCCCACACGCGTATCCGGCACAGACCCGTTATACAGATGCAGGTCTGATCCGCAGATACAAGAGCGCGTGACACGGACGATAGCATCCTGCGGATGCTGTATCTCCGGCGTGGGTTTATGATCGATGCGAACCCGCAGAGGCCCACGAAAATTCATTGCAAGCATAGAACTGACCCCTTTCCTTGTTTTAACGAACGTCTGCTTCAACTGTTAAATGATTGAGAGACGCTTTGAAAATCGCTTTGAGCAGGTAGAGCGCCAAACTCAAGACCAGAGACAGCAGAGCATACATGCCAGCGGCGCGGAGACGCGCGTGCGCCGACCCTCATAGCGAATATCGCCGGGCAATTGACCGAAACATTTTAGTTTGCGTGAAATTATAAAGACGGCGACGAGCAGAAAGAAGAACACCGCTAGCAGGACGGGCAAACCGCTTGAGACAAACATAGACACCCCTTGCTCGATGAACGGCTCTAACACACGAGGACTCGCAAAAAGTCTGATTCGTGTGCGGTTTCGATGCGAATAATCGTTAACTACTAGGATTCAAGCAGAACGCGTGCCACTTCTTCACTCCTGACCGGTAAGCCTTGGGCGTTCATGTTTGGACAAGTAACTTCCGCTGGCAAAGGTGTCGTTCGTGAACTTCAATTCAGATGCCTGCCGTATTTCTCACAGCACTACCTTTATTCAGACCTAAGCGCGACCATCGGATCGACCTTCGTTGCACGCCGCGCCGGGACGTAGCTGGCCAGAAGCGCCACGGCCGTGAGGAAAGCCGCGACCGCGGCGTATGTCAGCGGGTCGATGGGAGAGATGCCGTAGAGCAGGCTTCGCATGAGCCTCATGCTGGCAGCCGAGATGAGCAGCCCCGCGAGCGTCCCCGCAGCCGCGAGCGCCAGCCCTTCGGTGAGTATCATCCTTCGCACACGCCCGTGCCCCGCGCCGAGTGCCATGCGGATGCCGATCTCCTTCGTCCGGCCTGCGACCGCGTAGGCCATCACTCCGTACAGGCTGACGGCGGCAAGCAGCAGTGCCAGCGCCCCGACGGCCGCCGAAGCCCAGATGACGAGTTTCGTCTCGCCCACGTGCCGATCGATCAACTCGTCGAGACGTGTCACGGCTTCGACCGAGAGGTCGGAGTCAACTGCATTCGCGGTAGCTCGCACTACCTTCGAGATCGTCGCCGGATCGCCCGCGGCGTGGACGATGAGGTGGGATGTGCCTAACTCGCCCTGCCCGATCTGCCTGACAGGCCGGTACGCGAAGTAGCGCGGACGCTCCGAAGGCCAGATGTACTTTGCGTCTCTGGCCACGCCGACGACCTCCACAGGCTTCGGCTTCCCCGTCAACGGGTCGCGCTCGACGAGCCTTCTGCCGAGTGCCTGCCCGTCCGGCGCGAGTCGCCTCGCCAACGTCTCGTTGACGACGATCACGTCTGGGGCTGTAGTGTCGTCCCGTTCGGTGAAGTCGCGCCCGGCCACGAGCGGAATACCCATCGTCTCGAAGTAGCCGGTGTCCACCATGTTCAGGTAGAGCGAGCCGGGCTGATCGAGCGCGTAGACGGACGCGCCATTTTCCGTGAACACGTCGGCGGCATGCTGCCCCGGCGCTTCATCTTCGATCTCCAGCGTAACGACCATCGTGCCCCCGGCCAGCGGCACGATTTGCGACATCGTGGCGGAGCGGACGCCCGGCATCTCACGCACCCTGCCCAACAACTGTTCCCCGACGAGTCTCTGCCGCTGTTTGTCGTAACCTAGACCTTCCAGATCGACATCCGCCACGTAGCGTTCGGCGACGTTGAAGCCGTAGCCGGACGTTTCGGCCAAGCGGACGCTCCTGAGCAGAAGCCCTGCCGGTATCAACAGGAGCGTCGAGATGGCGACCTGCGTCACCACCAGCGCGTTGCGGAAGGTGAACCGTCGGCGACCGGGGCTGCGCGCCGTCGTCTCCGCTTTGAGATCGGAGACGACATCGGACTTGGAAGCCTGTAGCGCCGGGACGAGTCCGAAGGCCACACCTGTTGCGACCGCGACCAGCATCCCGTAGAGAAGCATACGCCAATCGAGGCTGAGGTCGAGCGCGACGGCCGACACATCGGCCGGAGAGTTCCGTTGAAGCAGCGATAGCAGTAGGTCGCCAGCCCAGCGCGACAGGAGCAACCCCGCCGCCGCCCCGAGCAGCGAGAGCACGAGGCTCTCGGTCAACAACTGCCGCACGATACGCCCGCGGCTCGCTCCCAGCGCGAGTCGGATGGCGATCTCGCGCCGACGCACGGCCGCACGACCGAGCAGCAGGTTTGCGACGTTGGCGCATGCGGCTAGAAGCACCAGCCCCACGACCGCCAGCACGGCGGCGACGCCCAGCCACGACTGCTGACGGTCGCGCGGCCCCATCTCAACAGCCGTCGCCCAAGAGACCACGCGCGGCGTCGTGGCGGCGGGCTGATCGGCCGGGTTCTCGATGAAGCGTGGTGCCTTCCGAACTTGATCCTGCTGCGCGGCGACGACCTCGACAGCGGCCTGCGCCTGCGCGAAACTGACCTCCGGCTTGAGCCTGCCGATCACATGCACCTGATAGCTGGCAGGGTTCGTGATCCTGTTGCCTTCCGGGCGCAGCAGGACTTCCGCCGCGAAGGGGAGCCACAGGTCGTGGCGCTGGCCGAGCGAGACTCCGTTGAACTCGGGCGGGGTCACGCCGATGATCGTGAAAGGCACGCGGCGCAGGTTGAACGTCTTGCCGACGACGGCGGGGTCTGCGCCGAACCTTCCCTGCCACAGACCGTGGCTGATGACCGCAACGGCGGCTGCGCCGGGTCGTGCGCCTTCGTCGGCCGAGAAGGTGCGCCCGCGCGCGGGGCGCACGCCGAGCACGTCGAAGTAGTTGCCGCTGACGAGCGCGACATTGGCGCGCGCAGGCAAGTCGCCCGTGCTCAACTGGAAGCTGTCGAAGTCGTAAGCGGCCAACCCGCGGAAGACCGGTGCGCGCTCGTTAAAAGCCAGATAGTCGGAATAGGTCGGGAGGTTGTCGTCCTGAATGCGGACTAATTCGGCGTGGTCGGGCAGCGAGAGCGGCCGCAACATCACGGCGTTGACGAAGCCGAAGACGGTCGCGTTGACGCCGATGCCGAGTGCCAGCGAAAGGACGCTCACGAGGGTGAAGGCCGGACTCTTCGTCAGGACGCGCAGGGCGTAGCGCAAGTCTTGAATTATATCCTCTAACAAGCGCACCCCGCGCGCGTCGCGACACTCCTCCCTCACGCGCTCCATCCCGCCGAAATCCACGAGTGCCACGCGCCGCGCTTCCGCAGGGCTCATCCCTCGGGCGACGTTCTGCTCGATCTCCTTCTCGATGTGGAAGCGCAGTTCCTCGTCGAGTTCGCCCTCCATCTCCTCACGCCTGAGAAGTGCCCGCATCCGACTCTTCAATGTTTTCATCATGGGGACTCTTGGTCGCCTCTGTTCAGGAGTTCTGGAGGATCAGCGTCACCGCTTGGGAGAAGCGTTCCCATCTTTCGGTCTCGGCCGCGAGTTGCCGACGCCCAACGGCCGTCAGCTTGTAGAACTTCGCCTGCCGGTTGTTGTCGGAAGCTCCCCACTCGGAGGCAATCCACCCCTGCCCCTCCAGGCGGTGGAGCGCCGGATAGAGCGAGCCTTGATTAACGGAGAGGATTTCGAGCGAGACCTGCCGGATGCGCTGCGCGATGTCCCAGCCGTGGGCCGGGCCGGTTTGAAGGGTCTTTAGGATTAGCAGGTCGAGTGTGCCCTGCAACAGGTCGGTCTTTTTGTCCATGTGCCTCCTGTAGATACTCTACAAGACTGTTTGTACACCCCGCTCTTGTAGAATGTCAACAGGAAAATATGGGTATGGCCTTCCGCTGTTAGATGCGGCTTAGATTAAACGCCTCAACTTGATTTTAGTCTGCACCATCTGCCCATCACGGTTAATCATTAGCCGGTAGCTGCGCCCGTTCTGTTTGAACATCTGTCGCACTTGTTCCAGCACCAGAGTCGAGATGGGTTTGCGATCAATGGCTGTAATAACATCTCCTTCACGCAACCCGGCTGCCTCTGCCGGTGAGTGTTCAATAATTCGTCCGACCTTAAAAGTTTTGAAATCTTTCCCTTCGGCGATCAGAAGAATGCCGCTCATATCGTATTCTTCCGGGTCGGAGATATAGCGGTTAGATTCCAAAATCATTCTCTGTCGGGAGTAGTCAAAGATGACCTTGAACCGGCGCAAGATTTCAGCACCGATAACGCCGTCGAATTCGGGGCTAGCGACAACTCCTTGCTTATCCTGAAAGAAGATGGCGACGTTTTTTTTGAATCTGAATCGCCCGAGTTGAACATTCGGCACGCGCCCGATTGATTGCTTCGACTCGCGCACCATCGCCCCACCACCGAGCGGGACTTGGATTGTCTGCCGAGCGGACTGCAATAAATTGTTTGCGTCAACAAAAGGTGTATTAAAGCTCAGGGCGCTTCGGACGGCTGTATCGGCGATAAACTTACCTTCGACGGTGCTGCGCCCCTGCTGCGTTATCTTGACACGAACTAAAGGCACTTTCCCGCCCGAATCATCTGCCAACAAATCGAGCGGTACGACTTCGCCGGAGCTGGAATAGTTATAACTGTTCGGTTCGTGCAAACTGACTGTGTTGTTCACATAATCTATCTCAATCACAAAGCGACTAATGAAATCATAACCGAGCAAACCGTCGACGGCGTGGCCGTTATAAACCCCAAAACCTAAACGCTGCGGTAAAAATTTTTGATTGACTAATTTCACGCCGGGAAAATCAAGCGACACGCCTTTAACAAAATCATTCTGACCCAGACCTAAAGCCTTTGCCCGTTCAACGTCGAAGTACGAAGCAGTTGCGCCCGTGTCCAACAAAAACCAGAGCGGTTCGGAATCATTAACGCGAGCGCGAAGATGGATAAAGTTTCCGGCGCGCTCAAACGGCATTCGGCTGACGCTTAGACCCGAAACAAATTGCAAATCCGCAGGGGAAGCTGACTTGTTTGACTCTTGAGCGTTTCCAAACGAAAACGTTTGGAATACCAGCAAGGCAAACATGAACAATTTGAACAAGCGGGTAAGATTTTTAATATTGAGCATCCGTGCCGCCCCCATCGCCTCAAAGAATATTTCCAACTGATGATTGCATGACTAATCCCACGTCTCCATATTATATTGCACGCCCTGTAGCATATTCGCCGGTGCGGGAGATTCGAGTGCTTATGCGTAAACTGATTTTAGTTGTCATTGCTGTCTTCTCACAGATGCAGATTCATGCGCCTCAACTCTTTGCTCAAACCGAAAGCGTCACTCGACAGGAAACGCTCCGGGGCTCAATAACGCCTGAACGCGAGTGGTGGGATGTTTTACATTACCATTTGGCGGTCGAGTTTTTACCCGAGACGAAAAGGTTGCGGGGCTCGAATACGATCACTTTCAAAACGCTGAAACCGGGCAAGAGAATGCAGATTGATTTGCAACCTCCGCTCGCTATTACAAAGATCATTCATGGTAACTCGCAGCTTAAATTTGAGCGGGAAGGAAATGTTTACTGGGTGTCGTTTGAAAACGATGTGCCCGCAGGCGTAGAGGATAAGATAGAAGTATTTTACGAAGGCAAGCCCGTTGAAAGTAAGAATCCTCCTTGGGTTGGCGGGATCACTTGGGGGCGAGATGATCTGGGAGAGCATTTTATCACCACCACCTGCCAGGGCATCGGGGCGAGCATTTGGTGGCCGAATAAAGATCATGGCGCTGATGAGCCTGATCGCGGCATGCGGACGAGCGTTACCGTGCCGGAAAATCTAATCGCTGTTTCAAACGGTCGTCTGAAAAAAACTGATCACAACGTCGCAGACAAAACAAAAACCTTTCACTGGGAGGTTATCAATCCGATTAACAATTACGGGGTCAACGTCAACATTGGCAACTATGTGAATTTCTCCGAAAAGTATAACGGCAAAGGCGGCGTGCTGGACATGGAGTACTGGGTGCTGGCTCACCAGAAAGATGCTGCCGTTAAGCAATTCAAAGAAGCACGGAGAATGATGGAAGCCTTTGAGCATTGGTTCGGGAAGTATCCGTTTTACGAAGACAGCTACAAGCTCGTGGCCGTTTCCTATGCCGGAATGGAACACCAAAGCTCGGTTACTTATGGCAATTGGTTTAGGAATGGTTATCGTCAGCGAGACGTGAGCGGCACTGGAGTCGGCTTGAAGTTTGACTTCATCATCGTACATGAATCGGGACACGAATGGTTCGGCAATAATGTTTCAATGAAAGACGCCGCAGACATGTGGATTCATGAAGGCTTTACAAATTATTCGGAGAATCTTTTTGTCGAATATCATTTCGGTAAAAAAGAGGCGGAGGATTATGTCATCGGCAGTCGCCGTAACATCGGGAATGATAAACCGATCATCGGCGTTTATGGGACGAACCGCGAAGGCTCAGGAGACATGTATTACAAAGGCGGAAATATGCTCCACACGATCCGCCACGTCATCAATGACGATCAAAAGTGGCTCGCCATCTTGCGCGGGATCAACGCAGACTTCTGGCATCAGACGGTTTCAACCGGACAGATTGAATCATACATCTCCCGTAAAGCCGGTATCGATTTCAGCAAGGTGTTTGATCAATACTTGCGCACGACAAAAATTCCACTCCTAAAATACAAGACGGACGGACGGACGCTATCTTTCAGTTATGAAAGAGTCGTGAAAGATTTTGCAATGCCGATCCGCGTCACGATTAACGGTAAAGAGGTGACAATCACTCCGAACGAGGCGGTACAGACTTTCGTGTTTCCCGAAGAGATCAAAACAGTTGAAGTCAATCGCAACTTCTTAGTCGATGCACAGAAGATGAGCGGGTGATGCCGGGCGCGAGCCGCTCGTGGTAAGTACTGGACATGATTGATAAGTCAACAGGGGAGCTAATCTTGACAGGCTCTGTGCGAATCGGCCGTTGGCTCACGCGCAGGCAATTCCTATCATCCCCCCTTTACCAGCAAGCCGCCAGCCTCATTCACAACGAAGGGTGGCACTCGTACAGGGTGGAGGCGACCGGCATCAATCAACAGAAACTCTTTATTAGGCTGCAATTCCTCCACTCAACCTTGAAGTGGGTTGATTTCGTGGTTGATGGGGGTAACGATTTGGATGAGTCAGAGCAGAAGCGACTGCACGACGGGCTGCTAGCGGAGTGGTTAGGTGCAGGCCCTTACGAGTACGCGTGGGGACATGTAACATCCAGCTATGACCCGAGGTCTGACAGCAGTTCGATCTATGTCGGGTACAAGGATAACGACTGGCCGATACTGAGGCGTCTATTCGGCAGGCGCGGCTAACGACGGCATGCAGCGGACGCGCAATTCAGCAGCTTTCTTAAATTGAAATCGCCCATGCGCGACGCTGATAGCGGGCGTTAGGTGGTTACGAGCAAGTATATGCGTTGTCGGTTAGTTGTTGCTGCATAGGAGTAGGAAATGAAAATACTTGCAGGTCTGTTCTTTGTCATCATTGGGTTGTTTTCGATGTCTATCAGTGTCGCGCAAAGCAATAATAAGACTTCCGCATTGAACAAAACGTTAGCGGCCGAACTAATTGAAATGGGGGCGAATGACCAAAAATATAGAGGTGTCATAGAGGCCGAGATGATGAAAATGGCCTCCAACGGCACAGCTCAGGCTTCGGATGAGTTTGTCGCCGCAGTCAAAAGTCAGGACAAGATCGATGCTCGGAACATTGCCCGGCTGGAAGAGATCATTAAGCAGCATGGATGGCCGGGTAAAAGTTCAGTTGGAGAAGAAGCCAGTAAGGCGGCATTTCTTATTCTTCAACATAGCGACCTCGCACGGCAGCAGAAATACCTTCCCTTACTCAAAAAGGCTGCGAGGAAAGGGGACGCGCTCCCGGCTGATGTAGCCATGTTAGAAGACAGAATCTTAGTCAACAGGGGTAAGAAGCAGATTTACGGAACTCAAGTTCATTCCGGCCCCGATACGGGAGGGAAGTTGGTCTTAGCGCCTATCGAGAATGAGGCGGACGTAGATAAGAGGCGTGCGTCTGTCGGGTTGAGGCCGCTCAAGGAATACCTGAAACACTTCGGCATCGAATATAAACCACCAATCAGAAAGTAGAGAGACGATGCCGGATTGCAAACCACCTGACGCCCGGCATGCGCCCGACGCCCCGATGATGTTGTTGGAACATGAAAGTGGTCGTGTCGGCGGTCGGGCGCATGCCGTTATAAGGCGGCTCGTTGCGCTCATCTCACGGCGCAGCCCCCAACTGCTTCAGCTTGCCGACGGCATTCGTGTTGTTCGGGTTAAGCGCTAATGATTTACGATAGTTCTTGATGGCCGCCGCGCGGTCGCCTTGCACCATGTAGGCTTCGGCGAGACTGTCGTATGCGTTAAAGCCCGCGGGATACATCTCGACATTCAGCTTGAAGAGCGCGATGGCCTCTTGCACATGTTTAGCATTAAGCTGCGCGTAGCCCAGTGTATTCAACGTCCGTTCATTGAAATACTCGGCCGGGTAGCGTTGCCTCATCTGCCGGTAGAGAGCGATGGCGGCCTCTACGCTGCGCTCCTTGATCGCACGCGTGAGCCTGTTCTGGACGCTCGGAAACACGACCCGTCGGATCGCTGAGATGACGAGCGCCGGATCATCTCGCGGAATAGCATGCGTACTTTCCGGCGTGACAACCAGCCCGCCTTCTGTCGCGTTCGCCACCCAAGCCCCGTACTCTTCGAGCACCGACTTGACCCAAAGGGGCGGCCGGTCTCTGCCAGCCACGAGCACCATCAAAGGCACGTCGGGCGGTGCGCCGAACGAGCGCAACTGCTGAAAGTTATTCTGGTTCTCAGTCTTCAAAAACTTCCATTCGGCTTGCACGCCAGCGGGAGCGTCCTTCAACGCCGCCTCCTGTTGCGCCATCGCCGCCGCACGTTCCTGCGCGCTCTGGGCGGCGAAGATGTTTTCGTTAAACGGATCGACGAAGACCAATCCCGCCACCTCGTCCTTGTAGAGATGAGCGAAGGCGCGTATGTGTGCGCCGCCGAGCGAGTGGCCGACGAGCACGTAAGGCGGCGCGATGTCGGCGCGATGTAAGAGCGTGTGGAGTTCGGTGGCGATCTGTGTCTGGGAGCGCGGCTCGGGGCCCGGTTCCGACTTGCCGTATCCCGCGCGGTCGTAAGCGACGACGCGTGCGAAGCGCGCGACCTCTGGGAAAACGTCATTCCAATTTCCGATGCCGCCCCCCAGGCCATAATCAAGCACAACGGTCGGCGCACCCGTGCCTGCGACCTGAAGGCTCAGCTTATGACCACCGACATCGACGTTCTGGGTTCGAACGCTTGTTCGTGTGGCACTTTTGGGCGTCTGTGCCGGAAGGGACGGGGATACACAAGGAAGCAAACAGATTATCGCCAACAATCGTTTTATCACTTTCATGCGTCCTCCATATACCAACTCTTCCTCACCGCCCCACACGACCACGCCGCCTAACGCTCCGAAGTGGTGGTTTTCAGTTTACCGCCCATCATCGCCATTGGAATTAGAAGCGCCGTAAAGATAACGTGATACCAAATCGGAACATACGCCCAGGACAGCACCGCCTTCAGTAAACCCATGGCCAGCAGCAGAAAGCCGAGGATGAGCGGCGCGCGTCTGTTTTCACCGGCGACGAGCGCGGCCAGAAATCCGGCCATCACCGAGACTATTGAACCGAGGACAATATGCACGAGCAGCATCGTCGTGTCCGCTGTGAACTGGCCGCCATTTTCAATGGCCGCTTGGAACGCGCGTTGATGAGCGCCGAACCCCTCCGGCCAGATGGCCGAAAGAATCTTCTCGCTCACGACCCACACTATCGCCCAGGCAACAAATCCGGCAATAACGCCCACAACGATTCGTACCATGGAGTTCTCCTATTTATTTCTTTGAAATGTCAACACCCGAGAATCAGCGCGTAACCGTTTGGGTTCTTTATCCCAAACTCACGCATCTGATAGGCCATGTCCTGCGGTATTATGTCCTCTATAATCTTGCCAAGAGCAGCATTTGCCGGTTTCACTTCCACAGTTAAAAGGTTAATCATCTGGACAGGGACATCGACCGAGAAGTCTGGTTTGGATGCATTGCGGATTAGAGGATGACCACTCACGAGTATGACATCGCCGACCTGTCAGGCCATTCGTCAACGCCGTGCGAGACGCGTAGCACCAAGGTCACGCGAGGTTACGCGCACAGCGTTCCGAAGAGACTCGGGGACACGGTTAACAGCTTGAAGGAGGGGAAGAGTCTTATTTTGTAGAGCGCGCCAACTTCGCGCCAAGTGGCGCGCGGCGCGTTAAGGGTAAAGAAAGCATCAACACTCTCGACGGTTGAGCTTGAAAAAGGAGGTGGCGGAGAGGGTGGGATTTGAACCCACGGTGGAGTTTCCCCCACTCCGGTTTTCGAGACCGGTGCACTAAGCCACTATGCGACCTCTCCGCAGAGGAAAGGATGTGGGCGGAGGGATGAGGGGTGAATAAGAATAAGCTCTCGCTCGATCATCACTTCTTATTCATTCCTCATCCTTCATCCTTCATCCCTTCGCTGGCGACGCGCGCGGAAGAACGTTTGCATCATTGCGCGGCATTCCGCTTCGAGCACGCCCGCCGTTAATTCAAGTTGATGATTCAAAGAACTTGTGTCGCAGATGCGGAAGACGGATTCGACCGCGCCCGCGCGTTCGTCTCGCGCGCCGTAAACCAGACGCCGCACGCGCGCCTGCACCAGCGCGCCCGCGCACATCGCGCACGGTTCAATCGTCGAGTAGACGACCGCGCCCGTGAGCCTGTAGTTTTCAATTCTTCGTGCCGCCTCGCGCAGCGCGATGATCTCCGCGTGCGCCGTCGGGTCGCAATCGGTCCGCGTGCGGTTTCCCGCGACGGCCAGAAGTTCACCCTCCGAGCTTACGACGCATGCGCCGATGGGCACTTCGTCGCGCTCTGTGGCAGCCGCGCTCGCCGCTTCCAAAGCCACGCGCATCCAGCGTGCGTCGGCGTCACCTTTCGTCTCAGGCTCAAACATATCACGCACGGACGCTTTCAATCATCTGCGGACAAAAACTGACTATAGGCACGCCCGCGCCCGCTGTCAAGCGTGTAGACTTTGACCGTTCGCGCCCCTTTCTGCGACACTTCAAGGCATGCCCGAAACTACTTTACGCGCCCGCGCGCCCTTCGATTTTGCGGCGACGGCGCGCTTCCTGCGCTTCTCCGATGCGGAAGCCGTAGACACTTTCAACGACGGTCGCTACCGGCGCGCGATTCACTTCGACGAGAGACTTTTTCTGCTCACCGCCGAGTCGCAAAGCGACGGCGCGCGTCCCGCCGTCCATGTCAAACTCGCGCCGGAACGATTCGTCACGCCGCAAATTTTGGACGAAGCGGCGCAGACGTTGAGCGACATGTTCAGCCTCACGCACGATCTTGCGGGCTGGCACGAGCGGCTCAAACGCGACGCATTGATGCGTCGCCTCGAAGCAGAGCATCGCGGCTTGCGCCTAGCCCGCTGGCCGACGCTCTTTGAGTCGTTGTTGACTTCGATTCTCTTACAGCAGATCGCTACGAGCGTAGCCGTCACCTTGCGGCGTCGCGTCGTCGAGCGATACGGCGAGCGTCTTGAGATGGATGACGAAATTTTCTACGCCTTCCCGCGCGCCGAAGCGTTGTCGCGTGCGGGCATCGAAGAGTTGCGCTCGCTCGGCATGTCGAACGCGAAGGCGACGTGCATCGTCGAAGTCGCGCGCGCGTGTGCGTCCGGCGAACTCAGCTCCGCGTCGCTCGAAAAAGAGGACAACGAAACTGTCATCGCGCGCCTCTCAAGTTTGCGCGGCATCGGTCGTTGGACGGCGGAGTGGGTCTTGATGTTGCACTTCGGACGCACGGATGTGTTCGCCGCCTCAGACCTCTTCCTGCGCGGCGTCATAGTCAAGTATTACAACAAAGGCGTGGCGTTGAACGAGCGAGAGATTCGCGCCTTTGCCGCAAAGCGTTGGGGCGCGTATCAATCTTACAGCGCGCTCTACTTCCTCGCAGGCATGCGCGCAGGAACTATCACACTCAAACCGTAGCGCGTGTTATCATTCGATAAGCGCGCGCTACGGCGAAACGCGAGCGCGCACAGAGGAAGACGACCAACCGACACGATGAAACCTGAGACGCGCCTTAGAACTCCGACCGGATCGCTCTCCGGCGGCGAACGCCAGCAGCAGAACACTGGCAGCTTCCGCCCCCCCGTCACGCAAACGAAAGAGACCGCCGCCGCTCCCGCTGCAACGACCACCACAGATAAAGCGCCCGACTCTTTCACTCTGCTCGGTCGGAAACTCTCGCCCGCCGAATTCAACACGGCGATGGTGCATTTCTATCGAGGCGAAGTTCAACGCTCGAACACCTGGCGCAACCGTCTCGACACGACGACCAACTGGGCTGTCCTGACCGCAGGCGCGACGCTCTCCTTCGCCTTCAGTTCATCCGAGAACCCGCACTTCGTCATCCCGATCAACTCCGTCCTCGTCGCGTTTTTTCTCTTCATGGAAGCGCGCCGCTATCGCTATTACGAAATCTGGGCGAGCCGCGTGCGCGTGATGGAGACGGGCTACTTCGCGCAGATGCTCTCGCCGACGGGCGTGCAGGATCAGGAATGGGCGGAGCATCTCGCGGCGGACATGCGCTCGCCGCATTTCACCATCAGCGAATGGGAAGCGGTCGGGCGTCGCCTGCGTCGCAACTACCTCTGGATTTTCATACTGCTCGCGGTCAGTTGGAATCTGAAAGTTTACCTGCACCCGTTCCCTGCGCGCGGCTTCGACATGTTCGTCAAGCGCGCGGCCATCGGCTCGCTCTCCGGCGAGTTCATGTTGATGTTCGGCCTCATCTTCAACGCGGTCGTCTTCATCTTCGCCTTCGCCACCGTGCGTCTGAAACAGGCGACGGGCGAGGTGTTGCCGGATCACGAGTTTCCCTTCCACCCGATCCGCAGCGTGACTTCGACGATCACGCGCGCCACCAAACAACGCCGCGTCACCGAACGCCGCACCAAACGCGCGCGACATCGCACGCGCACCACGCGCCCCGGCGGCGGAGGCGGCGCAACGGGCAGTCTGACCGGCAGCCTCGCCAGCGGCCATAGCGGCGAATGGAAACGACCCGACACAGGCGAACTCCGCCGCACAGACCGCGAGCCCGTCACGGAAGAAACACTTACTTAAAGTGACGAGTGACAAGTGACGAGTGACAAGTTAAAAGCCGTGAATCGTAAATCGTAAATCGTGAATAGACAAAACCTGATTTCCTCTATTCACGATTTACGATTCACGATTTACTTGTCTTCTCTCGTCACTCGTCACTTGTCACTCGTCACTGTTTTCTTATGATTGAATTGAACGGACAGCCGTTGACGTTGGAACAGATCGCGGAGGTGGCGCGCGGGGCGGAGCGTGTGACGCTGGCGGCGGAGGCGCGTGTGCGCGTCGAAGCGTCGCGTGCGTTGGTCGAACGCATCGTTGAAGAGGGGCGCGTGGTTTACGGCGTCAACACGGGCTTCGGGAAGCTGTCGGATTACTCGATCCCGCGCGCGGAGTTGCGCGAGTTGCAGTTGAATCTCGTGCGCAGCCACGCGTGCGGCGTCGGCTCGCCGCTCTCTGCCAGTGAGACGCGCGCGATGATGCTCCTGCGCGCAAATGTCCTCGCGCTCGGCTACAGCGGCGCACGCCCCGTCGTCGTCGAAACTCTGATAGAGATGTTGGAGCGCGGCGTTGTGCCTGTCGTGCCGGAGAAGGGCTCGGTCGGCGCGAGCGGCGATCTCGCACCGCTCGCGCATCTCGCGCTCGCTTGCATCGGCGAGGGTGAATCGTTTTACGAAGGCGAGCGCATGGCGAGCGCGGAGGCTCTCCGCCGCGCCCGCATCGAGCCGCTCGCGCTCGAAGCCAAAGAAGGTCTCGCGCTCCTGAACGGCACGCAAGCGCTCACAGCCGTCGGAGCGCTCGCGCTCCGACGCGCCGAGCAACTCGCACGCGCCGCAGACATCGCGGGCGCAATGTCGCTCGAAGCACTGCGCGGCACGCCCGCCGCCTTCGACGCGCGCATACACAACGCACGCCCGCACCCCGGCCAAATCGCCGTCGCCGCGCACCTACGCGAACTTCTCAGCGAGAGCGAGATCAGGGAGTCGCACCTCACGAACGACCCGCGCGTGCAGGACGCTTATTCTCTGCGCTGCATGCCGCAAGTTCACGGCGCGGCGCGCGACTGTTTCCGGCACGCACGCGCCGCCGTCGAAACAGAGACGGGCAGCGCAACTGACAACCCGCTCGTCTTCGCAGACACGGAAGAACTCATCTCCGGCGGAAACTTTCATGGCGCGCCGCTCGCACTTGCCTTCGACTACTGCGGCATCGCGCTCACGCACCTGTCAAACATCTGCGAGCGCCGCATCGAGCGGCTGGTCAATCCCGACATGAACGAAGGACTCCCCGCGTTTCTCACCGCGCATCCGGGCACGTCCTCCGGTTTCATGATCGCGCAGGTGGCAGCGGTCGCGCTCCTGAACGAAATGAAGGTGCTCGCGCATCCGGCGACGACAGACAATTTGCCGACCTCTGCGGGCAAAGAAGATCACGTCTCGATGGGGATGACATCGGCGTTGAAACTCCGCGCGATGGTTCAGAACGCCGAATACGTCCTCGCCATCGAACTGCTCGCCGCCGCCGAAGGACTCGAATACCGCGCACCGCTCAAACCCGGCCTCGGCGTCCGCCGCGCACACGCGCTCGTGCGCCAGCACGCCCCGCGCCTCACGCGCGACCGCGCTCTCTCTCCCGATATCGAACGCCTCGCCGTCGCCGTCCGCGAAGGCGAGTTTGATTTCTAAACCGTTTCAATCAAAGTTATCGCTTTCCCTTTGCGTCTTTGCGCCTTTGCGAGATATTTATTCTCACGCAAAGGCGCAAAGAAAACTTTCAACTTTCCGCGTCGTCGGCGTTTAATCATCTCGTACGGGCGAGAGACGCGGACGCATGTTGAAAAAGTTACTCGTCAACTTCTGGTCAAACACAAATTTCGGCTGGCGCATGGCGCGCATCTGTGCGCTGCTCTGCGTCGGCCTAGCGGGGTACGTCATGTTGTTCGAGGACAGCTTCATCTACTTTCCGGCGAAGTATCCAGAAGGGATTTGGACGCGCGAGCAGCCGCGCCGTGCGCGCGAGGGCGAGATCGTCCCGCGTGTGGAAGACGTGCAACTCGCGGCATCTGACGGCGTGAAGTTGCACGGTTGGTTCTGCACGCCGGTGGTCGGGCGCGCGGGCGGCACGCTCGAATCCGTCGAAACCAACCGGACGCTTCTCTTCCTGCACGGCAACGCGGGCAACATCTCGCATCGCTACGACATCATCGAAGGGTTGGTGAAACTTCCCGTCAACGTCTTCATCGTTGACTATCGCGGCTACGGCAAAAGCGAAGGCAGCCCGTCCGAGCAAGGGCTGTACGCG
Source organism: Pyrinomonadaceae bacterium (assembly GCA_035249365.1). Taxonomy (GTDB): domain Bacteria; phylum Acidobacteriota; class Blastocatellia; order Pyrinomonadales; family Pyrinomonadaceae; genus JAIVJZ01. Next base: position 269,572 of record DATFGP010000047.1, on the reverse strand, counting down.
GACGCACGCGCGGCTTGGGATTACCTGACGACGGCGCGCGGCATCCCTTCTGCGAACATCGTCATCTTCGGCGAATCGCTCGGCGGCGCGGTGGCGATTGATCTGGCGAGCAAAGTGCAAGCGTGCGGTCTGATTGTTCAGTCGAGCTTCACTTCGATTGCGGACATGGCGGCGGAGGTCTTGCCGATGGTGCCGCGCTTCATGATTCGCACGAAGATGGATTCGCTCTCGAAGATCGCTGACGTTTCATGCCCGAAACTTTTCGTACACAGCGAAGCCGATGACATCATTCCTTATAAACTCGGTCGTCGCCTGTTCGACGCGGCGCACGCGCCGAAACAGTTTTACGACATTAAGAACGCGCCGCACAATCTCACGTTCGACCTCGGCGGCGCGGCGTTTTACGAAGAGTTACGGAACTTCATCAACACATCTTGCGTCTCAGAAGTTCAACGATAGAGTTGACGACCGATTTCAGCCCCGACAGGGGCGGTAGATAGTAACCCCGCCCGTGAGGGCGGGGTAAAGTCGAGTTGAAAAGATAGAAGCCCCGTCAGGGGCGACACATTACCATGAGAATGTGTCGCCCCTGACGGGGCTTGATAACTTTATGTATGTGCTTGATCCCCGCGCTCACGCACGGGGCTATCATCTATCGCCCCTGCGGGGCTTTCAACAGGTTCAACTGCGCTTCGCCTTCTTCCCGCCCGTATCCTTCGTTGCGCCGCCGCCCGTGTCGAGCGCGACCGGCGCGGGGTAGCCTTTGCCACGCAGCGCGGCGATCTCTATGACGATCTCTTTCTGGCCTTTGATCGTGCGCGTCACTTTCGCGTTTTCGGCTTCCGGTTTTTTCTTCGCGTTTTTGTTTGCGGCTTCGGGCGTCGCGCTTGGCGAGGCTTCGGGCTGTCCGTCCGTCGGGTTGCCCTTCGCGTCGCGCGCCATCTGCCGGAGCGCGTCCAGAACTTGCGTTCGCTCGGATTCGGTCAGGCCGTCCATCGAGACGCCGTTACCTTCGAGCACGGCGCGCAGATTCTCTTCCGTGTTCGTGTCGCGGTCGTACACGTCGCGGTAGATGTGTAGTTTTCCGTCTTCGACGACGATGGTTTCGTAGCGTAGTTCGACGGGTACGGGTCGTTCGAGTTTAAGCTCTTTCGTCTCGCTGCGATTCTTCGCGTAGGCCGCCATGTCCTCGTCGGTCAACTGCGCGCCGCCGAGTTTCGCCAGCATGCGCGCCACGTCCTGCACCTGTGAATTGGTCAAACCGACGCAGCCGTGCGAGGCGAACGTGCCGAGTTTGGCGACCGCCTTCCCGCCGTGAATGAGCGAGGGCAAGCCGATGGGAATTTTGATGAGGCCGAGCGGGTTCAGAGGACTGCCCGCGTCCACCTTTTCGCCGACCTTGACTTTGCTCGAAGGCGACTCGACCCAGGGCTCGTCGGGCGGCGTCCAAGTCGGGTTGAAGATGATCGTGTTCGCGCGTCGCAAGCCCGTCGGCAGCGGAAACTCCGGGTAGCCTATGCCGACCTTGTAAGTCTTCACGAGTTGCCCGCCCTCGAACACGTCCATGCGATAAGCTGGCGCGTTGACGACGATGCGCGTGTCGGACGGCACGGCGTTCGGTTTACCGCCGACAGCGGGCGCGTTCGACTCGTTCGACGCCGCGCCGCCGTTTGCCCAACGCTCGCGTGCGAAATCTACGAAGCGCGCGGCCTTCTCCTCGCCGAGCACTTCTTTGATGCGTTCGAGTGCGCGCTCGCGTGCGGCAGTCGTCGTGCCGCCGTGCTCGCCCGTCTCTGTTTCGCGCAAACGCCCCGTCTCTTCGCGCGCGGCTTTGCGCAGGCGCTCTACCTGTTCGTCGGTCAGTTGCAACTCGGACTTCAAATCCGTCGCGAAGTTTGCGTCTTCAAACAGAGCGTCAACTACAGGCAGCGTCAGAGGGAAATTGTTCCAGTTGGTCGCCCTGCCCTGCTGCTGCGCGACGGTCGCGCTCGCGGCGGGCGACGGCGTCGCGCTCGCCGTTGAATTGACGTTTGCAACCGGAGCGGTCTGGCAACCGCCGAAAATCAAAAGAGCGCACAGGCACAACGCCACGCACGCCACACGCCAAGCTGTTTTCATATTAGCTTCAACTCCTACGCTAAAAACTTTCGCCCACCGACGCCGAACGCCCCGCGCGACAGTCGTGCTCGCGCTCCTGCCCGGCGCAATCCCACACCTCATAGCAACAGCCGTTCCCACCATCGCAACGCAGATAATCGCCGCCTTTTCGCGTTTTTCAACATCCACACGCGCACGCGCTCGCACCATAAACGGACGGTGGAGGGATGAAAAGCTGTCAGTTGTCAGTTGTCAGTAGTCCATTGTTTTTGTCTGAGGCAGCTTGTCGCCTTCATCTTTGGCAACTCGCTCGGAGAGCCACATGCAACTGACAACTGACTACTGACTACTGACAGCTTTTCATCGTTTCGTGAGCAGCGGGTACGGGTTGACGTTCTCGCCGTCCCAGAAGTGTTTGGGATCGTTGACGAGCCAGATGGAGAAGTGTAGGTGGCAGTTGTCTCGTCCGGCGTTGCCGCTGTCGCCGACGTAGCCGATAATTTCGCCTCGCCGCGCGAAGCGGTTTTCGGTGATGCCGTCGGCGTAGCGTTCGAGATGCGCGTAGTAGTAGACGGTGCGTTTGTCCGTGCCGAGTTGATAGAGCGTGATGCCGCCGCGCTCGCTGTTAAAGAGTTTGATGATCTGGCCGTCCGTGGCGGCGAGGACGGGCGTGTTGCGCGCGGCCATGATGTCTATGGCGTTGTGCGTGCGCCCCTCGCTACGCGATTGCGTGTAGGTGTCCTGAAGTTGTTCGGGGCGGACGCCTGCGACCGGAATCAAAAGCTGTGCGCTTGCCTCGCTCGTCGCGTGCGCGTCCGAAGAGACGGGTGCGGGCGGCGTTTGCGTCGCGTCGGCTGCGGGCGCGGGCGGCGTGTTCGTGGGAGACGAAGAAGGCGCGGCTGTTTGAGAAGTTGTTTGAGAAGCGTCGGGCGATGGCGTCGCGCTCTCCGTCGCGGGCGTGGGCGACGCGTTTGCGGCGGCGTCGCTGCGGTTCGCGTCGTTCGTCGTGGCGGGGAGCTCGCTCGTTGCGGCGGGCGGCGTGATCGGCGTGACGGGCGTCGGGCTGGACTTGCTGAGATACCAGACGAGCGCGACGAGCGCCAGCAGGACGGTTGCCGCCAGCAGCGAGACGCGTGCGCGCGGGCTGAGTGACATGAAACGGTCTCCTACAAAAGTTTCGCGTGTCTTCGAAAAAAGATAACAGGGGGCTGATGTTGTCAGCATATGCTCGCGGCGCGTGCGAAGCAAGCGAGAGAGTGGCGCACGCACGCCGTTTTCTGTTATTACAATGGCGTTCAAACTTTCAGACGCGCGCCCCTCGACTTCGCCTTGTAATCTTTGCGAGACGAGGGCGCAAAGAAAGCGGCGCGTGATCCATTTCAGAGGAGACGAAATCATGTCAGAGATTTTCGACGAACGACGCAAGGCGCTCGAAGAGGAATACTTCCGGCGCAAGGAGCGCGAACTGCTCGACAAACTGCGCGAGACCATCGCGGCGGAAGCCGAGGCGCGTGGACACACGGCGGGCAGGCAGTGCCCGCTCGGACACGGCGCGTTGAAGGAGGAGGCGCGCGGCACGGTCGTCATAGACCTTTGCGAAACCTGCGGCGGCCTCTGGCTCGATAAGGGCGAGTTGGAAGAATTGATGCGGCAGAGCGGCGGCTGGTTCGACAACTTCGTCAACAGTTTCAAGAACGAATAACGCGGCTTGTCGTATCAACATGAACCTTCAACTAGCGACTCTGTTGCCTAGATGTCGTGAGATATTGTCTGCCACGGATGACATCGAAGCCGTCCTTTTGTTTCTGAAACAACAGGGCTGCTCCAAAATAGATTCGATCCTGGCTCTGCGCGATTTGAAGGGCATGAATCTGAAAGACGGCAAGGAGACGGTTCATCTGAGTCAGACGTGGCAAGACCGCAGGGACGCGGACGAACATTTGTGGGATGAATTGTTTGATTCGATGAAAGAGTTTGAACGTGAGCACCCGGAGAACGATTAGCGCGCCGCGCGGCGCGAAGTTGAACTGCAAGGGCTGGCATCAGGAAGCGGCCTTGCGTTGCCTGATGAACAATCTGGACGCGGAGGTGGCCGAGCGTCCCGACGATCTGGTCGTCTACGGCGGCACGGGTCGCGCGGCGCGCAACTGGGCGGCCTATCATGCAATCGTACGCGAGTTGCAAACGTTAGAAGCGGACGAGACGCTGCTTGTTCAATCCGGCAAACCCGTCGCAGTCTTCCGCACACACGAGTACGCGCCGCGCGTCTTGATCGCAAACTCGAACCTCGTCGGCGCGTGGGCAAACTGGGAGCACTTTCACGAACTCGAACGGCGCGGCCTGATGATGTACGGGCAGATGACGGCGGGCAGTTGGATTTACATCGGCACGCAGGGCATCGTGCAGGGCACGTTCGAGACATTCGCGGCGATGGCCGACAGGCATTTCGGCGGCACGCTCTCGGGGCGTCTCGTCGTCTCCGGCGGCATGGGCGGCATGGGCGGCGCGCAACCGCTCGCCGCGACGATGAACGGCGCGGTCTTTCTAGGCGTAGACGTTGATCAAGCACGCATCGAACGCCGCGTGCAGACCGGCTACTGCGACCGCCTCGCACTCACCCTCGACGAAGCTCTGAACATCTGCGAAGACGCGCGCGAACAGGGGCGCGCCGTCTCTGTCGGCCTCGTAGGCAACTGCGCGGAAGTGTTACCGGAGATCGTGCGTCGCGGCGTCAGCGTGGATGCCGTCACGGATCAGACGAGCGCACACGATCCGCTCGGCGGCTACGTGCCCGCAGGACTCAACCTCGAAGAAGCAGAAGAGTTGCGCCGCAGAGATGCGCGTGCTTACGTCGCGCGCTCGACCGAATCAATGGCGCGACACGTCGAAGCGATGCTCGCCTTGAAACGCGCGGGCGCAATCGCTTTCGACTACGGCAACAACATACGCAAGTTCGCATATGACGCCGGATGCGCGGACGCCTTCGAGATTCCCGGCTTCGTGCCCGAATACATACGCCCGCTTTTCTGCGAAGGCAAGGGGCCATTTCGCTGGGTCGCGCTCTCAGGCGACGCGTCGGACATACGCCGCACGGACGACCTCGCGCTCGAACTCTTCCCAGAAGACGCGACGCTCAACCGCTGGCTACGCCTCGCGCGCGAACGCGTGCAGTTTCAAGGACTGCCCGCGCGCATCTGCTGGCTCGGCTACGGCGAACGCGCCGAGATGGGCGAGAGGATCAACGACCTCGTCAGTCGCGGCGACTTGAAAGCGCCCGTCGCCATCGGTCGCGATCATCTGGACACAGGATCGGTCGCCTCGCCTTTCCGCGAAACGGAAGCGATGAAAGACGGCTCGGACGCCGTCGCCGACTGGCCGATCCTGAACGCGCTCTTGAACACCGCGAGCGGCGCATCGTGGGTCTCCTTCCATCACGGCGGCGGCGTCGGCATCGGCTACTCGCTCCACGCCGGACAGGTCTCCGTCGCCGACGGCACGACAGAGGGCGCGCGACGCCTCAACCGCGTGCTCACCAACGACCCCGGCCTCGGCGTTGCACGCCACGTCGACGCGGGCTACGAAGAAGCCGAAGAAACCGCGCGCACCAAAGGCATCAACATCCCCATGCTCGACGCGCCGCAAATAAGTTCCCACCATGGAGAGACGCAGCCGCCCGAATTAAAACGAGGTGACGAACCATGACCGGCGAAGAAATGGAACGCGCGATTGAGTTTATCTTGCAGAGTCAGGCCAATGCCGAGTCGCGCATGTCAGCCTTCGATGCGCGACTGAACGAACTGGCCGCGCAAGTTGCTACGACGAATAAGCAACTGCAAACCTACGCGGAGACACAATCCCAGTTCATAGAGATCGTGACGCAGACTCTCGAAGGTCTGGCGGCGTCGCAAGCGCGCACTGATCGGAAAATAGCTGAGTCCAACGCGCGTATAGCCGAAACTAACACGCGCATAGCCGAAACTAACGCGCGCATAGCCGAAACTAACGCGCGCATGGCTGAAACTAACGCGCTCACTGAGCAAAGAATAGCCGAGACAAACGAACGCATCGAGCAACTAGCAACTGAAAGCAAGACGCGCGGAGCTGAAATTGATGCACGTCTTGACAGGCTGGCTGCGATTGTGGAACGAAACATCTCCGGCGGCAACGGCAATTTAGAACAGTGACAAGTGACGAGTGACAAGTTGCAGGCAAGTTCTTTTGTTTTAACTTGTCACTCGTCACTCGTCACTCGTCACTTCTTAATATCGCCTCCCATAAAGTAGCGCGGCGCGGATGAATCTTTGTTCGAGCTTCAAGCGTAGAAACTTCCTGCGAACGTCAATATCTCTGCACCGGAGTAAATCAATGAAACTTTTCCGCGCTTCGTTCCTGTCTCTCGTCCTCCTGCTCTCATCGTCCCCCGTCGGCTTCGCGCAGCAACAGCCTGCGATGGAGTTGCAGCAAACGTCTGCGCGTCTGGCGGGCGAGGTGCTCGTCAACGGTCGCGCGATGGAGTACGTGCAAAACCTCTCGGATAAATTCGGCGGGCGCTTGTCGGGGTCGCCCGCCTACGCGCGCGCCGCAGAGTGGGCGGCTGAGCAGTTTCGCGCCGCCGGAATCAAAGACGTGCGGCTCGAACCGTTTCAACTTGATAGCACCTGGGCGCGCGGCTCGTCGCGTGCGCGCATGATCGCGCCGATGGAGCGACCGCTGCATCTCGAATCGCTCGGCTGGGCGCCTTCGACTCCGGCGTCGGGCGTGCGCGGCGAAGTGTTCCTCCTGACGGACATCTCGCGCGACTTCATCAAACGTGAGTCGGACAAGATCAAAGGCCGCATCGTCATGCTCGATCTCTCGTCGCTCGCGAAAGACGGTTACGCGGCGTTCGGCAAGTTGGTCGCCGCGCAAGGGCATCTGAAAGACGCGGGCGCGGCAGCCGTCATCATCGGCAGCAACGATCCGGACAACGTCCTCAACGCATTCAACCTCAACTGGGGTGCGATCATCAGCCCTCTGCCGCTCGCGCAGGTCGGCATGGAAGACGCGAAACTGATCCAGCGTCTCTTGCCGCAAGGCGCGGTGACACTTGAGTTTCAATACGAGAACCGGACGGGCGGCGCGTCGCAAGACAACAACGTCGTCGCAGAGATTCGCGGGCGCGAGCGACCCGACGAGTGGATCATCATCGGCGCGCACCTGGACTCCTGGGACTACGGCACGGGCGCGCAGGACAACGGGACGGGCTGCGCGATGGTCTTGGAGGCCGCGCGTGCCATCGCCGCGCTGCCTCAGCCTCCGCGCCGTTCGATACGCTTCGCGCTCTGGGGCGGCGAAGAACAGGGCTTGCTCGGCTCTGCGGCTTACGTGCGCACGCACGCGCGCGAACTCAAAGATTGCGTCGCCGTGCTCAACACGGACAACGGCGCGGGACACCCGCGCGGCTGGAAGGTCGAAGGGCGCGAAGACGTGCAACGTGCTTTGACGCCCATCAGCAAGTCTCTGCTCACGGGACTCGGCGGCGACGGAGTCTCGACCGAACTCTCCTTCGACACCGATCACGGCCACTTCATGCTCAATGGCATCCCCTCGCTCGACCTCTGGGTTGACATGGAGCACTACGACGACATCCATCACAAGTCGAGCGACACGGTTGACAAGATCGTCGCGCACAACCTGACTGCGGGTGCTGGTATAGTCGCCGTCACCGCCTACGCGCTCGCCGACAGGCCGGAGCGGATCGCGCCGCAGCTCAAACACGATGCCGTCGGCGACTTGCTCAAGAAGGCCAACCTCGAAGAATTTCTCAAGGCCGTCGGGGTGTGGAAATAGTGCGAACAGGAAAAGAATCGAGACGGGCGCACCATAGCGTCTTGTGCGCACGCTTCGTCTTTAATTTACTCGCGCTGCTCGTCGTCGTGTCGTCGTGTCAGGCGCAAACGAGCGCGCCCGCCGTTGCGCGCGTCGAGGCGGTCAAGTTTGAGAGCAAGCTCATCGGCAAACCACTGCCTTACAATGTCGTGCTGCCGCCGCTCTACGATGCGCCGCAATCGCGCGCCGTGAGGTATCCGGTCTTGTACCTGTTGCACGGACTCGCGGGCAGCTCCTCCGATTGGGTCTCAGAACGCGCGCACCTCACAGCGCACGCCGCCGAGTATCGTCTCATCATCGTCACGCCCGAAGGCAATGATGGCTGGTACACGGACAGCGCGACCGTGCCGAACGAGAAGTTCGAGACTTACTTTCTCGAAGAATTGATCCCAGACGTGGAACGACGTTACCGCGCTCTGCCTTCACGCGACGCACGCGCCGTCGCGGGGCTTTCGATGGGCGGCTACGGCGCTCTGAAGTTCGGCGTCAAACATCCCGACCGCTTCGCGCTCGCCGCATCCATGAGCGGCGCGTTCGACGCGGCCTCATGGGACGCAAACGACCCGCGAGTGCTTGCCTTCGTGAGACCCTCCATCGCACGCGTCTTCGGCGCAATGGACAGCCCCACGCGCCGCACAAACGATCTCTTCAAACTCTTCGCAGACCTGCCGCCCGAACGCTTCGCCTCGCTCCCCTTCATCTACTTCGACTGCGGCACGGAAGATTTCCTCATCGAATCGAGCCGCGACATGTCCGCCCTCTTGCTCAAACGCAAAATCCCCCACGAGTTCCGCCAACTCCCCGGCACGCACAGTTGGCCTTACTGGGACACACAAGTTCAAGAAGTCCTCAAACTCGCCGCGCGTCGTTTGCGTGCGGGACAATAGTAGTTAGATGGCTTCCTATTCCTAGCGCGGATTATTATTTGTATAGGTGTGATGGTTAACCCGTGATGGAGGTTAGTAGATTGTGACGGCAGAGACGACATGGAAAAGATTGTCGAGCGGGAGTTGTCTGATATTTTGCGTCAGTCCTTGAAGTTAGCCGGAAAGGAAGGAAAGCCTTATTCTGAATGAGAATAGCAATTTACTTGTACATGGTCTTTTACTTGTGCTTTGCAGTTAGCATCTTGGTAGATGATTTCAAACACAGGGCGCCGCTTTGGGAAATTGTTACTGATCTTATCTTGCTTCCGCTTGGTTTTGCCGGGATGGCCTTCTACCAGTTGGGTGCGGGCGCTCCTTTGCTTAAAACAATCTGGAAAGGTGCGAGCGTTTTACTCCTCGCAGGTCATTTCGTATCAGACCTATATTCCAGCCATCAGGTTCGGAAGGGCGAGACAGATATTGCTCCAAAAGAAATCTCTAAATATGCTTTGATCGCAGCCGACCTAACCAGCATTATTACAGTTCTGCCTTCGATTGCTCTAAATTTTCTGTTCGCTTATTCTTAGTTTTTGGTAGCAACGTTAGATGCCTCTCTTTACATTGAAAATTTAGAACCGCAATGATCAAATTCATCTCAGGCGATATTCTGCGTGCGGACTCGGAGTTCATTGCGCTCGGCGTGGCGACGGGTGCGCCGGAGGGCGCGGGAGGCGGAGCGGCGGCGAAAGTGTCTTCCAAGTGGCCGGAAGTGCAGAAGCATTTGAGACAGTTTACGCGCGGGAATAAGTTTCAGGGTGGCGATCTGTTTGTCGTCGCGCCGGGGAAGAATCGCCCCGGCGTTATTTTTATGGCCGTGCTGTCGGAGGCGAATCAAGTGTCCGCGTCGTTTCTGAATCGGGGCTTGCGCAAACTGGCGCGTTATTGCATCAAGCACAGGGTCGGGAGCGTCGCGCTGCCGCGGATTGATGCGGGGCTGGATTGGGAAGACGAAGTGAAGCCGCTCATAGAGAAATTTTTAGAAGGGGAAAAGACAGAGTTCTATCTTTACGAAGATTAAGAATAGTCGCGCGATAGTAGTTGTCGCCTGACACTTAACCAGAGGAGTTTCGACTTGTTAGATTTCGCGATTGAGACGGCGCGCGAGGCGGGGCGCGTGTTGGCGGAGCGGTTCGGGCGCGCGTCGCTGGAGGTGACGCATAAGGGCGATATTGATCTCGTCACTGAATCGGACATCGCCGCCGAGCGTCTGATCGTCGAGCGCATACGCAGCTACTATCCGCGTCACGCGATACTGGCCGAAGAGTCGGGAGCGTCCGAGCAAGTTGGTGCGGCGGCGAGCGAGTACAAGTGGATCATTGATCCGCTCGACGGCACGACGAACTACGCGCACGGCTACCCTTGCTACTGCGTCTCCGTCGCGCTCGAACGCGCGGGCGAACTCGTCCTCGGCGTCATACATGATCCGACGCGCGACGAGACGTTTGCAGCAGAGCGCGGCGCGGGCGCGGCTTTGAACGGGCGGCGCATACGCGTTTCCGAAATAGGTGATCTCAACGAGGCGATGGTCTGCACCGGCTACCCTTACGACGTGCGCGGGCGCGACAACTTCGTGCGCAACTTCAAGAACTTCATACTCCACGCGCAGGGCGTGCGCCGCGACGGTTCAGCCGCGCTCGATCTCGCCTACGTCGCCTGCGGTCGCTTCGACGGCTTCTGGGAGGAGGGCTTGCGCCCGTGGGACGTGGCCGCCGGAGCGCTTATCATCGAAGAGGCGGGCGGGCGCGTCTCGCGCTACGACGATGCGCCTTACGACATCTACACGCCGCCCATCATGGCCTCGAACGGACTCGTCCACGAAGCGATGATGCGCGTGCTCGCGCTCCGCGACTAAACGTGTGACAAGCTCCGTGCTAAGCGTGCGCGTCTCTTTCGTCCGAAGTATTGCGGCATGACAAGCCTTGTGGCATGCTCCGCCGTGTCGCGCTCCCTGAAATGTATCGCCGCAACCCGCCGCTCTTTTCTTCGAGGTCTTTCCAGATGAAACACGTTGCCAAGCCCGCGCGCCGTGCGTCCAATTCGCGCTTGCCGTTAAACGCCTTCCTATTCCTTGTCGTCGTCCTCTGCACGCCAGTCCTTAGCCAGACGATTCAGAACAAGCCGACGATGCGACCCGAACTCGTGCTCCAATCCGGTTACGCCATCTACGGCGCGTCGGGGATGCTGTTCAGTCCAGACGCGCGACTCCTGGCGACTTGGACGTTCAACAGTAACGGCGTCAAGCTCTGGGAAACTGCGACGGGGCGCGAACTGCGCACGCTCGCGCTCGGCGGCACGGCTTCGGCGGCGGGCGGCTTCCGTCTCATCTCGCTGACAGGTGTGTCGGCTGTGGCGTTCAGCCGCGATGGGCGTCTGCTCGCGGCGGGCGGGCGCGACAATTCGATCAAGATTTGGAACGTCGTCACGGGACGCGAACTGCAAACGCTCGCCGCAGCGCCGACCAGCGAACTCGCCGCGTCCGTCGGCGTCTTCCAACTGGCGTTCACACCCGATGCGCGTCGTCTCGTGTCGTTCGGCGACGCAGTCAGGACTTGGGATGTAACGACGGGCGGCGAGTTGAGTTCGTCGGAGTTGAGTCTGTTGAGCGCGGCGACTTCGGGCGGCGGGTTCAGCAACCCCTTCACGCTCTCGCCCGACGGCAAGCAACTCGCCATGCTCACGCGCGACTTCTCGCAAGGCTCGCAGAAGAGCATCGTCGTGTTCCGGGACTTGGAGACGGGGCGCGCGGCGCAGACAGTCAACGCGCCTTCGGACTTCAAATCGCAAGGGCTGGCGTCGCTCGCTTTTGCGCCCGACGGTCGCCTCCTCGTCGCGTCGCTCGATCCTGCGGGCGGCAAGAACAAGTTCGAGTTGTGGGACTTCACTTCGAAGAATAGCAAGCCGCGCCAACTTTTCACGCTCGACAAGTCCTACGGCATTTTCAATTTCAGCGCGGACGGGCGCATGCTCGCGCTCGCCTACGGCAATCAAGTCAAACTCTTTGACACCTCGACGGGCGCAGAAACCAAAACGCTCGACGTGCCCAATCGCCTCGCCAAACTCATGCCGGACGCAGGCGTAACCGCTCTCGCTTTCAGCGCCGACGGGCGCACGCTTGCGACGAGCAGTTTCGACACGGAGATCACGCTCTGGGAGACTGCGACGGGACGGCGCGCCGGGCGTCTGTCGAGCCGCACGAACATGGCTTACGAAGTCGCGTTCAGCGCGGACGGCACGCGCCTGTTCACCGGCAGCAAGACCGTCTGGGATTTGGCGACGGGGCGCGGCCTGCGCGCTGTAAGCGCGAACGTCGAATCGCCCTTCGGCATACTCAGCCGCGACGGGCGACAGCTCGCTTCGATACCGCTCAAGGGCAGTCAGGTCAGTCTCTACGACACGGCGAACGGGCGGCAGTTATATAGCCTCACTCCGCAGGAAAAGGCCGACTCGACGAACCTCGTACGCTTCAGTCCCGACGGTCGGCTCTTAGCGACGACTTATCGCGCCGACAATCCCATGCAAGGCGTCTCGACCTCATCGGCGGAAGCAAAAGCCAACAACAAGGAGATGCAGAAGCAAGCGCAACAGGCGATGAAGGACATGCTCAAGAACGCCAAAACTTCCGGCGCGCCCGATTTGAGCAGCACCATGGGCGGCGCGATGTCGGGCGGCGGCATGATGATGCCGAACGCAAATGCTCCTGCGTCAATCGGCAGTCAGGTCAAACTTTGGGACACCGCGACGGGGTGCGAGGCGCGCACCATCAACGTGCCTTCGGGCAACCCGTTCCTGCCAGCCACCATTCATTCCGTCACCTTCAACGCGGACGGAAGCCGTCTGGCCGTCACGAATTTCAACGGCTCTACCGTCACGCTCTGGGATGCGGCGACCGGCGCACGCACGCACACGCTCGGCGCGTCGCCCGCCGCCGCTGCCAATCCTTTCGGCATGCCCGCCAACATCTCGGCCATGATGGGCGGAGGCGGTGGCAGCACGATCACGTCCGTCGCTTTCAGCGCCGACAGCAAGTTGCTCCTGACGGGCGGCGCGGAGACTTCGAGCAATCTCGATCAAGGAGCGATGATGCGCGCCATGCAGTCGGCCATGAGCGATCCGAAAAAAGCGCGCAACTCCGAAGCCATGATGAAAGAGATTTACAAGGACATGAAGATCACTACGACCGGCTCGGTCAAAGTGTGGGACTTGAGCACGGGGCGCGAGTTGCGCACGCTCGCGGGGCACACAAGCGAAGTCAAAGCCGTCGCCTTCTCAACCGACGCGCGCATAGTTGCGGCAGCCGCCACCGACAACACGATCAAACTCTGGGACGCGGCGACGGGGCGCGAGCTTCACACCTTGCGAGGCCACACGTCGAGCATCAACTCGATCGCGTTTAGCCCCGACGCGCGCCTCCTTGCCTCCGCGAGCGACGACGGCAGCACAGTGCTCTGGGACGCGACGACGGGCAAGCAACTCGCCACGCTCGTCTCGCTGTTCGACGGCGCGGACTGGCTCGTCGTCACACCCGACGGTTTGTTCGACGGCTCGCCCTTCGCCTGGAATCAAATCCTCTGGCGCTATGACGAGGACACGTTCAACGTCGCGCCCATCGAATGGTTCTTCAACGAATTTTTCTACCCCGGCCTGCTCTCCGACCTCGCCGCTGGCAAACGCCCCTCCGCCGCCACAGACTTCGCGCAAAAAGATCGCCGCCAGCCGACCGTAAAAATCTCTCTGGCCGACGCCTCGACGCCAGCAGTCGCCGCGACAACGCCCGATGCGCCTCCTGCGCTCGTCGTCTCGACGCGCGACTTGAAACTCAAGATCGAAGTGAGCGAGGCTGGCGCAGATGCCACGCACCCGTCCGCGAGCGGCGCGCGAGACGTGCGCCTGTTTCGCAACGGCGCGCTCGTGCGCGCGTGGCGCGGCGACGTGCTGCCGCAGGGTCAATCAAACGCGACGCTCGAAGTGACGCTCCCCATCGTTGCAGGAGAAAATCGCCTGACCGCTTACGCCTTCAACCGCGATAACGTCAAGAGCAAAGACAACAACCTGCTCATCACGGGCGCGGACAGTTTGAAACGCGCAGGCACGGCCTACATTCTCGCCGTCGGCGTGAACCTTTATGCCAACGCCGGGTACAACTTGAAGTACGCGGTGGCCGACGCGCGCGAGTTTGGCGAAGAAGTGCGTCGCCAGCAGAGCAAACTCGGTCGCTACGAGCGCGTCGAAGTCGTGTCGCTCTACGACACGCAGGCGACGAAAGCCAACATTCTCGCCGCGCTCGCGAAACTCTCCGCGCAGACGCAGCCCGAAGACAGCGTCGTCATCTACTTCGCAGGGCACGGCACGGCGCAACAGAACCGCTTCTATCTCATCCCGCACGACCTCGGCTATGCGGGCAGCCGCACTGCCCTGACCGAAGCCGCCGTCAAAGACATACTCTCGCACAGTATCTCTGATGCGGAACTGGAGACGGCCTTCGAGCGTGTGCCTGCGAGCCAGATTATGCTCGTGATAGATGCGTGCAATTCCGGTCAAGCCTTGGAAGCTGAAGAGAAGCGGCGCGGCCCTATGAACTCGAAGGGCTTGGCGCAGTTGGCTTATGAAAAGGGCATGTACATACTTACTGCCGCGCAGAGTTTTCAGGCGGCGCAGGAGGCTTCGGAAGTGGGGCACGGGTTGTTGACCTATGCGCTCGTGGAGGAAGGCTTGAAGCAGTCGGCGGCAGACGCGCAACCGCAGAACGGCGAGATACTCGTGCGCGAGTGGTTCGATTATGCCACCGTGCGCGTGCCGACCATTCAACTACAGAAGTTGAAGCAGGCGCGCGACGCCGGACTCAACCTCTCGTTCGTCGAAGCCTCTGTCGTCGGCGACGAAGAACGCGGGCTGAACCTGACAAAGACCGCGACCCAACGCCCGCGCGTCTTCTACCGCCGCGAACTCGAAGCGCAACCACTCATCATCGCCCGCCCGTAGGCGAAACAATAATCATTCACCGCAGAGACGCAGAGGACGCAGAGGATACGCAGAGAAGAATCAACTCTTTCTCTGCGCCCCCTCTGTGCTCTCTGCGTCTCTGCGGTGAATGCTTTATGCCATCATCACGCTCAGGGCGAGTTGAAGGCATAGACGGTGGTCTGCGGGTTATAAATCTTCCAGTCGAACCAGTAATCTTTGAGCAGGGGAATTTTTTTTAGTTGCCGCCCCGCGAGCGTGCCCGCGACGGCGCGGCCTGTGAAATCCCATTCGCTTCGCGTCTCTGCATCGAACATGCGCCACGCGCCCGTCGTGTTCACGAAGAACTCCGACTCGCGCCCGTCCACCGTAGTCTCAAACGCACGCACAGATTTTTTATCTTCGCCGAGCACAACGACGAGCGGCACGCCGCCGACTTTATCCACCAGAGGACTCTGACGCTCAATCGCCTCGAACGGGTAAGCCTTCGCCGCGCCGTTCAAGTTCACGCCCATCACGACGGCGCGCGGCGCGAGTTTGTCTTGCGCGCTGGCCTGCGTGACGACGGGCATCTTCCCCGTCTGCTCTTCCCAGTTCTCGGAAAACTTTCGCCACGCGTCGTTCGTTTCCGACGGACGCAGGACGCGCCCCTGCGGGTGCTCGCGCTTCCATGTAGCGAACGTCAATTCGTCGTGGAACACTCCGTTCAAACGCCTGCCTTTGAGCGGGCCGTTGATGGCCTCGCCCGAAACCTGCTGCCACCACGTCCCCGTCTCTTCGTCGGCCATGATGAAATTCTGGTTGTTGATTCCCGTCAGATGAAATTTCAGACGCCGCCCGTCGCTCGTTGCTTCCCACACCAGACCGGTGTGACAGAGCGTTCAATAAGTCGCCACGACGGGCAGCCCCCCGACCATGTCTTCTACGACGTGATGATAGGCCAACTGCCTGATCGGGTAAGCCACCGCATCACCCTTCACTTCAATCGCCAGCACCATCTCGTCGTCGCCGACGAAATCAACTTTGTCCGCCGCCGCATATGCACTTGCGTGTAGCGGCTTGAACATCCACTCGAAATGGTTCTGCCGCGCGAACCACGCGGACGCAAGCACGGGCACGAGCAGCAACACGAGCGCCGCCTTCGTCCACCGACGCGTCCCGCGCCAGAGCGACACGACGGTGAGCGCGGCCAAGAGCAGCGCAACGAGCGTGACGACGGGCGACTTACTACGCAGAGCGTAGGAGAGGTTCAGCCCTTCGGGCGTCTGCGCCTTGAACGGCATGATCGTCCAGACCGGAACGAAGACCCACGCGAACGCGCCGATGACGACGACAAAGAGCATGAGCCACATGAGGCGGCGTGTTGTTTTCTGATTCATCTCTATCTTTGGATTGAAGCGCGTGGATTAAAGCGCGGAGTGAATGATCTCGAAAAGTTTGTCGGTTTCGCGTCGCGCGGCCTGTCGCGTGTCTTCGCCGGGCAAGGGCGTCAGGTAGTGGAGCGGGTGATAGATGATTTCGAAACGACCGAGACGCGGGTAGCGCCAATCGCGCGGCCAGATGCGGTGGCCGCCGCGAATCGTGATCGGAAGTATCGGCACATTCGCTTCCAGTGCGAGCCGCGCCGCGCCGACCTTGAACTCCTGCATCTTGCCATCTGAGAACGCACGCCCGCCTTCCGGGAAGATGACGAGCGCGCCGCCGCCGCGCAGCCATTGCAGCGAACGACGAATCGCGCGCCGGTCGCCCTTCTGCACTTGCAGCGGCCACGCGCCCAGAAGTCGCATCAGCTTACCGGCTACAGGCCACTCGAAAACTTTATCCCAAGCGAGAAAACGCGCGTGTAGCGGGACGGGCGCGCCGAGCCAGAACGGGTCGAGATAGGTTTGGTGATTCGCGGCAAGTATGACGCCGCCCGCCGAGGGCACATTCTCCACGCCGATGTAACGCGCGCCCCACAAAAGTCGAAAGAGCAGACGCAGCGCCGCACGCAGCAGCCTTATAGCCCACAGCGGCAGCGCGTAAGGCTCGTCGGATTGTTCGCTCGAAGGCTTTTTGTTGCGCCGCGCGATACCTGTTTCCGTCTCACTCAAACCGACTCGTCTCCCCTGTCGCCGCTGTTGCTTCCGCTGTCCGGCGCATCATGCGCGCCTAGCCGCCCCTCGTGACGCGTCTTGCTCTGCCATGCCTCGCTCAAGCGTGCGACCACACCGCCGCTGCCTCCCTCGCCCGTCTCCGGCGCGCTGGCGACGTGCGGCGCGGCTCTGAGCGTCGCGAGTCCCGTGATGTTCAACTCCTCCCACCAGTCTGGGATGTCGCGCTCCGTCAAGCCGTCTTCGTTCCAGCGTTCGCAACGCTCGCACTCGAAACCGTCGTAGAGGCGCGCTTCCTCTTTCGTCAGCCCGACGCGCGTGCGCGCGTTGCAGTCCGCGTCCGCACAGTGCCGCTCGATCTCTACGAGCAACACTTCGCGCGGTATCACTATGCGTGGTCTTTTCTTCAACGCCATCTCAACCGAACTCTTCCAGCGGCCACTCCTGATCCATGAACTCAAGATGAAGGCGCGGGATGCCGTCGCTCCCCGTGCGCCGCGCGCGAACGACCGCGAAGGCCGAAGTGCTGTAACGCGCGCTCGTCAAACGCACGTAGCTTCCGCGCTCCGCCTGTAGAGACGTGTAGACCGCCGCGCCGCGACGGCTGATGTTCTCCGTCACGGTCTGCTCGCTCGCCACGATGCTCCAACGCTCGTCATAAACTTCGACCGTCACTTCGACGGGCACGTTCAGTCGCGACTCTTTTTTCGGAATCTTACCCTCTGCGGGCGTCTCCTGCTCGCGCAGTTGCCACATCCCGCCCTCCGCCGTCGGCTCGAACACTTCGTAACGCTTCTTCGGGTCGCGCTGGTAACTGTCGGGCGGTCGCTTGCCTACGAAGGCCACGCCCAATATGAAACTCGGCGCGCTCGCGCCTTCCGGAAACTGCGCGCGTATGAAGCGCACCAGCGCGTAGACGCGATACTGATCTTCGACGTGATCGAAGCAGCGGAGTTGGCGCGGCATCGGCATCGTCAGGAGCAACAGTCTTCCTACGTCAACCGGTCGCGTGAGACTAAAACTCGCCCCGAACGGCGTCAAGTCGTTAAGGCGCGTCATCTCCGTCCACTCGTTCGCGTCGTCTTCGCGAAACTGAACGCGCACGGGTAGAGAGAGTTTCAAACGCTCTCGCACGCGACGGTTTTTGCCGGGATATTTCATCGCTTTGGAAAGTACTTTTGCGCCGCCCTGCGCCTCAATATATTGTGGCTGCCCCGATGCCCGCCGTGCCGCCCGAAAAACCGTCCGAAACCCTGATTTTACAAGGCTTTCGCGCGCTTTCGGCGGTTGCGAAAAGGGGCGTTTCGGGCTACAATATGTCGTACTTCATTCCGCTACTCTCGAAGCTCGGAAAAGTACCGTCAGACACCAATTTTCAGGTCTCTAAAAACGCGTTGTTCAAGCTCCGGCGCGGGCTGTCTCGTTTGCTCCCGCTGCCGCCCGAAAATGCTTCGCGCGACGTTTCAATCTCCCCGCGACGCGGAAACTTGAAAGAGCGTTCTGGCGTGTGGAGTTTGGCGCGAGACGCGTCGGGTCGTCCCCCTTCAGGACGGAAGTGAGATTGTACTCGGAAAGGTTAGTTGATGGAAACACTGGATCATAATTACGTAAATATAGAAGAAGAGATGCGGCGTTCGTATCTCGACTACGCCATGTCCGTCATCATCGGTCGCGCGCTGCCCGACGTGCGCGACGGCTTCAAGCCCGTGCATCGCCGCGTGCTCTGGGCGATGAACGAACTCGGCAATCAACACAACAAGGCTTACAAGAAAAGCGCGCGCATCGTCGGCGACGTGATCGGTAAGTATCACCCGCACGGCGACAGCGCGGTCTACGACACCATCGTTCGCATGGCGCAGGACTTCTCCATGCGCTACCCGCTCATAGACGGGCAGGGCAACTTCGGCTCGGTTGACGGCGACGCTGCCGCCGCCATGCGCTACACAGAAGCGCGCATGTCGCGCCTGACGACGGAAGTTCTGGCCGACATCGAAAAAGAGACGGTTGACTTCCAACCGAACTACGACGAGTCGCTCTCTGAACCGAAAGTGCTCCCGACGCGCGTGCCGAATTTGCTCCTCAACGGTTCGGGCGGCATCGCCGTCGGCATGGCGACCAACATCCCGCCGCACAACCTGAGCGAGATCGTCGACGCGACCATCGCAGTTCTTCGCAAGCCCACGATCAAAGACGAAGAGTTACTTAAACTCGTGCCCGGCCCCGACTTCCCGACTGCAGGCTTCATCTACGGTCGCGCCGGAATCCGCTCGGCCTACCTGACCGGGCGCGGCATCATACAGATGCGCGCGCGCGCAGGCATCGACCGCATCGGGCGCGGCACGACGGAGCGCGACGCGATCATCATCACAGAGATTCCCTATCAGGTGAACAAGGCGCGCCTCATCGAGCGCATCGCCGAACTCGTCAACGAGAAGAAGATCGACGGCATCGCGGATTTGCGCGACGAGTCAGACCGCAACGGCATGCGCATCGTCGTCGAACTCAAACGCGACAGCGTGCCGCAAGTCGTCCTCAATAAACTTTACAAGATGACGCCGATGCAGTCTTCGTTCGGCGTGATCAATCTGGCGATTGTCGAAGGCCAGCCGCGCGTGCTGACCTTGAAGCAGATGCTCGAAGCCTTCGTTGACTTCCGCCGCGAAGTCGTGCGCCGCCGCACCGAGTACGAACTCCGCAAGGCGCGCGCACGCGCACACATTCTCGAAGGCTTAAACAAGGCCATCGACGCGCTCGACTACATCATCCCGCTCATACGCAACGCTTCTTCGGTTGACGAAGCGCGCGCGTGGCTCACAGGCCACTTCGACCGCATGGGCGAAGGCCGCGCCTGGAAGGGTCTGCCGACCGATCTCACGCAGGCGGGCTTCATCTCGAAGCTGCAAAAAGTGATGCGGCGTCTGGAATTTTCCGAAGCGCAGGCGCAGGCGATTCTCGACCTGCAACTCCGCCGCTTGTCCGCGCTCGAACGGCAGAAGATTCTCGACGAGTACGAGGGCATAATCAAGTACATCGCGGAACTCGAAGAGATTCTCGCCAACGATAGCTCGCTCCGCCGCGTCATCGTCGGCGAACTCGAAGACGTGCGTAAGACTTTCGGCGACAAACGCCGCACGGAGATCATTGACGAAGGCGTCGAACTCACCATCGAGGACATGATCGCCGACGAGGAAGTGGCGATCACGATCACGAACTCCGGTTACATCAAGCGCACGCCCGTCTCGTCTTACCAGCGACAGGGGCGCGGCGGCAAGGGACGCTTCGGCGCTGCGCCTAAGAACGGCGATTTCGTCGAACACCTCTTCACTGCCTCGACCCATGCCTACGTCATGATCTTCACGGACAACGGGCAGGTCTTCAAGGTGAAGGTTCACGAGATACCGGACGCGCCGACGCACGCGCGCGGCAAGGCCATTGTCAATCTCATCAACATCCCTTCGACGCGGAAACTCGCGGGCGTCGTGCCCGTCAAAGAGTTTTCCGAAGGCCGCTACGTCGTGATGGTCACGCGCAAGGGCGTGATCAAGAAGACCGCCTTGTCGGAGTTTCAAAACATACGCTCGAACGGCATCAACGCTATCAACATAGACGACGGCGACGAACTGCTCGACGTGGTTTTAACCGACGGCACGAAGCGCATCTTCATCGCCACGCACAACGGGCTCGCCATACGCTTCGACGAGTCGGACGTGCGCCCGATGGGACGCGCGACGCGCGGCGTGCGCGGCATTGATCTCAGGAAAGACGATTACGTCGTAAGCTTGTGCGCTGTCTCGGCGGACGATAAAGAGCGCATGCTCTCCGTCTCCGAGCAGGGCTTCGGCAAGCAGACGCCGATCACGATCTACCGCCTGCAATCGCGCGGCGGCAAGGGCGTCATCAACATGAAGGCGACGCCGAAGACCGGCAAGGTCGTGGCCGTCTTCCCCGTTGACGACGACTCCGAGATCATGATCATCACGCAGCAGGCCAAACTCATACGCCTCGAAGCGAGCGACATACGCAAGACGGGGCGCGGCGCGCAGGGCGTACGCCTCATCAAGACGGACGGCGGCGACCGCGTCACGAGCGCCTCGCTCCTTGAGGCTTCGAGCGAAGAGGAAGCGGTTGAAGTGTGAGCCGGTTAGATCGTTAGTTGATCTTTAAAACCAAAAGCACCGCCCATATTTAACTACGGGCGGTGCTTTTTTGTTCGAGTAAAAATCGGCAGCAGATCAGGTTGAGTAGAACGTCGTGAAGAACAGTATGAACCTGTAGAGTTGGATGACGCCCATGATGCAGGCGACGAGCGCGAAGCATTTTATGGTCGCCATGATTCTTCCCTCCCCGTACACGCGTCGCTGCGCGATCCATAAATAGACTCCGCAAAAAAACAGCATCACCATCGTCAGGAACAAATCGTGTTCGAGCAGGCGGAATCTGATTCCTCTCGCGGCATAAAGGCCGCGCACAAGAATAAACGTTACGATGTGCAGCGCGGGGAGGAGCAGCAGGAAGAACGCGAAGAAGTGTGCGGAGAAGACGAGGTGCTCGACGTAGTAGCGGCGCTTGCGCCAGTAGAGTATGAGCAGCGGCAGCGCGAAGATGGGGACAAGCACGATGACGAGCGTTTTGGCCTGCCCGCCGATGGCGTCGTCGAAGCGCGGGCGATATTCTTCGTAA
This sequence comes from Pyrinomonadaceae bacterium, assembly GCA_035249365.1. Classification (GTDB taxonomy): domain Bacteria; phylum Acidobacteriota; class Blastocatellia; order Pyrinomonadales; family Pyrinomonadaceae; genus JAIVJZ01. Next base: position 247,950 of record DATFGP010000047.1, on the reverse strand, counting down.
GAAATCTTTCTCTCCTGCAATCGCTCTTCGACCATCTCGCGAGCACGCGTGCTGTAGGGGAGCATGGTCATATGAACGTAGAGCGGCGTCGTCAGGCTGTTGAATCCGGCGTAGGATTGAACGAAGAAGAAGATGAGGTTGCAGAAGACGAAGAGTTGTAGCGGCTTCAAGTAAGACTTGCGGCGGCCTCTGAAATACTCTGCGGTGAGATGCCCCGGGCGCGCGACGAGCGTTGCGAAACTGCGGAAGAGATTCGACTCGACGTTCGTTAGAATGTTGAACGCCTCGCCCATAAAATGACGAAGCGAATAGTCTTCGCCAGCGATGCGACGCTCGCCGCAGTTGGAACAGAATCGCCCGCCGCTGCCGCCCACGCCGCAGTTCGGACAAACGGCGTCAACTTCTGCGGGCGGCTGCTCTATGGTGGCGGTGCGGGCGTCGTCGTGATTCTCTTCAGCGGCAACGCCGATACCGCGCGGCTGTGGCACGCTCGTCATGCGCGAAACTTTATCACGGAATCAGTTCGACGAGGCAACGGCGTTTCTATATTTCTCCGCGAGTTCGTCCTGACATGTGATGCAGATGTCGAGTTCGCGCAGCAGCCCGTTTTCGAGGCCGTAAATCAAGCCGTGTACGGACAACTCCTGCCCGCTCTCCCAAGCGCCCTGCACGATGGTCGTGCGGCTCACGTTCAAGACCTGCTCGATGACGTTCAACTCGCACAGTCTGGTGAAACGTTCGTCGTCGTTAGGCATGGCGGCGAGCAACTCGTCGTGCTCGTGTCTCACGTCCTGCACGTGCCTGAGCCAGTTGTCAATCAAGCCGTGCTTGCTGTTCATGAGCGCGGCTTTGATGCCGCCGCAGCCGTAGTGACCGCAGACGATGATGTGCCGCACCTTGAGCACTTCGACGGCGTACTGGATCACAGAGAGGCAGTTGAGGTCTGTGTGGACGACAACGTTCGCCACGTTGCGATGAACGAACAACTCGCCGGGCAGCATGCCGACGATTTCGTTCGCGGGCACGCGGCTGTCCGAGCAGCCGATCCATAAATAGTTCGGCGTCTGCTGCTGCGATAGGCGGTTGAAGAAATCGGGATCGTCCGCCGTTATTTTTTTCGCCCACTGGCGGTTGCGCTCTATCAGTTCAGTTAAATTTTTCATCTCCTCAAACGGCGGGCGCGCCTTCGCCTTCTATCCAGACTTCGCCGCCCGCGAAAAACTCCTTTTTCCAGATTGGTACGGTGCGTTTGAGTTCGCGTATCGCCCACTCGCACGCTTCAAAAGCTGCGCGGCGGTGCGGCGCGCTCACACAAATGACGACCGAAGTTTCGCCGATCTCAAGACGACCCGTGCGATGCACGATACCTATGTGCGCGATCTCGAATCGCTCGCGCGCCTCTCTGCCCAGACGGTGCATCTCTCTCAAAGCCATCGGCGCGTAGGCTTCGTAGACGAGATAGAGCGTCTCGCCGCGCCCGCGTGTGAACTGGCGTACGTAGCCGTCGAGCGTGACGGTCGCGCCTGAGCGCGGCGGCACGACGCGACGCGCGACCGCGCCGACGTTGATCGGATCGGTTGTGAGTTCAAAAAAATCCGTCGCCGCGCATCCCGCATCTTGCTCATTCGTTTCGACGCCCGCGCCTGCGCCGCCGCTGACGGGCGGAAAGATCGCCACCTCGTCGCCCGCGTACACATCGGCTTCCGCCCCCGCGTACTCTTCGTTGACGGCGACGAGGAGCGAGCGCCCGAAGCGCCGGAGCGCGGGATGCGCGGCGACGACTTCCTCGAAGACGCTCGCGGCAGTTGCGGGCGCAGAGACTTCCAGTTCCTCTCCCTCGCGCCCGACCGTTTCGCGCGCCGCGCCGAAGTAGAGCAGGCGCACGCGAATCGTCTCGTGTGCGCTCGCGCCTTTGTGTTTGAGATGGTCGCTAATCTGAGTCATCTTCGAGTTTCAGATGCGCGCCGCCGTGCCCGTTGCCTTTGGCGAGCGTGTGTTTGCGCGCGCGTTCTTCGTAGTTGCCGACGACTTGCGAGAGCAAATTGCCGATGCGTTCGAGTCGCATCGCGGCGGAACGCATTTCGAGTAACGACTGCTTGGCCTCCGCGTCGAGTTCCATCGCGGCGGCGACGAGGAAGGAGAGGCGTTCCGGCTCGGCGTCGGGGATGTCGGGGAGGCTCGCGCGGTCGTCGTTCAAGTCGCGCACGGCTCGCGCGATGCGCGTGAAGAGTTCCGCGACGTGTCGCGCGTGCTCCGCTAAGAGCGCATCGTCTTCCCGCTCGTCCTCAAAAAACTCTACGCGCCCGACCAGATAAGGCTCGCCCGCTTCGACGTATTCGACTAGGCGATAGCGTATGAGGCCGACGGTCAGAATGTTTGAACGCCCATCGGGCAGCAGTTGCGATTCGACGACTTCCGCCGCGCAGCCGACGTGCCCAAGCGGCGGGCGCGTGTTGGTCGCCGTGTTTAAATCGAAGTAAGACAACCCGAACAAATCATCGCTGGCGCGCACGTCTGCAAACATCTGGCGATAGCGATCCTCGAAGATGTGGAGCGGCATCGGCACGCCCGGAAACAGCACCACCGGCAGCGGGAACAGCGGCAACTCTCGCACGCCGCGCAATCTCTCAAAAGGTTCAGACATTTTGGGACAGTGACGAGTGACGAGTGACAAGTGACGAGCAAGAACGAAGACAAGTCAAAGAAAAGTTATAGAGAAGCTGTTTTAACTCGTCACTCGTCACTTGTCACTTGTCACTGCTTTCAAAGCATTTCGTTCGATGGCCTGGAGCGCGCTGGCGGAAGCGACGAGTTCCGCTTCGTCAGCGGCGTTCGCAGCAGTAACCGTGTCGCCGTTTGCGGCAGAAGATGCGCTGGCGTGCGTCTCGCCCATGCCGAGTTGCTGTTCGATGAGTTCGAGAATTTTTTCGGGCGACTCGTCGCCGAGCGCGAGGCGTTTGGCTTCGAGCGTGAGCGCGGCGAAGTCGTGCGCGCGCGCGCGGAAGCGTATGTCGCGCGTGATGAGGTCTTCGATGATGCGGCGTTCACGCACCTGACGCGTTGCGTCCGTGTCGAGTCCGGCGGCGACGGCGTATTCGACGGGGACGCTGCGGTTGCTGATCATGATGTGGAGCGCGCCTGTAAGCTGACGCGCCTCATCGCGCATGCGCGGAATGTCGAGCAGGGAGTTTTTGAAACCGAGATGGCCGCGCAAGTTGATCTCTATGATCGGAGCGGGCGTCTCGTCGCGTTCGGCGTCGTGCGTGCGCGCTTCGCGGCGAATCATTTCCATCACGCCCGTGTGTACGGCTTCGGCGTCCTCAACGCCGGACACGTCGAAGTTGAGACGCTGGAAGGGACGCTGCGTGTAATCGCGCGAGTGGTTGGCGGTGATGCGCTTCTGTTCGTCAACTTCGACGAGGTAGAGGCCGCGTTCTTCTTTGAACTCGTCAATCGTGCAGGCTTCGAGCGAGCCGGGATTGAAAGCCCAATCCTCTATCTCGAAACGCTTGTGCGTGTGGCCGAGCGCAACGTAATCGACGAGCGTGCGCAGTTCTTTCATGCGGGCGATGGAGAGCGCGGGGATGTTCGGGCGGTTGAGTTGGCCTTCAACGTCCGTGTGAAGCATGAGGATGTTGAACAACTCGTCGCTACGCGATTCGCGCAGTGCGTCCACGACGAGCGGGACGGCGGCGTTCGTGGATGTGCCGAACCAGTGCGTGCCGAAGATGCGCGCGCCCGCGATGTCTATGTAAGAACCGCTGCGCTCCTCTTCGTTCCACGGCAGGAGACGAAAGCCGTCGCGCGTGTCGGGTTCGAGCAAGACGAGATAGCCCCACTGCGAGAGCGAACGCATCCAACTGAAACGATTGACGGCGTCCGACTCGTGCTGGTCGTGATTGCCTTCGATGGCGACGACGGGGATGCCCGCCTCTTTCAACATTTGCAGGCCGATGATGGCATGGTTCATCGCCTGCGGGTCAACTTTTCGTGAATTGAAGAAGTCGCCGCAGATGAGCACGAAGTCAACGGCGTTCGGCAGCGCGTGGCGCACGATCACGTCGCTCCAAGCGCGGAAGAAATCAGCCGTGCGCTCTTCCACGTTGTAGCGACGGCAGCCGAGATGTATGTCTGCGAGATGGAGAAATTTCATAATAATCAAGACGAACGCGCACCAATCGCACTGGCAAACGCCAGAAGATCGATAAACCGACGCGCTTTCGTTGTGACTATTATACCTTAAAGACAGTGACAAGTGACGAGTGACAGGTGACAAGTTAGAAAAGTGATGAGTAATGAGTGATGGGTGATGAGTAAAAGACAAGGCTTTTGTTTTTAACTCATCACCCATCACTCATTACTTGTCTTTAACTCGTCACTTGTCACTAAAAAAAGTGAAGCCCCCGCGACTCTGGGAAGGAGTCAAATTTGGAAGCGGGGGCTTCGGCTCCGGGCGGCGGCAGAAGGGATACCGTATCTGCGCGGAGCATCACGGTCTCTCGTGAAGGGAACGAGAGCCGAACTTGTAAAATCTTTCAAAGAGCCATCTCGGGCGCGGCGGCGTTGGGGGTAGCAGGGCCGCCGCGCCCGTGACCGTGAGGAATTGTCAATCAGCGTTCGTGCTTGCCTTGCGCCGTGCGTAAGAGTTGCGAGGCGGCTCCGGCGTCGCACATGATCTTGTAGAGAGCATCAATAGCGGGACGTGCGACGTGCTCGCTAATCTTGTTGCGCGCCAATTGAAGCAGCACGCCGCGTATCTCTGCGGGTGTCAATTCTCTTTCGCGCATGGCGTTCGTCCCCTTTACTACGGCTTTCAAGAAACTCACCACCTAACCGGTTATGCGCGCGGGGCGCATTTCATTTCAAAAATTTTTCAGGCCGCTTCGAGTCGGGCGGAGAGCGTCGAATGGCGCACGGTTGTGAGCAACTTTTCAACGTCAAGCGGCTTACTGAGGAAGCCGTCCGCGCCTTGATTGAAGCAGGCTTTCTTCGTCTCGATGCTCTCCTCCGAACTCACTATGAAGACCTTCGAGGACGGGCATTGCTCCTTGAGGTAATCGAGTATGCGGAGGCCGACTTCGGGCGAATCGAGCACCGGCGGCATGTGCAAGTCAAGGATCGAGATGACCGGATCGAAGTTCGTCGCATGACGCACGGCTGAGGGCATATCGTTGGCCGTCAACACGTCGTATTCGTCACAGAGCGTCCAGTAAAGTTGCTGCCTGATGGCGGTGTCGTCGTCAACAATCAGAAGTTTCGGTTTCATCGTCTGCTCTTTACCTTTGCTCTTTCCCGCCGCTCTCCAGCTTCTCAACTAACTCTACTGTCTTCACGCACGACACATATCGCAACGCGCGTGCCACAAGCCGCGAAACACAGAACAAGCCATTTTGCGCCGCAATTACGCGCAAACGGCTTAATCAAGGGGTTACAGGCGGGTTGCAAGTGTCAACTAACGTAGACAGGCGGGCGGGCGTGTGTGAACGGGAGAAGACAAATTAAGAGATTGATTCATTGATCCATTTCTTCATTGAATCAATGAACCGGTGAAGAAATGAATCAATTCTTCATGTGGTGATTTCCAATTCGCTGATCAGGCGATGGAGGTAGGAACGACTGATGGCGAGGCGTTTGGCGGCGGCGACCTTGTTGCCGCCCTCGGCTTGCAGGGCGCTTGTGACGAGACGGCGTTTGAGCGCGAGCACAGCGCCCTCGAGCGTGTTTTCGTAGGCGCTCTCGCCGTTCGTCGCCTGCCGTACCGCTTCGGGGCGCAGGAGCAGCATCTTTTCGGGGAGAAACTCTGTGCCGAGCCGCGTGCCTGTGGTTAAGACGACGAGCCGCTCCATCAGATTTTCGAGTTCGCGTACGTTGCCCGGCCAGTCGTATTCCTGCACGGCTTCGATGAGCGCGGGGTCGAGCGCGGCGTGCGGTCGCCCGTGTTTCTCTGCGGCCTTGTCGGCGAAGTGCGCGGCGAGGATGGGAAGGTCTTCGCGCCGCTCGCGAAGGGGCGGAAGCTGCAAGGGAACGACATTCAGACGGTAGAAGAGATCGCGTCGAAAGCGTTTCGCTTCGACCTCCTCGTCCAAGTCGCGGTTGCTCGCGGCGATGAGGCGTATGTCAACCGTCTGCGTTTTCGTGCTGCCGAGACGCTCGAAGGCGCGTTCCTGCAAGACGCGCAGAAGTTTGACCTGTACGGTCTGGTTGAGTTCGCCGATCTCGTCGAGAAAGAGCGTGCCGCCGTCGGCCAACTCGAAGCGACCCTTCTTGGCCTGCGTCGCACCTGTGAACGCGCCTTTCTCGTGGCCGAAGAGTTCCGACTCGATCAAAGTTTCCGGGAGCGCGGCGCAACTGACGGCGATGAAAGGCCCGTCGGCGCGCGGGCTTTCTTCGTGGATGGCGCGCGCGAGCATCTCTTTGCCCGTGCCGTTCTCGCCAGACAAAAGCACTGTCGCACTCGTGTCGGCGACGGCGCGCGCCTGCTGCATCACGCGTTCGAGCGCGGGCGAACTGCCCAGGAGGCGTCCGAAGCCGTAGAACACAGAGCCGAGCGAAGCGCGCAGCTTCAAGTTTTCTTCTTCGAGATGGCGGACGCGCGCCGCCTGACGGACGATGTGCGTGACTTCGGCCTCGTTGAAAGGTTTCTCGAAGAAGCCGTAAGCGCCCGCGCCGATGGCTTCTAAGGCGATCTGACGCGAGTTGCTCCCCGTTATGACGATGACGGGAATGCTCGGACGCGCAGCGCGCGCCGCTTCGATGATGGCGAGACCTTCGCTGATGCCGTCGAGGTCTGGCGGCAAGTGCAGGTCACACAGGACGACTTGAACACACCCGCCTTCCAACTGCGCGATGGCCGCTTCGCGCGAGTCGGCTTCAAGGACGGTGTGCTCCGAGTCGAGCGCCCAGAAGAGTTGACGACGCAAAACCTGATCGTCGTCAACGACGAGCACGGTCGCTTTGTCCGGCGTGGGTTCCGGCATGTCTTCGCTCATAGGTCGTGTTTCTACATCGCGAGGAGATTCAAAACTCCGACCTCTAAGTCCGCGCGACGCGCCCTCCTTCAACGGCGCACAGCGGACAGTGTCCAGGTGAATCTCAAAAATGTTTAATTAACTCTCGGAAGCGGTAAGGGACGCGCTCAACCGGCAGCGCCCGTCTTCGTGGCCGCCTTCTCCTGCTTCGACGGAGGCTTCTCGAAGGAACGGGTATGCGATGCCATAAGCGGGATGGATGGTAGCACGACGCGAAAGCGCGTGCCAGAGCCTAGCTTGGATTTCACTTCGAGCCGCCCGCCGTGCGACTCGACGATCTCGCGGCAGGTGTAGAGACCGAGACCGATGCCGCGCTTCTTCGTCGTGGCGAAGGCGCGGAACAGACGTGTGTTCATGAAGTCTTCGGTCATGCCAGCGCCCGTGTCTTCCACGCTGAAATAGATCAGCCCTTCGGACTCTGCGCCCGCAGCGACGGTGAGCCGCCCGCCGCGCCCGCCCATCGCCTCGAATGCGTTGACGACCAGATTCTCTACGACGCGCTCGATGCGTTCGGCGTCAATCGGGGCGACGAGCGAGTCGGGCAGTTCGGTCTGGATGTCGTAGAAGGCGGAGGAAGGGTGTGCGGTTTGCGCGAGCACGCGGCGTATGACGGGGATGAGATCGGCGGGTTGCGGTTTGCGCCAAAATTCGCCGCTCAGAGTTCGCACCGGCTCGCTCAGGCGCGCGACGAGGCCGCTCAGTTTCTCCGTCGCCTGTTTGAGCGAAGAGATGGCGTCTTCGCGAAACTCGGCGCGATGAAATTGCCGCTCCATGTTTGTGACGAGCATGGAGAGTCCGGTGATGGAATTTTTCAGATCGTGCGTGAGCATCGCGGAGAGACGCATGAAGGATTGAAACTGCCGCGTCTCGGCTTCGCGCGCGATGAGTTCGCGCAGGCGGTCGCTCATCTGGTTAAAGCCTGCGGCGAGCGCGTTCGTCTCGTCGCTCGTCTGCATTTCGATGCGCTGGTTGAGATCGCCTTCTGCGATGGCCGCCGCCGCTTCGGTGACGCGTTCGATCCGTCGCGCGGCACGCGTGGCGATTAGAAAGAGGAGCAGCGCCGCCGCCGCCGCGACGACAAGCGAAAGAGCGACGACGAGAAGGCCGTTGCGGTTGACGCTCGCAACGGCGCGCGTGTAATCACCGGCGACGGCCACAGAGAGATTGCTGCCCGCAATGGGCTTGTATGAAGTGAGCCAGCGCGCGCCGTCGGCAGGCACGGTGTAAAAGCGCGTCGCGCTCGTGCCCGCCTGCATCTCGCGCGCGAAAGCGTCGAAGTAGGGCATCGCGACGGTGACGGGCTGGTACTTGAGCGCGTGGTTGGTGTGATAGACGACCTGCCCCGTGCCGTCCAACACGAGCAGGAGACGCGAGGGTTTCGCGCTGCCGCCGTTGCCGTCGTTCTCGAAAGCGGGCGCGGTCAAATCGCTTCCGGCCTGTTGCAAGAGCGCGTCCAACTTCAATTCGGCGACGAGGGCGACGCGCGGGGCGCGTTCGGTTTCGGCGGGGAAGACGGGCACAGTGTAGACGATGCAAGGCGTGTCGGTCGAAGCGCGCGTGACGTTCGAGCGCAGAGGCTTTTGCTCGTAGGTCGTCCAGACGCGTTCGTCGAGGCGCAGTTGATTGGGGAGAAGCCCGCCCACCTTCACGCGCGGCTCCGAACCGGCGACGACGGGCGGCTCGAAACGAATTGGCGTGCTTGAGGGCAACGCGCCGACGAGCGTGATGGCGGAATAATAATCCTGATTGTGTGAGACGAAATTCTTGATTGCGGCCAGCGTCGCGTCCGGCAGATTCGATGCGGAGTCAGCATTCGACGCGGCGTGCGGCGCAAGCGCAGAAGTCTCAGGTGCGACGCTGCGCGCGTAGTCGCGCAACGCGCCGCTTTGCGCCAGGTAATTCAAATCAATCTCGCGCCCGTGCAACGCAGATTCCAGGTCGTGCGCGACGCGCGCGGACTTCGCCTCGACCTCCTCGCGCAGCATCCCTTCAACGACCGCGACGCTGTTGCGATAGAAAAGCACGCCGACGAGCAAGACCGGCGCGAGGCTGCCGACGAGAAAAACGAGTAAGAGTTTGGCGCGGAGATTCACGTTAAATATTTATGCGGCGCAGTTGCGAGTGAGGTTGCGCAGGATACGAGTCGCTGCGTTCGGGGCGCGCGGGAGATGCTAACGCGGAGACGAGATACTGTCAAAATATTGTACAGCTTACTTATTCGACCTCATTTAATGGCTCTAGCAAACTCTCGCGTCATTAAAATCATTCTCACTTATTAGTCTGTCCGCCGGAAAAGTTCTCAGGCTTACTAAGAAATATCTCATACTCTTTTAGAGTTCTCGCCGTTGCCCTTGAAAACCGCGTGCTTAGATAGCACAAATACCCTGTGTAGATGGCAGATAAAATTCCGATCAACTCAAAAATAACAGCTGTGACGCGCTCGGTGTTGGATAGAGAAAACCACAAAGCATCAGCATTGGGTCTAATCGGAGATGGCATACAAAGAGACCAAATGTCTGAGGCTACAATTAATATAATTGTAATAGGTGGAAGGTAAACAAGCGCTTGAACAACCCTTCTAATTAGGAAAGTCGATTTTTCTTCATCCTCTTTACATCCCAGACCTGAAAGCGGAGCATCCCCTTTCCCTAAGTCAATGAAAACTATGCTTTGAACGATCCCTTGCAAGACCATATAACAAATATTTTTACCTAGGGGCTGCACGACATATCCATTAGCGCAATCTCGCAATAACGTGACGATAGCTCTGTTTTCGCGCCTTTGGCTGTAAAAATACCACGTCATAATCACTATCAAGCTGGCACTCCCAATAACAGCCAGATCAGTGCCACTTACCCGAATCCCTAAAAGCCCGACGGAAATGACCAAATTTTTCATCCATTCGCCAATAACTAAATCTCGGTTACTTGAAATTCTTTGTTGTAAGCCTTCATCCGACGCAATTTTTGGCAAAGATGCTAACCCACTATCCCATGAGAGAGTAGAGTTCCACAGCGTTATGAGTATGGCAGATGCCACAATTGTCATAATGATGAAAATGAATCGCGACCTGTGGGTAGAGTCTTTAATTCCGTTCAGGCGTATTTCAATTGTCTTTAGATTAATGTCCATGACGTTAATCTGCCGCTCTGAGATTAGATTGCGATTTTGCGCTTCTTCATTTTCAGCGGGTGAGGGATTTGTATTGTTTTCCATGTTATTTGGTCTCCGAGCAGCTTAACTTGAATTAAGCCGCCACCAATAGTTCTAGCATTAGAGGTGGGCAATCGGCCTTGCTCTCGTTACAGCCGACAGTTAGCGTAATTATGGATGCCCTTATGTGAGGTTAACGAAATGCCTAGTAGAACCACTGCGGAACGTGGGTAAAATTATACAAGAGAAGTGAGATTGTCAATGAATTAAAAGATCATTACAAATATCATTTAACATTCTTACTCTCCTCGCGGCGCGCCGCTTCGTACTCTGCGCGTGTGATGGCGAAACGTATGACGCGTTCTTCCGAGCCGTCGCCGATGAAGCGAAAGTTGTTCTTTTCCAGCACGCGGATCGAGGGGCGCAGTTCCGGGTAAGTCTCTGCGATGACAGAGGCAACTTCGGCGTGTGAGAAAGCCCAACGCACGAGCGCGCCCGCCGCCTCCGTCGCGTAGCCCGCGCGTTGAAACTCCGGCAGCATCGAATAACCTATCTCGACCACGCCGTCCGCCGAAGGCTTCCCTTTGAAGCCGCAGCCGCCGATGGCCGTCGCGCGTTCTTCGCCGTCGCGCGCGGTCAAGACGACGAAGTAGAACGTCCAGCCGCCCGCGTCCGCGTTCTCGTACAGATACTTCGCCATCCAATCGAGCGCGTCCTGATCGTAGAGCGGCGGCGGCCAATCGTCAGGCACGCGCGCGCCCAGTGCGCGACCCAACAACTCTCGGTCGTCAACCCGCGCGCGAAACAGTTCAATCGTGCCCGCGATCAATTCCAGCCGTTTCGTCTTGAGTTTGAACTCATTCATCTCTCTAACTCACCTGAAGCTCTCTCTACCGTTCAACTTCGCCGCCGCACAAGCGCACGAAACCGCGCCCGAAAATTAGCCCTGCAACAATGAAGGCGACGGCGAACAACAAGACCTCGCTCACGCCGAAGAACACGTTACCCGCAAGCAGCCCCGCGAGCAAAACGACGAACGCAGGGATGTTCAGGATGAACGCCGGAACGAGCACGAACAGGCGCGCGGGCGCGCAACTCTTTCGCCGTCGCTTCAACCACAACAGCACGGGCGCGTACAGCAAGCCGCACATCAAGAGCGCGGGCACGAACATCAGCGGGATGAAACTGAGCACGTCAATCGCGTCCACATCACCGCCGTAGAAAATGTAGGAACTGGCGAACAGCATCGCAACGCCCGCGCCTGTGCCCACAGCGCCAGCGAAGATCGAGAGCAAGAATAGTTTCAAGAGATGCGCCTCCCGCAAGAACAGTTTCCGTCGAGCCTTAATATACTCAACGCGCGGGAGTCGCCGTTTATTACACGCGCGTGCGCCCGAACTCGCGTAGGAGCGGCGCGAGGCGTTCGATGATGAGCGGGTGCGCCGCGCCGTTTGCGGCGACGAGGCCGTTGCGGTTCTGCACGTCTTCGGTGTTGTAGCGCAGCGGCTCGCCCCAGAGGTCTGTCAGGCGTCCGCCCGCTTCCGTAAGTATGACTTCGGGCGCGCAGGTGTCCCAGTGTTTCGTGCGCGGCGATAAGTGTACGTAGAGATCGCACTGTCGCTCGACAATCAGCCCCGTCTTGATGCCGACCGAGCCGCGCCTGATCTCATCGTTCAAGCCGAGAGCGCGCACAACCGCGTCCATGCGCGGGCTGCGATGATTGCGGCTCGCCGCCAGACGCATCCGCGCAAACTCCGTCTCCGCAGAGACGCGCATTTGTTCCGGCTGCGACTCCGGCCTCAAGACCCACGCGCCCGCGCCGCGCGCGCCGTAGTGCAACACGTCCGGCACGGGTTGATACACGACGCCGACGACGCTCTCGCCTTCTTCCGCCAGCCCGATCTGCACTGCGAAATCGCCGTTGCCCGCGATGAAGCCCTTCGTGCCGTCGAGCGGGTCAACCATCCAGACGCGCGGGAGACTCAGACGACGAACCGTGTCGAGAGTCTCCTCCGACAGTAAACCGTCTGCGGGAAACTCTCGCTCTAGTCCGGCGACTATCACGTCGTTGGCCGCGTGGTCGGCCTGCGTCACGGGGTCTTCATTCTCACTCTTGTGAACGATGTGGAGCGGCTTGCCGTAATGTTCGAGCGCAGCCGCGCCCGCCGCGCGCGCAAGCGAGATCGCCACACGCAGTTCGCGTTCGTAAAAGTTGCCGCGCGCGGCTTCCGTCTGTGCTTGCTTACCCAGTTTATTATTCACCCTGTTAGTTAACTTCCCTCACCCAGATGATGCGCCGCCTCGCGTATGATCTCAAGCGTCTCTTCGATGTCGCGGCGCGTCGTGCGGAAGTTGACGATGCAGGCGCGCAGCGCGAAGCGCCCGCCGAGTAGCGCGTTCGACAGGTAAGCGCGCCCGCCGCGCTGCACCGCGCGCATGATGCGCTCGTTCAACTCGTTCAACGCAACTTCAACACGCGCGCGTTCCTCCGCGCTCGACGCTTCGGCCAGCCGTTGCCGCGCGTCCGGCGGCGCGTAACGAAAACAACAGATGCTCAACTCGACGGGCGCGAGCAGTTCAAAGTCCGACGCCGCTTCGACGCGCGCGGCGAAGTACGCGGCGAGCGCGTTGTCATCCGTGATGGCGGAAGCTACGCGCTCTGCGCCGTAGTAACGCAGCAGCATCCAGATTTTCAGAGCGCGGAAGCGACGCGACAACTCCGAGCCGTAGTCGAAGAAGGCGTAGGACTCGCGCTCGGTCTCCTCGAAAATTTTGATGTAGTCTGCCTCGCTCCCCGCCCACGCCGCGCGCACCGCCGACGCGTCGCGAAAGAGCAGGCAGCCGCAATCAACCGGCGTGTAGAGCCACTTGTGCGGGTCGAGCGAGACGGAATCGGCCTCTCTGAGTCCCGCCAAGCGCTCACGCTTCGACGCATCGACGCCCGCGAGCGCGCCGTATGCGCCGTCGACGTGAAACCAGAGATCGTGATCGCGCGCGACCCGCGCGATCTCCTTGAGCGGATCAACTGCGCCCGTGTTGACCGTGCCCGCGCTCGCCACAATGCAGAACGGCTGGCAGTTGTTTTTCAAGTCGCTCTCGATCCTTTCGCGCAGACGCCGCACGTCCATGCGAAAGTTTTCGTCCGTCTCGACAACGCGCACCTGCTCGCGCCCCAAGCCCAGAATGTCCGCCGCCTTAGCGATAGACATGTGTACCTGATCGGAGACGTAAACGGTCGCAGGCCGCGCCGCCTGCCATAAACCTTTCTGCGAGACATCAACGTCGCGCGTCGCCGCATTGTCAACGTCGCGCGTCGCCGCCACATCGTTAACTTCGCCGCGTGTCTTCGTGCGATGCGCGACGTAGAGCGCGTTCAGGTTCGCCATCGAGCCGCCGCTCGTCAGCAAGCCGCTCGCGCCCTCCGCGTAATTCACGAGCGCGGCGAGCCAGCGTATGACCGTGTGCTCAACCTCCGTCGCCGCCGGTGCAGAGCGCCACGCAGGGACGTTTTGATTGAGCGCGGACGCAATCAGGTCTGCGAACGCGCCGACGGGCGTTGCGGGCGAAGCGACGTAGCCGAAGAATCGCGGGTGGCTGCTGTGGCGGCTGCCCTCGAAGATGCGCCTGCAATCCGCGAACAACGCGTCGAGCGCGTCGGGCGCGGCAGGTGGTAGCGGCGCGTCGAACTGCGCGGCCAACTCGGCGGCAGGCGTCTGCGTCAACACCGGAATCTCGCGCACGCGCCGGAAGTAATCCGACACCAACTCGACTGCGCGCGCGGCGAGTTCATCAAACGCCTCGTCCGTGATGTCGAGCGACGAGTCGCGCGTGCTGTCTTCCGCGTGCGTGCCCTGTGTGTCGTGACTTGCTTTTTCACTCATACAATTGAAATCTCTACGAAACTCCAAACCCTATCACAGCGCCCGCGCTTCACAGAAATATTCTTGCCGCGCCGCGCCCGCAACGCTTATAGTCTCCGCACACGACACACTCTATCCCGAATTTTAACGAGAAACCATTGCTATGAAATACGACCGCAAGCACCACGCGCCGCAAGCCTACAACGCCGCCGCCGCAACAGACGCATGCCAACGCACGCTCAAGTTTTTGAAAACAGTGACAAGTGACGAGTGACAAGTTAAAGACGATGATTTTGTTTTAACTCGACACTTGTCACCTGTCACTTGTCACTGTTTTTGGAGGTTTGAAGAAATGTCCATCGCAGGCCACGCCACGATTGAGGGAACGACGCGCTACCGCGAGCGTTTGCAGCAGGAGACGATTGCCGCGAACCATTTCCGGCTCGAACAAAACCTCTGGCTCTCTTCGCTCGGCATCGGCACGTATCTCGGCAAACCCGACGCCGACACGGACGCGCGCTACGTCGAAGCTGTCGCACGCGCCGTCACGCTCGGCGCAAACGTCATTGACACGGCGGCCAACTATCGTTTCCAACGCAGCGAGCGTTCAATCGGCGCAGCCCTAAGCCAGTTGATCGAAGGCGACAATGCCACCACCGCGCGCGACGAGATCGTCGTCTGCACGAAGGGCGGCTACATTCCTTTCGACAGTGATCCGCCGAACGGCCAAGAGGGCGTGCGCCGCTACATCGCGAAGACTTTCGTGGAGACGGGTGTTGCCGATTTCGCGGACATCGCGGCGGGCAGCCATTGCATGACGCCGAAATATCTCGCGCACCAGATTGAGCAATCGCTACGCAACCTGCAACTCTCGACCGTTGACGTTTACTACATACACAATCCTGAGACGCAACTCGGCGTCGTCTCGCGCGCGGAGTTTGAGACGCGCCTGCGCGCCGCCTTCGAGCAGCTTGAGCGGAGCGTCGCCGACGGGAAGATCAAAAACTACGGCGTGGCGACTTGGAACGGCTTTCGCGTCGCGCCCGACAATCGCTCGTATCATTCGCTCGAACGCATGCTCGAACTCGCGCGCGAGGCTGCGGGCGGCGACTCGCATCATTTTCGCTTCGTACAGCTTCCCTTCAACCTCGCGATGCCCGAAGCGCTCACGTTCGCCAATCAAACTTTTCAGGGCGTGCAAGTCTCTCTGCTCGAAGCGGCGCGTGCGCTCGAAGTGACGGTCGTGGCGAGCGCTTCGATTTTGCAGGGCAAGGTGGCGCGCGATCTCTCGCCCGACATACGCGAACCGCTCGGCTCGCTCGCCTCCGACGCGCTCACGGCCATACAGTTCGTCCGCTCCACGCCCGGCATCACCACAGCCCTCGTCGGCATGAGCCGCCGCGTACACGTCGAAGAAAACCTCCAACTCGCGCGCATCGAACCCGCCCGCCCAGATCAATATCAACAGTTGTTCTCTACGGGCGGAGAATAAGTTGGCGGAAACGGGTCTTGACTGATGCGTCAATATCTTCTTTCTTTAGTTGTCATCCTGTTATCGCTCGCCGTGCCGGTGGCTGCGGATCAAACGGATGATTACATCACAGCCGAGATGCGCAAGCGTAACATTCCCGCGCTTGCGCTGAGCGTTCTTCGTGACGGGAAGATAATCAAACAGCAAGCCTACGGGCAGGCCAACGTCGAATTGAACGTTCCGGCTACGACCGGAACAGTTTTCCCGCTCGCCTCGATCACGAAAACCTTCACCGCCACAGGCGTCATGGCGCTCGTGGAAGATCGTAAAGTCTCGCTGGACGATCCGGCGCGCAAGTTCTTGCCCCGACTGTCTCCACTGTGGGCTGGCATCACCGTGCGCCATTTGTTGACGCACACTTCGGGTCTGCCTGACGTTGCGCTCGATGATGACCTCGGCACGTACATCTCGGAAAGGCGAGAAGACGCATTGAAAAAATTGGCGTTGATGCCGCTCGCAAGCCGTCCCGGCATGAAGTGGGAATACAACGAGACGAACTACGTGCTGCTCGCCATGATCATCGAAAAACTCTCCGGTCTCACCTATGAGCAATACATGGCCGTGCGCTTCTTTCGACCGCTCGGCATGGAGACTACGAGATTCGGCGATACCAGAGAACTTATTCCGCACAGAGCCTCCATCTACACGCACTATCAAACCAGCGAAGGCAAGAGCACGCTCTCGACCGGCAAGCTCTGGAACTATCAGTACGTCTATCCCTCCTATACCTATGCGGGTGCGGGACTGAACACGTCTCTCGCGGATTTGAGCAAATGGGACTCGGCATTGAGTGAAGGAAGAGTGCTCAAGCCCGCGACGCTCGAACAGATGTGGACGACTGTGAAGTTGAAAAACGGGCGAGCGTTTCGTTTCAAAGGCTCGACTGTCGGGTGGAGCAACGGCTGGATGATTGACGACGCCCCGCATCATAAGGCGGTCTTCCACACGGGCGGCGACGCATCGGCTTACGCGCGCTTCCTAGACGACAAGTTATCCGTCATTATCCTGACCAACTGCCAGGGCGTCGAACCTGATGCGCTCCTGCAAGGCGTGGCCGCGCTCTATGAGCCCGCGCTCGCCGGAGTTGAAGAATGAGCGAATTGCGGCGACATGTCTGATCAGCAAGTTGAGATAGAAGCGATCATGGATGAGCAAGAGTTAAAATCATTCGCAGACTTCTGGCCGCACTATCTGGCCGAGCACAGCCGCGCGGGCACGCGCCTCCTGCACGCGGCGGGCACGCTCACGAGCACGACGCTCGCCGTCGCGCTCATCGTTACGGGTCGCTGGCGCTGGCTGCCCGTCGCGCTCATCACGGGCTACGCCGCCGCGTGGGTCGGCCACTTCTTCGTCGAACACAATCGCCCCGCCACCTTCAAGCACCCGCTCTGGTCTTTCGCCGCCGACTACAAAATGGTCGCGCTGATGCTCACGGGAAAGATGAAACGATGAGTGAAAGATTGTTCTTTGTCCGTTGTCCGTAGTCAGTTGTCCGTTGTTCTAGTATCGCGGCTTGAACTGTTTCAGTGCGGGCGGCAAGTTACGCGACACAAACAACTGACTATTGACTACGGACAGCTTTTCGTTCATCATTTCGCCGGTGGCGGCGGGATGCGCGCGGCTTCTTCGGGTGTGCGTGCGCGGCGGCGCGCGAGTTCGAGTTTGAGGCTCTCTTCGCCGCGACGCATGGCGTATTGGTGATTGGAAGCAAGCAGCGGGCGGAGCAGGAGCGAGAGGGCGCGGACGATGGGCTTGCGTGCGCGCACGCGCCAGTCGTAGGTGATGTCAACGAGCAGGCCGTCTTGTTTGAACGTCCAGATGCCGCGCCCCTGTAAGTCGCCGATGGCTTCGAGTGTCGAGCCGTAAGGGTGGCGCGACTCCGTGACGCGAAACTGCCAGCGCAAAGTGTAAGGCAAGTATCCGCGCGTCTCCAGACTGACGAGTTTCCCGACGCCCTCCGCGTCGCCCTCCTCCAACACCTGCACATCCAGATAAGTCGCAGGCCACCAGCGCCGCAAGTCCGCCACGTCCTTGAGCACGTCGGACACTTCCTCGCACGTCCCTTCGACGCGCCAGCGCGAGATGAAATGATAATCGGCAATTGACATCAGAGAATTTTCGCTTTGTTAGTTTCGCTTATCCGTCGTTAACCGCCCTCGGCCTTCGCCGCGCGTTGCTTCTGTTGATAGAGGAACGAGACGGCGAGCAGGATCGCGCCGAGCACCAGGAACGATACGATGCGGTAGAACTTTTCGAGCACGGCCAGATCGAGGAAGAAGACTTTGAGAGCTGTCGCCGTCAGGAGCACGAGCGCCATGATGCGTAGGAGGCGGTTCGCGCGGCTGTGGCCGTAGAGCAGCATCGCGCCGCCGTAGAGCGTCCAGACAAGCGAGAGCGAGAGATTTTGCGCCAGTCGCAGGTCGCGCTGGCTGGCATCGTGCGGGAGGGCGAGGATCGTCTTATCGAAGTAGCCTGTGGCTTCGAGGCTGAGCGCGATGATGGCGTAGAGGTTTGCCACGACGGTGAGCGCAGTGAGTGCTACGCGTCGTTCGTGATCGTCAATTTTGTCGGAATGCACGTAGAGCCGTGCGGCGTACCAGAGCGCGGCGATGTAGGCGGCGAAGGCGGCGAAGGTTTGATTGACGAGCGGCAGATGCCACGCGGCGTTGTAGAAGTTCGCGTCCGCATAGAGGAGTTTCGCGCCCGTCACGGCGAGCCACGCGAGCGCACTGTAGCGCAGCGCGAGCAAGTTTCGCTTTATGCCGACGACGAATGCGGCGAGCGCGTAGAAAGCCCAGAGCACCGTCAGAGTGAACTGGCGCGCGTTCTCGACCGACCTGTAAGCGTCGTAGTCATCTCTGATGATAGAAGCGCGGCGCGCGTTGAAGTAGTCGTTTGCGTCAACCGTGAGCAGGGTCAACGCCAGCACGTTTGCGGCGAGGATGAGTACGGCGCTGACGATCTCGCGTTCGTCGCGCTCGACTCGTTCGCCCTCGCGCCTGTAGAGCCAGACCGCACCGGCCATCGCGGCGACGAGCGCGGCGGCAGAGACGGCGCGACGATTAATGAGCGGCACGAACGTCTCGTTCGCGTGATAGGCAAACTCCAACATGTCAGCCGAGAACCAGTGGAGTATGGCGACGACGAAGACGGGGAGCGCGGCGTAGCGCGGCGCGTCCGAATCTGATCGCAGGCCGATCCAGGTGAGCATCAAGCCTTCCATCGCCCACGCAATCGTGACCCAGTGCTGGTCGAGTTGGATGGCGACGGCGAGCGTGAAGAAGGTGACGGCTGCGCCGACGTAAGAGAGCGCGAGCAAGCGATCTCGGCGGTGGCGGTTGTAAGTGAAATAGTACAGGAGGACGTAGAAGGCCGACCAGACGAGCGCGTACGAGCCGAGGATCGGGTGATGTTTGTCTTCAAGCAGCAAGTAGCTGGCGGAGAAGAAGAGCGTGGCATTCGTGATGATGAGCGAGATGTCGAACCAGCGCGCGGGTCTTTGCTTGATGACGTTGTAGACGAGGCCGATCGCGCTGAACATGAGGAAGAAGAGCGTCAGGAAAAAGAGCGTCGTCCAGAGTTTCGTCTCGTCGTACCACCTGAGCCACCAACCGGCGAACATCAAAATCGTCGCGATGAAAGCCATGTGGTTGAGGCTGCGCCAGCGTTTGAAGTAGGCGAGCGCGAGCACGCCGGAGTTCAAGAGCGCGATGTAGCTGAAGAGTCCGACTTGATTGTCAACGTTGGTCGAGAGCATGACGGGCGTGAGGAAGCCGCCGATGAGACCGAGCACGGCGATGGCGTAAGCGTTGTAACGCGCGGCGAGCAGCACGGCGGTCGTCGTCACGGCGATCATCAAGAGGAACGCCGGAAGCACGCCGATCAGATCGTAGAAGACGCGCGCGGCGTAGACGGTGAGATAGAGTATGAGTATGCCGCCGCCGGAAAGTACGTAGGCGTAGCTGCGGTAGCCGCGCGCGCGCAAGCGTTCGGCGACGAAGAGGATGCCCGTGCCCGCGAGCGCGCCGAGGAGAACTTGGCCGCGCTGCCCGATCCAGTCGTTGTCGAAAGCGTACTTGAGAAAGAAGCCGACGGTGAGAGAGACGGCGATGATGCCGAGCCAGTTGAAGAGACTCCCGCCGATGAGTTGTTCGAGATCGCGTCGCGCTGGGCTTGCGCCGGACGACTCTGTTTCGCCCGTCGTCGTGCCCGCGTTATCGTCGCGCGCGCGCGACGCTTGCTGCCACGCTCCGTCGCGCGGCGCGTTGAAAGGAGTAGCAGTAGAGTCGCTACTGTTGTCGTGATGCGCGGACTCGCTACTGTGTCCGCCCGCTTGAAAGTCTGCGCGTGTCTGCGTGCTTGATGATTCTTGCTCTGCGGCGCGCGTCTCGCTTGCGCCGGACGCCGCGCCTTGCGCGAACGGGCGCGGCTTCGTCGTGTAATCAACGAGGCCGAGCCGACGCTCGACGGCGCGCAGGCGCGCGGACTGTTCGCCGATGGCGCGTTCGAGTTGATCTAGACGCGCGAGCAGTTGGCCGTTAGCGTCGGCTGCTGCGTTGTCGTTGTTGCCGACGCCGCCGCTACTGCGTCCGTCGTCCGCCGTTTGCGAGTGTTCGTCTTCAGGCATAAAAGTTCCGCGCCCGCGTTTGGAGAATAAGAGTTCGTCTGGCCTTTGAACGTTTGTTGCCGGATAAATTTGCGTCGCCGCGCACGTCAGATTGTATTACGTGTCGGCGCGGCGGGCATCACCGAAGCGGCGGCCTCTTCGCCGAGCGCGAGCATCTCTTCGCGCAGGCGTTTGCGCTCAACTAAAAGTTCTTTGAAGAACCAGCGACGCGTCAGGTAGAAGCGTATGGCGCGCGCGCCGCCGACGAAGCCGTCGAGCTTCTCGAAAAAGAGCAGCGCGACGTAGGCCGACGCGGGGCCGAGTATGAGCGCAAGCAGGATGCCCGGATAGCCGAACGCGTAGAAGAAGAGTGCGGCGAGCGCGCCCCACGTCAACGGAAAAAAGAGCAGCGCGGCGATGAGTTTGATCGTGGAGACGACATCGTCTTCGCGTCGTGCGATGGTGACGGCGAGGAAGCCCGCGAGTTTGTAGGCCGGATAGTGCGCGACGATGCCGAAGAGCGCGATGGGAAACCAGCAGAGCACGGGCAGCACGCGCGTGAAGAAATACTTTGCGACCACAGCGGGCGAGGCGGCGGGCGCGGACAGGTCTTCGTGGTCAACTCCGGCCTGACGCAGTTGTTCTTCGTAACGATGTATGCGCGCTTCGAGCGCAGCGAGGCGTTCGGGCGAACGCTCGAAGTGAAAAGCGTAACCCGCGAGGAAGCGGCGTTGCAGTTCGACTTCCTGCGCGAGGCTCTGCGCGTCCGCACGCAAGTCGCCGTCTTCGTCCGCCGCCGACGCCGCAGAGAAGATGCGTTCGGCGCGTTTGATTATAGAGAGCGCCTGTTCGTGTTCGGCGTTTAGAGTAACTTCGTGCAGCGCGCGTTCGATGCGTGCGGAGAGCGCGCGGACGGCTTCGGCGGGCGGTTCGCCCCGTGCGTCGAGCGCGACGTGTTCGACCGTGATCGGTTCGCCGAAGCGCAGCAGCGCCGCGCTGCGAAAGGCCGCCTTCGCCGTGTAGTAGAGACCGGCGGGGATGATCTTGAGTTCGAGCCGCGCGTCTTCGGCGACGACGCCGAGCGCGATACGCGCCGCGCCCGTCTTCAATGGGCGCATTTTCGTGTCGCTGTGCGAGACGCCTTCGGGGCAGAGGGCGAGCGTGCCGCCGCGTTTGAGCAGGTTGCGTGCGCGCGCGAACGTCTCTTGATTGCGCGAGAGGTCTGCGCCTTCGTCCTGCCGGCGATAGACAGGGAGGGCGTCGAGCGAACGCGCGAGCCAGCCGAGAACGGGCATCTTGAAGATCGGCGCTTTGGCGAGAAACGAAACGCGGCGCGGCGCGTAGCACAGTATGAAGACCGGATCGACGAGCGCGTTCGGGTGATTGGCGACGAAGATGGTCGCGCCCTCGCGCGAGACGTGCCGCAAGCCCTTCACCTCTATGCGCCGGAAGAAGACGCGCAGCGCAAGCCCGAGCGTCGCCACGAGTATTCGCCTGATCAACTTTCCAACACTCCTTTCTCACGCCCGCCGCGCGCGTCGAAACCAAGCGGAATATAGACCAAGCGACGCAGGCGCGGCTAGAGATTTGTGCGACTTCGCGAAGTGTCACACGTCGCAAAGGAGCTAGAGAACGACATCTATTAGCGCGTGAGGAAATCTTTGACGAAGCTGCGCAGTTCGTCGAGCGACGAGTCGGCGATCATGTGGAAGACGCGCGGGGTGCAGTTCGGCGGCAACTGGCGTGCGGTGAGCGCGTCGGTGATGACGAAGGCGCTCGACGTGAGGCCGCGCTGCCAGCCGCGTTCGCGCGCGTCGCGGAAGTTGAGTGCGGCGGGGTCAATTCCGGCGGCGACGAGCACCGTGCGCGCCCAACGCAAAAATTCAGGCCAGCGCGAGACGACCGCGATGAGCGCATCTTCCGGCGGACGCACCGCTCCCGCGAGCGACTCCGGCACGCTGCGCGAATGGAGCACGATGAGGCGGTTCATGTCCGCGCGCATAACCTCGCGCACGCGCTCGGCCTGCCCGTAGAGCGCGACCGCCGCCGCGCCCGCAGGGATGCCGCTCTCTGCACATTCTTCGAGGCTCATGCCGCTCGTGCGAAACGCGGTCGCCTCTTCGATCTCTGCGACGAGAATTTCGCGCAATGAAGCGTCGGGTTCGATGACGAGGAAGTGGTCGGGCGGTTGAAATTCGAGCCAGCGTTTGATGCGCGTTTGAATCTGGCCGAGCGAGTAGCCGCCGTCGCGCGCGCGTTGGAGGAAGGCTGAGATGAGTTGGTCGAGTTCAAACTCCGCGTCGAGCGCGCGGTCTTTCGAGAACTCGCGGACGTAGACGCCGCTTCCCTTTCGTGATTCGAGCCAGCCGCGACGTTCGAGTTCGCCGTAGGCGGCGCTGACGGTGTTGGCGTGAATGTGAAAGCGGCGCGCGAGTTCGCGCGTGCTCGGCAGGCGTTGGCCGGGTTTGAGGTCGCTGCTGATGACGCCGAGCATGATCTGCGTCGTCAACTGCTCGCGGATCGGCACTTCGCTATTTTTGGAGAGCCAGAGACGCATAAGAGATAAGGGGAAGGGTGAAAGGGAAAAGGTGAAAGGTTTAATACCTTTCTTCCCTTACCCTTTGCCCCTTCCCCTTTTACCCTTTCGGCGTTCGCAGTTCAACTTTTGCGGCGAGACTTGAGCGCGCCCGTCAGACTGCCGATGACGTTTGAGACTTTGGCGGCGACTCTGCCGGTCGTCTCGGCGACCGAGGTGATGAGGTTCGAGTTAGCGTCTACTTTTGCCCTTTCCTTTCTTCGACGCGCCGCCCTTCCCTCCGGCGTTCTGGCCTGAGCCGCCGCCTTTGCCGCCCTTGTTCCCTTTCTTTGCGCCGCCCGCATTCGCACCCGTGCCGCGCCCGCCCGATGCGCCCGACGCGCCGCGATTCTTGCCCGCGCCGCGCGCCACGCCGCCCGTGCCGCCCTTGTTCGCGCCGCCTTTCGGGCTGCCCTTGCCGCCAGCCTTCGACGGCAGAGCATTCTTCTTGCCGCCCGTCTCGCGCTTCGGGCCGCCCTTTCCGGCTGCGCCCGTCTGCGCCACGCTGCCACCCTTCTTGCTGCCACCACTCGCGCCGCCGGATTTTCCGCCGCCGCTCTTTCCTGCGCCCGCCGAGACGCCGCCTTTGCCGCCGCTTGCGCCGCCGCGCGCCGCCACGCCCGCGCCGCCTGTGTAGGCCGCGCCCGCGCCGCGTTTGAGTGCGCCGACGCCGCCACCGCCTTTCGTGCCGCCGCCCGTGCCTGTGCCCTGTCCGCCCGTGCGAGTCGCGCCTGTGCCGCCCTTCTTCGCGCCGCCTCCGCCGTGCAGACCCTTGCCCGCGCCGCCACCGCCTGCGCCCCCCGCGCCGCCTTTTGTGGCCGCGCCTTTGCGCGCCGAACCGCTGCCGCTCTGCCCGCCCTGCGTGCCGCCGCCTTTATTCTTCGCGCCAGCCGTGCCGCCCTTGTTCGCAGCGTCCGTGCGTGTGCCGCCGCCCGCGCGCGACGCGCTCGCACCGCCCGCACCCGACTTACCGCCTTGCTTCGCAGTGCCGCTTCGACCAGACGACGCGCCGCCACCAGCAGCACCGCCGCCACTGCTTCCGCCGCTCGCGCGACCACCACGACCGCCCGTACTTTCGCCTGATGCGCCGCTACTGCCGCCTCCGGCGGTCACTCCGGTTGCGCGACCGATGGCCGTGCCGCCATGTGCTTCCGTGCCGCCGTCGTCATCGCCGCCGCTGTCTCCGCCGTCGCCCGTGCCGCCGCCTTTCGCGTCGCGTCTCTCTGCGGCGTCCAGACGCCCGTTATCGGCTACGGGTTCGCGGTCGCTCTCGGCGTCGGTCGAGTCGCCCCCGCCTCCGCCGCCCGTCGAGGTGTCGTCGCCGCCGTCGCTTCTGCTGTCGCCGATGATGATGCCGGTCGTCAGATCGTCCCTGTCTTCGCCGTTTCCGCCGTTCGCTTGTTCAGCCATCGCTTTGCTCCTTGTTCAGATGTGAAGAAGTGCGACCCCGCAAAACGCGCGCGGGTCTCGCGCAAAAATTCCTTCCGGCGTTATGAAATTTTCGAGTTACGATTTGCGGCGGAGCATAGCACAACTTCACGCACACGCGATCAACTCTTTGCCGCACGCCGCGCGAAAATTTCCGACCCCCGTGCGCCGCCGGTTGCCCGCGCCCGCGAGCGGGCGTTATAACTAACCCGAGTCCGATTTTCAGAAACGACATGGAACCGCTCTCTTCCGCGCTCGCCGTCCTGACGGCCATGATCACGCCCGCCGTGTTGATCTCTGCGTGCGGCGCGCTCATTTTCTCCACCTCCACGCGGCTCGGTCGCGTCGTGGATCGAGTGCGCTCGCTCTCGGATCGCTTCGAGGAACTGGCCTCTGAAAGCTGCCAACTCGCGCTCATCGAAGAACGCCGCGACGTGATCTTTACACTGCTCGACAAACTGACGAGCCGCGCGCGCATACTCCAACGCGGTATGACCGTCTTCTACATCGCCCTGAGTCTCTTCGTCGCCACGAGCGTCGCCATCGGCCTCGTCGCTTTCGGCGGAATACGCTTCAGCGCAGTGCCTGTCGTGCTCGGTCTCGCGGGCGCATCGTTTCTCTTCTACGGCAGCGTCCTGTTAATTCTCGAAGCGCGGCTCGCCGTCGCCTCGCTGCGCGTCGAGATGGATTTCACCTGGCGACTCGGCAAGCACTACGCGCCCGCCGAACTCGCCGCGCGCCACAACAGCCCGCACTATCGCCTGCGCGTCAAACCACAACCATGAATAGCAAGCCTTCATACCTCGCGCTTCTTGAGACGGGCGAACTCCGCGCCCGCGTAGAGGCGTTGGAGTCGCTCCTCGCGCGCTGCACCGTCTGCCCGCGCGACTGTTTCAACAATCGCCTCAAAGACGAGATCGCCGCCTGCTATTCGGGACGCCTCCCCATAGTCTCGTCCTACACGGCGCACTTCGGCGAAGAACCCGCGCTCACAGGCACGCACGGCGCGGGCAACATATTTTTCGGCAACTGCAATTTGCGCTGCGTCTACTGCCAGAACTATCAAATCTCGCAGACGCACCGCGAGCAGATAAAAAACGAAGTCACGCACGAACGCCTCGCCGAGATGATGCTCGAACTACAATCGCGCGGCTGCCACAACATCAACTTCGTCTCGCCCACGCACTTCGCCCCGCAGATGGCGCGCGCGATTTTGATCGCAGCCGAACAGGGTCTCAGTCTCCCAATCGTCTACAACACGAACGCCTACGATTCGGTCGAAGTCCTGCGCCTGCTGGAAGGCATCGTTGACGTGTATCTGCCCGATCTCAAATACGCGGACTCGGCGGACGGTTATACTTATTCAAAAGTTCAAGACTACACGGAGCATGCGCGCCGCGCCGTCGCGGAGATGTACCGGCAGACGGGCGACGCGCTTCGTTTCGACGACGCGGGGCTGCTGCTGCGTCGCGGCCTCGTCATACGCCTGCTCGTTCTGCCGAACGATCTCGGTGGCATACGCGAATCGCTTGAGTGGATCAAGGACGCGCTCAGCCCGCGCGTCGCCGTCTCTCTGATGGCGCAGTATTACGCGACGAACCGCGCCGCAACGGACGAACGCTACACGCTGCTCTCGCGCCGCATCTCGGAAAGCGAATGGATGCGCGCCGTCTCTGCGCTTGAAACGCTCGGCATGGAAGAGGGCTGGATGCAGGAGTACGACGGCGCATCACACTATTATCGTCCCGACTTCAACGATAGCGAGACACCTTTCAAAGACATCAGGGACTTTAGGACGGTGACGAGTGACAAGTGACGAGTGACGAGTCAGAACCGGACGCAAGCGATGAGTTCGACAATTCCGTTAGCCTTTTTCGACAACACAGACCCCGGCTTGGGCGGTTGGCTTGTTCTCGCCGCGTGGTTCATCCTGTTCGTCTTCGTCCTCAACACGATCGTCTTTTTCCTGCGTCGCCTCTTTCGACGCTGGCGCAGTGGTAGCAGTAGGAACAAGGCCGGAGTCCGGCATGGAGACTGAACAGGCATGAGTAGTGCGACAGATACGGCGGCGGCGGTCGGCGCGCAAGCGCCCGATTTCATCTTGCGCGACGGCGAAGGCGCGGACTGGCAGTTGTCTGCACAGCGCGGGCGCGTCGTCGTGCTCCTGTTTTATCCGGGCGACGAGACGCCCGTGTGTACGAAGCAACTCTGCTCTGTGCGCGACAACTGGGAGAGTTACGCCGCGACGGGCGCGGAGGTCGTCGGCATCTCGACCGACACGGTTGAATCGCACCGGAAATTTTCGGAGCATCACAAACTGCCCTTGCGCCTCCTGGCCGACACGGACGGGCGAGTCCACAAGGCTTACAACGCGAGTTCTTGGTTTGCGGGACGTGCGGCGCGTGCGGTCGTCGTCATTGACGCCGAAGGGATCATACGCTATCGCAAGGTGGAAGCCGTCTCGCTCTTTCGCCCGCGCGACACGGAGATCATCGAGGCGATTCGCGCCGCAGAAAAAGCGTAGCAGTCGGGCGCGGGCTACGGCGTCTTCAAGTTTATAATTTGCTATCCAAATTTTAAGGAGTATTGAAAGTCATGGCTGACCAAATCAAATGCGCACATTGCGGCGAGCGGCGTCCGGCGCTCGGCTACGCGCCGTTTCCGAACGAGATCGGGCAGCGCGTGGGGGCGGAAATCTGCCAACCCTGCTGGCAGGACTGGCTCAAGAAACAGAGCCAGATCATCAACCACTACGGCCTCGATCTCTCGAACCCCGACGCGCAAAACTTCCTCTTCGACAACATGAAGGGCTACCTCTTCAAC
Source organism: Pyrinomonadaceae bacterium (assembly GCA_035249365.1). Taxonomy (GTDB): domain Bacteria; phylum Acidobacteriota; class Blastocatellia; order Pyrinomonadales; family Pyrinomonadaceae; genus JAIVJZ01. Next base: position 220,946 of record DATFGP010000047.1, on the reverse strand, counting down.
GAATCCCTGCCCACCGCGCAGATTGATACGTCGAAGGAAGGCACGGTCAAGTGGTGAAGGCTGTCCGTTGTCCGTCGTCAGTCGTCCGTTGTCCGTTGCATGTGCTTTTCAAACGAGTTGCTAAAGATTGAATTGCTCAACTGAGCAGGGACAAAGAACAACGGACAACTGACTACTGACAAAAGCCTACTCGTCGCTCGCGGCTGCCGCCGCGCCGTCCACGTCCGTTCGTTCTTCTCTCATCTCGCGCATCAGAAAATAGTTGAGGCCGGTGCGTATGACGGCGATTGCGCCGAGTTTGCCGATCTGATCCCAGGAGGGCGCGATGGCGGTGGAGAGTATGTCCGCGCCGAGTTGAAATTCGAGCGCGAGGGCGAGGTAGCGCGCCAGCGTGAGTCGCGTCTGGTTGTAATTTTCATGATGCTGCCCCGAGACGAGCGTGCGCGCAAACTGCGCTCCGGCCACAAGGATGCCGAGACAGATCACCGCCGCGCCCGTCGTCTCCACCAGAAGGCGCAGCCATAACACGCCGTGCCGCACGCTCGTCTCGACCGCGCCGCCTTCAGGAGTGCCGACGAAGTGCGCCGCCTCTGCTTGCAGCGCAAGAAAGATCGCCCCTGCCCAAAGCAATTTTGTCGTCTCCCTTCCTTCGCGACAAAATAGCATCAACTCGAATCGAAAAGCGACACGAAAATCCGCGCGTTGCGGCTCGCGCTCTCGCGCCCCGATCGAACAATCAAACTTGCGTCTTTAACGGCGCAGTGGTAAATATGCGTTCGCTAAAAAACTAATTCCCCTGATCGTCCAGAGCATGAAAGTTGCCCCGTCGTCGTGCGGCCAGCGGGTCGTCGCGGTCGGCGCACACGTTCGCTCTCGTCCCGAAAGGGACGGCCGGACGTTCAGGCATTTGAGTAGGACACACTTTCACAGGAGTAGATACCAATTATGAAGAAACTTGCAACGCTCATCGCGCTCGTCGGGCTGGCCGCCGGATGCGCCACGACCGACAACGCCAACCACGCCGCCGCCAACAGCAACACGGCTGTCGTCGTTCCTAACAACGCCAACAACGCCAGCAACGCCAACCTCTCCGCCAGCACGGCCAACGCCAACCGACGCACTTACAACGCGAACATCAGCGAAGCCGATTACGAAAGAGATAAGGCTCGCTACGGCACGGAGGCCAAAGACGCGGGCGAAACCATCGGGTCGGGGCTGAAAGACGGCTATCTCTGGGTCAAGACCAAAGGCTCGCTCGCGGCCGTTGACGATCTGCGCGACTCGACCATCAACGTTGACGTAGACAACGGCGTCATCACGCTTCGCGGCGACGTTGCCAGCGCGGCGCAGAAGTCTGCGGCGGTGAAAACGGCCAACGGCATTGACGGCAAGAAGAGCGTCGTTGATAAGTTGCAGATCAAGGCCGACGGCGGCGCGGCAAACGCCAACGCCAACAAAGCGCACGCCAACGCCAATCACTAAATTTTTTGCGCCGCATCCGTCTCCGTCAAGGACACGGGCGCGTTTCAACGAAGGCGGCGCGTGCGAATCACAATCGCACGCGCCGCCTTGTGTTTGAACGGATGCGTCTACATGCAGACGGACGCGTTTTCGTTCGATTGAAATTGCTAGCAGGCGCGCGTCGAGTTTGAAGCGAAACTTTCGCGCGTGCGCTTCCGTAACAGGACGAGCCTCCGGCAGTCTATAAAGTATTTTCTGTGCTACGGCGTCTCGCCGCGCGCGTAGATTTGCCGGTCGCGCCCGTCTCTTCTTTTTTCGTCTTTAGAAATTTTGAGCGCCCGCCTTTGCCTCGAACGCCGTCCGTCGAGTGGAGAGAAGCGCGTGCGCACGTCTATCGCCACAACCGAAGGCAGAACACGATCATGCGAACTCAACCTGCACGCCGTCACACAGCACGCGCCGCCTACGCACTCTCCCTCGTGCTCGCGGCAGCCGCGCTCTTCATCGCGTCGGTCGCGACGCCACCACACGCCGCCCTCGCGCAGCGCAGCGCGATTGACACCTACGCCATCACGAACGCGCGCATCGTTACAGTCTCCGGCGCTGAAATACCGCGCGGCACAATCGTCATCAGGGGCGGCCTCATCGCCGCCGTCGGCGCAAACGTCTCTGCGCCGACGGACGCGCGCATCATTGACGGCACGGGGCTGACCGTCTATCCCGGCTTGATTGACGCCAACACAAATCTCGGCATGCCCGCGTCGCAACAGCGACCGGCTGGCGGCGGTGGCGCAGCAGCGTTCCTCGCCGCGCAGCAGACGGCGACGCCCGCCGTCTCGTCGCCAAACTCTTCGCAGCCCGTCGGCCTGCAACCCGAAATTCTCGCGTCCGACGTGGTGCGTCCCGGCGGCGATCAGATCGAATCGGCGCGCAACGCCGGACTCACAGCCGCGCAGACCGCGCCGCGTGAAGGCATCTTCATGGGGCAATCGGCCATCGTCAATCTCGCGGGCGACACGCCGCAACAGATGATCGTGCGTTCGCCCGTCGCGCTCCACGTAGGCTTCACGCCCCTGCGCAACGGCGGCTATCCCGGCTCGCTCCTCGGCGTCTTCGCAGCCATACGCCAAATGTTGCTCGACGCCGGACGCTACCGCGAAGCCAACGCCGTCTACGAAAAAAATCCGCGCGGCCTGCGTCGCCCCGATCAAGACAAGTCGCTTGCCGCGCTCGTGCCAGTGCTTGCGCGCCAGATGCCCGTCGTCATGTACGCCGACCGCCAGCGCGAAATAGAACGCGCGCTCGATCTCGCGCAAGAGTTCAATTTGCGTTTGATCATCGCGGGCGGCGCGGAGAGTTGGCGCGTGGCCGAACGGCTCGCGGCGGCCAAAGTGCCCGTGCTGCTCTCTCTGAACTACCCGCGCCGCACGACCGCCGAGACGCCCGAAGCCGACCCCGACCCGGTTCGCGTTTTGCGCGAACGCGTGGACGCGCCGAAGACCGCCGGACGCCTCGCGGCTGCTGGCGTGCGCTTCGCCTTCCAGTCGGGCGGACTCGCGAACATGAACGACTATCTCGCGAACGTCTCGAAGTCTATTGATAACGGACTCGCGCGCGACGAGGCCGTGCGCGCTTTAACTTTGCGCGCGGCGGAAATCCTCGGCGTCGAAGATCAACTCGGCACGATTGAGACGGGCAAGATCGCTAACCTTACAGTCACGCGCGGCGACCTGTTCGCGCGCGACCGCCGCATCACGCACGTCTTCATAGACGGTCGCCCCGTCGATCTCAAACCCGCACCCGCGACACCTGCTGCGGGCGCGCGCAGCGGCGGCGCGTCGCTCGCGTCGGGCACTTGGACTTTGCGCGTGCAACTCGAAGGCCAACCGGAACGCTCCGTCACGCTCACGCTGCAACAGGAAGCGGAGCGCCTGAGCGGTTCGATTCAAGGCGACTTCGGCTCGGCACAAATCGCAAACGCATCGGTCGGCACATCGGGCGACATCAAGTTCACAGTGCCCATCACAACGGGCACACAGACCACCGAAGCCACCTTCACCGGCACGATCAGCGGCAACGAGATGCGCGGCACGGTCACAACCGTCGGCACAGGCGCAGGCACGTTCAACGGCACACGCGCCGGAGGCGGCGGCAGTAGCACAACGCCCGCCGCAACGCCGACGCCGGAAAAACAGTGACGAGTGACGAGTGACAAGTGACGAGAAAAAAATGAATCCTGAATAGAAAGACCTCGCTTTCTCTATTCACGATTTACGATCCACGATTCACGGCTTTTTAACTTGTCACTCGTCACTTGTCACTCGTCACTGCTTTATGGAGTTTAATATGAGAAAACTTATTTCACTTTTCATCTCGCTCGCGGTGCTTGTGCCCGCGTGGGGCGCTGCGGTGGCGACGAAGGCGCAGCAGCGGCGACCGCAGGGCGCGGCGCGGACGGAGACGAGTGCTGCCGCAACGGCGTCGGGAGAGACGTTGATTCGCAACGCGACCATCCTGACCATCACGCACGGCACGCTCGCAAATTCTGACATACTGATTCGCAACGGCAAGATCGCCGCCGTCGGCCAAAACCTGAAAGCGTCGGATCGCGCGCGCGTGATCGATGCGACGGGCAAGTTCGTCATGCCCGGCATCGTTGACGCGCACTCGCACTCGATGGTTGATTCGATCAACGAGGGCACGCTCTCCGTCACCTCTATGGTTCGCATACGCGACATGCTGAACCCGACCGCGCCCAATCTCTACCGAGAACTCGCGGGCGGCACGACCACGCTCAACGTCCTGCACGGCTCGGCCAACACCATCGGCGGGCAGAACACCGTCGTCAAGATCAAGTATGGCCGCCCCGTCGCGGAGTTCATCTTTCCGGGTGCGCCGCCGGGGATCAAGTTCGCGCTCGGCGAAAACGTCAAGCGCGCGAGTTCAACCGTCTTGCCCGGCCAGACGCGCCGCTATCCCGCGACGCGCATGGGACAGGAAGAAGTCTTGCGCGACGCCTTCACGCGCGCGCGCAACTACAAACGCAGTTGGGACGAATACCGCGCCGCCGTCGCACGCAATGAGAAGAACTTGATCCCGCCGCGCCGCGACCTGCAACTCGAACCGCTCGTCGAAGTGCTCGAAGGCAAGCGATACGTTCACGCGCATTGTTATCGCGCAGACGAGATCATCATGCTCTTGAACATCGCCTCCGAGTTCGGCTTCAAGATCAGGACGCTCCAGCACGTGCTCGAAGGCTACAAGGTCGCGCGCGAGATCGCTGCGCACGGCGCGGGCGCGTCGGCGTTCGCAGATAGTTGGGGCTACAAGATCGAAGCCTACGATGCCATTCCCTACAACGTGGCGGTGATGGTGCGCGCCGGAATCGTCGTCTCGGTCAACTCCGACTCCGACGAACGCGCGAGACGCCTGAACATAGACGCCGCGAAGATGATGAAGTACGGCGACCTGACGGAAGAGGAAGCCCTGCGCCTGATCACGATCAATCCGGCCATTCAACTCGGCATACAAGATCGCGTCGGCTCGATTGACGTTGGCAAAGATGCAGACCTCGCCATCTGGAACGGCCACCCGTTCAGCGTCTACTCGCGCGTCGAGTACACCTTCGTTGACGGCGACATCTTCTTCGACCGCGAGCAAGACCTCGCGCGTCGCCCCGAACTCGAACGCGAGCGCGAAGAACTGTTGAAGGCAGAAGTGAATCGCCCGCCCGCAGAAGGCGGCGCGCAACCAAACGCGCCGCGCCGTCGCCCCGCCAACGGGCACGATGACGACGACGTTGACAACGATGAAGGAGACAACAACCGATGAATCTGAAATCACTATCAAACGTTGTCGTCGCCGCTCGCAGTTCAAACGCCGTCGCCGCCCGTCGCGTTGTTGCCGTCGTGCTCACGGTGTTGATGCTTTTGCCCGTCGCAGCGTCGGCGCAGCAGGCGTCGAGCACGATGGGGCCGCAGTTCATGTCCGGCACGCCGGGCACTTATGCGATTCGCAACGCGCGCATCGTCACCGTCTCCGGCGCGGACATAGAAAACGGCACAGTCGTCATACGCGACGGCAAGATCGCCGCCGTCGGCGCAAACGTTCAAGTGCCTGCGGGCGCGCTGGAAGTTGACGCGCGCGGTCTCTCGGTCTATCCCGGCATGATCGATCTCGGCACGTCCATCGGACTCATAGAGATTCCGCAGGGCGCGAACCCTACGGTTGACGTGGCCGAAGTGGGCGACATGAACCCGAACGCGCAAGCCTTCTACGGCATCAACCCGCACAGCGCACACGTCGCCGTCACGCGCGTCAACGGCATCACGAGCGTCCTCAGTGCGCCGACGGGCGGCATCATTTCCGGTCAAGCCGCCTTCATCAACTTGCTCGGTTCAAGCCCGCAGGAGATGGCGGTCGTGCAGACCGCCGCGCTCGTCGTCAACTATCCGCGCGCGGCGGGTGGCGGAGGCTTCGGCGGCTTCTTCCAACAGGCGCAACAGAATCCGACGGAGGCTGCCGCCGCGCGCGACCGTCAGGTCGAACAACTGCGAAAGATGCTGCGCGACGCGGAAGCCTACGGGCGCGCGATGGACGCGTCGGAACGCGACCGCAATCTCCCGCGCCCCGATGCGGACGTGTTGCTGGCGTCGCTCGTGCCGTATGTTCGCGGCGAGCGTCCCGTACTGTTCCGCGCAGACCGCGAAGCGGAGATGCGCGCTGCGGTTCGTTTCAGCGAGGAGATGAAACTCAAGCCCATCATCCTCGGCGGCAACGACGCCTGGAAGATCGCCTCGTTCCTCAAAGAGAAAAACGTCCCCGTCATCTTAAACGGCCTGTTCGACCTGCCGAGCCGCGAAGACGATTACTACGATGTGATGTACGAGAGCGCGGCCAAACTCCAACAGGCGGGCGTGCGCTTTGCCCTCTCCACAGGCGATCAGGGCGCGGAGGTGCGCGACCTGCCTTACCGCGCCGGAATGGCCGCAGCCTTCGGCCTCTCGCGCGCCGACGCACTCAAGTCCGTCACGCTCTATCCGGCGCAGATCATGGGACTCGGTGACCGCCTCGGCTCAATCGAGACGGGCAAAATCGCCAACCTCGTCGTCACCGACGGCGACATACTCGAAGCGCGCACACACATCCGCCACCTCTTCATCAACGGTCGCCAAGTCCCGCTCAACAGCCGCCACACGGAACTCTATGAGCAGTTCAAGAACAGGAAGTAGAGACAATTTGCGCGAGCCATAAAAGAGAAGCGGGTGAGACATCGATGTCTCACCCGCTTCTCTTTCGTCCTCTCTAATATCGCTTTACTTAATCGTATGCGCCGGGTCATCGCCTGTTTTCGACGGGTCATCAACCTCTGATAAACGGCATCTTTGTTTCTCCTCAATTTTATTATTGACTCTGCTGTCGTATCTGCTATCTTTTGGCCGCTTCAAAAATTTGCTTCCCGCTGGCGAAAATTAAGGCCGTCGCCGGCCTCGCGTTCTTCTCAAAACTTCACTCGCTCGTGCAACCCTATCCCACCTGATAGGTGTGGGTCGCACTTCTACGCGACTCTATATCAAGGAGATCACTGTCCCATGCTCCCCCGTTCCGGTAAACAAAATCGCAAGCCTTGCGCTGCTTATAAATCAGCGCACATGTTTCTCACAACGCTCCTCTCGCTCGTCTTACTCGCAGCCGTGTTGCCGTTAAATCCCACACACGCGCAAGACAAACCACAGAAAGGCAAACCGCCAGCTACAACTCCGACGCCAGATTCGACTACAACTTCGACGCCGACTTCCATCACCTTCGATCCGGCTGACCCGTCCGTCGCGCCGGGGGCAAAGGTCACAATCACGGCGACCATGCGCGACCAAGCCGGTAAGGAGGTCAAAGATGCTGATGTCCAATGGGTCGTGCCCGGCGGGCTAGGAGACGTTATCGAGACCAAAATCGAGGGCAACAAGATCACGGTGATCGGCCTTACGCCTACTGCTGAGAATTCTCACCTTACCTCTAATCTCGCGCCGCTTATCGCTCAGGCCGTTGTCGAGAAGAAAACTTTCTCGAACGTGGTCAACGTCAGGTTGCAGGTTTTGCCCGTCGCGCGCGGGCCGATCCCGCCGGGGCTTAAGCCTCAGGTTGATATTATGTGGTCGGTGCTGCCCAAAGACGTGACGGGGCATAACTTCGGGCGCGCAATAAGAAACAGCTATTACGCCGTCGAGGTCGTCATCGGCAACAACACCGGTTACGATCTGCAAGTGGCGAGCGTGGGCTTTGATCTGCCGGACGACACCGAGATAAATAATATCGTGCCGTCGGCAGGTTTTCGCGTTTCGCGCGCCACCGGCGAGCGGGCGCGGGCGCTCTACCCGCGAAATATAGCACTCAACGTGATTCGGGCTTTGGGGCCTGTCTTCACCGGGTTCACGCCGTTTTTCAAGAACGAAGGTCATCGCGCGAACTTCACGCAGGGAGTCAACATTTTCAGCAACCCGCTGGAGAAGGGTTTTGAACTCGTGGTTCCCGATCTCAGCATAGACGAGCTGAACCGTCTGCAAGATCAGTTGCTCCGCGACGACATCACCACGCGCACCGTCATCCCGAACAACACGCAGGTGAGAACCATGGTTCTCGTGCCGAAAAGGTTCCTCAATATAAAGGAGGGTCAAGACCGGGACGATCCCCAGACGGTGATGAAGCACCTCGGCAACTTGGTCTTGAAAGGCGACAGGGTGGACTACCTGAACCGGGTCAGGGTCGTCGCCATGCCAGCCGAGACGGGCGAGTTCTCGATCTCTGGGCGCGTCACGGACGGCTGCAACAACGGGCTACAGGGTGTGAGTATCAGGTTGACCGGCGGCTCTCAGAATTTTGCCGACAGGTCGGCGACCACCGACAGCCGTGGCAACTACTCGTTCGACAACATCCCCGCCAACGTCAAGTACACCGTCATCCCGAAGAGCGGCAACTTAACGTTCATGTCCCCCGACAACAGCCGCGCCCCTGGAACTTCAGGACTGCAAAGCTTCGTCGTAGATCAAAACATGACGAACGTTAACTTCCAGACGACGCAGGAGAAATACACTGTCAGCGGCAAAATCACTCTCGACGACAAGCCGCTCGATAGCGTGAAGATAATTATCAAGAAAGGTTCCGACACGGTCAAAACAGAGCCCGCAGAGATCAAGACTACTAAGGACGGCATCTACACCGTCAGCCTTCCGGCGGGATCGATCTACACCGTGACGCCGGAGTTGAAAGATCACACTTTCACTCCTCCATCACCCACCACGCAATTGCTTAACTGCGATCAGAAGAACCTTGATTTCAAAGCGACAGCGACCAAGAAGGAGACCACCACGCCGACTCCCACTCCCGCTGCGACTCCCAAGCCTTAGACAGTTTTCTTCTTCGTGAGGCGAGCCGGATTGGAAAGCGCAAGACTCACGGCAAAGGCAGTCGAGACGCTCAGGTCTCGACTGCCTTTTTTAACTGCCTTCACGCAAAAGACGCTTCCACTCAAAGGAAGCGTCTTTCATCGTGCGCGTCGTTTGTCGCGAGTTCGTTACATCTCAGAATCGGAGTGGAGCAAGTTGGACGCGCGGGGTTCCGTGAGATTCAGGATGGCTGTGATCAGTTCGTCGGGCGCGACGGGCTTCGGGACGAACATGTTGAATCCGGCGGCGAGGGCGCGCGTGCGATCTTCTATGCGGACGTAGGCGGTCAGGGCGATGGCGGGAATCTGTTCGCCGCTTTCGGTCTCGCGTGCGCGGAGTTTGCCGATGAGCGAGTAGCCGTCCTCGCAGGGCATTGCCAGATCGGAGACGAGCACATCGGGCTTGTACCATTCCAGCACTTCGAGCGCGTCGGCGGCTGTGGAGGCGGTCTGCACCGTCGCCCTGTATTCGGCGAGGAGCGCGGCGAGCGTGCCGAGCGTGTCGCGGTCGTCGTCAACGAGCAACACCTGCACGCCTTCGAGCGAAGGCAGAGTCTTGACGCGCGGCGCGCGCGTCTCCTCGTTTCGCCACGAATAACTCTCGCCTGTGCTCCTGCTGCTTCTCGCGCCTTGTGAAGCGACGGCCAGAGGTAGTCCTATGGTGAAAGTCGCGCCGCGCCCTTCGCCGGGGCTGTCGGCGTGAACCGTGCCGCCGTGAAGTTCTACGAGATGCCGCACGATTGAAAGGCCAAGCCCGAGTCCGCCGTGCCTGCGCGTGCTTGAGCCGTCGGCCTGACGGAAGCGGTCGAAGATGAAGGGGACGAAATCGGGATTTAACCCGCAGCCAGTGTCGCTCACCTTGAGTTGCGCGTGCGAGTCCGCGCGTTCCAGACGCACTTCGACGCGCCCGCCGCGAGGCGTGAACTTGATGGCGTTCGACAACAGATTCCAGACGACCTGCTGCAAGCGTCCGGCGTCGCCCGCAACGTGGCGCGCAGAAGGATCGAGCGTCACTTTCAGTTGAATGCCTTTGGATTCAGCCGCCAACTGCACGGAATCAATCGCGGCGTTGATGACCGATGACACGTCTACGGATTCGATCTTGAGACGTAGCTTGCCAGTGATGACGCGCGACACGTCGAGTATGTCTTCGACGAGTTGAGCCTGCGACTTGGCGTTGCGTTCAATCGTCTCCAGAGCGCGAGCCGCAGTGGCTTCGTTCAAGTTGCCCTTGCGGAGCATGTGCGCCCAGCCGATGATGGCTGTCAAAGGTGTGCGTAGTTCGTGCGAGGCGGTGGCGAGAAATTCGTCCTTCAAGCGATTGGCGCGCTCGGCGTCGGCGCGCGCGATCTGCTCCTGTACGAGCGAGACGCGCAGGCGCTCCTCAGCTTCTTTGCGCTCCGCGACCTCGGCTTCGAGCGAGCGCGCCTTCTGCTGCAACTGAATGATGTTGCGCAGGCGTTCGTCTGCGTCTGTGAGCGCGGTGTAGCTCTCTGCGGGGATGACGCGCGTGTGCGTCGTACACACGTCGCCGAGTCCGGCGGCGAACGATTCACCGTTGAAGCCGTGCATAGGGTAAGCGCAGAAGAGCGAGAACGTGCGCTTCCTGTGCAACTCGTTCCAGAGTTCTTCGAGCCGGATCGCGGCGTCGCAGTTTCCTTCCGCCCAGAGGAGCGCGACCATCTCGCCGAAAATTCGCACGCGCTGCCTGCCCGCCGACGCGCCCGCGATGATGCGGCCAACGACATCCGCGAAATGCAAAGCATCCGGTTGAGCGCCCGACATGAACTTCGACAAAGTCTCTACCGCATCCAACGTGACAAACTGCCCACACGCGCGTGCGGCGTCCACGTCCAACCCGTTCGCACGCAAACGCTCGTCGAGAGCGTCGCGGTGCGCTTTGGTCGCCACGACGATGCAGGCGTCCGACTCGGCGAGACCCGCGCCGATAAAGCCGCCGAGAGAGTTCAGTAAAAATGCGTCGGCCTCGTAGAACTGTACGAAGTGCTCAGGCTCGCACATCGCGCTCCAATCCGTGACGGGCGCGAGTTCCGGCGTGCTAATTTCGTAGGTGTTGCCGCGAACCTGTTCACTCATATTTTTCGCTTCGATCAAAAATGCATCCCCCGTGGATCAATGTGTCAATGTATCAAACGTCTCAACGTGTCAAGCTCGTGCCTTCGCGCATCGAGACTCAACACACCTTGTAAATCGCCGGAGCGCAGTTGGATGTAACGCGCGCCGTCCGTATTGTTCATTGGGAGATATTTAGCCTTCTGCGGTTTCGTCTAAAGACGAACGTGGTTCGGCAATTCACACCCGGCTAAACCTTGCAGCGGTCAGGGGATGCCCGCAGCACACGCATTCTAGCTCTCTTCCGGCTGGAAAAGCCAGAGCCGGACAGACAACTCATCACGGCTTCACACGTTTGAACAGACGTGAGTTTAATATAAGCAGGTCGCGACGGCGTCGCCGCCGTGAACGCGGAAGTTTGAGTCTTCAGCGCTGTTCCGGTCGAACTCAGTTTATTCAACAGACCAGAGCGCACGCTCGCCGGGGAAACCCTTGAGTTCCTCGCCCGCGTGCTCCGTCCACTTGAGATGCTTGTGCCTCGCGGCGCGCAACGTGTCTATATCTTCCTTTACTTTCGCGCTCACCCAAATGCCGCCGTCCTTCGCTTTTGCCTCAATCCTCGCCGCCATGCTCACCTGTTGACCGAAAGCGTCGTCCGGTGTAATTTCCACCGCCCCAATATGGATACCCGCGCGAATGTTAACAATCTCGTGGCCTGTCTGACCGTGTAGTGCAAGCGAGAAATCCAGCGCGTCGGCAGAGTTGTGGAAAGCGGCCATGACGGAATCGCCGATGGTTTTGATCAGGTAGCCCTGGCCGCGTTTGACGAGTTCTCTGGCCTGAGCGAAGTGCGCCTCGCGCGCCTGCCGCCAGTGTTCTTCGCCAACCTCTACATTGAGTTTGGTGCTATCAACCACATCCGTGAAGACGATGGCGACCGTGGCAAAGTCTGCGCCGCCCGTCCACTGTTTGAAATTCTCCGTGCGCAACTCTGCGGACGCTGCGACGAGTTCGCCGCCGCGCTCCATGCGCGCCTCCGCGCGGCTCTCCATCGCGGCGATCTGCGAGAGGAATTTCTGGTCGTCGCGATAGAGCATTTCGAGCGCGTCAACCAGAGGGATCGCCCCGCCGCACTCCTGACAAAAAATCTTATCTTTGTCCTTCTCCTTCGCGCGCCGTGCCGCGTTATTGTCGCGCACCACTTCACGGCAATCAGGACAATAATAAATGCGTTCGCGCCGCACCTCAACGCGCTTCTCCTTGAAATGATCGGCGACGATTTTAAGGAACAAAGCCTTGTCGTCGTCGCTTACGCCTTCGGCGTAGAAGACCTTGAGCGTGCCGCGCCCGTCGCCTTCACTGTGAAGTTGAAAACCGCACACGCGCTCGCGCCCGTTCAAGAACTCTGCGGCGTTCTTCCAGAGCTTCTTCAATTTGAAAATGCCGCCGTAGTAGAGCTTCACGACGAGCGTTGTGTAGAGGTTTTCCACCGCCCCCTCGAACGCAAACTCGACCTCGACCGAAGGGTCTTCTTCGAGCGGCGGCATCTGCCGGTTGAACTTCGACGGGAAGACGAGATTGCCGTCCTGCTCTAACGCCAGCCCCAAACGCAGAAACAACTCGACGGTCGCGTGCAGCATGAAAATCTTGTCCGACGCTTTCAGCCCACCCTCGTCCTTGAGGCGAATGTGCCCGTCGAGCACATCCGCCTTGCGCACCGCGCCCAGCCCGTATGGATGTCGTCGCGCCGCGTCCACAATGTCTGAGGCATAACCGTTCAAAAGTTCCGGCTTGAGTAGAACAAGATCGCCGAAGGAGAGACGCTTGATCAGCCCTGCGGTCTCGACGTGGCCGATGACCGTGCGAAACTCCGCCTCGGTCGGCGCACCTTCCGCGCCCTCCTGCTTGTCGAACTCCGCACGCAGGTCAGGCTCGCGCACGAGCACGCGTTCACCCTGCCGTACGGCGGCGAGGAAATCCTTGATGCGTTTGAAGACTTCGGGACTGCTCGTGCGCGGCAACTTATCCCAGGGGATCGCCGCCATGATCGCCGCGCGCAACTCGTCGCAGCCCTCCTTCGTCTCCGCGCTCGTCGCCAAGTGTGCGAGGTAGCCATGTGCTTTACAATGAGCTTCGATGTCTTCCGCCGTCAGCCGCACGCCACCCACGTCCACACGCGCCGCCACGAGAATCTTCTGCACATCATTCGGCACGGCGTTCCTGAGCGCCTTCTCCCAGTAATCAACTCCCTCAAACGTGTCCTGCGACTTCGTCGGGTCGTACAGCAACAGCGCAACGTTCGTCTCGTTAAGGAAAAGCTGATGCACCAGCCTGTACTCGTCCTGCCCCGCAAAGTCCCACAACATCACCTCGCGCTCCGGCTCGCTATGCAGCGTCCAAACATTCATCCCGTGTGTAGATTCTGTCTTCCGCCACACGCCCTCTGCCAGCCGCGTGCCCAGCCCCGTCTTCCCAACACCCGTGTCGCCCACGAGCACGACTTTGGCATTAGTGTAATGAACGGATTTTGAAATGGGTTCAGCATTTAAGATGCTATGTATATCCAAGTCCCATATATCAATGATCTCCGACTCATTGCCGAACGTTGCCAAAACAGGTGTTGAAGGGCTGAAGCTAAGTCCGGGAAACGAGCTTCCATAATGTGGTAAATCAAGAACTGCAACATTATCCCATGTATCACACCGCCAGAGCCTAACAGTCCTATCGTGGGAATTTGAGGCTATTAACTGTTCATCAAAAGAGAAGGAAACACTTGTGACATTAGCCTCGTGACCTTCCAGCGTGGTTAAGAGCTTTCCCGTCGCAATATCCCATATCTGAATAATCCTGTGAGGGCCGGCGGAAGCTAGTAACCGTCCGCTGGGAGACCAAGCGATATTACTATCACGGGTGCCTCCTTCTAGCTTATAAAGTAGCCCCCTCTCTGTGGTATCCCATATCTGAATAACATTGTAAGGGCCGCTGGAGGCGAGCAACTGGCCGCTAGGAGACCAAGCAAGCCTAAATACAGGGGTTGAAGATTCCTTGAGTTGAGATGATTTCCCAGTTTCTATATCCCAAAGCCAAATGACACCGGTAGCCCCTCCAGCAGCTAGAGTGTGACCAGTCGGCGACCAGTCCACCCCGTAAATCAATTCAGGCGGCCCAGTTATTTTCTGCCGCAACTCCCCAGTTTTCGCGTCCCATAGCTTAAAGGAGGTGAAGTAGTTATCCTGGTCTCCAGGGAATATGCCGTAACGCAATCTTTGCATCACCTCTTCAATTTCGCTTTGTTCTAAAGTTGAAACAAGTACTTGGCTATCAGGCGACCATGCTACATCACGTAAAGATGTGATCGAGTTAGAACTTTCTTCTAACATATGACATAGCTTCCCGGTTGTTGCATCCCAAAGGTAGATCGCTTCGTCCTCTAAGGTTGAAATTAGTATCTGCCCATCTGGCGACCATTTAATGCGAGAGATGGGAAGCCCTTCTCCACGTAGAGTGTGGCGAAGTTTAAATCCAAGTGGAATATCGTCGTTTATATTTTCGTCAAACATTTCATTGTTCACTTAATTCTTACCCGTCGCTAAAACATATTGTGAGGTATTCGGTGACTACCCTAGTGGAAAAACTTTCCTCGTTCGTCGAGCAGCATGGTACATCAAGTGGGTAGGAGGGAGCGGAGAATTTAGTTTTAGGGTGGTCATGGCAGGAAAGGAGAAAAGGCGGAAGTTGAACGTGGAGGCCTCCACGTTCAACTTCCGCCTTTTGCTTTTTTACTGACTGCTTACTTGCTTACCTGTCCGCGATCTGTCTTTCGCCGGTCTTGAGTTGCTTGAGGAGTTCTTCGACGGCGACTTCGAGTTGGCGGTCTCTGCCCGCGAGGTTGTCTTCGGGCGTGTTGTCCACAAGTATATCGGGGCGTACGCCGTAGTTCTCCATGTTGGTTTGCTGGCGGTCGGAGAGATAGACGCCGACGCCGGGTGTGCGCACGGTCGAGCCGTCAATCAGTGAATAGCTGCCCGTGCCGATGACTGCGCCCATCGTCGGCGTGCCGATCACTTTGCCTAAGCCGAGCGCGCGGAAGCCTGCGGGGAACATCTCTGCGTTTGAGGCCGAGCGCCAGTTTTGCAGGACGACTTTGGGGCCGAAAAAGCCTGCGAAGGGTCGCGTCGTCGCTTCCGTGCCGCGCGGTTGCCAGACCTGATATTGACGCTGGACGAGTATGCCGAGCAACTCCTGTTCGATATTGCCGCCGCCGTTCCAGCGTTGGTCTATGACCATCGCTTCTTTGTCGCGATACTCGCGTAGTTCCTTCTCGAACTTGCGCAAGGAAGGCTGGTTCATCGCTTGAATGTGGATGTAGCCGACGCGACCGTTCGAGAGTTTCGTCACGAGATCGCGACGCTCCTTGACCCAACGCTCGTAGCGGAGTTGGCCGTAGTTGCCCATCGAGGTCGGTTCGATGCGCGTGCGCCAAGCGCCTTCGTCCGTTGCCTTGTTGTTGAAGGTAACGGAGACTTTGCGGTTGAGACGGTAGTTCAAGTGCTGCCAGTATTCGTCGCCCGCGCGCACGTCTTTGCCGTCAATCGCTATGAGGTAATCGCCGACCGCGACCTTGACCCAATCCTTGTCCGAAGGGCCGTCTTCGTAGATGTGCGTGACGCGATAGCGACCCGCCGCTGCGTCCGCTTCGAGTTCGAGGCCGAGGTGTCCGGTCTGCGCTGCGCCGGGTTCGCGGCCTCCGGGCGGCGGTGCCGCTCCGGTGTGCGAGGCGTTGAGTTCGCCGATCATCTCGTTGACGATGTTCAGGAGTTCCTGCCGGTCGCCGACGTACTCGACGAGCGGGCGATACTTGGCGCGCATCGCGTCCCAGTTCATGCCGTGCATCTTCGCGTCGTAGAAGCGGTACTTCATCGTGCGCCACGCGTCGTCGAACATCTCAGCCCATTCGGCGGGACGATCAACTTTGACCTTCGCAGTGAAATTGATGCGGCGACGCTGCGCGGCAGACGCAGTGGTCGAAGGCGGCGCGCTCGACGCCGACGCGCCAGCCGGAACGGGCGGCGGCATCGGGACGGAATAGACGGCCTGACCTTCTTGAAA
This sequence comes from Pyrinomonadaceae bacterium, assembly GCA_035249365.1. Lineage (GTDB taxonomy): Bacteria > Acidobacteriota > Blastocatellia > Pyrinomonadales > Pyrinomonadaceae > JAIVJZ01. The sequence goes on along the minus strand of DATFGP010000047.1, from coordinate 204,865 downwards.
GAAGAGCGTGCGGTTGTCGCGCGAGACGTTCAGGTTCGAGACGCCACCGCCGAAGCCGCCACCGCCACCACCACCGCCCGCGCCGTCCGTCGGCGGCGTGCCGGAAGTGATGCGCGTGAGTCGCTTGCCGTCTTCCTGTATCGAATAGATGACGGGAATGCTCGCCGCAGCGCCCGACGGTTCGCTCGTGAGGAAGACGATGGATTTGCTGTCGGGCGAGATGGTGTAGCTCGTGACGGCGAAAGGCATACGCGTCAACTGGCGCGTGCGCCGCTTGAGTCCCGCCCAATCAATCTGTACGGGCTTCGGCGTAGGCTTCGTTCGCGCCGCGCCGCCGCCTGCTGCTCCCGCGCCGCCGCCCGCGCCGCTACCGGCTTCGCCAGAAGGTTGTTGACGACCCGCTTCGGCGGCTTCCTGCTCGGCGCGTTCTTCCGGATCGTCGGGGTCGCGTTCGAGTTTTTCGAGCGCCATCGAATAGACGTGTACGGCTGTGAGCGAACTGAAACTGCTCTGCTCGACGCGCAGGAAATAAAGTTTCTTGCCGTCGGGCGAGAAGGTCGCGCCCGTGTCGGTGAAGGAATCAAACGTCACTTTATGTTCTTCGCCGCCCGACGAAGGCGCGATGTAGATGTCGGTCGTGCGCGTGAAGTCGGGTTTGGCGTAAGCGAGCCACTTGCCGTCGGGCGACCAGGAGGGCGTACCGATCTGTCCGTAGCGCGACGCGCTGATATCCTTCGACTGTTTGCTCGCGACCGTGACGACGTGGAGTTTGTTGTCCGAAGACGTGTAAGCGATCTGCGTGGAATCGGGCGACCAGGCGTAGGCGTATTTGAGTTCGTCGAGGTCTGTGAGTTTCTGCGCTTCGCCCGCGCCGTCTGCGGCGACCGTGTAGAGTTCCTCGCGCCCGCTGCGGTCGGAGACGAAAGCGATCCACTTGCCGTCGGGCGAATACTCGACGTTGCGGTCGCGGAAGGGGCTGTCGGTGAGTTGGCGCAAGTCGCCTTCTTCGACGGGCGCGGTGAAAATTTCGCCGTGTATGGAGAAGACGATGCGGCGCGAGTTTGGCGCGAGGCCGTAGTCGTCAACCTGCGAAGCGTAGTCGCGCACTTCGCTCAAGCTCTCCTGCGTCTCGGCGGCGATGTCGAGCGAGATTGGCGTGACGCGTTTACTGGCAACGTCGAGTTTGTGTATGCCGAAGTCGTGCTCGAAGACGATGGTTTTGCCGTCGGCGCTGATGGCAGGCCAGCGCACGTCGCCGGTTTTGAAAGACGTGACCTGCACGGCTTTGCCGCCCGTCTCTGCAACACGCCAGATGTTTGTCAGCCCGCCGCCTTCGCGGTCGGAGACGAAATAGATTTGGCCGTCGCGCGCCCACATCGGCCACGAATCGAGTCCTTCAAAGTCTGTCAGGTTCGTGAACTTTTTCGTCGATGCGTCCATTACAATCACGTCCGATTGCATCGAGCCGCGATAATATTTGCGCCAGTAAACCTGCGCCTTCTGGTTGTAGGCGAGGCGGCGACCGTCAGGCGAAAAAGAGCCTTGCACGCCCATGTCCGCGCCCGCGCTTCTGGGCATCCCGCCTTCGACACTCACGGTGTAGAGCCGCGCCGCGAAGTCTTCGCCGCGATTCGATGAGAAGAGAATGCTCCGTCCGTCGGGCGTCCAGTTCAAGACGGAATCGTCCGCCGAGTGCGAAGTCAACTGCTTCACAGTGCCGCCTGTAGAGGGCATGATGAAGACATCTAGGTTGCCGTTGCGGTCGCTCGAAAAAGCGATCCACTTGCCGTCGGGCGAGAAGCGCGGGTACACGTCGCGCGCCTTGTGTACGGTGAGGCGTTGAATGTTCTGTCCCGTCTCGTCCGCCGTCCAGATGTCGCCGAGATAGCCGAACGCGACGCGACCTTGATGATAATGCGGGTAGCGCACGAGCCGCGCCTCTTTCGCCGACACGGCGACTGCGGAGGCGACGAACAGAAAACCGATTGCGAGAAGGTATATTTTCTTCATCATCTTTTCCAGAGAGGTTAAGGCCACGCTCGCACTCCTTCGGACACTGCGACGACGAGCGACGACCGGGACGACCGAGACGAACTGCTCCCGCTTCGAGCAGCGACGATAGTTATTCTTTGAAATCTTTATGTGCCCTTGCAGGCACGTTGCAGGATTAGCACGAGCATTGTAGTTAAAACGCTTCGAGAACGCCAAATATTACGGGCAGGGAAAGCGAAAAGTTTTTCCCTCAATTATTCACGTTCGACTTCGCTATTCGCGCACGATCAACTTCGCGGCGGGCAGCATCGCAGGCTTGCCCCTGTGCTGCCAGCAACGACCCGTGCCGCGCACGCGCCGCGAACAAGGCGTTCCCTTCTTCGTGCGCGCGCCGCAAATGGAGACGACTTCAGAGGGGTCTGTCGGGCGTTCGCCGTCCGTCCCGTCCGCGCCGTAAGCGTGCGCGCCCGCGTCGTCAGTCGCGGCGGATGCATTATTCGTCGCGGCTGATTGTTTGCCCGCCGATGTAGCGACTTGCGACGTGCGCGCCACGAAGTTCGACGCGCCGCGTTCGATGACGAGTGGCGGCGCAGCGGGACGCGTGGCGCGACCGCCCAAGTAACCCACACCGACGAGCGCGGCGCAGGCCACGAGCGGCCACGCGACGCGCCCCCTGCGAAACCTCTTGCGGTCGCACCCGTCGCAAAAGCGTCGGCTCGTCCACACTCGCCAGCGCAGGCGCGTGATGCGTTCGCCGCACTCCGCGCAAAAGTTTGGCCTGTACATTTTCGGGAAATCCCCACACGCGTGTGTTGTGAGGACGCGCCGCTTCGCTGGTCGTGAGTTCGGGCGCGTCGCTCTAAAAGAGATCGCGCGTTTTCGCGTCTTCTATGCGCGCGGAAACGCTGGCGATTTCAGTTGTCGTTGGGGACGCGAATTATACGTCGAATCGAAGCTGGCCGCACAAGATTTTTTGTCGCCGTCGCACTTCCTTTTATAGCTGCTGTCGCCTTTCCGACTCTCTCCCATATCGTTTCACGCGCTGGCGAGCGTTGCACGGGCAAAACAAACGTGCTATAGTCCGTAGCCACTCCCGAACGACTGAGAATGCCCTTGCAGGGCGTGCTTCGGTGTGCGTCCTCGCCGTCGTTCTCCCACCGCAATTCGTTTGGTTTAGGCCGATGCGTTTGAAACTTTATTGCAATCGCTACGCGCACTTCAAAGACGCGCTCGTGTGTTCGGTCAACTGCATCTACCGCACGCGCTGTCAGGATTTTGCGCTCTTTTACGACGAGCACCGCGAGACGGTGGACGCGCTCGTCGGTGATTATTACGCCGGTCGGCGCGCGGCGCAGGATAAACCGTCGCTGCCCGCCGCTGCCGTCGCCGCCTCGCGCGTGTTGCCGGTCGTGCAGCCGTTGAAGCCCATCGCGACTGCCGTTGACATGCGCGAGTTGATACGTTTGGAGGTTAAGCAAGAGATGGCTGAAGCAACATATATTTGGATTGACAAGGATGGCCGCGCGGAATTGTTGGGGCAAGAGGAAGTTTTGCGCCGCGCCGCGCGCGGGACGAAACCGCAGACGATCTACAAAGTGGCGCAGGAGATGGAACTCAAATTCCAACTCGTGCCGCGCAAGCGCATCGAGCGTGCCAGGCGTCTCGCAGAAGTCGAACAGGAACGCGCCGTCGCGCGCCGCACGCGCCGCACGACCGCCAAGCCTACGGCGTCCACGCAAGCCTTCGACGAACTCGACGAAGCGACTCCGGCGACGACGAACATCGCCGCCGCGTCCGCTGCCGCGCCGCGCCGCACGCGCCGACGCACGCTCAAAGCCGTCAGCTAAAGCCGTCCGCCGCACGCCTAGCCCGCCGTAGACGCACGCCCGCGCGGCGGCGCGTCAAGCAACGCGCCTGTCGCTTCAAGCACCAAACGAGTCTCGCACACGAAACCTTTCGCGGTTCGCGTGCGAGACTCGTTTGCCATTTTAACGACCGTTTGCTGCCGTCTGCGACTACACGGTTCGCGCACGTCGCACTTGAAAAGCCGCGCCGCTTGCAAACGCACGCGCGCCTTTGCATACTGGCAACGCCCTGTATAACGAAAGAATATTTACGCCCCGTGCGATCTTAGAAGCGATGACCGAGCAACGTTTTTTCACACGTCCCCGTTTTCAAAACACCCTTTGCGCCTTCGTCGCGCTGCTCCTGTGCGCGCTTGCCGCCGCGCCCGCCGCACGCGCGCAGCAGGACGACGATAAGATCACTGTCGAAGCCAATCTCATACGCTTGAACGTCGGCGTCGCAGACGCGCGCGGTCGCGCCGTCACCAACCTGACGCGCTCGGACTTCTCCGTCTACGAGGACGGCGTGCCGCAGACCATTCTCAACTTCGAGACGACCGAACAGCCTTTCAGTCTCGTGCTCCTGCTCGACATGTCCGGCTCGACCTTGAGTTTTCGCACGCAACTCAAACAGGCGGCCATGCGTTTCATAGACGCGCTCTCGCCCGCAGACCGCATCTCGGTCGTCTCCTTCTGGACGGAGATGAAGGAGCAGAAAAAGACCGTCAAGCCCGTTGACCACATCGAGACGCTGACAGGCTTTACGAGCGACCGTCCCAAGATCGCTTTCGCCATCAACCGCGCGCAGGGCGGCGGCGACACCAACCTCTACAAAGCCCTGCGCTATTCGCTCGACGCGCTCAAGGGCGAAGGCGCGCGCCGCAAAGCCATCGTCGTCCTGACCGACGGCATAGACAGCGACGTGCGCAAAGAGGATCGCGCGGCAACCTTCAACGCCAAGACCGCCGAGGAAGCGATCAGTTCCATCAAGCCCGACACGAACTCGACGCTCGCCTCCGTGCTCAACTCGGCGGACGCACAGGGCGTCACGATCTACCCGCTCGCCCTGCCCTCCGGCGACATCCGGCGGCTCGCGGATCGTGCGACGCTCAGCATCACGGCGAACAAGGGCACGCCCCCCGAAGAGATGAAGCGTCTCACCGAACCCACGCCGCAGCAGGCGGCCATCTACGCCTCCGCGCGCGTGCGTCTCAACACGCTCGCCGCACGAACCGGCGGGCGGCTACACGAGATCAATCGCCTCGAAGACATGGCGCATCTCTACGCCGAAGTCGCCGCAGAGATGCGCACGCTCTACACCATCGCCTATCAATCCGCCGGTTCGCGCCCGCGCGACGGCGGGTGGCGCGCCATCCAAATCCAGGTCGCACGCCCAGACACAATCGCACGCACGCGCCCCGGCTACTACGCGCGCTAAAGCCTCGCCCGAGACGCAAAATGCTGACCGCCTCGCGCTCTTCTCAGGCCACCCGACGCACGCTTGACACCCGCGAGAGCCATTCCGTATATTCGACCCTAACGTTAGAACCCCATACGCACCCGTAGCTCAGTTGGATAGAGTACATGACTACGAATCATGGGGTCGCAAGTTCGAATCTTGCCGGGTGCATCGTTAAATTCAAACAGTTACGGGCAGCCAAATGGCTGCCCGTAACTGCTTTGTGTGCCTGTAGTGTGCCAAGTCAGATATTGGAGATTGTCCGGCACTGTGAAGTACTTTTCAAGCGATGTTGATTGTTTGATGGAATTACACATTCGCGCCCGGCTTGTTAAGAAAAGCGTATTGCCCTCGTTATGCTTATTACGCGAATCGAAAGGCGCGCCCTCAAATCAGACCCTTAGAAAATACTGCAAATGAGTAAATAAATGAGAAACACCAGTAAAAATAATTACTTTTCCCTTCTAGTATCGTTCGTGGTCGCCGTCTTGCTTGTCGGCACGCCCGCTTACGCGCAGGACAAGACCGGCGAGATCGACAAGATATTCAGCTGGGCCAAGCCGGACGTGCCCGGGTGCGCGGTCGCCGTCTCGCAGAACGGAAAGGTGGTCGTCAACCGCGCTTACGGCTCGGCCGACATGGAGCGCGACGTTCCGTTGAACCCGAACTCGATCTTCGACATCGGATCGGTCAGAAAGCAGTTCGTCGCCGCAGCAGTCCTCCTCCTCGTCGAAGACGGAAAACTTTCACTCTCCGACGACATCCGCAAGCACTTCCCTGAACTCCCCGATTACGGCCAGAAGATCACGGTTGACCATCTGCTCACACATACTTCCGGCATCCGCGACTGGACGGGTCTCCGGCCACTGGCCGGTGGAAATGTAGACAACGTAGTGAGCCTGATTCTGCGCCAGCGCGGCCTCAACTTCGCTCCCGGCGAGGAATGGTCTTACTCGAACAGCGGCTACGTGCTGCTGACTGATCTCGTCGCGCGCACGAGCGGGATGTCGTTTCCAGAGTTCACGCGCAAGCGACTGTTCGATCCGCTCGGGATGAAGACGACCATGTCCCCCACAGACCTGCGGGACATCATCAAGAACCGCGCTCTCGGTTACGAGAAAGAGGGCAACGGCTGGCGTGTGGGAATGTATGTCGGCAACGAGCGCGGCAGCAACGGCGGCGCGATCCTCAGCACGGCGTCAGACCTCGTGATCTGGAACGACGCGCTGACGAGCGGGCGTCTGGGCGCGTTCGTCACCGGAAAGCTTCAGGAACCGGCAAGGCTGAACAACGGCAGGAAGCTCAGTTACGCACGCGGCCTGATCGTGGACACCTATCGCGGCGGGACGCGTGTGTCGCATTCCGGCAGCGCATCCGGGTACAGCGCATGGTTGGGTCGTCTTCCGGCGCAAGGCTTCTCGATGGCCGTCCTGTGCAATGCTGACGTTACGTCCGCGTCGGCGCTCGCGGGGCGCGTCGCGGAGCAGTTTCTACCTGCCGCGAGTGCCGAAACAGCCGAGGCCAAGTCACCGGCTGCGGTCGCCGAAGGCGTCGTCGTGTCGGAAGCTGACCTGAACAGCAAGGCGGGACTGTTCGTCAGCGAGCGCACGGGCGAGCCGCTGCGCCTGATCGTGAACAACGGCAAGCTGCAAATCCCCGGCTTACGCGCCGCCCTCACACCAATCGCCAAAGACCGTTTCCGCAATCCGAGCGGCGATCTGTTTTTCATGTCTCAGGACGAGTTCGAATTGCACTTCCTGTCACCGGACGAATTTGAACTTAAGTCGATGGAGGGTCAGACGACGCGGTACGCCCGCGCACAGCCCTTTACGCCCACCGCGGCCGACCTGCAAGCCCTTGCCGGTCGATACGCGAACGACGAGATCGGGTCAGCCTTCAATGTAGTGCCCGGAAAAGACGGCCTCGTGTTTCACCTCGAAGGCTCATCGGGCAAGGGTTCGGAAATTCGTCCGGTCTATCGCGACACCTTTCAACTCAGCCGCGTGACGGTGCGCTTCCTGCGGGACAAGGACGGAAAGGTTGTGGGCTTCGACTACAGCAACCCGTCGGTTCGCAACATCAAATTCACGCGACTTGGCGACATCACCAGCCGCCGTTAGCGCCGGAGGAAAGGTCGCGCAGCGCGATCGGTAAATCAATAATAAAAAGCCACTATTCGTAGTGGCTTTTTATTATTCTCGCTTGCCCGCGCTCCACGCCCTCTTTATCTCTTGCGAAAACTTTTGATTTTTTTAGTGATGAGTTTGTCAGCAGTATTGTTAATGTAGCAGTCCATCTCTCGTTAACAAAGTACTGTGAGAAGTCAGAATCAAAGACCCATGTACTCGATAGAAACGATTAATCTGGTTCACAAATTTTCAGAAAATGAAACTGCCTTGAATCGTGTGAACATTCAGGTTATTGAAAGCACTATCTACGGTTTTTTAGGGCCGAACGGCGCTGGCAAAACCACGACGCTGAAGTTGATTTTGGGATTGCTCAAAAAACAGCACGGCGAGATTTTGGTTTTCGGAAAGCCGTTTGAAAAACATCGCGTAGAGACTTTAAGAAACATCGGCTCGATGATCGAAAGCCCTTCCATTTACGGGCATCTGACGGCGGTTGAGAACTTAAGGATTTTGCAGAAGGTTTATAAATGTCCGAAACGACGAATTGAGGAAGTGTTGGAGTTGGTTGGTCTGGCGCGGACGGGCAGTAAAAAGGCGCATCAATTTTCGCTCGGCATGAAACAACGCCTGAGCATTGCGTCTGCTCTGCTGCACGATCCGTCTCTGCTGATCCTGGACGAACCGACGAACGGTTTAGACCCGAACGGCATTCTCGAAATCAGAGAACTACTGCAAAGCCTGAATCAAAATCACGGGATTACGATTTTGATTTCCAGCCATCTCTTGTACGAAATCGAAAAACTCGTTACGCACATCGGCATTATCAATCAAGGCAATTTATTGTTTCAGGGAACTCTGGCGGAACTGATAAGCAAGCGACAGCAAAATTCATTCATAGTTTTTGAAACGAACAACGATTCCAAGTCCTCGCAACTCATCGACGACTTCGGTGTAACTTCGCGGATCGAATCCGGCAAAGTTGTGATTCCGATTCTCGAAAGAGAAACGATTGCCGCGATCAATCAGAGGTTGGTCGAAAACAATGTAGAGGTTTATCAAATCAGCAAGATTGAAAACGACCTCGAAAAAATCTTCTTTGACGTGATCAGCGAGTAAAGCGAATGAATTTTATCAGGAGTTTTCAAAGCGAATGGCTCAAGAAGAAACGCAGTCTGGCGTCCTGGCTGGTAATCGTCGGAGCGTTTTTTACGCCTTCGATTATTTTGATGTCGCGAATAAAAAACGCGGGCAAAGTGTCCGCGCTTTACGTCTCAAATGATTTTTGGATCAAGCTCTGGAATCAAACGTGGGAATCAATGGCGGCTTTCTTGCTGCCCATCGGGATTATTCTGGCGGTGAGTTTGATCACTCAAATCGAATATAAAAACAACACTTGGAAGCAGCTACACGCAACGCCTCAAAGATTCCTCACGATCTTCTCGGCCAAGTTTCTGGTGATTGTGATCATGCTCGCGGAAGTTTTCGTGCTGTTCAATGTCGGAATTTACCTGTCGGCAGTTATTCCTTCGATGCTATTCAGCAACATCCCTTATCCGGCCGCGCCGATTCCTTATCTTTACTTTTTGAAAGCGAACACCAACTTCTTCGTCGATTGTCTGCCGATTTTGGCTCTGCAATATTTGCTTGGCCTGCAATTCAAGAATTTTTTAGTTCCCGTTGGAACAGGCTTCGTGATCTGGTTTTTAGGCGTCGGCATGCTGTCGTGGCAATACAGCTATATTTTTCCCTACATCCACAGCACGCTCGATTTTTTAATCAGTTCCGGTCAATTCGGCAACCGGAAAATTCCGCCCGTCAACATACGGCTTCTTGCCGTCATTTATTTTTCCTTATTCACAATTGCCAGCTACGTTTTATATGTCAATAAAAAGGAAAAGGGTTGATGCTTTGAAATGAACAAGCGCATCACTTTCCCCAAACCCCGATTCAAGCTGTCTTGAACTTTCCGCTCCAAATTAACGAATAAAACCTGCGCGAATAAATCTCCCGTAGAAATATTCGGCTTTATCATCTCGCGCTTGACTTTGGGCGCGGGCGCATGGATTCTTCTCGACGTATGTTTGGATTGGAGCGTTTCATCGGCGAGGTGTTGGACGGGAAGTACCGGCTGGAGCGTTTGCTCGGGCAGGGCGGGATGGGTGCGGTCTATCTGGCGACGCATCTCGGCACGGAGCGTCCCGTCGCTTTGAAACTCATCACGCCGGAGTTTATGCGCAACGACGAGTTTGTCGAGCGTTTCAAACGCGAGGCGCGCGCGGCGGGACGCCTCCGCCACCCGAACGTGGTCGATGTGACGGACTTCGGGTTCGCGCAAGTCGGCGCGCAGCGCGTGGCCTATCTCGTGATGGAATATCTGGACGGGTGTACGCTCGGCGACGTGCTGGCGGAAGAGTCGCGGCTGCCGATTGACTGGGTGGTGGACATTCTGGAACAGACCTGTTCGGCGGTTGACGAGGCGCACCAGCAGGGCGTCGTGCATCGAGACCTCAAGCCCGACAACATCTGGCTCGAACCAAATCGATTCGGCGGCTATCGCGTCAAGGTGCTCGACTTCGGCATCGCCAAACTCGCCGACGCAAGCACGACGGTTGACTCTGCCGCCGTCACAGTGTTGAACCATCCCGCCGCGACCGAAGCACAAAACACGTCTCAAAGCGGAGCGCACGAGGAGCAGCAGTCGCAGTTGGATATCGTGCAGGCGTCAATCGCGCGCGCAGCTTCTTCGGTCGGGCGTTCGTCGGGATCGGGCAGCGGCGGCGCGTCGTCTCGCGGCGATTCGTCTCAAGGGAGCACGTCCGAAGCCGCGACGCAGTTGCAACTCTCGGACGCGGACGACTCCGAACAACCGCAGACGCTTCTCTTCGCGCCGCCTGCTGCGACGCCGCCGCAACAGCAGCCGTCGCACGCGCAGCAAGAGCTGACAGCCATCGGGCACGAGCCGCGCGCGACGCATGCTGAACAAGACGGCGACAAGACGCGTCTTCTGGATCACACGACCGCCGGAAACAAGCCGAATGAGTTGCAGACGGCGGCGTTGGCGGGCGTCACGCGCGTCGGCGCGATACTCGGCACGCCGCTCTACATGTCGCCCGAACAGTGTCGCGGCCAGCGGCTCGACGCGCGTTCGGACATCTACTCTCTCGGCGTCATCGCCTACCAGATGCTTACGGGCGAGACGCCTTTCGCGGGCGATATGGTGTCTGTGATGCGGCAGCACATGGAAGCCGCGCCGCCCCCCTTGCGCGACAAGAACCGGAAGGTGAATCGCAAGCTGGCGCGGCAGGTGATGCTGGCGCTCAAGAAAAATCCTTCCGACAGACCGGAGAGCGCCGCAGGGTTCGCGTCGGCGCTGCGCGGCAGTTCCGAAGGCATCGGTTCGCTCCTGACGCGCGCCTTCGCGCTCTACAGCGAACACTTCCCGAAGTTCCTGCGCATCTCGGTTCTGGCGCACCTGCCCATCATCCTGATGCTGTTTTTGATGCTCGGCTTCGACCTTTTGAAGCGCGCGCAGGTGATGCCCGCATGGCTGAGCATCGTGCTCGTCTGCCTTCTGGCGTTGCTCAACGTCGTCGTCAGTTTTCTGTCAACCTCCGTCATCACCGCGATGACCGCGCTCATGGTGACGCAACTGCACGTCGCGCCGATGCGGCCGCTCTCGATGCGCGGCGCGCTCGCGGTCTTGAAGCGACGCTGGCGGCCTTTCCTGCGCACGAGCATTCGCACCAGCCTGTTGGTGCTGATCGGCTTCGTGCTCCTTATCATTCCCGGCTTCATCATGCTGGTCAAGTATTCGCTCTACGCGCCCGTCGTGTTGATGGAAGGCTTGGAGAAGCGCGCCGCGCTCAAACGCGCCAACGAGCTTTCGCGCCGCTCGCGCCGCACCGTCATCGCGCTCCTGCTCATTCAATTCATACTGCCATTCATCGTCGGCTCAATCGTCGGCTACTTCTCGGTTAAGCTGAAAGGCGGCAACAACATAGTCTTGGGTTCCGGCTCGCAAGTGCTCGGTCGGCTCGCGCCGCTATTCAATATCATCACCGTGCCGCTTATCTCCATCTCGACCGCGCTGCTCTACCTGAAGATGCGACAACTCGGCGGCGAGACGTTCAAAGACACGCTCGAACAATTCGACAACGTCGAAGCGCCGCGCAGCCGTTGGCAACAACGCATGCGCCAGCGGCTCACCATCAACACGCCGGTCAGTCGCGGTTAAGCGAACACTGTAGCGACGCGCTCACGATGCGAGACCGTACATCGCCTCTCGACGTTCCGGTTAACGACTTCCGGCGAACTCTCCTTCAAGAAGCCCGCTCTCGCGGAGGAAACATGACGCGTAGAATTTTCTATACAACCATTTGCCTGCTACTCCTTTTCTTCATGCCCGCACGCGCACAACAAACGCAGCCGACACCACAGCCGACACAACAACCTGACGGCGTTTTCAACACGCACATCGGCGGACGCCTCGTTGTGACGGAAAGCTATCGCATCGCTTCCAAACCCGACGGCTCGCTCCGCGCGGAGGCGGAGATCACGCCTGCCGCAGGAGGCGCGAAACAGAGGGCTGTCACTTCCGCTTTGAAGACGAAGCCTGAGAGTTTCGTGGTCGAGATCGGCGGCGCGAAGGCTTTGGAAGCGAAGTTCGGCGATGGGATTGTCAAACTAACTGCGGCGGGCAGTCCCGAACGTGAGGTGAAATCGCAGGCGTCTGTGGTGCTGGAAAATCTCGTCTGGCATCAGTTCGTCTTCCTGCTCGCGCAGTATGATCAAGCGAAGGGCGGGCAGCAAAATTTCGTGGCATTCCTGCCGACGCAGGGCGTGGATTATCCGCTCACGGTCGAATACGTCTCCGCACAAAGTTACACGCCGAAAGGCGGCGCGGCGACGACGGCGGCAGCGGTTGCGACGCGACGCTACAAGATCGTCGCCGCAGGCTCGCTCATGCTCAATTTGTGGACGGACGAGGCGCGCGTGCCCTTGCTGTTTCAGGTGGAGGCGCAGGGCATCAAGGTCTTGCGGCAGGGCTTCGAGTGGTTGGCCGATGCCGCGTTCGCCGCGCCCGCAGAGTACAAGCCGCCCGCTTACGCCGTACCCAACGCGTTTGTCGAACAGGAGTTGACCATCGGCGCGGGCGGCGAGTGGCCTTTGCCTGCAACGCTGACGATGCCGCAAGGCAAAGGGGAGTTTCCGGCCATCGTTCTCGTACACGGTTCGGGGCCGAACGATCGAGACGAGACGCTCGGCGCAAACAAGCCCTTCCGCGATCTGGCTTGGGGCTTGGCCTCGCAGGGCATCGCCGTCTTGCGCTACGAGAAACGCACGAAGCAGCACGGCGCGAAACTCGTCGCCGCGACGCCGAACCTCACCGTCAAGGAAGAGACGATTGACGACGCGCTCGCAGCCGTCGCGCTGCTCAGGCAGACGGCGGGCGTCGATGCAAAGAAGATTTTCGTGCTCGGCCACAGTCTCGGCGGGATGCTCGTGCCGCGCATCGGCATGAGCGACGCAGGCGGCGGCATCGCGGGCTTCATCATCTTCGCCGGAGCGACGCGCCCGCTCGAAGACGAATTAGTGCGCCAGTACGAATACCTGGCCGCGCTCGACGGAAGCGTGAGCGAAGCCGAACGCGCGCGCATTGACGACACGAAGCGACAGGCGGCGCGCGTCAAAGGACTCAAGGCGGGCGACGCCGCTACTGCGAGCGCGAATTTGCTCGGCGTGCCGACGAGCTACTGGCTCAACCTGCGCGGCTACAACGCGCCGCAGGCCGCACGCGCTCTCAAACGCCCCATCCTCGTCCTGCAAGGCGAGCGCGACTTCAACGTCACGATGGACGACTTTCGCAACTGGCAGTCGGCGCTCTCCGACCGTAAAGAAGTCTCGTTCAAAACCTATCCCAAACTCGACCACCTCTTCTATGAAGGCGAAGGCGCATCGAGCGGCGCGGACTACGACCGCCCGCGCAACATCCCCAAGTACGTCATTGACGACATCGCCGCGTGGGTGAAAAGCAAGTGATGAAGGATGAGGGATGAATAAGAATTGATTCATTGATCCATTTCTTCATTGATTCAATGAACCGATGAATCAATGGATCAATTCTTTATTTCTTATTCATCCCTCATCCTTCATCCCTTCTTCTCTCTGCGCCCCCTCTGCGCCCTTTGCGTCTCTGCGGTGAGTGCTTTCCTTGCTTATGTTCATTTGTAAATTGCTCTAAAGCCCCGCCGCGTTTGAGACTTTTGGCCGGACGGGCTACACTTCGAGGTTTGATTTGCACGCAAATTATCCAGAGGTGTCTATGAGTCGAAAGAGTAAGACGGAGTTTGAGAATTTTTTGCAGCAGCATGACGAAGGGGCGTGGGCGCGCACGCTCGAAAATTTGTCTACGGCGATACACGAAGTTGACCGCAACGCCACGTCCATCTGGTTCGCTTTCTTCCCACTCGCGCTCGCGCGCGCCTTCGAGCAAGCTGATGATCCCGAACAACTGGCGCAGAAATTATTGATGCAAGGCAAATATCGCCTCGCAGATCAAATTGACTCGTCGCACGCGTTCCTCTACGGGCATCGCTACTGGCCGGAAGTTAAACGCGCCGTCGCCGCACGCGCCGGAGCATTTAAGGGCGGGATGCAGGAGAAGGCCACACTCGACGGAGAGATTCGCGCGGTGGCGCGCGAGGTAGCGACGCAAAAGCGCGCGGACGAGTCGCTCGTCGTAGGCATCGCGGCAATCGCGTTTATGACTTTGCAGCAAGTCGGACTCGAAGCGTTCGCGGCGTCGGCGGGCGAAGTCAAACTCGAAGGCAAGAACGCGCGGCAGTCGCCCGAAAAGATTTTGCAGGAGCGCGCGCGTGATGATAGTCAGGGCTTGTTCGGCAATTTCCTGCGCACGACCGACAAGCGTTGGACTGTGGTGTGGAACGAGCGCGACCCGACGGCGCGGTTCAAGATGATCCATCATCAAGAGGTCGCTTCCGCCGCCGCGACCGACAAGCGCGATTGGTCGCAAGTTGATCCGCGCTGCACGGTTGACGAAGGGCCGGTCCCCGTCCAGTGTCGCTCGGCTTCGTGCGGCACTTGCTGGGTGGGCGTCATAGGCGGCGCGGAGAAGTTGACGGATGTTAGCCCGCGCGAACGAAAGGCCATGCAACTCTTCGGCTACATAGACACGGACGCGCCGCGCCCGCTCATACGCCTCGCGTGTCAGGCGCAGGGCGAGGGCGCAGTCTCCATCGTGATCCCTTCCTGGAACGGCGTGTTCGGAAAATATTTGCGTCGCCTGAAGGATGGCGACGCGGCGGAGTTGGCGGGCGTGTCGCAGGAAGTTTCGGCGCAATAATTTTGGGCAGTAATTTTATGAGCAGTTCAAAGACAGGCAAGGCGAACGGCGGGAGCGGCGGCGACAATGAGACGGGGCAGCCGCCCGCGCTTGCACGCGACGAACTCGGTCGCATCGAACCTTCTTCGCTCGCCGATCTCATCGAGTGGTTTCTCAATCACGACCCGCGCGTGAACATGATCCGGCATCCGAACGTCGAGGCGGTCTTTCAGTGGAAGCAAGCGGAGAGCCGTCGCACGGGCGAAGAGGTTTACGAGTTCACGAACGCAGAGGAACGCCTCGCCATAGGCATCATGCAGGCCATCGTCGAAAACGAAGGCGAGACGGCGCTGCACGGCTGGATCGGTCAACTCCTGAACGCGCTCGACGATGCGACGAAGACGAACGAAGAAGTCGCGCATGCATACCAACTCGACACGAGCGGCGAAGCAGCGACGGTCGCAGAAGCGTCGAAGATTCCCACCGAGCGCGGGCGCGCGGTGTACCTGACGTGCTGCTGGCTCGAAGCGCTCTGCACAGCGGAGGTGCGCGTGCTCGGCTGGGTCTACCAGCAACTTTACGGCAGACCTTTTCAACCGGACAATTATTGATTTAGACTCTCACGCTAAAAGCGCGAGGTGAAATATCGCAGAAGGATTTTCAGCTATGGCCGAACCCGCAAATTATACGAACAACTCGCAGACGCTCGTCGTTGACAGCGACGAATTTACTTTTGAAACGCTCGAACAGACGAACGGCCACGCAACGGTCGTGCGCTTTGAATTGAAGAACCCCGAAGTGAAAGCTGGCGATGTGCTGCTTGTCCTCTCCGGCACAGACATACACTTTCACGGCATGATCGGCATCATCAGCGAAGACGGCTCGGCGGTCGCCACAGACCGGCGCGGCTCGATGCTCCCCGCCACCGTTCAATAAAAAAGGGAAAAGCGTAAGGGGTAAAGGCGAAAGGTAAAGCGAGGCGCGTGCGGCGCGTTCTTTGCTGTTACCTTTTCCCTTTACCCCTTACCCTTCCCCTTGCCTTCACATCATCCACACATCTTTATTCTCGAAATACGTGGGCGCGCCCGTCGGGTTGGTTTGGCGAAACTCGGCGAAGCGCGCGAGGAGACGTTGGTATCTGCGCTCGGAGGATTTCAGTTCGCGGTGCGGTAGCTCTTGCAGGTAGCGTTCGACCTTCCAGACATTTCGCTCCGAAAAACGCCAATCGTAGTTGCCCAACTCGCGCAGGTCGCCGAGACCGTAGGCGGTGATGCGCGCCGTCGTGTCAACGTATGGATCGAAATAGCTCCACGCCAGTTGCCGCAATGTGCGGAAGATTGGACGGCGACCGTGCAGTCCCGTGTCGCGCGAGCGCGCGATTGCGCCCCACAAATTGTTTCGTCGAAACGGGAAGACGACGTGGTCGAGTTTGTCCTGCGATTCGAGGCTTAAGAGGAGCGGCGGGTAATCGTGTTGCTCAAGGATCGCGGCGGCGACGAGCGCGGCTTCGAGACAGTGGACTCGCCCGCGCCTGAGCGACGCGCGAAACGAACGCAGCGTCGCGCCGTGCGTCTCGCGGTTGTACGCAAGCGCGCTGAGGTATCGTTGCACCTGTTTGGGAGTGCGGTGCGCCTCGATGAGTTTGCGCTCGCGCAGCGTGAACGCTGCCCTCATAGGTTTCGTGCTCATAAGATTTTGAGCTTGTAGCAAAACCCGCGCACGCGGCGCAAGTCTTGATGCAGTAATCATTAAGCCTGCGGCGCGACGTGTGCGCCGGAAATAGGCGTGCGCGTCGGACTTGATTCAAACGCGTTGATGTTGTATGAAATTAGCTTAATCGAAATAAAACATCCCGATTGACAAAAGCGCGTTGAAGACGAATTGGCGCGCGCGAATCCAAACGCAGGCCGCGTCTCGCTTCGGCACTTTCAGAGTCGGCCTCAAGAATGACAAGCAGGACAATTTTTTGTGAGCACCAAACCAGAACGCACGCCCCCGCAATTATCAAATGCTGAGCAGGAAGCAGAATCGGCAGCCGAACGGCTCAACACGCAGATCGAAGCCGCCCTCGCCAGCGTCGCCACGCGCAACCCGGACGACGCGGGCGAACTCGAAGCCTGCGCCGACCGCATCGAACGCTCCGCGCGCGACCTCTCCGTCGCACTGCGCGAACTGGCACGACGCAGACGGAACACCAGTGACGAGTGACAAGTGACAAGTGACAAGTTAAAACCAAGACCTGTCTTCGTTCTTGCTCGTCACTCGTCACTCGTCACTTGTCACTTTATTTAATGAGGAGAATTTAAGATGGCAGCATCTGTTCTGACGAAAGAATCCGGCTCGTCGCAGGAGCACGGGCACAGGCGGAGCGACGTGGGTTTAGACACGCTAGGCATCACGCAAGCCTCGAACGTCTATTGGAATCTCACGACGCCGGAACTCTACGAAGTGATCGCGCAGCGCGGCGAAGGTCTGTTCTCAGATCACGGCGCGCTCATCGTGGACACGGGCGAGCATACGGGGCGCGCCGCCAAAGACAAGGCCATCGTGCGCGACGAGAATAGCGCCGACAAGGTCTTCTGGGGCGATGTCAACAAGGAATTTTCGACCGAGAAGTTCAATGCGCTGCGCGACCGCATGATGGCGCACACCGCAGGCCGCGACCTCTTCGTGCAGGACACTTACGCCGGAGCCGATGCGCGCTATCGTCTGCCCATACGCGTCATCACCGAACTCGCGTGGCACTCGCTGTTCGCGCGCACCATGTTCATCAACGCGGACGTGGGCAGCACAGAGAAACACACGCCGGAATTTACCATCGTCAACATTCCGAGTTTCAAGGCCAACCCCGCAACCGACGGCACGCGCTCCGAGACGTTCATCCTGATGGACTTCACGCAGCGGCTCGTCCTCATCGGCGGCACGTCTTACGCGGGCGAGACTAAAAAGTCTGTCTTCACGATTCTCAACTACCTGCTGCCGCAACGCGACGTGATGTCCATGCACTGCTCTGCGAACGTAGGCCACGCGGGCGACGTGGCGATATTCTTCGGACTCTCAGGCACGGGCAAGACGACCCTGAGCGCAGACCCCGAACGCCAACTCATCGGCGACGACGAGCACGGTTGGTCGGACGACGGCGTCTTCAACTTCGAGGGCGGCTGCTACGCCAAAGTCATCAAGCTCTCGCCCGAAGCCGAACCGGACATCTACCGCACCACGCGCATGTTCGGCACGGTCATCGAAAACGTTGTCTATGATCCGTTGACACGCGCTCTCGATCTCAACGATGCGTCGAAGACCGAGAACACGCGCGCCGCGTATCCTCTGACGAGCATCCCGAACATCGTGCCCGAAGGCCACGCCGGACACCCGCAGAACATCATCATGCTCACGGCGGATGCGTTCGGCGTGCTCCCGCCTGTCGCGCGCCTTTCGCCCGAACAGGCAATGTATCACTTCCTCTCCGGCTACACCGCAAAGATCGCGGGCACGGAGCGCGGTGTCACCGAACCGGAAGCGACTTTCTCCACATGCTTCGGCGCGCCCTTCATGGTCTTGCACCCGGGCACTTACGCAGACCTCTTAGGCCGGAAGCTGACCGAACACAACTCGAACTGCTGGCTCGTTAACACGGGCTGGTCTGGCGGCCCTTACGGCGAAGGCCAGCGCATGCAGATCAAGTACACGCGCGCAATGATCCGCGCGATATTGAACGGCTCGCTCGCGGATGTCGAGACGCGCCCCGATCCGGTCTTCGGCGTCGGCGTGCCCGTCTCCTGCCCCGAAGTTCCGGCAGAAGTCTTAACGCCGCGCAACACCTGGAAAGACCCCGAAGCCTACGACCGCAAAGCCAAAGAACTCGCGGAGCGCTTCAACAAGAACTTCAAGAAGTACGAAGACGGAGTTTCCGAAGCGGTGCGCGCCGTCGCGCCAAAGGCGGGCTAGAGGGAAACCAGACATTAAAGAAGTTGAAGGCGACTACACATCATGTAGTCGCCTTCTTTTTTGTTCGGCGTCGGTCAGGCGACAGGTTCGCAGGTTAAAACCTGACGCCGAAGCCGAGGCTGCCTTGAAAATTGTGAGTCGTTTCGGGTGGCGCGAAGCCGACGACCACCTGCTGGTTATTTAACACGATGGGCACTCTGTGATTGCCCAGACGAATGATCGTGTCGCCTGCGTCGAAGCGTATGATGGTTCGCGGCGACGGGTAATATTCAACGACGCCGCCCAAGTCGAGAGCGAAGTGCGTCTGCGGCACCGCCTCAAAGCATCCGGCGGGCGCAGGGATGACGGCCACACACGCAATGCCGGGACGCGGGCGCGACAGGTCGCCTTCGCTGAAACGAACAAAGCCCGGTCGCGCCTTTAGGAACAGCCCGACGCTCTCGAAACGCTTGCCCGCCTTGACGCCGAAGAGCGCCTGACTTTTACGCCCGCCTCCGAATTCGCGCTCGCGCGGGAAGAAGTTGTCTTCGGCTTCCAGCGTGAAATTCTTCGTGAGGTTATAACCGATGCGCGCGCCGAAGCCCGGCTCGGTCTTCCGTCCCTCCGATGTGGAAACTGTGGTCGGGCAGGGCGGGATGATGCACTGCACGGTCGTCGTCACGCCTGCGTCCCCATTAGAAGCGTTCAAGATAGAGAGTTGCCCGCCGAGTTCGACCTTGCGCGACTCGTCGGCCTGCGCGTACGCGCGCGCGTTGTTAAGGGAGAGAGAAAAGATTGCGACTGCGATGGTGTAGAGCATCTTTCGACGCATACAGTCCTCCTTACTCGATAACGAGGTTGATGTCGTTCGCGCCGACTCGCTCGACGGCGCGCGGGCGCGGCAGACGACATTGCGTGCGTGTGCGGCGCGCCCTAACTTTTCTCACGCCGTCCGGATTTGCAAACACGATGCCAACACCGAACCGGATGCCCGCGCGCAACCGCAAACTCGGCCTTCACATAGACTTCACCTGTCGCGTTTTGCTCCGTACAACGCTCGTACGGAGTATGCCCGTTTACAAATTTTTGAATTTTTCCATTCTCTTGAACGCGCCGCCGCACAAGGTCGCCTGTCGAACGCGTCAGAACCTGTAGCTGAAGCCGAGGCTGATTTGCAGATTGTGCGTGAAGTCGTTCGAGGTGCTGGTGGTCTGGCCGAAGAAGCTGCGCGAGGCGCGGCGTATGTTGACCATCGTGTCGCCCACGTCGAGGCGTATGATGGAACGGCGCGAGGGATAAACTTCGGCGACCGCTCCGGCGTCCAGAGCGAACTGGCCGTGATTCGTGCGGCACACCGAACCGAACGAAGTGCTGTTGCAATTGAAGCCCGAAGTGATCTCGCCGATTGCCATCGCGCCGGGTCTGAGCTTGGCGAACACACCTGCGTACTTCGCGCGTGTGCCTGCCTTGACGCCGACGAACCCCTGCGCCTTCGAGCCGAACTGTTCGTTGCCGAGATGCGTTTCGGGAAAGAAGTTTGCCTCGCCTTCGAGCGCGAAATACTTGTTGAAGTTGTAGCCGACGCGCCCGCCCACGCCGTTCACCACGTCGAAGTCGTCGAGGCCGATGACTGTGTATTGCCCGCCGACCTCGAACTTGTGATCGTCCAAGACCGACTGTGCGCTTGCGGAGACGGAGACGAGTAATAGTAGCGCGACGAGCGCGAAGAGATTTATGCGTCGCATGAGTCCTCCAAAAAATTTAGTGTGTCAATGATGTGATGCGTTCTCGTTAGTCGTTCGCGGGCATGGCGCGCAACGCTCGCATGCGTTTGACGATCTGGTGAGAGATGTCTTCGGCGGCGACGCGACCGTTGATGGCGACGACTTTGCCTTTGGCGACGACGATTGATGATTCGGGTTCGACGATGCTGAAAACGTAGTTGAGCGCGGTCTTCTGAATTTCCAGCACGAGGTCTGCGCGATTTCTGTCCTTCACAAACGCGAGTTGCCACTGGCCGAACTCCGGCAGCTTGTCGAGTTTGTATTCGAGATAGTCGGAATTGATATGTTGATTCGGGCTGATGTAGATGGTGCGCGCGGCGCGCAGGATGTCGGTCGGCGTGTCGCCGAGCGGCGCGCGATCATCGCGGCGCGTCGTGCGCGAGCGCGAGGCGCGTGTGGCGTCCGAGTCGGAGTAATTGCGATCCACTGCGCTGCGCGAAGTTTGCGCGCTCGCCGTGACGCCCGCGATTAAGAGGACGAATGAAAGCGCCGCGAGGCGCGTGGCGTTTGATATTTTGTGCATGAGACTTCTCCTTCGATAAACTTTTGCGGCTATCCTTTCCGCCGCCCTTCGCATGGCAACGCGTGTGCCGCGCGCGTTGTGCGGTAAAAGCCGCGAAAGTCTGTGCGCCGCGCGGCGTGCGATGCCACCCGCGCCCGTCAACTGACGGAAAAACGCGGCGGTCAGAGGGGTTGAGATTGAGCGTCGGGCGAAGCACTCACCGCAGAGACGCAGAGGGGGCGCAGAGAAGATCACTCAATTCTTCTCTGCGCCCCCTCTGCGTCCTCTGCGTCTCTGCGGTGAAAGTTTTCCGTCACACGCAAACTGCAAAAGCTATAAGAAAGCGACGCGATGTGCTTAGTGATAATTTTTCGCTTGACGGGCGGGCATCGCGCCGCGTAGAAGTGGAGGCGCACCCGTGCCGCGAATGCTTTTCCAAGTCCACCGGACTGAGACACGCAACCCCCGACCGCTAATCTGATGAACATGGCTGATCCGTCGAACGACAGGACACAGGAGACAAATGCGCGAGCGCCCGAAGCGACAGCGCCTCAGCCGTCGTCCGAACAACCGGCGGGCAACACCACTGGCAGCGGCGGCGGCGCGAGCGCGCAGAGCGACAGCGCGGCGACGCTGCGCGGCGTGGTCGAGATGGTGCGTCGAGTGATGCGCTCGGACACGGCGAGCGTCGCCACGTTCTCCGTCGCCGAACGCACGGTTACATGGAAGGCGACGAGCGGTTTCAAATCCTTGAGCGCCGGAGACGAGGAAGAGATCGTCAATCCCTTGCGCGGCACGTTCGCAGAGCACGCCGCGTCTGCCGAAGACATGACGATCATCGAAGTGCGCAACGTCTCGGGCGGCGAACTTCCCGCGAGCGAGTTTCCGCTCCACAGCGCCGAGGGCTTGCGCGATCTGGCGCTCGTGCGTTTGCGCGCGCGCCGCGAAACTCTGGGGCTGCTCGTCGTCGGCTATCGCACGTCGCATCGTTTCACTGCTGACGAGAAAGAGTTGCTCGAAAGCCTCGCGGAGATGGCCGCGCTCGCGCTCGACAACGCGCGACTCTTGGAGACAGTCAGCGCGGGCAAAAAAATCTGGGAGCAGACTTTCGACGCGATGCCCGACGGCATCATCGTCCACGACGCCTCGATGCACCTCACGCGCTGCAACGCGATGGCCGCAGAGATGATGGGCTTCGAGCAACCGTCGGAGGCCATCGGCCTCACCTGCGCCGTCGCCTTCGCGCGTCTCTTCGGCGAGCGCGCCGCAGCTTTCCACATGACGCCGCGCACCTCCGGCGGCACGTCGTCCTTCGAGATTCAGGCCGAAGACGCGCGACGTTATCTGGTGGCCGTCGCACCGCTCGACGGCGTTGAGGGCGCGCGCGGTTCAAGCGTGATCACCTGGAGCGACGTGACGCAGATTTCCGAGATGCAGGAGCAACTGTCGCGCTCGCGCCGCCTCGCCACCGTCGGCCAACTCGCCGCCGGAGTCGCGCACGAGATCAACAACCCGCTCGCAGCCATCACCACTTGCGCCGAAGCGACGCTGCGCGACATACGCTCGACGCCCGAACTCTCTACAGTCGCCGAAGAACGCTCCTGGAACTTTTACCTCGAAGAGATCGTGCGGCAAGCCTTGCGCTGCAAAGCCATCACGCGCGGCTTGCTCGACCTCGCGCGCCAGCGTCGCGCGCGGCGCGAGCCGTGCGACATAAACGCGCTCGTCGAACGCAGCGTGATGCTCGTCTCGCAGCGCGAAGAGGCGCGCGGCGTCTCGCTTGAGACCGCGCTCGATCCGCAGATCGGCGAACTGGCGACGGACGAAGTTCTGGTGCGACAGATTCTCGACAACTTGTTGACCAACGCGCTCGACGCTGTCGAAGGGCGCGGCTCGATCAGCGTCTCGACGGCGCTCGACGGCGAGCGCGTGCGCATCGAAGTGGCCGACACGGGCGCGGGTATTCCGGCGGAGATGCTCGTGCGCATATTCGATCCGTTCTACACGACGAAGGAGGCGGGCAAGGGTTCTGGACTCGGCCTTGCCATCTCCGCCACGCTCGCCGAAGCGCTCGGCGGCGCGCTCACGGTCGAATCCAAACACGGCGCGGGCAGCCGCTTCCGCCTCTGGCTGCCGCGCAGAGCACCCGAACTGAGTGATGAATGAGGATTGTCCGTTGTCAGTAGTCCGTTGTCAGTTGTTCAAGACTATCTTTAGCAACTAACTTATCAAGCACGAACAATGGACAACTGACGACGGACTACTGACAGCCTTTATTATGACCAGAAAGATCAGCGTCCTCGTCGTTGACGACGATCCTCTGTTGCGAAAGCTCGTGACGGAGCAGTTGTCGCGTTCGGGGTTTGAGACGGCGGCGGCGGCTTCGGGCGAGGAGGCCGTCGAGTCTTTGCAGGCGACCGATTACGATGTCGTCCTCTTGGACATTCGCATGACCGGCATGACTGGCCTCGACGCGCTGCGCGAGATCAGGCGGCTCGACGATCCGCCCGAAGTGATCATGCTCACCGCAGACACTTCGCTCGGCACGGGGATCGAAGCCATGCGGCTCGGCGCATACGACTACCTGACGAAGCCCGCCACGCTCGACGAGATGGAGGCCGTCATACGCAAGGCCGACGAGAAGCGTCGTCTCGTCAGGCAGAACGCTGGCTTGCGCGCGGCGGCGAGTCGCGGCCAGTCTGCGACGGATGAAAGCGCGTCCGCGCTCGTCCACGCGAGCGAGGCGATGCGCGGACTCGTACAGATCGCGGAGGCTGCGGCGCGTCTCGATTCCACCGTCATCCTCACGGGCGAATCGGGCACAGGCAAAGACGTACTCGCGCGTTTCATACATTCCAGAAGCGCGCGCGGCGACGCGCCGCTCATCACGATCAACTGCGGCGCGCTGCCCGAAGCGCTTTTTGAATCCGAGTTCTTCGGCCACGAGAAGGGCGCGTTCACGGGTGCGACCGCGATGAAGCGCGGGCTGATCGAAGCGGCTGACGGTTCGACTCTCTTCCTGGACGAGATCGGCGATCTGCCCGCGCCCATGCAAGTCAAACTTTTGCACTTCCTCGAACAGGGACGATTCCGGCGCGTCGGTTCGACGCGCGACCGCGCCGCAGACGTGCGCATCATCGCCGCCACCAATCGTCGCCTCGCAGAAGACGTGCGGCAGGGTCGCTTCCGCACAGACCTCTTCTATCGTCTCAACGTCATCTCGCTCCACGTGCCGCCCTTGCGCGACCGGCGCGACGACATCCCAGTGCTCATAGATCATTTCCTCACGCTCTACCGCGAACGCTTTCAGCGACCCGCGCTCTCGCTCTCGGATGAAGCGCGCCTCAAACTCGGCGCGTTCAACTGGCCGGGCAACGTGCGCGAACTCCGCAATGCCGTCGAACGCGCCGCCGCGCTCTCCGAAACGGACGAGATCGAGGCCGCGCAGTTCTCACAACTCGGCGATCATAAAGAGGCCACCGCCACGACAAGCTCGCCTGAAGCCGCAGTCGCCGCGTCCGACGCGCCCACGCGCACGCTCGAAGAACTCGAACGCCAGCACATCCTCCATGTCCTCGAAGAGACAGGCGGCAACCGCGAACGCGCCGCCATCATCCTCGGCATCTCCGCACGCACCCTCTATCGCAAACTCCGCGAATACGAAGACACGAAAGCAGTGACAAGTGACGAGTGACAAGTGACAAGTTAAAGACAAGTAAATCGTGAATCGTAAATCGTAGATAGACGAAGGCAGTTTTAATTCTATTCACGATTGACGATTAACTTTCTTCTCTTGTCACTTGTCACTCGTCACTTGTCACTGCTTTCTTTGTGCCATTTTGTCTGTGGGCTGACAAAACGTCAGGCGCGTTTGTCATGTGACGCTGCCGGAGCGTGCTTGTAGTTCACCTTCCCGTTTTCTACTAACTCTTAACATTTCATCAGTTAATCGCACGGCGCGCGTCTCGGCGCGGCGCGGCATGTGAATTGACTTGCGTGTGCCCGACCAAGTGCGTTCGGTTGGTCGAGAAACGTTAGGGAAGAGAGCGAGAGCAGAGGATGGCGAAGGTAATGATTTGCGATGACGACCGCGTGTTGGCCGAGGGGCTGGTGGCTGCTTTGCGCGCCGCCGGACATGAGGCCGAGACGTGCCGCCACACGATGGACATGCTCAGGGGCGCGGCGGCGGGTCAGTTTGATCTCATCGCCTTCGGACTCGACATGGCCGGATTCGGGCGCGCGGGCGCAGTGGAAGCGTTGCGCGAGATCGCGCCGCGCGTGCCGCTCATCGCTTTGCACGAACGTCCTTCCGAAATCATGCGTGCCTCCGCACGCGCACAGTTTGCAGCCGTGCTGCCGCGCTCGCTCGCCGTAGAAGATTTCATGTACGCAGTCGCATGTGCGCTCAGCCAACCGACCGCTGCCGCTACCAACATCCGCCGCCGGAGAGAGCCTGCCGCTTGAGGCCGAAAACCTCACGTCCTGTAATCCGCCTCGGAATTTTCAAACCCGTCCGAAGAAATTTTTAGACCTTACGAAGGAGATACACAATGAAGCAGTTGAAGAAAAAAATGTCCGTGCCCGTCGTCGCCGCGCTGTGCCTGTTGCTCGTCGGCACGGCGGCAGCGTTCGCGCAGAGACAGTTGGCCGCGCGCACTGTCGCCGGTCAGCCGGAAGTGAAAGTCAAACTCGCCGGATCGCTCAAGCGCGACGATAAGAGTCTCTCGCTCGACAAAGCGGGCGAAGTTCATCCCGGCGAAATTCTGGATTGGACTATCACGAGCGCCAACGAAGGCGACGCGCCCGCGCGCCAGTACAAGACCATCGGCCAGATTCCGCGCGGCACTTCCTACATCGCCGGAAGCGCGGTCGCAGAGTACGGCGCTGCGGTGAGCTACAGCATCGACGGCGGCAAGAATTTCGCCGCGCAGCCCGTCATCGAAGAGAAGCAGGCCGACGGGACGAAAAAGATGGTTCCCGCGCCCGTCTCCATGTACACGCAGGTGCGCTACGAGTGGAGCGATCCGCTCGCCGCCGGTACGACGCTCTCCGCCTCATACAAGGTGCGCGTCAAGTAAGGCTTGCGCTCTATGCCATTCGTGAGAGGCGCGCATCCGTCTCTTTCCTACTCCTTCGGATTTCTTTGTCGGCCTTCCGCAGTCGGCGAGTCTCCCAATTAACAACTTGAGGATTGATATGAAGATAAGTAACACCCACCACCCGGCCATGCGCCGTTCCCTGCTGCGCGCGACATTCGCCCTTCTGGCGATCTTTTGCGCTTTTCTCACACCCACGCTTGCGCAAACCAGCGGCGGCACCACGATTTCCAACCAGGCGAGCGCCGTCTATACCGACAGCGCGAACAACAGCTACAACGCCGTCTCGAACACCGTGACGGTCACGGTCGCGAACGTCTCCGGCCTGCGCATCCTTCCCGATGACGCGGTCAACGCGACGGTCGTACCCGGCGACTCGACCGAGAGCTTCGTCTTCAACGTCACCAACACCGGCAACTTCGCCGACCAGGTGCGTTTTCTCGCGGGCGGCCAGAGCTTAAGCGTCACAGGCCCCGGCACGATCACCGCCGCCGTCATAGACATGGACGGCAGCAACACGATCACCGTCGGCGACATCAACATCTTCTCGAACGGCGCGGACGTGCTCCGCGCGCTCGCGCAAAACGCCTCGGCCACAGTTGTCGTCCGCGTGAGCATCAACCCGACCGCGAACGCCGGAGACACAGTGCGCGTCTTCCTCGGCGACGCGGGTTCAACCGTCGCTGGCGACGGCAACGATAACCAAGCGCCGGATAATCCGGCCACGCCTTCGGCGCACGAAGTTCGCACCGTCGCCACCACGTCCGTCAACGGCGTGCGCGAGGCGCGCGGCGACATACGCGTCACGGTGCAGAACGACGTGCAACTGCGCGCCGTCCTGACCGTTCCGCCCGGCCCCGTCGCGCTCGGCTCGAACATCAACTACGCCGCGCAGCTTTGCAACGACGGCAACCGCACGGCCACTTCGATGTCGCTCGGCACGTTCAGCGGCGTCTACATCGTCGTGCCCGTGCCGCTCGACACGACGCTTGCGGCCACCAACACGTTCCCCGCCGGAACGCTCTTCACACAGAGCAACCTGACGGTTGCGCCCGAAGCGGCGACGTGGAGTAACACCGTGCCGACGGGTGCGACGCTTCCGCTCACCACGCGCGTCGCCTTCAACGTGGGCGCGACGCTCGCGGGCGGCGGCACTTGCAGCGCCAGCTTCGCGCTCATCGTGACCATCACCACTACGGATGCCTCCACGCCGATCTACGCCGTGATGGATTCGTTCGCCACCAACACCGTCGGCTTCGTGCAGACGGATCAGTCCGACGCGCCCGGCGGCGAAGTCGTCAATCGCGGCGACCGCAACGCAGACTTCAACGAGCCGCGCCTGACGCTCGACGCCGTCAGCCCGCTGCAAGGTATCCGTCAACCGACGCTGCTCTTGCAGGTCGGCAGCGTCCTTATCGGGCCGAGCGGCCAACCCGCTGCGACCGGCCCCGGCGGCAGCAACAACAACGACTTCACGAACCTCAGCGTCACGACGGGCTTGCTCGGAGTTCCGCCCTGCGCGGGGCCGGTTGTTCCGGCTTGCTCGACGAACGCTGCCGGTTTCGCAGTCTTCACCAACACCGTCCGCAACACAGGCAACGCCACAGACACGTTCACGCTCTCAGCGCCGACCGTGCCCGCAGGCTTCACCGTCGGCGTCGGCACCAACCCTGCCGGCCCCTTCACGACCATCTCTGGCGGCGGCACTTTCGTACTCGCGCCGCTCGCACGCAACACCAACACGAACGTCTACGTACGCGTCGACGCGATCGCCGGACAGCAAATCCTGACCGGCTTCGACAACATCATTCAGGCCGCCTCCGGCAACACGCCCGCCAGCACGAACCGTACGATTGACCGTCTCTACACGGGATTCATACGGCTCGACAAAACGGTCTCCGTGATTGACGCGAGCGGCAATCCTTCGGACACGATCCCCGGCGCGATCCTCGCCTACGAGATCACTTTCACGAACGTGATGACCGTGCCAGACCTCGGTTCAAACAGTTCTTCGCTGACGGCGATCAACCTCGTCATCACCGAAGACGGCGTTCCGTCTCCGACGAACACCGTCAACAACTGGGCGACCTACACGACGCAGGTTATCTCGCCGATGCCTTCCGTCGTTGACGGGGTCGGTAATCCTTTCGGTACGGTCACGGACGGCGCGGGCAATCCCGTGACGGCCTTGACCAACGTGCTCAAGGGCAACGCGCCGAGCGTCGGCCCCGGCGAGACGGGCAAGTTCCGTTTCCGCCGCTTGATTAACTAGGGCTGATTAGAAAATCGCGCCCTTGTTTAGGGAAGCGGCGCGGCGGAGCACAGGCGTTTGCCCCGCCCGCGTTCCGGCCAACCGCGCCGCTTCCTTCTTTTCACCACGCGTTTTTTGACAGTCCCACTTCCAAACTCTCAATCCTCAATGTTGATTGCCGCCGCCAAGTTTGTTGCCGCTGTCTCGCTCGTCGTCGCGCTCTTTCTCGCGCCGCACGCCGCGCTCGCGCAGCCGCAACAAACTCCGGCGGATTCTGTCATTTCCAACCACGCCGAAGCGATCTACGCCGACGCGGACGGCAACGAGTTTTCCACCGTCTCGCCAACCGTCACCGTCACCGTCCGCGCCGTCTCGGCAGTCGTCGTCACGCCGGACGAAACCACGCCTTCCGCCGCCGTCGCCCCGCAGGAGCGCATCACGCGCCTCTTCCGCGTCTGCAACCTCGGCAACACGCCCGACTTCTACACCATCACGCGCGCCGAAATTAGTGCGCCCGCCACGCTCGCCGCGCTCTACTTCGACACCGACGACAGCAGCACGGTCACGGACGGCGACGCGAACATCAGTCTCAACTCCACGATGTCGCCGCGCCTTGCGCCACGCGCCTGCGTCGGCGTCGTCAGCGTCGTTGACACCAACGCGAGCGCGCCGCAGACGCAACTCGTCATACGTCTCACCGCGCGCTCGAACGTCTCGCTCACCGTCAACGGCACGGTCGAAGACACGGGCACGATCATAAATCTCGTCGGCGAACGCGCGCGTTTGACCGACCCGAACAATCCCGCGCTGCCTCCGTCGAAGCTCGTCAACAACTCGGAGCGCACGACCACCGCGCCCGGCCAGACGCTCGACTACACGATCAGTTTCCGCAACAACGGTTCGGTCGTTGCGCGCAACGTCCTCGTCGCAGACGACCTGCCAGCAGGGCTTCAATACGTCGCCAATTCGCTCCGCCTGAACACGCGCGCGCTCACCGACCCCGCCGATACCGACGAAGGTTATTCCGCGAGCCAGCGCCGCTTCGAGGTGAAAATCCCGCAGGTGCAGCCCGACGAAATCGTGACGCTGTCGTTCCGCGCGCTGGTGACGGGCGAGATCGCGCCGGGCACTGGCGCGGTCAACACGGCCACGCTCAGCGGCGAAAATTTCGATAGCTCAAACAGCACAGCCGCAACCGCCGTCGTCAGTCCCTTCGGCACTGTCTACGCCGGACGCAGCGGCGGCGCAACGACGATAGACGGCGCACGCGTCTCGCTCTTCACAGACCTAAACACGCGCACGCCGCTTGCGACCACAACCGGCATCGGGTTCACTCCGAACGAATCGAACGACAACCCTTACACAACAGCGCAGGGCGGCCTCTTCAGCTTCGCACTCACACGCGAGCAACTCGCCGCGCCCGCCACCTATTACGTCAACGTCACCGCGCCCGGCTATCGCTCGCGCATGCTCGAATACGCCGTGCGCCCCTCCGCAATCGTCGGCCTCTACGATGCAACGGTGCGCGCGCTCGACGAACAGCCCATCGCCGAGCGCGGCAGCTTCACGCTCACCGAAGCCGACGTGCAATTCCAGAATCTCGCCAGCGTCGCGCTCAACATCCCGCTCTTCGAGTTGCAGACGCTTGAGATCAACAAGACCGCCGACCAGCAACGCGCCGAAATAGGCGACATCGTTTCCTACCGCGTCGAAGTGCGCAACACGACGCAGGGCATCCTGCACGACGTTGTTGTGCGCGATCTGCTCCCGCAGTCGTTCAACTACGCGGCGGGCACGGCGCAGTTGACCTCGCCGCCCGCGCCCGCGCGTGCCGTCGAGCCGCAAATCAACGGCAACGAACTCACATTCAATCTCGGCACGCTCGCGGCTGGCGCGCGCGCATCGCTCATCTATCGCGTACGCATCGGCGTCAACGCGCGCGAAGGCGATCAAACTAATTCGGCCATCGCGTCCGGACTTTTCGCTTCGGGCGAACGCGTCTCTACGAACGCGTCGCGCGCGACGGTGCGCGTCGGGCGCGGCGTCTTCTCGACGCGGCAGATCATCATCGGGCGCGTCTTCGAGGACAAGAACGGCAACGACGAATTTGACGCGGGCGAACGCGCCGTCGAAGGCGCGCGCCTCTACATAGACAACGGCCAGTCTGTCTTGACCGACGCGGAAGGCATGTACAACTTGCCTTCGGTCGAAGACGGCGCGGTCGTCATTGCGCTCGATCCCGTCACCGTCCCGCGCGGCTACGCGCTCACGGACGAAGGCCGCCGCTCCGGTCGCAGTTGGACGCGTCTCCTTCGCACCCCGCTCGGCGGCGGCACGCTCCTGCGCCAGAACTTCGCGCTCCGCAACCTGAACGGCGCGAGCACGAGCAGCGACGACGAAGCGAGCGGCAAGCCGCAACCCGACGGCAAACGCACGCCGCCCCTGCGCGCCCCGCAACTCGAAGCCTCGAATCCGACAAACGCGCAAGCGGCTAACACGCAAACGACAAACACGCAAACCACTGGCACGACGCCGCCCGCGACAAACTCTCTTGCGCCCGCGACTAACGCGGCATCGCCTGTCCCCAACGCTTCGCCCACAGCAGAGCCGCGCATCGAAAAAATCTCCGACGCGAAAGATGCCAAGAAAGATGCGTCGAAACTTTCAGGCAACCTCTCTGCGGGCACTTACGTGGTTGAGGCGAATGAGGTGGTCGCGGCAGTTGCGCCGGGCGACGTGTTGGTCGTCAGCCCGTCCAACGGCGAGGTCGTCATGTCGGCGGCGATGCAGGTGGAAGTTCGTGTCGCGGAAGATTGGACGGCGACGCTCGAAGTCAACGGCCAGCAGGTCGGCGCGTCGAACATCGGCGTCAGCCGCGTTGACCGCAAGAACAAAGTTGCGACCTACACGTTCGTCGGTTTGAACGTGCGCGCCGGACAAAATCGCGTGCGCGCTTTCGCCGTCAGTCCCGAAGGCAAAACGGGGCGCGGCGTCGAACTGAGCGTGATGGGACGCGGCCCCGCGCGTCGTCTTGAGATCACGAGCGCGCGCGACGAACTGCAAGCGGGCGGAAGCGATTCGACGGAACTACGCGTGCGCGGCTTCGACGAATGGAACAACCCCGCCGCCGATGGTCAAGTCGCCATCGTCACTTCAAACGGACACTTCCTGCGCATGGCGGGCGAAGCGACGACGAACGCGAAGGACAAAAAAGACGACGAGCGCGACAAGTCTTTAGGATTAACCGAGAGCCTCCTCGCCGAAAACCCGAACGCACTCGTGAGCCAACTCGTGCTCAGCCTTCGCGGCGGCGAAGCAAGCGTGCGTCTCGTCTCTGACAGCGCGGCGGGCGTCGCCGAGATCAAGGCGACGACGGGCGACATCAACGCCACGAAACGCCTCCGCTTCACCGCCGAACTTCGCCCCACCATTCTAGTCGGCCTCGCGGAAGCATCGGTCGGTCGTGCCGCGCCAGAGAACGTTTTGCGCGGCGACGATGCGCGTGTACGCAGCCACATAGAGTTTTTCTATCGCGGCCCGGTCTTCGGTAAGAATCTGCTGACGCTCGCCTACGATAGCCAGCGTTCGCTCAATCGCACGATGGGGCACGACCGGCTCTTTCAGGCCGACCCGCTTGAGCGCGCCTACCCGATCTTCGGCGACACTTCGACGCGCTTCAACGAAGTCGAATCGAACTCGAAACTCTACGTGCGCGTTGATCGCAATCGTTCATACGCGATGTTCGGCGACTTCGAGGCGGGACTCTCCGACGCGCAACTCGCAGGCTACTCGCGCAAACTGACGGGCGCGAAAGTTCATCTCGAAAACTCGAACGGCGACTTCATCAGCGTGACGGGCGCACGCCCCGACACCTCGTTTGCGCGCGACGTGTTTCCGGCCGGTCGCATCGGGCTGATCAATTTGTCTTACGCGGACGTGTTGCCCGGTTCTGAAACCGTCGCACTCGAAGTGCGCGACCGTCGCAACCCTGAGATCATCGTCTCGCGCGAGCCGCTTTTGCGTTCGCTCGACTACAACCTCGATCCGCTCACGGGGCAACTCTTCTTCATGCGCCCCATCTCCGCCTTCGACTACGATCTCAATCTCGTCCAACTCGTCGTCACTTACGAACATCGTGCGGCGGGCATGTCGTCGGGCGTCTACACTGGACGCGCCTCGAAGCGTTTCAATCGTCTCGGCCTGCGGATGGGTCTGTCGTTCGTCGAACAGAAGCAGAGCCAGCTTGGTTCTTACATGCTCGGCGGCATTGACGGCGAGCAGACGTTGCCGAATCGCGGCGCGCTCAAGTTCGAGTGGGCGCGCAGTCGCGGCGACCTTGAGACGGGCGGCAATCTTCTGGACGCAGGGCAACTGCACACGGGCGGCAACGCTTACCGCCTTGAGTTGTCGCAGCCGCTCGGAATTTATCAGGCCATGCTGCACGCCGAGTACGTGCGCGCGGACGAAGGCTTCTTCAATCCCTTCGGCGCAACCGTCTCGCCCGGCTCGCAGCACTTGGGCGCAACGCTCGATCTCAAACCGGG
Source organism: Pyrinomonadaceae bacterium (assembly GCA_035249365.1). Lineage (GTDB taxonomy): Bacteria > Acidobacteriota > Blastocatellia > Pyrinomonadales > Pyrinomonadaceae > JAIVJZ01. The sequence continues at coordinate 171,995 of DATFGP010000047.1, read as the reverse complement.
TGCGCGTCGCGTCGTGCGCCTCGGCTTCCTCAACGAGCGCAATCGCACTGCGAACGTTGACAACAGCCGCAACACTTTCTCGCTGCTCTGGACTGAGACTTTCACCGACCGCCTCAACGCCTTCGTCGGCTACGACTATCGCCGTTTGACGGATTCTTTGAACGACCGCGAAGTCGCATCCAATCTCGTCACCGTCGGCGCGCAGTATCGCCCGACGGACAAGTTGGAACTCTCCGTCAAACGCGAACAGAATTTGGGCGAGGCCGACCCGACCTTCCCAAGCCAGACGACCATCGCCGCGCGCTATCGCTGGAATAGTTGGGCGAACATCTTCTTCACGCAGCGCCTCGCCTCCGCCGCCATCATCCCTATAAGCGACACCTCTTCGACGGGCTTCGCTTCGACCGGATCGCGCCGCGAGACCTCCATCGGCATCGAGACGAAACTCGGGCGCTACACGAACGTCGTCAGTCGCTACCAACTTGAGAACGGCATCAACGGCACAGACAGTTTCGCCGTCATAGGTTTGCAGAATCGTCTGCCCGTCACAAAACAGTTGTCGCTCGATCTGGGCTTCGAGCACGGCTTCCACCTCGCGGGCGTGGGCGAGAGTTTCACGGGCGGCGCGTTCGGCTTCTCTTACTTGCCGACGAAAGATTTGCGCACGGCGGCGCGCTTCGAGTTGCGCAACCAGACGGGCGGACTTGCTCAACTGTTCACCGTCGGCGCAGCCGGACGACTCGGCGACGGTATCACGACGCTCGCGCGCTTCCAGATGTCGCGCTCCAATTTCGCCGGACGCGAAAACTCCACGCTCTTAGGCACGGCGGCGCTCGCCCTGCGTCCTTTGAAATCAGACCGCACCGCGCTCCTCTTCAGCTACACGCATCGCTCGCTCACGCAGGGCGGCTTCGGCGAACAATCCGCCACGACCGATCGTTCCGACACGCTCTCGACCGACGGACTCTGGCAGCCTTTGAAGGATACGGAAATCTACGGTCGCTTCGCGCTCAAGTTCGGCGCGAACAGCCGACAGAATTTGATGAACGCGTCGGCTCTGACTTACCTCGCGCAACTCCGCGCGCAGCGTCGCCTGCGTCGCGCGTTCGACGTGGCTGGCGAAGTGCGTCTGATGGCGCAACCCGTCTCGCACACGACGCGCACGTCTGTCGGCGCTGAACTCGGCTACTGGGTCTTCGCAGACATGCGCATCGGCGTCGGCTACAACTTCACTTCAGCCACAGAGCCGGGCACAATCGTCGTCGCGCAGCCGCGCGGCTTCTACTTCACCATCTCCACCAAGCTCTCCAACCTCTTCGATCTCTTCGGCACATCGTCGGACGGGCTGCTCGCGCCCGCCTCCGGCGAGCAAAAGTTCGCGGGCGATAAGACGACAGGACAGGCCAAGCCCGAAGCCACTCGCTCGCAGCAACCCGCCGACGAAGGAGCCAGACCGTGAAGCGCGTGCGGACGTTCGACAACTTAATCCGTCGCGTCTTCTTGTGCGTGCTGTTTACGGCGTTCGCGCTCGTCGTCGTGCCGCAAACGGCGCGCGCGCAAAACGTCTGCGGGCTGCCGGGCAACGACAACGTCGCCACGCTCTCCGGCGTCATCAACACCTACTATCCGGGCGCGGGCACAGCCAGCGCCAATGCGCTCTCCATTCAAGTCGGCGCGGCGCGCATTGACGGCGCGGCAGTCCCGATCACTTCGGGCGACCTCCTGCTCGTCATACAGATGCAGGACGCCACCATCAACGCGACGAACACCACAGCCTACGGCGCAAATAACGGCACGCAGCGCGGCGCGACGAACATTAACGGCTCCGGCCTCTACGAATACGTCGTCGCCACCAGCAGCATCGGACTCGGTGCGAACACCGTTTCGATTCGGGGCACGAGCGGCACGGGCGGCCTGCGTAACACTTACACGAACGCATCGGCGACCACCACGCAAGGCCAGCGCAAGTTTCAGGTCATACGCGTGCCGCAGTATGCGAGCGCGACTTTGACGAGCGGCCTGACCGCCGCGCCTTGGGATCATGTGACGGCGACGGGCGGCGTCCTCGCCTTCGACGTCGCAGGTCAACTTACGCTGGGAGGCGCGACTGTCAGCGTCAACGGTCGCGGCTTTCGCGGCGGCGGCGGGCGACCGCTCGTCGGCGGCAGAGTCAATAACGTCAGGATCAATCAAAACCTCTTTGATTACACCTATCCCACTTCGTCGCCCCTGACTTCAACCGTCGGCGCGCATGGCACGAAGGGCGAAGGCATCGCGGGCACGCCGCGTTACGTCTACGACCGCGCGACCGATACCGTCATCGAGAACTCGGCAGAAGGCTACCCCGGCGGCAGCAACGCGCGCGGCGCGCCGGGCAACGCGGGCGGCGGCGGCACGGACAGCGCAGGCGATACGAACAACGAAGCGAACTCCGGCGGCGGCGGCGGCAGCAACGGCGGTATCGGCGGCGGCGGCGGTAACACCTGGCGCGACAACAACGCCATCGGCGGCATCGGCGGCGCGGCTGTTGCTAACGATGCCACGCGCGTCGTGATGGGCGGCGGCGGCGGCGCGGGTTCGCGCAACAACTCCGTGGACACGGATTCGAGCGGCGGCGCGGGCGGCGGTATCGTCCTCATACGCACCGACACGATCAGCGGCACGGGCATCATCACCGCTAATGGCGACGACGCACCCAACGACACGGCCAACGACGGCGGCGGCGGCGGCGGCGCGGGCGGCAGCGTCATCGTCACGGCGAGCGGCAGTCTCACCGGATTGACCATACGCGCGTGGGGCGGGCGCGGCGGCAACGCTTGGCGCACGGGCGGCACAAGTTTGGCTGACCGTCATGGCCCCGGCGGCGGCGGCGCGGGCGGCTTCATCGCTTACACAGCAGGCGCAAGCCCAAGCGTCACGGGCGGCACAAACGGCCTCACGACCACCCTCGCCGATTCCTACGGCGCGACGCCCGGCGGCGCAGGCACGACGCTCCCCATCGTGCAAACGGACATCCCCGGCATACGTTCCGGCGCGCAGTGCGTCCCCGTCTTAACCGTCACGAAGGCGACGAGCACCGCCGCCGTCACCAACACCACGACGGGCACGACGGCGACCTACACCATCACCGTCTCGAACGCCGCCAACCGCGTCGCCGCCACAAGCGTCGTGCTCTCCGACTTGCTGCCCACAGGTTTCACTTACAAGTCGAGCGGCACGGTCACGCTCACGAACGGCGCGACGCGCCCATCAACGACCAACCCGACCGTCGGCGCGACGAATCCTGCTTGGAGTTCGTTCACCATCCCCGCGACCGGACAGGTGGCGCTGACCTTCACCGTTGATATTGCGTCGAGCGTCACGAGCGGCACTTACCAGAACCCTGCGACGGCCACCTATTTCGATCCGGCGCGCACCGTCGCAAACGGCACAACCTTCGCCAGCTACAACTCCGCTTCGAGCACGAACGAAGACGTGACCGTCACGTCGCGTCCCGATCTCACCGTCGCGAAATCCCACACCGGCAATTTTACACTCGGCTCCACAGGCATCTATTCCATCACCGTCAACAATCTCGGGCCGGCAGCCACTACGGGCGCAACCGTCACCGTCACCGACACGTTGCCTGCGGGGCTGACCGTCGCCTCCGTCTCTGCGCCATCAGGTTGGAATTGTTCCGGCACAGTCATCGGCAGCGGCACAGCCACCTGCACCAGCACGAACGTGGTTGCGGCGGGACAGTCTTTCCCCGTCATCAGTCTCACCGTCAACGTCGCGACAAACGCCGCCGCGAGCGTGACCAACTCGGTGAGCGTCGCGGGAGGCGGCGAAACCAATGTCGCCAACAACACGGCTACCGATGCAACCGTCATCGACCGCGTCCCCGACGTGCGCATCGCCAAGTCGCACACAGGCAGCTTCACCGTCGGCGTGAACGGCTCATACACGCTGACGGCGAGCAATGCGGGCGGGGCGGCGACGAGCGGCACGATCACCGTCGTAGATAATTTACCGGCGGGTTTGACCGTCGCCGCCATTCCGGTCATCCCGAACTGGAATTGCTCAACCACCGTCGTCGGCAGCAGCACCCTGACCTGCACGAGCGCGACCTCCATTCCCGCCGCCTCGAATCACCCGAACGCGATCACGCTCAGCGTCGTGGTGAGCGCCGCCGCATTTGCCGCTTCGCCCGTGACGAACGTGGCGAACATCTCCGGCGGCGGCGAACCCGCTTTCAACAACACCAACAACTCCGCGAGCGACCCGACAACGATCATCGGCTCGCCCGATCTGACCATCACCAAAACGCATACGGGCAACTTCACGCGCGGCGCGACGACCGACGCCTACACCATCACCGTCACCAACTCCGGCACGGCGGCGACGGACGGCACAACCGTCACCGTGATTGACACTCTGCCTGCGGGGTTGACCATCGCTGCGCCTATCCCTTCGGGCACAGGTTGGAACTGCTCAACTACCGTCGTCGGCGGCAGCACGGCCACCTGCACACGCACGACCGTGTTGAACCCGGGCGTGAGTTATCCACTGATCACGGTCAGGGTCGCCGTCTCGCAAACCGCCGCCAACAGCGTGACGAACTCCGTGACGGTTTCCGGCGGCGGCGAACCGGCGTCCCTTAACACCGACAACACCGCCACAGACCCGACGAACATCATCTCTCGCGCCGATCTCAGCCTGACCAAAACGGCGAACAACGCCGCGCCGCTCATCAACCAACTCGTCACCTTCACGCTTACCGTCACGAACGCCGGGCCGACGAACACCACCGGCGTCACCGTCCGCGACCTGCTCCCTGCGGGACTCAGTTTCGTCTCCGCCACGCCCGCCGCCGCCTACAACAACACGACCGGCATCTGGACGGTTGGCAATCTCAACTCCGGTTCGAACTCGACGCTTCAGATCGTCGCGCGGGTTACCACTTCGGGTGCGATCACGAACACCGCCGAAGTCAACGCTTCCGCCATCACCGACCCGGACTCGACGCCGAATAACAACGTCGCGGCGGAAGACGATCAAGCGAGCGTGCTGCTCGGCGTCCCCGTCCCGCCCGATGTGCGCCTGCAAAAGCGTTGCACCGCCCCCGTTAACTGCGAGAGCGCGGCGCAACTGCCCGGCGCGGAGTTGACCTACACGATCACCTTCACCAACACCGCAGGCACTTCGGCGGCGCAAGGCTTAACCATCATTGACATCATCCCGATCACGGACACCGGCACAAGCATCGTCCGCAACACCGAGTTCAAAGTCGGCTCGATGACTTTCAGCCCCGGCACGAGCACGCTCAGCATAGCCCCGACCGATTACAAGTATTACAACGACCCGCTCTCGGTCTATCCGCTGTTGCCCCCCTGGACACCTACGGCGGCCTACACGCCCTCCGGCGCATTCGATTACGCCGTCACCTACGTCGGCTGGAAACTGACGGGCACGATGCCGCCGGGCACTTCCGGCAGCGTCTCATTCACAGTCCGCATCCGTTAAAAAGCATTCACCGCAGACGCAGAATAAGTCCCAAGTCTCAAGTCTCAAGTCAAACGCGGCTGTGGGACTTGAGACTTGGGACTTTCTTTCCTTTGCGTCTGCGGCGGTGAAGGTTTTTAATCCCTTCCCCAATTAAAAACCGACCACAAGAATCTCCGCCCGCACGCGTCGCCGAAACACGGCGCGGACGCCCGCGACATACTCGCGACACATTTTCGACTTGACAATAATTTATATCTCGCTAAGATAGCGCGCGTTCGTTAGCCGAAGGGTTCGAGTATTACGGCAGGCCGCAAGCATTGCCTTTCCTCTGAATCTTCTCTCAAGCATCACAGTACAGTTCAAATAACTGTTAGTTACGAAGCTACGGGTAAGTCGCCGCGCCGCGTGCGGTTCGCTTCCCGCTCACTTCGATGACTAACGATTTGTACTCCGACACGCGCACGCGCCGACTTACCCGATAGCGTCGTGCGCGCGTGCCACCCGCGCGCCTTTAATTTCCATACCCGACCCGGCGCGCATGTAACCCGTCACGTCTCCTTAGCCGTCGTTCCCAGAACGTCGTTTCCGCACGCCCGGTCGCAATCCTTCCTGACAGGAGACCCGGCAAGCTGCTGTCGCTCCCGATTCCATAATGGCGCGGCGAGTTTCGTCCCGCCAGAGAGTTTGTGCATTTGTCGCATGCATGAGAGCCGCGCCCCCTCGTCGCCCTCCTGCATCGCCTCGCACGCGCCTTGCTGGACTTGTCAGTCCTCTTAACCCCAAAGGAGTTTTAGCCCCATGAGACACACCGCCCCCACTGCCCGACGCCTGCTCAGCATCTTTCTGGTAACTCTTATCGTCTTCCCGAATTTGTTGTTCGCGCCGCCAGCACGCGCTGCGTCTCTACAGCAGACTCAAATCCGTCTCTACGGCTACGTCAAGAATCAGTTCGGCCAGCCCGTCTCCGGCGCACTCGTCACCATGAGCGGTCAGGCCGCAGGCGGGATCGCCACCGACGCGAACGGCTACTACCAGTTCAGCCTGTTCTCGGGAAGCTGCGGCCCCTTCGAGTTCAAGGCATTCGTCAACGTCGTGAACGGCGCGCAGATGGGCGAGACGGTCTTCGCCAACGATTGCTACTCCTCCGACTACGCACTCCCCGACATCATCTACAACGCGCCCGTGCCCGTCCCCACGAACGGCAAGATCGCTTTCACCAGCTACCGCGACGGCAACAACGGCGAAATCTACACGATGAATCCGGACGGCTCCGGCGTGACTCGCATAACCTTCAACGCGGGCGTGGACTACAATCCGGCGTGGTCGCCCGACGGCACACGGATCGCTTTCATCAGCAACCGCGACGCCGACGGCAGCCAGATTTATTTGATGGATGCAGACGGCACGAACGTCACGAAGGTGACGAACACGTCCGGCGTCTATTACAGACCTACATGGTCGCCCGACGGCACGCGGCTCATCTTCACCAGCCGTCAAAACTCCGCTGCGAGCAACCCGCAGAGCATCTACGTCGTTGACCGCGACGGCGGCCACCTGACGCAAATCTCCAACACGGACGACTTCTTCGATCCCGTCTATTCGCCCGACGGCTCGAAGATCGCCGCGCGCCTCGAAGTGGGCACGAACCACGTCCCCGACATCTTCGTGATGAACGCCGACGGCTCGAACCCCGTCAACATCACCAACAGCCCCAACATACGCGACCTCGATCCAAGTTGGTCATACGACGGGCAGCGGATGGTCTTCCGCAGTCAGGAACAGTTCGGTCGCTATGCGATCTTCACGATGAATCCGGACGGCTCGAACAAGGCGCAGCTCACGCAGTTTTCCGATAACCACAACCACGCGCCGCGTTGGTCGCCCGACGCGCAGAAGATCGTCTTCCAGAGCGAGCGCGATGGCAACGCCGAACTCTACACGATGAACGCAGACGGCTCCGCCCAGACGCGCATCACCAACAACGCCGCCGAAGACATTGACGCAGCATGGCAGCGCGAGCCTTCGGCCACGCCTGCGCCGCCCGCGCCCATCCCGACGCCGACGCCTGCCTCCGCAGGCCGCATCGTCTTCGTCGCCCCCGTCGGAACTACAACCGAACTCTTCTCGATGAACGCCGACGGCTCGAACCGCGTCCGCCTGACCAACGACTCCTCGTTTGAAAACTACCCGGCGGTCTCGCCCGACGGCTCGAAGATCGCCTTCTCCGCCAATCGCGCCTACTTCAACATCTGGGTGATGAACGCCGACGGCTCGAACCCCGTCGAGCTGACGCACGACCAATCATCCATCAGCGATCCGGCGTGGTCGCCCGACGGCACGAAGATCGCCTTCCCCGCCGACCGTGGCTCGCCCGGCATCTACGTGATGAACGCCGACGGCTCGAACCAGCACAAGATCGAGAACGGGATGAGCGGCGGCGGCAAGCCCTCTTGGTCGCCCGATGGCCAGAAGATCGCCTTCATGAATTCCGACGGCACGAACAACAACATCTACGTGATGAACGCCGACGGCAGCAATCTAGTTAAACTGACGAGCACGCCCGCGCCCGGCTCCGACTCCGAACCCGCCTGGTCGCCCGACGGCACGAAGATCGCTTTCAGCAGTATCCGAAACGGTCTGAGTTTCAGCGACATCTACGTGATGAACGCCGACGGCTCGAACCAGACGCGCATCACCACCAGCTTCGCCATCGCAGACGAAGCGCCCTCCTGGTCGCCCGACGGCAAGCAGATCACCTACTGGACGCACCGCGACAACACCTATCAGGTTTGGCGCATGCACTCGAACGGCAGCTATCAAACCCGTCTCGACTTCGGCAACATGCCCGCATGGGGGCCAGCAGCCCCGCCGCCCCCGACACCGACGCCTACACCTACGCCTACGCCGACTCCCAACGCGGACGTGCAGGTGACGAGCGAAGCACAGCCGAACACCGTCGCGCCCGGCGGAAGCCTTGTCTTCAGCAGTCGGGTCTTCAACAACGGGCCTAACATGGCCGCAGGCGTCACGTTCGCGCAGACGATCCCGCCCGGCCTGCACGTCACGAGCATTCAGCCGAGTGTCGGGATGTGCACGGGCGTGACGCTAAGCACCGGCGTACCGATCAACTGCAACCTCGGCAACATGGCCTCCTCCGTCGAGGCTTTCGTGAAGGTTTATGCCACCGTCAATCTCCCCGACGGCGCGACGCTGCAAGCCCACGCGGAAGTCAGCAGTTCGACGCCCGATGCGAACGCGGCGAACAACGTCGCCGACGCTTCGGCCATCGTGCGCGCTCCTACGCCGACGCCCGCGCCGGTCTATAACGGCAAGATCGCCTTCGTCAGTTGGCGCGCCGAGGGCAACTTCGACATCTGGACGATGCGCCCGGACGGAAGCGAACAGACGCGTCTCACCTCTCACCCGACGAATGAGAGCGACCCCGCCTTCTCGCCCGACGGCTCGAAGATCGCTTTCCTCAGCGACCGCGACTCCACGCCCGCCCTCGAAGGGCAGGCGATCCACATCATGAACGCCGACGGCTCGAACGAGACGCGGCTCACAGACATCTCGTCGTTCATCGGCGCTCCCGCCTTCTCGCCCGACGGCTCGAAGATCGCCTTCCACTACGGCGTGCAGAACGGCAACAGCCTTGAGATAGACATCTACGTGATGAACGCCGACGGCTCGAACCGCGTGCGCCTGACCAACGATCAGGGTCTCGAACCCGCCTGGTCGCCCGACGGGCAGAAGATCGCCTACCGCAGCGGGCGCGGCGCACTCGGTAATCAAATCTGGGTGATGAACGCCTCGGACGGCTCGAACAAGGTCAATCTCAGTAACGGCAATGTCTTTGAACAATACTTTTTCTCGCCCACCTGGTCGCCCGACGGCACGCGGATCGCTTACACACACTACGAGAACAACCAGCACGACATCTTTGTGATGAACGCCTTGGACGGCTCGAACCAGACGCGCGTGACCAACAACGCCGCCGCCGAACATAACCCTGAGTGGTCGCCCGACGGGACGAAGATCGTTTATCAGAGCGACCTCGGCGTCTATCCCCTCCACGACATCTACGTGATCAACGCCGACGGCACGGGACAGACCCAACTCACCACCGATCCGGGCAACGATTTCCAGCCCGCATGGCAGCGCAGAAGCACTCCCTTGCCGCCGCCTACTCCGACACCGTTGCCGACGCCCACGCCGACTCCGACACCAACGCCCACGCCGGGCGTCAACGGCAAGATCGCTTTCGTCAGCGAGCGCGACGGCAATCTGGAAATCTACACGATGAACGCAGACGGCACGGGGGCGACGAACGTCTCGAACAACCCCGGCCCGGATTGGTCAGCCGACCTAGACCCCGTCTGGTCGCCCGACGGACAGAAGATCGCTTTCAGCAGCAACCGCGATTTCTACAGCGGCCTGTACATCATGAATGCAGACGGATCGGGCGTCACGCCCATCCCCGGCGTCGGCGGCGGCCAACTCACCTGGGCGCCCGACGGCGTACGGCTCGCCTTCATGAGCAACCTTGAAATCTACCGTGTCAACTCGAACGGCTCTGGTCTCTCCCAGTTGACAACTACGTTCAACAACTCGATGCCCGCGTGGTCGCCGGACGGCTCGAAGATCGCCTTCCAGAGTTTCCGCTCCGGCCAGCCGGAAATCTTCGTGATGGGTCAGGACGGCAGTAACCCGACCCAACTGACGAACGCTCCCGGCATGGGTTCGTTCGAGCCCTCGTGGTCGCCCGACGGCTCGAAGATCGTCTATCACAGCTATCGCACCAATTTTGAAATCTTCACGATGAATGCCGACGGCTCAAACCAGACGCAGATCACCAACAACTCGGCGGAAGACTTCTCCGCCTCGTGGTCGCCCGACGGCCAGAAGATCGTCTTCACCAGCATGCGCGACGGCGGCGTCCACGAGGTTTACCAGATGAACGCCGACGGCTCGAACCAGACGCGCCTCACGGACGTGCCGTTCAAGGACTACTCGCCTTCGTGGCAGCGCCTCTCGGCAACGCCGACACCGACGCCGACTCCGCAGCCAACGCCGACGCCGACTCCAACACCGACACCCACTCCAACACCGACGCCTAATCCGACGCCGACTACGACGCCGACGCCGCAGCCGACTCCCACGCCGACGCCCGCGCCCGGCGCGAACGGCAAGATCGTCTTCAACCGCTTCACCGACGGCAACAGCGAAATCTTCTCGATGAACGCCGACGGCAGCGGCCTGACACGTCTGACGAATCACGCGGCGAACGACTTCGACCCCGCGTGGTCGCCCGACGGACACCGCATCCTCTTCGTCAGCAATCGCGGAGCGGACGGCAAATCGCGCATCTACTCGATGTTCGCCGACGGCAGTAACGTCTCGGTCGTCGTCAACGTCGGCGGCGTCTACTTCAACCCCGCGTGGTCGCCCGACGCGACGAAGGTGGCCTTCTCCGGCAACGGCGACGGCTCGTTCCAACTCGGCGGCCAGCGCATCTGGGTCATGAACTCCGACGGCACGGGCACGATGACGCGCCTCACCGACGGCTCGACCGGCGAAGACTACAACCCGACGTGGCTCCCCGGCGGCACGCAGATCGGCTTCCGCCGCTTCTACAACACCGGCAACAACGAAATCTTCGTGATGAACGCGAACGGGTCGAATCAGTCGAACCTGACGAACACGACAGCGGCGGAGTACGATCCGAAGTGGTCGCCCGACGGGACACGCATCGCCTTCCGCACCGCCGAGCAGTTCGGTCGCCACGCCATCTTCGTGATGAACGCCGACGGCACGAACCGCACGCAGTTGACCACCTTCGGGCAGAGCAACAACTTCGCGCCCGCGTGGTCGCCCGACGGCCAGAAGCTCGTCTTCACCAGCGAGCGCGACAACAATCAGGAAATCTACGTGATGAACGCAGACGGCACAGGCCAGACGCGCCTCACCAACGACCCTGCGTACGACGGCAGCGCCGACTGGCAGCGCACGCCGACCACACCGCCCCCGACGCCGACCCCCACCCCGACGCCCACGCCGCAGCCGACTCCGACGCCCACTCCCACGCCGACGCCCCTGCGCATCAACGGCCAGATCGCCTTCGAGGGCGGCGGCAACGGCTCGGCCTTCGACATCTCCGTCGTCAACCCCGACGGCACGGGTCGCGCCCTGCTTCTTTCCGAGTCGAACCACGAGCAGTTTCCGGCGTGGTCGCCAGACGGCAAGCGGATCGCCTTCTCGCACGTCAAGCGCGGGACGTATGAAGTCTTCACCGCCAACGCCGACGGCACGAACCGCAAGCGCATCTCGGACGGCTTCGACCTCTCGCCGCGCGCCAACGACTACTACCCTGCCTGGTCGCCCGACGGCACGCGCATCGTCTTCGTTCGCAACAACCAGCTCTGGACGGTTGACTCCGGCGGCGGGACGACCACGAAGCTCAGCAACGGTACGGACGACGACCAACAACCCTCTTGGTCGCCCGACGGCCAGAAGATCGCCTTCGTACGCAACTGGGCGAGCCACAACGCGCAAATCTTCGTGATGAACGCCGACGGCACGAACCAGATCAACCTCAGCAACGACTTCAACATCTCGAACCGTACGCCCGCGTGGTCGCCCGACGGCCAGAAGATCGCCTTCCAGCGCGGCCAGACCATATGGATCATGGACGCGGACGGCTCGAACCAGACGATGATCACGCAGCCTCTGTTCTCCGAGCCGAGCGACCACCCCGTCTGGTCGCCCGATGGGACGCAGATCGCCTTCGTCGGCACGCGCAACGACATCAGCGGCATCTACGTGATGAACCCCGACGGCACGAACCAGCGACTCGTCACCGCCGGGGCGGCGCACCCGACGTGGCGCGCGCTCCCCGCGCTCTCCCTGTCGCTCAACGCCTCGCCCGACCCCGTGCAGAACGGCGGGCAACTGACCTACACCATGACCCTCAGAAACAACCACACTACCGAGACGGCCACGGGCGTGAGCCTCATCGACGAGACCCCCATCGGGGCGACCATCGCCGACGTGACGCCGAGCCAAGGCACTTGCTCCGCGCCTGAGAGCGGTTTAACGGGCGTGGTCAATTGTGTACTCGGCGACCTCGCGCCGGGCGCTGAGGCGACCGTCACAATGATCGTCAACGTCACCCTACAGGGCGGCACGGTCATGCAGAACACGGCCACAGCCGACGCCAGCTTCGCGGGCGTCCCCTACACGGTCGCCGAGACCATCGAGTCGGGCGTTTCCCAGAAGACGGCAGACCTCGGCATCTTCAACTACGGCCCGTACAACAGCCCCGTGCAGCCGGGCTGGAGTGCTGGCTACACCGTCTTCATCTACAACTACGGCCCCGACCGCGCGCTCGACGTGAACCTCACGGATGTGCTCCCGCAGGGCTTCGCGCTCAACTACTTCTACAGCGAAGTGGGCACCTGCACGCCCCCTGCCAACGGCGAGACGGGGACAGTCACCTGCTCGTTCGGCGACGTCGAGCCGAACACAGGCGTGAGCATCTACGTGCAGGGCACGGTCACGGCAGCCCCCGGCGCGACGCTGGAGAACACTGCGAGCGTCACGACGACGACCTTCGACCCGCAGCCCGACAACAACACGATGACCGTCCAGACGCCGGTCGTGCCCGCACCGCCACCGCCCGCCAACGACAACTTCGCCGACGCGCAGGAGATCACGGGCGCGTCCGGCAGCGTCGCAGGCTCGAACCTGTTCGGCACGAAGGAGACGGGCGAGCCGAAGCACGCAGGCCAGTTGGGCGGAGCAAGCATCTGGTATCGCTGGCAAGCTCCGGCGAGCGGCTACGTCGAGTTCACGACCGAGGGCAGCGATCACGGCGACCCTCTGCTCGGCGTCTACACAGGCGCGGATGTCGCGTCACTCACCGAGGTCGCTTCGAACAACGACCTCTCGCTCTTTAACTTCGCCAGCCGCGTACGCTTCGAGGCCGTGACGGGAGCGGTCTACTACATCGCGCTCGACGGCCAGTGGGGGCAGCAAGCGCCGCTCACGCTCACTTGGACGCAGCCGGTCGCAGCCCCGACGCCGCAGCCCACTCCGCCCACGACCGGGGCGCTCGTCTTCACGCGCCAGCCGCCGGGCACGAACACGACCGACATCTACTCGATGAAGGCTGACGGCTCGAACCAGACCAACCTGACCTCGACTCCCGACCAGTGGGAGGACGAGGGTCGCTGGTCGCCCGACGGGACGAAGATCGTCTTCATGAGCGAGCACTCCGATGGCGCGGTCGAACTGGCCGTGATGAACGGCGACGGCTCGAACCGCCGGACGCTCGTCAGCGGTATGGAGTGGATTTTCTATCCCGAATGGTCGCCCGACGGGACGAAGGTCGTCTTCAACGCCTACAACGGCGCTGGCTCGGACATCTACGTCGTCAACGCCGACGGGACGGGTCTGACGCAACTGACGACGAGCGACGAGAACGATACGCGGCCACTCTGGTCGCCGGACGGCTCGAAGCTCACCTTCCTGTCGCACAACGGCGACTACACGCAACAGGTCTACGTGATGAACGCCGACGGCACAGGCCGCCAGCGGCTCACGGAAGAGCAGCAGTCGGTATCAATCGCGCGGTGGATTCCCGGCACTTCGAGAATCTCTTACGCGGCCTTCCCCGGCCTCCGCTCTATGAACGCCGACGGCACGGACTCACAACTCGTCTTGGGCGACTCGGACGAGTTCATACACGACTTCGGCTGGTCGCGCGACGGCTCGCGCCTCACCTACTACAGCTATCACTCCGACGGCATCCCGCGCTACTACACGGCGAACGCCGACGGCTCGAACCGCGTGCAGATCACAGAGGGGATACAGTGGGGCGCTAACCCGCAGTTCTCGCCCGACGGCGCGGTCGTCACCTACGACGCACACCTCAAGCCCCCGAGTCAGGTCTACGCGATCTGGTCGGACGGCGCGACGCAGCAGTTGGTGAACCTGACGAACAGCCCCGACGGCGGCTACAGCCACCACTGGCGGCCTGTCACGCCAGCGGGCGACACGCCCGCAGGTACGAACGTGTCTGTGACGGAAAACGGCGCGACGCTCACCTTCTCGAACGTCACGACGGCGGGCGAGACGACCGTCACGCCCATTGACCCGAACTCTCTGCAAGGCATCCCCGGCGAGTACATCATCAACGCCAACTCGCTCGCCTTCGAGATTCACACCACAGCCGTCTACACAGGGCCGATCACGCTCGGCTTCCAGGTGCCCGGCATCACCAACCCGATCACCTTCAGCACCTTGCGCGTCCTGCACGGCGAGCCACCACCCGTCCCCAACTTCGTCGACCGCACGATCCTCGCGCCCGATAGCCCGTCGCACAACTTCGCGACGCGCACCCTCTACGCGCGCGTCTCTTCACTCAGCCCCTTCATCATCACCGAGCGCGTGCCGCAAGACACCACTGCGCCCACCATCAACGTCACATCACCCGCCGTCGATGCAGTCTATCTGCTAAACCAGAGTGTCGCCGCAAGCTACAGTTGCGCCGATTCCGGCTCAGGTGTGGCAGAGTGCGCGGGCACGGTCGCTAACGGTGCGGCTCTCAACACGAGTGCGGTCGGCGCGTTCACCTTCACGGTCAACGCGCGTGACGTTGCAGGCAACACCACCCAACGCAGCGTCAACTACCGCGTGGCCTACTCTATCAACCCACTGTTCGACCAGACGAAGGCGAACAAGAGCGGCAGCACCATCCCCATCAAGCTAGAGTTGAGGAACGCTGCCAACATCAACCAATCAGCGTCGAGCATTGTGGTGACGGCGCTCTCTGTAACACGCATCTCGGATAACGCGCCGGGGGCGCTCTCTGACCCTGGCAATGCGAATCCGGATTACAACTTCCGGTACACAAGCGGTGCGTATCTCTTCAACCTGAAGACGAGTGGTTACGCGACGGGCACATACTTGCTGAGTTTCAAGGCGGGCAACGACCCGGTCACACACTCCGTTCAGTTTCAGGTTAAATAACTGAGACGGCGGCTTCTGTTGGGTGAGACTTAAAACCTTCACCGCAGAGACGCAAAGGACGCAGAGGGGGCGCAGAGAAAGACATTATTCTTCTCTGCGCCCCCTCTGCGTCCTTTGCGTCTCTGCGGTGAGTCCGACTTCTTAATCACACTCAATCGCAACTCTATAATTTTGACGTTCAGCTGTTGCATCTTCGCTGCGGGAAGCGTATAAGGCGCTCGAGAGCATCGCTGTACGGGGAAAGTCTCCGCTACAGTTCTAACAATGAATCCGTCGTGGCATATCAATGCCCGGCGGGTTTTGTATTTGCAGGGACGTTTTATCGCAAGGAGCAACGCAGATGAGTGAAGACACAAAGCCCGCCGCCATCTCGAAGAAAGTGTTGGTCTATCGAATCTCCGGCATGGACGACGTGAAAGTTCAGCGTGATGTCGAATACAGCGTGACCGATGAGTGTGTACTCACGTTGGACATCTACTACCCGCCCGATTCGCCGGAGAGCGGCGGCGGGGCGCGCCTGCCCGCCGTCGTCTTCGTGGCCGGATTTACCGACGCGGGATTTGAAGCGAATGTCGGCTGCAAGTTCAAAGAGATGGCATCGAACGTCTCTTGGGGACGTTTGACGGCTGCGTCGGGGCTGGCGGCGATCACCTACACGAATCGAGAGCCTGCAACAGACCTCAGCGCCTTGCTTCGACATGTTCGGCATAACGCAGGCGCACTCGGCATTGACGCGGACAGGATCGGCTTGTGGGCTAGCTCCGGCAATGTTCCGCTCGCGCTCTCCGCGCTGATGCAGGAAGATAGTGAGTATTTGAAGTGCGCCGTCTTGTGCTACGGCTACACGCTCGACCTCGAAGGCTCTAGCGGCGTGTGCGACGCGGCCAGAATGTGGGGGTTCGCCAACCCGTGCGCGGGGAGAGGCGTCAATGATCTCCCGCGCGCCTTGCCTCTGTTCATCGCGCGTGCGGGGCAAGACGCGCTTCCCCGTCTCAACGAAACGCTCGATCGTTTCCTGTGCGCAGCGTTGGCACACAACCTGCCCGTGACATTCGTGAATCACGCCGACGCACCGCACGCCTTCGACCTGTTGCACGACAGCGAAACCTCGCGCCAGATCATCAAACACATACTCGCCTTTTTACGATTTCATCTCTTAAGAAGTGAAACTACGAAAGCACACGAAGACACGCTAAGTTAGTTTCGTACCCTTTCGTGTTATTTCGTGGTTCGAGTCTTTCGCTTTTATGTATATGCACATCGCCGTGACCGCGTCTCATTCTGGGCGTGAAACGTTGTGTGCTAGATTAACGCCACGACCTATGGCTAACGACGACAAGAGACGTTTGCAGGATTTGACCATCGGCGAGGCGAAGCGCGTAGTGGTCTACGGCGTCGCGCTCGTGCTGGCGGTGGGGCTGTTCTTTTTGCTCGTCGGGCACGTGCTGGTTGCGCTGCTCTTAGGTCTGGTGGCGGGCGCGTTTCTGCTGCCGGTGCAAGAGTGGTTGGAGCGACATCTGCACGCGCGAGCGGGGAGCGCGCTCGTCACGATTGCGCTCATCGTCGTGCCGCTCGTCGCGGTCGCCGGTTACGCGTGGCACGAGTTGTCGGGCTACTCTACGAACGTGAGCCAGCAACAGCGCGCAGAGATCAGCGACGCCATCAGCAGCGCGCTCGGTCGTTACATCCCCGTCAGCCGCGCGGGCACGCGCGCCACGCTCGAAGCCGCCTTCACAGAAGGACTCACGCGCTCGGCGGCGGCCATTCAAGAACTGCGCCAACGCGCCGCGCTTATCCTCGCCTCGCTCGCAGTCTTCTTCTTCACGGTCTTCTACGTGCTCACGCACCGCACGCGCATCTCGAACTACATCAAGGTACGCGTGCCCGGCGACTACTTAGAGCTTTACGACAAACTCACGGAGAACGTCGGCGGTGCGCTTCGCGGCGCGTTGCAGGCCGTCTTCATAGATCAATTCTTGAAGGCCGTCATCATCTTCGTGCTCAACCTCGTCTTCGGCATCCCGCTCGCGCTCGTGCTCGCCATCGTCACGTTTTTGACGGGCTTCTTCCCGCTCTTAGGCGAGTGGGCGATCTACGTCCCCGTTAGCATCTACCTGCTCGTCTTTCGCAACGACCCCTTCGGCGCAACCGTCTATCTCGTCATCGGCATTATGATGACGCTCGGCTCGTCGCTTCTCCTGCGCCCGCGCGTGGCTGCGAGCGGCGCGGGGCGTTTCAACTTCTACTGGATGTTTCTTTCGCTCGTCGCAGGCGTCTACACCTTCGGTATCCCCGGCATCGTCCTCGGCCCGGCCATCATCGGCTTCGTCAAAGCCATCTCCGACACGCTCGTCGGCAAGGTGCAATACGAAACTTCGCTGCTCAAGGAAGAGAAGGTGCAACAGTCCGAGCAACAACAAGAGGAACGACTCAAGCAACGCGCGGCAAGCTGAAAGATTTCGGAATGCGGATTAGAAGATCAACTGTCTTCTAATCCGCATTCCGAAATCTGCAATTATCAGAGCGCGCCGATTTGTTGAAACATCGCCATGAAGTCGAAGTTGTTCCACGCCTCAACGATCTTACCGTCACGGACGCGCACAATGGCGATGCCCGTGAAATCCACAGGCTTCTGTGTGGCGGCGAATCCGAGACCTTCGCCCGCGTGCGTGGCGCGCACGGTGCAACGCGCCGCCACACGGTCGCCCTCCGCGACGGTGTCTTCGACGATCACTTCGATGTTCGGGAAGGCATCGCGGAATCTTTGAAAGAAAGGTTTGAACCCTTGCGGCCCGCGAAGCGGCGCGCCCGTCTCGTCCGACAGGCCGTGCGCAACACCGTCCTCCGCAAACAACTCGTCAATCGCCTCCGCGCGCCCCTTGTTCCACACCTCTTCAAACCAGCGATGGATTAAAGCCCTGGGGTCTTCCGGTTGATAGGTCATAGCTCGACTCCTTTCTAACCCGGCGGCCAACTGAGCTTGCGACCGCCGACGACATGCACGTGCAAGTGAAAGACCGACTGACCCGCGCCCGCGCCCGTGTTGATGATTGTGCGATAGCCCGACTCCGACAAGCCCTGCTCGTTGGCGACGCGCGCGGCGACCCTCAGCAAATGTCCGAGCAAACGCTCGTCGCTTCCGGCAGCATCGTCGAGCGAGTCCAGATGCTCGCGCGGGATGACGAGCGCGTGGACGGGCGCTTGCGGGTTGATGTCGCGAAACGCCAACGCGCGATCATCTTGATAAATCACGTCGGCGGGAATCTCGCCCGCCACGACTTTGCAAAAGATGCAATCTTGTTCAGCCATAAGTTAATTTGAGCGAAGCATCAAGTCGTTTCCTGATTAGAGTCTTGATAGAAATGAACTATCTCCCATGCCTTGTCGAGGCTGATGCCATCACGTTGAGCGACGGCTAACGGATGATCTTCTGTTGAATCCAACTCAATACGCGGGCGCTGCTGCCCACCGCGAAAGTGCGCCATCGTTTTGAGAGAAAGCGTGTCCTCTTCAAAATAATTGATGTTCGTAGAGAGCCAGCCGAAGAATGGGCCGATCTCAGCGGAATTGAAGTTGTCCAAGTATGTGTAGAAGTTTTCTCGCTTCTGCGACACCCAGACGCCGAATCCAAAACTCTCAGGGTAATCATGGATCGGAATCTCGATCACGCCGCGAATGAAAAAATCTTCATCATCAATAATACAAGCGTCTGCACCGAAAAGGACGACTCTGCTGTCTCTTTCCTCTTCCGGCACGCCCCACCAGTAATCCGGCTTGTCCAGCCCCACGTCGGGTAAGCCCTCATGGAGTTCGCCGCAAACTAAACAACGATAACTCATGGGTTCAACTCACAACACGCCGACTTCAGAGATGGGCGGGAGGCTCGCCGTGACCGAGTCGCGTAGGCGTTCGATCTGTGCGCCGACGCCGCGCAGTTTGTCCTCGATCTTTTCGTAGCCGCGATCTATGTGATAGACGCGCTCGATGATCGTCTCGCCTTCGGCGACGAGTCCGGCGAGGACGAGAGAGGCGGAGGCGCGCAAATCCGACGCCTGCACACGCGCGCCCGCAAGCCTTGTTGCGCCTTCGACGACGGCCGTGCGCCCCTCAATCGAAATGTGCGCGCCCATGCGCTGCATCTCGGAGGCGTGCATGAAGCGGTTCTCGAAGATCGTCTCGGTGATCGAGGAGCGCCCTTCGGCCTGCGTCATCAAAGTCATGTACTGCGCCTGCATGTCTGTGGGAAAACGCGGGTGCGGCTCGGTCGTGATGTCCGACGCGCGCAACCCTTGCGGCGAACGGCGGACGTGCAAAGTGCTCTGGTTGACTTCTTCGATTTCGACGCCCGCCTCGCGCAGTTTGGCGATGACGATGGCCGAATGCTCCGGCGTGCAATCTTTCAACTCAAGCTCGCCGTTCGTGATCGCGGCGGCGACGAGGAACGTGCCCGTCTCGATGCGGTCGGGGATGATCGTGTGTTCCGCCGCGCCGAGCGTTTCGACGCCTTCAATCGTGATCGTCGGCGTGCCCGCGCCGCGCACGCGTGCGCCCATGCGGTTCAAGAGTTCTGCGAGGTCGGCCACTTCCGGCTCGCGCGCAGCGTTGTTGAGCGTCGTCGTCCCTTTTGCGAGCGTCGCGGCCATCAAAAGATTTTCCGTGCCCGTGACGGTCACTTTGTCGAAGTTGACCGTCGCGCCCTGAAGGCGTCCGCCGCGCGGCGCGCGCGCCACGACGTAGCCCGCTTCGAGCGACACTTCCGCGCCGAGCGCCTTCAAACTCTCTAGGTGCAGATCGATCGGGCGCGAGCCGATGGCGCAGCCGCCCGGCAAAGATACTTTCGCCTTACCGAAACGCGCGAGCAGCGGGCCGAGCACAAGCACGGAGGCGCGCATCGTCTTGACGAGATCGTAGGGCGCTTCAAAAAGTTCTATGTGCGCGGCGGTGATCTTGTGCGTGCGAAGTTCGGGCGTTAAGACGTGCGCGCCGAGGTCTTCGAGCAGGCGTCGCTGCGTGATGATGTCGCGGACGTAAGGGACGTTGTGCAGCGTCACGCTCTCGCCCGTCAAAAGCGCGGCGGCCATGCACGGCAACGCGGAGTTCTTCGCCCCGCTGATCTGCACGCGGCCACTGACCGCCCGCCCGCCTGTGATACGAAATTTGTCCATAAAGAAGCTGTTAGCCGTTAGCCATTAGCTATTAGCTAAAGCGGTTTGGCTGACAGCTAATCGCTAACGGCTAACTAATGTTGAAGTGCGTGGATTCTAGCACGACGCAATTGGCGGCGACTAGATGCTCATGTCTATGGCTTGAGGCGTAGGGCGACGATGCGCGGGATGCCTTGGAGGTCGCGGTGTATGTCGAGCATTGTCCAGACGCTCGGGTCAACGAGCTTCGCGACCGCTTCGTGCTGGTTGTAACCGATCTCGAAGATGAGATGTCCGCCCGCGACGAGAAAGCGCGGGGCGTCTTGAATGAGGCGACGTATGACGGAGAGGCCGTCGCCGCCGGGCGTCAAGGCGATGCGCGGTTCGTGTTCGCGCACTTCGCGTTGCAGGTGCGGCATTTCGCTTTCGGCGACGTATGGCGGGTTTGATGTGATGAGCGTGAAACGTGCGTCGAGCGTTTTTGCGTCGAGCGCGTCGAAGCAATCGGAGACGAGTAGCGTGAGTCGTTCGTAGACTGCGTGGCGCGCGGCGTTGCGTGCGGCCACTTCAAGCGCGGCGTTTGATATGTCTAAGCCGACGGCGCGCGCGTCCGGTCGTTCGTGGAGCAGCGCGACGGGGATGCAGCCCGAACCCGTGCCGACATCGCAGAGAAGCGGCGCGCTTTGTTCGCGCTGTAAAAGTTCGAGCGCGACTTCTACGAGCAACTCGGTTTCGGGGCGGGGGATGAGGACGGCGGGCGTGACTTCAAAGTCGAGACCGTAAAACTCCTGTCGCCCCGTGATGTACTGCACGGGTTCGCCGTCAGCGCGGCGCGCGATGCGCTCGGCGTAGAGCGCGTAGAGCGCAGGCTCGATCTCTTCGTCCGCGTGCGTGATCAGAAACGCGTGGTCGCGCGAGAGCGTGTAGGAGAGGAGCGCGCGTGCGTCGGGTCGCGCGTCGGCGACGCCTGCTGCGCGTAGAACAGCGGAGGCTTCCGTCAAAGCCTGCTTGATGCTCTTGCTCGTCGTCGGCGGTTGCTCGCTCATCTCGGTTCTGCTGTATAATACGCCGCACATCAAGCAAGATGACAATCTGAACGCGAGAGGCAGGCAGCGGGCGACCGTTCGCCGTGTGCCGTCTGCATGAAGCGTTGCAATGCGCGTCGTCGAGCGTTCACTGACGAGGGGAGGTTGAAGATGAGAGAGTCGGAGTTTCACATTAAAGGTATGCACTGCGAGTCGTGCGCGGTGGACATTAAAGAGACTTTGGAGACGACCGCCGGAGTCTTTCGCGCGGACGTGACATACGGCGGCAAGACAGCCAACGTCGCTTACGATGATGCGGTCGTGCAGGAGAAAACGCTCATCAAGAAGATACAGGATTTAGGTTACGACGCGACCACCGGCGACGAGTCGCAAACGTCGGAAGCCACAGCATAAACATCGAAAAGGGGAATCTACATGGAAGAGAGAAACGAGCAGGCGGTTGACGACCGCGGGACGAGCGAAGCGGGAGGCCGCGAGATTTTGAAGCGTTTGCGCGACGAGGGATTCGAGGCGGACGACGAGAAGTTGGCCGTCGCGCTCGGTCGCCCCGTCGAAGTGGTGCAGAGTTGGACTGCGGGCGGCGCGAGCGACGAACCCGTCGACGACGACATCATCATGAAAGCGCGCGGCATCGCCAAAGAACGCGGCATCGAGTTGGAATAAAAAAGTCAGAACCGCCTGCGATAGCGGGCGGGTGTTGTCAACGATAGAACCCGCTCGCTTGCAGCAGGCGGTTCTGACTTGAGTTTTAGGAACGAAACGAGCATTCGCACTTTCTAGTTGATACAAACGAAGCGAATTCGTTTCTCCCGTAGCCTGAGCGAACCCCCAGCCCAATAAGCTGGGGGTTCAATCGTTAAGGGGCAGGGTTAAACAAAGTTAGTCGAAGCGTAAAGGAGAACTTCAGCGAGCGATGAGCGCCCTGACCAAATGCGTGTTGCTGTTCCTCTTGAACTGGCTCGACGCACAGTTGACCATCATCTGGGTGCGCAACGGGCTGGCGACCGAAGGCAACGGCTTGATGGCACACTTGCTCAACGCGGGCAACATGCCTTTTCTCGCAACCAAGCTCGCCGTCGGCGCAGCCGTCGCCTACGTTCTCTATCGCTGGTCGCACCTCGCGCTCGCGCGTCGCGGCCTGCGCCTCGTGCTCTGCCTCTACTTCGCGCTCATGTTCGTACACGCCGCAACAGGTCTCTCCGCGCTCGGCCACCCGCGCGCCGACGCAGCCATCGCCTATCTCGTCAGCTTGCCCGACGCCCTACTCGCCGCGCTCTTCTAAAGTTTCCGAAAATTCGTAATCCCTTCGTCGCCGCGTTCACTGCGCGCACACTTGCGTCTATACTCGGCTCAAACCTTCGCGCGCTTTTTCGCGTATCAGATTTTACGCCCCGGACAGCACACGCTCTTTACTTCGGACGCGTGCGACAAGCGCGGGCAAACGGCGACTGAGCCGCGCGCATCTCAACAGGGCGACGCGCTACGCCGTAAGTTTTTTGCTATTTCAAAGGACGCAAATATATGTATCGAATTTCCGCACGCCAGATTCTGCTGATCGCGTTTTCGTCTGCCTTCATCGCAGCAGGCGTCGTCTTCTTCGTTGAACGCTACGGCCACCGCCTGCTCGAACCGAGCAGCAGCGCGTCGCTCAACGAGAACGCGCCCGCCGGAATCACCAACCCGTCGCTCGCCACCGACGAGCAAAACAACATCGAAGTCTACAAGGCCATCTCGCCCGGTGTGGTCTTCATCACCTCGACCTCCTTCGGCAACGACTTCTGGGACGCGGGCGAGCGCACAGGCTCCGGCTCCGGCTTCGTCATAGACGCGCAGGGGCACATCCTGACCAACTATCACGTCATCGAAGGCGCGCAGAAGTTGAGCGTCAGTTTCGGCGGCGATAAGGCTTACCCCGCGACGCGTGTGGGCGAAGACCCCGACACAGACCTCGCCGTGATCAAAGTTGACGCGCCGCGCGACGTGCTGACAATCGTTCCCTTCGGCGATTCGGACAACCTCGTCGTCGGCCAGAAGGTTCTAGCCATCGGCAACCCGTTCGGCTTCGCGCGCACTTTGACGACGGGCGTCATCTCCGGTTTGCAACGTCCCATACGCGCGCGCAACAACCGTCAGATCGAAGGCGCGATCCAGACGGACGCTTCGATCAACCCGGGCAACTCCGGCGGGCCGCTACTCGATTCGAGCGGTCGCATGATCGGCATCAACTCGCAGATACTTTCGCCCGCAGGCGGCTCGGTCGGCGTAGGCTTCGCCGTCCCCGCAAACATCGCCAAGCGCATCGTGCCGCAACTGATCAAGAACGGCGCGGTCGTACGTCCGAAACTCGGCATCGTCCCGTTCAACGTCGGCAACCTGCAAATACGCCTGCCCGTCGCGGAAGGCGTCGGCATCTATCAGGTATACCCGAACAGTTCGGCATCGGCGGCTGGCCTTCGCGGCCTTGAGCAGACGCCGGACGGCGACGTTGAACTCGGCGACATCATCACCAGCATAGACGGCGAGCGCGTCAGCAACGGCGACGACCTCTACCGCATACTCGACAAACATCAATTCAACGATGTCGTGCAGGTGGAAGTCTTCCGCGACAACCGCCGCGTCAAAGTTCCCGTGCGGCTTTTGCCCGACCGTCGCGGCGCGGTCAGAAGATAACTAAATGCAGAGGTCAGAGGTTAGAGATTAGAGAAAGAAACGAACTGCTTTCTGCTAACCTCTAACTTCTAGTCTCTGAACTCTCTGTCTTCATGCAGCATTTCGTCAACAAAGGCTACGGCTGGACGTGCCGCCATTGCACGGACGCGGAAACGACGACAACAACGCGTGTATCGGAGAGAAACGCGCGCGCACGTTTTTTCAGCGAAGGCGAGGCGGAAGAACGCGAGCCGAAACTCTCCTCCGCCCCGCGCGCACGCTGGCGCAACGAATCTCGTCAAGAGTTGATCTGTCCGAAATGCGGCGTGGTGGAGAAAGCAGAGCAACGTTGAGCAGTTTCTTTTAAGCGGCACGTTCCCATTGCTATTCACCGCAGAGACGCAGAGAGCGCAGAGGGGGCGCAGAGAAAGACATTGTTCTTCTCTCTGCGCCCCCTCTGCGCTCTCTGCGTCTCTGCGGTGAATGCTTTATCTCTTCCTCAATCGAAAGCTACTCTCCACCAATCAACAAACGCCGCAACTCCGCGATGCGCGTCTCCGGCGCGCCGTAGCGCGTGCGGTAGTCGGCGACGCTCCGGCGTATGACTTCCGCAGCCTCCGCGCGGTCGTACACGTCCGCGATCTCTACGCGGCGCGGGGCTTCCTGCGGCAGTTGCTTGTAGCTCAAAAAATAATGGCGCAGGCGATCAACGAGCCCGGACGGGACTTCTGCAATGTCGCGCAAGTGGCCGTAAGTCACGTCGGATTCGAGGACGGCGATGATCTTGTCGTCGGCCTCGTTACCGTCGATCATGCGCAGGCCGCCGATGGGCAAGGCGTGTACGAAGAAGTCGCCGTGCGCGGCGGGTCGCTCGGTGAGCACGCAGATGTCTAGCGGGTCGCCGTCGCCGCGTATGCCTGTACGACCCACGCGCGACTCGCAGAGCGCGGCCACCGTCTCGCCGCAAAACGTTTGCGGGATGAAGCCGTAGGGCGTCGGGCACATCGAGGAGAAACGCTGCGGGCGATCAACTCTGAGGTGTCCCGAAGGCTTGTCGAGTTCATACTTAACGGCATCGGTCGGGACAATCTCGATATAGGCGTTGACGACCGCGTGCGCGTCCTCGCCGCCGCCCGGCGCGACGCCGTGCCAGGGGTGTGCCTGAAAAAGTTTCGCCAGCAGATCGTGCAGCGCTTCGTCGTTCGTCGGCATCGGGATTTCCCTTCGTTTACGGCTCGCGCGCGCGGCTCTCTCGTTATGCTAAAATTCGTCTCCTCGCGCGTCCGAACTTTTAGCAGATTATGAAGCGGGCGCGCGCCGCGTGTCCACGCCGCGTGTACGCGCGAAGGAGCGAAGCGCGGAAAATTTTTCCTTTATGTCGGCCAACACGACAACCAGCACGGCGACAGTTATCGCGCACGCAGACGCTGTAGGCACGCGCGCGCTGTCCGTGCGCTGGCTCATCAGCGCGCGCGACGATCTTCTCTGGTTCATCGGCTCGGTCGCTTCAAGCTACGCGCTCCTTGCGCTCTACGTCGGCGGCGGCGTGCCGCTCGTGCCGATGGTCGCGGCGTGGGCGATCCTGATTGACGCGCCGCACGTCTTCGGCACGTTCTCGCGCACATACTTCGACCGCGAAGAGAGACAGACGCGCGGGCGTCTGCTCTGGGGGTCGCTCGCCTTCTTCGCCATCGGCCCTTTGATGGTCGTCGCAGGTCTCGGCCTCGTCTTCTTCTTCCTCGCCGCGCTCTGGGCTTACTACCATCTCGTCAAACAGCACTACGGCTTCATGGTGCTCTACAAAAAGAAGAACGCCGACCTCGCGCCCGTAGACAATGCGCTCGACCGTCTCTTCATACTGCTCGCGCTCACATACCCGTTCGTCGCCTTCGTCGCACGCGACGCGGAGGCGTTAACGCGCGTCCCCGCGCGACTCACGGGCGGGATCGGTTACCTGGAGACGGCGCTGCTCGCGGCGACCATCGCGGTCGCGCTTCTCTGGCTGCTCCGCCAGTTGCAGCGCGCTGTGCAGAGACAACCGCTCGACGTGCCGAAGTATCTGCTGCTCGCCGCCTGCGTGCCGATGCACTGGGCGGTGCTCCTCACGCCGATGCCGCACAAGCCCATCGCCATCGTTGCCATACTGACGATCTATCACAACCTGCAATATCATCGCCTCATCTGGTTTCATAATCGCAAGTACGCGTGCGACGCGGCGCGCACGCGTCACGGCGCGGCGGAACTCATCAGCCGTCGCCTCATTTATTACCTAGCCTTCGGCGTCCTCTTCGGCCTCTGGTATCAACTGCCGCGCCAGTACATCTCTTACACGAGCGGGCGAGCGTCGCAACTCACGCAACTCGTCGCCTCATTCTTCTGGGGCTACGCCTTCATACACTACTACCTCGACTCGAAAATCTGGCGCGTCCGCCGCGACCCTTCCGTCGGCAAGGCTTTACGCATGGAGGGGGAAGAACAGTGACGAGTGACAAGTGACAAGTGACGAGTCAGAAAAGTGATGAGTGATGAGTAATGAGTGATGAGTAAAAGACAAGGCTTTTGTTTTTGCTCATCACCCATCACTCATCACTCATCACTTTTCTAACTTGTTACTCGTCACTCGTCACTGCTTTCTTCGCACCATTCGCGCGTCGCGGCGTGGCGATAGTCGAAGAGTTTTTTGAGGCGCGGGGTGATGAGGAAGGGTTCTGCGAGTCGGCCTAAAAAGCCGAGCGGTGGTTCGTATTCGATCTCGTCTCTGAGGAGCGCGCCGTCTGCGTGCGGCTCGACCAAGTGACGGTGACGCCAGTAGTGGAAAGGCCCTTTGACCTGCACGTCTTCAAACATGCGCGGCGGATCGTAGGCCGTGTGGCGCGCGACCCAGCGCGCGGGCACGACGCCGAGTATGCGCGTCTCGACGATCGCCTCCGAGCCGACTTCGGAAATCCGCGCCGCCTGTATGACGCGCGAAGCTTCCCAGGGCGGCGTCAGGCGCGTGAGCGCATCCGCGAGTTCGTGGAAGGCGAAGACGCGCGCGGGCGTCGAGCGAATTACGCTCTCTTTAACGAACGTTTGACGGCTCATAAGTCACTCCAATATCGCTTATCGCGGGCGGGGGCGCAAACTACGAGCGCTGGTAGTAGTTAATATTCCGGTGTTAGTTTTTACTACTTCCGAGCCACAACAGAGTTGGCATCTTCCGCCGCGAGCATGAGGCAACGCACAGATTCGGCATTGGCGGCGACGCAAGGCTCTGCAAGGCTCAAGGGTTCCATGTGTATCTTCCACTTCGCCACGACAAAGGTTGTTATGAACATATCACTCGCTATCGACGCCACACGCCCGCCGCATGGCCGGAGGGCTTTCATGTCGCTCAAAAAATTGTTGCACGGCGCGCACGCGCTCGTTATCGTGTGCGCGTTACTGTTGTCTATTTTCACCTCGTCGCTTAACGCGCAGACGCCCGACACGGCGACCGTGCGCGGGCGTGTCGTTGACGGCAACGGCGCAGCGGTGGCGGGCGCAAGCGTCGCTCTCATCAACGAGGCGACCAACCTGCACCGCGAGGCGCGCACGGACGACGAAGGCTACTACACGCTCGCGAGCCTTCCGCTCACAGGGCAGTACAAGCTCACGTTTTCCGGCGGCGGCTTCGCCAGCAGCGAGACGGGCGGCATCACGCTGCGTGCGGGTGAGACGGCGACCGTCAACGTCACGCTGACGCCGCAGATTCAGGAAGCCAACGTTGACATCTACGGTACGGTCGAAGGCGTGCGCTCCGACTCGCCGCAACTCGGCACGCGTCTCGACACAGTGAAGATCGAGAACACGCCGACCTTCGGGCGCAAGGTGACGAGCCTCGTCTTCACCAACTCGGCGGTGCGTCCCGCGCGCGGCACGGGCGATCTGTTCATCAATCAATTTCTCTTCATCGTCAACGGCAGCGGTCGTCGCCAGACAACTTTCGAGATCGACGGCTCGACGGGCGACGACGCTTGGGGACGACAGACGATCTTCACGGCCATCCCCATCGCCGCGCTGCAAGAGTTCACGGTCTTGACCAACGCGGCCTCCGCGGAGTTCGGGCGCACGACCGGCAATGCCGTCAACCTCGTCACCAAGTCAGGCACGAACGACGTACACGGCGAGATTCTCTTTCTCAAACGACCCGACAGTTTTCAGGCGCGACAGCCCGCCTCTCTCTTCGCCACGCCCGATCGCCTGACGCAAGTGAGCACGGTCGTCTCCGGCCCCATCAGACGCGACCGTACACACTTTACGGTCGGCGGCGAAGTCAGCAGCCAACGCCGCGACACTCCGGTCACTTCGTCGCTTGCGCCCGGCATCTTTCAAGGGCGCTTCCGACAGACGCTTTTCATCGGTCGCATTGATCACCGTATCAACGACCGGCACACGCTCTCCGGAAGGGCGAACCTGGACGTGTTCACGGACACGAACCCGTCGGACGCCGTCGGCGGCAACAACCTCCCCAGCGCGGCGCGCAACTTCCGCCGCAGCACCTACGCCGCGCAACTCGCGGAGACGGCGATCATCAACCCGTCGGCCATCAATCAAGTGCGCTTTCAGTTTCAACTCGCTTCGCCGATCACGCAGTTCAGGCCGGTTGATCCTTCGACGCAGTTTGTGCGCCCCGGCCTTGCGACCGAAGGCGAATCGCGCGAAGCCACGCTCATCAACCATCAATACCAGATCGCAGACACGCTGACTCTCGTGCGCGGCAGCCACAACTTGAGAGTCGGCGGCGACGCGATCTTTTCTTCGTCGGGCGGCAACGGGCAGGAGTTCGGCGCGGGCTTCACGCTCGGCCAGTTCACTTTGCAGCCCGGCGTCCGCACGCCGATCAATCAACTCACGGCGGCAGACCTCCGGCCCGCTGTCGTCCAGCGCTACACGCAAAGTTTCGGCAACGTCAATTACAACGAGCGCGAATGGCTCACAGCCATCTTCGTGCAGGACGATTGGCGCGCCCGCCGCGATCTCACTTTGAATCTCGGCCTGCGCTACGAGCGGCAGACGTTCACCGACGACCGTAACAACTTCGGACCGCGCGTCGGCTTCGCGTACAACCTGCGCGGCGACACGCGCACGGTCTTGCGCGGCGGCTACGGCATTTACTATTCGGAGATTCGCGCGAACGCCGGAGCGCAGTACGCCATCAGCGGCCCGACGGGACTCTTCACCTTCAGCGCGACGCCCGGCCAACTCGGCTTCCCCACGTCGTTTGCGCCCATCCGCGCATTCCCTGCGGGCGCGGTGCTGCCCGCGCGCGACATCATCATCCGTCCGGGTCGCGCCAGCTACTACAACCAATTTTTCGACGTGTCGCGCCTTCGCGGCTACCCCGACAAACTCCTGAACCCCTACACGCAGCAGGCCACGCTCGGCATGGAACGCGAACTGTGGCGCGGCTGGGTGCTCTCCGCCGATTACGTCTACGCGCACACCATCGGCATTGACCGCAATCTCGATCTGAACGCGCCCGCGCCGTTCGCGCGTACCGCAGCCGGACAGACGCGCAGCGCGGCGCAGGCCGACGCGACGCGCCCAATACTTCCCGTCCCGAACGGCTTTCGCCGCATACAGGCGACGGTCAACGAAGGCAGCAGTCTCTATCACGGCTTGCAGTTGAACCTGAACAAGCGTCTCACGCACAACTTCCAACTGCTCGCCAGCTACACCTACTCGCACACCATCAACACGGTCGAGCCGGACGCGCCCGGCGGCGACCCGAACGACGTGAATCAGGTCGGAGCGTTCGAGCGCGGCGATAGCCTTCTGGATCAACGCCACCGCGCGGCCATCAGCGGCTTCTGGCAACTGCCCTTCCATTTCACCGTCGGCGAACTCGTGACGCTCGCTTCGGGTCGCCCTTTCAACATCACGACCGGCGTTGACAACAACGGCGACGGCGCAAACACGGATCGCCCAATCGTGGGCGGCGCGCTCATCGGGCGCAACGCCGGGCGCACCTCGCCCGTCTACGACGTGGCGTTGTTCCTCGAACGCGATTTTCATTTGACCGAGCGCGTGCATCTGGACTTGCGCGCCGAAGGGTTCAACCTCTTCAATCATCCGAACACCGTCGGGCGAAACGGCGTCTACGGCAACAACGCCAACGGGCAGCCGCTCCCGACCTTCGGCCAGATCGTCGGCGGCATCGCGAACGTCGATCCGGGGCGCGAATTTCAATTCATCGGTCGCCTGCGTTTCTAGGCGGCTGTCCGTTTTGTAAAGCTGCAAGCGAGGCAATCGAGACGCGTCGCCAGCCTGCAACGCGTCTCGAACGCCTGCTCGCCATCTTCGCCGCTGCTATGCGCCCGGCTTCGTCGTGTGCTACATAAGTTCGAGTGAACGAACTGCTGACAGTCGAGGGCGTAAGCAAGCGTTTCAAAGCGCGGCGGGTGCTGGAAGAGATCAGTTTTTCCGTGCGCGCGGGCGAGGTGTTGGGACTCATCGGCCCCAACGGCGCAGGGAAAACTACGCTCTTTGAATGTCTCGCGGGACTGATGCCCTCGGACGCCGGGCGTGTCACGTATCTTGAACAACCGCTGCCCGCCTCGCGCCGCAAAGAAGCACTGTTTTACCTGCCCGACGCGATCAACCCCTGGGCGCAGCAGACTGTGAAGTGGGCGCTCGGATTTTTTGCGAAGCTCTACCCGCGCGCCAGCGTCGGAGTCTCCGAGTTGGTCGAACCTCTACGGCTCGAAGCCGTCATGCGTGCGCGCATCGCATCGCTCTCGAAAGGAGAGCGCAAGCGCGTCCTGCTCGCGCTCGGACTACTCACGCCGCACCCGCTGCTCATGCTCGACGAGCCGTTCGACGGTCTGGACTTGCGGCAGACGCGCGACGTGATGACTCTGCTGCGAGTACACTCGGCGCGCGGTCGGACGCTTATACTCTCGATTCATCAACTCGTGGATGCGGGGCGCGTGTGCGACCGGCTGGTGCTTTTGAGCGGGGGACGCGTGGCAGGCGTTGGAAGCATCGCCGAGTTGCGCGCGCTGGCAGCACAGCCGGACGGCGGCGTGGAGGAGATTTTTCTTGCGCTCACGTGAGTTCCTCCAACTGCTGTCGAAGGAGTGGCGCGAGTTGCTGGCGTCGCGCGCCTTCTGGCTGTTGCTGTTGATGACGGGGCCGCTCGTCGGCCACTCGTTTATCACCGCGCTCGGTCTGTACGCCGAAGCGAGCGGCATCGGAGGCGGCGTTGCCGCGCTCCCGCAAGCGTTGACGCCGCTCGACGGCATCCTCGCGCCCACGTTCGGGGCTTACGATCTCGTAGCCACGTTCCTTCTGCCGTTCGTCGCCATACGGATGCTGTCGCAGGAGAAGGAGGCGGGCGGCTTGAAGCTCCTGCTACAGCTTCCCGGCGGACTCGGCGCGAAGATCACTATCAAAGCGTTGGTGCTCGTCGGCGGCTGGCTCGTCGCGTGGCTGCCGGGTCTCGTAGCAGTTCTGTTGTGGAAGACTTACGGCGGCCACCTGTACGCGCCGGAGACTTTGAACCTCCTCGTCGGACACCTGCTGCGCGCCGTGCTCTCAGGCGGCATCGCGTTCGCAGCCGCCGCGCTTTCGGAGAGCGCGGCGAGCGCGGCCATCGTGACGCTTGGCTTCACGGTCGGCACTTGGGCGCTCGACTTCATCGCGGCGGGCAGGGGCGGACTCCTGCAACAGTTGGCGAACTACACGCCGACCGCCGCGCTCCGTTTTTTTGAACAGGGATTGCTGCGACTGAATACCGTCGCGGTGATGCTGCTCGCAGGCGTCGCAGGTTTTGTCGTCGCCGCGATCTGGATGCACACGGGGCGAAGCCTGCGCGCTCGCGCGCTGGTAACTGCGTGCATGTTTGTCGTTCTTGCGTTCGTGATGCTCGGCGCGGGCGCGTTGCGCGCGAGTTGGGATTTTAGCGAAAACCGTCGCAACTCGTTTCCGCACGCCGACGAGATGTTGCTTCAACGTATACAACAGCCGCTCGGCGTGACAGTCTTTTTATCGGCCGAAGACCCGCGCCTGACAGACCTTGAGCAGAACGTCTTGAAGAAACTGCGTCGCGTGCTGCCGCGCGTTGACGTTGATTACGCGGCGACGAGCCGCACGGGTTTGTTTGAAAACGCCGAAGATCATTACGGCGAAATCTGGTACGAGATGGCGGGGCAGAAGGTCTTGGAGCGTTCCACCATCGAGCCGGTCGTGCTGGAAACGATCTACAAGCTGGCGGGCGTCGCGCCGCCGACGCCGCAGGAGCAGCACACGGCAGAGAACGACTTTCCCGGCTACCCTCTGGCCGCGCGCCCGCGTTGGGCTTCGTGGATTTTTTATGGTCTCTGGCCGCTCGCCACGCTGGTGGCTTGGTGGCTGACTCGCAGGTGAAGGAGCTGGATATGAAAACTCGCATCGCAATTTTAACTCTCGTTATCGCAACGCTCGCGCCCGTCGTTCAGGTGTCGGCGCAGCGCGCCAAGAAAACTTCGGGCGGCCGCGCGAAAACAACCAGAGTTGATCTATCGAAAGAGACGGTCGGGCGTGAGTCCGCGAAATTTCTCTCGGTCGTGGGCAACTGGTCAATCGCGGACGACGGCGGCAAGCGCGTGCTCGCGGTGGACGGGCGGCAGTGGCTGCGCGGCCAACCCGCAGGTGGCCTCGCGCAGAAGGCTCGCGCCATCTACGGCTCGCGCCACGAAGAATTTATAGACAACGTCAAAGCGTTCGCCTATTTTCCCTATGCGGTCGCTAAAGACATCTCCGACTTTCACGACGGCGAGATCAGCATTCGCTTCAAACTCGTCGCCGGACAGTTGGATCAATGCGCAGGCATCCTCTTCAACCTGAAGCCCAACGGCGACTATCTGGCCGTGCGATTCAACGGCAAAGAAGACAACGTCGTGCTCTGGACTTTCAACAAGGGCAAGCGCAGTTTCGTCAAGAAGGGTTCGGAGAACGTGCCGCTCCAGATGAACACCTGGCACAGCCTCCAAATCTCCGTTCACGGCACGAACCTACAGGCCGCGCTCGACGGCAAGCACCTGCTCGATTACACGCTCTCAGAAGCTGTCTCGGGAAAAGTCGGCGTGTGGTCGAAGACCGACAGCGTGAGCTACTTCGACGACTTCACCATCACGTCGGAAGGACGTTAAGGAAGAGGATGAGTGAAAAGCGTCAGTTGTCCGTTGTCAGTTGTTTAGTTGAATCTTTAGTAACTCGCTCGACTCGGCATAAACAACGGACAACGGACAACGAACAGCCTTTCACTAATCGTTTGCTCAATCCTCCTCGTGCTCCTCGCCGTTGTAGTGCATGACGACCGGCTCGCCGTCGGCGTTGGTTTCGAGGTGGACGGGGCGACCCCAGAGGCGGTGTACGTATTCGAGGACTTTGCGCGCGTAGTTTGAATCGAGTTCCGCGCCCTCAAATTGGTGCTTGAGGTAGAGCTCGCGGTTGCGGTTGTAGTCGCCGTCGGCGACGACGATGTAGGGGAAGCCGAAGTTGGTCATGTTCGAGACGAGTTGATCGCGCACGCGCTCCCAACGCTTCTCCGTCACCGTCCACTCCTCGTCTTCGACTAACTCGAAGACGAACAAGTCCAACTCCTCGCACAACTCTTCGGTCAGGTAGTTGCGCAGGAAAGACACGTCGTTGTCGAGTTCGCGCACCTCGAAAATCTTCTCGCGCCCTTGCCCACCCGTACGCCCGAACCGCTCGCGCTCCTCCGCCGTAGGGTTGTCCCAACGCTTCTCTATATCTTCCAGAATCTTGTAGCCCAGATAATACGGATTCAACTGACCCTTGTGCGGCGAGACGACGCCCGCGTGCAGTTCGGCAAACTCTATGGATTCCGTGTCGGTCAACTCAAGCTCACGCATGATGCGCGAATGCCAGAAGGAATTATGGTTGACGAAACCGTTGGCGACGTAAGCGTGTTTGGTATCAACCGTGATGTCGTACACATCCGCGCAGCCATATTCGACGGAGACAACCGTATCGCTTAAATCCTCTTTCCTAAACCAACGATGCCCTTCGACACAGTCGCGCAACGCACGCTGTTTGCGTGTCAGGCTAAAGCCTATCTCATGCAGAAAGAGCGCGGCTGAAGCTCCGGCGATCTCAAGTTGCGTGCAGCCGTCCGGGTGAGGCCGCTGGGTCGAGAGGATACCGTAATTCAAGAGCATGATCTGCACCGTGCGAATCAACTCCCCGCTGCTCGAAGAGAGGCGCACGCCCTCGCGTCCGGCATACGCGTCGGCATCGAAGTAACCTTGCAGGAAAGCCGAAACGATTTGTTTCGTTGAACTAAGGATATGAGCCGGTATTTTCTTATCCGGAGATTTCGCGCGCAGATCGATCCCGACACATTCCAGCCATCGCAGCAGTTCGCGCGAATGTACGACGACGCGCCAGCGTCCGCCCGTCTCCGTCGCATCCCATTTTACGCGCGCCCGCAACTCGAATTCACGCTCGACAATTTCGGTCAACTTAGCCACTAACTCCTCGTCCCCGCAGGTCAGGCAAATGCCCGACTTCGTGCGATTGCCGTCGCCGACGAAGAAGCCTAGTAGCCAAGCCAGATCGACACTTAGTTGCCGAGGGGCTTTAAGCCGTGAACGGCTACTCAGAACTTTCCCCGTCATGCCGGTCTGGTAAGAGGTCGCCGTCAAGGCGGTTTCGATCTCCTTTACTCTGAGAGTGCGCTGCCCGCGAAGGTGGCGTATGACCGTCCATGCTGAAACACCTGCTTGTGCCGCCACTGTCTCCAACGTTGCGCTCGGCGATAATGGCATGAAGGGCAACGGTGGTTGTTTCTTCGGCCAGATATTATTGCCGATCTCGACATGCACTCTATCGCCGACTTTCACGTCTGCAAGGTAAGTCCAATCCCCATCAGGCAGCAGCAGCCGGTGTTTAAGCGCGCCTTCAATCGTCAGCCCGCGGCGCGTGCGTATGCGAAGAGTTGGGGCTAAGCGTTCACAGTGGAAATCGGTAATTTCGTAGAGCGCGCACGCGCCGTCGCCGCCAGCCACACGAATCTTTTTACCCGACTTGTATAACTCATCGAAGCGGATGAATCCGGACTCTGTGAGCAGAAGCGAGTCGCCGGTCGCACAAGCCCATCCTTCGTTTAATGTTTTGGTCTGCATCTGCGGGACGAAATATTCCATCTCTTCGTGGATCATCGCCATCGCATCGCGTTGCCAATCGGCGAGCGCGGGCGAGTTGCGCATGATGTAGTAGACGAGGTCTTTTTCGGGGAGACGCTGGCCGCGCGGTAGTTCGGGGGCGGGTTCAGTTGGCGCTTGCTGCGGCTCGCCGAGTTTCCAGAGGTCATCGTACCGGCCTTCTTTGGGGAGGGCGGCGGCTCGCTGCGCGGCGTCTTGCGGCGGGCGATCTTGTTTGATGAAGAAGTTCGGATCAATGTGTTCTTCGATGGAGAGGACGGCGTCTAAAAATTCCTCGACGGTTTTGCGCCCGTACTTGAACTCGTATTCGCCCATGCGTCCGGCGTGAGAGGAGACGGATTCGACCATGCGGCGATTGGTCTTCGAGAAGTAGGCGTTGTTCTTGAAGAAGTCAACGTGGCCGAGCACGTGCGCCATCACGAGTTTGTTCTGGATGGGGCTGTTGGTTTCCAAAAGGAAGCCGTAGGACGGGTTGGTGTTGATGACCACCTCGTAAATCTTCGAGAGGCCGAAGTCGTACATGGTCTTCATGCGATGATAGGCTTTGCCGAACGTCCAGTGCGAGTAGCGACCGGGCAGGGCGTAAGAGCCGATCTCGTACATCACTGTGGCGGGCACGATCTCGAAGCGCGTGGGGAAGGGATCGAGTCCGAACCCGCGCGCGATCTCCCAGATTTGTTCGAGGGCGCGTTCGAGGTCTTTGATTTCGCGGTCGTCTGCCATAAGCGTATTTTCCTCTCGAAGCGTGAAGAGGGCAAGGCGCAAACAAAAAAGTCCCAAGTCCCAAGTCTCAAGTCCCAAGTCGAAGGCAAGTTTTTGACTTGAGACTTGGGACTTGAGACTTGAGACTTACTTGGCTTAAGGCGTTTTCTTGTCGGTTGCGGCGGGAGCGCGCAGGGTTTTGACGGCTTCGCGTATGGCGGCGGCGTTTTTGAGGTCGGGCGATTGGCGCAGATATTGTTCGAGTTCGTCGGCGGCGCGTGCGCGGTCGCCGCGTCGTTCATGCAAGCGCGCGAGTTGGAGGTGGACGGCGGCGAGTTTGCGTTCGCTCAACTGGTAGGCGCGTGCGAGCGATTTTTCGGCTTCACCGAGCGCGTAGTTGCGTTCCTCCGTCTTGGACGGATCAATCGTCGCGGCCTGCTCGATCAATGCCGTGCCCGCAAGGAGCGGGTACTGCGGATCGTTCGGACTGAGCCGCGCAGCTTCCGCGAAGACGCGAGCCGCCACAGCGAACTTGCGTTGCTGCATCAACACGCTGCCGAACGCATGCCACACGCGGTCGTCCTTCGGATTGATGCGCTGCGCCTCGTTCAACTCCGTGATCGCATCGCTTAATTTGTTCTGCTTGATGTGCTCGCTGGCGAGCAGGAAATGCGCGTCGAAGTAGTCCGGGAAAATGCGCGTGGCTTCGCGGAGCGCGACGAGCGCGTCGGGCGCGCGGTTCTCTTTCAAATGTTTGAGGCTCAACTCGTAAGCGTCGCGCGCGGCCTTCGGCACGTTCTGCGCGAAGTTGAGTCCGGCGCGCGGCGGTCGCACGCCGCCACGCCCGACGAGCGTGATTTCGACGGTGCGCGTCTCGCCGGGGTCGCCCGCGCCGACGTTACGCACGAACTCCACACGTTCGGACGCCGGATTGTAGTCGGGTGCTGAAATAGTAATTTGATAACTCGTGTCTTCGAGACCGCCGAAGAAGAAATCGCCTTCGTTGTTAGTGACGGTTTGATTGATCAACGCGCCGCTGCCGCTCTCCAAGCTGACAGTCACGCGCGGCACGCTGTAACCGGCAGAAGTGCGCACTTTGCCGCGAATGGTGTGGCCTTGCCGCGCGAGCGCCGGAGGAGT
Source organism: Pyrinomonadaceae bacterium (assembly GCA_035249365.1). Taxonomy (GTDB): domain Bacteria; phylum Acidobacteriota; class Blastocatellia; order Pyrinomonadales; family Pyrinomonadaceae; genus JAIVJZ01. The sequence continues at coordinate 134,609 of DATFGP010000047.1, read as the reverse complement.
CGAGACGAGGGCGGCGCAGATGATGAGACAGCAGAGAGTTGAAGCGAGCGCGAGTTGGATATGTTGGCGGCGTCGCATGGCGAAAATACCTCTCTAGAGAAGATTGCTCGAACGTAAAACGGGGTCGGCGCATCGCCGTTTTTGGAGACGGCGATGAAAAAATGGTGGAGCCCGTGTCTCAGGCTCCACCATAGTCAAACAACCGGAAAGCGTTCGCTTAGAAGCGGAACTTCGCGGCGAACTGGAAGGCGCGCGGGCCGCCCGTGCCGAAGACGCTCGTGGTGCGCGCGCTCGGCCCGTGTGTGATCGTCCTGATCTCGGTCGGCGACGTGCCCTCGTCGGCGAGCGTGATGGCTGCCGGGTAGGTCAGGTTCGCGACGTTGAAGAGGTTGAAGACCTCGCCGATCAGGTCGAGACCCATGCGTTCGTTGAAGCGGAACGTCTTCGTCAAACGCAGGTCTTGCGAGATGATCGAATCGCCGCCGAGTTGCGTGTCGGCGGGCAAGAGCGCGAGGCGCGTGATCGGGTCGCCGTAGGCCGGGTTGTTGCTGTCGCAACGTCCGGTCGGGCTGTCTTCGCCGCAATCCACGCCGAGCGTCGGGATGCTCGCGTTGTAAGCGGTGATGAGCGCGTTGAGGTCGCCCACGTTTCGGATGTCGCGACCGATTGAGCCGTTGCGCGTGCCGGGCAGGTAAGTAGCGAACGTGCCCGTGCGCGAAAGGTCTGCGAAGTGCGGCAGGAAGACGCTCTGCGGGATGCCGCTGAACGCCGTCGAGATCATAGAGACCTGCCAGCCGCCAAGGACGTTGCGCTTGAAGCCGTTGTCGCTCTTGCGGAACCAAGGCAGTTCGTAGATCGCGCTCACGACGAAGCGGTGCGTGCGGTCGAGACCGGCGGGGCCGAACTCCGGCCTGAAGTTGTTCAGATCGGTGACGGTCGCACCCAGACCGAGCGCGTCGCCGCCGAAGGCTTTGAAGCGCGAGAGCGAATAGCTCGCAGTCATCTGGAAGCCGTTCGAGAAGCGACGGTCGAGACGGAAGAGACCGGCCACGTAGGTCGAGAAGCCGGACGCGTCGGCGTAAGGCACGGTGTTCGGGTAGGCCGAGCGCGGGCCGGTGATGTCGTCGTCAATCTTGTTGATGTCATAGACGATGACTTCGTGCAGACCTTTGCGATAGTTGAAGTCACCCTGGAAGAGCAGTTTCCAAGGCAGTTCGCGCTGGACGCCGATGGAGTACTGGATCGAGTAGGGCACCTCGAACTCGGTCGAGAAGAGCGGGCCGGAGATCGCGCCCGCGCATTCGAGCGAGGTCTGGCCTGCCGGGCAGTTGAACTGGCGCGATTCGATGTCTGCGCGCGCAGGGCCGACGAGGGCGAGCGCCTGTGCGAGCGTCAACTGACCATTGTTGAAGCGACCGTCGCCGCCCGGGAAGAGCGGGCTGCGCAGATCAACGCCGACGAGGAAGAGTTCCGCTCCCGGAGGGCCGAGGTCGGCGCGCTCGAAGAGGCGCAGGTTGTCGATGGTGTTGTCGTAGTAGATGCCGACGCCGCCGCGCACGACCGTCCTGCCGTTACCGGCCACGTCCCAAGCGAAGCCTACGCGCGGCGCGATGTTGTTGTTGTCGCGTCCGGCGGGCGCGGTGCCTTTGCCGAAGAGCGGCGCGACGATGGCCGGTCGCGGCTGATCGTGATTCCACAGGTTCGAGTCTATGCGGTACGAGAGACCGAAGTTCGCCGTGAACCTGTTGGTGAGCTTCCAGGTGTCGTTGCCGTAGAACTGGAAGCGATGATTGAGCGTGTCGCTGCGATCGGAATTGAAGGGCAGCACGTCGCTGCCGATGCCCATCGAGATGTCGCGCACGGGAGCGTTCAGGAAGTCGGCTTCCGTCACGTAGGGCGGCAGATCGATGGTCGCCGGGTCGAAGAGACGTATGCGTGCGGGCTTGGCGAAGGCGAACGTCCCGTTGATGGAGGTGCGCTCGTAGTTGCCGCCAAAGCGGAAGGTGTGGTTGCCGTGTATCTTCGTCAGGTCGTCGCGCAACTGTAGACGCTCCTGATAGGTGCTCTGCGGAGCGATGGCGTTGGTGCCCGTGCGGAACAACTGCGAGCCGAGGATGCGGATTTCGGGAACGCCTTCGACCGCCGGATCGATCTCGTTCGAGAAGTCGCTGATGTTGACGACGAAGTTGTTGGTCACAGTCGGGCTGAACGTGTGCGTCGTGCCGATGACGACGTTGTGCGAGCGGTTCGACACGAGCTGGTTGTTCGACTCGAAGATGCGCGAGGCGCTGGCGCGCGGCACGATGCCGGAGCCGGGCGCGAACGGCACATCCTGGAAGTTGTCGTTGAACGAGTAGCGCGTGTAGAGGTTCGTCTTGTTGCTGATGATCCAGTCGATCTTCGCCGTCAGCAATTTTTCATCGAACGGGTTTGCGGTGAAACCGGCGAAGGACGGCGCTTCGGTCGGGTTGTGCAGCGCCGAGCCGTCCTGATTGTTCCCTTCATAGTTGAAGAAGAAGAACAGCTTGTCGCGCTTGATGGGGCCGCCGAGCGTGCCGCCGAACTGTTGGCGGTCGAAGGGGATTCTGTTGGCACGCGCCGCCACAGGGATGCCGTTCGCCGCGTCGAGGCGCGAGAGCGATGGGAAAGCCGACCAGTGATCGTCGCGCGCGTAGATGTAGGCGTTGCCGTGAAAATCGTTCGAGCCGGACTTCGAGATGACGTTAACGGAGCCGGTCGAGGATGCGCCGGTCGAAAGATCGTAGTTGGAGATGCCGAGTTGGAACTCCTGCACGATCTCCTGCGAGAAGTTTTGCACGGTCGTGCCGACGACGTTGTCCACGACCGAGCCGCCGTCGACGGCGATCTGCGTGGAGCGTCCGGCCTGACCGGCGATGGAGATGCCCGTGTAGTTGGCTTTGGTCGGGTCGAAGCTGCCGCCCTCGACCTTTTCGACGCCGGGCTGTAGTTGCGCGAGGTCTAGGAAGTTGCGACCGTTCAAGGGCAGGTTCTGAATCTGGACTGTGCCGACAACGCCGGAGACTGTGTTGTCAACGCGGTCAATCTGCGCTTCGCTGCTGCCGACGATTGTGACCTCTTCGTTTGCGCCGCCGATCTGCAACTGCGCATCAATCGCGGCGTTCTGGCCGACGGCCACTTGTACGTCTTTATAGACAGTCTTCTTAAAGTTTGTGCCCGAGACGGTGACTTCATAGTTGCCGGGCGGGAGTTGGCGGATGCTGTAACGCCCGTCGTCGCCGGTGGTCACGGTGCGGCTCAGGTTGGTGGCCGTGTTGCGCGCGGTGACGGTCGCATTCACGACGATGGCGTTCTGCGGGTCGGTCACTGTGCCTTCGATTGCGCCCGTCGGTTCTTGTGCCGCCGAGGACGCGGACAGGCTCAGCACAATCATAGCCAGCGAAAGGAAACCTGCCAGCCGTTTCTTGAATGTGTTCTTCATTGGATTATGAAACTCCTTTGTGGATGGTTCATGCCTGACTTGTGTTCGCCGAGTGAAAAGCGTTTCTATGGTCTCATGGCGCGTAAGGCGTCCGGCAAGGAAGGCGCTTCGGAAGTCGAGGAATAAACTGTCGCTGCCTTTTTCTTGTGCAGCCCGATTGAGGAATCGCTCCCCGCTTCAAATGAGAATTTTCCCCCGAACCTTGCGCCGCTCGACAAAAGCCTCGCGACGGCAAATGCGCCGCCCTTACCCACTTGATCCTGACCCCGCGCTCGTTCGAGAACCGAATTTCACTGAACACTTCTTAGAGGAGACCTGACCGTCCCTAACGCAAACTACATTCCAACCGCGACGCCACGCGCCGCAGGAAAACTTAAACCTTTATTCAATTTGCGTTTAGAGAGACGAGCGGCGGCGTGCGAACGCATCGCGGAGAGGCGCGAAAGATTGTGTTTCTGAATTTTCTACGAAATTTTGAAGACCGCAGCGTGGTCGCAAGACTTCGGGCAACGCAGAAGCATGAAGCCGAATCAACGCCGTAGCGTCGCTGGCTTCATGCCTCTATGCCGCGTTGCCCGAAGAATTGTTTGAGCGCCGGATACACGTCTTCGCGTTCGTCTATACGCACGCCGACGAAGCGTTCCTTGCGATGAAGGCGATCTTTGAATATGGACAGCAGCGCGCCCGACGAACGACGATAACCGGAAGTTCCTTCTTCGCCGATCTCACCGTAGCCGAACAGATTGCAAGTCTGTATCAACTCATCTGCCAGACGCACGGCCTCTTCGTTATCGGAGTAATAGTTGTCGCCGTCGGAGAAGTGAAACGGGTAGACGTTCCAATCGCGCGGATTGTAACGCGCCTGAATAATTTCGAGCGCCAGTTGATAAGCCGACGAGACGACCGTGCCGCCCGATTCGCCTTGCGTGAAAAATTGTTCCTCCGAGACTTCCTTCGCCTCCGTGTGATGCGAGATAAAGACGATCTCCACGTTGTCGTACTTCGTTCTGAGGAAACGCACCATCCAGAAGAAGAACGAGCGCGCGATGTACTTCTTGAACTCGCCCATCGAACCCGACACGTCCATGAGCGCGAGCACGACGGCGTTCGACTCGTAGCGATGATCTTCTTCCCAACTTTTGAAACGCAAGTCCTCTTTCTTGACGTTGCCGAATTTTGCGCCTTTCGCCTCGCGCGCGTTGCGTTTGATGTTTTCGAGTATGAGCCGTCGCTTGTCGAGATTCGCCATGACGCCCGTGCGGCGAATTTCGTTGAAGCGCGTGGTCTTCGCGGGCACGGCCTTCTTCGCCTTCTCTTCGAGGAAAGGCAGTTGGAGGTCTTCAAAGATGAGCGCGGCGAGTTCGTCTATGTTGACTTCAGCCTCGTAGTATTCCGCGCCCGCGTCCTGACCTGCGGGGCCGCTGCCTGTCCCTGTGCCTTGCCCCTGTCCCTGCTCGCGCGCGAGCACGTCGCCCACGCGCGTACGCCCGTCGCCTTGGCCCACGTGCTTGCGCTTGCGATGATCGAAACGAAACTTGTACTCGTCGAGCGAGCGTATGGGAACTTTCACGCTGCGCTTGCCGTCGGACAAAATGATCGCCTCGTTCGAGACGATGGAGCCGAGGTTTTTGCGGATCGCGTCGCGGACGCGATCCTTGTGCCGCTCCTGATCAATGATGCCCTTGCGCTGTAGAGACCAATCGTTGCGCTGAACAGACATGACTTCTCGTTACTCCTCTCAAACACCAACTCAGGCCGCCGACCTCTCCTCATCGCGGCAGAACTCCGCGACGAGCGCGGCAAATTCGTGCGGGCGTTCTTCCTGCGGCAAGTGTCCACAGTTGGGGAAGACGAACAGGCGCGAATCTTTGATCAACTTGTGCAGACACTCGCCGTGATGCAAGGGCACTGCGTCGTCCTGCGCGCCCCAGACGAGCAGCGTGGGCTGCGCGATGAGCGACGCCTCGCGCTCGATGCGCGTCGCGCTCCAACCGCGAATCGTGCGCAGTATGGCGCGATGCGTAGCAGCCGCGCGCAAGGGGAGACGGTGCGCGGCGACGCGCATGTCGTCGAGCAGGTAACCGTTCTGCGCCGCGTAAGTCGTACGCAAGCGTTGCTTGACGAACTGCCGCGCATCCAAAAGCACGGGCGCAATGAGTTCGCCCACAAGCGGCGTCGCCGCAAAACGCATCAGCGGTCGCCTCACGATCTCGTCGTTCGACACCGCGCCGACCAGCACGAGGCGTTCGACGCGCGACGCATAATCCAACGCACACACGGCGGAGATCGCGCCGCCGTAAGAACTGCCGATGAGCGCCGCGCGCTCCACGCCGAGCGCGTCCATCAACCCGATGATCATGCGCGCCTGCATCTCAATCGTGTACTCGCCGCCGCCGGGCTTTCCCGAAAAGCCGAACCCTATGAGATCGGGCGCGATGACGCGAAAGCCCGCCTCTGCCAGAGGCACGAACGCCTCATTCCACACGAAGTTCGACGCACAAAAGCCGTGAATCAACAGCACCACCGGCGCACCGACTTCGCCCGCCTCCTGATAATGCACGCGCACGCCCTCGATCTCCACGAAGCGCGACTTCTCCGCATGATGCAGACGCTCGCGGTGCTCCTCCCACTCCACATCGCGCGGGCGCATCAACAACTTCAACGCCAACGCGCCGCCCGCCGCCGCCACAGCCCCGCCGATCAAGTAACGTTTCTTCATAGTTTGTGTTTAAGCCGGACGCCCGCGACTTTCAGACGGGAAAGCGCGGGCGTCGTGGTGTTAATCGTGCTTCGATGACGGAAGCGCGCTCGCCCCCGCCCGCGTTTAGCGCGAGAGCAGCGTGCCGACGTAGGTTAGCAGTTCGTTAGCGCAGACCGGACAGTAGCCGTGATCTTTAACGAGACGATCTACGACCTCGTTGATACGGCGCAGTTGATCGGGATCGGGCGTTCTGGAAGAGGTCGTGATCTTCACAACGTCTTTGAGGTCGGCGAAGATTTTCTTTTCAATCGCTTCTTTCAGGCGCTCGTGCGAGGTGTATTCGAACTGCTTGCCTTTGCGGCTGAATGATGAGATGCGAATCAGTATCTCCTGCCGGAAGGTGTTCTTCGCGTTGTCGGAGACGCCGATCTGTTCTTCGATTGAGCGCATCAACTGTTCGTCCGGCTCCATCTCTTCTTCGGTGATCGGGTCTTTGATGCGTTCCTTGTTGCAGTAGGCTTCGACGTTGTCGAGATAGTTGTTGCAGATGGTACGCGCCATCTCCTCGAACGAATAGACGAAGGCGCGCTGCACTTCTATCTTCGCCAGTTCGTCGTATTCCTTGCGCGCTGCGGAGATCAAATTTAGATAGCGTTCGCGCTGGTCGGCGTTGATGCCCGTGTGCTGCTCGAAGCCGTCCTTGATCGCACGCAGCGCGTCAATCGGGTTGATGCAGGTGACGCCGTCGCGCACGAGCGCGCCCGACAGGCGGTTGATGATGTAACGCGGCGAGATGCCGTCCATGCCTTCGCGCGCCGTCTCCTCTTTGAGTTCGCGCACGTCCTTCGACTTGTAACCTTCCACGTCCTCGCCGTCGTAGAGTTTCATCTTCTTGACGAGGTCAACGTTGGCGCGCTTCGGTTCTTCGAGACGCGTCATCACGGCGAACATCGCCGCAACCCTCAAAGTGTTCGGCGCGATGTGGACGTTGCGCAAAACTTCCGACTGGTTGAGAAGTTTCCCGTAGATGCGCTCCTCCTGCGAGACGCGCAGATTGTATGGCACGCGCACGAGGATGATGCGATCCTGCAAGGCTTCCGACTTTCGGTTGCCCGCGAAACTGATGTACTCGTTTTCGTTCGTGTGCGAGAGGATCACTTCGTCTGCGTAGAGCATGGCGAAGCGACCCGTCTTGATATTCTGTTCCTGCGAGAGCGTGAGGAGCGAGTAGAGAAACTTCTCGTCAACTTTGAGCATCTCGATGAACTCCATCACGCCGCGATTTGCGATGTTGAGTTCGCCGTCGAAACGATAGGCACGCGGGTCTGATTCGACGCCGACCTCGCCGATGGTCGAGAGATCAATCGAGCCGGTCAGTTCTGTAATGTCTTGCGATTTTGGATCGGAGGGCGCGAACGTGCCGATGCCGACGCGTTCTTTTTCGGAGAAGAGTATGCGCTGCACGCGCACGTCTTCGTGCTTGCCGCCGTAGGTGTGTTCGAGCGCGTAGCGGCATTGCGGGCAGAGGTCGCCTTCGATGTAGATGCCGTAGTGCTTCTCGATCTCTGCGCGGAGTTCATGCGGGATGAGATGCAGAGGCTCTTCGTGCATCGGGCAATCTTTGATCGCGTAGACCGCGCCCGCGTCCGTGCGCGTGTAGTCTTCGAGGCCGCGCTTGAGCATCGTAACGATGGTGGACTTGCCACCGCCGACAGGCCCCATTAAAAGCAAGATGCGTTTGCGGACTTCGAGACGCTGCGCCGCCGACTTGAAATATTCGACGATGCGCGCGAGCGGTTCTTCGATGCCGTAGAGTTCGTGCGCGAAGAACTTGTAGCGCGCCACCTCGTCGCGCGTTCCCTCGTTGATCTTCTCGATCCCGGCGGCGTGGATCATGTCGTTGACGCGCGCGTGGGAGAGTTCGGCGAGTCTGGGGTTTTGCGAAACTAATTCGAAGTAGTCGCGGAAAGAGCCTTCCCAGTGGAGGGCTTCGCGTTCGCGGCGCAAGTCTTCGAGCCGTTCGCTGATGTTGAATTTGAATTTGCCATCCTGCTCTTCGTGCATAGCCTTGATACCTCTAAAACGGCTTCGCGCGTGGACGGCGTGGGGAAGTCACGCCCTTCTTCATTTCAAACGACCCGAACGGCGTAGATTAGTTTCGGCGTCGCGTCGCGGCAACGGACGCTTTGACCGGCGAGTCGTCGTAAGTATTAGGACAAGTCTCGATGCGACAGGGGGAGACGTGCGCGTGTGCGTTCCCTGACCTTCGCCGTCGAGTCTTTGAAAATCCTGCTAGGACTTGGTTGTCAAATAGAGGCGAGAGGCAGGCCACGTGATTTTCGGACGACGCGACATCTACCGTTCGCCGCTTGCTGCGATTATAACACAGCACAGGGGGCAGAAAATCAAAGCTTATTTTTCGTCGCCCACATCGAGCATCACGCGCGGCTGCAACTGGCCGCGCCCCGCATCGTAAATGCCTACGGCGATCAAGTTTCCCGCCGCGTCGCGCATACGCACATGCTCGCCCTCGCGCCAGTGCGACGCCGCAACGAAGTCGCGCGCAATTCGCAACGCCGCGCCGTGCCGCGCACGACGCGCATCCTCGCCCGTTAGATGCACGAAAGGCATCTCCGAGAGCGCCGCGTCCGGCGTGATGAGCAGCCCGCTTGCGGCGTCCGGGTCGCCTGCGTCCACGCGCTCGGCCAGATGTTCGAGCGTCATGGCCTGTGCGATGTGAAACGCGCCCGCGCGTGTGCGCCTGAGCGCAGAGAGGTGCGCGCCCGCGCCGAGACGCGCGCCGAGGTCTTCGGCCAGCACGCGTATGTACGTCCCCGCCGAACAGACAACACGCAAGACTAGATCGCACGTCCCGTCTTCATTCTCGACGAGCCACGCGCCATTCTGTTCCAACACTTCCAACTCGCTTATCGTCACCGAGACCGCCGCGCGTTCTACTTCGACGCCGCGCCGCGCCAGTTCGTACAACTTCTTCCCCTGAATTTTCTTCGCCGAATACATCGGCGGCACTTGCTCGATCTCACCGCGCAAACTAGCGAGCGCGCTTTCAATCTCCGCCCTGCTCCACTCCGCGCACGGCCTCGCGCGTGCCGCGTCTCCCGTCACGTCTTCTGCCTGCGGCAACTCGCGCCGCGCGCCCGTCAGGTCGCCTGTCTCCGTCGCGTAGCCGAAGCGCACCGTCGCCACGTACTCCTTCTCCGCCCCCGCGAAGAACTGCGCGAGCCGCGTCGCGCGCCCGACGAGCACGACGAGCACGCCCGTCGCAAACGGGTCGAGCGTCCCCGTGTGCCCGACTCTACGTTCCTTGAGCACGCGACGCACGCGCGCTACCACGTCATGCGAAGTCCACCCGACGGGCTTGTCTATGATGAGAACGCCATTCATGAAAACAAGGGTAAGGGGAAAAGGGGAAAGGGGAAAGGTGCGGAAGCATGTCTCACTTCAAAGCGGCGACTACCGAGTTAGAGCGACCAGCAGTTTTCTTACCCTTCCCCCTTACCCTTTTCCCTTTCCCCTATGTTCTAATCTATCCATGCGCAGGCCGAGACGAAAAGCCAATGTGAGAGACATCAACGAGGGCGCGGAGTCCAAACCGAAACGTGTGATTGATCCCGAACGCGCGCGCACGCGCACGCTGCAACGCGCCGTCAAACTCCTCGCAGCCAAGCCGCGCTCCGTCGCCGAACTGCGCGAGCGCCTTCTCGAAAAAGAATGGACTACGGACGAGGCAGTTGATTACGCCATCGCCAAACTCAGCGAGTACGGCTATCTGGACGACGAGCAATTCGCGCTCGGCTACGCGTCGGCGCGAGTCCGCCAGAAGCCCGTCGGGCGCAGTCGTCTCGCGCGCGATCTGCAAATGAAACAGATCGACCGCGAACTCGCCGAACAGACGCTCGAAAAAGTTTTCGAGGCGACGCCCGAAGCCGAACTCGTAGACGCGGCAATCGAAAAGCGCATACGCCTGCGCGGTCGCCCCACCAACAGGCAGGAGACAAAAAGCCTCTTCGATCATCTGTTGCGTCGCGGCTTCAGCTACGATCTCATCATCAGCAAAGTCCGCGCGCTCGCGTCCGCCGAACTCGACGAGGACGAAGAGACCGGAAGCGGCGCGGACGATTCTTTGTAGAGACGACACGCGCGAGCGCGACAGGGAGAGACGCGCATGGCATCATTTTTCAGAACTCTATTCGACGAAATCATCTCGGCCTTCGGCGGCGGTTACGACAAGCCGCAGCCAAAAGCGGATGCGCCGCCTCCGCTGAAGACGTGGCAGCAATATTCCTTCTCCGGTTTTCCCATCAACCCCGCCACCGACTGTCGCGTCTGCGGAATAGGGACTGTGAAGCCCGAGTACAACAATCAGTTCTGTAGCTACGAGTGTGAGCAGCGCATGGCCGACAGCATGGACGCTTGGCACGACCAATTTCAAGAACGCTTTGGAGACGACTAGCCGACACCCGTAGCCACAACGCGCGTCGTTGCTTTAACCCGCCAGACACACGCCGATTGATTCCCCAGTTTCGCCCGCCCGCGCCTTGCGTGCTAGACTCATAGGTCTAACTTGAGGACGAAAATTTGACGGCTCTATGCTGTCAGTTGGATGTATTTTTATGAAGAAGACCGGAAACGAAATTCGCGAAATATTCCTAAACTACTTTGAGCAGAAAGGCCACACGCGCGTGCGCTCAAGCCCGCTTTTGCCTGCAAACGATCCGACACTGCTCTTTACCAATGCCGGAATGAACCAGTTCAAGGATGTCTTTCTCGGCCAGGAGGCGCGACCCTACACGCGCGCCGCCTCCTCGCAGAAGTGCATACGCGCGGGCGGCAAACACAACGACCTCGACGAAGTGGGCAAGACCGCGCGCCACCACACCTTCTTCGAGATGCTCGGCAACTTCTCCTTCGGCGACTACTTCAAGGAAGACGCCATCGACTACGCATGGGACTTGCTCGTCAACGTCTACAAGCTCGATCCCGCGCGTCTCTGGTTCTCTGTCTACGAGGGCGACGAAGAAGTCGCTGCGGACGAAGAGGCTGCGTCTCTGTGGGAGAAAGTCGGCGTGCCGAAAGAACGCATCTTGCGTTTCGGTCGCAAGGACAATTTCTGGCAGATGGGCGACACAGGCCCCTGCGGCCCGTGCAGCGAGATTCATTACTACATGGGCGACGACCCCGAAGACCCTACGAAGAATCGCCCAGAGTTCGTCAACGGCCCCGGCGACACGACGATGGAGATTTGGAATCTCGTCTTCATGCAGTTCAACCGCGAGGGCGAAGGCGAGCGCGATCCGCAAACCGGAAAATATCCGTCGTACCGGCTCGAACCCTTGCCTAAACCCTCCGTTGACACGGGCGCTGGCCTCGAACGCCTCGCCGTCGTGCTGCAAGGCGAGACTTCCAACTACGACACGGACTTGATCCGCCCCATCATCGAGTTCACGTCCAAACTCGCCGACCGCCACTACGAACCCGACACTCAGGAAGGCTTCGCCATGCGCGTCATCGCCGACCACGCACGCGCCACAGCCTTCTCCATCGCCGACGGAATCCTCCCCGGCAACGAAGGGCGCAACTACGTCTTGAGAAAGATCATGCGCCGCGCCATCTATCAAGGACGCCACACGCTCGGCTTGGAGAACTTATTCTTCAACGAGGTCACAAACTTCGTCGTTGATCAGATGAGCGAAGTTTATCCCGAACTCGAAGAGCATCGCGGCTTCATTGAAAAGATGGTGCGCTTCGAGGAGGAGAGATTTGGCGCAACGCTGACGGTTGGATTGAAAAAACTTGATGAGTTGGTTAAGTCTAGGCGGGATGAAAACACAGGGGAGTCGTACATTCCCACAACAGAGCTAGCCAAACTCTATGACACTTTTGGAACTCCGATTGATTTGATGTACGTGATTTTGTCGCAGGGAAAGCACAAAATCACGCTTCAACCTACTTTCGATGATGGGAGCATTCAGAATCGGCCAGTTATAAGCACTGAACAACTAACCGAGGAAGAGTTCAGAGGGAAAATAGAAGAAGAATTAAAAGAACTTCAGCAAAGCGGAACTGAGAAACACGCGGCAGAGAACAAAAAAGCGAAGCCCGTTTATGTCGCCTTGGCACGACGGACAGATACGCGCTCCGTGTTCAAAGGCTACGAGACGACGAGCGTTGAAGAGTCAAAAATCGTTGCCTTAATTAAAGGCGATGATGAAGTTCAATCGTTGAACGAGGGCGATGAAGGCGAAGCTGTGTTGAATCACACGCCGTTTTACGCCGAGAGTGGTGGACAGGTCGGGGATGTGGGCGTGTTCGTTGGTGAGAATGTGCGCGCCGAAGTCGTCGATACTTATTCGCCCGCTCAGGGGTTGATCGTTCATAAGGTCAAAGTCGAAAAGGGGAGTTTGAAAGTCGGCGATACGGTGTCGGCGCGGGTTGATGTGGAGAAGCGAGATGCGACGCGGCGTAATCATACGGCGACGCACTTGATGCACGCGGCGTTGCGCGAGGTGTTGGGTACGCATGTGAAGCAGGCCGGGTCGGTCGTCGCGCCGAATTATTTGCGTTTCGACTTCACGCACTTTCAGCCGCTCTCGCGTGATGAGACCGCGGAGATCGAGCGTCTCGTCAATTATCATATTCTGCGGAATGAAAAAGTGCAGACGGACGAACTCGCGCTTGAAGAGGCGATGCAGTCGGGGGCGATGGCGCTGTTCGGCGAGAAGTATGCGGAGAAGGTGCGCGTGCTGAGCGTGCCGGGCGCGGAGGGCGTCTTCTCCAAAGAGTTGTGCGGCGGAACGCACGTGCGTTCGACGGGCGACATCGGTTTGTTCAAGATCGTGTCTGACGAATCAATCGCGTCGGGGACGCGACGCATACGCGCCGTCACGGGTTGGGACGCGCTCTCTCGCTTCCGCGAGACGGAGGCTCTGGTTGATCAAGTCGCTGCTAACTTGCGTGCGACGCGCGGCGATCTTCCGGCGACGGTCGAGCGACTTCAGGAAGAACTCAAACGCGCGCGGCGCACGGCTGACGAGTTGAAACAGAAACTCGCGAGCGGTGCAGCGGGCGCGGGCGGCGCGTCTTCCGGGAACGGCAACGACGTGCGCGAAGTGGCGGGCGTTAAAGTGCTAGCGCGCGAGGCGAGCGAACTCGACGCGGCGGGTCTACGCCAGTTGTCCGACACGCTTCTGGCGCGCGTTAAATCCGGCGTGGTCGTACTCGGTCGGCAGGGCGAGGGCAAGGCTTCGATCATCGTACGCACGTCGAAAGATTTGCACGGGCGCGTTCCGGCGGGGCAGGTCATACGCGAGCTCGCACCTATCATCGGCGGTCGTGGCGGCGGCAAACCCGACATGGCCGAAGGCGGCGGCGCGCAAGTCGAGAAACTCGCGGAGGCTTTGGAAGCGAGCTACGAAGTCGTCGGGCGTCTGCTCGGAGCAAACGGCGGTTAAGCCATCAGAGCGCGTTGGAACTTTGAAGGGGCGTTTGGGAGTAGCACGGGCGAGTTAATCGTCGGGCTATTTTCAAACGCCCCTTCTAATTTGACCGCGCGCAATTTCAAGTCGCGGGCTTCCATTCCCTCTGCTTGTCGGTGAGCACTATGCTCATTTTTTCGAGTGTGGCTTTGTTGAGCGTGCCGGTGACTTTTAGGCTCTCGGCCTCCTGATATTTTTTGAGACCGGCGCGAGTGTCGTCGTCTAACTTGCCGCCCGCTTCGCCCGCGTAGTAGCCGCGACTTTTGAGGATGGCTTGCGCCTGTTTGATCTGTTCTTTGGTGGCGCGGAAGACGGGGCCGCGTTTGACCGCTCGCTTCGCGTTCGTGTTGCCCTGTGCTGCGGCGGTGTTTGACGAGTTGGTGTTCTGCGTTGTCGTCGCCGACGGCGAGACGGACGCCGAGGCGACGACGAGTAGCGTAATGAGAGCGACGGACAGTCTTCTCATGAGATTTTCCTCCGGTAGAAATGTGGCGCGTGAGGCGCTAAGGTGAGTGACAAGCTCTGCCCACGTAGAAGCCGTAAAACGGCTACCCGTTCGAGGGGCAAGGCAAAGTCGGACGCTCCCGCCAGGTTGGGCTTGTGCGGTGGGGCGGACTCTGTGGGCAAAGCCTGTGTGACCGTCGAGTTAAGTCACATGGAGGTGCTCAGAAAGCGCAGCCATCATACATGCGCTGTCAAGCACCGTGCGGCGCGTGATGGCGAGAATCGCAAATATCGGAATATTACTTGTCAAAGTTTTTAGCAACGCTTCGGTTTTTGCCGTCTTAGTCGCTTAATTGCGGCCTTTCAGATTGGTTTTAACTTTGTTGTTGCTGGCGTTTCGGCGCGTGTGTTACTCTGGAAAAGCGTTGTCGCGTGCGAGCGAAACGCGCCCCAAAACGAAAAGCTCTCTGGAAAAGAAGTTTTTCGCCCATCCTCTCAATTCTCAATCTCAAGTCAGGCAAACGGCGACGGCAACTCTCTCTGTCCGCCCGGCGGGCTTGAGCCGGATATTTCCAGACTGGCAGGCGGTATGAAAAAGTTCCCTTCCCTCTTCGGCGCAATCCTCTTCGTCTTCTCTTGCGCCACTCTCGCGTCGGCGCAGACGGGCGCGCGTTATCATCACGATAATTTCGACATAGCGGGCGGCGTCCACATCGTCGCCGAACCCACGCCCGCGCCGCTCGACGCCGCCGTCAAAAACAAACGCGGCGCGCGTCCTCTGACGCCTTTCGAGAAAGCTCACCTCGGCGTAAAGCCTACGCTCTACGCGCGACCGACGAGCAGCATGGCGATGCACGCGAGCGCATCGCTCGACGGCTTCACGACGGGCGACGCGAAAGTTGATTCTTACATAGTGGATTCGAGCACGCGTCACGGCGTCGATCCGGTGCTCATCTATTCGATCATGCACCGCGAGTCGGCGTTCAAGAAGATGGCCGTCTCTTACAAGGGCGCGCGAGGGCTGATGCAGTTGATGCCCGCGACCGCCGCGCGCTTCGGCGTGCGTAACATCTTCGACCCGTCGCAAAACATCGAAGCGGGCACGCGCTACATACGTTTTCTGTTGAACCGTTTCGGCGGCGACGTAGGACTCGCGCTCGCAGGCTACAACGCTGGCGAGGGCGCGGTGGACAAGTACAGGGGCGTGCCGCCTTACCGCGAGACTCAGGAATATGTGCGTCGCATCTCGGAGCGTTACGCTCTGATGCGCGACCCGCAGACGGCGCGACGCGCGCCAGTTGTCGCGAAGACGCCGGACACGATCGCTAGCGCCGCAACGGAGACGCCCGCCGCGCAACTCTACGAACGAAACGTCTATGCCGTCCGCCTGCCCGACGGGAAGTTGATGCTCGTCACGCAGTAAGATCGCGCGTGAGTTGAAATTGGATTAAGAGAGAGGGGGGCGTGTGAAACTTCACACGCCCCCCTCTCTTATTTGCGTCGCAGTCTCTCGTCGTCCTCTGCGCATACTCAGCGTCTGCGGCGGCGAGTGCCTTGCCGCTTTGCCGCGCGCCTGTATGGTCTTAAACGACGCTCTTAGGTATGATAAACGCGCGTCGGGGCTAATACTCCGACGCGCACACGAAGACTCTGGAGTTTGCCCGTAAACGTGTCGAACGCCGCACAGACCAACGCCGCCTCGCGCCGTCACAGGGACGCACATGCGCGCCGCGTGCTCGTCGTCGCACACAGTTACGCGGGCGAAAATTTGCCCGCACGTCTCTCCGAAGCGGGCTACGAAGTGCGCGCCGTGCGTGCCGAACAGGCGTCGCAGGCGGTCGCCGAATTTGCGCCGCACGTCGCGCTCGTCGAAGCGGCAGCGGGCGCACGCGGCGAAGCGCAGTTGGAGTTTGCGTCGCGCCTTCGTGTGGCGCGTGCGACTGCCGCGCTGCCGTTAGTCCTCCTGTTCGACGAGGCGGACACGAATTTGCGCGCAGAGGCACAGCGTCTCGGCGCGGACGATTTCTTCGCGCTCTCGACGCCGCCCGGCGAAATCTGCGCGCGACTCGACGCGCTTTTCTGGCGCGTCGAAGCCGGACGCCGCGCCGCTTCGCTCGCCGTGCTCGAACGCCGCGCAGAGATTGACGACTTCCTCCAACTGCTCGACGCCGTCCGCGCAGACATCGAAGCAGGCTCGACGGGCACGCTCGCGCTCGTCGCCGCTGCCACTAGCGCAGATCGAGACGACACACATGCATCAAGCGCGGCTGACGAGAATCGCGCGCTCGCAGGCATCTACGAATTTTTCAAACTCAACCTGCGCCGCGCAGACTCAATCGCCTTTTACGGCCCGACGCTTCTGCTCGTCTACCTGCCGCAAAAGTCGCGCGACGCTGCGCACGCAAACCTCGCGCGGCTCGGCGATGAATTTCAAGCGACGCAAGAAGCAGCGCACATCAGCAGCGGCGGTGCGCTCGACATCGGCCTCGCCGCGTTTCCTGCGGACGGCACGGAGATCGAGAGTTTGATCGAACAGGCCGAAGCCGCGCTCCACGCGTCGCGCCCGTCGCAGGCGGAAAGCGGCGGGAGAGCAACTTCTGCGTCTCAAACGCCGCCGGTCAAATTGTCGTCAGACGCCGCTGCGACAGCGCCTCCCGCGCCGCCTGCTTCGAGCGGCATAACTGCGCCCGCGACGGAGGCGGGAAGCGTGCGAGAGACGCGTTTCAATCTTTCGCCGTCGCGCGCCGTGCGTGAGTCGAAGCAGACGGACATGGACGCGTCCGTGTTGCCTGCGGGAGGCGCGGGTGGGACTGCGATAGGTCAGGGCACGCTCGCGCAGGCAGCCGCAGACGCCGCCGCGCGCGAACGCGAACGACGCTCGCGCGGCCACGTCATGCCGCGCCGTCTCCTGCTCACCGTCTCCGATCCGGCGCGCATGGCGCAGATCAACTTGCTGCTCAGAAGCGCGGGCTACGAAGTGCGCGCCGCCTTCGACGGTCTGCAAGCCATCAATTTGCTGCGCATCGAACGCCCCGACCTGCTCGTCATAGACGACGCGCTCTACGGCATAGACGGCCTTGAAGCCCTGCGACGCCTGCATCGCCAACATCACGAACGCCTCCCGCTGCCCGTCGTGCTCTTGCTCTCGAACGACGGCGGAGCGGCGGAGCGCGAACGCGTGCGCGAAGAGGCGCGTGGGCTCG
Organism: Pyrinomonadaceae bacterium; assembly: GCA_035249365.1. Lineage (GTDB taxonomy): Bacteria > Acidobacteriota > Blastocatellia > Pyrinomonadales > Pyrinomonadaceae > JAIVJZ01. Next base: position 117,305 of record DATFGP010000047.1, on the reverse strand, counting down.
GCGCGCGCGGCTTCGTCACCCTACCTTACGACCCCGAAGAGTTGTTGACCTGCGTGCGCACGGTCGGGTGTACCGATTGAAGGAGAGAAGACTATGTACTGTATGAACTGCGGCGCGGACATTCCTGAGAACGTGCGCTTCTGCTCGTCGTGCGGCGCGCCCACCGACACGGAAGCCACACAGGTCGCCTCGCGCGGCGGCGCATCACAGCCTGCGGACGCCGCGCGCGTCCGCACCTCGCTCGACAACGAACTGACCTCACTGCGCCAACCGGAACAAGTCGTGAACACGCGCGATACGCAGACGCACGCCGCTGCGGTGCGTCCCCGTCGCGGCGACGATGCAGAGGATGCGGAGCGCGTCATCTTCAGCGTCCGCCCGACGTTTCTCTTCATAGGCATCGGCTACGCGCTCGCCGCTGCTGCCGCCGTCGGCCTGAGCATCCTTCTGGCGATGTACGCGAGCAAATGGATCACCGCGCCCGTCGCCGTGCTCCTGACGCTCCCGCTTCTGCTCATCCCGGCCTTCAAGCACCTGCGGCGCAACACCGTCAAGTACACTTTGACCGACTCCAAGATCGAGATCGATCAAGGACTCATCGCGCGCAAGACGCGCAACATCCCCTTGCGCAACATTCAGGACGTGACCGTCTCGACCACCATCATGCAACGCATCTTCGGCTTCGGCGACCTCGTCATCGAAAACGCCAGCGAGATCGGCGGCCAGACGCTCCTCGACAACATCCCGCAGCCGCGCCGCCACGCCGAAATGCTCCTGCGCGAACTGCGTCGCTGGAACTAAAAAGCCTCCGGCGGTTACTATTAACCGAACAGCACAACGGGCGTTCTGTGCGCGGCATCCAATTACACGTCGCCGGTCGTATTTAATATTGCCGTTTCAACATTTAAGGGAATTTTCGATGCGTCTCTCATTTTTATACAGGCTCTTCGCCGCCTGCACGCTTTCTCTGCTTTTCAATGGCGCGGCGCTCGCGGCACAGGCCAATGTCCAAACTGTCAATGTGCCGACCGAAGCGGCGAGCGAAATTCCCGTCCTCGTCAAGCACTTGCCCGATTGGGAGTCGGCGCAGGCGCGCGCACGCTACGTCGAGACTCTGGACGCGCTGAAAGAGGCTGTGCCCGGTCAACCCGTGCTCGATGCGCTGCCGTTCGACGGCGGGACGGAAGCCGTGACGGCGACTTACGAAGGGGGCGCGCGGCTCGTCATCGTCGAATACGCGACGCCGCAGGCGGCCTTCGACGCCGATAACGGAATCAAGGCGCGCGTCGCCGCGCTTCGTGGCGAGGGCAAATCAGCGCCTTCCGCCTATCGCCGCGTCGGCAATTACGCCGTCTTCGTGTTCGGCGCGCCTGACGAAGCGAAAGCTGTGGCGTTGATTGACAAGGTGAAATATGAGAAGGACGTGCGCTGGCTCGGAGACGATCCCTTTGCCGTCGGGCGCGCGAATCGTGCGTGGATCAACATGTCAACGAGCGTCATCGTCAACACCGTTAAGGCGACGGGAATCGCCATCGCCATCTGTCTCGCAATCGGCGGCATCTTCGGCGGCTGGATTTTCACGCGCCGCCGCGCTCAGGCCGCGCTCAACGAAAATTTCTCGGACGCAGGCGGCATGGTGCGACTCAACATTGACGAGTTGAGCGCGCAAACGAACGCGGCGCGCTTGATCGGGCAGGGCGACAAATAGCCGTTAAAGAGTTTCAGTTGTCGAGATGCCTTGTGTGCTGGTAGGCGAAAGCAAAATTTCCAACAGACACGAAAAAGCGCGTCCGAGTGTCCCCCAACACTCAAACGCGCTTTCTCGTTAAAACAACTTCGCAGCGTTACCCTTGACAAAGTTTGCGGGTTGCTGGACTTTTCGTAGCGTTCCCCCAAAGCACTACAAATAGTTTCCAGCAACCCAGCAACTAAAGCTCTTTGACCGCTTGCCCGTAACGCTTCCGTTCCCCCAAAGAAACGTTACAAGCAGAAGTGAGAGAAAGCCTCCCCCAAAGCTGTCACTCACTGCCGTCTCCGAGCCGACCCGATAACACTATCTACTCATTATCAATATTAACTGTTTCTACTCTTGGCAACGACCATGCCACAATTTCCGCCGCATCCCCTTTTCCCGCCAAATACTGATTCTACGCCAGTAAATACGCGTGCTAAAAACCTTTCGCCCTGTCTGCGCCCTGCGCGTTGCGCTCTCCGTTCATCCACATTTCTGAACGGTTTTTATACTTTGCCCGTGTACGAGTGAACTATTTCAATTCGCTGCCTCAAGAAATGCGGCTGATCAACCGGCATTTTGAGTGTGGTTAATATTTCAACAGGTTCGCACGCGCTTCAACGCTGTAACTCGAAAGAGGCGCGAACCTCGCCAACCGCGTCGCCGCGATGGTTGCGCACGACGAATTTCGAGTAAGGGGCGAGCGTGGCGTGTGTTGTGTCGTCCAGAACGCCGAGTTGCCGCAACGATTCGATAACGACGGTGGGGCGCGCGCGCCGATCTTCGCCATCCTCGATCTTGAGCGCCAGCCCCAAACCGCGCGGCCAACGCGGCGAAGGCTCGACGCCCACAGTGTAAACGCCTTCCGCGCCGACCTTCGAGATGACGCCGCCTGCCGCGCGCATCAACTCCGTGTCGAGCCTCTCGCGCGTGCCGCCGACGAGTTCGGGGTGCGTACGCATCGCCGAGACGATACGCGCAGAGGCGTCGCGCGTCTCCCTGTCGAAACTGTCAGGCGGCGCGACGAGACGCGCGTAGGCCAGAGCCATCGCGCGCACGGTGATGCCGAAGACGGGCACGCCGCAGCCGTCCACGCCGACCGCGATGTCTTCGAGCGGCACGCCGGAAAACTGTGCGACGGTGCGCGCGATGGCGAGTTGGGCTGGATTCGTGGGCTGGTCGTAAGTCTCTGTCTGGCCGCCGAGGTGCAGTGTGAGCGCGAGCATCCCTGTGTGTTTGCCGGAGCAGTTGTTCTGCAAGACGCGCGGCTGCTCGCCGCTCTCGCGCATACGAAGTGCTGTCTCTCTGTCGAACGGCTCGTGGACGCCGCACTTGAGCGCACTGCTGTCGAGGCCGATCTTTCTGAGCATCGCGGCCACAGTCTCTTCGTGCAGCGGTTCGCCGCTGTGCGAGCCGCACGCGACGGCGATCTCAGGCGGCGTAAACTCGAAACGGTCTGCCGCGCCCGACGCGACGAGCGGGACGGCCTGCAAAGGCTTGGCGGAAGAACGCAGGTAGGTGACGGTTTCGGGCGCGCCGAGACGTGCTACGATCTGGCCGTCGCCGTCAACCGCGACGACGTGGCCGCGATGGCGCGATTCCGTGATCGAGCCGCGCGTCACTTCGACGAGCGGCGCGGGCGTAGGTATATTGTCAGATTCCATGTCTGTTTCGGGTCGGGCGCTGTAGACTCTTTCAAACAGGCCGTTTCAAATTTGCGAGTGCTTGTGTTGAGAGGCATCTTAACCGCGCCGCCGAGCGCGTCGCAACCTGTTTCGTGCCGACAGCGCGCCGGACGCCTGCCCGCCTGAAAAAGCAAAGGCCGCCGTCAGTTACGACGGCGGCCTTTGTTTTCGATGCTACGAGGGTTGTTTTTGGCGACTAGAGACGCGTTTTTGCGGCGCGTTTGGCCGTTTTCTTTGCGCCGTAGCTGAGAATCGTCAGCTTGACGGGGCGGCGTCCGAAGCGTATGGCTTCGCCGTTGCTGGGCACCCAGATGTCTATGGTGCGCCCGCGAACGCGCGAGCCACGGTCGGCCACTAGGTATTCGCCGCTGTAATGTCCGGCGTCGAGACGCACGCGCGTGCCGAGCGGAAGCGACTTGTCTGCGGCGATCAAACCGCGTCTGACGCTGTGGCCGCTGGCCGTGCGTCCGGGCAGAGCGTAGGCCGTTGCCGTAAATCTCTGCGCCGGTTCAAGTCCGGCACTCGCGTCCTCAGCTTTCGCGTTCGGAGACGCGGGTTCTGCGGCGGCTTTGGAAGTTCCGGCGAGTGCGGCGACGGGGAACGCGGCCATAAGTGAACCGGAGAGCGTGCCGCTTTCCTGCGAGGCGTTGATGAGCGTCGAGGTGGTCGTTTCAGTAGGCGAGTCGTCGCCGTCGGGTCTGTTTTCCGCGAATAAAGTCGGGGAGTAAAAAGTCAAAGAACACAGAAGGAGCGCGGCTGTGAGCACAGCGCCCCCTCCAAAGAGGGATTTCAGCATTTTTGTCGGTTCTCCTGTTCCGATGAAGTCTTTCCGGCGGCGCGCGAGTCCCGCGAGGTTTGAAGGGACTCGACCTCTGGCTCTAGGAGGTCTTAACACTAAACGTCAGCCCGAGTGGGGATCGCATCCTTGATGCACTGACGCCGGAAAGAACGTGTTGACTAAAAAAGAAAACAAGCGAACATTGAATTGTCCGCTTGTTACGTAAATGAGGCTAACACAAGCCACTAAGGGCTGTCCAGCCGCGAAAACACAAATTTGTGATAGAGAAACGAGGCGGAAGAAGCGATGAAGTATGAACGCGGAACGATGAACTAGAAGCAGTTTGTCTTTACTTCATCGTTCTGCGTTCATACTTCATCGTTCCCTTTCAGCCACTCGCCGCGATAGACGACTTCGGCCTCGCCCGTGAGGACGACTTCGCCGTCGTCGCGCCACTCGACTTCGAGACGACCGCCCTCCATCTCTACAGAGACGCGCCTGTCCGTGTGCCCGCCGAGGCACGCAGCGACCGCAGCGGCGCACGCGCCCGTCCCCGAAGAGAGCGTCGGGCCGACGCCGCGCTCGTAAACGCGCACCTCAATCGCTGCGCGGTCGCGCACGCGCACAAACTCGACGTTTGTTCTCTGCGGAAACTGCGTGTGCGATTCGATTGCGCGCCCCAGACGCCGCCAGTCTGTCTGCTCAAAATCGTCTACAAAGACACAGGCATTCGGGTTGCACATCTGCAAGGCCGTCAAGCGAATCGTCTCGCCCGTCTCAAGTTCGAGCGGGAAATCCAGAACGCGTTCGCGCGCCTCACCCGTCAACATAGGGATCGTCGCGCTGTCGAAAGCGGGTCGCCCGATCTCCGCCGCGAAGCGGAAACGCCCGCGTTCGTCGCGTTCGAGCAGGCGATAAAGTTTGACGCCTGCCTTCGTCGCCAGACGCAACTCCTCGCGCCGCCACAAGCCTTGAAAGTAGAGAAACCCGGCCGCCGAGCGCGAGCCGTTGCCCGACATGGCCGCCTCGCTCCCGTCGGGGTTGAAGATTCGCAGTATGAAATCCGCCGCGTCGCCGCCGCTGCTGCTATCGTTGCCCGCCGTAGCCCGTTCGACCGTCGCCACGCCGTCGCCGCCCACGCCGTAATGCCTGTCGCACACGCGCCTCACGAACTCCGGCACGTCCCCGACGCCCGCCAACTCGCCCGCCTCGCAGACGATGTAATCGTTGCCGTAACCATGAAATTTAACGAATTTCATAAAGTAGTGATGGGTGATAAGTGATAGGTGATAGGAAACAGCAGAATTTCTCCTATCACCTATCGCTCATCACCTATCACCCTCCGTTGATTTTCCCTCAAACGAGGCGAGGAGGATGGCGATTGTGTCCATGTAGCTCTGGCGCGGCGGCTGGTCGTCGGGATAGTGGTTGACGAGCATAGAGAAGGCGAGGCGTTCACCCGCAGCGGTTGTGACGTAGCCGGAGAGGCCGGAGACGTTCGAGAGCGTGCCGGTCTTGGCGCGCAAGTTTCCGGCGGCGACGGTGTTGCGCATGCGCCCGCGCAGCGTCCCGTCCACGCCCGCGACGGGCTGCGCGTCGCGCCAGACTGCGGCGTAGCGGTGGCGGCTCATGTAAGTCAAGAGTTGCACGGTCGCTTCCGCCGTGATGAGGTTTTGCCGCGCGAGTCCTGAGCCGTCAACGAGAGCGAGGTGGCTGTTTGCGACGCCCGCTTCGTTCAAAAACGCACGGACGACGCTCGTGCCAGCCTGCGCGGTCGTGAGCGTCGGGTCGGTCGAGGGAAATTGTTTGCCGAGCGTGCGCAAGATGAGTTCGGTGTAAAGGTTCTGGCTCGGCTTCAAAGTGTGCGCCGCGATCTCGGAGAAGGGCGGCGACTCGCGCTTGGCGATCTCAATCAGTTTCGTCATATCGAGCGGCGCGAGTTTGCGCGCGTCGGCGTTGACGACGGTGGTTCTGCCGCGCACGGTTACGCCGCGCCGCTCAAGCGATGTGCGCAACATCGTGACGAAGGCGTAGGCGGGGCGCGGGACGGAGACGCTGCCCGTGTAAGGCGGATCGTCGAGGGGCAAACTGCCGCTGACGATAAGCCCGTTTTGTCCTATCGGGCGATCAACGACGAGTTCGCGCTTCGACGCGCGCGTCGAAGTGGTCGTGTTGTTGATGATCGTCAGGGGCGCGCTGCTGTCGCTGCCCGCGACGGACGGAGGCGGAGGCGAACCGGATAGTTGACGCGCGCCCGTGTTGATGATGCGCGCGATGTCCGGCCCCGCAGAGACGATGCATGGGTCGCCCACCTTCGCGCCGGGTTTTACGGTGAGGTCAACCGCGTTGTCGTTGACGGTGAGCGCGGACACGTCTGCGCCGTAGTACCACTGTAGATCGTCCCATTCCCAACTCGCGCCGCGCGGCGGCCCCGTGAAATAACTTTCGTCGCCGACGATGTCGCCTTCAACTTGTTTGACGCCCGCCGCAGCGATGCGCGCCGCCAGATCGTCAATCGCCTTGTAGTAGTCGGCGTTGCCAACGCCGTTGAAGCGCGTGGCGAAGGTCGGGTCGCCGCGCCCGTAGACGATGAGGTCGCCGCGCAGTTTGCCTTTTTTGTCGGGCGCTTCGCGCGCGTAGACGGAGGTGGTGAAACGAAACTCGGGGCCGAGACGGTCGAGCGCGGCGGCGACCGTGTAGAGCTTCATGTTCGACGCGGGCACGAGCAGTTTCCCAGCGTCCTCTTCAAACAGGACGCGTCCCGTGTCGAGCGAGACGACTTTGATTCCAAACAGGGCGTGCGCGAGCGCGGGCTGGCTCAAGACTTCGTTGATGCGCGCGCGCAAAACTTCGACAGTGCGCGGCGCGGGAAGCGACGAGGCGAGCGCAGGCTGCGGCGTCGGTTGTTGCGTCGGCGTCGCTTGCGGTGTCGGAGTGGCGACTGCTGCGGGCGCGGTCGTCGCGGGGCGCGGGTTGACCCTGCGGTCGCGCTGCGCCTCTTGCGCGCGTGCGCCGAAAGTTGTCGCGTTCAGGACGAGCGCGGAAGCAAGCAGCAGCGTGGAGACGACGCGCGCGGTGAAAATTTTCTTCAGTAACATAAATTATCGAGATGCTATTGGAATCAATCTTCTGTGTGAATCAATCTTCCGACTTGAAGGAGTTGATCAACTCTTCGACACTCGCGGTCGCCGTGCCGAGTTTGCCGACGACGATTCCGGCGGCGTGATTGGCGAGCGCGGCGGCTTCGACGAGCGACGCGCCCGTAGAGAGCGCGGCGGCGAGCGTGGCGATCACTGTGTCGCCCGCGCCCGTCACGTCGTAAACCTCGCGCGCAACCGTCGCCACGTAGACGGGCGCAGCGTTGCCTTCGAGGAGCATCATGCCGTGCTCGCCGCGCGTGATGAGAACCGATTCGCAGCCGAGCCGTTCGCGCAAAACGCGTGCGGCGCGCGCCATGCCTTCGTCCGTGTCGTCTTCGCTGTTCGTCAGGCGCAGAGCTTCGTGGTGGTTCGGCGTGACGAGCGTGGCCGGACGATACGAGTCGAAGTTGCGAATCTTCGGATCGACGAGGACGGGAATTTTTCGCTCCGTCGCGCGCGGCAAAATTTCCGAGAGCACGCGCGGCGTCACCGCGCCCTTGTCGTAATCGGAGACGACGAACGCGTCTGCCTCACGCAAGGCAGCGGTGAGCGCGCCGATGAGTTTGTCTTCCGTCGCCCGGTCGGCGGGCGTGCGACGCTCGCGGTCTGCGCGCACGACGAGTTGGTTGTGCGCGATGATGCGTGTCTTCGTCGTCGTCGGACGGCTCTCGTCCGTGACGAGTCCGGCAGACGCGTTGAGCGCGCCCGCTTCTTTGAGCGCGTCGGCGAGGCGTTCGCCCGCACGGTCGCGCCCGACGACGCCGACGACAGAAGCGCGCGCCCCGAGCGCGATCAAATTGGCGAGCACATTGGCCGCGCCGCCCAGGCGCACAGACTCGCGCCGTATGTCCACGACGGGCACGGGTGCTTCGGGCGAGATGCGCGTCACGTCGCCCCAGACAAATTCGTCGAGCATCAGGTCGCCGTAGACGACTATGCGCCGCCCTTTGACTTGCGCGGCCAACTCAGCCGCGCGTTGTGATGTGATGAGTTCCATTCGATTCGGCAAAAAGACTTTCGGAGTCGCCGCAAGATTCTACACGATCAAACATGACTACTGCGGGATCGAGATGCCTTTCGCGTTGACGACCTCCACGCCTATCGGCAGCACGAGCGGCGCGGGCGACTTCGTGTAGAAAGCGAGTCCTTTATAACTCGTCAGGTATTTGTAATGAGTGGAAAACAACCCGCCCTTCGACGCGACGACGAGCGGACGCTCGGTGCGTCGCAAGATGGACGTGAAGTCTTCCGGCGTGACAGTAACCAGCACGCCGCTCGCCTTGATGGCGTTAGCGATGGCTGCCGCCGCCGCTGCTCCCGCTGCTGCTCCCATAAAATAATTTCTCCCGTTTTCAGTTTCAGCGCGCCGGAAAATTGTCAGTCTCGTACCTGCGCGAGCACGCGCCCGACTGCCGCGTCCACGCGTTCGACCGTGACGCGGCGTATGCACTGTGCCTCCGCAAACTCCGCGCAGGTGTAGCCCGCGCACGGCGCGCAAGGCATATCTTCGCGTACGACTTCGGCGGGCGCTGTCGCCCAGGGACGCCAGTGCGCGACGTTCGATGAACCGAAGACGACGACCGAAGGCGTGCGGACTGCGGCGGCGATATGCGCGATGCCGCTATCGTTGCCGACGAACAGGCGCGCACGCGCGGCGAGCGCCGTGACTTCCGGCAAAGCGAGATCGTTGAACGATGCGACGCGCGCCTTCGCGCTCTCGGCGAACGCGCGCACGACATCCTCTTCGCCCGGCGCGGCGACGGCGACGATGGCGAAGCCTTGCGAGTCGAGACGATCTGCGACGCGCGCAAAGTTGCGTGCGTCCCAACGCTTCGAGTCGAAGGCGGCGGCGGGATGAAAGAGCGCGAAAGGTTGCGATGCGAGGAGTCCCGCCGCGTTCAATCTACTTTCAATCTTCGCGGACGCTTCTTGAGTGACGAAGAGGCGCGTGGCGGGTCGGTCTGTGACGGGCACACCCGTCCAGCCGAGCAGAGCGAGTTGTTGCTCGACCGAGTGCGTCTTGTCCTGCTGCCACAGAGCGGACGCGGGCGGCGCGGCGTCGGTTTGAAGTTGACTGAAACGATAACTCGCGTAGCCGACGCGTCGGCGCGCGCCGGACGCGCGTGTCAAGAGGGCAGCGGTCGAGCCGCCGTGCAAGTCGTAGGCGACATCGTAGCGCGCGGCGCGAAGCTCGCGTACGAGCGCGAGGCGTGCGGTGGTGCTGCCGCGCCGGACGGTGAGGACGCGCGAGGCGTCCGTGTTTCCGTCTAGGACGGGCGCGACCCAGTCTTCGAGTAGAACGTCAATCTGCGCATCGGGGAGGAAGCGGCGGAGCGCGTAGAGCGAGGGCGTGGAGAGCACCGTGTCGCCGATGGAGCGCAGGCGCACGACGAGCACGCGGCGCACCTCGCTCCAATCCCAACGCGGCGGGGCGAGCGACTGCGGCGCGCTTTCAAACGCACGCGCGCCCGCAAGTTGAGTTCGAGCGAGCGGCGTCGTTGATGAGGTTTGCAGTGCGTTCATTTCAAGCGGAGGGCGCGGCGGTTGTTGTTACGTCTTCGTCCTCAATCGTCGCCTTGTCGGGCAGCATTGAAGGCATGTCGTCCTCAATCGGGTAAGCGCGCCTGCAACCCAGACACTTGATCGCGCTCCCGTCCTCCTTCAGACGCAACTTTGACCCGCACGCCGGACAGATCATCATCTCGACAAACTCTTCCGTGATCTTCATGCGCTCAAGATTAACAAAGGGAAGGGGGGAAACGAAGGGGAAAGGGTAAGGGGGAAAGGGTAAAGGTAAAAACTCACAAAGACTTTTCAGCCCCGAAGGGGCGCAACGCCACAGGCTGTTGTATTGCGCCCTGTCGGGGCTTCAATCCTTTCCCCTTTACCCCTTACCCTTTCCCCTGTCTTCCAGTGTCATCCGAATGCCGTGTTTCGGGCGGAGCGTGATGCGCGGGTGCGGGACGATCGCCTGGTCTGCGACGAGGCGCATGCGCCAGCGGCGCGCGATTGCGGCGACGAGGAGCGTGCCTTCCATCCACGCAAAGCCTTCGCCGATGCAGCGACGTGCGCCGCCGCCGAAGGGAAAATAAGAATACTGCGGGCGCGACTCTTTCGCTTCCGGCGTCCAGCGTTCGGGGTCGAAGCGCAAGGGGTCTGGGAAGAAACGCGCGTCGCGGTGCATGACGTACTGGCTCATCAGGACAAGCGTTCCCTTTTCCGCAAACGTGTCGCCGACCGCGTAATCTTTAATCGCGAGGCGACCGATGACCCATGCCGGAGGATAGAGCCGCATCGATTCAGCTAAGACCATCTCGGTGTAACGAAGGCGCGGGAGGTCTTCTACGGTCGGCAGTCGCCCGCCATCGAGCACCGCGTCGAGTTCGGCGTGAAGACGCGTTTCCGCTTCGGGGTTTTGCGCGAGCAGATACCAAGTCCACGCGAGCGCGTTGGCGGTCGTCTCGTGTCCGGCGAGGAAGATGGTCATCACTTCGTCGCGTAGTTGTTCGTCGCTCATGCCGCCCGACGCGCCCTCTTCGTCCTGCGCGACGAGGAGCATGGAGAGCAGGTCGCCCCTGTCCGCACCGCTCGCGCGCCGCTCTTCGATGATGCGATAGATGACTGCGTCGAGCGCGCCGCGTGCGCGCGTGAAGCGACGGTTGGCGGGGAGCGGGAGGCGTTCCAGGTACTCGGAATATGGCAAGAGTAACATCTGGAAGAGTTCGAGAATTTGCGTGAGCGCGACGCCGATGTCGTCGGCTTCTGATTCAACGTCTGCGTCGAACAAAGTCTTGCCGACGATGGCGAGCGTCAGACGCATCATCTCGTGCGCGATGTCTCGTGTCTCGCCGTCGTGCCAGCGCGCACAATCGCGCGCGGCGTATTCGACCATCAACGCGCCGTAACTCTCGATGCGCTTGCGATGAAAGGCGGGCTGCGCGAGGCGACGCTGGCGGCGATGATGTTCGCCCTCGCTCGTCAAAAGTCCCTCGCCTAAGAGACGCTTTCCGCGTTGGAGCGCGCGCCCTTTGTGAAAACAGTCTGCGTGCGTGACGAGCGCGTCGCGAATGAGATCGGGATGATTGAGCAGAAGGGCGTGTTGCGGCCCGACGCGGAAATGAACTACGTCGCCGTGTTCTCGCGCGATGCGCGTGAGGAACTTGAGAGGGTCGCGGCGAAAGGCGAGCAGATCGCGGATGGGCGAGCCTGCGCGTTTCGCACGCGCGTCGGGGGTTGTGAGTGCGGTCGCCATTCGGGGAAACTCCGTCGGTCAAATTTGTCTCGACGCGCGACGCAAACGGCGTCGCGCGAGTTCGCTTTCGGTTGTGCCTAACGCTCGCGTCGTGTCTTTGTTATTATACGCTCGCACTCCGGCGGCACGTGAGACCAAACGACGTGAGAAATTGTCGGGGCGGGAGGCAGTTTGTCTTTAGAGTTTGCGATTGAGTATCCATGCCAGTTGCGCGCGCGCTACACGGAGGAACACCTGCGCGCGTGGGGGCGGCTCGGCAACATCCACACGCGCGTCACGACGGGCGAGCAGGCCGCGCCGTCCGAAGAGAAGCTGCGCTTCGTGGAGCGTTCGAGCACAGAGATCGAGCGGATGCAGGCGGAGACGAGCGTGTGCGAAAAATGCCCCGCGCGCCTGCCGCACGACACGGCGGGCGAGGGCGAGGCGGTCGGCTGTCAGGGACGCATCACTTATCCCTTCGACGCGCAGTTTGAAAAGTTCATCGCAGACCGCGTGCAACTCGCGCTCGACACCGTGAGCGTCGAAGACCAGCCCAGACTCCTGCGCATACTCGTCGATCCCGATTCGCCTTTTGACGGCGAGGGCGCGAAGTCTCTACGCGCCGTGACGACGCCCGAAGGTTTACGATTTTTCGAGTTGCGCCTGCCGATCAGGCTCGCGCGCGAAGCCTCGCACGTTACGACCGATCACCTCTTCGACGCGCTCGCAGGCTTCACCGCCGAAGACAACGCGCGCACCTCTTACGCGCGCGAACTCCCGCACAAAGCCGCGCCTGACTATTACGACTTTCTCGATCTCATCCTCTTAAACGACCTCAGCGGTTCGGAACGCGCGCGCATCGAAAAGCGCAGCCAGAACTACAAACAGTTCCTACGCCTCCACGCTGCACTCGAACGCGCCGAAGCACTCCAAGCGCGCGTCCTACTCGATTAGAGCAAGGTTAAAGGGTAAGGGGGAAAGGGGAAAGGTGATTTGATTTAGCCCCGACAGGGGCGGCAGATAGTAGCCCAGGCTTGCGCCGTGGGCTATAAATCTGTCGCCCCTGTCGGGGCTTCAATCCTTTACCCTTTACCCCTTACCCTTTTCCCTACTTCTTCTCTTCGTCCAATTCGCGGAGCGCGTTAAGCAGGAGGTTTGTGTTGCTGGTGGCTTCGATGGTCGTGGGATAACTTCCGGCTGAACGCTCGAAGTCGAATTCGCCGCCGGTCAGTTCGACAAGGCGACGCATCGCGTCCGTATCTTTATCGTGGCCGCTTTCTGCCGAGGCGATGCGCCCCTCGTTGAAGCGTATAAGACCGACAGGCGCGCCTGTGCCCGCCGCCGTGAGCGTGAGCGTCCCCGTCAGGCGCGCGTTTTCGATGACTTGAACGGCGTCGAAGATACTGACAACCGAGAGGTCTCCGGCGAAGGTCAGGCCGCGCGCTGCTGGCGTCGCGTTCAACGCTGCGGCGGGCGCGTGAGGCAGGTCGGGACGCCGCGCGCGACGTATGGCTTCGAGGCCGGGCGCGATGTTGATGCGCGGGTCTGTCTTCTTGGCGTCGAGCAGGCGCTCTTGCGCGGAGTCGAAATTGTCGCGCGAGATGTAGAGCGAGGCGAGCGCAAGGCACTGCCGCGCCGCCTCTTCAGGCTGACCGTTGGCGAACGCAACTTCGCGCAGTTTCTCGCGCAGTTTGATCGCGTGCGGGTTGTTCTTGATCGCCTCTTGCAGACGCGCAATCGCGCGCGTGTGCGACCTGTATTTCAAAAACAACTCGACATCGAGCAGAGCCGTCTCGACATCTTCGCTGTAGCCTGTGTCCGTGTCCTTCATCACTTTTTGCGCCCGCCGCGACCGAAAATTTCGGTTGAGAAAAGTTTAGCACACTCACTCGCGCCGCCCCGCTGTGGTGCGTTTTTCGGCACATGCCCAACACCTTTTCGTATAGACGCGCGGAAGGTTTTGCGTCTAATGTTCGCAAACGCACAAACGATTCGACCCAGCTGTTGTATGCTCCTTGCTGAAGTTGTTTCTCAACTCACTCTTCCCAATTTTCAGCCCCATTATCATTAACTTTTCGTGAACGCCGTGCAACGACGTTTAACCGCGTGCAGCGATAAAACGCGCGTTGCATGGAGGAAACGTGGCATGCCGTGTGCAATTAAACCCGCGCCGGTTTCCACCCCCAAAAAGTTGTTCGAAAGAGTATCCCGTACGACGCGCGTGCGGACGTTTGCGAGTCGCGGCCTTGCCATCACGAACGGGTGATGCGTTTTTAGGAGGAATCAAAACGGATGACAGAAGAGTTGACGATGATAGACGCGACGGCGGCGGCAACTGTCCGGCTGCTCAACCATAGCTGGGCGAGTTATCTGCAAAAGACCTGCACGCAGCTCAAGTCAATCGGGCACGCGCACCGCACGAACGGCACGCACGTTCTCGTCTCGCGCCTGAAACGCACGCGCCCATCCACCTACGAACACTCCGTACGCGTCGCGCGGCTCGCGCGCGTCACGGGTCGCGCCTTCAACTTCAACGATTCGCGTCTGCAACAACTTTCTTCGACCGCCATGCTGCACGACATCGGCAAGATACTCGTGCCCGAAGTCGTGCTCAACCGCCCGCGCCGCCCGACGCGCATGGAGCAGTTCGTACTGCACCTGCACCCAAGCTTAGGCGCGCTTCTCGCCACCTACTTCAACCTCTCGCCGGAGCTACGCATACGCACGCAACACCACCACGAACGCTGGGACGGCAAAGGCTACCCGCACCGCCTCGGCGGCGAAGACATCCCGCTCATGGCGCGCATCGTCCAAGTCGTCGACACCTACGATGCGATGGTTGCCAAACGCCCTTACTCCACCCCGCGCACACACAACGAAGCCGTCCGCGAACTCGTCGCACACGGCGGCAAACAATTCGACCCACGCGTCATCGAAGCCTTCCTCGACATGTATCCGGTGGAAGATATTTAGAGCAGTTAACAAAAGCATGTAACTACGAAAGGACACTAACGAGCACGAAACTTGTTCGTGTCCTTTCGTGTCTCTTCGTGGTTCAATTCTTCGCCCGCTCGTAGTTTTCTTGGACTCCCTTAAAAATTCCTCTGCGTCTCAGCGGTGAACCTTTCAAAGAACCTTTAACTCAAAAATCGAACCTCAATCCAACTCGCATGCTGCGCGGGCGCAGTGTGTGCGTCGGGACGAGGAAGGAGTCGAGGAACGCCTGCCGTTGTTCGGCGCTGGCTGCCGGTCGGAGCGCGTTGAAGTTTATGAACTCCGCGCCGAAGGTGTAGACGGTTTTGTTGAGCAGGTTGTCTATCTCGACGGTCGGGCGAAGGCGTAGGCGTTCGGAAAAGCGAAACTCGCGCGTGACGTTGAGGTCGAAAGTGAAGAGGGCGGGGCCGCGTCCGGCGTTGCGCGGGAGGTTGCCGGTGCGCCCGATCAGAGGGAGCGAGAACGCGTTTGCGAGTTCCGCTTTGAGAGGTTCGCCGGGGCGACGCGAGCGTATGAGACGGAGGTCGCCGTTGAAGACGGGGCGGTCGTTGGCCACGTCGTCGAGATTGCGATCTGCGCCGCCGAGCGAGATGTTGAAGGGCGCGCCCGTCGCCGTGCGCAAGATAGTCGAGAAGCGCAACGCTCCGAGTTTCGTCGGCGCATCGAGCGTGCCGGAGAGTACGAAGCGGTGGCGTCGGTCGAGCAGACCCGGCGCGCGTTCGTTGCGAAAGTCGCCTGCGTTGAGCGCGCTCGAAGTGTTGACGACGCCGTCGTCCGTGAGCCTCGAGAGCGTGTAGGCGGCGCGCAGAGAGAGGTTGAATTCGCTCTCGCGCCCTGTGAAGCGGCGACGCGCTTCGACCGTGAGGCCGTGATAAAAACTGTTGCCGATTGATGCGAGTTGTTCGATCTGTCCGCGCGTGGGGTCGGGGCGCAGATCGTTTAGCGCGGCGAGCGCGGCATCGAGCGCGCTGCCTGAACTGAAAGTGTTGAGATTGAAGACAGTGACGGGGACGCCGAATTCGACGACGCGCGCGATGGCATCGGGATTCGCCGCATCGGGCGCGGCGACGTTGAAGCGCACGAGTTCGCCCGCAGACTGCGTGTTGTAGAGCGGGCGCACGCCCGCCGCGTCTCGGAAGTTCGGGAAGTCGCGCGAGAGCAGATAGGAGGCGAAATCCTTGTGGCCGCGCGGGAGGCGCGGCGCGTTCGCGTTGAACTCGCGCCAGAGATGTATGCCGCGATTGAAAGTGTAGTTCGCTTCGACGACAAAGCCGCGCGCAAGTTCACGCTCGAAGCCGACGTTCGCTTGATAACTTTCGGGGATGCGCAAACGCGGATCGAGGCGTCGCGTGAAGTTCGTCTGTAGCGTGCCGAATTGTTTGACGAGCGGCGAGTCAACTTTGAGCGCGTCGGGGAAATTGAGGTTGGCGGCGATGAAGGCGCGACGCCCGGCATCGGTCATTAACTTTGCGGTCGAGGGATCGGTAAGCGCGTCTGTGTCGAAGAAGACGCGCTGCCCGCCGAGCGTAAAATCATCCACAGTACGAAGCAAGACCCGGTTGAAGAAGACGCCCGCGCCGAGGCGTATGACGGTCTTGCCGTTGCCGAACGGATCGTAGGCGAGCGCGAGGCGCGGGGCGAAGTTGTTTCTATCTTTCAAGATCGTTTCCGTCTCGTAGCGCAGGCCGTAGGTGACGGTGAGGTTCGGGCGCGCGTGCCATTCGCCTTGCGCGAAGAAGCCCGCGTAAAAGTTTTTCTGCTCCGACTCGTTGTTGAAGCGTTGACGAAAACGGCTCGGCGCGTTTGCGAGAAACTCTGAGGCGCTTGCGAAGTCGAACGTGCCGCTTGCGTCCGAGAGATCAACGAACACGGAGCGTATGCGTTGCACGTCGCCGCCGAGTTTGAGGGTGTGCGCGCCGCGCAAGAGGGTTAACGTGTCTTGAATTTGTGCGCGTGTTTCGTGGCGGTCGCTCGCGCCTGCATTTGAAGAACCGGCGACGAGCGTACCCGAACGATCCTGTGTGTCGTCTGTTGCGAGCGCGTCGTCAATCGTGATGAGGACGACGGGACGCGCGTGTACGCTCGCATCCGTGCCGAGCGCCGGAGTCAGGCGCGAGACTTGCGCGCGTAGTTGATTGACGAGGCGCGGCGAGAAGACGAAGTTGTCCGTGTATGCGAGCGCGTCGGAGTGGCGCGTGCGACCTTGCAGCGCGTCGGCGAGGCGCGAGCCGCCACCGAACTGACGGAGGTTTCGGCTGCGCCCGCGCTGATAGAGCAACGTGCCGTTATGAAGTTCGGAAAAGTTGTGGTCGGTGCGCGCGGTGAAGTTGCGTGCGCGAAGCGGCGTGCTCACTTGCGCGACGTAAGGCGCGAGTTCGGCGGGCGGTAAAGAGATGTCGTCAGGCGCGGCTTCCGTGCGACGCCCCGCGAGCGTGGTGGGCGCGGGCAGAGGGAAACGCGGATTCGTCGCGACGGGGACGAGCGTGTCTATGACGGTCGAATCGAGAACTGTCTGGAACTCGTCGGCGACGAAAAAGAAGTGACGCGGCGGACGACCCATCGTGCGGCTCTTTTGTCTCAAGGGAAATTTGATCGCGCCGCCGAGCGTGTAGCCCGGGTTGTGTTCTTGGAGAGGCAGGCGCTTTAAGCCGCGCGCGTTGTTCGTCTGAGTGTTGGCGTTCAAGGATTCGTCGCGGAAGAAGTAGAAGGCGCGCGCGTGAAAAACTTTCGCGCCGCCGCGCGTGCGCAAGTTGACCCTGCCGCCGGAGGCGCGACCGTACTCTGCGGAAAACTGGTTGGTGATGACCTGCACTTCTTCGATCGCTTCGAGCGACGGTTGGAAGCGTTCGCGCGCGGCGCGGTCGTCGTTGTTGTCGAGGCCGTCAATCGTGATGTTGTTGGAGTAGGCCGCGCCGCCGGAGAGAGCGAACGTGCCTGCCTCTTCGGGCGTGCGCGCGGGCGTGCGATTGCGGTCTTCGGCAAGGTCGCGCACGGAGAGCGGTTCTTCCGTCACGCCGCCGAGCGTGAAGATGAGATCGAGCGGCGAGCGCGTGACTAAAGGCAGCGTTTCAAGCTCGGCGCGTGTGAGCGTGCCGCCGACCACCGTGCGCGTCGTGTCAACGGTTTCGCTCGGTGCATCGCTCGTCACCACTTGCTCGGCTGCGACGCCCGCAGGTCGCAAGACGAAATCGAGGCGCAACGTCTGACCCGCCACAGTTTCTACCTTCGCGCGCTCTTCTACGGCGAATCCGACAGACGTAGCGCGCACCGTGTAAGCGCCGGGCGCGAGTTCGATGAGGCGATAGCGACCTTCATTGTCTGTGACGACGGAGCGTTCGGCGTTCGTCGCAAGAAGCACGACCAACACTTTCGCGCCGACGACGCTTGCGCCCGTCTCGTCTGTGACGCGCCCGCTGATGCTTACGTCGTCGAGGTCTTGCGCGACGCAGGCTGCGCTTGCGTGCGTCGCGGCGAGTTGAAAAAGCGTTAAGGCGAAGAGGCAACGGCAAATTCGAGAGAGGCCGGTGTGCGAGAGGTTAGCGCGTAAGTTGAGAGGCTTCATGGACAATCTCCTGTCGCGGTTCGACTCTCTTCGGTGAGGTCGCCCGCGTGAGGCGCGTCCGGCGGATGGGGACGGGCGCGTTTGGAGAAATGAATGCAGTGTGGGTGTGGTGCGATTTGGAGACACGAGAGCGACGCGCGATCAGGCGTGATCGCGGCAGGGCTTCGTAGAACCTTTGGGAGCGGGTAACGTGGACGCCCGCGAGCGTGTGGGTTGGGGCGGGCGACGAGCGCGTCCGTCGTCATCAACTACCGGACAGGGCGCGCACTTTAGCATCACATCTCGCGCGAGACAAGAGTAAATTTCAACGAGCGAGACGGAAGGAAAAACGGCGGCGCGTTCGTGTTATTAACACGAACGCGCCGCCGTCTGTTGTTTTCACGAAGAGACGATGCGCGTCGCGTGTCAACTGCGCGAAGTGGGGCGGCGGCGTTGGAGTATGACGCTTGTGCGGCGTATGGGCACGAGCGCGCCCGCGTCGGGCGGCGGCGCATCTGTGAACGCGGCGAACTCTTCGGCGTGCGCTTGCAGGTAAGAGAAGAATCGCTCGAACTCGCGTTGCATCGCGTCCATCTTTTCGCGCATGTTCAAGATGATCTCGACGCCCGCGAGATTGACGCCGAGATCGCGCGTCAGCGACAGGATCACTTCGAGGCGTTCGAGGTCGGCGTCGGTGTAGAGGCGTGTGTTGCCGTCCGAGCGCGAAGGCTTAATTAGCCCCTCGCGTTCGTAGAGACGCAAAGTT
Organism: Pyrinomonadaceae bacterium; assembly: GCA_035249365.1. Lineage (GTDB taxonomy): Bacteria > Acidobacteriota > Blastocatellia > Pyrinomonadales > Pyrinomonadaceae > JAIVJZ01. Next base: position 98,438 of record DATFGP010000047.1, on the reverse strand, counting down.
TGCTGGTGCAGCCCGTACTGCTCGGCCACCGCGCTGATCGTATATGTGCGATCACCTTTTTTGCGTTTCATATAAAAACAGTGACAAGTGACGAGTGACAAGTGACAAGATAGAAGACAAGTTCTTTTGCTTTAACTTGTCATTCGTCACTTGTCACTCGTCACTGCTATTCAAGTCCCATCGCGACGCGCGGGTTCTCACTGTTGAGTTGCGCGTAGCGTTTGAGAAGTTCTTTGGTCTCCTCCGAGATCACTTTGGGGAACGTGACCTGTACTTCGACGAACTGGTCGCCGCGCGCTTGCGGGTTACGCAAGGACGGCACTCCGCGCTCGCGGAGTCGAAACTTCTGACCGCTTTGCGTGCCCGGCGGAATCCTGAGTTGCGCTTTGCCTTCGACGGTCGGCACTTCGATCTTTGCGCCGAGCGCGGCTTCGGGCACGGTGACGGGGATCGTCACGTAGATGTTGTCGCCCTTGCGCGTAAAGTGCGTGTGCCGCCCGACGTTCGGGATGATGAAAAGATCGCCCGGCGGAGCACCCAAACGCCCGCCTTCGCCTTTGCCCGGAATACGCACGCGCGATCCCGTGTCCACGCCCGCCGGAATCCTCACCTTCACGCTCTCCGTCTTCGGCACTGTGCCCTTGCCGTGACACAGCGAGCAGGGAGGACGACGACGCCCCGCGCCGTTGCAGTCGGGACACTCCTGCGCGAAACGCATGCGCCCGCCCGCGCGTTGCACTTGTCCTGCACCCTTGCACGTCGGGCAGGTGACGGGTGCGCCGCCCGTGTCGCCCGCGCCGTTGCAGCGCGGACACTGCTCGGAGCGATTGACAGTGATGTTCGTGGTCATGCCCGTGACGGCTTCCTCGAACGAGAGCGCGAGCGGCATCTCTATATCCGCGCCGCGCTGCGGCATCGGTCGCGGCGGTTCGCGCTCGGCCTTTGCACCCGCGCCGCCACCGCCGCCGAACAAGTCCGCGAAGATATCCCGGAAACTCGAACCGCCGCCCGAGTTTCCAGCGCCGCCCGCAGCCGTGCCGGTGCTCCAATCGAAGCCCGTGAAGTCGAAGGGCGCACTACGACCCGCGCCTGCGCCGCCCGGTTCTGCGCCGCGCGCCGCCGCGTCGGCCAGATTGTCCGAGTACTGACCGAAGCGGTCGTAGACGCTGCGCTTCTTCGGGTCGGAGAGAACGTCGTGCGCTTCTGTGATCAACTTGAAGCGTTCTTCGGCGGCCTTATCGCCCGGGTTCACGTCCGGATGATGTTTGCGCGCAAGCCTTCGATACGCCTTCTTGATCTCTTCCGGCTTCGCCTTGCGCTCGACGCCCAGCACTTTGTAGAAGTCTTCTTTTGCCATTGAAAGACAGTGACAAGTGACAAGTGACAAGTGACGAGTTAACACAAGTTCTAAAACTTGTCACCCGTCACCCGTCACCCGTCACTGTTTTACTTGTTTTCGTCCACGTCAACGTATTCCGCGTCGATGACGTTGTCGTCGCCGCCGCCCGAGGTCGTCCCGCCTTGCGAGCCGCCGGATGATGCGCCTGCGGCGGAAGCCTGTTCGCCGCCTGCGCCTCCGGCATCGCCCCCCGTCTGAGAGGCTTGCTGGTAGAGGACTTCGGAGAGTTTGTGTCCGGCGGTTTCCAGATTCTTGTGCGCGTCGTTCATGCGTTCCGCACCGCCTTCTTCGAGAGCCTTCTTCGCGTCGGCAATCGCCGTTTCGAGTTGCGTCGTGGTCGCGCTGTCGAGCTTCTCCTTGTTCTCGTTGAAGGTCTTCTCCATCTGGTAAGTCAAACCGTCGAGACGGTTGCGCGCCTCGATCTCCTCGCGCTTCTTCACGTCTTCGCCCGCGTGCGATTCCGCCTCGCGCATCATGCGGTCAATCTCCTCTTTCGACAAACCCGAAGAGGCCGTGATCGTGATGTCCTGCACGCGCTTCGTGCCCAAATCCATCGCAGACACTTTGACGATGCCGTTGGCGTCTATGTCAAACGTCACTTCGACCTGCGGCATGCCGCGTGGTGCGGGCGGTATGCCGACGAGGTGAAACTTGCCGAGCGTGCGGTTGTCCGAAGCCATCGGGCGCTCGCCTTGCAGGACGTGGACTTCAACGGAAGTCTGATTGTCCGACGCGGTCGAGAAGACTTCCGACTTGCGCGTCGGGATCGTCGTGTTGCGCTCGATCAGTTTCGTGAAGACCCCGCCGAGCGTTTCGATGCCCAAGCTAAGCGGCGTCACGTCGAGCAAGAGAATGTCCGTCTTCTCGCCCGAGAGCACGCCCGCCTGAACAGCCGCGCCGACGGCGACCACTTCGTCAGGGTTGACAGACTTGTTCGGCTCTTTGCCGAACAGTTCCTTGACCATCTCCTGCACTTTCGGGATACGCGTCGAACCGCCGACCAAGACCACTTCGTCAATCTTGCCTGCGTCAACGCCCGCGTCCTTGAGCGCCTGCTCCACCGGCCCGCGCAGACGCTTCAGAATCTCGTCAATCAACTGCTCGAACTTCGCGCGCGTCAACTTCATCACGAGATGCTTCGGCCCCGAAGCGTCAGCCGTGATGAACGGCAAGTTGATCTCCGTCTCCATCGCGGAAGACAACTCGATCTTGGCCTTCTCGGCAGACTCTTTCAGACGCTGCAAGGCCATCTTGTCGTTCGACAGGTCGATGCCCTGATCCTTTTTGAACTCTTCGATGATCCACTTGATCAGGCGCTCGTCTATGTCGTCGCCGCCGAGGTGCGTGTCGCCGTTCGTGGATTTCACTTCGACGACGCCTTCGCCGACTTCGAGTATCGAGATGTCGAACGTGCCGCCGCCGAAGTCGAACACGGCGATGGTCTCGTCCTTCTTCTTGTCGAGTCCGTAGGCCAGAGCCGCCGCCGTCGGCTCGTTGACGATACGCATCACTTCGAGACCGGCGATTTTGCCAGCGTCTTTCGTCGCCTGCCGCTGCGCGTCGTTGAAGTAGGCGGGCACTGTGATGACGGCCTTGCTCACCGGCTGTCCGAGATAGTCTTCAGCCGACTGTTTCATCTTTTGCAGGATCATCGCGGAGATTTCGGGCGGGCTGTAGTCTTTGCCGCCTGCGACGATACGCACGTCGCGATTGCCCGACGCGGCCTGCACCTGATAGGGAACCTGCTTTTTCTCTCCCGTCACTTCGTCGAAGCCGCGCCCCATGAAGCGTTTGATCGAATAGATCGTGTTTTCAGGGTTGGTGACGGCCTGACGCTTCGCCACCTGACCGACCAGACGGTTGCCGTCCTTCGTGAAGGCGACGACGGAGGGCGTCGTGCGACCGCCCTCGGAGTTGGTGATGACGGTCGGCTCGCCGCCTTCCATGACGGCCACCACGGAGTTGGTCGTGCCCAAGTCAATACCGATTATCTTGCTCATACTTTTGATTCTCCAATTTGTTTAGCTACCCGCCTCTTCCCCCAGCGCGCCCGCCCGATTTCCAGGTCGCAGGCAGACTCTAGTACATCTCAGATATGAAGGCACAGGTTGAATACAGCGTTAATATAATATCTGAGTCCGTTGTTGTCAACTTTTGATTGCAAAAATCCGCGCGCCGTTGCCCGACGCGTGCGCGGGCGGCTAACTTTTATCATTTCACAGTTTATACGCCGTTTTCGGAGGAATCGCGGTCTTGTTTGTCTTCGTTCATGATGCGCGTGACGTGGAAAATGTAGTGTGCGCCGGAAAAGAGCGCGAAGGCGAAGACGACGACGTAGACGGTGGGCAGGACGTAGCCGCGTATGGAGGGGAAGCGCGCCATCGTGAGGATGATGACGATGGCCGTGATTTGCACGACCGTATTGACTTTACCGAGCAGAGACGGGCGGAAACCTCGAAAGCCCGTGACGATGTTGATGGCCGCCGCGCCGACGACGATAAACACGTCGCGGCTGATTACAGCCGCCGTCACCCAGAAGGGCACGGGCAGGTGATTTCCGCGCCCGACGATGGAGGCGAGCGAGAGCGTGATGAAAGAGGTGACGAGGAGGAGTTTGTCTGCGATGGGGTCTAGGATCGTGCCGAGTTGCGATTTCTGGTTGAAACGGCGCGCGAGAAAGCCGTCAACGCCGTCTGTCACGCCCGCGAAGACGAAGATGGCGAGCGCCCAGTCGAATCTTTGGTAATAGAGCGCCGTGACGAAGACCGGAACCAGCACCATGCGGATGACGGTCAGGAAATTCGGCAGCGTGAAGATGCGGGAAGACATAAGAACAGTGACAAGTGACAAGTGACGAGTGACAAGTTAAAGCAAGAATTAAATCTTGTCACTCGTCACTTGTCACTCGTCACTGTTTTTTGAGTTCGAGCAGAGAGACTTCGGGCAGGCAGCCGTAGCGTACGGGTAGGACGACCGTGCCGAGGCCGCGTGTGACGTAGATTTGCGTGTCGCCCTGTCTGCCGAGACCGCGAAGCAGGCGGCGGCGCGGTCGGCCTGAGGGCGAACGCTCGGCGCGCAGTGTGACTTGGCCGCCGTGCGTGTGGCCGCTCAAGACCAGATCGACTCCGGCGCGTGCGGCGCGGCGAAGGACTATGGGATTGTGCGCGAGCAGGAGTTTCATCTCGTCTGCCTGAGAGCCTGCGAGCGCGAGCGGGAGGTCTTCGAGGCCGACCATCGTGTCGTCAACGCCCGCGAGCCAGAAGGTCGCGCCCCGATGTTTCGGATGCTCGAAGCGCATGCCTTCGTTGACGAGCACGCGTATGCCTTCGGCGCGGAAGAGGTCTGTGATGAGCGCGGCGTCCGTCCAGTGGTCGTGATTGCCGAGCACGGCGAAGACACCGCAACGCGCGCGCAGACGCCCTAGCATCTCCGCACACGGCGCGGCGTATTCGCGTTCGTGCGAAATATAGTCGCCCGTCAAAGCGATAATATCGGGTTGGAGGCTGTTAGCCAGCGCGACGGCGCGCTCGATCTGTTCGCGCCCAGTGAAAGGGCTGTGGTGTATGTCTGAGAGTTGGACGATGCGCAGGCCGTCGAGCGCTTCGGGCAGACGCCGCAGTTTAATCGTGCGTCGTTCGACGACGAGATTGTACGGCTCTGCGAAGGCGGCGCGCGCTATCTGCATGAAGCCTGCGGCCAGCGTGCGCAGAGGTTTCGGGCGCGCAGAGGATACGGGTCGGCGACGGGGAGACTTCCATCCGGCGATGTTCGGCATATGATCTCGTTGAATTTGGAATAATGAGAATTAACTTGCGCGAGAGCTTCCCTTGTTTGTAGTGCCCTTCTTTAGAAGCCAGCGAATTATAGAGACTCGAATCTGTGAACGCAACTTCGCGGGCGGCGCGCGGGCAAGCAAAGTGCGGGAGGCCGTAAAAGTGGCTTTCTATTGCGTGAGTATCTCTGTAACTTTTCCGCGAAGCAAACTTTTAGATAGCGTCGGCTTCTTCCAAAACCTGCTGTCAAAACTGTTCTGGCGATTGTCGCCGAGCAGGAAATACTCTCCTTCGGGCACGACAATTTGTTCAAACTCCTCGTCGGGCGCGTGCGGCAGGAACTGAAACGGCTGGTTTAGCTCCTGACCGTTGACGTAGAGTTTCCCGCGTCGAACCTCCACCCTGTCGCCGCCGAGCGCGACGACGCGTTGGAGATAAGTCACGTCTTGTTGGCCGATGGACTCGTCTATCTCCGGCTGGTTGAAAACCACCATGTCGAACCGCTCGACGGGATGCGACGAATAGTAATTCTCGTCTATAGCGGCGAGGTCGCCCGGCTTCATGCCCGGCAACATGCCCTCCGTCGAAATCTTCACGACGCGGTGCGTGGCCGACAGGTAAGCCCTGCGCCCGACTTCGCGCCCGACCCGGCAACCGTTTAGCGAAACCAAGATCAAGACGGCCAGTAAAAGTTTTCTCGCTTTCACCTTTCCCTTCTCCTTTCGCATTCACCTGAGCGGCCAGCGCAACGGCACGAGCCACATGATGATGATGAAGACGGCGACGGTGAGGAGCGAGCCGATCTTGACGAAGTCGAAGAAGCGATAGCGACCGGGCGTGTAGATGAGTACGCAGGCGGGTTCGAGCGGCGTCAGGAACGAACATGACGCGGCGTAGGTGACGGCGACGGCAAAGGCGCGCGGGTTCAAGCCCAGTTGCGTCGCGGTCTGGATGGCGACGGGGAGGACTACGAGCGCGGCGGCCTGATTCGACATCGGCTGCGTCAGCGCGATGGTCAACAAAATGAAACCGCCCATCACGGCGTACGCGCCGTAGCCGCCGACCGCGTTGACGATCATCCCTGCGAGATACGTGTCCGCGCCGCTCTTTTCCATCGCCGTGCCGAAACTGATCATACCTGCGATGAGGACGATCAGACGGAAGTCGATCATGTCGTAAATCTCGCCCGTGCGGACGGCGCGCGAGGCGAGCAGTATGAGCACGCCGAAGAGGACTGCGACCGACAGCGGCACGCCGAACGGGTGGAAGATTGAAAAGACCAGAAACACCCCGAAGGCCAGAAGCGCCCAACGCCTTTTCGCCGCGCGCCCGCGCCGCTCCGACACGTCTTCCAAGAGCAGCAGATTTCCTTCCGCCGCGAGGTGTTCGACCTGTTCGCGTCGCCCTTGCACGAGCAGCACGTCGCCGAACCGTAGACTGACCATGCTCAGTTTCGACAGGAGCGCGACGCCGTGACGGTTGATGGCGAGCGCGGTCAGGCCGTAGCGTTCGCGAAATCGCGTGCCCTTCAAAGTGCGCCCGACGAGATTTGAGCCGCGCAAGACCATCGCCTCGAACAACTCGACGCCGCCCGATTCCAGATCGTTGTCGCTCAACTTGAAGTCGGCCTTGATCTCTATGCCCGCTTCGGTCTTGACGCGCAGGATGTCTTCGATGCGCCCCTGCACGAGAAGGAGATCGCCCGCGAAAATTTTCTCGTCGGAGCGCGGCGCGATGCGCCCCTGCTTGCCGCGCAGTATGCCTACGACGGCGAGGTCTAGAGATTGGCTGAGGTCTGCTTCGGCGAGCGTATGCCCGACGAGCGGCGACGTGTCGAGCACGACGACTTCCGACATGTACTCGCGTATGTGGTAAGCGTCTGCTAGCGAGTCCGCGCCGCCGCGCGCGGGTAGCAGGCGCAGGCCGACGAGGAGCATGTAGAGCATGCCGACGACGACGATGGCGATGCCGACGGGCGTGAGTTCGAACATCGTGAAGGGCGCGAGGTTGTAGCGCGTCATCGCGCCGCTGACGGCGAGGTTGGTCGAAGTGCCGATGAGCGTACACGTCCCGCCAAGTATCGCGCCGAAGGCGAGCGGCATGAGAAGTTTCGACGGCTGCACGCGCGAGCGTTCCGCGAGTCCCAAAACGACGGGGACGAACATCGCGGTCGTCGTCGTGTTCTTCATCACGGAAGCGCAGGCGGCGGCGGTGAACATGATGAGCACCGTCAGGCGAAACTCGCTCCCGCCTGACACTCGATGCAGTCGCCGCCCGACGAGGTCAACCACGCCCGTCTTCACAAGGCCGCCCGTCAATATGAAGAGACCGGAGATGGTGATGATGATGTCGTTGCCGAATCCGGCGAAGGCTTCCGTCGGTGTGAGCACGCGCGTCAGGACGAGTCCGATGACGACGAGTATTGTGACCACGTCAATCGGGATGCGCTCTGTGCCGAACAGCACGAGCGCGACGAGAAGGAGTATGAGAACGGTGGCGATGGAGAGAGTCATGGATGCTTCTGCTATACTTCGGGTCGCTCAATAAAAACGCTTAAGCAACCGGCGGTCAAGTTATCAATTCGCCGCGCGGTTGCTCTCATAAATTAAGGGGGTGGTTCGTCGTGGGCAAGCATCGCATTCTCGTCATAGAAGATCAAGAAGACCTCGCGGAATTGTACAAGTCAGGGCTTGAAAAAGCGGGCTACGCGGTGACGAACGCCTACACGGGCGAGGAGGGCGTGGCGGAGTTTGAGGCAAACAGCGCGGACGCCGTTCTGCTCGACATGACGCTGCCGGAAATGCACGGCACGAAGGTCTTGGAAGACATACGCAACTTATCGCCGAGCGTGCCTGTGGTCGTCGTGACGGGCGAGACGCTCGCCGAATCGCGCGACGTGTGCAACCGACTCGGCGTGCAGGAATATCTCTCGAAGCCTACGGGCTACGACGACTTGCTGCGCGCCTTCAAGCGCGCCCTCGCAAGCCCCGCCACCGACGAACAATACATGGTCGTCACGATGCGCCTGCCCGCGCACGTCTTGCAAATACTCACCGACGTTGACCCGAACATTGAGCGCGCCATCACGCGCATCTGCGACGAATGCGGCGCGCAGGTGAAGGCAATGCACGCCAAACAGTGAGGTAGTCTTAACGAAGCTGGATAGATTGTTTGAAAGTCCCGACAGGGACTTTTCAGTCGAATAGCGAAGGTGTAGTCGCGGTCGCGGACTTTTTCGTAGCGCGTTTTTTCGTCTTGGCGGGTGCGCCCGGATGATGCGCGAGGTGTTCGGCGTTGAGGCCAAGTTCGCGCAGGTGTGCGGCGAATTTCGGCTCGCCGTGCATGGTGATGATGCGCGCGGCTTTTGTCTCGCGCGCGAGACGTACGAGGTCGTCGTAGTCTGCGTGGTCGGAGAGCGGCAAGATCAAATCGACGCCCTTGTACATGTAGGGCGCGCTGCGGTTCAAAGCCCAGCCCGTGAGCATGATGAGATAGCGGCGTTCGATGTTCAAGAGCATCGGTTGCTTGCGGCAACCCGGCGGCGCGACGAGCACGCGCCCCTTCAAATGCTCTCGGTCGTACTTTTCATAACGCCCCGAAAACTCCACGCCGCACTCTCGATAAATCTCCGCAACGTTCCACACACTTCCGTGCAGCGTCACGCGATAACCGCGCCTCAAGAGCAACTCCAAAGCCTCCTGGCTTTTGCCGAGCGCGTAGGCAAGGACGACAGGCACGCGGTCGTCCGAGAAGGCGCGATCAATTCCTGCGTAGAGGCGTTCGAAGGTCGCCACGTCGGGCGGGAAGCGATAATGCGGGTCGCCGAAAGTTGACTCCATGACGAGCGTATCGCACGGGACGATGACCGCCGACTCGGCTGCGACGTTCGCGCGCAACTTGATGTCGCCCGTATAAACCAGACGCTCGCCGTCGGCTTCGACGAGAATCTGCGCCGAGCCTAGACAATGCCCCGCCGGATAAAACGTCAAAGCGTAACGCCCGTAGTCGCGCCGCTCGCCGTAGATTTGCGTCGTCACTTCGGCCTCGCCGCGACGGTGTTGGAAGATGCGCGCCGTCTCCGGCGTGGCGACAATCGAACGGTGCTCCGCGATGTGATCCGAATGTGCGTGCGAGATGACGCAGTGCTCGCGCGGCCCGTCCGCGTCGAGCCACAGATCGAGATCGGGCAGGTACAAACCTTCCTTGTATTCGACTCTCAGCAAGTTCGTCGCCCTTCCCTTTCGCGCACGTTCGACGTTAGTGAAATTTAGATGCGTCTTGCCTTCCGGCGATTGCCTCGCGGATTCGTTTGCCGCACGGCGCGGAGATATTATACAAACACTTGCAGCAGACACGCGCTCTTAAACTTTCCGTCGCCCGACAGATCAGAAATGGACGAAGTCAAAAGCGAGCAACCAGCGGCAGAAGAAAGCCCGCGCCAGAGCTTCCTGCGACGCGTCGCCGCGTGGCGTCTGTGGCGCGCGCAGGTGCGTTACACGGTCGTGCTCATAGCCTTCGGCGTGCTCGCCTTCTTTGCGCGAGCCAACGCCTACTTTGCCTGGGACAGAGCCGTCGCGCACTGGATTCAATCTTGGCGCACACCCACGCTCGACGCGCTGATGTACGCCGTCTCCTTCATCGGCTACAGTTGGTATCCTTACGCGCTGGCCGCCGCGACCTTTTTCGTCTTTCTATTCTTCGGCCAACGCAGCGAAGCCTTCGGTCTATTTCTGAGCACGGCGGGCAGCGGTCTACTCAATCGCATGATCAAAATGCTCATCGCACGCCCGCGCCCCGCAGCGCCCGTCGTGAACGTCCTGCGCGAACACAGCGGGCAGAGCTTTCCTTCGGGACACGTCACCTTCTACGTCTGTTACTTCGGCTTCCTCTTCTTCGTCGCCTACGCGCTCCTGCCCGCGCGCACGCTCGCGCGCCGCGTCGCGCTGACACTGACCGCCGCGATGGTCGCGCTCGTCGGCCTCTCGCGCGTCTATCTCGGCGCGCACTGGCCGAGCGACACCATCGGCGCATACTTCCTCGGCGGCCTCTGGCTCGCCCTCTCGCTCTACATGTACCGTCGCTGGAAAGAACGCGCAACGTTCCACCCTCAGAGCAGTGACGAGTGACAAGTGACAAGTCGGAAAAGTGATGAGTGATGAGTAATGGGTGATGAGTAATGAGTTAAAGACAAGAAGTTTGTTTTTACACATCACCCATCACTCATCACTTGCTTTTGCTCGTCACTCGTCACTTGTCACTCGTCACTGTTTCCTTCATCGTTCGATCCGCACAGGCGTGCCCATCGGAACAGCGTCGAAGAGTTCCTTTATGTCGGGGTTGGCGAGCGCGATGCAGCCCCACGTCCAATCGCTGTCAGTGCCGCCGCCGTGTATGAAAATTTCGCCGCCGAGCGCTGTGTCCCAGGGCGGGCGCTGCTTGTTCTGAATCGCGCGCACGATGCGATCGCGCACCGCGCGCGTGATGATCTTGTCGCGCAGGCCGCGTTCGGCATCTTCGATGTTTGGATAACTCAATCCGAGCGAGAGATAAAAATTGCTGCGCGAGTTTTTGACGCAGACGTAGAAGTCGCCTTCCGGCGTCGAGCGGTCGCCCTGCCTGACTTTGTCGTCCACAGGGTTCGTGCCGAGCGCGATCTTATACGTGCGCACCACCTCGCCGCCCGCATGCAGCCACAACTGCCGCTTGCTTTTAGAGACGACGATCTGTGGATTGACGAGCGGGAGTTTGAGCGGCGATTGCGACGCTGATGTTGAAGGCGATGCTGACGGCGACGGCGCGGTTTCAGCCGTCAACTTCTCGCCGCCCTTCGTCTCTGTGCCTTCGTTGGTTTCAACCGGCATCGGATTTTCGCGCGCCCCGTTCGCAGGACTTCGCGCGACGCCTGCGAGCAGAAGGACGAGGCTCAAAGCGACGAGCGTTGCTGCGATAAAAACTTTCATCACTATCGACAACTTCTTCTGCGCCTCGCCGCTGCGCCCGCGCTCATTTAGTCAACAAACGCCAGTTGTTCGTCGGCTCAGACGGCACACGCCGATTGCGCTCCACCCAATCAATGATCAACTCGCGTATCTCCGTGCTCGAACGATAGACTTCGGGCGCGCCGCGAAACATCGTGTAGCCGCCGCCACCGTTGACGCGGTAATTGTTCGTCGCTAGTTTGAGTTTCTGCGCGGGGTCGAGAGGTTGCCCGCGAAAGCGCAAATTCTGCACGCGCGAGCCGTAGGGCTTCGTCAGGTCGAGATCGTATGTGACGCCTTCGGCGATGTCGAAATTGTAGGCGGGGATTTTTTCGTCCACGAGTTCGGCGGGCGTGCGTCCCGCTTCATACGCGCGAAAATATTTGGCAGAGTGTTCGAGCGCGTCCTTCAACACCTGCCCCGTCACTTCGAGCACGACGAGCGTGTTCTCGTAAATATACAGCCCCGCGATGTCGCGCACCGTCACCGCGCCGCGAGGCAAGCGCGCCTGCGGGTTGAAACTCGCCACCAACGAAACGTCCGCCTTGCCAACATCCAACTGCACGCGCTGGATCAAATCGAGAATCGCCGTGTCTTGAAAGCGCGCGTCCGTCGCAGTCAACTCCGCACCGGATTCGCCTATGACGCGCGCGAGCCAGCTTTGCGTCTCGCGGTCGTAAGGCTCGACGAGACGCGCGACTTCGGCATCCGTCTCCGTGTTTTCAACGACTGGAACGGTGCGCGCCGATTTCGCTGCGACGCGCCAACGCCCGCCCTTGTCGCGTTCGAGATAGATGTCTGCGCGCGCCAGATGCCGCCCCCAGTAGTTCGCCTGCGCGAGCAGTACGTTATTGATCATCAAAGACGGCACTTCGCGATGCGTGTGCCCCATCAAGATGAGATCAATGCCCGCCACTTCGCGCGCCATCCGCACAGCAACGTTCTCGTTCAACACCTGCCCGGGCGTCGTCTCGCCCGTGCGCAAATCCTCTTCCAGCCCCATGTGCATCGCGACGACGACCAGATCGACGCGCTCACGCCCGCGCAAAATTGCGACCCACTTGCGCGCCTCTGCGACGGGTTCACGAAACTCAAGCCCCGCGAAATTTTCTTTGTTCTCCCAGAAGGGCACGCCCGGCGTCGTCAGTCCGAGCACGCCGACGCGCACGCCGTTTAACTCCTTGACGATGTAAGGCTGGTAGTAAGTGTCTTGCGTTCCGGCCTTGTAGGTGTTCGCAGAGAGCCAGGGGAAACTCGCCTCGCGCCGCGCCTTCGCCAAGACGTTGAGGCCGAAGTTGTACTCGTGATTGCCGACGGCGAGCGCGTCGAATTTGAGCGCGTTCATCGCGAGCATCAACGGGTCGGGCGGCGCGTTGTTCTTCTTGTTGTGAAAATATTCGAGCGGCGTGCCCTGAATCGTGTCGCCCGAATCCAAGAGGAGCGTCCCCGCCGGATTCTCCTTGCGCGCCGAGCGGATGAGCGTCGCCACCTTCGCCAGACCGCGCGCGTCCGGCTTGTTCGTGTAGTAATCAACGGGCAAGACGTTGCCGTGCAGATCGGTCGTCGAGAGAATCGTGATCCACGCGCGCCGCTCGGTCGCCGTCTGCGATTGCGAAGACGCAGAACTAAAAACACCACACAGCACGAGCAACAACGCGACGCTTCGCAGTAACTTTTTCATCGCCAAAAGTTTTCTCATCGCTCCTGAGTTTTCCTTTGCGCCTTACGTCTTACGTTTGCGCCTTTGCGTGAAATTGATCTCGCAAGGGCGCAAAGTTAAAACAAAAGACGCAAAGAAGAAATAGAACTTATTTAAGCTCGTACACTTCTACCGCGCTGACGCCGGAGACGAATCCTTCATAAACTTTCTGGCCGCGCGCGCGCACGTCTGCCATCTTTTCGCGGTTCTCGTAATAGGTGCGCCCGCGTTGGAGTATGAAGTAGGCGGGGCGCGGCGGCTCGTCCAATTTGAAAGCGGGGTCGGAGAGCACGCGCGAGTTGAGGTCTGCGCGGTCGCTCCTTTGCAGGTAGTAGCGCGCGACGCCGGGCGTCTCGTGGACGATTGACGAGCCGCGCGGCGCGCGTTCGGCGACATACTTAATCGCTTCGCGCAATCCGTCGTCGTAAAACTCGTCGTGCGGGAAGAAGTAGCCCGCGCGCCCCGCACCGAGCGCGTTCGTGTAAGTCGCATAGTGCGGCGCGGCGTCGTAAGCGATCCACGCTGGCAGCGCGACGAAGAAGAGGAAGACGACGGCGCGCATAATTCGTAGCGGCGAAAAATTACTTTCGTGCTTCCCCTCTGCGACGCGCGATCCGCCCAAGCGACCGATCATCCACATGATACCGACCGCGGCGATCATGTAGACGAAGGGCAGGAGCGACAGCGCGTAGCGCAGCCACTTCGCGCCTGCGAGCGAGTAGGGCACGATCCAGAGTATGAACATCAACAGTAGAAACGCTTCGCCCGGTTGTTTGAAGCGACGCGCGCAGGCGTAGAGTCCTGCGACGAGCGCAAGGAGCAGCGGGAGCGGCGTCTTTATGGCGAGGAAGAGTAGATAAAAATATACGGGTGTGCCGAAGGGCGTGCTCGACATCTGGTTTGTGTAGAGCGTCTCGCCCATCAAATAGCCGTGATGCGTGAGCAGCCCCTCGCTTGAATAAGCTGTCAGGTAGTGCCACGTCTGCGGCAAGAGGACGGCGGGGTTGGCGATGAAGAACGCGAGGAAGACGACGGGATAGAAGATGGCAGGCGTGCGGCCGCGCGGTTCATCAGGCGTGCGCTCGCGCTGCGCGACGAGATGATGGTAGAGCATGTTCAGGCCGAAGTAGTGCGGGAAGTATTTCGACGCGAGCATCAGCCCGAACGAGACGGCGGACGCAAGGTAATAGTTTCGCTTCGCGCGCGGCTCGTAGCCGCTCGTCTGTTTGGCGCGCAGGTAGAAGTAGAAAGCGAAGAGCATGAAGAAGACCAGCAGCGTGTCTTCTTTGGCGATGCGGTTGTAGGTGATCGCGTTGACGCCGAACGACCAGAGGAGCGCGGCAAGCAGACCCGTGCGTTTGTCGAAGAAGGCTGCGGTCAGCAGGTAGAGCGGGAAGACTGTGAGCGCGCCGATGAGCACGTTGGGGAAACGCACCGCCGCCTCTTCGCTGATGTCGAGCATTTGCAGAGTGTCGCCCCGCGACCCGCGCCCGTTCCACTTCTCCGCCACATTGAGCGAGACGAAGATCAGCGTCTTCATCAACATCGGGTGCTCGGCGTTCGGCGTGATGTCGCCATGAGCGTAGGCACGCACGGCTTCGAGTTTGTTGATCTCGTCTTCGGCGAAACCGACTTCTGAGATGCCGTGCATGCGCAGACCCAAGCCGAGCACGCAGAGCAAGACGAGCACGAGCGCGACGCCTCGATCCAACACAAGCACACGCTCGCCGCGCGTCGCAGCCCTTCCTGCGGGCGCGGATGCCGCACGCGCCGTCTCTTCGGGAGTTAATTCGAGAGATCGTTCCAAGTGAAACTCCGGCGACCCTCGTGTTTAGCGTGGCGCGATGAGTTCTTCTTCTTTGATCACGCCGCCGCTGCCGCCATCCTCGCGCACGTCGCCCGCCGCAGACGCTTTTTGACGACGCGCGCCGTTCGTCGTGTCCGCTGCTGTTGCGGCAGCAGCGGCGGCTGTCGCTTCCTGCGCTTCGCGCGCCATCGTCCGCACGGACAAGCCGCGCCTGACGAGCACTGCGAGGCCGATGGCCGTCCAGACGATGACGCGCGCCTTGCGTATGATGGCGAGCGTGACGCCGACGGTCGTGCCGAATTTCAAGACTTTGGTGAACAGACCCGTGCCCGCTTCGTCAACGCCGACGCGCATCGGCACGAACTTGAAAATTACGTTGATGACGCGATTGACGGATTCGAGTACGAAGGCTGCGAGCGCGAGTTGTGTGAAGGCGGGCGGCGCATCAAGTATGAAGTAGAGCGTGGCGTAAACTTCGGCGACGCCCGCGAGGTGAAAGCAGGCTTCGAGCGCGAGTATGGGAAGGAAGCGCGAACGATGGCGCGCGTAGAAACCGTAGATGCGATCTTCTATGGCGACGAGGCGCGCACGTCGCTCTCCGCCGAAGCGACGCGCCAGCCCGCGCGCCTGTAGCGCCGCAAGCGCGCCGCTCAAAAATCGCCATTGCTGCCGCACCATCAAATATCCGAGCATGACGAAGATGACGACGACGGCGAGCGTCGCGTAGCTCGCGAGTTGCAGTTTCGAGTTGAGCGGGAAACTGAAGAGGAGCGCCGCCGTGCCCGCGAAGATAAAGAGCGCGACGGAGAGCATGTAAAAAAGATTTTCGACGGCGATGGCCGAGATGGCCGCGACGATCGGCACGCGTTCGCGCACGAAAGCCGCTTTGGCCGGTTCGCTCACCACTATACCGAGCGGCGTCAGATTGCCGAGCGCGTCGCCCGCGACATATGCCTTGAGCGCGTCGCGCAGGCGCAGGCGCGTGCCGCCCTCGAAGCAGCGCGTCCACGCGGCGGCGCGCACGAGCGGGCGCACGGCGGAGATCAGGAGCACGACTGCGAAGCCCGCGCCGAGTTGCGTGATGTTCTCCCAGATGCTCTGCGGCCCGGCCTTCCACACGTAGTAGGCGAAGAGCAGCAGGCCGCCCACGGCGAAGACGACGCCCGCCGGAGCAAATTTGCCCCGCGCGCTCTTTCGTCCGTCCACCGCCGCCGCCTCCTGCGTGTTCTCGCTCATCCCGCGTGTCCTGTCGAGAGAAATCGCCCTTTAGACGTAAAAGTTTCCAACAATAAACTGCGTGTGCAAGATACGTTATTGCGCCGCCAGTCTCAACTGCCAACCGCACACGCTTTCCGTCGCTTCCTGCACACAGCAACTCCCGCGCCACCCTTCGCCCAAGCTCCCATCGCCCCTGAAACCGACACCAACCGCTGACTTACAAGACCCGTGCATCTTTTGCATGTCGTAAAAATGCGACAAGAGACAAGAACAGTGACGAGTGACGAGTGACGAGTGACGAGCAAAAGCAAGTTATGGGTGATGAGCGATGAGTGATGAGTAAAAGCCAATGCCTTTGTTTTAACTCATCACCCATCACTCATCACTTATCACTTTTCTGACTTGTCACTCGTCACTTGTCACTGTTCTTGTCACTGCTTTCGCGGGTTGACCGGAGGCGCGTTTGTAGGCGATGCTTAGGCTTACAATCGTCTGAGCCATATCATTTTGAATCTTATAAAGAAGGTCTGTAGAGAGCGATGAGCAAAGCAGCAACCGAACTTTTAAGCGGCACGCCTTTAACCGTCTATTCCGAAGACGAGGAGATGTTTCGCAAAAGCGTGCGCGAGTTTGCAGAGGGCGAGATCAAACCGCGCCGCGAGGAGATGGACGAGCACGCCAAGATGGATGCCTCGATCATCAAACACCTCTTCGAACTCGGCTTGATGAGCATCGAGACGCCCGAAGAATATGGCGGCGCGGGCGCGTCGTTCTTCACGGCCATCATCGGCGTCGAAGAACTCTCGCGCATAGACCCCTCGGTCGGCGTCTTGATGGACGTGCAAAACACGCTCGTCAACAACGCACTCATACGCTGGGGCAATCCCGAACAGAAGCGCAAGTACCTCACGCAACTCGCCGAGAACAAAATCGGCGCGTACTGTTTGAGCGAAGCCAGTTCCGGCTCCGACGCCTTCGCCATGCAGACCAAAGCGACGGACGCGGGCGACCACTACGTCCTGAACGGCCAGAAACTCTGGATCACGAACGGCATGGAAGCCGAAATCTTCGTCGTCTTCGCCAACGCCAAACCCGAAGAAGGCTATCGCGGCGTCACAGCCTTCATCGTCGAAAAAGGTTTTGAAGGCATCAGCGTCGGCAAGAAAGAGAACAAACTCGGCATACGCGCCTCTTCAACGACCGAGATCATCTTCGACAACTGCCGCGTGCCGAAAGAAAACCTGCTCGGCGAATTTGGCAAAGGCTACAAAGTCTCAATCGAGACCTTGAACGAGGGACGCATCGGCATCGGCGCGCAGATGATCGGCCTCGCACGCGGCGCGCTCGAAGCCGCGCTCGCTTATACGAGTGAGCGCCAGCAGTTCGGCAAACCCATCAACCAATTTCAGGGCGTGCAGTTCCAACTCGCCGAACTCGCCGTCGAACTCGAAGCCGCGCGCTTGCTCGTCTACAACGCCGCGCGCCTCAAAGACGCCGGACTCCCCTTCGTCAAAGAGGCCGCGATGGCGAAACTCTACTCGTCGCGCGCCGCCGAGCACATAGCCTCCAAAGCCATCGAACTCTATGGTGGCTACGGCTTCGTCAAAGACTATCCCGTCGAAAAATTCTGGCGCGACTCCAAGATCGGCGCGATCTACGAGGGCACGTCAAACATGCAACTCCAAACCATCGCCAAGCTGATGATCGACAACCGGCAACAGAAATAGTGACAAGTGACAAGTTAAAATCAAGAACTTGTCTTTCTAACTCGTCACTTGTCACTCGTCACTTGTCACTTAACTTATGTCTTCACGCATAGAAGTCTTCGAGCAGATGCTTGAGAGCGACCCCGACAATACGTTGGTGTTGTTCGGGCTGGCGAAGGAGTATGAGAAGGAGGGGCGACACGCGGACGTTGTCGCGTCGCTGACGCGCTATCTCCAACTCTTCAACGACGAGGGCAACGCCTACGGCATGCTCGCGCAGGCGCACGAACGCTTGGGCAACCGCGACGCTGCACGCGCGGCCTACCGGCGCGGTATCGAAGTTGCCACCGCGCACGGCCACCCCTCGATGGCGGAAGACTACCGTATGACGCTTGAGAACGAGTACGAGGATTAGAGTTTTAAACTGAGGCGGGAAATCAGAGAGATGGACGAGCTAATCTTTCTCGTAGAAGATGCGCCGGAAGGCGGCTACACGGCACGCGCTCTAGGCATGTCTATTTTTACAGAAGCGGACGATCTTGAGAGTTTGCGAGAAATGGTGCGCGATGCCGTGCGCTGCCATTTTGATGAAGGACATGAGCCGAATATCGTTCTTGGGTTAGATTAGTTTTAGCGAAAATTAAATTCTGATTATTAGAAGCAGGAGTAGTAAAAGCATGGTGACCGAATTGAAGGCGCGTGAATATCGTGGCTTGAGCAGCGAGCAGATGCTTGCGATCTACCGCACGATGTATATGTCGCGGCGTGTGGACGACAAGGAGATTCAACTCAAGGGTCAGAACAAAATCTTTTTTCAGATTTCGGGCGCGGGGCACGAGGCTGTGCTGACGGCGGCGGGGATGGCTATGCGCGCCGGTTATGATTGGTTCTACCCTTATTACCGCGACCGCGCGCTCTGCCTCCAACTCGGCATGACGCCGCACGAACAACTCCTTTCGGCGGTCGGCGCGGAGGCCGACCCGAACTCGCACGGGCGGCAGATGCCCTCGCACTGGGGACACAAGCGTCTCAACATCGTCTCGCAATCGTCGCCGACGGGCACGCAGTTTTTGCAGGCGGTCGGCTGCGCCGAGGCGGGCTATCGCTTCGGTTTGATCGAAGAGTTAAAAGAGCGGGCGGAGAATTTTCACGCTGACGAAGTTGTTTACGTTTCGACCGGCGACGGCACGACGAGTCAGGGCGAATTCTGGGAGGCTCTGAATACGGCGAGCAACTTTAAGTTGCCGGTTCTGTTTCTCGTTGAAGATAACGGCTACGCGATCAGCGTGCCCGTCGAGGTGCAGACGGCGGGCGGCGATGTGTCGCGCCTCGTCGAGGGCTTCCCCGATCTGTTCATACAGAAGTGCGACGGCACAGACCCCGTCGAGTCGCTTGAGACCTTGCAGCGCGCTGTCAAGTATTGTCGTGAACGTAAAGGCCCCGCGCTCGTCCACGCGAAAGTCATACGCCCTTACTCGCACTCGCTCTCCGACGACGAAAAACTTTATCGTCCCGACGAAGAACGCACGACGGATGCCGAACGCGATCCCGTCAAACGCTTCGGCGCGCTCTTAGTCGAAGAAGGTTTCGTCACGCAGGAGGAGTTGCAGAAGTTAAAAGATGAAGTTGACGCGGAAGTGAGCGCGGCGGCAGACCTCGCGCTACAGAGTCCGCAGCCCGCGCCGGAGACGGCCACGCAGTTCGTCTATTCGCCCGACGTTGATCCGACTTCAAAGGACTTCGACACGGAAGAGGGCGCGGAACTTTCCGGCAACACGGGCACGATGGTTGACAACATCAACCGCTGCCTGCACGAAGAGATGACGCGCGACGCGCGCATCGTCGTCTTCGGCGAAGACGTGGCCGACTGTTCGCGCGAAGAGAATTTGGAGCGTGTCAAAGGCAAAGGCGGCGTCTTCAAAGTGACGGCCAACTTGCAGCGCAACTTCGGCTCGGCGCGCGTCTTCAACTCGCCCTTAGCCGAAGCCAACATCGTCGGGCGCGCGATAGGCATGGCGACAAGGGGGCTGAAGCCCGTCGTAGAGATTCAGTTCTTCGACTACATCTGGCCTGCCTATCACCAGATCAGAAACGAACTCGCGTTGATGCGCTGGCGCTCCGCTGGCGACTTCAAAGCGCCCGTAGTGATCCGCTGTCCCGTCGGCGGCTATCTGAAAGGCGGCGCGGTCTATCACTCGCAGTCGGGCGACACGCTGTTCACGCACATACCCGGCCTTCGCGTCGTCTATCCCTCGAACGCGCTCGACGCCAACGGCCTCCTACGCACGGCGATTCGCTCGGACGACCCCGTGCTCTTTCTCGAACACAAACATCTCTACCGGCAGGCTTACAACAAGTCGCAGTACCCGCCCGACAACTTCATGATCCCCTTCGGCAAGGCCAAGACCGTGCGCGAAGGCACAGACCTTTCGATCATCACCTACGGTGCGCTCGTCCAACGCTCCGTCGTCGCCGCGAAGCAGGCCGAACAGCAGGGCGCGAGCGTCGAGATCATAGACCTGCGCACGCTCGCGCCCTACGATTGGGAAGCGATTGTTGCAACGGTGAAGAAGACGAGCCGCGTCATCGTCGCGCACGAAGACACGCGCACGCACGGCTTCGGCGCAGAGATTGCCGCGCGCATCAGCGACGAGTTGTTCGAGTACTTGGACGCGCCCGTCCGCCGCGTCGCCGCGCTCGACACCTTCGTCGCCTACGCGCCCCAACTCGAAGACGCAATCCTCCCCCAACCCGAAGACGTGCTCCGCGCCATCACGGAACTCAAAGCCTACTGACAGCGCGCACAACTCTCAAAAACCAAACGGCGGTTGCTCAACACGACCGCCATTTTCTTTGCCTCACTAAGCACCGCGTTATGATGCGATCCATAACGTAGTCATACTGCGCCCCGCCGTCTAACACGCTCATTTGGAGTGTTATACTGCGCGCCGCAGTATAAACAGCAGTTAGGTTGAAAATTGAATCTTGATGTTGGTAGAAAGGAAAGCAAAATGCACATTTTCATCTTTCAGTCAGTTCCAGAGCGATATGACCTACGTAACGAATTAAAGAGAGGCCGTACAGATACTTGGTATGCCACTCGTTATCGTAGCCAAATGTCACCTGGTGACTATGTTTTTTTCTGGATGGGCGGTGATGAAAATGTTAGGGGATTATATGGGTGGGGTGTTCTTAAATCCTCAGCGTATATTAAACCCAACTGGGACACCTTCGGTGTTGATGTCGAGTATAAGGTTAGATTTAAGCGACCAATTTTAGCGCGATATGTGAAATCCGATGTGACACTTAATAATCTGTTGATTTTTAAAGCTCCTTCAGCAAGTAATTTTCTTCTTGATGAAAAAGAAGCTCGGCAACTGCTCTCACTTGTTGAAAAATTTGGCGAAGAAGTGCCAAACGCAGGAGGGCAATTGTGATGTCAAGCCTTGCAGATAAGGATCAAAGGAGTAATGTTATTGCTTCAATAACAACACCTTTGAGCTTTATGGTTCTTTCTCTACTGGTAGTTGAATCTCTTTTAGGGGCGATGGCTTATGCCTTCCCTGAACATCGAAAACTGCTGGTCTGGTCAATCATTATTTTCTTGCCCGTGTTTACATTCTTAGTTGTAGGACTTGCTGTGTGGCGACCAGAGGCTTTAAGTGGCAGTCGTCCTTGGCAAACTAACCTCGCACAGAGGTTTGCCGATGATCTTTATGTATCCTTGGACGGCTCATTATCAAATTTAAGTCTCACCGATCAGGAGGAAGCCTGGAGTACAGTAGCGGAAGTTATTATTAGTGATAATGAAGCTGGAAAGGATTATTCAGCTTTTTGCAGAACAGTCGGGAACAGGCTAAAGCAGAGGGCTAATCTCAAAGGCAAATTGAGTCAGCCGAGAGGGACTCTTTCAACCTAACGCTCGGCATCACCCGCCCGCACCCAACGTGGTAAGCAATAGGTATTGCATGAGAGGCATGCTAATTCGGGTCGGGTGCATGCCGTTGTTGGCTGGCTTCTTTCTAAAGAGAACTTAGTCGTGAGAGGTTCGCCGTCTGGGATAAGGAGTGTGTGCTATGGCAGCTTATGTCGTCGTCGAGGTTGAGGTGCATGATAAAGAGAGGTATGAGACCTATAAGCAGATGGTTCCGCCATCGCTGGCGGCCTACGGAGGGCGGTTTTTAGTCAGAGGCGGAGAGGTGGAGACACTCGAAGGTGAATGGTCGCCGAAGCGTCTGGTGATTGTGGAGTTTCCTTCGTTGGAGCGCGCGAAGGCGTGGTGGTCGTCGGAGGAGTACGCGGAGGCGAAGGCGCTACGGCAGGCGACGGCGAGTACACGTATGATCGTAGTCGCGGGCGTCTAGGGACTGCTTATTGCGCCTCGCCAGAATACAACGGCATGCAGCGGGCGCGCGGGTTAATGGTTGGCGTTATAATCTTGATGTGACGTTGATGATTATTCGTCAGGCGCTGAAAGATGATGTTCCGGCGATCTGCCTGATGCAGCAGCGTTGGCTTGAAGAAGGCAGCGCGTACGGCTTTGTGCCGGACAACGGGGAACAAGTTGAAGCGGCGCTCGGCGCGTACTTTCTGTTGGCGGAAGTGGACGGCGAGGTCATAGGGTTCATCTCAGGCTCTACTCACACGAGCGAAGGCATGGCTGTTATCGCGGCAGGTGAGAGCTATGTTGAGATAGATAATCTCTACGTCGAACAGAAGTTCAGGCGGCAGGGCGTCGGCGGAGAGTTAGTCGAGAGATTGTTGGCGCAGGCTAGAGAAAATGGTGTCGCGCATGCCGTGCTCTATTCGGCAGCCAGAGAGATTCACAGCGTCCTCAAATTCTACGAGCGGCATAAATTTCAAAGCTGGTACGTGCAGATGTTCCAAAAGCTGTAGGCTATTGCTCGACCGACGGCAGCACAACAATTCGTTCAACCCGACGCCCCGACAGGGTTCTTTTCTTGCCGCTTCCTTTGATGTATCTTGTGTGCCGTTCGCTCGGACGCTGGTTGATTCCGGCGTCAGATCACTCCTACTCTCTGCTTTCCGAGAGACTAAAGGAAAGGCTCAATATGACAACATCGAATAAATGGCTGGTCGGCTGTCTCTGCGTGATAACGACAGTCTCTTTGGCGGGTTGTAATAAAGCAGGTAATACTAATTCGTCTTCGACACCCGCAGCGTCAAATTCATCTGCCGCCGCACAGAACGACAACTCTATGGCGGCGACTGTGACGGGTGTCGAGAAACAAAAACCTGCGGCGGGCATGGGCAACGTGCAGGGCAAGGTTCTCTACAACAACAAGCCCGTCGAGAATATCGAAGTGAAGTTGTGCGAGAAGTTCAACCGTTTCCTCGGCGGGTGTGACGGGAAGACCTTTACGGCGCGAACGGATGCGAACGGCGAGTATGTGATCGCCAATGTCGAGCCGAAAGTTTACGAAGGTCTCTTAGCGCGTGTGTTCGACACAGACTCGTATATCTTTGCCTCTTCGGGCATCGCAGGTCTTAGCTCGGCCAAGTACGACGTGACTGCCGATAAGACTCTCTTCGTCGCGCCGACGAATCTCTTTAAGAGCGATCTGAAACTGCTCAATCCCAAAGCGGGCGCGAAGGTCAGCGCGGAAAATCTCGAACTCAAATGGGACGCATACGCGGATGCCGCTTATTACAAGTTCAGCGTCTACGCGGATAACCCGAGCGTCATCTCGCCTTACATCAACGTGCGCGTCGATGCGACTTCCTATGGTCTCGACAAGCCACTCGAAAAAGGCTCTTACCGCTGGCAAGTCGAAGCCTATAACAGCTCGGATCGAAAGCTGGCGGAAAGCGCAGACAATATCAAATTCACGATCAATTGACGGCGCTGCTTCGTAGTTAAAAGCTAGACTCTGTCCCGATTCGTCGCCCCGCATTTATTCGTTTGTCGTACACGCCTGTACTGTAACGTTTCGGTGCGGGGCGGCGATTTTTGCGGCCTTTTTATACATTTTTTCGGATGCGTGCGCCCGCGCCGCGCGGCATGACGGTTGCCACTCCTACCTTAAGTCAAGACCCCTATTTCAAACTTCCTCCCCCTCGTCTGAAACTTAAAATCTGGAGGAGAATTCCAACATGAGTAAACGTTTGCTTTGCATTGCGGCGGGCATCGCCTTGAGCCTTTCGGCGTCCGCTGGTTTTGTCTCGGCGCAGGAGCGCACCACCACAACCACTACCACACAAACCACCAAGACAATTCAAAACGCTGACGGCAGCTACACAGTGATTCAATATCCGGCTGACAAAGAAGTCACCGTTGACTTGATGCCGGGGACTCTGATTCCGGGCGCGAAGGGTTGGGCTAAAGTCATACGCAAAGGCGACGCGACCAACATCAATTTAGATTTGTCGAATATTACCGGCGATGTGAACAACTACAACGTCTACGCCGTTGACCCGTCGGGCAAGTTCACTCTGCTCGGCCCCGTCGCTGTCTCGAACGGCGTGGCGACGCAGACGTTCACGACGCCTCTCGACAAGTTCATGCTCGTGCTCTCGCCCGAAGGCAACTTGACGACGATAGCCGACAACACGCCCATACTGTTCCGCAGCGGCGTGCCGCAGGGCTTCGCGGTCATCCCCGTTGGCAGCAGCGGCGAGCGCGACGGCGCGGCGGTCGGCGAACGCGTGGCGGCGGCCACCTCTTCGGGCGCGACTCCGGCCTACGCTGCGCCTATGCTCGGCATCCCGAACTGGCGGCAAGGCACGGACACGCAGATGAAGATCAACTTCGCGGGCGAGATGACGGGCGCACGCGCCAACGTCTCCATCGAGCCGCGCAAGGACGGTGCGACCACGATCAAGATGCGCTTCCACGAACTCAAAGAAGCGCCCGGCGGCAAACGCTACGTGCTCTGGGCTATCAGCGCCGACAACAAGTATCACCGCTTGGGTCAGGTCGTGAACACAGGCCAGCGCAACGAGGCGCAGATTCAGACCGAGACGGGCTTGCCCGACTTCGGCCTTTTCATCACGACCGAAGACGTTAACGACGCACCGCCGACCGGCGCAGTCGTCGGCACGGTCATTCGCGGCCAATAAATTTGTCCTCACCCACTTGGAAGGGATGAGGGCGGAGGGATGAGGGATGAATAAGAGAAATCACTCAAGCGATTGAATGCTTTCTCTTATTCATCCCTTATCCCTCCGCCCTCATCCCTTTTTTATTGACCCGCCCGTCGCTCGCCCTGTATATTTCCAGTAGCCCGCTTATGTCGGGCGACGGCGGTGAGCACTTCCCCGAATAACCGCCAGGCCGGTACACGGCATACCTCGTCAGTCTCCACCAAACCAGGTCAGTCAGGCCACAGCCTTAACTTAGTTCTCAGACAATTCGTAAACAAACTTTCGGTCGCGCACGTATTCTGTTGGCGTGCGCGCACGCCTTTCAGTCCCCTCTGGAATCAAAGCCATGCCGAAAAGCCAACTTCCCCCAACCCCCCGCTGGCTGCTCCTCGTCGTGCTCTGCCTGCTCTCTTGCGCGTCCGCGATTGATACCGCACGCGCGCAACAACAGCAGCCGCAGACGCAACAAGCCGAGTCGCTGCCCGAACTCGTCCGCCGCGTCAAGCCGACGGTTGTCGCCATCGTCACCTACGACGCGAAGGGCGAGCCGCTTTTGAGCGGCAGCGGTTTCTTCATACGCCCCGGGCAAGTCTTGACGAATTTGCACGTCGTCGAAGGCGCGCGGCGCGTCGAGGTGAAGACGCTCGACGGCAAAGGGAGAATCTACTCTTCGCAGGGCGCGCTCGACTTTGACGAAGAGGCAGACCTCGCCATTCTCAGCGTTGACGTGCCGCACGAGCGCACGCGTGTCATAGAGATCACAAACAGTTTGCCGGAAGAGGGCGAGCGCGTGTTCGTCATCGGCAACCCTCTGAGGCTCGAAGGTTCTGTCTCGGACGGCATCGTCTCCGCCGTGCGCGAAGTGCCGAACCTCGGCAAGATCATACAGACGACCGCGCCCATCTCGCACGGCAATTCGGGCAGCCCCGTCTTCAACCTGCGCGGTCAGGTGGTCGGCATCGTCACAGTCAAAGTCACGAACGGGCAGAACATAAACCTCGCGCTCGCCTCCGCGCGACTAGGCGCGCTCCACCCCGATAAGCTCACGACCTTCGACGCGCTCGCCACGCGCAACCGCAGCACGCCGGGCGGCGAAGCCTCCGCCGAGTGGTGGTACAAGAACGGTTTGAACTCTCTGTGGCTCGGAAACTACGACGGCGCGTTGGGGTCGTTCGAGCAAGTGGTCAACAAGAACCCGAACCGCGTAGAGGCTTGGATACAGGTCGGCTACTGCAAGGTCAAACAGGGCAAGATGAGCGAGGCGATCAAAGCCTACAAGCAAGCCCTGCGTCTGCGCCCCAACTCCGTAGAGGCTTACAACAAACTCGGCGACGCCTACTACTACGCCGCCAACTTCGACGAAGCCATCGCCGCCTACAAACAGGCCGCGCGCCTGCGCCCTGATCTTGGCGAAGCGTTCTACAACCTCGGCATGGCCTACCTCGAAATCGGCGACCGCAACAACGCCCTCGCACAGAGTCGCCTGCTCCAGACGCTCGACGCCGAACTCTACCAGAAACTGCTCGCCGAAATCCGACGCTGAAAGATAGGGATGAGGGCGGAGGGATGAGGGATGAATAAGAAAAGCTCTCAAGCGAGCTAGTGCTTCTGTTTATTCATCCCTCATCCCTCCGCCTTCATCCCTTCACCCTCCCGCCCCGCTCCCACCAGCACATAATTATTCGACGTGTGAGGAAAGTTATGATCGCAGAAGCCGAAATCTGGCAAGTGATGTGCGGCGGCGAGATTTATCAAGCCGAACTCGACATGCTCAAGGAGTGGATCGCTGAAGGAGTCGTGCAGCCGTCCGATCAGGTGAGGAAAGGAAATTTGCGTTGGATCGAGGCGGGGCGCGTGCCCGCTCTGCGCCGCGTCTTCTCCGGCGAAGAGATGGTTACGCCCAACGCGTCGCACGATGCGCCCGACGCACAGCGGCACGCCGAATCCGTCGCCGTCCCGGCCAGCCTTCCCGTCTACGCCGCACCCGCTGGCGGCGCGCACGACGGCAATGCCGTCGCAACGCACCAGTTCGACTCGCACTCAACGACGCAGGACGCCTTCGACGCACAGCCGACGCCGGAACATTTCAACCCGCACACCGCGCCGAACTTTGCACAGCACGCCGCGCAGCCGACGCTCTCGCTCGCGCCCGGTTGCTTCAACCACCCGCACGCCGCGCCCGTATATATCTGCCGTGTCTGCCAGTCACTCTTTTGCGCGGAGTGTCCGAAGTTCATCGAAAATTCGCGTACGGCTCTCTGCGCGCATTGCGGCGATTTTTGTTTGCTCTACGAAGACGTGCGCGCGAAAGAAGAACGATTCGCCGACCGCACTTCGGGCTTCGGTATGGGCGACTTCGCACGTGCGATTCGCTACCCGTTCGGCAACATGGTTGGCCTCGTCGGGATGGCAGTGCTCTATGGACTCCTGTTGCTCGCGGGCTGGCGCGGGCAAGTCATCGCCTACATAGTGCTGTTTGGGTGCATCTCGCTCGTCATCAAACAGGTGGCGTGGGGACGCTTAGACCGTAGTTTCCTGCCGGACTTTTCCTCTTTCTCGATGTGGGATGATCTAGTCACGCCCTGCCTGCTCGGCATCGGCATCACGATTGTCACCATCGGCCCCGTGCTCGTGCTCGGCGTCGCGCTGCTTTTCGGCATGCTCGGCGGCGCAGGCAGCAGCAGACCGCACGGCGACGACGCACCAATCGCTCCGAGCGCCGTCGCTACGGCGCAGGAACAACAACAGCAGTCGCAGATCACAGAGGAAGAGTTTGCGGATTTCGTCAACAGTTCCGACCCGCAGAAGGACGCGGAGTTTGCCGCGAAGATCGAGCGTATGCGAGCGGAGCAGTATCGCGCGGTCGTCTCGGAGCAGGAGAAGCGCGAGGCGAGCATGAAGGGGAGCGCCCTGAGCGCGTTCAAAACTTTTCCGATCCTGTTACTGCTTCTCGCGCTCGGCGCGCTCGCGTGGGCGTTCTTCTATTACCCGATGGCGCTCGCGGTGGCGGGATACACGGAAGACTTCAAGGCGGTCGTCAACCCTCTGGTCGGCCTTGACACGATCCGGCGGATGGGCGGAACTTACGCCAAAGCGTTTCTGATGTACGCCGCCGTGCAGGTGTGCGCGCTCGTGTTGAGTTTCATCATCGGCCTCGTCACCGCGCCCTTCGACATGCCGCTCGTCGGCAATCTTCCCGGCAGATTCATGCAAGGCATCATCACTTTTTATTTCAACCTCGTCATCGCCTGCCTGCTCGGCCTCGCCCTTTACAAATCAGCCGACCGGCTCGACCTTGTGACGGACTAGGAAGAAGGGGTAAGGGTAAGGGGTAAAGGAAAAGAAAAGCGGAGCACAGCCGTTGCAAGCTGCCTCCGCTTTTTTCTTTGATTTTGTATTTAACCTTTACCCTTTTACTCTCCGAGTTGAACGGTGAACACCTTCTCGTCTATGCGTGTTGGGTCGCCGAGGACGACGAAGCGCAGGTTCTGCATGTACTTTTGCGCGACGCGCTGCACGTCTTTCGGTGTGACGGCGCGGAGGCGTTCGAGCAGCGTGAGCGAGTTGCGCCAGCCGCCGCCGATCAATTCATACATCGCAAGGTCTGCGGCCTGCGCGCCGTTCGTCTCCTGCCCGACGTAGTGCTGCGTCAGGTAGCCGGAGATGACTTTGGCGATGTCGGAGTCGGGCGGCGCTTCGTGTTGCAGCCTTGAGATTTCGGAGAGCATCACGCTGACGGCTTGATTGGCGTCAACGGCGGAGACGGAGATGCCGCCGAGGTTCGCGCCCTGATTTTGCAAAAACGCTTCCGGCGCGTAAGAGAGATTGCGCTTGTAACGCACTTCAACCAGCACGCGGTCGTTTAAGAGCGACGAAGCGACGCGCATCGCGTAGTAGTCTTCCGAAGAGATGGGCGGCGCAGCGAAGACGCCCTGAATGTAGTTGGTCGGGATGGCGCGCTGCGTCACGTCAACGGTCGGCGTCTTGAAGGCGAGTTGCGGGAGCGGCGCGGGGCGATAGTCGCCGCGCGGGAGTTTGCCGAAAGAGGCCGCGATGCGCTCGCGCAACTTCGCCGCATCCAAGTCTCCGACCATGACGAGCAGGAGGCGCGAGGTCTGCATCATCTGCGCATGATGACGACGCAAATCTGCGACCGTCAGGCGCGCGAGCGTCTGCTCCGTGCCGTCGGGGTCGTTCATGTAAGGGTGTCCGGCGTAGGCCACGCGCGATTGCAACACTTGTATGAAAGAGTCTGGGGTGTCCGCATCGTCGCGCCTTGAGATGATGTGGCGGTTCTGCGCGCGCTTCACGTCTTCTGGCGCGAACGCGGGACGCAGCGCAACGTCCGTGAAGATGTCCCAGGAGCGATCGAAGTTGGCGCGCGTCGAGCCGAAGGTCAACGCAGAGAAGTCGTAGTTAGTGCCATAGCTGATCCCTGTGCCCATGCGCGCGAGTTCCTTGCGCAGCGTCTCGCGCGGGAAGCCGACGCTGCCTTCCGTCATCGCGTCGAGCATCAAGGATTCGATTCCGGCATTCTCCGCCGTGATGTTGCGCGCGCCGCCGCGCAGGAACAACCCTGCGGACACAGTCAAACTCCCCGCGCGCCGCTTGACCAGCACCTTCAGCCCGTTGACTTCAAACTCCGTGACCAGCGACTCGACGGTCGCAGCCACCTCACGCGCTTTCTCCTTATCCGGCGCGGCCTGCTGAGTCGCTTTCGGCGCGTTGTCCACACCGCCCTGTTGCGGCTGCTGCGCCCACGCCGCGTCGCCGCCGACGGAGAAGAACAACATCAGCGCGCACAGCGCCGACGACAGAAAAGCGCGCCGCTCGTGTTTAAGTTTTTGAGTTTCCATCTTCATTGAATAACAAAGTGACAAGTGACGAGTGACAAGTGACGAGTTAAAGACAATCCTTTTGCTTTAACTCGTCACCTGTCACTCGTCACTTGTCACTTCCCTCCCTCTCCGATCAAATCCTGCGGCGTCAGTTGCGCTTGCCGCTGCAAGTCTTCGGAGAGCAGCGCGAGGCCGACGTGCGGTTTGCCTTGAATGTATGTTGTCACGTAGCGATTGATGTCTGCGCGCGAAGTGCGGCGCAGGTTGCCTAGATAGCCGCGAAAATATTCGAGTCCGGTCGAAGCCCACCAGAAGCTGAGCGTGTGCGTGTAGTCCGTGAGCTTCTCGCGCGAATAAAGGTCGTCGGCTTCGAGCAAGCCTTTGGCGGTTTCGAGTTGCTCGTCCGTGAAATACTTCGGGTCGTTGAAACTGGCGATCTCTTTGTAGATGGCGCGAAGCGCGGCTTTCGCCTTGTCGGGCGTCGTCTGCGCGATGATCTGGATCGGCCCGACGTTGCGCTGCGTGTAATAACCTAGGTTGATGCTGGTGACGAGTTCGGTGTCAACGAGCGCGCGTTGGAAACGCGAATCTTCCTGTCGCAGGATGAACGAGAACACGTCCGCCGCGTAAGTGCCCGCGTTGTCTTTGCCGATCGAAGGGCCGTGCCAACCGATGCTGATGATGACGTTGTTGACGGGCTGCTTGATGATCACGCCCTCGCTTTTCCGAAGCGGAGGGTGCTCGACCAGCGGATACTTGACGAACGGATCGTCGCCGCGCGGCCAATCGCCGTAAAGCTCCTGCGCGAGTTTGAACACCTCTTCGGCGCGCGCGTCGCCCGTCACGATGAGCGCCGAGTTGTTCGGGATGTAGTAGCGCGATTGTATGAGTCGCATCATGTCTGTGGTCGCACCGCCGACCGTCTGACGGTTGCCGCCCGGATTCTTGCGACTCGGAAACTCGTAGAAGAGCCGGTTGTTCATCTCCACGCTTAAGTATCCGTAAGGGTTCGACTCGTGACGGTCGAGTTCGCCGATGACTACCTCGCGTTCCTGCGCGAATTGCCCTTCGTCAAAAACCGGATAGCGCACGGCGTCGCGCATGAAGCGTATGGCGACGGGGAAATTCGGCGTGGTCGTCGTGAAGTAATAGTTGACGATCTCTTCCTGCGTCTGGCCGTTGAAGAGGATGCCGAGGTTGTCAATATTTTGCAGGTACGGCTCCCTGTTCTGGACGGCCTTGTTGGCCTTGAAGAACATGTGCTCGTAGAGATGCGACAGGCCGTTCAGTTCGGGCGGCTCTGTGTAAGAGCCGTTCTTGACGGCCAACTCGGCGGTCACAATCGGCACGGAATGGTCTTCGAGCACGATGACTTCGAGCCCGTTCGAGAGAATCCGGCTGACGAGCGGCGACTGCGCGACAGCAGGTTGCGGCGCGGTCGAGACTGTCTGCTGCGGCGTGGCCTTCTGCGCGGCGGCCTGTGCGAACGCAGGCCGACCCGTCGGCGCGCAGTAGAGCGACAGGATGATCGCGAGAGTCGAGAGAAATGGACGCAAAAATATTCGGTTCATAATTTCTTCAATGATTAGATCGGAGAATCCGAGAGCGCGCACTCGTGACGACAAACAGCGCGCGTTGGCCGAGAGACATCAACTGGCAGGCGTTTACAGATTCGCATTCTTTAGACTGCGATCATAACACGCCGCGTTGCTTGAATGACAAATGAGAGGAAGGAGGCGGGAGTACAAATAATTGGAAAACCTACTTGCGGCCTTCCGAGAATCGCCGAACATCGAATTTAACCGAGGACATGGCTGGCGTCTAAAGAAAGTTGTTGAATTGTTTCTGACTTCACAACTTCACCGCGCTTTACTTCACGCGACTTCTGATACTTCCCGCCCGACGGTTGCGAATAAATCTCTACAACGTCGGCTTGCAAGTTGACTAGCCATAATTCGCGGATGAGAACCTGCGCGTAGAGTGGCAATTTCACCTCACGATCAAATCCGACCGAAGAATCCGCTACTTCCACTACCAGCAAAACATCGACAGGCGTGGGGTGTCCCTCAGCATAAAAATCAGAGCGCGGTTGGAGCAAACATAAATCAGGTTGCGGCTCTGAATACTCATCCAGACGAATCGGATTTTGTACGCTGAGAATCGCCGTTTGCCCGAGTTTACCTGTCAGGAGCATAGTTAGACGATTAACACATGCCGCGTGGCGACTACCAATCGGACTCATCTCAATCACCTCGCCGTCAATCAGTTCGACCCGATCCGATTCCGACAGAATGCCAGCCTCAGTCATGCGATAGTATTCTGTGACGTTGAAATGGCGTCGTGCTATTTGAACCGACATAATTCCTCACGCGGCCTACGGCTACAGGCAAAAAAAGTCAGACTCCAACTCCGTCATGATAGCACGGAGTTGGAGTCTGACTTTATACGCTCAGAGATGAAAAATTTACAGCCTAGTTTGCGGCAGGTCGGCGAGCGCGCGTGCGCGTAAGGCGGCGCGATAGGGTTTGGCTTTGTCGCCTGCGGCGTTTGAAGACCAGCGGACGCGTATGGCTTTTCGTTCGCGGCTGTCGAGGCCGACGCGCATGCTGTAGGACTGGCGCGTGCGCGGGACGTAGATGACGAGGCGGCGGCTGAAAGCGTCGTCGCGCGAGTCCGTCCCCGTGCAGATCACTTCGTCGTAGCCGTCGCCGTCGGCGTCGAACGCTTCGGTCGTCCAACGCGCGCCGCGAAATCCTTCCTTGTCGAGCGGCGTGCGCGCAGCCTCTCGGAAGCCGCCGAGCGCGCCGCGCGGCTCCATCATAAAGAGGTGCGTCGTGCCAGCATCGCGCTCGTCGCGCACGGCGGCGATGCTCGTCCCGCGCGTCGTGCGTATGGCGTGCGCCTCGCTCACGATTCCGCGCGTCGAGACGGTCGCAGCGATCTGTCGCGCGGCGTCGCTTGAGAGCGATGCGGGGATGACCGCCGGAGCGTCAGCGGGCGCTTCCCTGTCGGCGTCAACCTCGTTGGCGAAAGTAGTTTTAGCAGCGGCGGACGGCGACGACGATGTGGCCGCGGCGACGGCGCGCGGCGTGTTTGCTTTACCGCGTGCGCTTGTCGTGCTGCTGTTAGACCACGCGAAGAAGAGGCCGCCGAGCATGGCGAGCACGGTGACGGCGGCGATGAGACGCGCGCCGTTCGACATGCGCGTGTCGAGCGTGGCGATGGTCGAAGCGAAGGGCGCGGCGTCCGGCATCGAGAGTTGCGCGGTGTTCTGTATGCTTCGCTCAAGGAGCGCGCGTGCTTCGCGCGCAGACTTCGGGCGGTCGTTTGGATTCTTGGCAAGGAGCGTGTGCGTGGCGAGCGCGAGGCGACGCGGCGCTTCGGGGCAACGCGCGACGAGCGGGGGCGGAGCGGCGGTTGCCTGCCGTACGAGCACGGCTGATTGCAGTTGATCCGTAAACGGCGGCTGTCCCGTCAGCATTTCGTAGACGAGCACGCCGACGCTGTAGAGATCGCTCGCAGTGCCGACGGGCTGGCCGAGACATTGTTCGGGCGACATGTAACGCGGCGTGCCGATGATCAAGCCGGACTCGGTCGTCGCGTGCGTCTTCGTTACGTCCGCCGAAGCGGTGAGCACTTTGGCGATGCCGAAGTCGAGCACAGAGACGCCGCGCTCGTTGAGCATGATGTTCGACGGTTTAAGATCGCGGTGGACGATGCCGAGCGCGTGTGCTTCCGCGAGCACGTCGCAGATTTCGCAGGCGATGCGCACGGCGCGTTCGGGCGAAAAGCGCCCCTCGCGTGCGAGCGCGTCGGCGAGCGTCGCGCCTTCGACGTGTTCCATCACGATGAACGGGCGACCGTCGGGCAAACTTCCGGCGTCGAAGATCATCGCGGCGCGCGTGTGGCGCAGACGCGCCATCGTGCGCGCCTCGCGCATGAAGCGGTCGGCCACTTCGGGGTCGGCGGCAAACTCCGCTTTGAGAACTTTGATGGCGACGGGGCGTTCCAGTCCGAGATGCGTGGCGAGATAGACAGTGCCCATCCCGCCCCTGCCGATCTCACATTCGATACGGAAGCGGTTAGCGATGACACGGGGGATGTCCATGATAAAACCCTCTTTTTGGGGACAAAGGGTCGCTGTCTTGGCCGTTTACTTCTGCAAGAGACGAGGGGGAAGTAGCGCGGTCGAGCGGCGAGAGGAGACGATTCAGTTAATCCTTCTAACAGGCAACGGGGAAAGTTGTCGTCGTTGTTTGGAACGGCGGATGCCGGACAGTTACGGAGTTTAGCACCAAGCGAGGCAAAAGGTAAAAGCAAATTTGCGTGCGCGCAGGGTTCCGAAATTTCGGATGGGTAGATTTTCCGGCGCGAAGATTTTCGTCTGCCGTGAGTGCGCCCTTCGGCGCAATCAGAAGCGGAAGCCCACGCCTGTCGTGAACTGAAAATTATGACTTGTCTCCGGCGGGGCGACGATGATCGGGTTACGGAGACTAAAAAAGTTGGGGAGGCTGCGCGGGCTGTAGCGAATAATGGTGTCGCCGCCGTCGAAGCGCAGCAACCAGCGGCGCGCAGGATAGACCTCAAACACACCGCCCACATCCGTCGAGAAATATGTCCTGCGCCCGAACTCGAAGACGCCCATGAGAGAATGTATCTCGCCGAAGGTGAAAGGAGTAGTGCCGGTCTGTGTAAGCGAATGACCGAAGCTGACGAAGCCCGGTCGCACTTTGCCGAAGAGGCCGAAACGCTCAAAGCGGTGGCCTGCCTTGAGGCCGAACTGCCCCTGCGTGATGCGCCCGGATGCCCCGACCGCGACATTGGTTTGGCGCGGCAACAGATTGGTCTCGGCCTCGACCGCCAGATAATTAGTCAGGTTGTAAGTGAACCGCCCGCCGAAGCCGGGGGCAGTTTGCGTCTGCTGTACCAAGCTGAAGACGACGATGGGGAACGTGAACAGCTGTCGGAAGGAAATCGGGGAGAGGGTCAATGAGGTGAAGTGCGCTCCGGCCTCAAACCTCGTGGCGGCACTCGGCTTGGGCTGACGCGGCACAGCGGGCGCGGTAGCGTCTGCGTCGCCGCCGAGCGTTCCCAGATGGAAACCGACGCCCATGTTGAGTTGAAAGGTGTGGCGTGTTTGAGACGGGACTTTGAGGATAGTGTTGAACGAGGGGAGGTTGAGGTAGAAGTCGGAGAAGTTGTCCTCGTTATGTGTGCCGTAGCGGATCATCGTATCGCCCGCGTCGAGGCGCGCGAAGACGCGGCGCGAAGCGTAAACCTCGGCGACGACACCCAAGTCAAAGGAGAAGTGCTTTTTCTTCTCTGTGATGGCGTAGGAGCTTATATATTCCCGCCCGTCGAAGGTGATGAGACGCTCGCCGGGTATCAGTCCCCTTGTCTCGTCGAAGGTGACGAGGCCGGGGCGCGCCTTGACGAAGAGGCCGAAACGACGGAAGCGTTTCCCGGCCTTGACGCCGAACTGCGCCTGAAATGGCCGCCCGCCGGTGACGTAGCCATCGCCGAAAATCTGGACGGGGAAGAAGTTCGCTTCGCCCTCGACCGCGAGATGATCCGTGAAGTTATAAGTTACACGCCCGCCGACGGCGTGCGACTGTTGGGAATAACCGAAGAAGCCGATGCGAGAATAATGCACGCCGATTTCGACCTTCGGCACACCTTGCGCGTCAGTCTTTGGCG
Source organism: Pyrinomonadaceae bacterium (assembly GCA_035249365.1). Classification (GTDB taxonomy): domain Bacteria; phylum Acidobacteriota; class Blastocatellia; order Pyrinomonadales; family Pyrinomonadaceae; genus JAIVJZ01. The sequence continues at coordinate 63,219 of DATFGP010000047.1, read as the reverse complement.
CGCCGGTCTTTTGCTCGACGGTTTCCGGCGTGGGTTGTGGCTGCTCCTGCGCCTTGATGGCTGCACAGAGGAGCGAAGCGATAATAACTGCGGCTACGACGTGAGGGATCGTAATTTGTTTCATGTGTGTTTCTACTAATGTTCAGAGTCCGGCCTTCGGAGTGAGACGAGGCCGGTATCGAATGCTAGCGCAAAGCGATCTCTGTGATCCAGTGTGCGAACAGGACGACGACGAGCAGGCTACCGTAGACGGACGCGCCGATGCGTATGCGCCGGTGAACTGCTCCGGCTGCCAGCCCTGCGTGCTCTTGCCGGTAGAACATCAAAAAGATCAAAGAGAGGCTGAGGATGATGAGGCCGACGACGAGCATCGGCCCGGCGGGATTCAGACGCGCGGCTTCGCCCAGTTGGCCTTGCAAAGAGAGGAGGACGCTGCGCGTCATGCCGCAGGTCGGGCATGGTATACGGAAGTGGTCTCTGAACCAGCAGCCCCAGTTCAACTCTCGCCCCGCGAAATAGGCGCGCTCCGAAGTGGCAGACGCGAGAGCGCGCACGATGGCGAGTTGCAAGAGGAGCAGCGCGCCCGATAGCCCCGGCGCGCTGCCCGCACGATTCGCCCACGTCGTCAATATTTTGCTCATGCGGTCTTGATCACGAACGTGCCTGCGGCCTTGTCGTGGAGGGTCTGCTTCTGTTCGTCCCAGAGCGGCCAGAGCACGTCGAGCAGTACGAGGAAGAACGCGAGGATGGGGACGAAGCTCAAACCGACCTGCACGAGCAGGCGTATGATGAGCGTGCCGAGCGGCGGGATGTTGCCCGTCGAGTCAACCACCTTCAACTTCATCACGCCCTGCCCGATGGACGCGCCGCGTTTGCTGACGAGATAGATTTTGTTGAAGATGCCCAGCCCGAAGACGGAAACGAAAGTGACGAGCATTCCCATGCAGAAGATGCCGCCCGGAAGCGGGTTGTCGTCGCCGCCGACGCCCGCGCTCGCGGCGGCTATCGCGCCGAAGATCATGAATAGTACGATCATTAGAGCGATGTTCAACGCGCCGTCGATGAGCGCAGCGAACACGCGGTCGATCCACTCGGCGTAACGCATCTGGCCGAATATGCCGGGGACGCCCGATGGTTGCGCGTACATAGAGCCTGCCTGCGGTGCGCCGTAGACGGGGGGCGTCGAGAGGTGTGGGGCGTAGCTGCTGCTACTGCTCGAAGGCGGCGTGTTCGGCGCGGAGGATGCGCCGCCCGCCGGAGGCTGCCCTTGTAGTTCGTCAGTCCCGACGCGCCAGGAACCGGGCGCGGGCGCGAGCGTCGCGCCGCAACTAACGCAAAATTTTGTGCCTTCGACGTTGTTCGTACCGCAAGAGGCGCAAGTTGCTGCCATTGTTTTCTCCTTAGGGGTGTTGAGATGTTTTGATTCAGTGTGCAGTTAAATATCTGGAATCCAAAAAGTTTGCCCGCAGTCTTCTACGCGCTTGAGTCCGAGCGCGCGCAACTCTTTCTCACGAACGCCGAGAAAAGTAAAGTGCGGCAGATCGTAGAGCACTGTCTGAAACCAACCGTGCTGCCCCAGAATTTCGCGCACGCGCGCTTCGCGAAACTCCGCCGCGTCGAACGCCAGCATCGCAAGATGCTGCGACGCGCCCGGCGCAGCCACAGACGACAGGATCGTCCGCGATAAATCTTTGCTGAAAAAGTTGCCGCGTTCCTCTTCGGCGAGCACCGCCGCGATCTGTTCCTTAGACGCGAGCGAGCGCAGGCGTTCCGCTTCGTCAGGCGCAAGCGACTCGCGCTCGACCCAGTGTGCGAGCGCGGGCGTGACGCGCGAAGCCCAAAGCCTGAGCGTATCGGCGTAGCTGCGACGCGCCGCCTCTTCGCCTCCGCGCGGCGTGATCTCAAAGCCTTCGGCGCGCGCCTCCGCGCGTGCCGCAAGCAGTGCGTCGAGCGCCGCCCGCTGCAACTCTACGCGCGAGTCTCCCATGAAAGCCTCCGCCGGTTCGACCTCCGCCTGAAACCGCGCGCACTCTTCTTCACTCTGAAACATGCAACGCGGCGGAATCCTCACGCTCTCCACCGCGACGAACATCGCGCCGTACTCCGCGAGCAAGCGACGCTCGACCATATCGCACGCGTCGCACAACTCTTCGGGTCGCACGCCGCGACGCCTGAGCGCGCTCTCAAGCGCGACGTAAAAGGGCGACGAAGTGAAATCCCTGGCTTCGGCGCGGGCGCTGTTGCTGCTGCTGTTGTCTGTTGGTTCGGCCTTCTCGCTTTTTTGGCGCATGCGAAGTAGTAGTTTCGTCCGGCGTGTCCTTCGGGTTCGAGCGTCTCGCTTTTCGCGGCGGGCGCGAGCGTGATGTATGCTACCAAGAGTCGGGGCTGAACGAAAGAAACGACGGAAGAATCTGACGCCGGACTGCAAGAAACTTGACGGGGCAACTCGACCAATTTCGCGAAACGCTCGCCACCTATCGCAAGTACGGCTGGCAACTCGCGCGCGTCCTGATGCGCCCCGACACGCTCGCAGAGCTTCGCACGGCGACCAGCGGCGTCGAAGAATTTGAAAGCCATACGGTGCGCGAATCTTCAGTTGACGCCATGTGGTTCGTGCGTGCGGCTGCGGGCGGGCGCGAGTCGTGGGAACTGCGCCTCGTCAACGAATCTCCCTACGCGCTCCTCGAAATTTTCGAGCCGGACGAAGCCGAAGACGAACGCGAAGACGTACGCCGCGAAATGGAAGCGAAGATGCGGGAGCGGATGAACGTGGAATGAAGAGCAGTCAGTTGTCCGTAGTCAGTTGTCCGTTGCATGTGGCTTTCTAATCGAATTGCTAAAGATGAAATTGCTCAACTAAGGACAGACAAAGAACAACTGACCACTGACTACGGACAACTGACAGCTTTATTGCCGCCGTCCCATCTTGACGGGAATGACGATGCGTTGGCCTTCGCGATAGACGACGACATCTACGGTGCTGGCGGGCTTGGCGCGGTTGATATAGCCGAATAGTCCCTCCTCTGTGCGGACGGGCTTACCGTCGAACTCAACGACGACGTCGCCCTCTTTGAGACCGGCCAGATCGGCGGGGCGATTGGGATACACCTCGCCGAGGCGCAGGCCGTAAATCTTCGTGCCCTCAACGGCCACGCGATCCGTGGCCTCGATGCCGAGCATGCCTTTCTCTTTCGGCATGAAGGCGTCGGAGTTGTAATCCGCGCTTGAGACGGTCGTCAACTGCGTGGTCTTCGTCTCGCCGTCGCGAAGGTACTCGACCTCAACCGTCTTGCCGATGGGCGTCGCGCGCAGCACTTCGCGCATGGCGTCTTCGCCGTTCACAGGCTTCCCGTCAAACTTCGTGATGATATCGCCGTCGAGGAGTTTGGCGCGTTCGGCGGGGCTGCCGGGCATCGCGCCCGCGACGAGTGCGCCCTGTTGTCCCTCCGTGTCGCCGAATTCCTCCGCGCCGAAGAAAGAGCGCGGCACGTCGCGCTGCTGCTGAAACGCGCCGCTTCGCTGCGCCGCATCCCTGATCGAGCGGAACGCTAACCTGCCGCCCAACCCCACGAGCGGGATCAGCACAAAGAACAAGACCACCACCGTCATCCACTTCATAGTCTTACGACGGCGACGACGACCGCCGCCACTCAAAACGGGCGGCTGCATGGCGGCGACGGGCGAGATTAAAGTGGTCTGCGCGCCCGTCGGGGCGAGCGGCTGATTCTGCCCGACGCCCTGCATGTTTGCCATCTGATCGAAGCGAACCGTCTCGACGTATTCGGCCATGCCTTCGCCGAGCCGGTAGCCGCACATGCGGCAGAAGCGCATGCCGTCAACGAGCGCCGCGCCGCAACTCGGGCACACCTCCTGCGCTTTCGTCGCGGCCACGTCCCGTCCGGCTCGTTGTGTTTCCGTCTCCATAAAGTGTCACCTGTATCGTCGCGTGAATGGCGGATGATTGCTGTCGCCTGGACAACTTTTAGCGTCACGAATTATACGACAACTCGCGCGACGCGGTTGCACATTCGTGTACGCGCGTCATAAACTTTTCCCGCACATCAATAAACGACACAGCAGACCGAGGCGCAGGCAAAGGGCAGCGACCGGCAACTGTTTCGACGAAAGAATGAGGCTCACACGTGGAAGTAGTTAAAGCGCTCGCTGCCTTGCAGCCGCTCTACGGCAAAGACAACATAGAGATCATAACCGAGGACGGCACGCGCGTGCGCGGCGTCGTCAAGAGCATGAAGACGACGCAAGCTCTCACCAAACCCAGCGTCAAAATCCAACGCGCCGACGGCCAAATCGTCAAGATCACTTTCGACACCATCACCGAGATCGTCGATCATAATCCGGTGGAAAGCACGAAGTAAGCAGTAGGCAGTAAGCAGTTAAAACGCCGCGCTCGTGCAGACAGTCGTAGAGGTTCCGTTAACTGCGCACTGCTTACTGCTCACTGCTTACTTTTAACCCCTCTTCGTCGCGGGTCGTTTTTAAGGTATGATATTTTGCGCGTCGGTTGGTTTATGAGGAAGCGTCCGGCGCGCAAGCATTGTTTATGCAGAAAACTTCCAACATCACGATTCAGGAATTTGGCGGGCGCGTGGCGAGCGTCTGGGAGGGCTTGCGCCCTTCGACGCGCAGCCTAGTCGAACGCGCACTCACATCCGCCGCACCCGTCACGTCGCGCAGCGCATCGAGCGCGCACTACGATGCGCGCTCCGAATGGGAACTCTCGCGCCTGCTCGCCGCGCTCGACGGGCGCGCGAAGGAGACGGGCGCGCGCGTCCTGAGCCGTGAAGAGGAGCAGGAACTCACGCGCATGGCCGAGACCTGCGCACACGTCCTGCACGGCGAAGCGCGCTCTGCGGAAGTCTTCGCACAACTTTTGGAACGCGCTCTTGGCGTGCGCGATTACGCGCGCGTTGACGTTCTGGCAGACACTTTCACGTCGCGCCTGCCGTCGAGCGAAATCTGCGAACTCGCGCGCCACCCGAACCCTTCGGTGCGCGCCCTCGCACACGAAGCCCTCGCGCAATCGCCCACAGGCGTACTCGTCGAACTGCTCGGCGATCCGGTTGACTCCGACGTGGCGCGCGACGCGCTCGAACTTCAAGCCGACGACTACGGCTCGGAAGAAGCCCGCTGGGTCGTCAGCGCACTTGAACGCGCCGATGCCAGCGAAGAAGACGAAGCATAAGAAAAGCCGCTCAAGTGTCGAGCGGCTTTTCACTTTCAACCAGACAATTTTTATTTCAACTCTCGAACCTCAAACGGCGAGCGCACCCGTCGCCTCTTTTTGCGCTTCGCCGATCTCGCGCAGACGCGCGACGACCTGTTCGATGAGCCAGTTCGGCGTCGAAGCTCCGGCGGTGACGCCGACGCGAGCGACGCCGCGCAAGTCCTCTGCGTTGATCTCTTCCGGCGTCTCGATCAGAAAACTCCGCTCGCATCCTTCCTTGCAGACAGAGAGCAGTTTCAAACTGTTAGATGAATGCTTGCCGCCGATGACGTAGAAGGCTTCGACGTGGCTGGCGAGAGCGCGTGCGGCGTCCTGCCGGTCGCGCGTGGCCGAGCAGATGGTGTTGACGATTTGCGGTTCACTGTCCGACTTGGCGCGCACGGCTTCGGCGGCTTCAAGGAAGGTGCTGAGTTTGATGGTCGTCTGCGAGACGACGAGCGGTGCATGGAGCGATGGCAAGTTAGCCACTTCGCCCGCGTCGCGTACGACGTGCGAATTATTCGGCGCGTAGCCGACGACGCCGATCATCTCCGGATGATCCGGATTGCCGACCACGACCACGTCGCGCCCTTCGGCGGCGGCGCGCTCGGCGAGCTTCTGCACTTTCGTGACGAACGGGCACGTCGCGTCAACCACATGCGACGCGCGTGCTTCGAGTTCGCGCTGCACCTGTGGCGTGACGCCGTGCGCGCGAATCACCGCCGTCACTTCGCCTTCCACGTCGGCAGGCCGTTCAATCGTTGCGACGCCGTGCGATTCGAGGCGTTGAATCTCCTGCGTGTTGTGAATGAGCGGCCCCAGAGTGCGAACGGTCGCGCCCTGCGAGAGCGCGTCCTCCACCATCTCTACGGCGCGCTCCACGCCGAAACAGAACCCGTACTCCTCGGCCAACAGAACCTGCATTTGTTTACCTTCGACTTAAATATTCTTTAGCCCATGCCCTCCGGCGGGGGCGGCGTTGTCGTCTGCGTTTCGGGCGGACGATTATAACGCCGCTGCCACTCTTCGCGCAGCCGGTCGCCGCCCTGCAAGGCTTCGTCAATCCAACCCATCTTCTTGTCCGCGATCCAGCGCACGCCGCCGAGTATGTTCTTTTCAAACTCCGCGACCTTGTAAGCCACGTCGCGCGGCAGGATGGCGTAAGACGCGTCGCTCAGGAAACGCAAAGCGTCGCAGAGCGTGTCGCCGGTGTGGTAGCGTGATTTGTTTGCTTCTTCCATAATTAAAACCAACTCCCTTCCCACCGTCATACGGCAAACCGGCCGCCCGCGTTCCAACAAGAGATACTAGCACAGCGCGCTTCGATTCTCAGGGCTTCGCAGGAGGTTGCGCTCTAATCCCCGTGTACTGCGCGGACGCGATGCGCCATTTGCCGCGCACCTTGCGGCAGACGAACGTGCAGCGCATGGCGCGGCTCATCGTCTGCCCGTCGGGAGTCTTCATCGTGAACGGCAGGCGCGCGACGACGATTGCCGTGTCGCCGTAAATGCGGCTCGTGATCTCGTCCAACTCGTAGGATGTTAGTTCACCCCCGCGCGCGGCCTTTTTTTCCGGCGCGTAAAAACTGAGCACTTTAGCGCGCGGGTCAACCTCGCCTGCGGGCGAAATCTCCACATAATCGGGCGCGAGAATCTCGTCCAACTTGGCCGCGTCGTAGTTCTTCTGCGCCTCCGTAAACTGGCGCAAGAGCGTGTTGATCTCCTGTTCAACTTTGACTTTGAAATCAACCGGCGGCGTCGCCGCCGCGTGCGACAACGGCGCGAAACTCAAAAGCAGCAAGGCGAAGCACAACGATAAACGTCTCATGGTTTCTCCTGGATGTTAATAAGCGTCAGAAAACAAACTTCCACTTGTCTCCACCAAGTTTACGTCCGCCAAGCAACTCAAGTTTCGGCACAATCAAACACGACGCGCACACATTGCGAAGCGGCTTGAGAAGTCTCTGATAGGGGCTTCTCAAGCCGCTTCCCTTGCCCTTTACCCTTTCGCCTTTCCCTTCATTCCTCCCCGATGGCTTCCTTCACCGTCGGCCACATCATCTTCGCCCAGTATTCGTAGCCTTCGTCGGACGGGTGGAAGCCGTCTGCGGAGAAAAATTCCGGGTGCGCGGGGATCACTTCGCGGCTCATGTCGTAGGCGTCAACCAGACGCAGTTCGTGTCGGCGTGCGATCTCTGCGAGGCGCGTGTTGAAGAGCAGTATGCGCTGCCTGACTTGCTCGTGGAGGAACGCGGGCACGCGCGGCGCGTGCGAGATGTCTGGAATGTTCGTGACGACGATGGGCGCGTCCGTTTTACTTTTCAGACGCACGACGATCTCTTCGTAGTTCTGCGCGAAGCGTTCAACGTCTACGCCGTGACTCACATCGTTGATGCCGATGCCGACGGTGATGAGCGTCGGGCGCGTCTGCGAATCGAGGCGCGCGAGTTGTGTGCGCAGAACATCCGCTGTCTCTGCGCCGCTCACGCAAAAGTTTTTCACGCTCGACCCTTTGCGCACGCGCTCGATGCGCTCAAAGAGACGCGCCACGTAACCGCCGCCACGTCTTGCCCCAATGCCAACGCCCGTCGAATCACCGAACGCGACGTATTCGACCGGCGCGGTCTTCGTCGCCACAGCTTGTTCCGCCCTCATGCCCGACCCCTCGCTCTGCTGGCTCGCCTGTGTCCGCCTCAGCCCGCACGCCGCGCTCACCGACAACACGGACGCCAGCGCGTAAATTACAACCGCGCGATAAAACCCCTCGCCCATAAAACTTCTGACCCGTAAAACCTTTCACTGCCAAACTACTTCACAACATCTCTTCCGAACGCACCGGCTCGCGCAAGATGCTCTCCGCCGCCTCCGACGCGACGCGCGCCGCCCCTGCGTGCGACTCGCGCAAGTTTCCGATCTGCATGAGCGATTCGCCCGTGCGCGACAACAGACGGAAGAGATCGCCCTCTTCGGCGCGCGTCTGCCGCACGAGTTCCTCCCACTTCATCCCGCGCGCCCAGCGCATCACGGCCGCCGCCGCAGAGAAGTTCATCTCCGGCGCAGGGTCAAGCCCATGCTTCCATTCGATGCTCGCTACCTCGTAAGCGATGCGTTCAAATTCCGCGAGCGTCGAGACGAGCGCATCGTCGAGTTGCAACTCGCCGTAGTCGCGTTCGGCGTCCGCTGCGAGCGCGGCCATGAGTCCTGCTGCGCGCGGCGCATCAAGCGACGCAAAGAGGTTGCGCTCAATCGCCTCGCCGACGAGCAGGGGGCGATCCAAACGCAAGTCCGCGAGCCAGCGCCCGCGCTCTGTGATGCGCTCCGCAGCGAAATCCAGATAGCCGAAATGTTCGAGCACGCGCGCGCGACGCTCGAACGGTTGCCACACCTCCGCGCGCAACACTTCGATGCGTCGCTCCGCGCGCTCGGCTGTCTCCGCGTCCGCGAGCGACGCCCACAAAGCCTCCTCGCAACGCTTACGCACTTCGCCACTGTCCGGCTCACCGCCAACCTCGCCGTCCGCCCCCGCCGTAGACGTGACGAGAGACGCCGTCAGCCCTTCCATCAGATCGTTGATCAAGTCAACGGCCTCGTTCGCGCCCGCGCGTGCGTCGCCGAGACGCGGCTCTTGCATGAGCGTCGCGCGCCCGCCGCGCACGTCTGCGAAGGCCGCGTCGCGCGCGTTCTCCGTCAGCGGGTAAACTTCCTCGTAGACGCGCCCGATGCGCGCGAGATCGAGCGACGCGCGATGCCCGTTTTCGCGCACGCCGACGAAACTCCCTTCGCGACGCTCCGTCACAAACACCAGACGGCGGCTCGAACGCCCGACGCCGACGACGCGACCGGGCACGACCGCCTCCAACAGCCAATTCAGAAAAACTTCCGTCCGCGTCTGCGGCGCACCGCTCAACAACCTGTCGCGCGCGCTTGCCAGACGTTCAAGCCCGCGCGCCGCGTCAGTCGAAAACTCGCCGCAGCCCGCGTCCTTTAACTTCCGCTCGATGCGTCGTTCGGCCTCCAAGCGTTCGTGCTCCAGACGCGCGACGCGTTCGACCGTCTCGCGGTGCGCGAAACTGCGCGCGGCGATCTCGCGCACCTGCGCAAAGTTGCCGTAGGCGTCGAGCAAATTCAGAAGCGTCGTGTAAGTCGCGCGAAACTGGCTCTCCAAAGGGTCGGGCAAAGCGCCGAGAAGCGCGGCCATCTTCTGCGGGTCTTGGTGCGTGCCCGGCGCGGCGACGATGAAGCCCACACGGTCGCGCCCGCGCCTTCCTGCGCGCCCCGTCATCTGTTGAAACTCGGAAGCCGTGAGCGTGCGCCACCCTTGCCCGCGCCGCACGTCTATGTTTGAGAGGACGACCGTGCGCGCCGGAAAATCTACACCCGCCGCCACAGTCGCCGTCGCGAAGATCGCGTCGAGCAGACCTGCGCTCATCAATTTCTCGATCAGAAGTTTCCAGGCGGGCAGATGTCCGGCGTGGTGCGAGGCGACGCCGCCGTTTAAGACTGCGTTCCAGTGGCGATGTTTGCGAATCTCCGTGTGCTCCGCCGTGAACTCGCGCATGAGCGTGCGCCGCGCCTCGCGTCGTTCGACATCAGCGTCGCGCTTGCCGAGTGCGGCTTCGGTTGCAGCCTCGTCGCAACGCCTGCGCGTCGGAAGGAAAACGATTGACGGCAAGAGATTGTATGAGCCGAGCGCGGAGAGTAGAGACGCGGGCGGCATCTCCGGCATGTTCATCTTCGACTGACGTTGCTCGCGCCGCTCGCCCCAACGGTTCGAGGAATGGCGCGGCGCGCTTGCGCGTTGGAGGAAGTTTGCGATCTCCGTGTTGAAGTGTCCGGCTTCGTCGAAGAGAGGCGCGAGTTGCCCGTCCGGGTAAAGGAACGCCGCGCGCAAGGGGACTGGACGCGCGCCCGGTCGCGTGACGACGCCGCAACGCACGTCTCGCACCTCCGACACCCACGACGCGAAATCCTCCGCGTTTCCAACCGTCGCCGACAGCAACAGCAGGCGCACGCGCGGCGGCGTCAAAATGATCGCTTCTTCCCAGACGTGCCCGCGCTCCTCGTCGGCGAGATAATGCGCCTCGTCCATGATGACGAGGTCTGTGTTCAACTGTCGCCCCTCGCGCAGCGCGTCGAAGAGTTGGTTGCGATAAACTTCTGTCGTGCCGACGATGAGAGGCGCGTCCGCACGCTCCTTGCGGTCGCCCGTCAAGATGCCGACGTTGTCTGCGCCGAACGCTTCCGAAAATTCTTGATACTTCGAGTTGGTGAGAGCCTTGAGCGGGCTGGTGTACCACGCGCGCTTGCCCTCTGCGAGCAGACGCCTGATCTCTTCGCGCGCGATCCACGTTTTGCCGCTGCCCGTCGGCGCGGTGACGAGCACGTCTTCGTGTTCGAGCGCGGCGAAGGCTTCGAGTTGGAAAGGGTCTGGTTTGAACTCCGTGCGCGCCGGACTCCCTATGCCTTCCAAAAGACGACGCACGGGGCGCGAACGCGCAGACGAACGCGCCGCACGTTCCGTCTCCTCGACATTCGCCGTCGCCGACGCACGCCGCGACGAAGCATCGTCTCGCCCGCGCGACCTACCGCCACCGTCGCGCCGCGTTCTGCTTCCTCCGTCGCCACCGCCGCGCCTCCCGCCCGCGCTGCCGCTATTGCTGCTGCGGCGTCGACGCCCGCCGCGCCCGCCTCCGTCCCTCGTTCCTGGCATGATGCCTGCGATTGTACCCCACGCCCTTTGGAAAAGGTTGCGAGTGGTGTTAAGTTTTTATGCCCCCGAAACGTTCTTAAGTTTGTGTACCCCGAAAAGTTCGCAACGTTCGGGGCGGCTCAGGCGTCTAATACCTTGCAGGCTTTAGTGTGCGCTGAAATTGACCCGCGCCGCGCGCCTGCTCAAAAATTATGGCTCAGATTTTTCACTCCCACGAGAGACTGAATCGGGACACGCGCACGCTGCCTGTGCTGCGCACGCTCGGCGTGTCGCTCGTCCTGCACGCGCTCTTCATCGCCTCCGTCATCTACGTTCCGGCGGTGCGCGACACGTTCAATCTGGCGAGCACGCTCTCCGGCCTACAGTTCGTCGAGGAAGACTACACGAAGACCGCCATCGGCCAACGCGCCACCATCATCAATCTCGCCGACAACAAACTTTATTACCCGCCCGGCTATTTTTCTCCGACCGCGCTGCCGTCGCCGAACGACCCGCAAGTAGTTGCCGAAGTCCGACCCGTGCCGACGCCGAAGCCGATTAGAGTGAAGCAGACGCCGAAACCGACGCCCACGCCCGAAGCCTCCCCTTCGCCCGAAGCGACGGCTGAGACGGCGAAGAACGAGGGCGACAAGACGGGCGACCCCGACGCGTCGCCGTCGCCCGCCGCCACGCCGCAGACGGAGGAAGAGGCCGAGCGCATCGCGAAGGAAGCCAACGTCGAAAAGTTTCCGACGATAAACACGAAGCCCTTGACGGACTTGTTGAAACAGGGCAAGCAGATGCGCGACGCCAACGAGATCGATCTCTCCGGCACGCTTGAGATGGAGGTCGAGGGCGACCGCGAGGATGACGGGCGTTTGTCGAACGTGGAAGTGACGGGCGCTGCGGCGAGTAATCCCAAACTCGTGCAGTTGGCGAAAGACTTCATCGCTGCCATTAGCGACAGCAAACTGCTTGCCGCGCTCAAGGGCACGAAGCACCTGAAGATGAACGTCAAACTTGACGACAAAGAAGTCTCCGTGCGCGTGCTGACCGAGATGTCGAGCGCAGACGAGGCAGCGAAAATGTCTAGCGGCTACAACGGGCTGCTTTTCATCGGCGCGCTCAGCAAAAAAGGAAAGGACGAAGAGGCGCTGTTCAAGAGCGTACAGATCGCGCCGGAAGACAAGCAGGTCATCCTGACATTCAACATGCCGCGCAAGGTGGCTGGCGAATTGCTCACCAAGTTGATCAAGAAGAACGAGACGCCGCCGCCTCCGGGCTAAACAGTCTCGCGCGCGGGCATGCCTGCGCCCTCATGTGGTAAAATTCCGAACGATGAACGGCAAGGTTCAACGCAAACACACGCGCCCCAGCGCAGACGCCCGACGGCGGCAAGCACTTCTCGTGCGCGCGGTCGTCGGCTCGCTCGTGCTCTGTGCCGCGCTCGCGCCACATGCGCTCGGACAGTCGGCCACGCCGCAAAGCGCGCCGACTGAAATCAAAGAATTTCGCCCGATCAACGCGCGCCCGTTCCGCGAACTGCTGGCGAAGACCAGAGCTTTGATCGAGGCGGGCGAACTCAAAGCGCAAGATAATTTCGATTTTACGCTCGAAGCCGAACGCAACGCAGACGGCACGCTCCGCGACATCAAATTCACCGAAGCGGCGGCTGCCAACGGGCGCTGGCGATCTCTGGTGCAAGAGTTCGTAGGGGTTTTGAGCGACAGCGGCGCGCTCTCCGCTCTGACGGGCGCAGACCATCTGACGATCACGCTCAGGTTGGACGAGCGCGCGTCTGCGCGTCTGCAAGCGGTCGTCAACTCTGCGGAGCAGGCCAGTCAGTTAGCGCAAAACTACAACACGCTGCTCGGCCTCGCGCGCATCAGCCAACAGGGGCGCGAGGGCGTCGAAGTTCTAAACAACATGGCCTTCTCGGCCAACGGCAAACGCCTCACCATGCGGCTTGAGATGTCGCGCGAAATGGTCGGCAATCTACTCCGCAAACAACTCTCACTTCCCTGAAAACACGCCGGACGCAAGAGCGCGCTGCGCATCTCGAAAGAGGCAAAAAGCGGCTCGCTTGCTCCATTCCACCCGCTCACTTACAATCGCATGTTGCGCCGAGAGCGCAAACGTGTACTGTGCGGCCTGAGTTTGTCGCCGCGTGTTCCGTTTTCAGTGAAGGTTTAAGACAATGATTGATAAATTTCTGACCAAAGTTTTCGGCAGCAGCAACCAGCGTTACATCAAGAGCCTGCAACCGACTGTCGCGCGCATCAACGAACTCGAACCGCAAGTTAAGAAACTCTCGGACGAAGAGATGCGCGAGCGCACCGGGCAACTCAAAGCTTTCGTCGCCGAAGCCATAGCCGACGCGAAGAATCCCGAAACGCGCAAGCAGCACGAGCAGGACGCCTTGAACGAAATTCTGCCCGAAGCATTCGCCATGGTGCGCGAAGCAAGCGTGCGCGCGACCGGCATGCGCCACTTCGACGTGCAACTCATCGGCGGCATCGTCCTGCATCAAGGCAAGATCGCCGAGATGCGCACGGGCGAAGGCAAAACCCTCGTCGCCACGCTTCCGGCTTACTTGAACGCGCTGACGGGTCGCGGCGTCCATGTCGTCACCGTCAACGATTATCTGGCCTCGCGCGACTCCGAGTGGATGGGTCGCATCTATCGCTTCCTCGGCCTCACCGTCGGCTGCATCCAGAACGACATGGACGACTGGGAGCGCAAGGACGCCTACGCCGCAGACATCACCTACGGCACGAACAACGAGTTCGGCTTCGACTACCTGCGCGACAACATGAAGTTCGATCTCGCCACCTGCGTCCAACACGGCCACTACTACGCCATCGTTGACGAAGTTGACTCGATCCTGATTGACGAGGCGCGAACACCGCTCATCATCTCTGGCGCGTCGGACGAAGCGACGGACAAGTACTACAAGGCCGACGCGATCATCCCGCACCTGAAAAAAGGCACGGAGACGGACGACGGTTCAGGCAAGAAAAAGATCACGGGCGATTATCTCGTTGACGAGAAGCAGCACTCGGCGGTCTTGACCGAAGAGGGCGTTGACAAGGCCGAACGCCTGCTCGCCGTCGGCAACCTCTACGACCCTTCGAACATGGAGATGCTTCATTGCGTCGAACAGGCTTTGAAAGCGCACACGCTCTATCGTCTAGATCATCACTACCTCGTCAAAGAAGGCGAAGTGATCATCGTGGACGAGTTCACGGGGCGCACGATGCCCGGTCGCCGCTGGTCTGACGGCTTGCATCAGGCGGTCGAAGCGAAAGAGGGCGTCAAGATCGAGCGCGAGAACCAGACGCTCGCCACGATCACCTTGCAGAACTATTTCCGCCTCTACGAAAAACTCTCCGGCATGACCGGTACGGCTGAAACCGAAGCCGCAGAGTTTGACGGTACTTATAAACTCGAAGTCGCCGTCGTCCCGACGCATCGCCCGATGGTGCGCCTCGACCATTCGGATTTGATCTACCGCACGCTCCCCGAAAAATGGGACGCCGTCGCCGAAGAGATCAAGGAACTTTATGAGAAGGGACAGCCCACGCTCGTCGGCACGGTCTCGGTCGAAAACTCCGAAGTCTTGTCGCGCAAGCTACAGAAAATTGACGTGCCGCACAACGTCCTCAACGCGAAATATCACGAGCGCGAGGCAGAGATCGTCGCGCAGGCCGGACGCAAAGGCATGGTCACGATTGCGACGAACATGGCCGGTCGCGGCACGGACATCCTCTTGGGCGGCAATCCCGAATTTATGGCGCGCGAGTTTTTGAAGCGCGAGGAGATCGACCCCGACGAGGCGACCGAAGAACAATTCGAGGAAGCCTTGGCCGAGGCCAAGCGCATCGTCGAAGACGAGCACAAGGAAGTCGTCGCGCTCGGCGGCCTGCACATCATCGGCACGGAGCGCCACGAAGCGCGACGCATTGACAACCAGTTGCGCGGTCGTGCAGGTCGTCAGGGCGACCCCGGCTCGTCGCGTTTCTTCCTCTCGCTCGAAGACGATCTCATGCGCATCTTCGCGGGCGACAAGGTCAAAGCGTTGATGCAGCGTCTGGGGATGGAGAAGGGCGTCGCGATTGAATCGGGCATGGTGTCGAAGCGGATCGAGGCGGCGCAGAAATCTGTCGAAGCGCGCAACTTCGAGTCGCGCAAACACCTCCTGCAATACGACGACGTGATGAACAAGCAGCGCGAGACCATCTACGGCTTGCGCCGCCAGTTGATGGAAGAACCCGACCAGCGCGAGTACCTGCTTGGAGAAACGGGCGTCGCGCACGACCTGCTCCTCGACATGTCGAAGCAATACATCCCGCCGACCGTCGCGCCCGAAGATTGGGACTTGGAGAACTACCGCATCCAACTCCAGACCGTCTTCGACTTCGACGCCGAAGCGGAAGGAATTGATTTCGAGCAAGCCACGTCCGAAGAGATTCAAGCGATCATTTGGGAGAAACTTAAAGCCAACTACGCCGCCAAAGAGGAGCAAATCGGGAGCGAAGCGATGCGCACCTACGAGCGCATCATCATGCTCAACATCATCGACGCGCAGTGGAAAGATCACTTGCTCTCGCTCGACCATTTGAAGCAGGGCATCGGACTTGTCGGCTACGGGCAGAAAGACCCGCTCGTCGAATACAAGAAGCAGAGTTTCGATCTCTTCCAGGCGATGCTCGACCGCATTGACACGAACACCATCCGCTCGCTCTTCAACTTGCAGGTCGTCGCCGAGCAAGCGCCCGAACAGTTGCAACAGCAGCGACGCCGACGCACGCCGACCTCTATGACCTTCACGGGGCCGAACCAGACGGCGGCGGCAGCCGGAACGGACGAGGGCAAGATCAGAACCGTCACACGCGACTCACCCAAAGTCGGACGCAACGATCCTTGTCCCTGCGGCTCTGGCAAGAAGTACAAGAAGTGCTGCGGCGCGTAAAAGTCTTGCGTGGTCAAGGCGCGGGCAAGCGGGGATAAACACTTCCACCGACCGCGCCTCGACCACGCGAGGCGAGCGGCGCAGCATCAGCCTTACACCTTTGAAAACTCTCCGCACTTGCCCGCGCCGCTTCGGAAACCTACGAACGAGCGCGTGCGAAACTCATCATCCATCGGTTTATGAGCACAAACACTTCTTCGACGAATCCAGTCGTGCAGGCCATTGCGGCGGGCACAGCCCCACAGACAGCGCGTTTGATGGCGGCGCGTGGCTTGCTGCCGCTCGCGGCGGAGGAACTGCTCGAAGTGCTCGTGACCTTGCGTGCCGACGAGAACCCTGAAATCGTTCAAGCCGCCGACGAGACGCTCGACGCGCAACCACCTGAAACGTTCGCCGCAGTCGCTTCGGCCACGAACACCTCGCCCGCTGTGCTCGCCTATCTGGCCGGACGCGCGGACGCGCAGAGAGAAGTGCATGAGGCCGTCACCTTAAACGCCGCGACGCCCGACGAAGCCATCGCACGTCTAGCCGCCGCCACCTCCGACGGCTCGCTCCTCGAACTCATCTCCGTCAACCAGCAACGCCTCATACGTGCGCCGGAGATCATCGAAGCATTGCTCTCGAATCCCGCGCGCACGGGCGACGCCGAACGTCGCGTGCGCGAAACGAAGCGCGAGTTCTTCGAAAAGGAACGCGGCGCGCAGCAGATCGCAGACGAGATGCGCGCGCGCGGCATGACTGCCGCCGCCGAGTTCGTCGAATCGGCGGAGTCAATCGGCACGGATTCGGGTTTGACTCTCGACGATGCGTGGCTACTCGCGCAGCACATCGAAGTCTCCGACGCCGACATAGACGATTCGTGGTTGCCGCTCGAAAGGATGGAGGAGTTTTTCACGGAGACAGAAGAACAGCGCGCGGCCAACATCGAGCGCATCATCGCGGAGACGACCGCAGAGGCGGGCGAAGTCGCGCCCGAACGCATCTCGCTCATCCGCCGCGTCATGCTGATGAGCGTCAAGGATCGCGTCAAACTCGCCATGAAGGGCGACCGCGAAGCGCGCGCCATCCTCATACGCGATTCCAACAAGGTGGTCTCGACGGGCGTCATCAACAACCCGCGCATCACGGACAAGGAGGTCGAAGGCATCTCTGCCATGCGTACCGTCTCGGACGAAGTGCTGCGCCTCATCGCACAGAATCGCGCGTGGGCGCGCAACTATCCAGTCATACACAATCTCGCGCGCAACCCGCGCACGCCCATCGCCACCGCCATCAACGTCCTCATGCGACTCCAAACCAGAGACCTGCAAAACATCTCCCAGAACCGCAACGTCTCCGACGCCGTCCGCCGCCAAGCCCAACGCCTCGCCCAAACGCGCAGCGGACACTAAAGCAGTGACAAGTGACAGGTGGCGAGTGACAAGTTAAAAACAGAAGAGCCTCGGACCTGAAACCTGAAACTTGAAACTTGTCTTTAACTCGTCACTCGTCACTTGTCACTCAAAAGATTTCTGAGCCTTTGCGCAGGACAGACCATGCAACGTCTGTGAGTGTGTGGCTGGCCGCGCCCCACCAGAGTCCTGCGAGCGCGGCGAGTGCGGCGTAGCGACCCGTGCCTTCCATCATCGCGCCCGCTTCGATGGCACGCAGCGCGCGCAGCAGTTCGCTGTAGTCGGGCGGCGCGTGTGCGACGAAAAGCGCGCGCAGGTAGACGGCGGCGAGGGCTAGAACTGACAACATCAGCGCGAAATAGATGACGCGTATGAGCGTGCCGAAGATGATGCCGTGCGACCAGCGCGAGCGGTGTCGGAACATCACTTTGTAAGGCCACCAGATGAAACGAAACACGCCCCAGCGCGTGTACTGCCGCGATTGAATGTCTAGGTCTGGCCCGAACATCAACCCGCCGAACAGCATCGCGCCCGTCGCCACCGACGCCAGAAGCACGCTCCCCGTCACGCCCCACGCCGCAACGAAAGTCGGCACAGTAAGCAACAGCGTGATCGCGTCGTGTGTTTTTCCAGAAGGCATAAGAGCAGAGGTCGGAGACTAGAGGTTAGAGGTCAGTCAAGAACAGAATTTGGTTTCACTGACCTCTAACCTCTAACCTCCGACCTCTTACATATAGCATGCGTGCGTGCGACGACGCAAAATCGTCGTTTGCTAGACGCGACGGCGGCGCGCTACACTGTCGCGCTTCTTCCGGCAGCAATCGGCAGTAATCAAATGGGCAAACACGGAAAATTTCAGACGACTTTGGAGTACGCCGTCACGCGCGCGATGCTCGGCGGTCTCGGTCTGCTGCCGCGACGCGCGGCGGTGGCGACGGGTCGCGCGGCGGGGCGCGTCGCTTACAAAGTCGCGGGCGGCCTGCGTCGTACAGGCGAGATTAATCTGCGACTCGCCTTCCCCGAAATGGAGGCGCGCGAGCGCGAGCGGCTCTTGCGCGCGTCGTTCGATAACTTGGGACGATTGCTCGGCGAGTTCAGCCAGTTTCCGCGCGCGACGCCGGAGAGCTTGCGCGAACTTGTAGAGTACGACGAGGTGGGCTTGCGTCATCTGCGCGAGGCGGAAGCAGAGGGGCGCGGCGTGATCTTTTTGACGGGGCACTTGGGCGCTTGGGAGTTCTTGAGTTTCGCCTGGTCGGCGCTTGAGTACCCGATCAGTTTTCTCGTGCGCCCGATTGACAACCCGCGCGTCGAGGAATTGATCGAGGGCATACGCACGCGCTACGGCAACACGGCCATCAACAAGAAGATGGCCGCGCGTCAGGCTCTGCGCGTACTGCGCGACGGCGGCACGCTCGGCATCCTCGCAGACCTCAACACGCACCCGAACGAAGGCGTCTTCGTCCCCTTCTTCGGCCATCTCGCCTGCACCACTTCCGGCGTCGCCACGCTCGCGCTGCGCACAGGCGCGGTCGTCATACCCACCTGCGCCGTCTGGGACGAAGCGCGCGGGCGTTTCTTCTTTCACGGCGACCCGCCCGTCGCGCTAGTCCGCACCGGCGACGACCGCCGCGACATTGAGACGAACACTGCGAACTTCACAGCCGCCATCGAACGCATGGTTCGCGCCTACCCCGAACAGTGGCTCTGGATTCACAAACGCTGGCGCACACGACCCAAAGGCGAGCCCGATTTCTACAGCCGTGAGCAACAATTCGACACAAAAGAGCCACACCTAACCGCCCCGACCAGCCGCAACAGCTTCTCCTGAGCACAGTTTTGAAATCTTTTTCTTTTCAGTTCCGCACCTTTTATTCTTTATTGGCAACATTTAGCTTGCAGCCTGAACGTCCTGTCACGAATTTGTTACTTTTTTTTGCATTTTATGCTTGACAGGTGGCGATAGTTTGGTGTAATTTCACACACGTCGAAGGGCAGTGAGTTTTACAACAAAGTTCTTAAAGATTTGCTCTTCGAGATTTTTGAAATCAAGTGACGTTCTGCTAAGTGCTAGTGTAGCGGGAGAGGCTGCTTTACGAAGCGTTAATTTTTCCGAGCCTTGCAATTTTAACTCGCCCGTACCAACGCACCGACCAACATGCCGGATCGCCCGTAAGTGACGATCTCCAGCGCCCAAGTCAACGCCACCCTGAATCTCCGAGCCTGCCCAAAAAATTCAGCCTCGTTAGTTCCCCAAGCTAACGAGGCTGCTTCTCTTTGTGCGAAAACTATTAGCTGTCAGCTTTCAGCAATCACTAATCGAATCTTTCAACGCTTTGTCACAAGCAAATTGTCTTTGTGTCAGAAACTTCACATCGCGAGTCCGCCGTCCACTTGTATGACCTGTCCGGTGATGTACCGCGCCGCTGGCGAGACTAAGAAGCAAGCGATCTCCGCCACTTCCTGCGGCTCTGCGAAACGCCCAAGTGGAATCTGTTCGAGCAACTTCGTCTTGTAGGCTTCGTCGAGCGCGCCCGACATGTCTGTTGCGACGAGTCCGAGCGCGAGTGCGTTGATCGTCACCTTGCGACTCGCCACCTCTTTCGCCAGCGCCTTCGTCAAACCGACGAGTCCTGCCTTCGACGCCGAATAGTTCGACTGCCCGGCCATCCCCACGAGCCCGCTGATCGAGGAGATGTTCAAGACCGAGCCGCCGTCTTCCTGCCTGAGCATCGTGCGCAGCGCCGCGCGCGCGAAATTCCAGGGGCCTTTCAAATTCGTGTCCACGACGGCGTCCCAGTCGTCTTCCTTCATACGCAAAATCAAATTATCGCGCGTAACGCCTGCGTTGTTGACGAGAAAATCTATGCGCCCGAACGCATCTTTGGTCGCTTTGACCATCTCTGCGACGGCATCGGTCTGCGCCACGTCGCACTGCGTCGCAATCGCACGCACGCCTATCGCTTCGATCTCGGCGCGCAACTCTTCCGCCGCCTCAGCACTCTTCGCGTAGTTGAACGCGACGTGCGCGCCGCGACGCGCCAGTTCTAACGCGATGGCGCGACCGATGCCGCGCGTCGCACCCGTCACAATCGCGGCACGCCCGTCGAAAGGTTTTACAACCAAATCGTCGCTCAAATTTTTATCCTCCGTTTGAGGCCGAAAATTTTCTAGTCTCGAACATTCACGCGCCGCGAGTTCACGCGTAGCGAGTTCAGGCTTACTTATTCAAATCCAGCGAACGCAAATATTCTCGGAACTCGGGCGCGAGGTCTGGACGCTTCAAGGCAAACTCGACGGTCGCGATGAGGAAGCCGAGTTTATCGCCCGCGTCGTGGCGTGTGCCCTCGAAGCGCACGGCGTAGAAGGGGCGGCGTTTGAGGAGTGAGCGCATCGCGTCCGTGATCTGTATCTCGCCGCCCGTGCCGCGCTCTGTGCGTTCGATCTCGTCGAAGATGTCGGGCGTCAGGATGTAACGCCCGATGATGGCGAGGTCGGAGGGCGCGTCCTTATAGGGCGGCTTCTCCACCATGTCCTCGATCTTGTAGACGCCGTCCGCGACTTCTTCCGCCTTGATCGCGCCGAAGCGCGAGATGGCTTCGCCCTTGACTTGCATCGTGCCGATGACGGGCGCGTCGTACTTCTCATAAACCCGTAGCATCTGCTTGAGCGCGGGAGTTTCACAGTCCATGATGTCGTCGGGAAGCAGGACGGCGAAGGGTTCGTCGCCCACGAAATCACGTGCCTGTAAGATCGCGTGGCCGAGCCCGAGAGCCTCTTTCTGTCGCGTGTAGCTGATGCGCGCGATCTCGGAGACGGAGCGTGCGAGCGCGAGCAGTTCGTTTTTGCCGCGTTCGCGCAAGGCGTGTTCGAGTTCAAAAGAGATGTCGAAGTGATCTTCGATGGCGTTCTTGCCGCGCCCCGTGATGATGAGGATTGACTCGACGCCGGACGCGACAGCCTCTTCGACGCCGTACTGTATGAGCGGCTTGTCAACGAGCGGCAGCATCTCCTTCGGCGACGCCTTCGTCGCGGGCAGAAAGCGCGTGCCCAGGCCCGCCGCCGGAAACACGGCCTTGCGAATCTTCTGTGCCATAGTTCTCTACACTCCCCTTGCCGGAAAAATTAAAATCTATCAACAGTCGTCTCACGCCTTAAGCCAAGCGACAGCGCGAAGAGGCCGCCGCCTTGACACACTCGCGCGCCGTCGGCTAGCGTGACGCTTTTCGTTTGACTTGCACTGGCGTTAAAGAGACAACTTCATACCACACGTTAAAGGACAGCACAAATGCTCGATCTCAACTTCGTCCGCGACAATTTAGACCGCGTACGCGCCGCGCTCGAAGCGCGCAACGCGCCCACCGCCGCGCTCGAAGACTTCGCACGTATGGACGCCGAGCGCCGCCGTGTTATCGCCGAGTCGGACGAACTCAACGCCACGCGCAACTCCGCGAGCCGCGCTATCGGCGCGTTGATGAAGGAAGGACGAAAGGAAGAAGCAGAGGCGCAGCGGCAGGAAGTCGGGCAACTCAAAGAGCGCATCGCGGAACTCGACCGCCAGCGCGACGAAGCAGAAGCGAACATGCGTGCGCTGCTCTCGACGCTGCCTAACCTTCCGCATGAATCCGTCCCCGTCGGCGCGGACGAATCCGCGAACGCGGAAGTGCGTCGCTGGGGTGCGCCGCCCTCGTTCGATTTCGAGCCGAAGGATCACGTTGACCTCGGCGCATCTCTCGGCATACTTGATCTCGAACGCGCGGCGAAGATCGCGAGCGCACGCTTCGCCATCCTCTACGGCGCGGGCGCGCGTCTCGAACGTGCGCTCATCAACTTCATGCTCGATGTGCATACCGGCGAGCACAATTATACGGAGACGCTGCCGCCTTTCATCGCCAATGAAAAGTCGCTGTTCGGCACGGGGCAGTTGCCGAAATTTGCGCAAGACCTGTTCAAGCTGGAAGATGAACGCGGCCTCTATCTCATACCTACGGCGGAAGTGCCCGTTACCAATATTCATCGCGAGGAGATGCTCGACGAGTTGGAACGCCCTCTGAAGTTTGTGGCCTATACGCCCTGCTTTCGTTCCGAAGCGGGCAGCTACGGGCGCGACACGCGCGGGCTGATTCGTCAACACCAGTTCGATAAGGTTGAGTTGGTTAAACTCACGCGCCCTGAAAATTCTTATGAGGAACTCGAAAGCCTGACGCGCGCCGCAGAGACGATCCTGCAAAAACTTGGATTGCACTATCGCGTCGTCACGCTCTCGACAGGCGATCTAGGGTTCAGCGCGGCCAAGACTTACGACATAGAAGTCTGGTTGCCGTCGCAAAACACTTTCCGCGAAATCTCTTCATGCTCCAACTTTGAGGCGTTTCAGGCGCGCCGCGCGCAGATACGTTTCCGGCGCGCAGGCGGCAAGCCCGAATACGTCCACACGCTCAATGGCTCTGGCCTCGCCGTCGGGCGCACATGGCTCGCCATTCTGGAAAACTATCAACAAGCGGACGGTTCGGTCGTCATCCCTGAAGTGTTGCGACCGTACATGAACGGGATGGAGAAGATAGTAAGTAGTGAGCGGTAAGCAGTAAGCAGTTGATATAAAGAAAGAGGCTGTGAAGTTGACTTGGGCCAATCGTGCTCTCGTCAACTTCACAGCCTCTTTCACTGCTCACTGCTTACCGCTCATTGCTCACTTGATCTGTAGATCGAAGGGCAGCATCGCCATCGTCTCGCCGCGTTTCATGTTTTCGAGGATGGAGAGGTAGCGCAGGGCGCGGCGCATGTCTGCGGGCAAGGCCGACTCCATCGCGGCGCGTTGCTCTCTGGCGCGGACGCTCGCGGCGTCTTCACCGCCGCCGCCTAACCACTGTTGCAGGAATGTGCGCGGCACAGGGAACACAACGCGGCGCACGCCCTTGTCCGCCGGAATGTTTGCTAACCCTTTGGCGATCTCGACGGCCTTGTCAATCCCGCCGAACTCGTCAACCAGCCCGCGCTCTTTCGCCTGCGTGCCCGTCCAGACGCGCCCCTGCGCGATTGAATCAACGTACTTAACATCCTTGCCACGACCCTTCGCCACCTTCGGCAAAAAGTCCTCGTAGTAAAAACTCTTGAGCATCGCCTCGAACTTGGCGCGCTCGTCCGCGTTGAACGGTTCGGTCTCGCGAAACATTCCGGCCTGCTTGCCGCGCAGCGTGTACTCGTTGTTGATGCCGAGCCACTCGTAGAAACCTTTGAGGACAGGCTTGCCCGCGAAGACGCCGATTGATCCCGTGATGGTCGAAGGCTCTGCGACGATCTTCGACGCCGTCGCGGAGATGTAATAACCGCCCGAAGCCGCCACGTCGCTCATCGAGACGACGACGGGCTTCTGCGTTTTCGCACGCTCCACCGCATGCCAGATCACGTCGGACGCGTAACTCGTCCCGCCCGGGCTATCAATGCGCAAGACGATGGCCTTGATGCTCTTGTCCTCGCGCGCATCGTTTAGTGCCTTGACGACCGTGTCCGAGCCGGTTGTCTGGCTGCTGAACGCGCTGCCGTCGTTCGACGAGCCGCCGCCGATGGGGCCGGACGCGAAGATGACCGCGATGCGTTCGCCTTGACCGAGGCCCACTGATTCGGGGCTGACGCGATGATAGTCCGACTCCCGCACCTTACGCAGTTTGTCCGAGTCTTTGTAGCCGAGCCGTTTTTTGAGTTCCTCTTCAACCTCGTCGCGATATTTCGCGTCGTCAATCAGTCCGGCGGCCTTCGCTTCCCAAGCGCCGAGCGGAGCGTTGTCTATCAGCGTGCGCACGTCTTCGACAGACTTCTTGCGCGTCGTGGCAATCGTCGAGACGTAGCGCGCGAAAAATTCGTCGAGGAGCGAGTTGAGCACTTCCTTGCTCGCCTCGGATTGTTCCTTGCGCGTGTACTGTTCGGGCGCGGTCTTGTATTTTCCGATCTGGTAGAAGTCCGCCTTGATGCCGAGCTTGTCGAGCGAGCCGCCCAACGACATCACATCAGCCGCGAGGCCGACGATGAAAAGATCGCCGATGGGCGCGACGTAGATGCGGTCGGCGGCGGTCGCAAGGTAATACTCCTTGTTCGTGCCGTACTCCATGTAGGCGTAGACGGGTTTGCCCGACGTGCGAAAGTCTGCGAGCGTGTCGCGTATCTCTTCGGCCTTCGCCCATCCGATCACCGTCATGTCAACTTCGAGCAGGATCGCGCCGATGCGTTTATCGTTCTTCGCCTTCTTGATGTTCGACAGGAGACGCATGAGCGAGCGATCATCGCGCCCTAAGAAGCGACTCGCGAACGGGTCTTCCGGCACGTAGTCGGGCAACGAGCCTTCGACCTTCAACACCAGCACGCTGTTGTCGGGCACGTCCGGCTCGTCGTCGTCGAAGATGAAAAACATGGCGACGCCGAGTGCGACGACCAGCGCGAGCGCGAAGACGATTCCCGCCACCCACAAAAAGATTTTCTTACCGCGTGACATCACCATAATTTGCTTAACTTCAAACCAAAATTACAAACGCCCGCGCTTTACAAATCAACCGCGCGAGGCGTCTTTAATACGAATCAACAGGTGAAAAGGTTTTATAACTAAATGATGAATTAAAAGCTGTCCGTAGTCAGTTGTCCGTTGTTCAAGACCGTCTTTAGCAACTCGCGTGAGAGTCACATGCAACGGACAACTGACAACTGACAACAGACTGTCTTCCGTTCATCATTTCCCTTTCACGATCCAGCCGCCGCCGAGCACTTCATCGCCGCGATAGAAGACTGTCGCCTGTCCGGGCGCGATGGCGCGCTGCGGCTCGTCGAACGTGACGCGCGCGCGCCCGTCTCCAAGCGGTTCGATGGTCGCGCTCGCGGGCTGGTGGCGATAGCGCACGCGCACCTCCGCGCGCACGGGCGCAGCCGGAGCATCGAACGCGATCCAGTTGACGCCCGCGGCGTTGAACTCGCTCGCGAGCAGTTCGTCGCTCTCGCCCACGACGACGCGGTTCTGTTCCGCGTCAACTTTAACGACGTAGAGCGGCAGCGGGCGCGAGATACCAAGCCCGCGACGCTGCCCCACCGTGTAGCGATGCACGCCGCCGTGTTCGCCGAGGATGCGCCCGTTCGTGTCCACGATCTCGCCCGCGCCGGGCAGGCGCGCGGTTTCGCCTTCCGATTCCAGATAGCGATCAATGAAGCCCGCGTAGTCGCCGTCGGGCACAAAGCAGATTTCCTGCGACTCGGCCTTCTCCGACACAGCGAGGTTAAACCGACGCGCCGCCGTGCGCGCTTCCTCTTTCGACATCTCGCCTAACGGAAACATCGCGTGCGCCAGTTGCGCTTGCGTCAACTCCCATAGGAAATAGGATTGATCTTTGTTCGCATCGCGCCCGCGAAAGAGTTTGTGCCGTCCTACGCCCGCGTCCACCGAGACGCGCGCGTAGTGTCCCGTCGCAACCTTCTCGCAGCCGAGACTCTGCGCCAGACGGTCGAGCGAAGCAAACTTCAAACGGCTGTTGCACGCTACGCAAGGGATCGGCGTCTCGCCTTCCAGATAACTCGTGACGAACGGCTGCACCACGTCGCGCTCGAAATCCTGTTCGAGATTCAGGACGTAGAAAGGAAAGCCCAACTCTCCGGCCACGCGCCGCGCGTCGTACACGTCGTCCAGAGAGCAGCAGCGCGAGGGCAGCGGATCGCCGTGCTCGTCCACGTTGATGTTGCGGTTTTGATTCCACAACTGCATCGTGAAGCCTACGAGTTCGTGCCCCGCCTCCTGCAAAATCGCCGCCGCCGCCGAAGAATCAACGCCGCCGCTCATCGCTACCGCAATCTTCATAACTTGAAAACAGTGATAAGTGACGAGTGACGAGTGACAAGTTAAAACACAGAACTTGTCTTGCTTCTTGCTCGTCACCTGTCACCTGTCACTTGTCACTTTCTCCTGTTTGCCGCCACTTTAAGGCGGGTGTTAAGATGCCCGCACAGACAACAAATGTGCCTGACAAATAACAGTTAAGGATAACCGAAACGGCTGGAAACGTCAGCCGTGGAAAGAGTTTCAAGTCGAAGGTTTCAGGTTTCAAGTTAAAGAACTTCAAACCTCAGTCCTGAAACTTGAAACCTGAGACTTGAAACCAAAGTTATGCCCGAAAGAGCCATCGAAGAGTACAGCGTCGGCGAAGAACCTTTTTACCTGCCTGTGGCGGGCGAAGTTGAAATGTTCGAGGCGGCGAACGCGGCGCGCCTGCCCGTCATGTTGAAGGGGCCGACGGGCTGCGGCAAGACGCGCTTCGTCGAACACATGGCGTGGCGTCTGCGTCGTCCTTTGATCACCGTAGCCTGCCACGAAGATTTGTCTGCCACAGACCTCGTCGGTCGCTTCCTGCTCGAAGGCGAAGAGACCGTCTGGCACGACGGGCCGCTCACGTCCGCCGTCAAGAGCGGCGCGATCTGTTATCTCGACGAAGTGGTCGAAGCGCGCAAAGACACGGTCGTCATCATCCACCCTTTGACAGACCACCGCCGCCGCCTGCCCATAGAGAAACGCGGCACCATACTCGACGCCTCCGACGACTTCATGCTCGTCGTTTCCTACAACCCCGGCTATCAATCGGTCTTGAAAGACCTCAAGCAGTCAACGCGTCAACGCTTCGTCTCGCTCGAATTCGACTACCCGCCCGCCGAACTCGAAGCCGAGATCGTCGCGCGCGAAGGCGGCGTTGACGCTCAGGCGGCGCGCGACCTCGTGCAGATCGGCCACAAGGTCAGAAACCTTCGCGGGCACGGCCTCGAAGAAGGCGTCTCGACGCGCCTCCTGATCTACGCCGCCCAACTCATCGCGCGCGGCATCGCGCCCGTCGCCGCCGCAGAAGTCGCCCTCGCCTCGCCCATCACCGACGACCGCGAACTCCAACGCAGCATACGCGAGATCATCACGACCGTTATTTGAAATTTGAACGCTATGAACGAAGCACTGGCCGCACACTTTTTGGAAGACGCGCTGGCGGTCTTTCGCAAGTATAAGAAACTGGGCGAGGACGCGATGGCGCAAGTTGGCGATGAGGAGTTTTTCGCGTTGATTGACGCGGAGGCCAACAGCGTCGCCGTCATCGTGAAACACTTGGCGGGCAATATGCGTTCGCGCTGGTCGGACTTTTTGACGGCGGATGGGGAGAAGGCGGATCGTAATCGCGATAGCGAGTTTGTCATCGAGACGGAGACGACGCGTGAAGAGGTGATGCGCTGGTGGGAGGCAGGCTGGCAATGCGTCTTCGCGGCGGTCGAGCCGCTTCAGCCCGAAGACCTCGAACGCACGGTGACGATCAGGGGCGAGCCACATACGGTCGTCAAGGCGATCAACCGGCAGTTGACGCATTATGCGTATCACGTCGGGCAGATAGTGCTGCTAGCGAAGCATTTCAAATCCGAGAACTGGGAATCTCTGAGCATCGCGCGCGGGCAGTCGGCATCCTTCAATCAATCTTTGCGTCGAGGCGAAAAGTCTTGAGCGGCAGCGGACGTGTCTAAGTAATCGTAGGGTGAGTAATGGGCAAGCAGGAAGACAACGACGCAGGCGCGCGAGGTGGCGACGCGAAGGCGACCGAGCCGGAAGCGACGACGAGTGACGCGCAACCGCTAGAGGACGCGCTAGGCGAACATCTCGGCGGTGTGCGAAGCGCGAGTGAACGGCGCACGATTGCGGGGCTGGTGCGAGAGATCGGGAAACTGCCAGCCGACCGCGCGCGTGCTGCGCTTGAAGTGAGCGCGGGTCTTGCAGGTTTGAGTTTGCGCGTCGGTATGGAATTTTTGCGCGCGGCTGTGGGAGCGGCGCAGGTGTTGGAAGCGGCGGAGTTGCGCGAGTGGGGCGAGATGGGGCGGCGGCTCGCGATGGCCGACGTGGAGACGGGCGCAAACTTCTTTCAGGCGGGCGTCGCAGAACTGCTCGAAGTTCCAGCCGGTGCGCGCCCGCTCTTGTTTCAAGTCTGCGCGCGCCAGTTGCCGCTCTCGACTTCGATTGCGACGGAGACTTTCCGACGCGCACCGGAACTCGCACGCGCCGCAGGCGACGAGTCGCTGCTGACTGCAACCTACGAAGTCGCGCTTGAGATCGCGCGTCGCTCCGCACGACACAGCGCGGATTTTCTCAACGCATCAGTCGCCGCGTTCGCGCATCTCGAAGGGTTCGACGCACCAGCCGACAGTAGAGACAAACGCAAAGTTGCGCGCGCCGCGCTGCGTCTCGCAGGAGTGTTCGCAGAGCGCGCGGGCGGCGTCGCCGCAGACGCGTGGGCGAACCTTCCCTCGGCGACGGCGACGCTCGACGCGGAACAGGCGCTCACACTCTTTCGATACACTGAGACGTTTCTCGAACGCGGCGGCGCGGCGGCCTTGCACGTCCTCGTCGCGGGCGGCGAAGTGCTGCGCCTCGCGCCGCAGGTCTTCACGGATTGGGCGGCGCTCTTGCACGCGGTCGCCGCGCAGGGCAACGCGCCGCTCGTCTCGCTCGCGCGCCACAGCCCTCTCTTCTTCCGCGCGCTCCCCGCGCACGACGCGCGCACGACCGGTCGCAAGTCCGAACTCGCGCGTCGTGTCATCGCCGCGACGCGCGCCGTGGCAGAGGTGGACGCGGAGGCCGCGATCTCTTGTTTTCGTTCCGCGCCCGCCGCGCTGCGCGCGACATCGCTCGAACAATTTGAACAGTGGGCGCGCGAAGGTCTGGCGCTCAAACGTACGGACGCGCGCGCGCGCCGCAGCTACTACGCGCTTGAAACGCGACAGAGCAACGCCGCGCTCGCGGGAAGCGGCAGCATGGGTCTCTCGCTCGAAGCGGTCGCGCCGACGCTTCGCCTCTACGTCGAAGGTCTGACGGGGCGCGCCGTCGAAGTCGCCTCGCTCGCCGCACTGCCCGATGAGTCGCGCATCAATGACGGTCGCACGATCCACCTGCCCGCGTCCGTCGCTGAGTTTGCAGACGACGAGAGCAATTTTCGTCTCTACAAAGTGCTCGCCGCACACGCCGCAGGCCAGATCGAATTCGGCACGCACGCGCGCGCAGGAAGCGAGACCGACAGCACGGGCGCACGTTACTTGCGCGCCGCCTTCGCCTCAATCGCAGATGCTTACGCCGAAGAGAACGCCGACGCGCTCGACGCCTTCGCGCTCGACGGCTACATCAACGACCCCGCACAGAGCGAACCCGCGCTCGCGCCCGAAGAAGAGGCGCGACAAGCGAACGCGCGGCGCAGGCGTATGCCGAAAGATGCCGACTATCGCGCCGTGCTCGCGCTCTTCCCGATGCCCACGCTTGCCGCGCGCATTTTCGGCACGCTTGAGAACGGTCGCATTGATCGTCGCCTGCGCCACGCCTATCGCGGCCTCGCGCGCGATCTCGATCTCGTGCGCGCGCACCTGCGTTCGCAGCGCCCGCGTATCGCCACCATCCCCGTCACGCTCGTCCCCTTCGAGTTGTTGTTCCAGATCACCTTATGCGGCGGCGCGCTCGACGACGCGCGCACTTTCTACGGCCAGATCGTCTCCGAACTCGAAACAATCGTCACAGATTATTTGGACGGCGCGGAGTCTTCGGTCGCAGACACCTTGATGGCGACGAGCCGCGTCTACACGCTCTTTCAATCCGTCACGCCGCAACAGACAGAACAAGAGGAGCAACAGGCCGAAACTTCCGACGAAGGCGGGAGCGGCACGGAATCGCAACTCGACAACTCGAACAAGCGTGAGCCGAACGACCCCGACGCGCAGACGCAAAACTCGCCGCCGCCGAACGACGCGCGCGAATTATTCAACGCGTGGGCGAAGTCCAACTCGTCCGAGCAGGAGGCCGCCGAGCAACTCTTCGGCGCGGAGCGCTGGACGCAATCGCAATCGCCCGAACAGGAGTTGGAGCCGGGCGAAGTGGCTTACAGTTACGACGAGTGGGATCGTGAACTCGCGGACACACGCGTCAACTGGTGTCGCGTCGTAGAAAAACGCGTACGTCGCGGCGACCGCACGTTCGTCGAACTGACGCGCTCGCGTTATCGTGGAGTCATCTCTTCGATCAAGCATCAATTTCAGTTGATGCGACCCGAAAGTCTCATACGCATCAAGAACGAACTCGACGGCGACGACTACGACCTGGACGCGGTCATCAACTACGTCGCAGACCGCCGCGCCGACGGTCGCCAGTCGGAACGCCTCTACACGAAACGTCTCAGGCGCGAGCGCGACGTGGCCGTCTCCTTCCTGCTCGATCAATCTTCTTCGACGGCGCGCACCATCGGTCGCCATCCCTTGCAGCCCTACACGCATCCGGGTCGCCGCATCATCGAGATCGAAAAGGAAGGACTCGTCCTGATGAGTGAAGCCCTCGAAGCCGTCGGCGACGCTTACGCCATCTACGGCTTCACGTCCGAAGGCCGCCGCAACGTGAAGTTTTACGTCGTCAAAGATTTCGACGAACGCCACTCCGAAGAGATCGAGCGACGCATCGGCGGCATCAACTACCAGCACAACACGCGTCTAGGCGCTGCCGTCCGCCATGCCGCCGCGCGCCTGCGCACACAGGAAGCGCGCACGCGCCTCCTCGTCGTGCTCTCCGACGGGCGGCCTTACGACCACGACTACGGCGACGCGCGTTACGCGCGCGAAGACACCCGCGAGGCGCTGCGGCAGGCGCGCGTCTCAGGCATCACCCCTTTTTGCATCACCATCGACCGCGACTCCGAAGCGGAACTGCGCGACCTCTACGGCGAAGTCGGCTACACGATCATCGACGACGTGCTCAGTCTGCCCGAACGCATGCCCGCCATCTACCGCAGGTTGACGACATGAGTAGTCGAAGATGGCGACGCGCTTGCTTGCGCCCGTCGTCTGTCGCGTCTCTGCGCGCTGACGTACAGAATAAAACTTCCCTTCGTTATATTTTCGCCAAACAGGATCGGTAAAGACAGCAAACGATTGCGCGCAAGAATGTGGGGTGCTCGTCATTCTTGTAATTGTAACTATTGAACCGCACGCGCTCGTCCGGCTGACTGACGCCGTACGAACCGCAGGCGCGTGCTGTAGCGAAATTCAACCACCGGCTTCACACAGGAGGAACTTCAATGCGACGAATTTTGGCTCTGCTGATCTTAGCGGCTCTGGCGACCTTCGCGGCTGCTTGCGCCGTCACCGACAACGCAAACGTGGGCAATGCCAACAACACCAACTCCGGCAACCTGAACGCCGTCGGAACGACCGGCAGTAACACCAACGGCACAACCGGCGCAACGACCGGAACGGGCGCGACCGGCACAACCGCCGTACCCGCCAACACGAACACCACGGGCGGCACAACCGGAAACGCGAACGCTAACGCCGCCAACAGAAGCACCGGCAACACGAATAACGCGAACGCCGCTGGCACTACGAACCGTGGCAACACGAACAACGGCAACACGGGTAACAGCGGCGGCGGCACTATGCGCAGCGGCAACGCCAACACCGGCACAGGCGCAAACCGCAACACACCGTAACCTCACGCCGACGAGGTGCGGCAGAACACAACGACCCTCACCGCAGAGACGCAAAGGACGCAGAGGGGGCGCAGAGAAAGACATTATTCTTCTCTGCGCCCCCTCTGCGTCCTTTGCGTCTCTGCGGTGAGGGTCTTCACTTTAGCTCAACCGCCCGCGCTCTTATTCTTTCCCTAAGAAGCGAAAGGTGAGTCCCGCCGTCACGCCGAATGGATAGCCGGGCGTCCCGTGAATGCGCGCGACAGCCGCCTCACCGGGTCGCAGCCGCGACTCGAAATAGTTCTGCGTCTCGAAGTAACGCTTGTCGGTCAGATTGTCTATCGAGAAATTGAAATCAACCCAGCGACGTATGCGTTTCGTCAGACTGAAATCGAGCACGTCGAGGCCGGAGGCGCGCAGGAGGCCTGCGTCCTCGCCGTCGAGACGGTAGCTGCCCGTGTGCCGGTAGCCGAGCGAGGCGTTGAGGCCGCGATAGCCTGAGAAGGTGAGCGCGGCGTTGCCGACCGTGTGCGGTGCGCCGTCAACGTATAGGCGCGGGCGCGTGCCGCGAAAGAAGGCGTTGCTAACTTGCGTCAGGCCGCCGTTGAAAGAGAGATACTTCGTCAGCCGCGCCGAAGTCTTGAACTCGAAACCGTAAGAACGGCTCGCCCCCGTGAACTCGAAACTGCCGTCGTCCGGGACATAGACCTGTTCATTCGAGCGGTCAATGAGGAACAGGTCTGTCACGAGCGCAATGCGTTTGAAATTGTGCGACGTGCCGAGCTGGTAAAAATCCGTCGTCGCAACTTTCGGTGCGTCGGGTTGGCGTACGACGCCGCGCGCGTCCTGGCTCGAAATGCCGCGCCCGTAGTTGAAATAAAAGACGGCGGGGAAATCATCCGACGGCGCATAAGACGCGCTGAACTTCGGTTGGAAGCGCGCGGCGTGCTCCGTGCCCGAAGCGGCGGGCGAGATTTTGTCCTGCACGTCGAAGCGGAAATAATCGAAGCGCAGACCGGCCTCGACGTGTATGTGGCCGTGCAGGAAGTCCACGCCGTTTTGCGCGTAGCCGCTCGCGTTCGTGACGCGTACACGCGCGTCGGTCAAGAGCCGCGTCGTGACGTTCGGACTAATTCTAGCGCCGACCGCGATCGGGTTGCGCGCGACGGTCGGGTAGAGTCCGACGTTGATCTGGTTGTCGTGATAGTTCGCGCCGACGGTAAAGAGCGCGAGGTTGTTGAAGAATTTGTAAGGGCGCAGGTATTGGACGTTTGCGCCTTCCTGCAAGCGTGAATCGTGCTGCTGAATCTCGTCGCCGTTCGTTTGGTCGGCGAGGAAGAAAGTGAAGTTGGAATAGAGGTCGAAGAGCGAGCGGCTAACGAAGGCGTCGGCCTTGAAGGTCGCGCCCGACTCCGACTCGTTGCGAAAATACAGGCCGAGCGTGCCGCTACGCACGCGCCCGCCGCTATCAGGGTCGAGCGCGCCGAAGCGATCCAGACGCCCCGCCGCGACTTCATCCAGAGGTATCTGGCCGGAGGAGAAAAAGTCGTTGCGCCCCGCGTTCAATTTGAAGCCGAAGGCGCGCTTGTCGCTCAAGCGCCGCGTGTAGTTGGCGGTCAAGTTATCGCGCCGGTAACGCAAAGGGTTCTGAAAAGGGCCGTCTGTGCGCGAGCCTTCGTAGGCGACGAAGGCGTCGGCGCGTTTGAGGCGCGGGCTGTAGGCGAGAAAGGTGCGAAAGGTGTCGAACGAGCCGCCTTGAAGACGCACGGTGAGCGCGTCGGGCAGAGACTCGCGCAGGCGTATGTGTACGACGCCGAGCCCGGAGAAGTCGCCGTACTGCGCGTTGAACGGGCCGTTCAGGATGTCTACGTCGCGCACGAGTTCGGGCGTCAGACTCTTCAAGCCGCCGAGATAACCTTGCCCGTGTCCCTGCGTCGCCTGATTCTGTTGCACGTCGTTGACCAGAACTTTGAGTCCGCCGCCGACCCCGCCGTGATCGAGGTTGAAACCGAAGCGGCGTATCTCAAGAGACTTCCCGCCGCCCTCGTGCTGCCCCGCGTTGATTCCGGCGTTCAAGGTCTGGAAGAGTTGATCGTCTCTGAGAAACAGAGTGTTGTTGTAGACGGTATCGTTGCGACGGTCGAGCACGGGGTCGAGCGCGGTCGCTTCGATGACGACCGATTCATGTACGGGCGGGATGACGTAGGCGACACGGACGACGAGATTTTCGCTCGGCTCGTCCGTGTTGATGGTTTTGGCTACGAGCGCGAGTTTCTTTCCGAAGAACCTGAGCGACAAAGTTTCGGCGGGCACGACGGCGCGAAAATTTCCTTCCGCGTCGCTCTCGATTCTCTGCTCGCCCGACGCGTAGCGCACGAGAATCGAAACTCCTGCGACCGCTTCGTTCTGCTGCGTGAGGACTGTACCGGAGAGCGTGCGCGTCGGTGTCTGCTGCGCTGCGATTGCAGCGGGCATGGCGAGTATGAATAAAAGCGTAAAGGCCGCAAGTTTTTGCATCGCGGCGGCTATTGTACACTGGGGCGATGCCGGATACGGAACAGTTCACCATCGGGGTCGAAGAAGAATATCAGATCGTTGATCGCGAGACGCGCGAGTTGCGCCCGCGCGCCTTGCGCATACTGCCCGAAGCGCAGGAGGCTGTCGGCGAGAGCGTCACGCCGGAACTCTATCTCTCGCAGATCGAGATCGGCACGCAGGTTTGCGAGACGCTCGCAGAGGTGCGCGACGAACTCACGCACCTGCGCCGCGAAGTCATCTCCGCAGCCGAACGCGACGGCCACTGGATCGCTGCGGCGGGCACGCACCCGTTCTCGCACTGGGAAGATCAAGAGTTGACGCCGAAGCGTCGCTATCACGGCATCGCAGAGGAGTACGAGCAACTGGCGCGCGAGCAGTTGATCTACGGTTGCCACGTACACATCGGCATGCGCGACCGCGAGGCGGCGATTCACGTGATGAACCGCGCGCGCCTGTGGCTCGCGCCGCTCCTTGCGCTCGCGGCCAACTCGCCCTACTGGCTCGGCTGGGACACGGGCTACGCAAGTTTCCGCACAGAAATCTGGCGTCGCTGGCCTATGTCCGGCACGCCGCAAGTCTTCAACTCGCGCGCGGAATACGACGAGCTCGTCGAAACTCTGGTCGCAACCGGCAGCGTCTCTGACGGCACGAAAATCTACTGGGACGTGCGCCCCTCCGCGCGCTACGAGACGCTTGAGTATCGCGTGACGGACGTGTGCATGACGATTGACGAGGCCGTCATGGTCGCCGGACTCGTGCGCGCGCTCACGCGCACCGCCTACGCGCACTACATGCGCGGCGAACCGCTCACCGCAGTGCGCCCCGAACTGCTGCGCGCCGCCAAGTGGCGCGCCGCGCGCTACGGACTCGATGCCGAACTCGTTGACGCGCGCGACGGGTGCGCGCGCCCCGCCGCCGAACTCGTCGAGAAACTGCTCGCGCACCTGCGCCCCGCGCTCGAAGAGGACGGCAACTGGGAAGAGATCGCAGCCCTCACGCGCTACACGCTCGCGCGCGGCAACGGCGCGACGCGCCAGCGTCAGGTCTTCACACGCACAGACAGCTACGAGGCCGTCGTCGATCTCATCGTCAACGAAACCGCCAGAGGCACTGAGCGCGCGTCGCAGTGAAACCGTCGTGAGATGTTACCCTAGTTCCAGCTTTCCTCTGTGCTCCCTCTGTGTCTGCGGTGGTGAGTGCTTATGATTGTCATTCACCGCAGAGACGCAGAGAGCGCAGAGGAGGCACAGAGAGTTCAAATCAATTTAGGACACTATCGAATTGTTGAAGGAAGTCGTGTGATGGACGAGCGAAAGAGGCGTCTGAAGAAAGAGTACCTGCAAAACCGCAGGGCGTCGGGCGTGTTTCTGATCCGCAACATGATCAACGACAAGGTCTTCGTCGGCGTCGGCCTAGACCTCTCAGGCATCATCAACAGCCACAAATTCCAACTCGCGGCGGGCGTCCATCGAAACCGGCGGCTGCAAAACGATTGGAACGAGTTTGGCGGCGAGAGCTTCGCCTTCGAGATACTCGATCAACTCGAACCGCGCGCCGACGCCGAAGACGACGGGCGAAACGATCTGGCGTTTCTGGAAGAATTATGGCTTGAGAAGTTGCAGCCCTACGGCGCACGCGGCTACAACAAACGAAAGCTGTCGAGAGAAGAGATGCTCCGTCGAATCGCGGCCGGGCAGTCGGCCAAACCCTGACGCTTAGACTGCACGAAAGAAATTTGTCCCGTCCTCGTCAAATTTTACAAGCCGCGCCTTGATCAAAGACTATTGACAACAGCCTGCCTCGCGATTATCTTTCCCGCGTTTAGACCGTCCGGTCTTCCGCCGACAGTTCAGACCGTCGGCCTCACACACTTGGGGTTAAAACTCGTCGCCGCCCGCGCTTAGTCGTCAAAGGTCACGCGCCGACTTTCATACCGTCATCATCTCAATAGTTCCACGCGCGACCGCACGCTTGACAGCTCATGGCGTCCGTTCCGGCGTGAATCACGTTTCACATCCCTCTGAGAAAGGACTAGAAAGATGGTAGACAACAATCCAGACCCACCTTCAATCGAACCGTCAAGTAACAAGTGGAATTTGCCAAGGCTCGCCCAGTACATCCTTTTCACCGCCCTCGCCGCCGGTTCCCTAACTGTCATCTACATGGCAATTTCGGGAAAAACCGGCTTTGTGGGAAATTTGAACGAATATAATGCAGCGCGGGGGCTGATCACGTTTCTCATCGCGTTCACCACCGTGTCGCTCGCGGTGATCCTCGTTCTTGCTTCGATCATCTCGTCCGGCAACAGCGACGACCTCAAGATGCGTTTCGAGCAAGGCCGTGAGATATTCACCACTCTCATCGGCATACTCGGCACCATCGTCGGTTTCTACTTCGGCGCGACGCAGGGGACGCAGCAGCAGGGCGCGCCCGGCGGTGCTTCACCGACGCCAACCCCGACGCCAACCTCAACGATACAGTCCAGCGGCCAGTTCACCACCGCGCGCGTCTCCAAGCTCAACCCGAAGGCGGGCGAGACGGTCACGATCACCTCTTTTGTCGCCACCGGCACGCCGCCCTACACCTACTCAATCACATTCGAGCCGAGCGTCATCCCTGCCATCAGAGACGCGACCTCAAAGGACGGCCTGATCCGGCAAGACGTGCCGATCCCTCTTAGCGTCGCGACCGAGACGCCCGTTAATTTCCGTATTGACGTGAACGACAGTCAAGGCCAAACCGTCTCCTACGACGGCGACGGAACGCAAAAGCTACGCATTGCGTCGCAATGAAGTAGCCTTCAACTCCAAAGCGCGACGGAGACAATACGGTAGTGTTGTAAAAATTATGTTGGCCGTAATTAGTTGTGGAACAGAGCATGCTCCTGCTTCGATATCTAATGCGGCACGAAACTTTCTGCAACACTACCTCTAACTCTAAATGGCGCGCGATCTTGACAGGTGAGTTGAGGCGGCTCGGAGCAGTGCGGTATACTTTACCCGTTTGGGCTACGATGTGTCTCTACCGATAACGGAATCTGCTAAATATGATTTAATCGTTGACACGCCCGATGGACTTAAACGGGTACAGGTTAAATACAGTAGTGACCGTAAAGTGGGTTTAAGAAACATCCACTCAAACGCGAGCGGGTACGTTGTAAAAAAATGTGAGCCGAACGCTTACGATTGGCTGTATATCCTCTATGCGGGTGGAACGGGATTTGAGGAATACTTGATACCTGAATGTTTTGCGGGTCGAAACTCCGTAAGTCTCGCCCCGTATTCCAAGATTTTGATGGAAGGGTAGCCTAATTGGTAAGGCAGTAGTCTTGAAAACTACCGCACGAAAGTGCTTGCAGGTTCGAGTCCTGTCCCTTCCGCCATTTTGAATTTAATGTTCGGAGATGCTCGAAGGTTCGAGTCCCTCAGCCTCCGTTTGATTAGAGATACACGCTTGAGCCGCCCCCGCTTGAAGAGAGCACGGGCGGCTCGTTCAGTTTGGGACGGTGCGGCGGTTGCCGCTTGTTGACAAGGAGGGAGTAAAGACATGTTCGATTTTTTGACGTGTGAAACGATGGCGGGCGCGGCGCGTTCGGGCTTATCTGCGGGGCAGACGCTTCTGATGAATCTCTGGCTGTGGCAGGCGCAAGCAACGCCTACGCCCGTCCCGCAGGCGGCTGTGCAGCAAACGACGACCACCACTACGACCACCACCGCCGCGCCGCCGCCCGAAGGCAGCGTTAACTGGCTGATCCGTTTCTGGAACAACTACCTCAACCAGAAACTTGAGATCGGCGACACGCTCAAAATCTCCGTCGCGTCGCTCATCCTCGGCGTGCTCATTTTGTTCGCCGCGTGGATAGTCTCGCGTACGCTTCGCAAGCTACTCGAAGGGCGGCTCGCGGCTCGCACGCACCTCGATCCGGGTTTACAGTTCACGCTGCTCAGGCTGACGCATTACGTGATCATCACGGTCGGCATCATCCTCGCCGCGAGCGTCGGACTGAACGCGAACTTCACTTCGGTGGCCGTCATCTTCACGGCGCTCTCGGTCGGCATCGGCTTCGGCTTGCAGTTCATCGCGGGCGACATCGCTTCCGGTTTCATACTGCTCTTCGAGCGTCCCGCGCGCATCGGCGATTGGGTCACGATCACTGGGCCGGACAGCAAGATCACAGAAGGCCGCGTGCAGTCGATCAACCTGCGCACGACATCCGTGTTGACCAACGACCGCATCACGGTCATCGTGCCGAACTCAAAACTCGTCAACGACAATCTCGTCAACTGGTCTTACGCAGACCGCCGCTCGCGCATAAGTGTGCCCGTCGGCGTCTCCTACAATGCCGACGTTGATCTCGTCACGGATACGCTTTTGCGCGCCGCCGAAGGCATCACGCATGTGCTGCCTGAGCCGAAACCGAACGTGCAGTTTTTGGGCTTCGGCGAATCGTCGCTCGACTTCCGCCTGCTCGTCTGGACGGACAGGCCGCGTCGTCATCCGCAGATCAAAAGCGACATCAACTATCGCATCTGGCGTCTCTTCAAAGAGGCCGGAATCGAAATCCCCTTCCCGCAACGCGACCTCAATTTGCGCGGCGCGTCGCTACGCCTCGACACGCCCGACGGCGGGCATCTCACGCTCTCCGGCGCGGACGCGGAGGACGAAGAGCACGAGGAGAATCTAACGCGGAGATAATGAAGAGTCGGGGAAAGGGGAAAGGGGAAGGGGTAAAGAAAAAGAATAGAAGCAGGAATTACTCGCACAGCTATGTTGGCCTTGCTCTGCTCCCTTTCCCTTTATCCTTTCCCCCTTACCCTTTTTTTAACACTTCTGCTAGGCTGTTCTTGATTCGATGAATGAGCAGCCAGTCAGATAAGCGTCCAAATCAGCGAAACGGAGTTGTCCCCCGAATGCGTTCCGCACGTTCCATAAGTTCCGGCCAGCGCGCGACCGTCCCCGACAAGCGCGAGGCCATCCTGCGCGCCGCCACCAAAGTCTTCGCCACGAACGGCTACTTCAACTCGAAGGTCGCAGACGTGGCGCGCGTTGCGGGCGTGGCCGACGGCACGGTCTATCTCTACTTCAAGAGCAAAGAGGAAATCCTGCGCTCGATCTTCGAGCGCGGCGTGAACGATGCCATCAGCGCCGCGCGCGCAGAGGTCGCCGAGCTTACGGACGCGCGCGAGAAGTTGCGACGCATCGCGCGCTTGCACCTGGAGAGGCTCGGCGCGGATCGCGATCTGGCCGTCGTCTTTCAAGTCGAACTGCGCGGCTCGACGAAGTTCATGGAAGAATTTTCCGCCGCCGGACTCGCCGAATACTTGCGCCTCATACGCGAGACGCTCGAA
The DNA here is from genome assembly GCA_035249365.1 of Pyrinomonadaceae bacterium. Taxonomy (GTDB): domain Bacteria; phylum Acidobacteriota; class Blastocatellia; order Pyrinomonadales; family Pyrinomonadaceae; genus JAIVJZ01. Next base: position 23,575 of record DATFGP010000047.1, on the reverse strand, counting down.
GAGGGGCAGCGCGCCGGACTCTTTCGCGCGGAACTGAACGCTAAAGTAGTCGCCAAGATTCTCTTCGGCGCGCTCGACGAGATGGCGACCAACTGGATTCTCTCTCCACGCGCCTACAAGCTCGCGCCGCTGGCCGACCAGGTGCTCGACATTTTTCTGAACGGAGTAAGCAGCAGCAAATGACCGCCGACCCCACGACGACGAACACTGTGAACACGATGGACAAGACCGGCACGTCCGCGACAGCAGCAACGGCGGGCGCGCACGCCGCTGTCGCCGCAACGGGCGCGGAAGATTTCGTTCCCATCCCGCCGCCCCCGCGCGTGCCGCTCTCTGCTGACGAGCCTCAGACGCTCGCACAAGTTTTCGAGCACGCCGTCACACGTCACCCGAAACGCGACGCGCTCAACTACAAGCGCGACGGCCAGTGGCGCTCGATCTCTTCCGCCGAGTTGCTTGAGCGCGCGCAACTCATCGCTTACGGACTCTACGCGCTCGGCCTGCGTGCTGGCGATCGCGCGGCCATACTCTCCGAGAGTTTGCCCGAATGGACGCTGACAGACGCGGGCTGCCAGTTTGCAGGGATAGTTGATGTGCCCATCTACCCGACGCAAGCGCCGCCGCAGGTGCGCTACATCCTCGACGACTCCGGCGCGCGCGTTCTCTTCATACGCAACAGCGAAGCCTTCGCGCGCATCTTCGAGGCCATAGACGGCGCGCCCGCGCTCGAACATCTCATCTTCTTCGAGCCGCAGGGCGCGACGGAAGCGGGCGCGACGACGCTCGAACAGTTGATCGAACAAGGGCGCGCGCTGCGCGTTGAGCAACCCGATTTGATCAACGAACTCGCGCGCAACGCAAAACCGGAAGACCTCGCGACGATCATTTACACTTCGGGGACGACGGGCGAGCCGAAAGGCGTCATGCTCACGCACTCGAACCTCGTCACGAATTTGATAGACAGTTCCGGCCACCTCGCCTTTAGCGAGACGGACGTGGCGCTCTCCGTGCTCCCGCTCTCGCACGTACTCGAACGCCTCGGCATGTACATGTACATTTATCACGGGATGAGCGTCTACTACGCCGAGTCAATCGAGAAGCTCGGCGAGAACATGCGCGAGGTGCGCCCGACCGTCATGCTCTGCGTGCCGCGCCTGTTCGAGAAGATTTACGCGCGCATACAGGAGAAGGCCACCGCCGCAGGGAAACTTCAAGCCGGAATACTCGCCTGGGCGGTCGGCGTCGGGAAACAGTGGGCGCAAACCGTGGTCGCGCGCAAGCCTGTCCCGCCGCTTCTACAGTTGAAACACAACATCGCCACGCGTCTTGTCTTCTCGAAGTGGCGCGCGGGCTTGGGCGGGCGTATGCGCCTGTTCGTCTCAGGCGGCGCGGCGCTGCCCGAAGAGATCGGCTACATCTTCATGGGCGCGGGCGTGCCCATCGTGCAAGGCTACGGGCTGACGGAGACTTCGCCCGTCATCGCCGCAGGCACGCTCGAGGACAACCGCATCGGCACGGTCGGGCGACCGATCAAAAACGTCGAGGTGCGCATCGCCCCCGACGGCGAGATCGAGACGCGCGGCCCCAATATCATGCGCGGCTATTACAAGAAGCCCGCAGAGACGCGCGCCGTCTTCACAGACGACGGCTGGTTCAAGACCGGCGACATCGGCGTGATTGACGAAGAGGGTTTCTTGAAGATCACGGATCGCAAGAAGGAGCTTTTCAAAACGTCCGGCGGCAAGTACATCGCGCCTTCCGTCATCGAGACGCGCATCAAGGGTTCGCGCTTCGTCAATCAAGTCGTGCTCATCGGCAACGGGCGCAAGTACCCTGCGGCGCTCATCGTGCCCGATTGGGAACAACTACGCGCCTACGCGCAGCACAAAGGCATACGCGACGGCATCGCAACGCCCGCCGAAATGTGCCGCCACCCGCGCATACTCGATCTCATGCAGCGACAGGTTGACGGCTCGTGCGCCGACCTCTCGAAGTACGAACGCGTCAAGCGCATCGCGCTGCTCGAACGCGAACTCTCCATTGAAGGCGGCGAACTCACGCCCACGCTCAAGGTCAAACGTCGCGTCGTGGATGAAAAGTATCGCGACGTGATCAACCGTCTTTACGCGAGAAGCTAAAACCTGAAACCTGCACGCGGCGAGAGACGTTAAATAACTTTCCGGCTGGTTGTAGCGGCAGACATTCACCGCAGAGGCGAGGAGCGAAAGCCGCAGAGGGGCGCAGAGAAACGATGAAGAAAGATCGATGAAAATTGAATGAATACGGCAACTCGTTTGAGTGCCATGTTCATTGTCTTTCATTCTTCCGCCTTCATCATTTGTTTTCTCAGCGATTCTCTGCGGCTTTGCTCTGCGTCTCTGCGGTGAGTTGCTTTTAGTTATGGTAATTGGACGACAGCCATGAGTCTCAAAAAGATCATAAACCTACTGCGTGAAGCCGTGCTCGGCTCGAAGCAGAATTTCACCGAAGGGAGCATCGGGCGCGCCATCGTGCTGCTCGCCGTGCCGATGGTCTTGGAGATGATGATGGAGTCGCTCTTTGGCGTCGTCAACATCCTCTACGTGGCGCGGCTCGGCGCGGAGTCAATCGCGACCGTCGGACTCACCGAGTCCATGCTCACGATCATCTTCGGCATCGCGATGGGACTCAGCATGGCGACGACTGCGACCGTCGCACGGCGCACGGGCGAGGGCGACACGGAAGGCGCGGCGGTCGCATCCGTGCAAGCCATCTTGCTCGGCGTGCTCACGTCGCTGCCCGTCGCCGTTCTGGGCATCCTGTCCGCGCCCGCGCTCCTGCGTGTGATGGGGGCGGAGGCGGGCGTCGTCGCGGGCGGGTCGAGCTACACGAAGATCATACTCGGCGGCAACGTCTGCATCATGCTGCTGTTTTTGATCAACGCGATCTTTCGCGGGGCGGGCGACGCGGCTGTGGCGATGCGCTCGCTCTGGCTCGCCAACATCGTCAACATCATCCTCGACCCCTGCTTCATCTTCGGACTCGGCCCCTTTCCCGAACTCGGCGTGACGGGTTCGGCCATCGCCACGACCATCGGGCGCTCGACGGGCGTCGCGTTTCAACTCTGGATTCTGCTCAGCGGTCGCAGTCGCGTCAAAGTCAAACGCACACATTTGCGGATTTATCTGACGGTGATGCTGAGACTGCTGCGAATTTCTGTGGGCGGGATGTTTCAGTTTCTCGTGGCGACGGCGAGTTGGCTGGCTCTGACGCGCATCGTCGCAGTCTTCGGAAGCGAAGCTCTGGCGGGCTACACGCTCTCGCTGCGTGTCATCATCTTCGCGCTTTTGCCTTCGTGGGGCATGGCGAACGCGGCGGCCACGCTCGTAGGGCAAAATCTTGGCGCGAATAAACCGGAGCGCGCGGAGCGTTCGGTGTGGCGTGCCGGTCTTAGCAACATGATCTTTCTCGGCGCGGTCGCGCTCGTCTTCATCGTCTTCGCCGAACGCATCATCGGCGTCTTCACGAATGATGCGGGCGTGGCCGCTTACGGCGTCTCAAGTCTGCGCTTCCTGAGTTACGGCTACATTTTTTACGCTTACGGCATGGTGATGGTGCAGGCGTTCAACGGCGCGGGCGACACCTTCACGCCGACCATGATCAACCTCTGCTGCTATTGGCTCTTCCAAATCCCGCTCGCCTACGCCCTCGCCATACATTTCCACACGGGCGCAAGCGGCGTCTTCATGGCGATCCCCATTAGTGAATCGCTGATCACCATCGTGGCGATCATCTTCTTCCGGCGCGGTCGTTGGAAGGCGATGAAGGTTTAACTTGTCGGTTGTCAGTAGTCAGTTGTCCGTTGCATGTGTTGGCTGAGCGAGTTGCTAAAGGTTAACTGAACAACGGACAACTGACTACTGACTACTGACAGCTTTCACTTCAATATTTCTTCCGCCCAACTTTTAATCGCGGCGCTCATCTCGTCGATGTGTCCCTCGAAGAAGTGTCCGGCGTTCTTAATCACTTGGACGCGCGCGCGTGCTTCCGGCGGAATCCCTGCGGCGAGCGTTTGGAGTTTACCGATGTCGCCGAACTCGTCCTGATCGCCGTGGACGAAGAGGATGGGCTTGCGGCACTCTTTGAGGAAAGAGAAATCGTAACCGCGCTCACTGATGCTGACGGGCGTGCCGATGCCGATGAGCGCGCGCGCACGCTCATCTCGCACGCCCACTTCCAGACCGACGCGCGCGCCGAAGGAGAAGCCCGCGACGAGGAGCGGCAAATCCGGGTAGCGTTCGACGAGATAGTCGAGCGCGAGATGTGCGTCCGCCTGTTCGCCGCGCGCGTGGTCGTGCGTGCCGGTTGTCTGGCCGACGCCGCGAAAGTTGAAGCGCAGTGCGACCGCCCCCGCGTCGTTTAAGGCGCGCGCGGCGCGGAAGACGACTTTGTTGTGCATCGTGCCGCCGTGCAGAGGGTGCGGGTGGAGGACGAGCGCAGCGGCGCGCGCTCCGTTGGCAGCGGCGGCGGGCGGCTCTTTCAAGATCGCTTCGAGTCGCCCGTGCGGGGCGGGGATGAAAAGATTACCGGCGGGATACAAAGTTGTTTCCACCTCAAGAATGGTTTCGGGAATTTCAGTTGGAGAGAGACTAGCAGAGAAGCGTGCGCGCGCGAAACAGGCGCGGGCGCGTGGCTGAGAAGACAAAAAAGCGAGAGAGCGTGAGCGGGAAAAAAGCGTGGGCGCGAGAGTTCAACTCTCGCGCCCACGCTTTTTTGTTTGTTGTGCGGACGAACCGGCGTTGCGGCTGGTTCGTCCGCAGGTTAATGCGGCTTTTGTTCGCCGCTAACGTTTACGGCAGCGCCTCGATGTTGACGATGAAGCGGAACGCTCCGTCGCGCATCACGCCGAAGAGGAACTGCACGTTCATGCTCTGCCCGTTCAACAGCGGCGTGCCAAACTGGACGGTCGGCACTCTCAGACTGCTGTTGAGGCCGCCGCCGCGCGGTTGGTTGGGCGGTTCTTCAAGGGTCGTGCCTTCGATAGTCGTCGGCTGACCGTTGATCATGACGTTGCTGATCGTGGTTGAAGTGAGCGCCCGCAGGTCTGCCTGTCCGGGGCCGTCGCCCGGGCTGCCCAGTGTGGTTATGTCAACAACGCGGAAGCGGAGTCGTGTGACCGACGCGCCCGTGTTATTGGTGATCTTGCGACGTATGCTCAGGAAGCCGAACGCCGACTTGTTCGGATCGCACGGCGGCGTGTCGGGCGCACCGCAACCGAGACGCTTGCGGTTCTCGCCGGACGCAGGCCCCATCGTCGGATCGACGAGAGACAGGCGCTCGAACTGGTTGCGTTCAATCGGGCTGGCTGTGTTTTCCGGCCCCGGTGCGCCGAGAATCGTCGGCACCGTAGAGCTTGCGGTCGGGCCCGGGAACGGTACGTTGTCCACGGCGACGAGCACAAAGTCGGAGGCGTTATCCCCTGTGTCTTGCGGGAAGCTGGTCGCCAGATTGATTTTGCGCACGTAGGCGTGCTGTACGTTCGGTCTGGTGGCGGCTGTTCGTGGCAGCCCGTTGCCCTCGATGTACGGCCAACTTCCGCCGTTGCCGACGAAGCCGACCGAGTCGATGGTGACGTTGAAGGTGTTGTCAACCAAGGCGATGCCCTGATTGTTCGGGAACAGGTCGTTGAAGGAGAGCGACAAGTTCAGCGGCGCATAGGCGCTGAGGCTGTAGCCAGAGGCCGTCGGAGACGTGTTGCTGTTGCCGACGAGTATGTGACCACGCCGCGGGATGGTTGTGCCTGCGGGCAGGGTCAGGAGCGAATCGTTCGGGCCGCGCCTGAGGGCGAAGCCGCTGATGCTGATCGTCGCGTCCGTGTTGTTGTACAGCTCGACGTACTCGTCGTTCACGTTAGTCGTGGTCGGAGTAGGACTCGGACTGGCCGGAGGCGCTGCCACGACGCCCGACTGGCGGAACTCGCTGATGAGCACCTCGCCGGGTTGAGCCACTCTCGGAGTGGGCGTCGGCGACGGCGGAGCGCTGCCGAGGTTGCACTGCGAGAACGTGTAGTCAATCGTCGCCGGTGTGTTCGGCGTGATCTCGTGGAACACGATGACGTAGGTTGCTCCGGCGGGCACGGTGAACGAGTACGAAGCAAACGTGTTGGCCACGTAGGCCGCGCCATAATCACCGAGGTAGTTCTGCGAGATGTTCGCAGGATTGTAAGCGCCCAGATAGGCAACGCTGTGGATGCCCGCGTTGTTGGCGGTGAACGTCACCCTGATACAGGCGGGCGACGCGCTTGAGTTGACGTAGGTGTACTGGTCGAAGCGACGCAGCACCGGCGACGGGTCGGCGTTCACACCGGGGAACGGCCTGTTGTTGCAATCGCTCGGCGTGCCGCCCCGGAAGACGCGTTGCGTCTGGGTCGGGTCGCCCGGTGCGATCTGTCCGTTGACGGGTGTGCCGATGGCCTGACAGGCGAGGTTTTCCCGCGCGGTAAAGTTCGCGTCGGTCACAGGGCCTTGCAGGTTGTTGTAAGTACGGCTGGGCGGCGTGAACGTGTTGTTGCTGCCGCCGGAAGGCGTGACGGTGTAGTTGCCGCCGCGCGTCAGGTTCGGGAACGAGTAGAAGCCGCCGCCGGAGGTGACGGTTGTTCTCGATTCCGTGCCGGTGAGCGTGATGGTGATGCCGTCAATGCCCGCCGCGCCATTTTCGGTCGTGACGCGCCCACTGATGCTCGCCTGCGCGAGGAGCGAGAAGTTGGCATCCGTCACATCAGTGTTCAGGTTGTTGTAAGTGCGACTCGGCGGCGTGTAATCGAAGCCCGGCGTCGTCGGCGTGACGGTGTAGTTGCCGCCCGCGACGAGGTTCGGGAACGAGTAGTTGCCGTTGATGTCGGTGGTGGCGGTGGCTGTGGTCGTACCGCTCAAAGTGACCTGAATACCGGCCACGCCCTGTGCGGCGCTGTTGGTCACCCGACCGCTGATCGAGACGGTGGAGACGCCGAAGCGCGAGCAGGTCTGCGCGGTCGTCGCGAGTTTAACCGTGTCAATGCGCGCGCCGGACTGTCCGGGCGCGATGGTGTTGGCGTCGGCGATGACCCTCCAACTCAGTTGCACGATCTGGCCGTTGGCCGCAGGCGGCAAATTGACGACCGAGGTGATGAACTGCGGGTCTGCCGTCGTACCGGCGGAAACTCCCGTCCAGGCGTTGCCGTCTGTGATCTGGCCGTTGTAACCGCCGCTGACGAAACTGCCGCCAGCTTGTGTGATCTCCTGGAACGCACCACCGCCGATCTTGATGTACAACTGCATGCCGTCGAAGTTGTCTTCGAGGTTGTAGAGGTTACGGAAGCTCACGCGCGCCTGTCCGGTGTTGACCGGGAACGCGGGCGAGATCAATTCGGACGTACCGGCGTTGGTCGGGTTCGTGGTGAACGCCGAGTTGGGCGGGGTGTCCGATTTAGCCGAGTTGGTCTGCCAGGGGATGCCCGCGCCCGTGCGCTGGGTCGTCCAACCTGCGGGCAGCGCCGGAGGCGTCACGCCGTCGAAGTTCTCGAAGGGGGTGAGCGCCGAAGGTTGACCGACGTTCAGGAAGTAAGTGTAGGTGATCGGGCCGAGAGTGCTGTTGACCGTGATGGTCAAAGGAATCGCCGCGCCGCAAGCGGTCGTGGTGGGCACGGTGTAGTCAATGGTCTGCGAGTCGGTCGTACCGGCTTCGACAGTGCCGTAGTTGGCAGTGTTTGCGCCGCCGGTGACGGTTGCCGTAGCGTTATCCGCGTTGTGGGCGCACAGAATGTTCGTGAGCGGAATGGTAAGCCTGACGGTCTCACCCGGCTCGACGACGCCGTCGCTGTCGCCCGTCTGTTCCACCGCGTTGACGGTTCCGAGTCTGAGGTTCGGCTTGTCGAAACTTTCGACGACGTGGATGCCCGCCGTGCTTGCGCGGAAGCCCATGCCGCGAATGCGGAAGCCTTCCCAGATTTCGAGTTCGTCCACACCGAAGGCAGCCGCGCAGTCGGCGGCGAGAATCGAGTCGCGCCCGTTGAGTTGCGTCGGGTTGGCGGGGTCGAGTTTCATGCCGTCGGTCGTGAGCTGCAACATGCGGTTGTTGCCGGACGCCATGCCGTACTTGTCTACGAGTTTGGCGCGCACTTCCCACAGCGCGGTGGCCCAGACCTCGCCCTGATTGTGTACTTCGTTGGCGCTGCCGGTTCCGACCGGGAACGCCGCGTCGTCGAAGTTGATCTGCGCCGGATCGATATCGGCGAAGGTCAAAGGATTATGCGACTTGCCGTTCGGGCCGAGGCTCGCTTTGATGGTGTAAGGGAAACGACGGATGCCGCGATAGTAGTCGCGTGTATCGTAAGCGCCGGCGGGGAAGAGTCCGTGCCCGTCCGTATCGGTCTTGCCGATGACGGAGTTGATGGAAAGACCGTAGAAGTCGCCCCAGCCTTCGCCCATGCCGCCTGCCATGTCGGTTTGCAAACCGCTCGCGTTGGCGTGCAGGCGATTCGATACGCCGTGCGTCAACTCGTGGATGATGACATCTTGATCGAGGTCGCCGTCACGATTGGGCGTGCCCGTGAAGATGTACATTTGCATGCGCCCGGACTGACCATCGGGCGGAGTGTTGAAGTTGGCGTTGTTCGTGCCGGAAGAGTCCTGTGCTTCGGCCAGAACGCGGTCGTTGGGCGCGCCGCCGCGACCGAAGTTGTCTTGCTGGAAGTTGCGCGCCGCTTCGGTGAAGCCGAGGTCGTAGAGTTTGTCGTGGAAGCGATTCGTCCAGAAGAAGAGGTTGACGACCGCGCCCTTGCGGTATTCCGGATCGGTCGGGTTGTTGGAACCCGCCGGATCAGCCGAGCCATCGGGCTTGTAGACGAAATTGAAGACGCGATTCGTCGCGAAGGAGCGACCGTTGGCCTGTGACGGGTTGGCGGCGGACGGCTCATCGATCCCGTTCGGGGCGACAATGTCTAAACCGGCGTCCACGTTGTTGCCCGTCGTCGGGGCGTTCGGGCCAGCCGAATCGGGAATCCAGCCGAGCAAGTCCGCTTCGTGCTCGCTGACCAGAGTTATGTTCGTGCGCGTGATGCCGGGCGGCTGCGGGACGGGCGGAGAGATGGTCTGCGGCGGCGCATTGTTCGGCGAGATCGGCGTCGGGCTGTCGTCGTTGTAGACGTTGTAGGTGAAAGCCTGCGACTGATCCTGCGTGATGTTCTTGCGCCAGAGCAGAGCGCCCGTGTTGGCGTCAACGATGGTGTAGTAGGCGTAATCCGGCTGCCACAAGACCATCGAGTAGGCGAGCACGGCATGGCCGGGCACGACGGGGAAGTAGACGAGAGAGGTTTTGGTCTCGTCGTCGAGCGGCCCGCGAGAAACGATCTGCTTGCCTTGATCGTCGGTTCCGATGACGGACAAGTTGCTCGCATCAACCTTGACGTTGATGCTGCGGATACCGGCGGCGACGGCTTCAGCCGCGCCGAGTCCGGGCGTGGAGTCGAGCCTTTCGGCGTGTAGGCCAGCGGCGAGCAGGCCGGTCGTGCGCATCAGACGCCCATCAGGCGTCAAGATGCCACGCACGTAACCCTGAAATACGGGGATGCCGTTGATCTCCTGTTCCAATTCGACGAACGAGAGATTGCCCGACGGATTCGTATAATCGGAAACTTTCTTGAGTTGCGACGCCTGCGAGCGGGTCAGGCCGTAGAGTCCGGCGTTTTGCGTGACGAAGCCGCGCAGGGTGGACTCCTTAGAACTGGCCGCAGCAGCGGATGCCGACAGCGCGCCCGCCCCTTCGACCTGCACGATCTCGGGGACGCTCAGTGCTTCGTTGTATTCAACTTTCAAGTTGGGCACGCGCGAGGCTAACTGCGCCTCAGCCGTGCTCATAGCCTGCCGCACGCTGGCGGCTGCTTCGCGCTGGCTTTGCGTGGCGACGACCTGCTTCTGCGCGCTTACCGCAAGCTGTGACCCCTTCTGCTTGATGGCTATGTTATCCACATCTTCCGGTGCGCTCGCGCGCGAACGTCTGATGTCGTAGTTTTCGAGGCCGGGGCGGCTCGTTGGAGCGATATCTTTCCCTCTAGCACTTTTGCGATTCTGGCTAGAGGCGGCCGGGCCGAAGTCGAAGACTACGGCTCCCATGGCGACGGCGATGCTGACGAGCAATAACCATCGTTTGAAGTTCCTCATATCTAAATCCTTTCATCACCTCTGAAGGAGGTACTGGGTATCATCGGACGAAAATCTGTAAAAGTTCAAAAGTCCGCACGGAACTCCGAACAATTGACCATTCAGACGGCTATGGCGTTCGCGTCCGTGATGCGGTAAAGCTGCGGTCTGGACTGAAGCAAGTCGGAACTGAATGAGACGCAAGGGCAGAACAGATTCGGGTAGACAACCAAGCTCAAGCCGTTTGTGGGTATGAACCAGTCGAATACGTGGATAACTCGGTAACAGGAATATTATGGCTGAATAATATAGGGCAAATTAATAAGGGAATTGGGACGGCATAGCGGCATGCGTCCGCGAGCGAGGAGCTTGATTGCATCAGATAAACTACCTTTTCAAACCTTGTACGAACAGCGAAGACAATGCTTCCAACCGACACGGATCGAGAATGTCAACTGACGGGTGTAAATTGACTGTTAGTTACTGGCAGGACGAAAAAGCTCAATTTCTAGCTAAGCGCGAGGAAGTTAAATAAATCCGACGGAAATGTCAAGGCAAAAGAGCATAGTCTTAAAGGACGGCGCAAGCGTTTGCCTCGCCGGAATCCTTCCAGAATTTCGGATGCGAACGCCCCGTCGCCCGCCACGCGCAACATCTCACGGCGAACAGGAAATCCGACCGCCGGAAATTGAAATCTTGACTTGTCTCCGCCCGAAAGCGTAGCTTTCACTAGCTGAGGACTTGCGCGTAAAAAACGCAGTTGCGCGAGTCGAAAGGAACGCGCGAGACTTTCCAGTATGAGCGACAGCAGCAAGCATCGAGACCTCACCACCGCGACCGCGCCGCCCGAGGACGGTTTTCGCCAGCGCGAGATGCAGGCCGCGCTCGCCTCTCTGCGCGAGAGCAATCAAACGCTCGAAGCCATCATCCACGCCTCGCCGCTCGCCATCATCACGCTTGACCCCGACGGCATCGTCAAGATGTGGAACAGCGCCGCCGAACGCATCTACGGTTGGAGCGAAGAGGAAGTGTTAGGCCGACCGCTCCCGACCGTCCCGCTCGACAGGCAGGAAGAGATGCGGCAGAACCACCAACGCGCCCTCGCAGGCTCGGACTTCAAAGCCTACGAAACCGAACGCCTCCGCAAAGACGGCACGCAGATCAGCGTCAGCATCTCGACCGCGCCCCTGACCGATTCGGAAGGACGACTCAGCGGCGTCGTCGCGCTCGTCGAAGACATCACGGAGCGCAAGCGCGCCGAACGCGAGAAGTCGCAACTTGCGGCGGAAGTCGAAACGCAGCGGCATCGTCTGGACGCCATCATCAAGAGCGTACCCGGCGTCGTCTGGGAGGCTTGGGGCGAGCCGGACGAATCGAACCAGCGCATCAACTTCGTCAGCGACTACGTGGAGAAGTTGCTCGGCTACACGGTCGAGGAATGGCTCTCGACGCCGAACTTCTGGCTCACAATCGTCCACCCCGAAGACCGCGAGATCGCTGCGCGCACTGCTGTCGCCACTTTCGAGAGCGGCGTGATAGGGTCGAACCAGTTTCGCTGGATGACGAAAGACGGTCGCGCCGTGTGGGTCGAAGCGCAGTCGGTCGCCATCATGGACGCCGAGGGTCGCCCTGTAGGGATGCGCGGCGTGACGATGGACATCACGGAGCGCAAGGAGGCGGGCGAGGCGCTTCGCCGGAGCGAGGAGCGTTATCGCGCCTTCGTCGAACAGAGCAACGAGCCGATCTGGCGTTTCGAGATACGAACGCCCATCCCCGTCAACCTCTCTGCCGACGAGCAGATCGAACGATTTTACGCGACGGGTTATCTCGCCGAGTGCAACGACGTGATGGCGCGCATGTACGGCTACGCGAGCGCGAGCGAACTCATAGGCGTCCCGCTCGAAGCGCTCCTGCCGCGCACCCCTGCGAACCTCGACTACCTGCGCGCCGCAATCCTTTCCGGCTATCGCCTGACCGACGTGGAATCGCAGGAGTTGGATCGCGAAGGGCGCACCGTCTATTTCCTTAACAACCTCGTCGGCATCGTCGAAGGCGGCATGCTTCTGCGCGTGTGGGGCACGCAGCGCGACATCACAGAGCGCAAGCGCGCGGAAGAAGAGTTGCGACGCTGGGAGCAGATTTTTCAGCACGCGGGCTGGGGCGTCGCGATGGGCAATCCGGCGGACGGCACGCTGAAAGCCATCAACCCCGCCTTCGCGCGCATGCACGGCTACACCGTCGAAGAGTTGATCGGCAAGCCGCTCGCAGACACTTTCGCACCCGAAGCACGCGCGCAACTGGACGCGCACGTCCGCGCCGTCGCGGAACGTGGGCATCACATCTACGAGTCGATTCACATACGCAAGGACGGCACGCGCTTCCCCGTACTCGCAGACGTGACGGCCTTTAAGGACGAACGCGGCAACGTCGTCTATCGCGCGGCCAACATTCAGGACATCACAGAGCGCAAACGCGCAGAGGAGGCCGCGCGTTTCCTCGGCGACGCGACGACCATGTTCACCTCGTCGCTCGACTACGAACTGACGCTGGAATCGGTCGCGCGACTCGCCGTGCCTTACGTGGCCGACTATTGCCTCGTCCACATGCTCGAAGACGACGGCTCGATTCGCCGCATGATCGTGGCGCATCAAGACCCCGCGCGCGAGGCCGCCTGGCGCGACATGCAACGCCGCTTCCCGCTCGACATCAACACGCCGCACACCATCGCCAAAGTTTTGCGCACCGGCAAAGCTGATCTTTTTTCCGACGTGTCGGACGAATTGATGCAGCAAGAGATTCGCAACCCCGTAGAGATCAGGATGCTCAAGGAGTTCGATATCAAGTCTTCGATGATCGTGCCGCTCGCGGCGCGCGGTCGCACCATCGGCGCGTTAACGTTCATCAGTTCGGAGTCGGCGCGTCATTACACCGAAGACGATCTCTCGCTCGCGCAAGAACTCGCGCGCCGCGCCGCGCTCGCCATTGACAACGCGCGTCTCTATCGCCGCGCGCAGGAAGCCAACCGCGCGAAGGATGAATTTCTCGCCACGCTCTCGCACGAACTGCGCACGCCACTCACCCCAATCATCGGCTGGGTACACATGATGGACACAGGCCAACTCGCAGAAGGCGACATCAAGCACGGCCTCGCAGTCATCGGCAAAAACTCGCAATCGCTCTCGCGTCTCATCAACGACCTGCTCGACATGTCGGCCATCCTCAGCGGCAAGATGCGCATTGACACTCTGCCCGTCGCGCTCGACCCGGCGGTCAAAGAGGCCATCGAAACCGTGCGCCCGCAGGCGGCGAAGCACGACATCAAGATCGAACTCGCCCCTTGCGCGGGACTGGAAGAGGTGTTGGTCACAGGCGACCGCACGCGGCTCGTGCAGGTTTTCTGGAATCTCTTGACGAACGCGGTCAAGTTCTCACCCGCAGGCAGCCGCGTCAAAGTCGTCTGCGAAATCGAGGGCGGCTCGGTGCGCATGAATGTCGAAGACGAAGGCGAAGGCATCAGGCCGGAGTTTCTGCCGCACGTCTTCGAGCGTTTCCGGCAGCAGGACATGTCAACGACGAAGATGCACGGCGGGCTCGGCATCGGGCTGGCGCTCGTCAAGAGTTTCGTAGAGGCGCACGGCGGCACGGTCGCGGCGTCGAGCGCGGGCGAAGGGCGCGGGAGTCGTTTCACAGTGACGCTGCCGCTTTTGCAGACGCAGGCGGCCGCGACTTACGCGCCGGACGATCCTGCGGCGGATGCGACGTGCGAGATCGAGAGCGCCTGTCACGCGTTGCTGATAGAGGACGCGCCCGACACGCTCGAAATGCTGCGCGTGGCTTTCGAGGTGCGCGGCTTTCGCACGAGCGCGTGCGCGACGCCCGAAGAGGCTCTCGCCATTGCAGCAAATGAGCACTTTGATATAATCATCTCCGACATTGGTCTTCCAAACATTGACGGTTACGAACTTTTGAAGCGGCTGCGCAACGAGACGCCCCGCCTGCGCGATGTTCCCGCGCTCGCGCTGACGGGCTATGCCGCGCAGAAAGACGTTGACGCAGCTCTCGCCGCAGGCTTCAGCGCCCATCTCGCCAAGCCGTTCGATCCGGCCACTCTGGCCGCGACCGTAGACGCGCTGCTCAACCGTCAAACGTCCGAGCCGCCGGACGCGAACCAACAACCGGACGCGTCGCGGTCGTGAAATGTAAGCGGAGTGAAATTTTCTTCGCCTCAAGATTTACTTTCCAGTTGCCGAGGCCGCGCAAGCGGAAAGGGAGATAGAGAAAGATGTTGGCTGCCCCTGAAACTGTTGCGCACGCGACCAATGCGGCGCGCGACGCAGTAGTAGCGGAATTGTTTGCCGCAAGTCGCCTCGCCTTCGGCGGCGACCCGCAATCGTCGCGCCATCCTTCACCCTTCGGCGATGAACCGCAGGAAACGACGGGCAAGCCGCGCGCCCTCGTCGTTGACGATGCGCCGGATGTGACGGAAATGCTGGCGATACTGCTCCAATACGCGGGCTACGAAGTGGTCATGGTTTATTCCGGCGCGCAGGCTCTCGACGCGGCGCGCGCCGGACGTTTCGACGTGCTCGTCTCGGACATCGGCATGCCCGGCATGAACGGCTACGAACTGGCCGAAGCACTGCGCGCGCTGCCCAACTATCAGGCCACACCGATGATCGCCGTCACGGGCTTCACGATGTACGAAGACCGCGACCGCGCCCTCCGCTGCGGCTTCAACGCCTTTTTGACGAAACCCATTAACCCGCACGACCTCATTAGCCTCGTCGAGCGTTTGCGAAGCTGACGCTTTGTAGCCAGATTCGCCTTAAGCGAAAACCGTGTCCATGTCTACCGAAGAGTCGGAAGCGTCCATTCTCGTCGTCAACGACTCACCCGATGCGCTCGCGCTCCAGAGCGCCGTGCTGCAACAGGCCGGTTATCGTGTGCTCGCGGCGGCGGACGGCCTCGAAGGTCTCGCGCTTGCGCGCAGCGAACTCCCCGCGCTCGTCATCAGCGATGTCGCGATGCCGCACATGGACGGCATCGAACTCTGCCGCCGCATACGCGAAGAGGCACGCCTCCAACTCACGCCCATCCTGCTCATCAGCGCACAGCGGCACGACATGCGAAGCGCGCTCGAAGGTCTCAAGGCCGGAGCGGACGACTACCTCGAAGCGCCTTTCGAACCTCTACGCCTCGTCGCACAAGTCGCGCGCATGCTCGAACGCGCGCGCCTCGAAGCACACTATCGAGACATCGTCGAACAGACGAGCGACATCATCTACACGCTCGACATGGAAGGCCGCCTGATGAGCATCAACGCCGCCGGACTTCTCTTCAGCCGTCATCGGCAGTCGGAGGATGTGAGCGGTCAGCACTTCGCCGTCGTGTTCAAATTGGATGTCGGCGAATCGGAAGTCGAAGAATGGATCAAGGATTTGCGAAGCGCGGGCGCGGCGCGCGTCGAAGCGCAATGCACGAGCGCCGACGGCGGGCGGTGCTGGCTGGAATTCAACATGTCTCTCATCTGCACGCGCGACGGCTCGCCCATAGGCGTGCGCGGCGTGGCGCGCGACATCACGAGCCACAAGCGTATCGAGGAGAAACTGCGTCGCAGCGAAGAACGCTATCGCGCGCTTGTTGATAACGCCAACGACATCATCTACACGACCGACATGGAAGGCCGCTACACTTCGCTCAACCGCGCGGGCGAGCGCGTCAGCGGCTACACGCGCGAAGAAATTCTGGGGAAGAGTTGGAGGCAGGTGGTCGCGCCGGAATACGTCTCGCTGACGAGCGAGATGCTCCTGCGCAAGTTGGCCGGACAGGAGACGGTCACGTTCTACGAGATCGAAATGATCACCAAGAACGGGCGGCGCGTGCCCATCGAAATCAACAGCCAGATCATCTACGAAGACGGCCAGCCCGTCGGCCTGCAAGGCATCGCGCGCGACATCACCGAACGCAAGCGCACCGAAGCGCTCCTGCGCGCGAGTTTCGAGAAGGAGGCCGAGAGCGAGAAGATGCGCAGCCTCGGCCAACTCTCTGCGGGCGTGGCGCACAACTTCAACAACGCGCTCGCCGCCGTGCTCGGACGCACGCAACTGCTCCTGCGCTCCGTGACGGACGAGCGACAGCGGCGCAGCCTCGAAGTCATAGAGACGGCCACGCAGGACGCCGCAGAGATCGTCCGACGCATACAGACTTTCGCGCGCCGCACGCCCTCCGCGCAGTTCGCGCAGGTCTCGCTCTCGCGCCTCGTCACAGACGCCGTGCAACTGACGCGCACGAGTTGGCAGGACGACGCGCAAGTTCACGGCCTGCGCTACGAAGTCAACTTCTCGAACGAGGTCGGCACGGGCGATCTCATCGAAGCCAACGCATCGGAAGTGCGCGAGGTCTTCGTCAACCTGATCTTCAACGCGCTCGACGCGATGCCTGCGGGCGGTCGTATCGAGTTTACCGAGATGAGGCGCGGCGAGTGGTTCGTCGTCGAAGTTCGCGACACGGGCGAGGGCATCGCGCCTGAGTTTCAAGACCGCATCTTCGAGCCGTTCTTCACCACCAAAGGCTCGCAAGGATCAGGACTCGGCCTCGCCGTCTCCTACGGCATCATCAAACGCCACGGCGGCACGATTGAAGTCGCAAGCCAAACCGGCAACGGCACGACCTTCACACTCACCTTCCCCTGCCCTCCTAAAAGTCAGCAGTAAGCGATTCGCAGCCGCGCAAGCATCGGCAGTTTATCGCTCACACGCTTTTCCTACCCTCCCGCTTCCGTGTTATTTTGTCGCCGCAAGCCGACAATCCGCGCAGATTCCGAACTCGAACGGGAAAGGGACAGCAATTCTTTATGGAGAACGCCGGAAGTGAGGAAGTCGTCGCCGCCGCTCCTGCTGCCGTAGACGCCGTTGTCGCGGGCGACGACGACAGCGACAACGCGGTCGCGGTGGCGCGCGAACGGCGAAACGTCTTCGCGTCGGCTGCGGTCATGCGCGCGGTTAATCTCGCCGTCGGCGCGCTCGCCATCGGCGTCGTCTTCTGGCTGCTACAGTTCTCCACAGACGCCATCTGCTGCGGCGACTTCGACGGCTATTATCACATCGGTTGGAGCAGGCAACTCTGGCAGGCCATACGCTCAGGGCATTTCCCGCCGCAGTTCACATGGCTGCCGCTGACCACCTTGAACGCGCGCGACTACGTGGATCATCATTTCCTCTTCCACGTCTTGCAGATTCCCTTCACCTTCTTTCAAGACGTACGCACGGGCGCGAAAATTTCCGCGTGGCTTTTCGCGAGCCTCGCAGTCTTCTCCTGCTACTGGATGCTCCTGCGCTACCGCATACGCTACCCGCTCGTCTGGCTCATCGCGCTTCTCGGTTGCTCCGCGCCCTTCCTGTTTCGCATGAACATGTCGAAGGCGATGAGCGTCTCCGTCGTGCTGCTCGTCCTTGGGATTCACCTGCTCTTTCAAAGAAAATATTTGTGGCTGCTGCCGCTCGCCTTCATCTTCACTCTGACCTACGACATGTTCGTCCTGCTCGGACTCGTCGCGTTAATCTGGACTGCGGTTGTCGCTTGGAGCGAGCGGCGTTTTGAATGGAGGCCGATCCTGTGGGTCTTGGTCGGCATCCTTGCGGGCACAGTTATCAACCCTTACTTCCCGCACAACGTACGCCTGCTCTACGCGCACGTGTTGATGAAGGTGACGACGAACGGCTTTTCGACGGCCGTTGGGCAGGAATGGTATCCGTATGAGAGTTGGGACTTCGTGCGCAACTGCGCCGTCGCCTTCTTCGCGATGATCGCGGGCTACATCGCCTTCAACTGGCACGACCGCAAACGCGCTGCACGCTCGCTCTTCTTCCTCATCTTCTCGACCATCCTGCTCGTCGCCAACGCGCGCTGGCGTCGCTTCGCAGAATACTGGCCGCCCTTCGCAGTGCTCTTCGCAGCCTTCACACTGCAACTCGTCTTCGAGCGTACACGCTCCGCTTACGGCAATCTGCCCGACGACGTGCTCGACGAACTTGAGCCTTACCTTGATCGCCCCGCAAGCGGCACGTCGGCGGCGCGTGGCGATGCGGCAGCGTTCGAGTGGAGCGATACGCGCAAAACGCTCGCGGCTTCCGTCGTCGCACTACTGCTCGCCGTCCCGATGGTCGCCATGATCGTCGCGGAGACGCGCGAAATCGCTACGACCGCGCCGCACGAAGAGTACACGAAAGGCATCGAGTGGATGCGCACGCACATCCCCGCCGGTCAGGTCGTCTTCAACACAGACTGGGACGACTTCCCCAAACTCTTCTACTACGACCCGGCGCACGCTTACGTCTCCGGCCTCGACCCGACTTACTTGCACGACCGCGATCAATCTCTCTCGCGTCTCTACGAAGACATCACGCTCGGCAGGAACAAAGACCCCGGCCCCGCCATACGCGACCGCTTCGGCGCGCGCTACGTCTTCACAGACAACGAAGACGTGCATAACGATTTCTACGACGCCGCGATGGACAGCGGCTGGTTCGACGAAGTCTACACGGACGAGGATTGCACGGTGCTCTACATACGCGACCAGAAAGGCACGCCCCCGCCCGTCGAACCCGACGACGACAACACGCCCGACGACGACACGGACGACGGCGCGGCGGACGACGCGAATGCGACCTAGCCGAACTTATGTGCGCGCGTGCTGTCGAATGAATCGAGTTGAATTTTATGTGGAACGAAATGAAAGTGAAGATGTCGAGAAGCGCGTTGTTCGTCATTCTCCTGTCGCTGGTGCTCGCCGCTTCGGGCTGCAATCGCACGCCGTCGGGCGAGGCGACGCAGAACAAGCTCCCCGCTTTCGAGCGGGATTTGGCTTCGGTGCGGCGCAACAACTACCAGAAAGTTTACGTCATCTCGCGCCCCGACGGCGGACAGTTGAACGCCGACGACAAAGCCTATCTCAAAACGAACATGCCGATTGAGACCACCATGCGCATCGTCACGGACGAAGACCGCCGCGTCATCGTCGGCACGAACTTCGACTTCAAGCCCGAACATCTCGACGCGCTCAACAAACGCTTCAAGGTTGAAGACTACACGGCCAGATAAGCACGCGCGCCGCCGTCGCCTTCGAGCAAGTGTCACTTCTTCCGGTTAAGGATCGCGGAAGCCGACACGTCTGTAGTTTCCCTCTGCGAGAAGCGATAGGCGATCTGCCTGCCGTTCAAACGCTCGACGACGACGCGGCCTTTATCAACGCAGGCGTCCTGTCCGAGCGTGATGTTCTCTCTGAACACGGCCATCTTTGAGTTGATGCTGATGAGCCGCCACCTGCCTCCGCAAGTGAGCGACGGGTATTCGATGAGATACTTCCCGCCGCGCGCCCTGAGCCGCATCGTCCAGGTGGAGTTGGTGTCAATCTGGTAGCCTGTGCCCTCCCAAGTCCCGTTCAACCAGCCCCGCGTCGTGCTCCTGCTCTTCTGCGTGTACACGACCGAACTCATACAGAGGAGCAACAAGACTGTTGCCGCCAGCTTGCGCATCGTCAGTTTCCTTCCGTCGAGAAAGCGAATCGTCAAATTAGAACTTGAAGTTTATAGTCCGCGTCAGCCGTTGCGGAGCATCGCGCGCAGAAACCAACTGAACGCGATCAAGATAACGAAAAGCACGAGCATGACGATGAACAGCCACTTGTTGCGCCGCCCAGTCTTGATCTGCCACAGGCCGCTTGCGACGCTGCCGACACCGAAGACGAGCACCATGCCGAACAGGCCGAGGATGAGTTGCGCCTGCTGCGGCGTGCCCGTGAAGCGCGAGCCGTCCACGCTCTCGCCCGCCTGTAGCAGCGCCGGAGCGAGGTTGTAAGTGATCGTCCCCATCAACCCGATGAGAAACACGCCGATTGCCAACTGCAACCAGCCGAGCCGGCGCACCTGCTTCGCCGTGCGCAGACGCCGCCCGCACTTCGGGCACTTGCCGACATCTTCATTGGTGACGTGTCCACAACTATAACAACTGCTCGCTTCTTCCAACACAAGTTGACCTCCATCCCTCGTTCAGTGAGGTGTTCCGCGCCGCCCGTTGGCTATCGCGTATAAAAGAAAGCACTTCAGTTCGGCGAGGCTCTCCTGGTTCGTCAGGGCGGTCTTCACCTCCTGCCCGTTCTTGTCTAACGGTTTGAATGTAGGGTGCTCAAGTTTAATCGCTTCATCCATGTATTCGGTGAATACTCCGGCTGCCTCCCCGTAGATGTCGTACGCCGCCTTAGTGCATAGAAAAGAGGTGATAGAGTTCGAGTGATCGGGTTTTCCCTCTCTGGGAATGAAAAACGGCTTCCCGGCAACCTGCTCGCTGAAGCGTACGTATGCGTTGTTCAGCCTGTCGTGGTATGGCAGGCTGACCTCGCTCGCGGCTACGGGGCGCGGCGCTTGGAGTTTGGTATCCAACGTCAGGTTATGCAGGATGTTGCCGATCAAATACATTCCGGGATCGGATTGTAAGTAGATAATTTCCTTCACGCGCCCGAGCGCCATGATGCCTGCGCACTGCGAGCAAGATTCCAGTGAAGTATATAGCGTCACGTTCTCCAGCGTGTTGTAGTCGTTCATTGGCTTTGATTCCGGTGTGTAGTCGTTCGTGTTCCAACTATCCTGAACCTGCGCCAGCCCGTAAACGCGTCGAACCAGACGCGCCTCTGCGTGCTCGACCGAACTGTTAAAAATTCTATTGTGGTTGAAGTCGAAATCAATGACGCGCCCGTCTCCATCGACGGCAATGGCTCCGATGTTGTGTCCCAGATAGTCGCAATCAACAAATTTGCAGTCCTCGGCGTCAGTAGGCACGTTCCAGGGATATTCACCTCTGCGCCCGTTCTTGTTGCCGTTCCAGTAATGATGAACAAGGGACATCAAGGCCAACGTGTAGAGACGATGACGTTCCTGCTGACCGGCGGACAAGGGCTTTGCGTCGAGTGCGATCAGTTCTCTGACGGGGCGGTCTAAGTAATATTGCAGGCGCTCGTTGAGGACAGGTGTTCCGACGACGGATTCGTCCGCCATGACATTTAGGGTTTCGTTCTTGTCAATCATGTCAATCCTTCCAAACTCGTGCGTGAGTGATTAGAGCTTAACGACCCGACTCCCCGAGGCGGTACGATCCAACGGCATCGCGACCGTGCCGGGAGATTCATTTGATAGCGTAGATTTTAATTACAACCTCTGAGCATTCAGAGACGCACTGAGGACTCGGATGAAGAGGGTGCAAGGCAGTTTCAAGGAAGCAAATGTCTGCCGGAAAACAACAGCCTTTTATTACACCGCATGATTTATGTCAATGATTTTGCTCGCGGGGCGTGTCTAATTAAAATGGTTTATTAACAAACCTCTTAAAGTCTCTCACGCCTGCAAAGCGCTTTTGACCGCTGCCAGCACTTGCTCGTCCGACGGCAGTTTGATCCAACCTTTCTTCAAGACGAGTTTGCCGTCCAACCAGACGGAGAACTCTCCCACGCGGCCTTGCACGAGTCGCGGCTCGATCCCCGTTTCGCGTCTGACGAGAGCCGCCACACGGGCGGCTTGCCGACCGTACGACTTTCAAAGTTTGCAATGGCGAATGACGATCTCGTTCATGCCTGTCACCTCTCAAACAAATCGCTCTCGGCTTCAAGGGACGAGCACGAGTTTGCCGAACTGCGCGCGGTCTTCCAACAGTTCGTGCGCGCGTCGCGCTTCGGCGAGCGGGAGCGTCTGCGAGACGACGGCGCGAATCTGCCCGCGCTCGACGAACTTCATGGCGTCGAGCAGTTCGGCCTTCGATCCCATGAACGAGCCGAGCAAACTGACGTGGCGATAGAAGACTTGCCTGAGGTCTGTGCGCGCATCATAACCGCTCGTCGCGCCGCAGGTGACGAGTCGCCCGTTGCGTGCAAGCACGCTTACAGAACCCGGCCACGTCTCCGCGCCCGTGTGCTCGAAGACGACTTCGACGCCTTTTTTGTTCGTCAACCGACGCACCTCTTTCGGCCAATCGGCGCGCGTGTAATTGACCGTCTCGTCCGCGCCGAGCGCACGCGCACGCTCTAGTTTCTCGTCCGATCCGGCGGTGGCGATGACGCGCGCGCCCCGCAGTTTCGCGATCTGTATGCCGATTGACCCGACGCCGCTTCCCGCAGCGTGTATGAGAACATCCTCGCCCGGCTGCACCTGTGCGCGCGAGACGAGCATGTGCCACGCCGTCACCGTCACGAGCGGCAACGCCGCAGCCTCTTCCCAACTCAAACTCGACGGCTTCGGGACGACGTTCACAGCAGGCGCGGCAACAAACTGCGCGTAGCCGCCGTCGCGACGGTAGCCGAGTATGTCGTAACTCGCGCACAAGTTGTCCAGCCCGCGCAGGCACTCCGCGCAATGCCCGCACGACACGCCCGGCTGCAACAACACCTCATCGCCCGCGCGCACCCAATCAACCACCTCGCCCACTTCGCGCACCACACCCGCGACATCGTTCCCCAAAATGTGCGGCAGCGGAATCTCGATCCCGGGCAGCCCCTTTCGCGCCCACACGTCCAGATGATTCAAAGCGCACGCGCGCACCTCAACCAACACCTCGTTCGCACGCACGCGCGGCTCCGGCGCGTCTTCCACATACTCCAACACCTCCGCCCCGCCGTGTTGCCTGAAGATAACTGCTTTCATGTGGTAGTCCTTAGTCCGTTTTCCGTCGTCCGTTGTTCAATCCTGTCTTTAGCAACTTGTGTGATTGTCACATGCAACGGACACTGACGACGGACAACTGACGTTCTTTCATGTTAAATATCAACTCGGATTCTACAAGTTAGTTCGTGTGCGGGCTAGCGAGTCATGGCGTAGAAGGCCGGAGCGCGTTGTCTTATTTTTGCGCTGAGGAATTGAACGGATGAGCAAAATTATCGTCGGTGTGTTGGGGCCGGGCGAGGGCGCGACGGACGAAGCTGTGCGTGCGGCGTTCGAGTTGGGGCAATTGATCGCCGCCGAGAATTGGGTGCTTCTCACGGGCGGTCGCGGCGCGGGCGTGATGGAGGCGGCGAGTCGCGGCGCGAAGGCGGCGAATGGGTTGACCATCGGAATTTTACCTTCGGAAGATGCGCGGGACGCGTCGGAGTTCGTAGACATACGCATCCTGACGGGCATGGGGCAGGCGCGCAACAACATCAACGTGCTCTCAAGCGACATACTCTTCGCCTGCGGCATGGGGGCGGGCACGGCCTCCGAGATCGCGCTCGCCATCAAAGCGCAGAAGCACGTCATACTCCTTTGCGCGGATCAGGCGAGCGAGCAGTTTTTTAAGTCGCTAGGGAAACAGCGCGTGTTGATAGCAGACGATCCGCGTGCGGCGATTGAACTGGCGAGAGATTTATTAGCGGAACAGAAGTAAGTCAGAACCTCCTGCTGCAA